>CBDAVP010000030.1:0-378954 GCA_965201075.1 Isosphaeraceae bacterium | reverse complement strand
ATTGCTGGGCCTTAACCGGGCGAGCTACTATCACGAGCCGGCGACGGAGACGATCGAGAACCTGCGACTGATGAAGCGGATCGACGAGCAATATCTCAAGACACCCTTCTTCGGCAGTCGTCGGATGGCGATCGTGCTGGGCGGTGAGGGGGAGGAGGTCAACCGTAAGCGAGTCAAACGCCTGATGGCCTTGATGGGCCTGGAGGCGATCCATCCCGGCCCTCGAACGACGGTGGCGAACCCGGATCACAAGGTCTATCCCTACCTGCTCAGAGGAGTGAAGATCGAGCGTCGGGATCAGGTCTGGTCCTCGGATATCACGTACATCCCGATGCATCAGGGGTTCATGTACTTGACGGCCGTGATCGACTGGTACAGCCGGTACGTCCTATCCTGGCACCTCTCCAATAGCCTGGACGGGAGGTTCTGCCAGGAGTCTTTGGAAGAGGCCTTGAGGGGAGGAACGCCGGAGATCTTCAACACCGATCAGGGGGTGCAGTATACGGCGAGATCGTTCACGGGTCGGCTGGAGACGGCTGGGGTCTTGGTGAGCATGGACGGCCGGGGGAGGGCGTTGGACAACGTGTTCGTGGAGCGACTTTGGAGGTCTCTGAAATACGAGGAGGTTTATCTGAAGGACTAGCGGAGCGTGGCGGAGTTGGTGTCGGGTCTGACGAACTGGTTCCGGTTCTACAACCACGAGAGGCCTCATCAGAGCCTGAAGTATCGGGCGCCCGCCGAGGTCTACCAGGAGGCCGGGAGGGGCTCAAGATGAGCCGAGGGAGGTCGGGACCATAACTAGGAAATCGGGTTCAGTGGTCTAGACTTTGGGGTCCACTTCACCCGGAGCCCGGTTGTATTATGTCTGACGATGCGAATTAGGTTAACGTCCTCTTGTTCGGAGGTGATACGCCATCATGATAGCTTCTTCTTGCCCTTCTTTCGACAACCGACTTTCTTCATCCTGCTCGAGCCCTTTGGCGAGATAATGTAACTTATGCTCCCGAAGGTCCCTCGGGAGGCCTAACCTGGTTAACTCCACCTCGTCGAGACGGACAGAATTTTTTGGGCCATATGATTCTCGGACCGCGGTCGCGTCCAGGTTATATCCCGGCTGAATGTATCACGCATGCAATCACTTAAAGCCCTACCCCGATTTGTCAGGTCCTGTCCCCCTGCTATACTGAAGAGGAACGAACTTCCTTAGCGAAACCTAAATTGTCAAAAGCGGTCCGTAGCAAGAGAGGAACGTCGTTTTTCTACGGAAGGGGTGCAAACGGCGGTGCAACCCCACCCTGTGTCTCAACACAACTTGTTTGTTGGTAACTACTTAAATACAGACTTTTCCGGTCTCGAAAACCGGTGTACCCGAAAGGGTACCGTGGGCTCAAATCCCACCTCCTCCTCTGCATAAGTCCCGAAAATAGAACACCTAGTACCGCGAGCCGCTTCATCGACGCGGCTCGCTGCGTTTTCGGGTCCGACCGAAGACCGGCCCGCATCGGCCTTCGCTTGTCGCAGGGCGTCACCTGCGGATCCATGTCGGCTGCGTGCCAGGCTAGCCGCGCCTTTCTCCCAAACCACCCGGGCGGATGGCGGATTGAAATCGCCAGGCGGCCCTCGGTTGGGCGAACTGCCTCATTCCCTCGATCATGGTCGACGAGATACTCGGGGCGATCGAGGCGACTCTGGAATCGTCAACGTCCGGGGAACCAAGACGCTCGCGGCCCGATTCTACCGCAGTCTCGCCGAGGAGCGACGCGCTCGCAGCCAGCGCGAGGTCCCGCCCATGATCGAACTCCACCAGACGTTCCGTGAGCATCAAGAGGCGATCAACACCGCCGAGCCGTTCCGCCCGCGGATCGAGGAGAGGCGAGGCGGATCCGCCGACGCCTGGAGGCGGGGGGCAATGTCCTCAGGATGGTCGACGATGACGCCGCCGGCAGCCAACATCTGGCCGTCGAGCTGGTCAGCCGTTACCGTTACGAGCGTCGCGGAAACACCTCGATCGCCCTCACGGCCATCGGCATCAACCGCGACCACGGCCACGGCTACGAGCGGATCAACGGGCGGCACATCGAGGCTTTCGTCGCCCGGAGGACGCGGTCGTGGCCCTGACCAACTCCGGCAATAGCCTCGACGTGCTGGTCGGGGTCGACTTCAGCTGTCGGGAGGGGTGCGATGTTCGGGTCTTTTGAGGCGGTCCGATCGGCGATCGCCCGCGGGTTCGGCGGTGGTCGCGTGCTGGTCGTCGGCGATCTGATGCTCGACGTCTACCTCTGGGGGGATGTGGCGCGAATCTCCCCCGAGGCGCCGGTGCCGATCGTCCGGCTGGTCCGTCGCTCAGAGGTCGCCGGCGGGGCGGGCAATGTGATCCTGAACCTCACGGGGCTCGGCCTGGAGGCCGTGGCGGCCGGTTTCGTCGGCGACGACGAGGCCGGGGGGCGGCTCCGGCGATTGCTCGCCGCCGAGGGCACCGACCTCGGCGGCCTCGTCTCCTGGGCGGGTCGGCCGACGATCACAAAAACGCGCGTGATCGGCGGACACCAGCAGATGCTCCGGCTCGACGAGGAGGCGCCGACGCCCCCATCCGAGGCCGAGGTCGCCCGGCTCCGCGACGCGGCCCTCGGACTGATCGACGACGCGACGCGTGCCGTGGTCCTTTCCGATTACGCCAAGGGCGCGTTGCCCGAGGCGGTCTGCCGGGACGTGATCGACGCAGCGAGGCGCCGCGGCGTCCCGGTCCTGGTCGACCCCAAGGGTCGCGACTTCCGCAAGTACGCCGGCGCCACCACGCTGACCCCGAATCGCCAGGAGATGGAGGTTGCCGCCGGGGTCGACGGGAACGCGGAAATGCTCGCCGCCGGCCGCGAGTTGGCGCGGGCCCTCGGCCTGGACTACCTCGTCGTGACGCTTGGGGACAAGGGGATCCGTCTCTTCGACGACCGCGGGGCCCACGACTTTCCGGCGCTGGCACGCGAAGTCTTCGACGTCTCCGGCGCGGGCGACTCGGTCATTGCCACGCTCACCGCCGGTCTCGTCGCCGGTCTCGATCTGGACGACGCGCTGCGACTGGCGAACGTCGCCGCCGGGGTGGTGGTCGGGAAGGTCGGCACCACTCCGATCCGCGCCGCCGAGTTGCTCGACGCGGTGCGGGCCGAGAACGTCGCCGAGTCCTTCGAGAAGCTTTGCGACGCCGGGGAGCTCGCCCGTCGCGTGGCGGCGTGGCGGTCTCGCGGCGAGCGGGTGGTTTTCACCAACGGCTGCTTCGATCTGCTGCACGTCGGCCACGTCACCCTCCTGGCTCGAGCGCGCCGCGAGGGAGACCGGCTCGTCGTCGGCCTGAACAGCGACCGCTCCGTCCGGGCCCTCAAGGGCCCCAGCCGTCCGGTCGTCACCGAGGAGGATCGGGCCCGCGTTCTGGCCGGGCTCTCCAGCGTCGACGCTGTGGCCCTGTTCGACGAGGAGACCCCGTTGCGGCTCATCGAATTGCTCGGGCCCGACATTCTGGTCAAGGGGGGGGATTACACCGAGGAGGGCGTCGTCGGAGGCGACGTCGTCAAGGCGCGTGGGGGCAGGGTCGTTCTTGTGCCCTTGGTCGAGGGACGCAGCACCACTGGGATGATCGCCCGGGGGGCGGCCGGCGGCGGCCCGACCGAATCCAGCAGGGGGTGAGGCAACCGCCCCGCGACCACCGGAGGAACCGCCGTGAGCGATCCCGGCAACGATGCCGTCTCTTCCCTATCTCCGGGGCAGGAGATGCTTTATCATTACGCACGTCGAGACTTTCACGGCAATGCACTGACCCCCGCGAAGCCAAACCTCGACGGACCCGCCGTCCGTCGTGCCCGTACCGGCGGTCCGGGGCCGGGCCAAGGGGCGGACCGAGTTCATGTCGAAGCTCTTGAGCGACCAGGATACCGTCAGTGCGCAGGCGGAATCGCTCCGTCGGAAGTTCGAGGAGGGGACGGCCCTCGTCGGGATCATCGGGCTGGGGTACGTAGGACTGCCGCTTGGCCGGGCCCTGGTCAACAAGGGTATCGGCGTGCTGGGCTTCGATGTCGATGCCGAGAAGGTCCGCCGCCTCGCCGCCGGCGAGAGCTACATCGGGCACATCCCCAACGAGGTCATCCGCGAGATGATCGCCTCGGGGTTCGAGGCGACCGACCGCTTCGAGCGTCTGGGAGAGCCCGACGCGATCCTGATCTGCGTCCCAACCCCGCTGACCGACGCCCGTGAGCCCGACCTGAGCTTCGTCGAGGGCTCGGCGCGGGCGATCGCCGCCCGGCTCCGCCCCGGCCAACTCGTCATCCTGGAGAGCACAACCTACCCGGGCACAACCCGCGAGGTCGTCCTGCCGATCCTGAGAGGCTCGGGGCTGCGTGACGGAGAGGACTTCTTCCTGGCCTTCAGCCCGGAACGCGAGGACCCGGGCAACCCGAAATTCTCCGCCCCGACGATCCCCAAGGTCGTCGGCGGGATCGACCGCACGAGTCTCGAGCTGGCCACGGCGCTTTATGCTCGGATCGTGGTGAGGGTCGTACAGGTCTCGACGACCGAGGTCGCCGAGGCCTGCAAAATTCTGGAAAACACGTACCGAGCGGTGAACATCGCCCTGGTGAACGAGTTGAAGGTTCTGTACGACCGTATGGGCGTGGACGTCTGGGAGGTCATCGACGCGGCCAAGACCAAGCCGTTCGGGTTTCAGGCGTTCTATCCCGGGCCGGGTCTCGGCGGCCACTGTATCCCGATCGACCCGTTCTACTTGACCTGGATCGCGCGTCGGCACGGCCTCACGACCCGCTTCATCGAGCTGGCCGGCGAGATCAACACGGGCATGCCGCTCCACGTCGTCAACCGGATTACTGACGCCCTGAACGACCGCGGCATGGCGGTCAAGGGGAGCAAGATCCTGCTGCTGGGCATGGCGTACAAGAAGGATGTCGACGACGCGCGAGAATCCCCCGGCTACGAGCTCATGGCCCGCTTGATCGACAAGGGGGCGCAGGTCGACTACAACGACCCGCACATCCCCGAGCTGCGCCCGACCCGCCACTACCCGCGGCTCGCCAGGACGAGCCTGCCCCTGACGCCCGAATCCCTCGCGACCCGCGATTGCGTCCTGATCGTGACCGACCACTCGGCCTACGACTGGGGCATGATCCTCGAACATGCGCCGCTGGTCATCGACACGCGGAACGCCACTCGCGGGGTGGCCGGCAAGGCCGTTGTCGTCCGGGCCTGAGGCTGCCCGCTGAGCCCGGGGCGAAGGGTCCCTGGCTGGAAGCGAGTTGTCATCGGTGGAACCACGAACCTGGCGGGGCCCGGCAATTGATCCGGGACCTCTCGCGGATGGCGCCCGAAAAGGGGATGCCACCGGACCCGGAGGACGTGGCGGCGGCTTTCGCGTATCTCGTCAACCCGAGCCAGGCGGGTTGTCGGCATTCTCCGCCGTGGGTGGAGGCGAAAGTCCCGATCGCTTCAAGAGTGACCGAAGCGACGTGCTTGGTGCTGGTGAAGCAGCGACTGGACGGATCAGGGAGGAAGTGGAAGGAGCCCGGGGCGTCGGCGGTGCGGAGCCTCCGTTGCCTGACCGACACGATTCAGGGTTGGTCAGAATTTGAGTCCAGGATCGACCGTTGACATCGGTACCAATCGACCTTCCCATCAGGTCGGCCTTTTCAACGGCGGAGAGGTCTCAACGACCAAGGGTAACGCCGCCGGGGAGTGGTCCCGCAGCCATCGAGACAATCGACGACTACTCTCCCCGGCGGGCGTTCGGGACGCTTCGAAGCGTGAAGGGCTCAAAATTCGATGAGACTGAATCTCAGTCTCACAAAAACTAGCGATGCCTGGCTGCTCAGTCAATGCCCTGGAACCGCGAATGTAGCTGCCGAGCGAGCCAAAGGCCCTCACCATCGCCGCCTGGTCCTCAGCGTGAATACCCGTCTCGGGAAAAATCCACTATTTCAATTCGGGTGGATTGAATTCAGCCGAAACGTCCCTTATGGTAGTAGAGACGCTTCACCTCTTGGCCTCTCGGCCCAATCTCATGTTCGCACCAGGGACGCTGTTCGTCCCCTCCTTTTGGAAGGCTTTCGTGTGTTGAGTTCCCGGCCCACTTCACGGGTTCGGCCTCAAGGAGTCGGGGTGGCCCTGGCCATCCTGCTCTGGCTCGCGTTCGCGCCTTCCCCTAGCCGAGCTGGCTGCGTCCATCCTGAAGGGGCGACCCGGGTCTTGGACGGGGGGTTTGACCGACTGGACGCGGCGGGCGCTCTGGCCCTGCCCGATGAGTCGCCCCGCCCCCCGCGCATTCCTGGTTGTACGGGCCCGAGTTGTTCGGGTCGCAGCGGCTTGCCGATGATCCCCACGACGTTCGACCCGCCTCGCTTCCATCAGTGGGCGATTCTCTCCCCACCCTTACCCTGCCTGTCGCCGACCTGGCTGCCGATCGCCCGCCACGGAGGCGAATCGCGACCCGTCCGCGAAGCCGCTCCCATCTTCCATCCGCCCCGCCTCTTCGTTCTCGGGATTTGACACCAGGTCGCCCTCTTCGTCTTGCGTCCGCGGGTGAGTTCGTCCTCGGGCGCGACGTACCCGGCGCTGTCGAGCGTCCGCCGGCTGGGGTTCGTGCGTCACCCAGGAAACCTTCCTGCGTGAGGCCAGGGGTCTCGTCGAGAGGGTCGGGTCGTCGTCCCAGGTTGTCGCGAACCTCGCACGGAGGAGTGGCTCGCCGGCCGTCGCCGGGTGGGCTCTCAACCTCCGCACGCATCCCCTGTCGCCGACATTCCCCACGAACGAAGAGGATACGCAACGATGAAAACGCCACGACGCGGCTTCACCCTGATTGAGTTGCTGGTCGTCATCGCCATCATCGGCGTTTTGATCGGGCTCTTGCTCCCGGCGGTGCAGGCGGCCCGAGAGGCGGCCCGACGCGCCCAGTGCGTCAACAACCTCAAGCAAATTGGCCTGGCCGTCCACAACTACCACGACCGCGTCGGGGCCTTGCCCGGCGCGCAGCTCGTGCATAACGCCTCCAGCTTCTCGGCCCTGGCCCATTTCCTGCCGAGCCTAGAGCAAACCACCCTGTCCAACGCCCTGAATTTTTCGGTGACTTCCAACAACGACCCGGCCAATAGCACGGTCCGCTTCGCCGTCGTCAGCACGTTTGTCTGCCCCTCGGACGTCGGCAACTCCGCGCTCGACGCGATCGGCGCTCAGACGAACTACATGGCCGACATGGGCAGCGGGATCGTCTGGCAAGCGGCGGACGGGCCCAATGTCGGTCAGCCCTCGCCGAATGGAATCTTCTACGGCAACAGCGCGACGCGGTTCGCCGAGGTCACCGACGGCCTGTCGAACACGGGCTTCTACAGCGAACGCATCCTGGCTGACGGCAACAACGCGATCGTCAGCCCGATCGCCGACGTCTTCTTCTCGCCCACATTCCCCAACACGCCGGACGAGGCCCGGACGACCTGCCTGGCGGTGAACACCCGCGACTTGAGCACGCAGTTCCCGCTGTTCATGGGCGCTCCCTGGATCAACGGCCAGCACGTTTGTCAGCACGTCTCGCCCCCCAACTCGCGGTCCTGTGGGTTCTTCGTGGCGCTTCGGGCGATGATGCCGCCGAGTAGCCGTCACGCGGGAGGGGTGAATTTGTTGATGGGGGATGGTTCGGTCCGGTTCGTCAAGGACAGTATCGACCTGGCCTCCTGGCGGGCCCTCGGCACCCGCGCTGGTGGTGAAATCCTCGGCGGCGGCTATTGAACCGGAGGCTCCGTTCCCTCATGAGAACTCCCAACCCGGGGGACGTGATTTGTCGCGCCCTTCTGATCGGCTCCGCTTTGCTGGTTGTCGGCTGTGAACAAGGCTTCCGGCCGACCTCCCTCGACGCGAAGAAAGCCCGAGCGGCACTGACCACGACCCTAAACGCCTGGAAACGGGGGGAGGCGGCCTCAACCTTGCAGTCCGCCTCCCCGCCCATCGTCGCGCAGGACCTGGACTGGTTGACCGGATCGAAGCTCGTCGACTTCCAGGTGGAAGGGGACGGCACGCCGATGGATTCCAACCTTCGGGTTCCGGTCAAACTCAACCTGCAAACTCCCAAAGGGTCAAACGTGACAAGGTCGGTGGCGTATCTCATCACCACCGACCCGGCCTTGACTGTCTTCCGGGCGATGCCATAGCGGAATGCACCCCTCACGGTTCACTCGCCCCCGCGAAACTCGGAATGTCGAACGGGAGAACCGCTGGCCCAGGAAGTGCCAAGAAGACCCCCAGGTTGTCTCAGCGCATTCGGAATGCGCGAGGACAGTCAGCTTGGCGTAAAGGCCGCAACCCTCGGGAGATTCGTCCCCTCCTGGTCCCACTGGGGACGGGCCTCTCGCGAGATCCCAACCGGAGAATGGTGATGGAAAATCCAACACGGCGGACAATTCTTGGCCTCGGCCTGGCCACGGCGGGCCTGGGTGGTTTCTGGACGCGACCTGGATGGGCCCGGGACGAGGAGGCGGCGCGAGCGTCCGACCTCGAAGGCAAGGCCGTGGCGTTCCTCAAGCCCCGACAGGACGAGGCCGGGAGTTGGTCTGGCGACCGGAAAGAGCCTGGGATCACAGCGCTGGTGGTGACGGCGCTGCTCCGTTCCAAACAGGTGCCCGTGGGAGACCCGGTCATCGCTAAGGCTTTGACTTATCTGGAAGGCTATCTCGGCGCCGACGGCGGCCTCAGCGGCGCCCCTCACGCCAACTACTCGACGGCCATCGCCCTGGTCGCCTTTCACGAAGCCAACCAGGGGGGCCGCTACGACGCTTTGATCGGCCGGGCCCAGGACTTCCTCAAGGGGAAACAGTGGGACGAAGGCGAAGGCAAAGGGAAGGACGACCCGTTTTACGGCGGAGCGGGCTATGGAGGCGCCCGGAGCCGGCCCGACCTGTCGAACACGGCGTTCATGCTGGACGCCCTACACGACACGGGCCTGCCCGCCAACGACCCGGCCTTTCAGAGGGCCGTGGTCTTCGTCTCCCGTTGCCAGAACCTCAAGAGCGAGTTCAACGACCAGCCCTGGGCCGACAAGATCAACGATGGAGGGTTCATCTACACCGCGGCCAACGGGGGAACCAGCGTCGCCGGTCCCGAGGCGGGCGGCCTCCGATCTTACGCCTCCATGACCTACGCCGGCCTGAAAAGCTTGATCTACGCGGGACTCTCGCCCGACGACCCGCGCGTCAAGGCGGCCCGAGAATACCTGCAAAAGCATTACGACCTGGAGGAAAACCCCGGCCTCGGACAGCGAGGCCTCTACTACTACTATCACGCCTTCGCCAAGACATTGGCGGCGCTGAACGACCCCACGTTCGTCGACGATGCGGGCAAAAGCCACGACTGGCGCGCCGAATTGACCGCGGCCCTGGCCAAGCGTCAAAGGCCGGGTGGTAGTTGGGTCAACACATCCGACCAGTTCATGGAAGGAGACCCGAACCTCGTCACAGCCTATGGACTGCTGGCCCTCTCCCACGCCCGACCCAAGGGCTAACGGTTGCACCACCACCCGCGTTGACCTCGGACCCAAACCGGGTGCCGAGGCCGACGCGAGGTGGGTTTACTTCGACGCGAAGGCCGGGTCGGCGGCGTTACCTCTTGAGAGCAAGTAGGCCATCAGGTCGAGCACCTCGTCGCGACTCAGGGGGTTGAGCAACCCCTCGGGCATGACCGAGGCGAGCGAAGGCTGAATCTCGTCGACCTCCGAGCGGGGGACTTCCACAACCTTGGTGGAGTCCTCGGGGTCGAGCAGCACCGTCAGGCTCTTAGGCGACTCGCCGACGATGCGCCCGTTGTAGATCTTGCCGGTATTGGTGGCGACGACCGAGGCCCGATACTGGTCGGAGACGACCTTGCTGGGCAGCAGGATCGCCTCGGCCAGATCCTTGGGGCCGAACCGTCCGGCGGCCTGGGTGAGATCCGGCCCAGTCGCCCCCCCTTCCCCGCCGAACCGGTGGCACTGCACGCAACGGGCCGCGGCGAACATCTTGCGACCATTGGCGTAGTCGCGGTGGGTCAACGGGTCGCGGGTGGCCGCGACCACTTCGTCGAGGCTCCAGGGATGGCCCGGCCCCTTGGGCTTGGGCAGTTCGACGGCCGGCGGCGGCGTACGGACGCCCGAGACCTCCACCGCGAGCCGCTCGGCGTCGGAGGCGTTTTCATAAGCCTCGTTGCCGATGTTGCGGAGGAACCCAACATAGCTCGCCCCCCCTTCCCATCGCTCGGCGTCGCGGAGCCAGGAGAAGTAGAACTTCCGCTGGTCCAGCGTCCAGCCGTCTCGCAGGTTCCTCAGGACGAGCGCATAGTGAATCTTCTGGGCGTCGGGGCGATTCGCCTGCATCTTGGCGATGTGGCGTCCGTACTCGGGATTTCGCTCGAGCAAGTCCTTCTCGACGTCCTCGGCGTCGCTCCGAGGCTGCTTCATCCGGTCGATCAGTTTGGTAACGGTCCCTGGCGCTTCGAGGTAGACCAGGACGTTAGCCAACTCTCGATTGAAGGCGTCCGACCATCCGGGGAATTCCGGGGAGAGCTTCGACGCCAGTTGGGCCTTGGTCTCGGCGTCGGGCGGCCCCATGCGGATGAACACCAGTGAGAGGGCCCGGAGCCATTCCAGGCGAGGGGTACGGTCCAGGTCTTTCCAGTCGAGCCTGCACAATGCTTCGACCAGTCGTGGTTTGAGGGCCGGGTTCCCCTGGCGCGCCAGGGCCACCACACCGGGGATCAACTTCCTGGGATTCGTCTCGAAGAGCACCTTATCCTGCCAGGCGGGGACGTCCTGATGCTCCAGTGCCACCCTTGCGGCGTAGCTAAGGAATCGGTCGGGATCGCCCAGCGAGGGATAAACCGCGGCCACCGCTTTCGCCGGATCGTCGGAGCGTCGATGGAGGGCTTCGAGTTGGTGACGATGGGCCCGGGCCTCGGCCCCCTTCGCGTCGTGGGCGTCCACAGGGGCGGTCGACTCGGTCCCTTGATAGGTCACGCGGAACAGTTCGGATTGCGTCTTTCGCCCGCCGATCGTGAAGTAGAGCGCCCCATCGGTCCCGACCACGGCGTCAGTCAGTGGCAGGGGAGTCCTCGACACGAATTCCTCCTTGATCGCCCGATAGCTCGACCCCTCGGGTTCCAGGTGCAGCGCGTACATGGTGCCGAAGGTCCAGTCGCAGATGAACAGGGCCTTCTGGTAGCGGGCGGGAAATTTGGCGCCGTAGCCGAAGGTCACGCCGACGGGCGAACCCGGCCCGATGTTCACAGCCGGCGGCAGGCTGTCCAGATACGTCGTCGGCCACTTGCCGGTGCCACTGCGCCAGCCAAATTCACTTCCGCTGGCGGCATGAACGACCCGGGTCGGCCGATACCAGGGCATGCCGATATCCCACTCCATGTCGGCGTCATAAGCGAACAGCTCGCCATCGGCGTTGAATGCCATGTCGAACGGGTTGCGATAGCCGATGCTGACCATCTCCCACGTCTTGCCGTCGGGGTCGGTTTTGGCGATCCATCCGCCGGGCGCCAGGATGCCCCGAGCGTGGCCATTCGCGTCCCAGTCGCGAGGCACCAGCAAGTCCTCTCCCCAATTTTTCGGCACAAGACTCGAATCGATTTTTTCCGGCGGAAGCGTGTGGTTCCCGCAGATCCAAAGGAGGGACTTGCCATCGGGCGAGAGGCGCAGCGAATGCGGCCCATGCTCCCCACCGCCTTGTAAGGGCAAGAGCTTCTCTATCGGGCCGAACTGATCCGCGTTGGCGTCGTAACTGGCCCGATACAGACCGCTGTGCTCGGCGTCGGCGTTGACCGAGATGTAAAGGTTCCCGAAGGCGAACAGCAGTCCCTGGGCTCCCGAGATTTTCAGGTCGAGCCGTTCCACCCGCGTTGTACCGCCGCTCAACGGCGCGGGGGTGACCCGGCAGAGCCCCTGCCCTTCCTGGTCGCTGACGATCAGCCGTCCCTTCGGGTCCACCGTCAGGGCCACCCATGAGCCCAGGGTTTCTCCGGGGACAGTGTAGAGCCGTTCGACCCGGAATCCCTCGGGAATCTCGAAGACGTTCCGGGCCGCTCGCGGGTTCTCGATCGCCTTGGCGAACAGGTCGCCCCAGGGGGCCATCCCCATCGCTCCCAGAACCTGAACCGGCGTGTCCGCGTCGGGCGATTTCGGGTCGCTCGCCCGCCACGAGGCATCGGACACGACGAACCGCGTCCCCCCCGACGGGTCGGACAGGGCGAGTTTCAGGGCGAATCCCCCCACTGGCCCTTCGTTGGCGACCGTGACGGCCAGCTCATTCTTTCCCGGAATCAGGAATTGCTGGACGTCGGCCTCCACCGGGCCGGTCCAGTCGGTGCTCTTGGCGACCCGACGACCATTCAACTCAATGGTCATGGTGTTGTCGCAACTGGCCAGCAGCTTGGCGGCCGACCCCTTCCCCTCGAACGACTTGCGCAGGACATAGCGGCGGTCAACCTGGTCCCCCCAAATCCATTGAGGGGCTGGCCCCCCAAGAAGAATTTCGGGCGTGGTCGACGTCTCCGCCTTGCCAGGTCCCCGAGACGGGGCAACCTCCGAATCCTGGACGAACTCCCCCGCGGGTGGCCCCTCGGCGCGGGCCTCGACCGTCACACCCAATAGACCGACGCAGGACAGGAAGACATTCATCCGAAAACCGAACCATGGCGGCTGGGATGCAAGAGGCACGTCGGCTCCTCCCGTGACGAATGCCTCCCCCCGCCCAGCCACTGACGACTGGTCCGAGGGCTCGGCAACTCCCCGCAATGACTGCGGGACATTGATACGCACGAGTATAGTGGCGGCCCCTGTCCGTCGCGAGGGCCAGCCAAGAGGGGCCACGAACCCGGCCGGTGCCGCGAGACGCCCCTTGAAAATCAAATCAGCCGGGCGAGCCCTTCGCGAAGGACCCTCCCGGCTGAATTCCCGGGACGAAACCCGGAGACCCCGAGCGAATGTTCCCAACCAACGGACAGGGAACTGGCCAGTTTCGGCATGCCACACCCCCAGCATCCTTGCCGGATCATGCGGGTCCCGAATGGCCGCGACACGGACCAGACATGGCCAAACCATGCCTCGCCAGCGTCAAACGCGGATCGAACCCGGCCCCCCCATCCCTGTGAGCCGAGAATCAGACCCGTCAATTTCGTGAAGAAGGCATCAGAAAGCAAGAACCGCGGAACGATCGGCGATCACCAACTCGCGACGGGTTCACCGCGTCGGCGTCCTCAAGGAAACGAGACCACCTCGGCGACGGCTGTCAAAATACGACGCATTCCACCAACCGTCAACCCTCGACCCCCACGAAATGGTTCCGCCCTCATTCCTAAGGTTCCTCGGCCTTTTTCGCTGGAATTGCTCATCATTGATCCGAGGAAACGAACCGCTGAGGGATTCGCCTAACATCGAACAAACCCATTGCTATCTTTAAAAGGAAGAATATTCAACTGTTTGACAACTTCCTTCATTCACGATCCCAAGCTCGCCGTGCGGCTGGCACTTCGAGGCGGTAGATCAGATCAGCCTTAATTGCGAGACCATGCGTAAACCAGTGAGTTCAACCACTCACACTCTCTATTGTCCTTGCGAATTTGCGGCGAATGGCATTTCTCGGCGGGTTTAAGCTCCACTCAACTGAAGTGCTCGGCCCATTTAAACTGACATGCGATCGCGATATTCCATCGCGACCCGTGACGGAGGAAACTTAGCTCGCCATGCTCTTGTAGGACCGTGCTCGGTTGCATTCAGCCGCCGGCTCCTTCGATTCCAAACCGATTTCGGAGATCCACGATCAGCGCCCCCAGATCGGCGGCGACCGGGGCATCCACCCGAATCGGTTGATCGGTCATGGGATGCTGAAAGCCGAGAATTTGGGCGTGCAACGCCTGTCGAGACAGTTGAGCCTTGCAACGCGGGGCTTCTCGAGGCCGATAGACCGGGTCTCCCACCACGGGATGGCCCATCTCGGCCAGGTGAATGCGAATCTGATGGGTGCGGCCGGTCTCCAACCGACAATCCAGCAGCGTTGCCACTGGGCCGAATCGCTCGACGACGTGGAAGTGGGTCACGGCGCGTCGTCCCTCGCCGGGCGAACGGGCGACTCCCCGGCGCAGGTCGCCCCGGTCGGTCACGAGGGCCAGGTCGATCGTCCCGGATTCTCGGCGGACCACTCCCTCCACGACGGCAAGGTAATGCCGGTCGATCGCGTGGGCCTTGAACAGATCCTGGAGGCGTCGGGCCGACTCCGCGGTCTTGGCGAAGGCCAGGGCGCCCGAGGTGTCCTTGTCCAGCCGGTGGACGACCCCCACGTGTGGCCGGCCCCCATGACGAAGCATCAGGTAATGAGCCACCCGCGACTTCAACGTATCGCGTTCCTGCTCCGGAGTCGGCAAGGTCAACAGCCCAGCGGGTTTGTCGACGATCAGGATCCAGCGGTCCTCGAACAGAACGCGCAGCCGCGTTTTGACCTTACGAGCCTTCGGCCGGTTGGGGAAAAATTCCAGAACAACGTCCGGCTCGACCTCGCGACCACCCTCGTCGCAACGCTCCCCGCCCAGGTCGATCCGCCCGTTGCGGATCGCGTCCTGAGCGGCCCGCCGAGACATTGTGAATCGTTCCGAAACCAGCTTGTCGAGTCGCATCATGGCGCCATCGTGGTGAAACACGTCAGTCAAAACGAGGACCGCCGATCGCCGGCCGTCGCCCCGATTTTAGTCGTCAGGCTCCTCCTCAAGTAGATCGTCCTCAGGGCACACGAAATGCGGCAAGGCGTCTCGCCGCCCTCCGAGGACGCAAACGTGATCGCCGACAACGCCGAAATCTGGATAGACCGCTCCGCCAGGGCGATGGAAGTCCACGAGCGACTTTGCAAGGTCTTCGGGTGCCCGATCCCGTTCTTCCACGACCTCGACCCTCTCAGCGAGTTGGTCTCGTCGCTGCTGTCGCACCGCACCCGCAACGCCGACTCCGGCCGAGCCTTTCGCCAGCTCCGCGAACGGTTTCCCCATTGGGTCGAGGTCCGCGACGCCCCCGTCGAAGCAATTGAGGCGACCATCTCAACCTGCACCTGGCCCGAGCAGAAGGCCCCCCGCCTCAAGCAAGTGCTTCTCGCCATTGGTGAGCGTCGCGCAGGCGAATTATCCCTGGAGTTCCTGCGCGACTGGCCGGTGATCGAGGCACGAGAATGGCTGGAGGAACTGCCCGGGGTCGGACCCAAAACCAGCGCCGCGACGTTACTGTTCAGCAACCTCCGCAAGCCCGCCCTGCCGGTCGACAGCCACCACCACCGCGTCGCCGTACGTCTAGGCCTGATCCCCGAGAAGATGGCGGTCGGCCCCGCGCACGCCGTGCTGGAACGCCTGATCCCCCAGGAATGGTCGGCCCAGCAGGTCTACGACCATCACGAGTTGTTCATGCTGCACGGTCAGCGGGTCTGCCATCCCCGAAATCCGTCCTGCTCGTCCTGCCCCCTGAGAAATCTCTGCCCCTGGGGCCAGGCCGAACAGATGCGTCGGAGGGTTCTTGATCCGACCCAGAGCGTCGCTTGACGCCACTCACCGCGGCATGGACAATTCCACGGGTGTTCCGATCCGCCCCCCGTACGCCGCCCCAAGAGGTTCTCGCGAGCATGGTCAATCGCCTCCTCGGCGCGGTCGTGACTTCCGCCCTCCTGGTCTTCCCCGGCCTTGTCGAGGGGCAGGACCTCAGCCCCTCGGCCTCGCGACTCAAGTCCGACGTCACTTACCTCGCCGACGACGCCCGGGAGGGTCGCGCTCCGGGAACCCCCGGCATCGAGGCTTCGGCCCAGTACATCGCCGACTCGTTTCGGGCCTCCGGGCTCAAGCCGGCCGAGGGCGGCCAGGGGTATTTCCAGGATTTCACGATCCGGGGCGAGCCAAAACTTTTCGGCACTCCCACGTTGACCCTCGAAGGCCCCGACGGCAAGACGCTCGAAGGCCGCCAGAACGTCGACTTCACACCGTTGATCGTCGGCGGTTCGGGTGATCCCTCGGGTTTGCCGGTGGTCTTCGCCGGCTACGGGATCTCGGCCCGTGACGACAAGGACGCCGGCAATTACGATGACTACGCCGACCTCGACGTCTCGGGCAAGGCGGTCTTGCTGTTTCGCCACGCCCCCCGGCAGGACGAGCCGAACTCGCGATTCCAAGGGGCCCGAGGCACGCAGTACGCCACCTTTCGTCAAAAGGTCCGCACCGCCGCCCGACTCGGGGCCAAGACGGTTTTGCTCGTCAACGACCGCGCCGGTCTGAAGGGGAAGCCGGACGAACTCCTCCCCTTCGACAAGGCCGGCGCCACGAGTGCCCGCATTCCCTTCCTGATGGTCACTCGCGACTTCGCCGAACGCCTGATGGCCGCCTCGGGACTGCCCGGCCTGGACGAGTTGGAGGACGCCTACCGGGGCGAGACACCGCCCGCCGGTCGACCTCTCAACGGCTGGGGCCTGAACGCCTCGGTCGATGTCCGCCCAACCACCATCGCCACTCGCAACGTCATCGGCGTGCTGGAAGGCTCCGGACCCCTGGCTAATGAAACGATCGTGGTGGGTGGCCACTACGACCACCTCGGCCGCGGCGGACCCGGCTCGCTGGCACCAGGTTCCGACGCCATCCACAACGGCGCCGATGACAACGCCTCGGGCACCTCGATGGTGATGGAACTGGCCCGCCGCCTGGGCCACCGGCTCGACCCGCCCCCCCGACGAATCGTCTTCGTCGCGTTCTCGGGCGAAGAACGAGGCCTCCTCGGTTCGGCCCACTATGTCTCCAAGCCGCCTTTTCCCCTGGCGGAAACCGTCCTGATGCTCAACTTCGACATGGTGGGACGTCTCGGCGACAAGGACGACCTCTCGGTCTACGGCACGAACTCGGCGACCGGGCTCGACAGCCTCGTCGACGTGCTGGGCAAGGACGAGGGCTTTCGCATCACCAAGTCCGGCGGGCTCCTCTCGGGCGACCGCTTCGGCATGGCCAGCGACCACGCCTCGTTCATGCTTCGAGGCGTCCCCTACCTGTTCTTCTTCACAGGCGTCCACCGAGACTATCACCGTCCCAGCGACGACACCGACACCCTGAACTTCCCCGGCATGGCACGGGTCGCCGACCTCGGCGAGTTAATCCTCCTGGACGCGACCCGACGGCCCCGACGCCTCGAAGCGACCAAACTCGCTCAAAACCCGCACCAAGGTGGCCACGACCCCGCCGCCGCGGCCCCCGACCCCAACCTGTCCAACTCCCCCCGCTCGGCCTACTTCGGGTCGATCCCCGACTATGGGGCGGACAGCGGCGTCGCCGGAGTCAAGCTCTCGGGCGTCGCCGACGGCGGCCCGGCGCAAAAGGCGGGGGTTCAGGCGGGCGATGTGGTGGTCAAATTCGGCGGCGAACCGATCGAGACCCTTGAGGACTACACCGACGCCATCGGCCGCCACAAGCCGGGCGACCAGGTCGAGGTTGTCGTCAAGCGCGACGGCAAGGACCTCACCCTCAGCGTCACCTTGGGCTCTCGCGGCGAGGCCGCCAAGTAGGTCCGCCCTCATGCCCAGGATATCGAGGGGCCCATTCCCGAAGGGTTGGCACACGATCGGCGCGGCGGCCCTGGCCGCCACCGCCTTCGGATGCCAGCCGAGAGGCTCCGCCACGACGGAGCCCCCGCCAATCCTCTCCTGGACCGTCCGATCCCCCGGGCACACCTCGCCACTCGGCGACCTTCGCGGCGATCCCCAGTCCTGGGCCAGGGTCCGAGACCGATTTTCCCAGGCCTCCGCGTGGTCCCAGGGCTATGCCGATCTGGTCCTCACGGGGTATGGGAAGGACCCTCTCCCACCTTCTCCCGATCCACTTTCCCAGGCCGATGCCCTGCTCGCCGACCTGGTGCAGGCCACCCTGATCGACGCCTCGGACGAGTTGAGGCAGGCGAAAATCGCGTTGGCGACCCGAAGCAAGTCGCTGGAAGGTCTCAACCGCGTCCAGGCCCCACCCTGGCCGCCGGAATCCGTCAACCAGCTTGTCCGCCGACGCGTGCGAAAAGGGGACAACCCAGCTCCCTGGCTCGACACTCTCGCCGCGCAGCTCGTTCCTGATCCCGCTCCCCGCGCCTGGCTGCGGGCCAGTTGGAACCGACCCCGACAGCCGATCGACGGCGCGACCCTGAACGAACTCGCCGAAGCCGCTGGGGGACGCCTCGCCCGAGAACCGCGTTTCCGCGCGTGGTTGCGGGGCGAGTGGCGAGCCTGGGCCCGACAGAAATACCGCCTGATCGCCCGCGAGGCGAACGAGTCCCGCTCGTGACCCGGGTCGTTCTCGACGACCTGGCCTTGCGTCGCGACCGGGTCGCGGTGGTCGATGGCGCCTCGATCGACGTCTCACCCGGCGAGTTGGTTGCCGTGGCCGGTCCGCCCCGTTCCGGCAAAACGACCCTGGCCCGACTCATCGCCGGCCTGGACCGACCCGACCGGGGCGAAATTTACTTCGACGGCCGGGTGATGAACGACATCCCGCCCGCGCAGCGACACGTCGGGTATCTCTCCCAGGCCGACGGACTTTGGCCCCACCTCAGCGTCGCCCAGCAGGCCGAGTACCCTCTCAAGCTGCGGGGTTATGCGCGTCGAGAGCGACGACGACGGGTCGCCCAGGCCCTGGGAGATGCCCGGATCGACGCCTCGGCCGATCGTCTCCCGGACGAACTCGGTCCTCTCGCTCGCCGACGGGCCGCCCTGGCCCGCATCCTGGTAGTCGAGCCCGAGGTCCTGATCCTCGACGAGCCCCTCAGCCCCCTCGAACCCGACGATCGTGACGAATTTCGGCAGGAACTGCGCCGGATTCATGCCGAGCGGGGCGTCACGACCTTTTGGATGATCCGAGAGGCCCGGGAGGGGTTCCCCCTGGCCGACCGCCTGGCCGTGATGGACCTGGGACGGGTCGTGCAGGACGGACCGCCGGGCGATCTGTACGCGATGCCCCTTACCCCCTTCGTCGCCAGTTCCCTGGGGGAGGTGAACCTCCTGCCAGGCCGGATCGAGGCGGCCGAGGCCCGCGGCGGCGTTATCTTCCGCTCGGCCCTGGGACGGTTCGTGGCGCAAATTCATCCCCGGTCGACCACCTCCTCCACCACCCCCGATCTCGCCGCGGTCGCCGCCATCCGTCCGGAGTGCTTTTGCCTCGGCTTGCCAGTACCACCCAACTCAAATCGGTTCGCGGCGACCGTCCTGGGACGCGAATTCCTCGGTCCCACCTCTCGCATCGACCTGCTCGGCCCGGGTGACTGGCGATTCCACGCCCTGGTCCTCACCATCCATGCCCCGGACCTCACCGCCGGCTTGAGCGTGACCGTCTCCGTCAATGCCCGCGACGTCCTGATTCTCCCTGGCGACCCGGAGGCCCGGTCATGAAGGGCCCAACACGACCCGGGACAACTGGGCGACCGGCATGATGCCCCTCCCCCTCCTGGGCCAGTTGCGTAACCTGGCCGGTCGCCGGCTCCTCGGCCTGCCCGTGCTGGCCCTCCTCGCGACGGCGGTCATTGACCGCGGACCGGACGGAACTTTGCGGCTGACGGGGATTTACCTCGCCCTGACGGCCTGGGACCCGTTCACCTGGCGGGTCGTGGGACAGAGCGCCGCCCTGGCGTTGACGATTTCACTGGCGGCAATGTTCCTCGGGACGGCGCTCGCCTCGGCCCTGGAGCTTCTGCCGACCCGAATCCGCAAGCCCCTGGCGATCCTGGCCAGCCTCCCGATGGCCGTCCCGCCGCTGTGCGGGGCCATCAGTCTCGGCGAGGTCTTCCCGGGAGCACCGGCGGCCTGGGAGGGAATCGTCTGGGTGAACCTTACCCTCGCCGTCCCCTGGGTGGCCCGGAGCGTCGCCCGGGCCTTGAACGATCTGGACCCCGGCGGCACGGACGCGGCTCGGCTCGCCGGCGCTGGCCCCTGGCGAATCCGTCGAGACCTCCTTTGGCCCCTGGTCCGCCCCGCTGCCGCGAGGGCCGCCGCGACCGTGTTCGTCCTGGCATTGCTGGAGCCGTGCGCCCCCCTGGTCCTCGGCTTGCGGGGAACCCTCCCCTTCCAGATCCTCGAAGCCGCGTCCCGTCCCGACGAGAGAGCCCGCGCCGCATCGCTTGCTCTCCTCGCCATCGCCTGCTCATGGGTCGGTCACGCCTGCCTGATCGCCTGGGGAGGGCGAGAGATCACCCCGACCAGGGTCCGTTCCCCAAGGCCAACGATGAAGACCTCCTTCCTGGCGAGTTTCCTTGCCTTCCTCGCGTGCTTGACCTGGATACTCCTCTCGTTCGGCCCAACGTTGAGCCTCCTCGCCACGGCGTCGCGGCTCCGGATTGGTGCCGGGGGGGAATTGGGAATCTCGGCGGCTAGCTTCCACGAACTCGTGCAAGGCCTGGCGCTGTCTCGCGTCCTGGGCCGTTCGTTTGCTTATGGAGGGGCCGCCGCCGCTCTCGCCTGGGTGGTTTCTCGGATTCTGGGAGGGGTGCGCTGGCGGCCCATCCCCCCCCTGGCGACCGCGACGGGTTTCGCGGTCGCCCTGTCCCTCCTGGTCATCCCCCGTTTCGAGGGCCCGGTGGGTGCGTGGGCCGCCCGACTCCTCACGCCGGGGAGGCTCGCCTCGGGGGCGTGGATTGGGGCCTTGACGCTCGTCTATTACCCGCTCGCCGGACGGCTGGGGCTCCGCCAACGACAGGTCGACCACCGTCCCCGACGAGACGCCGCCCTGGTCTTGGGCGCTTCTCGTCGAGAAGCCCGGCGGGTCACGTCGGGTCCCCGGTTCGCCCCAAGGGCCCTGGTGGCCTGGCTCCTCGTCGCCGGCCTGGCCGCCACGGACACCTGCGTCCCGCTGCTCTTTTGCCGATCGGCCCAATCGCTCACTCTGGGCCCCGAAATCCTCTGGCGATCGGGCGAACCGGGCGAACCCGGAGACGCCGCCTCCTGGGCTCTCTTCCTTGTCTTCCTTCACGGGCTCTGTGTCGGGTCGATCTTGCTTTGGGAACGCCGGATCGAGTCGCACGGTCGGAGACGGCGGGAGACTCGGCCCGATTCGCTTGGTCCTGGAACTGCGAGATCGTGGGCAAGTTGATAAGATGAACCTTCCGGAAAACCCGACAGGCCATTGGGTCGGTCGAATGGTCTGGCCTTTTCTCAGGCAAAACCGTGGCTTCCATGAAGATCGCTCACCCCAAGCGTAAACTCTCTCAGCGACCCAAAGCGCCTGGCGTCAACGGGCTGGCTCCCCAAGCCCCGAAACAGCCGGAATCCGTCTCCCCGGAAGGGGGCACGCTTCCTCCGACCGACGATCCGGCGGAGTTGGCCATCCGCCAGGCGCTGGGCCTGGGACGAGAACGATTGCTCGAAGCCCTGCCGACGGTGGTCGAGGGGTTGGAGACGGGGATCCATCGGATGCGGACCTCGGCCAGGCGGCTCCGCAGCGCCTTGCGGGTTTACGAGCCAATGCTCGATAGCGAATGGGCGAGGAATCTGGCCGCCGAGCTGAAGTGGCTGGCGGGCAGCCTGGGGACGGTGCGTGACCTCGACGTCCAGATCGAGCGACTGCGGACCGACGCGGGCGAACTCACCAAGGATCTCGCCCCACTGTTTCAGACGCTCGACGATCGCCTACGGTCGGCCCGCTCGGAACTGATTCAGGCCCTCGACTCGCCCCGATTCGCCAACCTGCTGAAAGCCCTGTCCGAGGCGGCGGAGCGGCCCGCGGTCCGCGATCGGTCGTCCGCGCCGATCGAATCGACACTGACCCCCCTCTCGGCCAAGGCCTGGAAGAAGCTCAAGGTGGCGGGACGATCGCTCCGGCCCGGCGACCCAGCCGATTCCTACCACGAGGCCCGCATCCTCGCCAAGCGGGCCCGATACTGTGTCGAGGCGATCGCGCCGGCCCTGGGACCCTGGCAACGCAAGGCGGAACGCTTCGCCGACCGGGCCGCGGCACTGCAGAGCGTCCTGGGGGAGTCGCAGGATGCCACCGTGGCCCAGGACCTGATGAAATCCATCGTGACCGAACGACCCGCCGGGACCGCGTTCGCCGTGGCGATCGGCCGCATGATCGAACGCCAGGCTCGCGCCGGCGCGCAAGCCCGCGCCCAGTTCGCCAAGAGCTGGGAGGCCCTTGACCAGCCCAGGGTCTACCGCTGGTTCCGCTCAGCCAGGCAGGGATGATAAGGTTCGCGCGCCTACGCGCGATCCATATCACTTACTCTCAACCGCCCGCCCCGACCGGCTCGGGCCGCAGGTCGACCCGCAAGCGGCGGATTGACCGATCGGCCACCTTCAGGACGGTGAACTCGGCCCCCTGGTGACGGAACGTCGCCCCGGGGTCGGGTAGGCGTCCCAGAGCGTTGAATGCAAACCCCCCAACTGTCTGGACCTCGTCGGTCGGCAAGCTCAGGTGCAACCGCTCGTTCAATTGCTCGACGTCCAGCGAGCCGTCCACCTCGAAGCTCGACGGGCCCAGCGGAGTCACCGGGTCTTCCAGCGACGGGGAGTCATGCTCGTCGTGGATCGCCCCGACAACCTGCTCGAGCAAGTCTTCCAGCGTCACCAGGCCGGCGACCGCCCCGTACTCGTCGACCACGATGGCCAGCAGCACGTTCTGCTTGCGGAATTCTTCCAGCAGTGAGAGGGCATCCTTGGTTTCGGGAACAAACATCGCCGGCCTCGCCAGTTTGCGCAGGTCGGCTTCCGATGCCGGGTGGAAGTCGTCCAGATGGGCGAGGAGATCCTTGACGTAGAGCATCCCCACGATGTCGTCACGGTGCTCCCCAAACAGGGGGATCCGGCTGCGACCCGAGCCCAGAAACAGGCGAATGGCCGTCTGAGGGGAGGCCGAGGCCGGTAACGCGACGATCGTCGACCTTGGGGTCATGACCTCCGAAACGTCCATCCTCGACAGCTCCACGACCCGTTCGAGCATCTCGCGGGCGGATTCCGGAAGGTCGGCCAGGTCCGCCTCGATCTCGGCGACCGGGGCATCGTTCGACAGGATTTCCACCTCGACGCTGGCCGGCCGTGGCGTCGATGCCGCCGACCGCCGAGACAGGTGGATGACGGCCGCCTCGAACGAATCCGAAGCCCAGACCAGAGGCGTGGTCAACGCACGCAACGGCGCAGCCATCGGCCACGCGGCGACCAGGATCGGCTCGGCATAGACGCGTCCCAGCACCCCGGCCGTCACGTAGCCCAGGCCGCCCAGGCACAACGCAATCGCCACCGTCGCCCGTTCGGCCCAGCCGGGGATCAACTGCACCGCGGCCACCCCCAGCAAGGCGGCCAGGGCCAGGCCGGTCAACACCGCCAGGGACTCGGCGGCGCGTTCGGTCGGCTCGTCCAGATGCCCAATCGCCTCGGCCCGCCCCGTCAGGCCCTTGGCTCCGCACAGGGTCGCCAACTGGCTCCGCGAGTAGGTCCGTAGCGCCTTGGCCATCATCACCGAGGCCATGTGCAGGGCAAGCGTCGGCAAGGCGAGCCCGACCACCACCCCCAGCCCGAGACCGTTCAACACGCCTCCTCCCCCAACGGGGAACACGCCAGGGGTGTCGAGAACGGATGCGACCGGCCCAAAGAGGCCAGAATCTCCGCTTCCCGATCGCGCATGGCGGCGATCTCCTCGGGCGAACCGTCGCCAAATCCGTGCAGGTGCAGCAGGCCATGCACCACGTACAGGACCAACTCGTCGAGGGCGTCACCCCCCGTGGATCGGGCCATCGCCAGGGCCATCTCGGCCGAAACGACCAGTTCCCCGGCCAGGCCCTCGCCCGGTTCCGAGAGGTCGAACGTGATGACGTCGGTGGTCCAGTCGTGCCCCAGTTCCCGACGGTTGATCGCATGGATCGCCGCGTTGTCCACCAGCACGATCGAAACGGTCGCGGAGCGGACCCCTTCCAGAGTCAGCACTTCGCGGGCCAGGGCCGCCACCGCCTCGCGGTCGACGGTCAAGTGCCGTTGAAGGTCGTTGACCTCGATCAACACGACGTCCCCCCGGCCCGTATTCCCCAAGGCGGCCGGGGAACCTCCGAAAGGATTGCCCAGGGGGGCTTCGCGAACAGGTGCGCCAGGATCGTCCATGAGTATCAGGCCGTGCGCTGTTCAGGGTATTTGACTCGGCCGTGATAGATCCCGATCAGCGACTTGATGAGGCTCTCGCGGATCTCGCCAATCTCCCGAAGGGTGAGGCCGCACTCGTCGAACTGGCCGTCGTCGAGACGCTTGTCGATCAGCTCGCGGACCAGACCCTCGATCCGCGCCGGGGTCGGCTCGGAGAGAGTGCGGCTGGCGCTTTCGACCGCGTCGGAAACCATCAAGATCCCAGCCTCCTTGGTTTGAGGCTTGGGACCGGGGTAGCGGAAGGCACTCTCGTGAACCAGCGACGCGTCGGGGTCGCCACTGCTGCGACGGGTCGCCTCCCGATAGAAGTACTCCACCAGGGTCGTTCCGTGATGCTGCTCGATGAGGTCGATGATCGACTCCGGCAGGTGGTGCTGGCGGCCCAGGTCGACGCCGTCCTTGACGTGGCCGATGATGATCAAGGTGCTCATCGCCGGGTTCAGGTTGGCGTGGCGGTTGGCGGCCCCAGCCTGGTTCTCGATGAAGTAATGGGGCTTGAGCATCTTGCCGATGTCGTGAAAGTAGGCCCCAATGCGAATCAGCAAGGCATTGGCCCCGATCCGTTCGGCCGCCGCCTCGGCGATCGTCCCCACGGTAATCGAATGGTTGTGCGTCCCGGGCGCCCTGCGAATCAACTCCTGAAGCAACGGGTGGGTGACATCCCCCAGTTCCAGCAGACTGATGCCCGTCACGATCCCAAACGCGGCCTCGATCAACGGCAGGATGCCCCCGAGGAAAAAGCCGGTCATCAGGCCCCAGCCGGCCCGCCACAGTCCATCGGCCACGATCAACGGCGTGGGCTGGTTCTGCCAAAGGCCGGTCGCCACCGTCAGCACCAGATAGCCCAGAGCGGCGGTCGCTCCGACCTTGATCGGCTTGGTCCGGGTTCTCACGTCGTTGAGCGTCAAAACCCCGGCCGCCGTCCCGCCCATCAGCACCAGGAACTGCCCAATGCCCCCCCCTTGGGCCATGCTCGTCAACAGGCTCAGGGTGAAGGTTACCATCAGGGCGAAATGGGGGTTGTAGGCAATTGCCAGGATCATCGCCACCAGTGCCACCGGAATTAATTCGGCCCCCAGCGGCTGCATCGCCAGTAAGCGGCCAATTCCGACGGCCCCGACCACCAGCGCACAAAGCACGGCGATCCTCCGGGTACTGCGGGCGATCCTTGGCTCGTGGCTGTGGACATAGTACCCCGTCAGGGCGAACAGGGCGGCGACCAGCACGACCACCGAGCCGATCCGGCGGACCCTCGCTTCCCAGCCCAGATGACGGGCGTTCTCCTGATGTTCCAGCCTTAGGAGCGCCAGGTGTTCCTCGGCGATCTCCTGTTCCTGGTCGACCAGCAGGTCTCCCTTGCGAAAGGTGTCGTACTTGTCCAGGACGTCCTCGCGGGCCAGTTGACGGGCCTGGCGAGTGGCCTGCTCCTCGAACCTCAACGTGGGGGTCCCGGCGAGCTTCGGGGCCACCAGGTTGAACAGGGCGGTTCCCAGCCGGGGCGGGTCGAAGTTGGCCGCGAATTCCTTGGCGATCGGGCCCTCGGGTTTGGCAATGTGGCCAGGCAAGACCGACTCCCGAGACCAAAGAACCGCCTGTGACGCAGCCTCGTCCACCCCGCGAATCCGCAGGTAGCGACCCCCATCCTCCTGACGAGGCAAGGTATCGGGGCCGAGGATGCCGTAATGCACCAGAGGCTCGAACGCCAGTTCGATGCGGCGATGGAGGTCGGAGCGTCGGGCGGGTGAGTTCGCGGCCGACTTCAGCAGGGCGAAGGTGGCCGGGTCGGGCGTCCAGGTGGCTCCCAGGGTTTCTCGCAGGGCGTCGAGGTCCGGGGCCCCGGCGGCCGAGTCCACCAGGTCATCCAGTCGGCTGTCCAGGTCCTTGATGGGGGCCGGGTCGTTGACCATCAACGGGGGGACCTTGGCGGCGGCGTCGTCCCGGGCGGTGTTGGTCTGGATCGGGTTGCGGCGGCGGAAGTCCTCGGTGGCGCGGACCTGTCGCGAGGGTCGCTGTCCGAGCCGGTTGGTGAAGGCCGGGCCGTTGCCGTGGACAATCGCGGCGGTGGCCAGGATCGCGCTGACGATCGTCACGAGACGGATCAGCCGCTCCCGACGCAAGGTCGCGCGGGCCTGGCCGATGGGGATCTGGCGGGCGGGACGAAGGTGGGCCCGGACAGGCTTGCTCTTACGTTTACCGGGAAGCATGGTGGGGAGGGTCCCAGGAACGCGGCCCTCGGGAATCGACCCCGAGACGCGCGAAAGGGGCCACGCCGACCCGGCGTGACCCGAACGTCACCAACCCAACCCCAGGGGCCAGGTCCGCGACGCGAGCCGTCCGCCCGGCTAACCGGGCGTGGCCAGGAACGACGTCCCGGACGACACGTCGCCGGGAGGAGAATCATGGTGAGCCGTCGACTCCACGCTCGGGATCGCCGAGCCCGGTTCGTTCGCCTCGTAAGCGTCGACAATCGCCTGAACCAGCGGGTGACGCACAATGTCCTTCCGTCCCAGTGCCGCAACCCCGATCCCCGGCACGTTCCGTAAGCGGCTGACCGCGTCGGCCAGCCCGCTAACGGTCCCGGGAGGCAGGTCGACCTGAGTCGTGTCGCCCGTCACCACGATCCGAGAGTTCCGCCCCATGCGGGTCAGGAACATCTTCATCTGCGGGACCGTCGTGTTCTGTGCCTCGTCCAGAATGATCGTCGCGTCGTTGAGGGTGCGTCCGCGCATGTAGGCCAACGGGGCGATTTCGATCAGGTCGTTGCCCATGTAGCGGCGGATCTGGTCGAAGTCCATCAGGTCGTGCAGGGCGTCGAGCAAGGGCCGAAGGTACGGGTTGATCTTGGCCTCCAGGTCCCCCGGGAGGAAGCCCAGGTGCTCTCCGGCCTCGACCGCCGGGCGGACCAGGACAATCTTCTTGATCTTCCCCTTGCGCAGGGCGTCCACGGCGGCGGCCACTGCCAGGTACGTCTTGCCGGTCCCCGCCGGGCCAATGCAGAAGACCAACTCGAAATCCCGCAAGGCCCGAACGTAGCGAGACTGCCCCTCGGTCCGGGCTCGGACCTGGCGGCGCCCTTCTCCCAACTCGGTGGGGCCGAAGGTGTCATCCCGCCCCTGGCTGAGGGCCAGGTCGATCGCCTCGGCGACGTCGGCCGAGGAGATCGTCCGTCGGCGACGATACAGCCCTCGAAGGCCCTCGAAGACCGCCTTAGCCTGTTCGACGCGGTCATCCTCTCCCTCGACACGGAGTTCCCCGTGGCGAGCCAGGAGCTTGACGCTCAGGCCGTCTCGGACTTGCCGGAGGAACTGGTCCCGGCTGCCGAAGAGGGCCAATTCCTCGTCGTGATCCTCAAGGCTGATCGTCACTGCCGGCATCGAAGGCCCTTCACGACCGGTCACGCTCAACGAGCCGCATGGAGGCCGCAACCGGCCCACCCGCCCCGAAGCGATCCCCAACCGCCCTTGACATTATGGGCAAGACGGGACGGAAACACAATGTCACCTCGGAACTGGGGGCGCACGCCTTCCGCGTCTGGGGATTTCCGACGGCCTGGGGTGGCCGGACTCGTCGCTCGCCCTTCCTATGAAATCTGAATTGACACCAATCGTGTTCTGTTGCTCCAGGAGTTGCCCGGTGCGGTGCGTTAGGCGGCTGAGCAAGCCCAGCGGCAGACGCTGGCGGGCCTTGCAATACGGCCCGGTCTCGGGCGAGCACGGGGCTTCGCCGCGGGCGCTCAGCAGGGCGAGGAGTCGTGCGACGGCGGCGCGGCAGGAGTGGTCGGGGCAGAGGACCTGCCCGAGGAAGGTCCAGAGGGTGATGCAGGGGGTGAAGACGCAATCCCGCCAGTGGACCCGTTCCTGTACCAAGGCTTCGGCGACCAGGGCGGAGTCGAGGAGTCCATCGAAGAGTCGGGCCGGGTCATGGCGGAAGGAATCGACGTGGCGACGCACTTGGGATCGGTTAGCCTGTGGCATCGGCGGCCTCCTCGTCGTCGGGCCCGGGGTCGTCAAGAACCCGAGCTTACCGCGGGCGAGGCCGCCGATCTCTACTGCTTTGCCTCGAAAGGGTTTAGGGCTTCAGGAAGTGCCATTCGGTTCTGACCCCTTTTTCTGGCCTGCTTCCGGCTTCAACAGCGAATCGTGAAGCCAGGTGAAAGGGAAGTTATCAGTAATTCCTGATTGGCTGTTACGGCTACTGAACAAAGAAATGGGCCAGGAACTCCGATGACCACCGTGGTAAGGTTTGATAGGGTAGAGTGGAGGAGAGTGGCCCGAAACGAGATGTGCCGGCGGCTTCCCTATTGCAAAGTTTGATAAGGATTGGTAAGCCTTGGAAAAGGAATCGAGCAGCCCGATAAACCTAGGCGAGTTCCTCACTATAAGTGAGGCGGCCACATTCCTGGGCGTTTCCCCATCGACTTTACGGAACTGGGACCGAACAGGAAAAGTGAAGGCAGCACGCCATCCTGTAAATCGCTACAGGTTGTATCGTAAGGAAGAGCTTGCCGACCTTCTTCGAGAACTACGAGATGACAACGCACCACCTCCACGCTGACGACGAGCCAGAATTTCAGTTGACGCTATTTGGAGCCTCTTCGGACCCAAAGCTGCCGCCATCGACAAGATATCAGGGAAGCAAATATAAACTGCTCGACTGGTTGTGGAGCAACATCAGTGAACATCGGTTTGCCTCCGTTCTGGATGCCTTCGGCGGCACTGGTTCGGTGTCATACATGCTCAAAGGCCATCGCAAGGAAGTCACGTATAACGATTATTTGTCGTTTAACCATCACATTGGAACTGCCCTGATTGAAAACAAAAGGGAGCGTCTTACGTCGGATGACGTGTTGCTGCTGTTAAAGCAGGACGTAAATTACACCTACGACAATTTCATCGAACGAACGTTCCACGACATATACTTTACGCACGAGGAGAATCAATGGCTCGATATGATGAGCCAAAACATTGCTCGCCTCAATGGCACCTACAAGCAAGCCATTGCTTACTATGCATTGTTTCAATCATGCATCAGTAAGCGGCCTTACAATCTCTTTCATCGTAAGAACCTTTACATGCGAACTGCTGAAGTGAAGCGTGGGTTTGGCAACAAGGCTACATGGGACAAACCATTTGCTGAGCATTTTCGCGAGTTCGTGCAGGAGGCAAATGAGTCCGTTTTTGATTCGGGTGTTGATTGCAAAGCGGTATGTCACAACGCTCTAGACATTCCAGGACACTTTGATTTGGTGTACATCGACACCCCTTATATAAATAAAAAAGGGGTTGGTGTTGATTATTGCGACTTCTACCATTTCTTGGAGGGGATTACTGATTATCCTGAGTGGTCGAACCGCGTTAATTACAACCGCAAACATCACCCGTTACTTTCACGAGAGTCGCTTTGGTCGAGCCCGAAGACCGTTCATGAAGCATTTCGCCGTCTGTTACGTAAACACGCCGACTCCATTCTCGTCGTATCCTACAGAAGCGATGGTATGCCATCAGAGCAAGAACTCATTCGTTTAATAAGCGAAGTAAAGCGAGATGTGACATGTCTTCACTTCGGACAGTATAAATACGTGCTCTCAACGAATACAGACTCGAAAGAACTTCTCCTCATCGGAACCTGACAGAAAGGATTCGAAGTGGTTAACCCGAATGCAACTCACGTGCTCATGCGGTTCGCGGATGCCTTCCTTTCCATTGAGGACACCATCGAAGAGCACGATGCCGTTATCAAGAAGCATGGGGCGGTATGGATGGGGAAAATCGGGAAACCACTTGGAAAGCAACATATACTGCGAATCCAAACGCAAGTGGCCGCTCAGATTCCAAGCCATTTGTACTTGGTGCAGAGACTTAAGGGCAAATATTCAGCAAGCCGTGGCACGATTGTGAGCGTAGCGGTGACCCCTCCCTCAAAGAAAGAAAAGGATCTCATCCCGACATACTATGCGGAACGGGGAATACTGCGGCAGATTAGCCTGTGGTTCAAGCTGACAAGCATTGAGCGATTGGAAAGTGCGGCATTGAGCCAAATTCGAATCGCATCTTCAGGTATGCCAGTTCCTGAGACACTTGCAAAAAGCATGGCAGCACTTTTCATCGTCCACGAAGGCAAGGGCAACGACTACTATAAAAATTAAGACTGAGACCGGCTTTTAAACCAGGTGAGAAAGCTGTCTAGATTGGAATACGTCCTGTCGGCAGCCTTCTGTGTATAGTGTCGCCAGAAGTCGTCGCAGACTTCTTTGCCGTGAGGTGCGAAAGGACCACGCCCGAGTTTGAACTCGTTAATGTCATTACTGATAAATGAGCCGATGTTTGTCGTATTGCCGCTTCCTGGCCTCGTTCCGGCAATTTTGTATTTGTGCTGCACGAAATACTCGACATCCGTGTACGGGCAACGGAGTTCGCTGGAGTCGAGGCTTTGGTACACCTTCGCTGAGATTCCTGGCACCCGAGTGTAGAGAAAGCCAATAACCCAGTGGTCTGAGTATTCGGCATATGGGTATGTAATGTTCTTGCGAGCACCAGGGCTACGTAAAAATGAGGTGTAAGACCCGAGCGTGAATTTGATGGGGCCACAAGTGCCGCGAGCGGTAGTGGTTCGATAGGTTGTCTTGATATCGATTGCAATCCTCCCCGGCGTCCCTTGCGGCGTCGACAGGGTAAAGCCCAATGGCGAGAGGGTGAAGTCAGGGTATACAGTTTGAAGAGCCCCCTCCACTTCGTAGCCGTGCTCCGCCGCCAGCTCGAAGATAATCGGAGCGGCTATGGCTTCAAAAACCGTCGAGATAACCTTCGTATCTGTGCCGAACGGGTGGACCTTGCCGTTTGGGGCAAGGAATCCGATTGCTTCCCATGTCACGTCGTGTTGGCGAACAGCTTCTTCGAACTTACGGGTAAAGGTGTCGAAGTCGAGTGTAGACATGAAGAAAACCGCGTCTCTTACTTAGAAGGAGTCGGCGATTTGGAGAGAGTGTCTTCGAGACCGCTGACAAAGTCGGAAATTGTCACGCCCATCGCTTTGCAGAAGTGTCGCAACTCGACGACATCGATGCGTCGTTCACCGCGTTCACATTTACTAACGAACGACTGTGTTTGGGCTAGCCGCTGGGCAAGGTCTGCCTGGGTTAACCCAGCATCACGCCTTACACGACGAAGTTCGCGTAGCAGTATCTGGTAGTCGCTCGTAAATACGGACTTTTCCATGCGGCTACTTCCGCCACCCTCAAAGGGCACAACCTATAGTCAAATTTGGGATAGTCCAAAATCGGCTATTCTGCTTGGTGGAAGTTCGTCTGTGCAGACAATCAAGCGTTCAGTAGCGACAATCAGAGAGGCGGGTCAACGATGAGTGACCACCAAGGCTGGGGACAGGGTTTTGGGAGGGGTTAGACTTGCATGAAAACCGTGGTTGTAGCAGTCGTACGTATGCCGCCAGAGCTTCACGAGAGACTCGCAGCCTCTGCGTAGCTATTGACTCCAGCGTAGCCAACTGAACCGATGGGCCTCGCCGCTCGTATCAAGTGGTATGAGACCCATCGGAACCCCAGAAGAACTCCAGCGTCGTCGCATCCGGGCCGTCGAACTTGTCGCCTCGGGCGAGTCACCCGACGAGGTCGCTCATTTCCTCGGATGTGGCCGATCCTCCGTCTACACCTGGGTGAAGCGGGACAAGGAGTCGTTCGGAACGCTCGCCGCCAAGCCTCATCGGGGCCCCAGGCCCCGGCTCGATGCCGCCCAGGGCGCACAAAGGGGCGCACAAAGGCGCACAAAGGGGTCATTCTGAATATTGACAACTGTCGCAGGCTGTTGGAGGCTCCTGTCATCTCACGGACCTCACGGTACGAGGCCGGGATGGTTCGCGGCAATCCAGCTGTCCACTTCGGCCCTAAACCCCGGGCCTTCTGGAGCAGTTCGGAGAAACGCGATGTCATCCCAGCATTTCGTTGCGGGGTAGTTGTTCCCGGCGGAGCGATCGTCCTCTCTAGACGCAGGTCAAAGGCGACGGTGCGGCCTTGCCCATGATCCTCGTAGGCCGGCCCTCTGGCGGATCGCCCATCACCTCGCGGCCCAGATTTCGAGGCGTCTCCACGACCGACCGCGGCCGATCCAAGAAGCGGGTGCCACCCTCCCAGCCTTTCCCAAGCTCCTTTTGGGGCGACGAACCTTGACATGGCCCCGGGTCAGGTCCCAAAGCAGAGCCAGAAGCCAAAGGCCACCGGCGCCGCGAACAGCAGCGAGTCCAGCACGTCCAGCACCCCACCGAACCCGGGCACCGCGGCCGAGGCATCCTTCCTCGACGAATCCCGCTTGATCATCGACTCCATCAAGTCCCCAAGCTGGGCGGCCGAGCCCACCAGCACCCCAAACACCACCGCCGCCCCCCAACTCAACGAAGGCTCGCCATACCAGGCACGGGCCAACGCCTCGACCAGCAAAGTCGCGCCGACGCCGAAGACCAGGCCGCCAAAGGCCCCTTCCACCGTCTTGTTGGGGCTCAGGCTCGGCCACAATTTATGACGACCGGCCAGGGACCCCAGGGTATAGGCCCCCACATCCGCCCCCTTGGCCGTGGCGAGCAACGCCGCCAACGGCACCACGGCATGACGCAGCCAGCGAAACTGAATCAAGAAACTCCCCAGCACCCCGACGTAGCAAACGGCCAAAATCGTCCCGGCGATGGTGGCGATCGCCCGACCCGGCTGGACGAACTGCACCCCCCTCGACACGAACGCCCCCATCACCACCGCCGCCAGTGCCCAGAACGGCCAGGCCAGCGCGACCACCGGCGACGCGGCGTCATGAACGACCGAGTCACTCAGGTGGCCGGTCCTCGTCAGAAACTCCGTCAGGTGAGGAGCCCAGTTCGCCACGATCATCGCCAGCACCCCGCCGAGGATCGTATTCCCCGAGGGCCGGACCCCCGCCGCCTCGATCAGGCCGCCGACCTCCAGCGCCGCCGACCCCAGCAACACCACCGCCGTGACGAACCAGCAGGGGTAATACGGCCCAGTCCCCAGGAGTTCGTCCACGCCCACCACTCCGGCGATGGCCACGGCCATCGTCAGGCCATACTTCAGACGGGTCTGGAACATGGCTGACGGCACCGCCGGGTCACGAGAGGGGAAAACTCGACCGAGCCCGGCCGGCGTCGGTCATGCCACTTAGCGAAGGTTCCGGGCACGGACCAGCAACCGTTCGTCCACCAGACCGCCGAACTTCCGCCGCCTCCCGGCGAAGGCCAGCAGCGCGGCGTGCAGGTCGGCCGCCCGGAAGTCGGGCCACAGGACGTCGGTCACATAGATTTCGGCATAGGAGACCTGCCAGAGCAAGAAATTGCTCAACCGCAACTCCCCGGCCGTGCGGATCAAAAGGTCGGGGTCGGGCATCGCCGCCGTCGAAAGGTAGCCGGCGAAGGCGTCCTCGTCGACCTGATCGGGGGTGATCCGACCTTCTCGGACGTCCCGCGCCAGCCTCCTCGCGGCATCGGCGATCTCGGTCCGCCCGCCATAGTTGATCGCCAGGCAGAGGACCATCCCCGTATTGCCGGCCGTCTCGTCCACGGTCCGGTCGAGCTGGTCGAGCACCTCCGGAGGCAGCCCCTCCCGCCGGCCGATCATCGCCAGGCGGACGTTCTGCTCCATTAACTCCGCCCGCTCGGCGACCAGGAAATGGCGCAGGAGCCTCATCAGGAACGCATATTCGCGAGGCGGCCGCTTCCAGTTCTCCACCGAGAAGCAATACAGGGTCAACTGCTCCAGGCCCAGGCGGCATCCCTCCTCGACCACCGACCGAACACTCTGAATGCCCCGGCGATGCCCCAACACCCGGGGGCGTCCGCGAGCCTGGGCCCAGCGGCCGTTGCCATCCATGATGATGGCGATGTGCCTGGGCAACTGCTCGGGCACGAGCCCCAGTTCGGAGATCCTCTCCAGCCCCTCGCGGGGGATCGGCTCGGTCGACACGAAGGGGGTTCCTGAATCCGAGGGGTACGCCCGATCAATCGTCCAAGAGGGCTCTCTCATCCCACGGCGAGTCGGGAGGACTTCAACGCACAATCGTCTGGGTTCGCTCCGGCCCGACCGAGACGATCTTCACCGGCACGCCGACCTGTCGCTCCAGGAATTCGACATAGGCTCGCGCCCGGGCCGGCAGGTCCGACCACTCGCGAGTCGCGGTCAGGTCGTCGTCCCAGCCGGGTAAGGTCTCGAACACCGGTCGGCAAAGGGCCAGGTCGTCCAGGTGCGCCGGGAAGTTTTCGATCCGACGCCCTTGGGAATCCTCGTAGGCCACGGCGACCTTGACTTCCTCCAGGCCGCTGAGGACATCCAGCAGCATGACGGCCAGCTCGGTCGAGCCGCTAATTCGTGCCGAGTACCGAGCGGCCACCGCATCGAACCAGCCGCAGCGGCGGGGGCGGCCCGTGACGGTGCCGTACTCACGGCCGACGCGGCGAATCCGCTCGCCAATGGCGTCGTCCAGTTCCGTCGGGAACGGCCCGCCGCCGACCCGGGTCGTGTACGCCTTGACGATCCCGATCCAGCGGTCGATGTGTCGGGTCGGCACCCCACAACCCGCGGCGATCCCCGCGGCGCTGCTGTTTGATGAGGTGACATACGGGTAGCTCCCGTGGTCGATGTCCAGCAACGACCCCTGAGCCCCCTCGAACATCAGCCGCTTGCCCGCGGCCAGGGCCTCGTGCAGATACGCCGTCGTGTCACGCACATAAGGCCGCATCCGCTCGGCCAGCCCAAGGTACTGGTCAGCCACTTCGCTGGCGTCGAACGGCTCGAAATCCGGCAGCATCGCCGCCAGCAGCCGATTCTTGTACGCGACGATCCGCCCCAGATGCTCCCGGAACCGCTCGGGGTGATACAGATCCCCCACGCGAACCCCATGCACCCGTCCCACCTTGTCTCGATAGCAAGGGCCAATCCCGCGACGGGTCGTTCCCAGGTGATCCGCCGCCGAGGCCGATTCCTCGGTCAACCGCTCCTCGGCCAGGTGATAGGGGAGGATCAGGTGGGCCCGGTCGCTGACGAGCAGCCGCCCCTCGACGTCCACCCCTTGCCCCACCAGCGTCTCGACCTCTTTCAGCAAGGCCGGGGGATGAACCACCACCCCGTTGCCGATGACGCAGGCAATTCCCGGCCGCAGGATGCCCGTCGGCACCAGCGACAGCTTGTAGGTCACCCCGCCCGCCACCACCGTGTGGCCAGCGTTGGCCCCCCCCTGGTAGCGCACCACGGCGTCGTGACGGTCGCAAAGCGCGTCGACGATCTTCCCCTTGGCCTCGTCACCCCATTGCAGGCCCACGACGCAAGACGATGCCACGGCACGACTCCCTCTACTTTGCAACTCAAAGCGACCAAAGGTAGCCGCGACCGGCGATGAAGTCAACCGGCCGGAGGCCGACGAATCAGCCAATCAGCTTGCGGAACTCGGCGAACAGGTACTGGCTATCGTGAGGTCCGGCCGAGGCTTCCGGGTGGTACTGAACGGCGAGCACCGGCAAGGAGCGGTGCCGCAGCCCTTCCAGGGTTCCATCGTTGAGGTTGACGTGGCTGGCCTCAACCTCGGGCGGCAGCGAAGCCGGGTCGACGGCGAACCCGTGATTCTGGGTGGTGATCTCGACCTTGCCGGTCCGCTCGTTCCTCACCGGGTGGTTCGCGCCTCGATGGCCGAACTTCAGTTTGAAGGTCCGGGCCCCAAACGCCTGGGCCAACAGTTGATGCCCCAGACAGATGCCGAAGATGGGCACGCCACGAGCCTCGGCGGCCTCGTGGATCAGCGTTTTGAGGTGGTCGGTCGCGGCGTGCAGCGGTTCCGGGTCGCCGGGTCCGTTGGACACGAAAATCCCGTTGGGCTGAAGGTCCAGGATCGCCTCGGGCGCCGTCGAGCCGGGAACGACGGTCACCCGGCAGCCGGTTTCGACCAGGTGCCGGGGGATGTTCCACTTCATGCCGAAATCCATCGCCACGACATGAGGACGCCCCCCCGGTTCCGTCTCGCCGACCGAACTCGGCCGCTCGGCGAAGACGCTCTCGAAGCCCGGCTCCCAGGTCGCGGGACCCGCCGGCATCACCTCGGCCGTCAGGTCGCGACCCACCAGCCCGGCGCCCGCCCGGGCGCGGGCCACCAAACTGGCGTCGTCGAGATCCGTTGACGAGATCAGACCTTTCAATGCCCCCCGTTCGCGAGTCAGCCGCACCAGGGCCCTTGTGTCGATCCCCTCAATCCCCAAAATCCCATTCGCGGCCAGGTATTCGTCCAGCGATCGGTCCGAGCGGTGGTTACTCGGCCGGCGGCTTAACTCCCGGACGACGAACCCGCGGACCCAGGGGCGTCGGCTCTCCATGTCCTCGGCGTTGATGCCGTAGTTGCCGATCAGTGGGTAGGTCATCGCCACGATCTGGCCATGATACGACGGGTCGGTCAGGATCTCCTGATACCCGGTCATGCTCGTGTTGAAGACCACCTCTCCCTCGGCCTCACCCGGGGCTCCAAACGCCCGTCCCGTAAAGACCGACCCATCCTCCAGCGCTAGTTTGGCGATAAGCATCGGCAACCCGACGACCTCCCCGGCTCGGCGCGGACCTCGAACCCTGGCTTCCGCGACCGGGCCAGTATAGCGGCCTCGTCACCCGCCCGACCAGCGAGGAGGCCCGGGAGGATCGCCAAATCAGGTCCGAACCTGTCCATCCCCGTAGACGACCCACTTGGTGCTGGTCAACGCCCGCAGGCCGCAAGGGCCCCGCGCATGGAACTTATCGGTACTGATGCCAATCTCGGCCCCCAGCCCCAGTTGAAACCCGTCGTTGAACCGGGTGCTCGCGTTGACCATCACCGCCGAGCTATCCACCTCGGCCACGAACCGACGGGCCACGGCCAGATTCGTTGTCAAAATCGCCTCGGTGTGCCCCGAGGTATGCCGCCGGATGTGCTCAATCGCCGAGTCCAACGAGTCGACCACCGCCACGGCTAGGATTTTGTCCAGGTACTCCGTGTCCCAGTCGGCCGGGAGGGCGGGGGTCATTGACGGGACCAGCGAGCGGCTCGCCTCATCCCCCCGCAATTCCACACCCTCTCGGGCGAGTGCGGCGGCAACCCGGGGCAAGAACGTCGAGGCGGCCGAACGATGGACCAGCAAGGTCTCGGCCGCGTTGCAAACCCCCGGGCGCTGAACCTTGGCGTTGAGGACGACCGCCTCGGCCATCGCCTCGTCGACCTCGGCGTCCACGTAGACGTGGCAATTGCCGGCGAAGTGCTTGAGGACCGGCATGGTCGCCTCGTCCGTGACCCGGCGGATCAGGCTTTCGCCCCCCCGAGGGATCGCCAGGTCGATCAGTCCCGCCAGCTTCAGCAAATGACCCACGGCCGCCCGATCCGTGGTGGGCACCAGTTGCAGGGCGTCGGTCGGCAACCCGGCGGGGGCGAGCTCGTCGGCGAGGACACGGTGGAGGGCCTGGTTCGAGTGGATCGCCTCCTTCCCACCCCGGAGGATCACCGCGTTGCCGCTCTTCAGGCAAAGGGCGGCGGCGTCGGCCGTGACGTTGGGCCGGCTCTCGTACAGAAACAGCACGACCCCCAGCGGAACTCGCAACTGCTGGACATCAAGCCCGTTGGGGCGACGGCCGGACGTTACGACCTCGCCGACCGGGTCGGGCAGAGCGACCACCGCTTCCAATCCCGTCGCGATCTCCTCGATCCGTTTCGGGTTGAGGGTCAAGCGGTCTACCGCCGCCGCGTTCAGGCCAAAGCCGGGCGCTGCCGCGACATCCAGGGCGTTCGCCTCCAGAATCTCGCCGGCACGTTCGCGGACCGATTTCGCCGAGGCGGCCAGCCACGCATCCTTCAAGCCGCCCCGCAGCGGACCCAGAACCCGAGAGGCGTCGCGAGCCCGCTCGGCCCAGTCTCGGCACTGGTCGGCGAGTGAGCCCACCACCATTTCCGCCGTAACCGTTCCCATGATTCGTCCTAACCCCTGAGGGCGCACCAGACCTTGATCGCGTCGACGGTCGGCCCGACGTCATGAACCCGCACCACGTCCGCCCTTTCCTGAACCGCCCAAAGCGCCGCGGCGATCGAGCCGCCTGCCCGCTCCGCCAACGGGCGACCCGTCAAGGTCCCCAGCATCCCCTTGCGGGAGACGCCAACCAAACGGGCACATCCCAACTCCGCGAACCGCCCGAGATGTCTCAGCAGCGCCAGATTGTGATCCAAAGTCTTCCCAAAGCCAATCCCCGGGTCCACCGCGATCCGCTCTCGGGGAATTCCCGCCGCCAGCGCCCGCTCGACGCGCTCGCCGAGAAAACGCAACACCTCCTCGACGACATCCCCATATTGAGGATCGACTTGCATCGTCCGAGGCGTTCCCGCCATGTGCATCAAGACCAACGACGCCCCCGCCCCGACGACGACCTGGCCCATCAATGGGTCGCCCAGCGCCGTCACGTCGTTGACCACCGATGCCCCCACCGCCAGCGAGAGCCGCGCCACCTCGGCCTTGGACGTATCGACCGAGATCGGCAGTCGCGTCGCCCTGGCCAACGCCTCGATGACCGGAACGACCCGGCGAATCTCCTCGGCTTCGTCGACTGGTTCGGAACCCGGACGGGTCGACTCCCCGCCGACGTCCAGAATCACCGCCCCCTCCCCTTCCAGCTTCAACCCCAGCGAGACGGCCTCGGCCACCGTTCTCGACCGCCCGCCGTCGGAGAAACTATCCGGCGTGACGTTGACAATCCCCATCACCGCCGGACGGTCGTGGCCCAACCCTTCCCCCAGGATTTCCCAGCGTCCCATCGACGGCTCACAGCGGATCAGGGGAGGACTTCGTTGGGGTCGGGCGCCTCGAACAGCACCGGAGGCTTCTCGTCCCGAACCGACCACGGCTCTTCCATTGTATTCACAATATCCCGAGCCAGTTTGGTCGTCACCTTCGTGAAGACCGCAAGCGCGGTCTCGCCGATTTCGGGGTAGCCGTTGGTCTGCTCGCTGAAGACCGTCGGCAGAATGTCTTTCTTGACCACGCCCGGCCGGTTATCCACCCACTTCACGCTGACCGTCAGCAAGGCGGCGTACTGGCGGGCCAGGTTGTTGGGGTTCTCGACCATCAGGTTTTTGTCAGTGAAGGTCACCTCGCCATCGAGCGTCGAGTCGGCCCCCTCCGGCGTCCCGACCACCTTGTACGGGGTCCGCTTCTCGATCTCCTTGATGACCAGTTCCGTGAGTTGAAGGTTCAGGTCCCGCCGGAAGGTGTTGGTCTTGAAAACCGGGACATACACCGTGTGGATGTAGGCATTATAGGGAGGACGTAGCGAGTAGCCGCACCCCCACGAGCCCCCGGCCAGGAGTACGACGAGCGCCAGGAGCTTCCGGACATTCGGCGTCAGCGAGATTCGTCCCACGAGTCTGCCTCCTGGCGATTCAGGGAAACCCCCGCTCGGCCCGTTGATCCCGATCAACCTGGGCCGCCCATGCCGCCCATGCTTCCCATGCCGCCGCCGGCTCCGCCCATTCCGCCGTTCATGGCGCTGGCACCGCTGAACGCACCACCGCTGAACGGGTCGCCGGTCCCTGGCTGAGTCATGATTCGGCTGGGGAGGATCTTCTTGCGGGGGGCCTTGGCCAGGAGTGCGATTTGGGTTTTGGCCTTCTCGGCGTAAGGGCTCTTGGGCCAACGCGCCGGGACCATTTTGTAGTAGTATTCGGCGGCGTCAACCGCTCCGGCCGACTTGTAGTAGGTGGCCGTGGTGAAGGCCCGCTCGGCCTTTTGCTCGGCGATGATGTCGAGCTTGTGATACAGCTCATCCGACGTACTGGCCTGCCGTTCGGGGAAGGCGGCCTGGGTGGCGCGGATGGTGGACTTGGCCTTTTCCAGCCCGTCGCCATCGTACTCGGGGCCCAGGTAGGCCAGCATCTTGGCCTCGATCGAGGCAAGCTGGGCCTTCTGGAGAAATGGACTCTTGGGGTCGTTGGCGATGAGCTGGTCGTAATACTCCGCGGCGGTCTCGAAGTCGTTGAGCTTGTAGTGGTGGTCGGCCATCCGCATTACGGCGTCGTCGGCCAGCGGGCCGGTCGGGTCGTGCTGGCGGACGTGCTCCATGACGGCCAGGGCGCTGCCGCCGACGTCAACGATGGGCATCCGCCAGTCGAGCCGGGCCGTCTCGGGCAACCGTTCCTCGGCCTTGCCGGTCCCCTCGTCGTAGGACAGCCACATGTCGCCGATGGCGTACTCGCGGGCGACCGACTTCTCCAGATACTTCGTGGTCGGGTAGACCGTCACCAAAGTGGTGTAACTGTCGTTCGCCTTGACGTACCGTTTCCGCTCGAATTGGACCTCGGCCAGGTAGAACTGGGCTCGTTCCCCGGCGCTGGTCTCCTTGCGATTTTTGGCGATCTTGGCGAACGCTTCCTCGGCCTCGGGCAGCTTTCCTTTCTGGTAAAGCTGCTCGGCGGCCTTGAACTCGGTCTCGGTCTCGGGGTCCTCGGACTTCCCGTTGCCCGGGCTCCAGCCGTCGGAGCCATCGACGAGGGTGGATTGCGGGGCCTTGGTGCCGCCCCCCTTGGTCGCGCCTCCGGGGGAAAGCCAGCGAGCCATCAACCCGCGGTCGTCGGCCATCTCCGACTTCCCGGGGTTCTTCATCAACGTGTCATTCGCCATCCGCCAGCGGGCGACCGGGCCGGTGCCCGACTGACAGCCGCTGGCCAAAAGCAGGCCCAGCGCCAGCAGGAACGGCGGTCGGACGTATGGGAGGCGAAACCGTCGCATGATCGAACCCTCTCCAGCCCGCTCGCAACCGATCTTGACGACCCAACCGCCCAGCGACGCCACCAACGGTCAGGTCCCGAGATAAGGCAAGAGCCGGGGCCGTCGCCCCAGGACATGGCTGATGACCGCGCCAATCGTACTCCGGACCGAACCGACCACCCGGTCGTCCCACTCCGGGTCCCGCCAGGAGGGACCGGGCGAGGCCAGGCAACGGATCGCCTCGAGGGTCCGGACCGTGAGTGAGGCCACGTGCGGCTGGCCCGGACGGCAAGAGGCACAGAGCACCCCCCCGCCGCTCAGGGAAAAGGCGACCAGGTCGTCCCCGCCCCGAGGTTCGATCACCGTCCCGCAATGCACGCACGATTCCAGCGCAGGCATCAGCCCTAGCTCCCTCAAACAGGCCAATTCGAACCGAAGCACGCGCCTCGGACGAAGGCCGGAATCTCCCAGGGCCCGCAAGGTCACCGTCGCCGCGTCGAGCAGCTTCGGGTGCGGGTCGTGGAAGTCGGTCAGGTCGTGGAGCAGTTCGGCGATGTAGTAGCCGGCGTGGAGAGCCGCCAGGTCATGGCGAAGGGATTCAAAACGCCCAGCCGACACCGCCTCGGTGAGGAGGTCGAGCGACTCGGACGCCTTGTGGAGCAGCACGATATCGCAAAGGCTCAATAGGTCAAGGCCAGCCCGGAATGGCGACTTCAACCGACGGGCCCCCTTGGCCATCGCCGAGACTTTCCCGAGGTCCCGGGTGAACAGCGTCACCACCAGACTCGTCTCGGTGACTTCCACGGTGCGCAGGACCAGCCCCAACGTCCGGACCGCCGGCATGGCTCACTCCTTTCGGTCCTGGCCGGACCAATCTCCCCAGCACGCCGAAGGGGCCAACCGTCGCGTGTTGGCGTCGAGAAGGCCCAGCAGTCGTTCCCTTGACGGTTCCTCCTCGGCCGCGACCACAACCCCCCGCAACGCCTCGGCCAGAAACGCGAACGCCCCCGCGACATGCCCGACCTCCATCCCCCGAGGACGCAGGAAGTCGACCAGCCAGTCGGCGTAGCTGTCGAACCGGGACGGGTCGTTCAGGGCCAAGGCCATGTCCAGGTAGTTCAGGTGCCACACGTTATCCTCGGCGGTGAAATGCCGGCCCCGGACCCCATACTGTTCGTCCATCTCCGGCCAGGTCTCATAGATGCGCCGATAGGCATGAGTCGCCATCGCCTCGCCATGACGACGCAGCAAAGGACTCCTGAGAGTCGAGACCGGCCGGGGTCGGTTTGCGCCGTGATTGGAGGAAGACGTCACGACAAACCTCCCTCGGATCGCAGGCTTTCGACCAGCGTCGGACGCATCAGCCCGGGCAAGGTCGCCGCCAGTCGGTTCGTGGCCATCGACAGGTCTCGGGGCCTCGGCTCGGCGCCTGGCGAGTCGTCTCGGCGGTTGGAACGGACCAGTCCCGGGTCGATCCCCCGAGCTTCCGCCGCCCGACTCATCAGGTCCACCCGGCTGATCCGCTCGTCTCCCGCGACGTGGATCAAACCCTCGGCCCCGGCGCCGATCAACCTCGCCAGGAGGTCGGCCGCAACCTCGTAGTGCAGCGGAGTGCGCCACTCATCCTCAAAGAACGATCGCGATTCTCCCCGACTCAAGGCTTCGAGTGAGGCGTCGAAAAACCCGGGACGGCCATTTCGCGACCTCCCGAACATCATGGGCAACCTCGCGACCAGGCACCCAGGAACGCCCCGAACCCGGTTCTCGGCGTCGAGCTTCGACCGTCCATAGGCCAGGCAAGGGAGGGCCGGATCATCTTCAGTGGACCACGCCCGATCACCTCCGAAAACCATATCGGTTGAGGTGAACAGGAATCGCCGCCCGTTTCGGCCGCACCACTGGGCGATCCGGCCGGTCGCCTCGACGTTCAAGACGTTCGCCCGGTCCGGGTCGCGCCGGACCCCCTCGGCCGAACTGACCGCCGCGGCGTGAATCACCCAGTCAGGGTTTGCCTCCAGGAGCGGTCGGTCCAGCCCTTCAAGGCTCGTTAGGTCGACTGGCTCCAAGGGCAAGCCTCCCCGAGCGCCCATCTCGCGTCCACTCCAGAGCGTCAGGGCGTGCCCGTCGGCTGCCAGACGTTCGACCAGGTACGCCCCAAGCTGGCCGCTGGCTCCCGTCAGGAGGATTCTCATCAACCACGCCTCTCCGGGTCCTGTCGGTTTCCCGCCCATCTGACCCGATCGTCCCGCCTTTTGCCAACGGTCTCGAAGCCGATCCCGTCGATAGGATGGGCAGGATGGGGCAATGACCCCGGCCGAGGGGATGAGATGGACGTTTGCGAACTGGCGATGGACGACCTGGTCCTGGAACCGGACCTTAACCTGCGCGATCGGCTGGACCCCGAGACGGTCGAGCGTTACGCCGAGGCCTGGGGCCGCACGCCTCCAGTCGTGGTCATCGTGGTCGATGGTCGCTACCTGCTGGCCGATGGTTTCCACCGGCACGCCGCCGCGGCGAAGCTGGGCAAGCGGACGATCCCCGCCGAGGTCCGCGTCGGCCCTTACGAGGAGGCGCTCGACGTCGCCTCGGCCGCCAACCTCGCCCACGGGCTCCCCTTGACCCGCGCCGAGCGCCGCCGGGCCGTCGAGGTCCAACTTCGCCTGCACCACGACCATTCCGACCGACGCCTGGCCGAAACTCTCGGGGTGGGCCGGGACCTGATCGGCCGCATTCGTCGAGACCTCGTCGCCGCCGGACAGGTGCCCGCGGGCGAAGGTCGTGTCGGCGCTGACGGCAAGGTCTACCCCTCCGCACTCGGCCGCGACCCCAACGAACAACTCCCCGGCCGTGAATCCGCCACTCGCGATGACCCCCGAGATCACGGCAGCCGAGAATCCGACGCCGCGCCCTGGGACGACACGACCGATCCCCTGCCCCCGCTACCGGATTCGTCCGGCGCCCTCGCCCCGCCGTGGGACACCGGCGACGCCAGCGCGTTCGCCCGGACCCACCCGGTTGACTGCTCGACTCCCACCATCGACGAGATGCTGGCCATCATGACCCGGCAGGTCCGCGAAGTCCTCCAATGGTCGGAGGCCGAAGGATTCGCCGAGGCGTTCGCCGCGGCCGACCGCAAGTCGCGGGGGCCGTTCCTCGATGCGGTCGCCCGTCTCCAGGAACGATCCCTCCGCCTGAAAGCCGACTGACCCGGCCGGCCGGTCGGTGGTTCCCCTCGCGGTTCAAAGGAAGTCGCAAAGGACCGAATCGGCCAGCATCACGCCCCGGGCCGTCAGCCGGACCCGCCCCCCCGAATCGGCCAGCAGCCCCCCTTCGCGATGACGGCCAATGGCTTCGCCCAGGAGAGAATCCAGGTCGAAGCCGGTACGCAGGGCGAAATCGCGACGCTCAATGCCTTCCTGAGTCCTCCTCATCATCAAGGTCGCCGTCTCCCGAGCCCGAGCCTCGGCGTCAAGGGTCTCGGTCGGCCCGGTCGCCTCGCCGCCGGCTTCGATCTTCCGCAAATACATGCCCAGGTCCCGAGTGTTGACCGCGCGGACCCCTTCGACATACCGAGCCGCTCCCAGGCCGACGCCGAAATAGGCATCATTGGCCCAGTAAACGAGGTTGTGGCGGCACTCGTGGCCGGGTCGGGCAAAGTTGGAAATCTCGTATTGGGTTAACCCCCGGGCGGCCAGTTCGGCGACGGTGTGCTCATACATCTCGGCCTCGACGTCCTCGTCGATCGGCCGAACCCGCCCGGCCTCCCGGGCCTTCCAGAGCGCTGTCCCCTTCTCGAAGACCAGGCCATAGCAGGACAGATGATCCGGCCCAAGGCCCAGGGCCCGGTCGAGGTCGGACCGCCAGTGTTCGGAAGTCGAGCCGGGGACGCCAAAGATCAGGTCAATCGACCAACGGGGGAACCGGGGGCGGACGAGGTGGAGGGCTTTCGGGACATCCTCCGGTCCGTGGTTCCGCTCCAGGGTCGCCAGCAGCGATGGCTCGAACGACTGCGCCCCCAGGCTGACCCGGTTCACGCCGCCCTGGGCCAGAACGTCGGCCTTGGCCTCGTCGAGCGTGCCGGGATTCGCCTCGACGGTCCACTCCCCTCCTGCCGAGAGCGGGAAGGCGGCGCGGACCAACCCCAACAGCCGCCCAAGTTGCTCCGTGTCCAGGCGAGTCGGCGTCCCCCCGCCGATAAAGATCGTTTCGACCTCGTGAGGTCCGTCCAGAGCCGCGATCTCTCGTCCCAGCGCGTCGAGATAGCGGTCGGCCAGGTGATCCGAACCCGCCAACGACGCGAAATCGCAGTAGCCGCACTTGTGGGCGCAGAACGGAACGTGGACGTAGGCCGCTCGCGGCCACCGCCAGGGAGAATCAATTCGCGCCCGCGTTCCCGCCAGGCTCGGGGGCGAGTGGACGATCAAGGGACCGGTTCAAGGAAGCGGATTTCGGGGATCTCGACCTTCAAGGCCATCTCGATCGCCTGAAGTTGGCCGAAATCGACCCCGGAACAGCCTCGGCAGGCCCCCAACAGGCGAACCTGCACGATGGAATCCTCATCAACCCCGACCACCTCGACATCCCCGCCCTCGGCGCGCAGGTCGGGCCGGACCGTTTGGTCCAGGGCGACCTCGATCCGATGGCGGAGCGAGCCGGGTGTTTGGTCAGAGCCCATGCCGTGCATGTCAAGGGGCCTTCGATTTGGCCGTTCGGGTCAATACCCGCCCCGACCGCCGCCACCGCCGTAACCGCCGCCCCCTCCACCCCCATATCCGCCCCCGCCACCACTGTAACCACGCCCACCCCCGCCGCCGCCACCACCTTCGGAGCGAGGCTTGGCCTCGTTGACGGTCAGTCGACGGCCCTGGTGGTCCTGACCGTCGAGGGCACTTATCGCGGCCTCGGCGTCGGCGTCACTGTCCATCTCGACAAAGCCGAAGCCTCGGCTTCGTCCGGTCTCGCGATCCATCAGGACCTGAGCCGATCGGACGGCGCCGAATTCCTCAAACATTTCCTGAAGTTGCTCGGACTCAAAGGAGTACGAGAGATTTCCGACATAGAGACGTTTTGCCATGGGACTCGCCCGAAAGCTCTTCGACGCTGGGCCCAGGCGTCGTCCACCGACGAGTTTCGCGAGCCGGCCTCACCGCTAGAAGACCGCCCGCCCGGGTCCAGGTGCGTCGATTCGGTTATAGGCTCGCGGTCGCGAAAAATCAATGAGCGCGAGGTTTCGAGAACTCCGCAACGGAGCTTGAAGACGGCATGACGGGCGTGGAGCCGATCGCGAGGGCGGTAATGGATGTCCCAGCCCTGCCGCCTCAGCCGTCCGAGATCCACCCAAAACGTTACGATATCGTTCTATCGACAAAGTGGAGACGACGGGGGTCGAACCCGCAACCTTCGCGTTGCAAACGCGACGCTCTCCCAGTTGAGCTACATCCCCGAATCGCCCTCTATTGTGCGGTCGTCGAGGGCGATTTGGCAACCCAGAGTTCATGCGGGGCGAGCAGATCAACGGTCGTCGTCGGCCATCGGGCGGCGGGCGACGTCGTCGCGTCGGGAGGCTCGCCAGGCTCCCCCTCGGGTCACGACCTTGGGCGACGGAACCGGGTCGACCTCCTCGGCGGCGGTCGGCTCCTCCTGAGGGACCGAGGGTTCCATCTCGAATTCGGCGGCCTCGGCCTGGGGCCTGCGTGACGAGGCCGAGCGGGTCGCGGTGGCTCCCCACGACCTCGACGGGGCCCGGTCGTTGGCGGCCACCTGAGGCGTCTGGATTCCCAGCATACCGGGAGCCGGAATGGTGATCGCCTTGGCCTTGGGACGAACCGGCGCCTCGGCCAGGGCATCGCTCTGGGCCCGGTAGCGGAGACCCTCGCCCGAGATTGGGGCCGGTCGGCGAGTTCGGGCGGCTAACACCCGCGAGGGATCAACTTCGGGCACGGCCAGATCCGACAGACCGTTGCGGGCCAGGATGCCGTGGATCGATTCGGGGGAGGCGTAAAATCCGCGGTCGCCCTGGTAGTCGGCGAAGTCGCAGACCCCAACCACCTGGCCATCCTTGGTATAGAGGCCACCGCCGGATCGACCCTGTTTCGGGGCACTCAGGCAAAGCGTGCCGAGGTACGACGGAGAGGGGCCGCCGGTGCGAGCCTTGGTCACGCGGGTCGACCAGGCCGTCGCGTCGTTTCCCTCGGAACAGCCGGCCGTGATCAGGCCCTGACCTTCTTTTGTCTGATATCCCTTGGGAACCACGGGCGAGGCGGGCAATCGGCCACCGTGGCGGATCGAAATCAAGCCAACGTCCCGGCCGAAGTCGTAGTCGATCGCCTTGCCCGAGACCGTCTCGACCGGGTGGACCATCTGGTGGTTCGGTCCCGAGAGGACTCCATCGAACAGGTCGACGTCGATCCGCCGGGGGAACGCCTTGGGGGCTGCCTGACGCTCACCATCCAGTTTGAAGATGTGGGCGCAAGTCAGGATGATGGACTCGTCGGGAGAGCTGGCGATGATCGTGCCGGAACCGAAGCCGATCGAGTGCGGCCCGTGGACCTTGATCCGCACGACGGTTTCCCAGGGCTTGGGCAGTTTTCGGGGCCTCGGCGCGTCCTCGACGACGACGTCCTCGCGATTGCGATCGCGATCGGCCGGCGAGGCCTCGTCGGCGGGAGGAATGTCCTCTTCGTTGACCGAGGGAACCTCATCGGAGGTCGCGGCGAGCTTCGCCCGGGCCTTGCGGTAAAGCGTGGCGAGGTTCTGGGCGGGCTGGTAGCCGGAGGTCTCGGCCAGGCTTTGCCCCTGCTCATCAACAATGATGAACGTGGGGAAGGCTGTGACGTTGTAGCGCTGGCAGAGGTCCGGGTCACTGGCCTGGTCGACGACCCGGATGGGGTAGCCGGCCTTGCGGAGCTGGTCGAGCTCCGGATGCATCTGGCGGCAGGGGCCGCAGCCAGCCATTGTGAAGTCGAGGATGATCGGCTTGGACCGCGACGCCTCGGCGGCCGGCGACGAGGCGATCAGGGCGAGCATCAAGGTCGCGAAGGTCATGCCGCACGGACTCCTTTCCCCCGGGGCGGTCGGCCGAGCGGCACGCCTGGACGGCAAGCCACGGTCGGCACCAGGTCGGGGGGCCGGTCGACGCGAAGGATTCGACTATTCCGTGCGGTCGGAGACCACGACGGAACAGCCGCCGCCCGGAAAACCGGGCGCGGACGCCGAGGGAGGGTGGACGTGCGAATCGGGGGAGTGCGACGAGAGGTGGGTCCGAACCCTTCCTGGGCGGCCCTCGGGTCGAGGACCCCACGACGCCTCGCCATCATGGCGAGACGCTTCTCGCCGCGATGGGCCGGGAGGTCCCGGGCCGGCGGCGAGTCCGCGGCGATCGTTCCCTCCTCCAGGACCAGCCCAACCATCCCGGTCGGGAGTGTTGAGCGGAGGAGAAGGCGGGCGATCACCGAAGCGGGGTCCTTTTACTCGGAGTCGGCATGCCACACCAGATCAGTTCATCGGCCTTCGCCGCCAGATTCTCCAGCCCAAATCCGGGAATCTGGTGGTGGACCGGAGAAATGAAACGAGGCGGGCCGGATCGAATTGATCCCGCCCGCCTCCAGTATGCCCGACAATCCGAGACCGGGTCGGCCCGGTTCAATCGAGAGTCTTGATCTCGACCTCCTTGAATCGGACCTCCATCGGCGGCCCGGCATGAAGCTGGAGCCCGATGACGCCGGTCGGGTCGAATTTGTCGTCGGTCCGGTCAATCACCATCTTGCCGTTGAACTCGACCGTGACGTGGTGCCCCTTGGCCGTGATGACAAACGAGTTCCACTCCCCCTTCTTGACCAAGGCGGCGGCCTCGGGGTGCTCCTCCAGGATGCCTCGGCCTCGCTCCTCATAGAAAAGGCCCCAGTAGCCCTCGGCGATGTCGGCCTGAGGGCCCGAGACCGCGCCATCCTTGGCCCGCTTGCTGCGGAACTGGATGCCCGAGTTTCCGCCCGAGTACTTCACCTTGGCCTTGAGGACGAAATCCTGGAACGGTCCCTGGGCCACCAGGAACTCGTTCTTCTTGAGTTGGCCTTCCTTGGAGCGGCCGACAATCTCGCCGGCCTCGACGGTAAAGAGCCCCGGCTCGTCGGGCAGGGTCCAACCGGCCAGATCCTTGCCATTGAACAACGGGGTGTAGCCGGAATCGTCGGCCGCCTGAGCCATCCCGGTCGGGAGGGCCAGGGCGAGGACCACGAGCGCGAGGCGCGAGCGTTGGAGCATGGGAAGTCCCGTCATACGGTGTTACTTCGGGAAGGGAATGGGCCGAAACGCCCCCGCACGAGGCCGATTGTGGCCGGGGCGGAGGGGCGGGTCAATCAACCGACCCCACGGTTCATGACCCTTGCCCCCGCTTGCGAGCCAGCCGTCGGGCGAAGCGGTCGACGTCGATAACCCGCCGCCGGTGCAGGCCCCGGGCGACGACCTCGACCCCGTCGTGGGCCTCGATCTGAAACGTCACCACCGGCCCCTCGGCGCGGATCACCCGGGCCTTGCAGGTCACCGTGAACCCTTCGGGCACCGGCGCCAGGTGCTCGACCTCGACGAACGTGCCGACGCTGCGCTCGTTTTCGTCCAGGCAGTCGGCGATGGCGTGGCGGGCGGCATATTCCAGGTGGGCGACCAGCCAGGGGGTCGCCAGCACCGCCGGCATTCTCTCGTCGGCGAAGACGATCCGGTTGGAAGGACCGACCGTGACTCGCTCCTCGCCCGACATCCCCACCCTCGGCGCCGTCTTCATTCGCGTGCTCCTCCCCGGATCGCTACCCAAACGCCCGTCACCTTGACCCTGGGCGGACGCGGAATCATAATCCCTGTTGAATGCCGGCGAGGGAGGATTGGCGAAAATCCCCGACGCCTCCCGAAGTTGGGACGTCCGCCCCGCGAGAAACGCCCACCTCCCGCCCCGCCCGAATGGCCGCCCGACGCCCGACGAAGGGACGCCCCGGCCCCCCACCTGGAGACACCCCGCGATGACCCGCGTCAACGGACGTCCCGGCGCCCGGAGCCTGGCCGCCCTGGTCCTGGCCCTCACTTTCCTGTCGTCCCTCGCCTTGACAGGCCGTTTCCCCGAAACCCGCGCCGCTTCGGCCCAGGCCACCAAGGCCAAGGTCGACCCGCAGGTCAAAGCCGAGGGAACCCCCGCCCCCAGCGCCGGACCCACGAGCGTGACCCCCGACCGCGTCTACGACCCGAAGCAACTCGTCGACGTCGTCGAGAAAGAAATTCAGGGCGGCGAGCGGTCCCAAGGTCCCACCCCCCGCGGCTACCTCTGGCAGTATGCCGAGCGAGAGCCCGAGGGGGAGCCCTTCACCATCCCCGTACCTCTCGGGCTCCCCGATATTGTCCAGAACGCCCAGATTCCGCCGCACAACCCGATTACCAAGGAAAAGTTCGCCCTGGGCAAGCAACTTTACTTCGACCCGCGGGTTTCCAAGAACGGAACGGTCAGTTGCGCCACCTGTCACGACCCCGAACGGGGCTGGTCCGACGCCCAGTTGACCTCGGTGGGGATCGACGGCCAGGTCGGCTCCCGCAACGCCCCGACGGTCCTCAACGCGGTTTACGGGCGGGTGATGTTCTGGGACGGCCGGGCCCCTTCCCTGGAAGGTCAGGCGCAAGGGCCAATCCAGAATAAGATTGAGATGGGGGACCAATCCTACGGCGAGATCATCGCCCGTCTGCGGACGATCCCGGGCTATCAGGAGCAGTTCCGCAAGGTCTTCGGGACCGAGGTCACGCTCGACGGAATGGCCAAGGCGATTGCCACCTTCGAGCGGTCCGCCCTCTCGGGCAACTCGGCCTATGACCGTTACCTGGGCGACGGCAGCAAGGACATCGAGCCCGACTTCAAGGCCCTGAACGAGTCGCAAAAGCGCGGACTGTTGCTGTTTGGCCTGACGCTCAACGACGAGGACGAGTTCAAGCCGACCGACGTGACCCGGGCCAAGGCCGCCTGCACCTCCTGCCACAACGGTTTCAACTTCACCGACGACCAGTTCCACAACCTGGGAGTCGGCTGGGACGCCACGAGTCGCAAGTTCACCGACCTGGGCCGCTGGGCGATCGCCCCGGTCGGGGCCAAGAATGCCTCGGATGTTGGGGCATTCAAGACGCCGACTCTGCGAGACATTGACCGCTCAAGACCCTACATGCACGACGGCAGTCAGAAGACCCTGGAGGAAGTCGTCGAGCATTACGACAAGGGGGGAAACGCCAACCCCGCTTTGGACAAGGACATGAAGCCGCTGCACCTGACGCCCCGCGAGAAGGCCGACCTGGTGGCGTTCATGAAGGCGCTGAGTGGGGAAAAGCTCAAAGTCGACCTGCCCGAGCTGCCGGCCGGACCCGACGGCAAACGGCCCAACCCCCGGGCGGCCCTGGAAGTCCCGGGCCCCACCAAGGCGGCGGCCTTGCAATCCTCGGTCAACGTGGTTCACTGAGCCGAGATCACGCGACGTGACCAGCCGCGCACGCCCGGCGGGGCCGACTCGCCGGGCGTCGGCGTTGGATGAGGGAGGGTCGAGGACGCCATGAGACGAACCTGGCCGGCGGCCGTGGGGGTGGCGTCCCTCCTTTCGCTGGTTCTTTCTTGCTTCGGCCCGGTCCTTTTCCGGGGCGAACAGTTCGCGTTTCGGGACGCCGGGCACTTCTACTACCCGCTCTATCAACGGGTTCAGCAGGAGTGGGACGCCGGCCGCTGGCCGCTGTGGGCTCCCGAGGAAAACGGCGGGATGCCCTTGCTGGGAAACCCCACCGCGGCGGTCCTGTATCCCGGCAAAGTCCTGTTCCACCTGCCGGTCGTATTCTCGAAGCCGGGTGGTGGTTGGGGGTTGCGGCCGATTTCGTATCCCTGGGGGATGCGGGTTTACATCCTCGGACACGTCTTGCTGGCGGCGGGGGCGATGTGGGCCCTGACCCGTCGTTGGGGGACGAGTCGGGCCGGATCAGGGCTGGCGGCCCTGAGTTATGCGTTCGGGATGCCGGTCCTGTTCCAGTGTTTCAACGTGATCTTCCTGGTGGGCGCGGCGTGGCTGCCGCTGGGGTTCGCCGCGGCCGACGCCTGGTTGCGGCAAGGGCGGCGACGGGGCCTGGTGGGGCTGGCCGCCGTGCTGGCGCTGGAAACCCTGGGGGGCGACCCGCAGGCGGCCTACCTCACGGCACTCTTTGCGGGGGGATACGGGCTGGCGCTGGCGGTCCAGGGCAGGGTACGGTTGCGTGGGGTGATCGTGGGGGCCTTGCTGGTTCAGGCGCTGGCGATCGCCGCGGCGGTGGGGTTGTCACTTGGGTTGAAGGTCGGGAAGAAGCCGCCGCAGGGCAACCATGCCCCGGGCCCGCTGGACGTGCTGGCGGCGGCCTCGGGTTGGCTACGACTGGCCGTCCTGGCCGGCTGGGGCGTTTTCGGGCTGGTCCTGCTCCTGAGATGGTGGCGGGGACGGTCGGAGGCGTCGGGGCGTCTTCTTGGGATCGGCGTCGCCTGCGCCCTGGCCCTCGGGCTGACCTCGGCGCAACTCCTTCCGGTCCTGGAATTCACGTCGAGGAGTGTCCGCGCGGCGGAGGGGGGCCCTCACGACTATTTCCCATTCAGCGTCGAACCGTATCGCCTCGCCGAGTTGGCCTGGCCGTCGGTCTTCGGGACGCACTTCCTCGCGGGCAATTCGTCGTGGATGGGTTTACTCCCTCCGCCCCAGCATGAGACGTGGTTGCCGTCGCTGTATCTCGGCGGGATGACGCTGGTTCTGGCGCTGGGCGCCCTCGGGATGCGGGGCGACTCGCCGTGGCGAGGGTGGATGACGGCGGTGGCCGTGCTGGCGACCCTGGCGGCGATCGGCCAGTTCGCCGGGCCGCTCTGGTGGGCGCGGTTTGTTCCGTCGTGGGCCGCACGGCTCGGCCCTCATGACTCGTTCCCGCCCCGGGCCGTGCGGCAAGATGGTTATCTGCGCGACGGTGACCTCGGGCCTTACTGGCTGCTGGCGACCGTCCTGCCCGGGTTCGGTTCGTTCCGCTACCCGGCCAAACTGCTGGTGCTGGCGAGCCTGGCGCTCTCGGCCCTGGCGGGGATGGGCTGGGACCGGGCCGTCTCGGGCCGGAAGCTCGCCGGGCGGTGGGCGGCCGTCTTCTCGTTGGTCTCGGGAATGCTCGGCCTGGCGGCGGTCGTGGGTCGAGGGCGGATCATGGCGATCTTCCGGGGACACGCCAAGGAATTGGGCAGCGGCCTGTTTGGTCCGATCAACGCCGCGCTCGCCTGGACCGAAATCGCGAGGGCCCTGGGACATGCGACCTTGGTCCTGGGCTCGGCCGCGATCCTCCTGAGGATCGCCCGAAGTCGTCCAAGGCTCGCCGGCACCCTGGCCGTGGCCTTGATGGCGATGGACCTGGCCCTGGCCAACGCCCGCTACATCCTCACGATGCCACAGAAGGCGCTGGACCGGGTCCCCGAGGCTCTCGTCAAGATCCAAGAGTTCGAGGCCGCCCGTCCTCCCCGCCCCAAGGGGAGCGGCCTCGACCTGTTCCGCGTTCACCGGATGCCGATCTGGGACCCGTTCGGCTGGTCCGAGGCCGGCTCTCCCGGACGGGTTCAGCAAATGATCGCCTGGGAACGCGACACCCTCCAGCCCAAGTACGCCATCCCCTACGGCCTGAACTACACCCTGACCGAAGGGACCACCGAGCTTTATGTCTTCTGGTGGTTCTTCGCCCCGTTCGAGCCCCTGCTCAACGCCAACGCCGCGGATCTCCTCCGAGTCGCCCCCGGCAGCCGGATCGCCTACCACCCCCGTCACAGCTATGACCTGTGGAATACCCGCTACTTCCTCACTCCCGTCTACCCGGCGGGCTGGACCGACGAGCAGCGATCCTACGCCTCGTTTCTGCCCGCGAGCACGCTCCTTTACCCGGACCCGGCCAGGTTCCGGGGTCCCGGCGGAACCGACGCTTACCTGTCCTGGATGAAAACGGCGGACTGGCAACTGATGCGCAATGACCAGGAGTTCCCCCGCGCCTGGGTCGTCCACCAGGCGCGGTTTCAAGCTCCGCTGAATGGGTTTCGCCGCGAGGACTATCTCAAGCCGATGCGGGAGCTGATCTACGAGGAGAACCCGTTCTGGCAAGAGCCCAACCTTTCGCCGATCGACCCCCACGTCGTGACCTGGCTGGAATCCGACGTTGAGCCGCGGCCGGCGATGCCCGGCGGCCCGCCCGGCCCGAACGAGTCGGTGGCCATCACGAAGTACGAGCCGCAACGGGTCGAGATCGATGCCCGGCTTGACCGCCCCGGGGTGGTCGTCCTGGCCGACGTGTTCTACCCCGGTTGGCGACTGACCCTGGACGGCCGCCCGGCCCCGGTTCTGAACGCGAACCGTCTGATGAGAGGGGCCGCCGTCCCGGCCGGTCGCCACAAGCTGGTCTACACTTATGAGCCCGAATCGTTTCGCGACGGCGCGTGGTTGTCGCTGGCGTCGTTGACGGCGTGGGTCTTGGCAGCGGCCTGGACGTGTTGGCGGCCGACCCGTCGAATCGCGGGGTTCCCCGCTCGTGCCGAGGGCGGCGATGGGCTATGATCCCGGGGCGATCGGCAATCCCGCGGAGGTCCGTCGATGTCGATGACCGGGGCGAATGCGAACAGGCCAGTTTTGGGGATCGACCTGGGCGGGACCAAGATCCTGGCCGCGGTTCTCGACGCCGACCACGCCATCCTCGGCCGTTCCAAGAGGACCACGCCCGCCCGGGACGGCGGCGACGCGATGGTCGCCGCGATCCTCGACGCCGCCGCCGAGGCCATGAACGCCGCCGGGGTCGCCACCGACGACCTTCTGGGCGCGGTTCTCGGCTCTCCCGGACCGCTGGACACCCAGGCGGGGGTATTGGTCTACAGCGCGAACCTCACCACTCGCGACTTCCCCATTGTCGATCGGCTGACCGAGGCCCTGGGCCGGCCGGTCCTGCTGCGCAATGATGTCCGCCTCGGGGCTTATGGCGAGTTCCGCCTGGGCGCTGGTCGCGGGCAACGCGACATGCTGGTCGCCTTCGTGGGGACCGGGCTGGGCGGGGCGTTGATCCTGGATGGCAAGGTCGTTGAGGGATGGACCAATAACGCCGGGGAGATTGGCCACACCGTCATCAAGGCCAACGGCCCCGCTTGCGGTTGCGGTCGTCGCGGCTGCCTGGAAGTCTTCGCCAGCCGCACCGCGATCACCCGCCGCATCCACAAGGCGATCCGCAAGGGGCAGCTAACCCCGTTGGCCGAGCACGTCACGTCCAAGCACAGCCGCCTACGCAGTGGAGTGCTGGCCGCGGCGGTGGCCGAGGGAGACCTCGTGGCGATCAAGGAGGTCCGCCGCGCCGCCCACTACCTGGGCCTGGGGCTCGGCGGCCTCATCAACGTGGTGGGGACGCCCCACGTCGTCATCGGCGGCGGGGTCGCCGAGGCGTTGGGAGAGCCCTACCTGGCCTTGGTCCGCGAGTCGGCCCGCTTCCAGATGCTGTTCGACCCCGGCCAACAAACCCGGTTCGTCCCGGCGGCATTGGGCGACGACGCGGGCATCCTGGGGGCCTCGCTGATCGGCCGCGAGGCCCTGGGTTGATGATGGGCCGTCGGGGTTGGGTCAGATCGCGTCCCAGCGCTTGAAGACACGGCCCAGGGCCTTTTCGGCCTCCTCGACGAGGTGCTTGTCTTCGTCGTAAAGGCCGCCCACCTCCATCGGCAGGCGGCGGACCGCCGCGGCGATCTGGTCGCGGGCGCCGTCCATCTGGGCGAGCAGAAGGGCGTACTTCTCGCGACCGGCGTGGCCGCCCAGGGTGGCGAACTTCTGGCGGTGGATGCGGATCTTGTCGTCCCAGCCGGCCAGGAGGGCTTCCCACTGGGCGCGCTCGCGAATGTGGACGCGCTGGGGGTAGGTGGGACTGCGGCCGGGGTCGGTGGGCGTCGCGGGGACGATCTCGGACACGGCGGGGCTCCTGCAAGTCGCGAGGGTCGAGCCTGGACGACGGCCAGGCATTCTACCAGCAATCCCCCCGACGACCAACAGCCCGCGGATTGAGCCGGCGGCGTTGCCCACTTACAATCCCGGGAACCCGCCGCCCCGCCGCCGTCCGTTGAGGGAGGAACCTCCATGACTCTTCGCCAGCTCGGCGTACTACCCGCCTGGCTCATCGTCGCCCTCGGTACTATTCCCGCCCTCGCCGACGATCCGCTGCCTGAGACGGCTCCGGGCTGGTCCATCGAGCTGGTGACGAAGGCCCCGACCATCGCCTTCCCCACGGCCATCGTCGCGGCGCCCGACGGTACGGTTTACCTGGGTCAGGACCCGATGGACATGCCCGGGCCGGCGAATTCGCCGATCGACTCGATCGTGGCGATCCGCGACGGCCAGGTCCACACCTTCGCCGATCGCCTCTGGGCCGTGATGGGCCTGGAATGGGCCGATGGCACGCTCTACGTTGTTCACCCGCCGTTCCTCTCGGCCCTGAAGGACACCGACGGCGACGGCAAGGCCGACTCCCGGGTCGACCTGGTCACCGGCCTCGGCCCCAAGCTGCCCGCCTTCAACGGCATCAACGACCACCTCGCCTCGGGGGTGCGGTTGGGAATGGATGGCTTCCTTTATGTCTCGGTGGGCGACAAGGGGATCCTCAAGGGCCAGGGGACCGACCAGTCGACCATCACCCTGCACGGCGGGGGAGTGATCCGGGTCCGCACCGACGGGACAGATCTGGAAGTCGTCTCGACCGGAGAGCGCAACCCGCTGTCCGTGGCCCTGACCGCCAACGACGACGTGTTCACCTATGGTAACGACGACGACAGCCGCAAGTGGCCCAACAGCCTGACCCACCACATCATCGACGGTCACTATGGCTACCCCTACCAGTTCCTCGACCACCCCGACCACTGCCTGCCCGTGGTGGCCGGGCAGGTTGGCGGCTCAGGGACGCAAGGCGTCTGCTACGACGAGGACGGCCTGCCCCCCCGATTCCAAGGGAACCTGTTCTTCACTGACTGGGGCCTGCAGCGGGTCGACCGCTTCGTCGTCGAGCCGGCCGGTGCGACGTTCAAGCTCGTTGCCCGGGAGCCGATCGTCACCAAGGGAACGCTCGACGACTTCCGCCCCTTCTCCCTGGCGATCACCCCCGATGGCGCGGGGTTTTACCTGGTCGACTGGGCCTTCGCCGGTTGGCTGGCGGATGTCCCCAGGACCGGCCGACTCTTCCGCCTGACCTACAATGGGGAGGATCGACCTCATCCCGCCCCGCGACCGCCAGCGGACAACCTCGATGCCCTGAGACACCCTTCCCGCTCGGTCCGCATGCAGGCCGAGCGAACCCTGGCCGCGAAGGAAGCCCCCGGAGTCGCCGATGTCGTTCGGGACCGAAGCCACGGGACCAGCGTCGGCCGGGTCCAGGCCCTCTGGACCCTGTTCGCCCAGGCTCGCGGTTCGGAGGATCGGTGGACCGAACTGTCGGCGATCCTGCGGGATGCGTCGTCCGAGCCCGACGCGGCCCTGAGAACCCAACTGGCCAGGGTTCTGGGGGTGTCACGCGATCCCGGCGGCGTCAACGTCCTGGTCGCCCTGCTCAAGGATCGCGAGCCAACCGTCCGTCGAGAGGCCGCGATCACCCTGGGCCGGAGGTTCGTCGACGGCCCCGGTCGCCGTGACCCGAAAGCCGCTCAAGAGGCCGCCGGCGCCTTGCTGGCGGCGGTGGGAGACACCGACCCGACCGTCGACTGGTCGGTCCGCCAGGCATTGAAGCGTATCGGGATCTGGGAACCGGGGAAGCTCGCCGCGGCGCTGGAAGATTCTCGGACGCGGGACTCGGCCCTCAAACTGGCCGATGAAACCTGGGCGTTGCCGGTCGTCGAGGCCCTGCAAGCCGCTCTCGGCAAGACCGATGACACTGGGTTTCGCAGCCAGATCGTCTCGGCGCTGGCCGGCTTGTATCGTCAATATCCTGTCTGGACGGGCCAGTGGTTCGGGACCAATCCCCTGGTCGGCGAGGCCCCTCGCAAGACCGTGGATTGGGACAAAACCGCTCAGGGGGTGATCCTCGACGGGTTGGCGAAGGGGTTGGCCGACAAGGATCAAGCGGTCCGGGCCCGGGCAATCGCCGGTCTCGCTGGCGTGGGAGACGCGGGGGCGGGTCCGATGGTCGCGGCGGTCGAGCGGGAAGCGGATGAAACCAACCGGGTCGCCATCGCTCGCGCCCTAGGTCTGGCGAAAAAGAGCCCGGCGGCGATGGTCAAACTGGCGGAACTGGCCCAGGACACCAACCAGCCCCTGCCCGTCCGACTGGCGGCGGTCGACTCCCTGGGGAGTTTCCGGGGCCCGGTGAGCCTCAAGGCCCGGTTTACCCTGGCGTTCGACGAGAAGGCCCCGGCCTCGCTGGTCGCCCGCCTGCTTCCCCCGCTGGTCCGGTCCGGGACCTTGCCAGCGGCCGACCTGTCCAGCTTTCTCGACCGGCCCGATCCATCGGTGAGGGGCGCGGCCCTGCTGGCATTCGCCGGGATGAAGGAGGTCACGCCGTTCGTCGCCGAGAAGATCGTCGCCCACCTGGACGACCCGGACATCGAGGCCCGCAAGTCGGCCATCGCCGCGTCGGCGGGCCTGAGGCTGGCCGACGCGGTGCCCAAACTCAACGACCTGGCCCACGACCCGTCCTATCGAACCGAGGCGACCCTGGCCCTGTGCGCTCTGCGCGACCCCCGGGCCCTGCCGACCTACTTCGAGGCGATCCAGGACCGCAACCCCGACATCCGCCACGCCGGGGAAGTCGCCCTGGAAGGGGTCCGCGACCGCGCCGGGCCCGAACTGGAGGCGAAGGCCCGCGATGGCTCGCTCGGAGGCGTGGCGGCCGAGGCCCTGGAGCGGGCGTTGACCCGGTTCCGCCCCATCACCGAGTGGAAGGTCATCGGGCCGTTCCCCCACGCGATTCCCCGGGTCTTCTTCGGCGAGAAAACGATCGACTTCGGCCGAATTTACGCTGGTCTGGAGGACCGCCCGGTCGCCTGGACCCCCGCCCACGGCGACCCCGAAACCGGCCGAGTCGTGCTGGACGACCCCAAGGCCGCCCCTGGCGCCCCCGGCGGGTTCGGCTATGACACCTCGGCCGACCTCGGGACCTTCGCCTACGCCGAATTCTCTTCCGAAGCCGACCGGGCCGCGATCCTGGCCCTTGGCTCCAGCGGGTCGCTCATCCTCACCCTCAATGAAGACTTCCTGCCCGGAATCAACGTCCCCGCCGGTCGGCCCTATGTTGCCGACACCGACCGCATCGCCGTCAAGCTGAAGGCCGGGACCAACCGCCTGATCGTCTTCAGCCGGCAAGGCGTCGGCGCCTGGTCGTTCGGCGCGCGGGTGTCCGAGCCGTCGAACCTCTCGCCGGCCGACACTCCCAAAGGGTTCTCGCCCGAGGCCTACCGAGTTTTCGCGATGGAGCACGACGGCGACACCAGTCGCGGTGAAGCCATCTTTTTTGACGCCAAGGGGATCGGCTGCGTCAAGTGCCACTCCGCGGGCGGGCGAGGCACGGCCGATGTCGGGCCCGACCTCACCGGGCTGGCCCTGAAGTATGACAGGGCCGAGGTGGTTCGCTCGGTCCTGGAACCCTCGGCCCGGATGGCGATCGGCTACCAGCCGGTGGTCCTCGCGCTGAGCGACGGCCGGGTTCTGTCGGGCCTGATCCGATCGGAGGCCGAATCTCACCTTGACCTGGTCGACGCCGACGGCAAGGTCTCGCGGATCGCCAAGGCCGACGTCGACGACCGCCACCTCGGCGACTCGTCGCTGATGCCCGCCAACCTAGTCGAGGCGCTGACGACTCAGGAATTCGCCGACCTGATCGCTTATCTCCAGAGCTTGAAGACCGCGACGACCCCACGTTGAGGGCTGGCCCGACCCGCGGGATGATGGTGTTTGCAGGCCGACGACGCTAAGGTTGATGCATCTTCGCCGGGCCTGACCGCTTGCGACGGGTCGCGAGCGGGTCGCCCGGCCAACCTTTGGAGATTGAGGCGATGCCGAGGACCAAGCCCAAGGAGAGGCGTCGGGACCTGCGGAAGTTGAAGAATCGGGTCGAGAGCCGCCGTCGCCTCCGTGAGTTGAAGAGAGAAGTGACCGAGACCCCGACCACGAACTCGACCGCGTCTTGAATGGATGAGGCCGCTCGCATCCCTCCGGCCAGGCGACGTCTCAGCCCGCCAGGCCGGTGAGGAGCGAGGCATAGGCCATGAGGAAGGCCACGGCGATGAACAGGACGAACCCGCCGAGGACGATCGTCAGGATCGGCTGGATCAGGCTCCCCAGGTTCTTGACCATGTGGGTGACCTGCTCCTCATAGTCGTCGGCCAGGTGGTCCAGGCTCTCGGGCAGCCGGCCCGACTCCTCGCCCGACTCGACCGAGGCGATCACGTCGTTGGGGAATCGACCGGTGACGTTGAGAGCCTCGGCCAGGTCGGCCCCCTCCCTGACCATCGACCGGGCCCCCCTCAAGGCTCGACGAAACGGGGCCAGTCGCAGGACGTCGGTCGTCAATTCGAGGGACTGGCCGATGTCGACGCCCCCTTCCAGCAACGAGCCCAGGGTCCTCGCCAGCCGGGCCGTGTCGATCTTGCGCAGGAGGAGGCCCAGGACCGGCACGTGAAGGCACGCCTCGTCGATCGCCGCCCGGCCGGGAGGGGTCCGGTAGGCGAACCGTAGGCCAAAAACCGTCGCGGCCACCGCCAGCGGCACGGCCCACCAGCCGACCGTCGTGGCGAAGTTGGTCATCCCAATCAGCAAGCGGGTCGGTCCGGGCAGGGATTCGGCCCCGCCGCCTCTTCCGCGGAGGCCATCCTCAAGGAGGCTGATCAGGCCCGGCAGAACGAAGTAGACGATCAAGACCGTCACGCCCCCGGCGATCGCCAGGACCGAGATCGGGTAGATCAAGGCCGACTTGGCCTGTCTCAGCAATCGCCGCTTCGATTCATACTGGACCGAGAGGCGTCGGAGGATCTCCGGCACGCCCCCGCGGGCCTCGGCGGCGCGCATCATCGCCAGGAACAGGGGGTCAAAGGTGCGGGGGTCGCGGGCCATCGCCTCGGCCAGCCCATCCCCTCGGCGGATCGCCTGGCCGAGACGCCCCAGCGCAGGGCCGAGGGCCGTGCGGGAATACTGGTCCTGGAGGTTGCTGACCGCCCGCTTGAGGTCCACCCCCGCATCCAGATACGAGGCGAACTGACGGCAGAACGCCGAGAGCTGGCCCGGGCTGACCGAGCCGAACATCCACCGTTCCCACCAGTTGGGAGCCTCGGCCGCCTGGGCCGTGGGCGCTTCCCAGGCGTTGGACCCACCCGGCTTCGACGCCCCGCCCTTGGGCTTGCGGGCTACGGGACGCGGAGCCGGTTTCCAGGTCGACGGTTCGTCCTGGGACGAAGGAACGCCCTCGTCCGGGCGATTCGGGCGACGAGGCCGTCGGGGAGGGTCGGGGTTGCTCGACATGGTCAACCGCCTGCCTGGGGCCATCGAGGGGTGATCGGCGAGGCGGACCCGCCAAGCTCATTATCCCCGGCCCCCGACCGTTGGCAACGCTCGGGGCCAGTCACATCCCAAACGACGTCACGGCGGCTTCGTCGGGGTCGCTCGCGGACGAAGTCGCGGGGACCGCGCGGGTTTCGAGGCCGATCGCGGCGAACAGCAGGTAGGCGGTCAACGCGGCCAGGCCGGCGAGGAAGGTCGACGGGATCACCCGGCCCAGCTCGGGCCGACCCAGCAGCGGTCCCACCACCGGCAAAAGGCCAACGACCAGCCCGACACCCCAGGCGAGGAACCCCGCAAGGTTCACCCCGGGACGCTCGCCGGGCCAGCGACCCCGATGGAGCAGGGCGTCGGCGGCCATCGCCCCCGCCACCGGTGCCAGGGCGGCCCCCATCACGGTCAGGAATAACTCGGGCCGGCCGGGAACCCCCAGGATGACCAGCGGGTAAGCCGCTGCCGCCGTCAAGAACGTCCACAAGGTTTGCGAGGGGGGACTCGCCAGGGCCGCGAACCGCGACCCGCCGAGAAAGGCCGCGTAGACCGCCGGGGCCATCGACGCCAGGGCGAAGGCGATCAGCAAGCCACCCCCCAGGGGACCGCCGATCCCCTCCTTCAAGGCCCAGTCGAACGTCAACCGGGCCGGGGCCGCCGCTTGGGCCGCCTCCAGGTCACGACGAGCCTGGTCGACCACGGGCCCTTGACCCCTCATGACCTGGGCTCTCTGGAAATCGGCCCTCGCCGCCACGAGCGCCGTCGGCGGGCGTCGTCCGCAGGTGCCGGCGATCGTTGCCAGGGCCAGGATGACCACGATCGTCGGCGCCAGGACCACCCCCACCAGCCCGCCGACGCGGACATCTCGCGTGTCACGGCTCGACGCGCCCCAGTCGGCCGCCAGCAACCCCGACGCGGCCAGAAACGCCCCGACCCACTGGGCCATCGCCCAGAACGCCTGACGTCCCGCGTCTCCGGCCGGTTGCAAGGCGTCGTCGGCGAACGCGCGGACGTCGAACACGCCAAGCCCCGTGAGGTTTCGAGTCATCGCGAACCCCAGCGCCGCCGCCGGCACGATCGGGTAGACGATCATGATCGCGGCGATCACTCTCAGCAGGTAGCGGGACGTCGCGGCGAAGGCGAACGTCCAGACCAGGGCCGTCGTCAAAACCAGAGGCCCCGCCACCGTCCACCCGTGCCAGTCGCGAGTCAGCTCGGGCGGCCCGGTCAATCGGCAGGCGGCCAGCCCCTCCAGCATGTAGGTCGTCGCGTAATAGTTCCCCGCCGCGAACCAGCCGACCTGGGCCAAACCCAGCAACCCACCCGGCAACCAGCGAGCCCCCGAGCGTCCAAAGGTCGCCGCGGCCACGCCGATGAGCCCTCGGCGAGACCCCAATCCCCACGTCGCCGGAACCAGGTAAAACAACAAGTAACCGCCGAGGGCCCCCGCGAGCGCCCCCAGCGACGACCAGGCCAGGCCGCCCACGGCGAGGGTCGAGGGGGCGAGACGGTCGTAGAACGCCACCCACAGAAACAGCGTGATAAACTGAGGCGCCAGACCGGCCTGCCAGGGCTTTCGAGGGTGGGTCGGCGGCGCCTCGACGGGGAGGGTCAGGCCCGCTTCGGTGGTCATGACCGGACCTCCGGGATGCTCCACTCCCGGAGGCCAGACCCTGTCAAGAACGCGCTCACCCTCAGAAGTCCGCCGGGCCGGTCGCGCCACCAGTCATGAGGAGGGCTTCCTCCCGCTCGGTGATCAGGATCTTCGGCTTGTAGCCGCCCTGGGTGCGGAAGTAGACGATCAGCAGGACATAGCAGACGAACATGACGCAAGGAAACGCCGCGACGGTCAGCAGGACGTTTCGCTTGGCCAGGTCCTCAATGGTCGAGACCACCGCCCGAGGCTCGGCGGGAAGCTCCTCGACCTTCTTGGAGTCGAGCGACTTATAAGTCCCGAACACGCTGGACTTCTCCGCTCCGGCGACCTGGGCGTACAGCGCCGGGTCCTGCCCGGCCAGGTCGCGGTCGATCTTGGAATCCTGGATCGCCCCCAGGAACGGCGCTCCGAGGACTCCGACGGAAAGCATCCCCAGGGCCGCCAGAGTGTTCAGGGTCAGGGCCCCGCCCTTGGGGAACTGCTCCGAGACCACGCCCAGCATCGTCGGCCAGAAGAACGACTTACCGAAGCCATACAAGGTCGCCGCGGCCAGGATCACCGCTCCCGCCGCCTGCGAGAGGAATACCAGCCCCGCCGCGGCCAGGACGGTGCTCAGACACAGCAGGCCCAGGGGGGAAATTCGGTGGACGATCGGCCCGGCGGTGAACCGCAGGATCAGCATGATGAGCGAGGTGTAGATCAGGAGCCAGCCGGCCGCCAGGCCCAGCCTGTTCATCTCCGGTTCCATCAGCGGAGTGATCCAGCTATCGGTTCCCAATTCGGTCGTCGCCAGCGGGACCATGATCGCCATCAGGAACAGGAACATCGGCTGGCCGGGGCGGAACCGGACGTAGAAGCCGAAGGCCAGGACCAGCGCCGCCCAGGCGATCAACTGGACGGGGGTCGACCACTCGAAGACGGTCCCGACCGCCCGGACGATCAGCCCGACGATCATCGCCGCGCCCACGACGCCGACCTCGGAGAGCATCTCGCGATACGACACCCCGGCCGCGACCCGCTCGTTAATCGGGAAGCGCCGGCCCAGCATCATCAGGCCGTAGCCAACGACCGGCAGGAAAACCAGAGCGACCTTGTATCTCCAGTCGACGTTGCCCATCGCGATCGCGAGGATGCCACCCAGCACCAGGCCGCCCGGCCAGCCCGCGTGGAGCCAGTTCAAATACTTTGTCTTCTGGCGGGGAAAGAGGGTCGCCACGACGGGGTTGGCCACGGCCTCCACGGTTCCATTTCCCAGGGCGACGAGAAACGTGGCCAGGTAGAGCAGCTTGTACCCTTTGTCGTTGTCTCCGGCGGCTAGCTGGGGCGTCATGATGGTCAGGACGGCCGAGCCGATGTGGCAAAGGAAGGCGAAGGCCATCGCCTTGCCATAGCCGATCTTGTCGATAATCAGGCTGAACAGGACGATGCTGATCGAAAACGGCCACAACCCCACGCCTAGGATCTGCCCCTTCTGCGTCTCGTCAAAGTGAAATTCGCGGCCCCAGTCATTGATGATCTGGCCCCTTACAACGAACCCGAAGGCCGTCGCGACGATCGAGAGGAAGCAGGCCCAGAAAAGCAGCTTGTCGTTGGAACTGGCCACGGCCGGCGCGCGGTCGTCCCCCCCAACGGGGGCGTGGGCGGCGGAAGAGTCCATCGGAGCCGATCCTCTTCAAATCGAGATGAGATGAGAGCGCGGGGGCGCGGGGGAGGCTCGGCTCGAACCGCGACGGAACCGAAAAGGCCAAGGGCGGCGTGGGTCCCGGACGGGAAGAGCCTGGCGGGTTCCCTTCATACCCGAGCGGGCCGGGGGCCGCAATCGTCCGGCGAAATTGGGCGATCCGGGGCCTTCGGGATGTTCAAAGACGCAGGTGCTGGGCCAGGATGTTGCGCTGGATGTCGTTGGTGCCGGAGTAGATCAGGCTGCCGACGCTGTCGCGCAACTCGCGCTCGATTCCGATCTCGGCCACGTACCCCGAGGCACCGAAAACCTGCACGGCGTCGAGGCTATTCTGCACGAAGCATTCCGAGACATGCAGCTTGGCCAGGGCGGCGTCGGCGGTGGCGTCGCGCCCCTGGGCCTTCAGCCAGCCGATTTTGTAGACCAATGGCCGGCAGGTCTCCAGGCGGACTTTCATGCCGACGATCCGGTGGGCGACCGCCTGGAACTTGCCGATCGGCTTGCCGAACTGCTGGCGAGTCCGAGCGTGTTCGACGCAACGCTCCAACTGCCGGCGCATTGTCCCCAACGCCGCCGCCAAAATGGCCCCACGCTCCCACTCCATCGAGCAGTTGAACACCTCCGCTCCCCGCCCCTCGCGACCCAGCAGCGCCTCGGGCGGCAGTTGGCAGCCCTCGAACGCCAGTTCTCCCATCGGCACCGTGCGCACCCCCATCTTGGGGATCTCGCGGACGACTCGAAATCCCGGAGCGTCCTTCGGGACCAGAAACGCCGAGATCCCCAGGATGCCCCGGGCCGAGTCGGTCGTGGCATAGCAGACGAACAAATCGGCCACGGGACCACTCGTGACCCAGGTCTTGCGGCCGTCCAGAAGCCACCCCTCGGCCGTGCGGGTGGCCTTTGTCCTCATGGCGAAGATGTCGGACCCCGCCTCGGGCTCGCTGGCGCCGTTGGCGCCAACCGTTGAACCGTCGCACAACCCCGGCAGGAACCGGCGTTTCTGCTCGGCGGTCCCGTAGCGGAGGATCGGGATCGAGTTGGTCCACATCGAGGCGTTCAGGGCGAACAGCAAGCCGCCGTCCGCGCAACCGTAGCCCAGGCCCTCCATCGCGGCGATGGTGACGGGCAGGTCCAGGCCCTTCCCGCCAAGCTCTTCGGGGATCGGCAACCCCTGGATGCCGAACCGGGCGCAGCGCTCCCAGCCGTCCCGCCAGAACTCGCGACGTTCGTCGCGACCGGCGAGGTCGTGGTCAAGCTGCTCCCGGGCGAACCGGATCGCCGAATCCTGCCAGTGCTGCTGTTGGGGCGAGAGGGCGAAGTCCATTGGCCCGGGCCTCCTTGCCGGCGTGCCGTCGGGTTTTCTTGTCCATCAGTGTAGCGAAATCCCAAGCGGTTCCGAGAGCGGATTCCGCCATTCGCCGACCGGCTTGACCGCGTCCACACACCTCCCACATGATTGGTCGCCCGCCCATCCGTCTCCAGTTTCGCTTCCCGCGCCTCAGCGGCGACGGTTTTTGTCAGACTTTCGGAGACTTCGCGAGTGTCGAGCGAGACCGGCCACGCCGAGTCCTTGAATTCCTGGATGGCCCGGGATTGGGATCATTTGCGCGAGGTGTGGGATCGGCTAATTCCCGAGGACAACTCACCAACGGTCCTTGAAGGGCGAAACCTGACACCCCAGGAAAGCGGCATCCTCTTCGAGCGGCTGGTCATGGAAGCCTTTCGCCTGGAAGGCCATGACGTCCATGGCCCATTTCCGATTCAGGGCCGTGAGTCGGGACGCATCCTGGAGCAGATTGATGGGCTGATCATTTCGGGCTGGCAAGGGTTCCTGGTCGAGTCGAAGTTCTGGAAGGACCCTGTCGACGTGGGACCGATTTTCACGCTCCACGCCCGAGTCGCATCGCGTCCCGTGGGGACGATCGGTTTATTCTTCTCCGCGTCGGATTATACGGATTCCGCCACCGAATCCGCGGAGTATCTTCGGCCGGTCCAGGTTCTCCTGTTCGATTCCAGCGATCTGGAGTGGGGGTTCGCTCGACCGGGTCGTATGATGGCGATGGTCCGGCGGAAATGGGCACTTGCTCTCAAACACGGGAAGCCGCATTTGCCGACCGCCCAGATCGACGAAGCTGGAAACCTGCGAGTCACGCCTCTGGGGCTCCACGGCAAGGAGTTCGATCATGACCAAACCTAAAGTCCAGATGGTCACCGCGACTCTGTCAGAACACCGTGGCCTTGCGGCAATCTTCTCGCGGGAGGTCCACACCGGAAGCCTTTCGATCATTTCTTACATGCAAGCCCAAACCGCGGTGGGCGGTGCGGAATTGAGCCTCCTGAATGACCCAGAGCGGCCGGTCGCTCTCGTCCTCGATGCCGAGACGGTGGATGCCGAGGCGATCGACCAACGGCGTAGGTCGATGGAACGACGCCTCGGGCGGCTGACGCCGGAGCCGTGGACGATCACGCTGGCCGTCCCTAACATCGAGTCCTGGGCCCTGGCCGACCCGGAAATCCGGGCACTTTTCGAGTCCGACGAGGCCTTCGGCTCCAATCGCCTTCGCAGCGCGACTCGCCTCGCCGATTTCGTCAGACAACACGCGATCGACCGGGCCGAGGTCGGCCGTCAGCATCCGGAATTCGCAAGGTTGCTCGAATACCTCGGCCGATTCATCCCGGCCGCCCAACCTGTCTCCTGAATCGTCAGCGAGAGTGATTATTGAACCTGCCGGGCCGGATGCTCCGGATTCTCGCCTACACCTGGGCCTCGCCGACGACGATGGTGGGTCTGACCGCCGGGGCGTTGACGATGGCCTCGGGGGGCCACGTTCAGAAACGGCGCGGTTGCCTGGAGTTCCACGGCGGGTTCTCGACCTGGTTCGCCCGTCGCCATCATTTCGCCGCGATGACCCTGGGGCATGTCATCATTGGGTATGACGCTCACCTGCTCGACGAGACTCGCGACCACGAACAGGCCCACGTCCGCCAGGTCGAGCGCTGGGGCCCGGCGTTCATCCCCGCCTACTTGCTGGCCAGCGCCTGGGCCTGGTGGCGAGGCCAGCATTATTACCTGGACAACTGGTTCGAGAAGGACGCTCGCGAGGCCTGCGGCGAGGCATTCTGACTCACTCGCGATCAGCCGCCGACGAGCGAACTGATGAGACCCGGGGGCTTGCCGCCGGGGACGTAGATGCGATCGCCCGGGAACAACTGATAGTTGGTCAGGGTATCGCCCCGGCGGGTAATGCCGTCCCAGTCGATTCGCAGGATCTGGCAGCCCGAGCCCATCGGGTGCGGGCGGACCAGGTAGGCCTTCTCGGGCAGACTGTTGGAGCGGAGCCCGGCGGCCAGGATCGCGTCCAGCACGGTTTCGCTGCCGGTCAGGGGGAAGCTGTTCTGCTGGGTCACTGTCCCCAGAACGTAGTACCGCTTGCTGTCCCTGCCGTTGACCAGGCGGGCGGAGACTTCGAGCGGGCTCTTGGGCGGGCGGCCCCTTTGGGTGGCGACGGCGGCGACGTGCTGGGCGATCTTGAGCTCGCTCTGCTCCAGGGTCAGGCCGGCGACGTACAGGTCGCCGTAGAATCCCAGGTCGATGTTGCCGTCGGCCCGGACGACCACGGTCGAGGTCGAACTCAGTTCCGGGACCTCGGGGCGAATGCCCAGCTCCAGTTCATCGGGAGGCTCGATGGTGTGGAGCGGCTGGGAGACCATGTCCAGTTCTTTGGGCTGCTGGGGGTCGATGACGCCGAGTTGGGGGATCTGGTCCGCTTTGTGCTGGTCAAGGAGACCGCAGCCGGGCCCGGCCAACACCCCCGCGGCTGGCAGGAGAGAAAGGGCGAGTCGTCGGAGGCCGTTTTGGGTCCGGAAGGTCATGGGTCCTGGTCTCCCGGGAAGGGCGTCATCCCCGCCGCGACGGAATCGAGACCGGGGACCGGGCATGGAAAGGACCACGGCCGGGCCTCGGCGGTACAACCCCTTTCTTCGTCACAATCGGCGGCAGTCCTTGATCCGTTTCCATCAGCATCTTCGGATTGACCGACGGAGGCCGGCCGGATAGTCTGCCGCCGATCGGCCCCGGGTGGTCTCGCGCCTTGGCGTGGGGACAGCTTCTTGCCTGGCCGCCAGGATGGCGGCATTCGGCCCACCGCAGCGCCTTGCGGGGGGCTCGGGCGACCTTGGCGGGACCGATTCGCACATCAGTCGAGGTGCCGCACCGCCATGACGGCCCACGTCCCCCGCGTCCTGTTCCTGGGCCTCGACGGCGGCACCGAGGCCGTCCTAGGCCCGGCGATGGACCGCGGGTGGCTGCCCAACCTCGCCGCCCTCTGGCGACGCTCGGCCCGCGGCACCTTGCGTACCAGCACGCCGATGGTCACCCCCGTCGCCTGGACGAATTTCGCCACCGGCTGCACCCCGCCGACTCACGGCATCCACGACTTCCAGTACGTCGAGCCCAACGACCGCTCGATCCGGGCCAACCACGCCGGGCGTGTCCGGGTGCCGACCCTCTGGCAAGTGCTTCACGCCGAGGGGCGACAGGTCGTCAGCCTGAACCTGCCGATGACCTACCCGCCGCCGAGGGTCCGCGGCCTGATCGTCTCCGGCGCCGAGGCTCCCGGGCCGGAATGGGCCTTCGCCCAGTGCCCCGACTTCGGCGCCGAGGTCGCCGCCAGGGTGCCCGACTTTTCCGGTCGCATCCTCTGGAAGCGACGGCCCCGGACCCTCGACGAACTGCAAGCCAACGGAGAGGCCAACCGGGCCAACTTCCGGGCCCTGGCCGACGTCGCCGAACTGGCCGACGATCGGGTCGACTGGACGGCCTTGATGGTCCACTTCCATAACCTCGACAGCCTCCAGCACCGCCTCTGGCCCGAGCTTGAGGTTGACGACACCCCGGGACGCCAGCCGGGTTGGGGCGACGAGGTCCGGGCCTGCCTCCGCTCGCTCGACGACGCCTGCGGACGCCTGCTGGAACTGGCCTCACGGCGGGACGCGGCGGTCATTGCGCTGTCGGACCACGGTTTCGGCCCCTGCCGGACCATCGTCAACGTCAACGGCTTGCTCAGGAAGGCGGGGCTCCAAAGGGGTCTGGCCTACGGGACGAGGTTCCGCTACCGGGCCAGCCGCCTGTCCGATCGCCTGCGCCGCTGGAAGGCCCGACGTTCCCCCGGCGCGCCAGCGACCCGGCCGCCCCGGTCGATTCAGGGGGAAGTCGGCTGCGACTGGCGCAAGTCCCTGGCCTACGCCCCGTTCGGAGCCCTCGTCGCCAACGTCTTCCTGGCCGACGCGGCGAGACGGAATGCCTCGGTCGCCGAACGAGCGGCCGACGACGTGATCGGCCTATTTCGAGACGCCCGAGACCCCGAGACTGGCGAGCCGCTGTTCGCCGACGCCTTCGCCGTTGCCGACCGCTACGACCTGGACCCCGCCGCGGAGGGCCTTCCCGACATCCTGGGCGCCTCGGCCGACGGCTCCCAGGCCGTGGCCAAGTGGAGCCCCTTCGACGAGCGTCTGTTCCGCGCCGAGCCAAACCTCCCGGCGACTCACTACCGGGATGGCATCCTCGCCATCGACGGACCCGACATCCGCCCAGGTTCCCACCTGGTCGCCGACCTGCACGACGTTGCACCCACCGCCCTGGCCTTGCTGGGCCTCGACCTGCCCGCCGGGATGGAAGGGCGACCCATTCACGACGCCTTCGAGGAGCCGCTGACCTATCGAGTCGGCGGACGGCCGGACATCGAGGTCGACGCCGAGCGGGACGCCCGGCTGGTCGCGGCCGGGTTCGGCGTCGGCGGAGCCTGAATATCGAGGGTTTCGCGGATCGAGCCTCCCCCCCCCAGGGATCACGGATGATCGGCCATCTCGACAAGCTCCAAAGCCCGCGTCTCACCCGTTCCGGTTCGATGTCCTCCCCGGAACGGACCGCCTCGCCGCGCCGTCGACGACGCATCCGCCGGCTCGGCTTGCTGGCCCTGGCTTTTATTTTGGGCGTCGTGTCGCTGAACCGTTCCCGACGGCCGCCGATCGACCCGTCCACCCTGGCGCTACGGGGCGGCTTGCAGGTCAAGAGTTTTGCCCTCAACGACGCGTCGGGCCACCTCCACACCTCGCTTGAATGGCGAGGCCGCAAGGGGGTGATCCTTGTCTATCTGGGGGCGGAAGATCCGCCGAACGAAACCCGAACGACCCTCCAAAACGCCTTTGAGGGTGGAATTCTCGTTTACGTTCTGGACGCTCGGCCCGGATACGCAGCCGCGACCCTGGACGCTCGGGTTGATCGCCTTGGGTGGAACGCTTTGGCCCTGAGCGACCCCGACCACGCCGTCGCCAGTGAGGCCGGTGTGACGAGGACTCCCCGGGCGCTCATCCTTGCCGAGGACGGCCAGGTTTTGTTCCGAGGTCCGTTCGGCAAGCCCTTCGACCAGGCCGTCCGTTCGGTCTTGCGTGACGAGGCGCCCGATGTCGCCGAGGTCGCCCACGACGATTCGGAACCGCTGCCGATGGCCACCCCCTCGTTGGCTTTCCAGGGCGTGACCTTCGCGAGAGACGTCGCTCCGATCCTCTGGAAGAACTGCGCGGGCTGCCACCGTCCGGGAGAAGTCGCGCCGTTCCCCCTACTGACGTACCATGACGCCGCCAAACGGGCCGATTTCCTGGCCGATGTGGTGGCCGACCACCGCATGCCGCCCTGGAAGCCTCATCCGGGATTTTCGGCGTTCCTGGGGGCGGCGCGACTCTCCGAGAAGGAGGTCCAGACGCTGGCCGAGTGGGCGGAATCGGGCGCTCCCGAGGGCGATCCCGCCGACCTGCCCGGGCCGCCAACCTTTGTCGAGGGTTGGCAACTCGGGACCCCCGACCTCGTCCTGACTATGCCCGAGGCGTTCACCGTCCCGGCCGAGGGGACGGATATCTACCGGACGTTCGTCCTGCCGCTGCCGCCTGGAGAGTCACCGACGATCGCCGCCATCGAGTTTCGCCCAGGCAACCCCCGGGTGGTCCACCACTCGCGGATGTTCCTGGACGAGACGGGCGACTCCCGACGACGCGACGCGGCCGACCCCGCCGTTGGGTTTCACAGTGGGTTCGCCGATGGAGGCGTTGACATCCCCCACCCCAGCCTCGGCGCGTGGACTCCCGGCATGACCCCGCGGTTCCCTCCCGAGGGCGTCGGCCTGCCCGCGAAGGCCGGCTCCGACGTCGCGTTGATGATCCATTACCACCCGGTGGGCAAGGTCCAGGCCGACCGCTCGTCGCTGGGCCTCCACTTCCGCAAGACACCCCCGACCCGAACCCTGGCGGGAGTGATCCTCAGCACGGGCAAGATCGACATCCCCCCCGGCGATTCGAGGTACGTCATCCGACTGCGATCGGAGATTCGGGCCGATTGCCACGCCTACAGCATCACTCCGCACGCCCACAACCTCCTGAAGCGAATCTGGGTCACGGCGACCCTGCCCGATGGGACGGTCCGCCCCCTCATCTGGATTGACGACTGGGCGTTTGACTGGCAGGACCAGTACCGTTTCCTCAAGCCAGTCCGCCTGCCGAAGGGGACGACCCTGGACCTGGTGGCCGAGTTCGACAACTCGGCGGCCAACCCGAACAACCCGTTCCAGCCCCCCCGTCGGATCGTCTTCGGCCCGAACACGACCGACGAGATGCTCGCCTGCCACATTGAGGTCATCCCCGACCGCCCCGAGGACGCCCAGGCGTTCGGGGTGAAATCCACATTTGGTCTTTGAAGTCAGGCAGCCCGAGTCGACGCGAAGGGAGAGCGACCGCGATGGATCATTCGATCAAGCAGACCGTCCGAGACTACATCCTCCGGGAATTCCTGCCCGGCGAGGACCCCGCCGAACTGACCGACCAAACTCCACTGATCACCGGTGGCGTGCTGGACTCGATCCGGACCCTCAAGCTGGTCGTCTTCCTGGAGGAGACCTTCGACACGGCGATCGAGGCCCACGAGGCCGACGTCGACCACCTCGACACCCTCGACGCGATCGACCACCTGATCTCCCGCAAGCAGGCCAGGGTCGCCTGAACGGGGGGGACCATCGGCGGGGCGGCTTGAGTCGGTCGGCGGCGTCCGGTAAGGTGCGCCGGTCGCCCCCGACCTCACAGCTTTTGAGGCCCCGCCCGCCATGCTCGCGCACAACGTCTACTTCACGCTGAAGGACCGCACCGACGAATCCCGGAACGCCCTGATCGCGGGCTGCCGGGAGCACCTGACGGGCCACCCCAACGTCCGGTTCTTCGCCTGCGGAACCCTGGCGTCCGAGCTGAATCGGCCGGTCAACGACCGAGACTTCGACGTGGCACTGCACCTGGTCTTCGACGACCAAGAGGCCCACGACCGCTACCAGGATTCGGCCCGTCACACACGCTTCGTCGACGAGAATCAGTCACTTTGGGCCCGCGCCCGTGTCTTTGACTCGATCGTCGAGTCCTGAAAAACGACCGGGCCGTGGGAGCTCCTCGCCCTTGGCGGACAATCCCCCGGCCCGGTCTTCGGGTGGAACGCTCCGTCAATAATCGGCCTGAGAGACGACCTCGCCGCCGTTGCGGGTGGCGAGCTTCTGGTAGACGCCCCAGTTCCAGGGCGCCGAGCCGCTCGCGGTGAAACTCCCGTAGCCGGCCGGGGTGGCTCCGACGGGGACGCCCGCGGTGCCCCCCGAGCCCAGGACGGGCTGACTGATCGTCCATGAGTTAATACTGTCGCGGAGGAACCGGACCGAACCGTCACAGAACGACGCGTTCACTCCGCCGGGGTGGAAGCTCATGGCGTTGGTCGTGAAGAGTTGCCTTTGAGCTTCGGATAGGCCGGTCGAAGGGTTGGGCGGATCGTTGATCGGGTCGGAATACCTCCAGCCCCAGTTCGGCGCCATCCTCGCGGAGAACAGCATCCCGCCGTTGTCGCCGATGTTCCAAAGGTGGTAATTCACGCGGGCCGCGGGGCTGAGGAAGCCGTGACCGTTCTCCGAGTACATCAGCGTCGAGCTCGTACCGTCGGTGATCGAGGCAAGCCTGACGCCACCGTAATCGATGATGGTCCCCTTCGCCGCCGCCTGCTGGTTCGGATCGATGCTCCAACTCCCCGTCGCAGGGTTGTAGGAGCCCCCGCTGGAATCCCAGGGGCCGGCGTTGCCGGAATAGCTGGTGTGGAACTGCAAGAACGCCGGAGCGTTGGCCGGAGGCGCCCCGACGAAGGCGTAATACAGGCCGAACGGCATCGCGTCGCCCACGCCTCCGGCCGGGTCGCTCGGGCAGAACAGGGTCGAAACCCCCACCGAGCCCAGCGTGTAGTTGTTGGGGTGGGTCGCCGCGACGTTGAAATTCGTGGCGTTGTAGGCCGCCGCCTGCTCCAGGAACGGAGCCATGAACACGAACGATGAGAAGCCGAAATACCCCTGCGGGAAGCCGTAGTTGAAGCTAGAGGGCGGGAGCATCCCCGTGGCGGACTCGTAATTCATGGCCCCCAGCGCGACCTGCTTGAGGTTGTTGACGCACTGGGCCCGTCGGGCCGCCTCGCGGGCCGCTTGCACCGCTGGCAGCAGCAGACCAATCAAGACTCCGATGATGGCGATGACCACCAGTAACTCAATCAGGGTGAACCCTCTTCGGCGATCGACGGACGTCGGCGTTGCGGGCATGCGTCCTCCTCGGGCCATTGAGGCCATTGATAAGTGAAGAATCGAGGATGATCACGTCCGGGAGGAGCGGACGGGCGGGCCTTGACGGATCAGGACGAGGCCGAGGGCGGGGAGGGAGGATGGACCTCGGCCGGCTTCGGCATCCGGACCGAACCGGCGCGAGACTTCGGGTCGGGCGGCTTGGGGATCGTCGGGGCGGGCATGTTGATCGACCCGGCCTTACTCCCTGGGCCGCCGTCGCATCCGGACAACGAAGGGATCGCGAAAATCATGAATGCGATCATGGAGCGAAAAACCAGCCGGACGGGGGTCGCTTCAGGCGGCATCGGGAGAGGCCCAGGGTTGCGAGGTCGTCAAGAATCCGAATCACTACTAGGGCGAACCTCGTACCACGCCGGACTTCGCCGCTCCCGAGACCGCATCAGCCGTTGCCGGAAGTGGTTAGGATCGAACCTTCCCGTCGCCCGCGAAGCCGCGCTGCCCAAAATCCGGGCCTCAACGCCGAGGAACTGGACTTTGCTAGGGTTGAGTTCGTTTCGCCAGTCCGCCAGTTTGTCCCCGGCAAGGCATATGGATCTTTCAGGTCAAGACCGGGGGTAGCCGAGAAAGATTCTGAACCACTGTTAGAAATCGCCGAAATCGTTCGTAGTCCCGTTGTGGACGGAGCGGATCTTCGATCCTCATCTCCAATCGTGGCGGGAGGCCCTTTCCTCGGTGGACGGAAATCTCCGACCCTTCGCCGAGTGGAAAGGACCGATCGCCGGCAGGTTTTCTTCAAGGATGAGTCGCGATGGATTGCGAACCGGTCGAGGTCCATGGAAGGCGCTCGCAGTCGCCGGTCGGCTGGGCGTCCTTGGGTCGCTTTAGCGGGCTACTCGCACGGGTCGTCAAGACGAAGAGGCCCTCCGTCCTGGTCCTGTCGCTTCCTCGGAGTGGCTCGAGTTGGGTCGGGGAGACGCTGGCGAAGGCTCCCGACGCGGTCTATCTGCGCGAGCCGGTGACCCAGAGTGATCCAACGTTCTACACCTTGGGGACGATCTTCGACCTTGACCGGGCCGACGTGCGGGAATCGTATCGACGCCTGGCCGAGAAGGCCTTCGCCGCCTGGCCCGATTTCACCGGCTCAATCGTCCCCCACCCCGGGCAATGGTCCCTCCGTCACCGACGGTCTCGCCGACTGGTCATCAAGGAGGTCAATCCCCTGGCCTGCGACTGGTATCTCCGGCGCTTCCGGCCCTTCGTGGTCCACCTCGTCCGCCATCCCGCGGCCGTCGCGCTGAGCAACCAAAAGCGCGGATTTCTTTCCCCCAAACCCGAAGCCTGGGAACGGTTTGGCGAGTTGCAGGCTCGGGCCTCGCGAACGGCCTGGGAAAGCCTCGCGGGGACCGAGGCCAGTGTCACGATTCCTTACGAGACGCTTTGCGCCGAGCCCACCTCCACGTTCCGCCGACTCTTCGATGCAGTGGGGCTGAAGTGGGACCAGGCCGCGGAGAGGTATGTCGGCGCGAACACCGACGAAAGCTGGCGGATGATCGACTCCTGGCGGCAAAAGGTGCCGGACAAGTTGCGCGAAGCCATCCGGCGGGGCTATTCGACCCATCCCTTGCCCTGGTATCAGGACGATCGAGAATGGTCGCCCCGTTTGAACTCCTTCGTCCCCCCGGCCAATCGTCATTCCGGCTTTGCCAGAACTGATGGCCATCATGCCGCCAGCCGGATTACATCGGCCAGCCATCCTTGAATTTTCGCCGGCCAAGCCATCAGTCCGCGGCCAAATTGCCTTCTGGCAGATCTTGCCCGATCCCCCCGGAGGAACGGAGATGGTCGAGCAACTGTGAGGTGAGTTTTCCGGAGTCGTCCATCCTCGGGACCTTGTGCTGGCCGCCGAGTTTGCCTCGGGAACGCATCCAGGAGTCAAATCCGCCGGGACGGGTCACGGCCAGGGCCGGCAAGGGGAGCCCGACCCCCTCGGCGCGATGGGCCAGGTAGTCGGCGTTGCGGCGGCCGAGGTCGGCATCAAGCTCTCGACGAAACAAGACAAGGTCTCTTGGGGGCGAGGTGAACTCGACGACGTATTGGTGGTGGCCCAGCGATCCGTGGAAAACCGGGCCGACGTGCCAGTCGCGCACCGACGCCCCGGTCGCCGCCGAGGCCGCCGCCATCGCCGCCTCGACTTCCTCGCTAATCAGGTGCTCGCCAAAGGCCGAGAGGGTGTACTTCGTCCGTCCGGTGAAACTCAGCAGTGGCGGCGACAGCGACTCGAACCGCACCGTGTCGCCGATGATGTGACCCCACAATCCCGCGCAGGTCGAAACGACAATCGCATAATTCACGCCAACCTGGACATTCCCCAGCCAGTGACGCGTCGGCGAGGCCAAACCCAACTCGTCGACCGGGACAAATTCGTAGAACAGGCCGTGATCGTAGATCAACCGAAGGAAGTCCGTTTCGGGGTCTCCAAAGGCGATGAACCCCTCCGAGCAGGGGTAGGTTTCCTGGAGGCGAATCTCCGGCGAGCCCAGAACATCCCGAAACGCCTGGCGATACGGGTCGAACTTGACGCCGCCGTGGACAACCACTTCGAGCGTGGGCCAGGCCTCGGCCACGGTGGACTTGCCGGTCAACTGGAGCAACCGCTGGAACAGGGCGAGCAGCCAGCTCGGCACACCGCCGACCAGGGTGATCGGCTCCCGGGCCGACCGTTCGGCCAGTTGGGCGAGCTTGCGGTCCCAATCCGATTCCAGCGCCAGTTCCAGGGGAGGGAAAGTGTAGGGGCGCAGGACGTCGCTGACTTCCAGGGCCGCGACGCCGCTGAGGTCCCCCTGGAGAACGCCCGGGGCGGGTCGTTCCAGCGCCGTCGAGCCTCCCAGAAAGAACAGTTTGCCGCGAAACAGCCGTGAGCCCGGCCGGGCCGTCAGGTGGTAGGCCACCATCGTCCGCGACGCCTTGAGGTTCGAGGCCACCATCTCCCGGGAGACCGGAATGTACTTGGTCGCTCCGGTGGTCGTGCCGCTGGTCAAAGCGAGATATGGGATGCGGCCGGGCCAGGTCAGGTCGTCAAAAATCGGATAAGCGTCGCGGAAGTATTGGTTCCAAAGTTCCTCATAGGTCCGCAGGGGGACGGCCTCGCGGAAGTCGGCCGGCGAGTTGATCGCCTGGAAGTGGTGATCGCGGCCGAAGCGGGTCCGGCGCGCCGCCCGGACGAGCTTGCGGAGCGTGGCTTCCTGGGTTGCCACGGGGTCTCGGCGGGCCAACGCGGCGACCCGTCGTCGTCCGTAGGCGTGGAAAGCGGCGTTGACGGCGGCCCGACTCGTCGAGGCGTCCGCCAGTCGGGACAACGGGGCGAGGCGGCGTCGAGAGGGGCTGGACAAAGGCGAGCATCCCGAATCAAGGCGCGGGGGTCGATGCGACGGACGGCATCCTGGCCTGACGGGCCAGTTCCTCCCGGAGCCCGAGTCTATCCGTTGCGACGGCCCGGCAAAAGTTGGCGCTCCCTCGGCCCTCAAAGGATCGTTCGCGCGTTGACCCGTGGCGGGGCCCCGATTTACAATCCCTAGGTCCCGCCCAAGGTGGGGTCCATCGCGCCCCCGACCGTGCGCCCCGCCCTCGATGCCGATCACGTATTACAAGCGGTTCCGCATGGAACTCGACCTCGACGGGTCGGTGGCCCCGCCGATCCTCCCCCCGGGCTTTTCCTGGATCGCCTGGGAAGAGGTGTTGCTGGAACAGCACGCCGAGGTCAAGTTCCGCAGTTTCGCCAACGAGATCGACGCCAGCGTCTTCCCCTGCCTGGGCGACCGCTTCGGCTGCCGTCGCCTGATGCGTGAAATCCGCCGCAAACCGGGATTTCTCCCCGGAGCCACCTGGCTGATTGCCAACCGCGAGGGGTTTTGCGGTACAATCCAGGGGGTGATGGACCGCTCGATGCTGGGCGCGATCCAGAACGTCGGCGTCGTGCCCGACTTTCGGGGCCTGGGTCTAGGCCGGGCTTTGATCCGTCGGGCGCTGGTCGGCTTTCACCTGGCGGGGCTGCGACGGGCCTACCTGGAGGTGACCGCCGAGAACTGCGGCGCGGTCATGCTCTACCGGGGCGTGGGGTTCCGTCGCGCCAAGACTCTGTACAAGGCCGTCGACGGCGATTAGGGTGCAAGCTTGGCCGACGCCTCGCCGTGACGGCCTGTCCCTGCTCCTTCCCGAGGTCCGCGATCGTGCCCGAGCCGTCCGAAACCATCCACCACCACCGCTACCCCAACGGCCTCGTGCTGCTGGCCGAGTCAATGCCAGGGGTTCGGTCGGCGGCCTTCACCTTCCTGCTCCCCGCGGGCGCTGCCTATGAACCGGCCGAGTCCGGCGGGACCGCCGCGATGCTCGCCGAATGGGCCACTCGAGGCGCCGGCGACCGCGACAGCCGAGAACTCCTGACCGCCCTGGACAACCTCGGCGTCAGCCACTCCGAAGGGGCCCAGGGCCTGCATACCGGCATCTCGGCCGCGACGCTGGGACGCAACCTGCTGCCGGCCCTCGGCCTGTACGCCGACGTCCTGCTCCGCCCCCACCTTGACGAGGACGAGGTCGAGCCGATCCGGGCCTTGACTCTCCAGGGGCTCCAGAGCCTGGAGGATGACCCCGGCACCAAGGTCCTTTTCGAGCTGCGCAAGCGACACTTCCCCGACCCCTGGGGACGGCCCTCCACCGGCACGCCCGAGGGGGTCGAGGCCGTGACCGCCGAGGGAATGCGCGCCTTCCACGCCGCCGGATATCGGCCCAACGGGTCGATCCTGGGCGTCGCCGGCGCGGTCGACTGGCCGTCGCTGCGCGACGAGGTCGGCCGACTCTTCGGCGACTGGACCCCCCGTCCCGACCTGGAAGTCGCCGAGGGGACCGTCGGGCCCCGTCGCGAGCACATGGTCAAGGACACCCAGCAAACCCAGATCGCCCTGGCCTTCCCCACCGCCCCGGTCTCCTCCCCCGACTACTACCAGGCCCGCGCCTCAACGACCATCCTGGGCGGATACGCCTCGGCCCGGCTCTTCACCGAGGTCCGCGAGAAGCGCGGCCTCTGCTACTCGGTTTACGCCAGTTATGAGAGCCTCCCCACCCGCGCCGCGGTCCTCTGCTACGCCGGAACCTCGGCCGACCGGGCGCAGGAAACCCTGGACGTGACCCTGGAGGAGATTGACCGCCTCCGAGCCTCGGGGGTCCGCGCCGATGAGTTGGACATGATGCGGGCCGGCCTGAAAAGCTCCCTCATCATGTCGCAGGAGTCGAGCATGAGTCGCTCCGGCTCGCTGGCTTCCGACTGGTTCTACCTGGGCCGGGTCCGCTCCATCGACGAGATCGCCGGCGCTCTCGACGCCCTGACGCCCGAGTCGGTGTCCGCTTTCGCCGCGAGCCAGCCCACCCGCGACCTGACCATCGTGACGCTGGGCCCCGCCCCGCTGCGACTGCCCGAGAATTGACCTGGGGAGGACGTCCGGTGGTCGGCCTTCGTTGAAAAATCGACCGACCGGCACGCCGACCGATCCCGGAGACTTCCGACCTTGCGCTTCCACCACACGACCCTGAGCAACGGCCTCCAGGTCATCGCCGAACTGAATGACCGCGCCCGGTCGGTCGCCACCGGCTTCTTCGTCCGCACTGGCAGCCGCGACGAACGACCCGAATTCGCCGGTGTCTCCCACTTCCTGGAACACATGGTCTTCAAGGGAACCGAACGCCGCGACGCCCTGGACGTCAACCGCGACTTCGACCGCGTCGGGGCCAAGCACAACGCCCAGACTTCCGAGGAAGACACCGTCTACCACGCCACCTGCCTGCCGGAATACCTCCCCAGGACCTTCGAGGTGCTGGCCGACATCCTCCGCCCCAAGCTCCGCGAGGAGGACTTCGAGACCGAGAAAAAGGTCATCATCGAAGAGATCCGAATGTATCAGGACAACCCGATGATGGTGGCCTACGAGGCCGCCAAGTCGGCCCACTTCGCCGACCATCCCCTCGGGCAAAGCGTCCTCGGCTCGGTCGAGTCGATCACCGCCATGACCGCCGAGCAAATGCGCGACTACTTCGGCCGACGCTACAGCCCGGCCAACATCGTCGTCGCCGTCGCCGGCAATACCGATTGGGACCACGTCGTCGGCCTGGCCAACCGGTTCTGCGGTGAGTGGGAAGGGCCTCCCGCCGAGCGAGAGGCCATCGTTCCCACCGGAGCCAACGCCTTTCAGAGCCTGCTGAGAGCCGAGGATCACCAACAAACGGTCATCGGCGTCGCCGATGGTCCACCGCTGGAAAGCCCCGACCGTTACGCCGCGGCGCTCTTGACGACCATCCTTGGCGACCACACCGGCTCGCGGCTCTACTGGGACCTGATCGACCCGGGGCACGCCGACGGGGTTGACCTTTCGTACCAGGACTTCAACAACGCCGGCGCCTTCTACACGTTCCTGAGCTGCGAACCCGACCAGGCCCAGGTCAACCTCGAACGGATCGCCGACGCCTTCCGCCAGTTCGAAACCGACGGGCCTTCCGAGGACGAGCTCGCCCAGGCCCAGAACAAAGTCCTGGCCCGCGGCGTCCTGCGAGGAGAGCGGCCGATGGGGCGCCTGATGCCCCTGGGCTTCCACTGGACCTATCGAGGCGTCCACCTGAGCGTCGAGGACGAGATGTCGGCCTACTCCGCCGTCACGGTCGCCGACATCCGCCGGGTCTCTCGACGCTACCCCCTGCTGCCCATGACGATCGTCTCGGCTGGACCCAGCACCGACCTGCAACCGCCCCTCAGTCCCCGCTGACCTCGGGCTCGGGGGCACCCGTCGCGCCTCCGGGTCTCGTGACGAGCATCGGCACGTTCAGGCCGTGACGGACGCGGTCAACCGTCTGGCCAAACAGAAGGTCTCGGACCGTCCCATGCCCGTGGGAGCCAACCACCAGCAGGTCCACCGGCTCGCGTTTCAGCCGACGGACAAGTTGCCCCGCGCGATCCGGCCCGAACAGCAGGACCGGCTCGACCTCGAACCCCCGCCCCTCCAACTCTCGGGTGACCTCGGCCAGGTAGCGTGCGTCGGCCTCGGAGTGGCGGTCGGCGGTCTCGTCGCCATAGACCCCGGTCATTGGCGTGTCGACCACGTGCAGCAAAACCAGCCGCGTCCGGCCCGGCTCGGCCAGTCCCAGCGCCCGGCTGAGAATCTCGGCATCCCCCGGTTCGTGTTCCAGGGCCACGCCGATCGCCGACAGCCGCCGAGGCCGCAGCGCATCGGCCCAGTCCAGTTCCACCGACGGCTTGGGCGACCACTCCGGTGACGGCCAGAACCACGGCTTGACCGTCACATAAACCAGCAACCCCGCTGCCAGGCCAAACGCCAGCCACAAGGCCCCGCCCGCGACCCAGGACGCCGGCAACGGCCCCACGCGACTCCCCGAGGCCGCCTCCGTCCACTCGGCAATTTTACCCAGCACCAACTTCGCGTTCAGCCCCACGATGATCGCCGCCGTCAGCCACGCCAGCCCCTGCACCCACCCCGGAGAGGCGAAACTCCCCATCACCCGCCGGCTCGACGTGAAGTGGATCAACGGCACCACCGCGAAGGCCAGTTGAAGACTCAAGATCACCTGGCTGAGCACCAGCAACTGCTGAGTGCTCGATTCTCCCGCCACCGCGATCACCGCCACCGCCGGCGCCAGGGCGAGCATCCTCGTCACCAGCCGCCGCAACCACGGAGCGATCCGCAGTCGCAGATACCCCTCCATGACGATCTGGCCGGCGAGCGTCCCCGTCAGAGTCGAACTCTGCCCCGCGCACAAAAGGGCGATCCCGAACAGCCGAGGGGCCCACGCTCCGAGAAAGTTGGGCAAAAGGCGATGGGCGTCCTCGATACTCGCCACGCCGGTCTGGCCGTGGAAGTGGAAGACCGCCGCGCTCAGGACCAGGATGGCGGCATTGACAAAAAACGCCGCGTTCAACGCCACCGCCGAGTCGATCAGGTTGTACCAACAAGCCCGCTCCCGGCTCCGCCGATCCGCGCCGATCCGCCGAGACTGCACCAGCGCCGAGTGCAAGTAAAGGTTGTGGGGCATCACCGTCGCCCCCAGAATGCCGATCGCCACGAACAACTCGGCATCGCTCAACGCCCGGGGACGCAACCCCGACGCCACTTCGGCGAGGTTGGGCCTCGCCTGGACGACCTGGATCAGGAAGCACACCCCGATCGTGACGATCAGGCCCAGGATGAACGCCTCAAGCTTCCGCACGCCCAGCTTTTGCAGGTAGAGCAGAACAAACGTGTCGCCCAGCGTCACCAGGCAGCCCCACAGCATCGGCAGGCCGAACAGCAGTTTCAGGGCGATGACCGTCCCCACGACTTCGGCCAGATCGCACGCGGCAATCGCCAGTTCGGCTAGCAGCCAAAGGGCCAGGTTCACCCCCCGCGGATACTCGGCGCGACTCGCCTGGGCCAGGTCATGGCCTGAAACAACGCCCAACCGCGCCGAGAGGGTCTGGAGCAACAGCGCCATCAGATTCGACATCACCAGGACCCAGAGCAGGGAGTAGCCGAACCGAGCTCCTCCCTCAAGGTCCGTCGCCCAGTTGCCCGGGTCCATGTATCCGACACTGACCAAATACGCTGGTCCCAGAAACGCGAATAACCGCTTCCAGGGGTTGTCCAGGGCCGTCGCTACCGTGCCATGAACCTCCGCCAACGAGGCGGTCCCCCCTCCTGCTCCGCCATCTCCGCTGTCCATCTCGACGAACCCCACACGCGATCGACGGAATTTCCCAACAATCATCATTGTCAAAACTTTTCTTTTCCTCAAGTCGACCTTGGCATCTCCTAGTCCAAAATTTTGGAACAACGCTCACCGGAATTTCGATAGTCCAAAAATGTCATGGGTTAGGGATTTTCCACGAGTCCGACCCGTTCAATCGAAATGTAGTAAAGTTGAACGTTGCCCGGGCGAAAAATGGGAGTTCTAGCGTGAAGAATCAAATGATGTCACGACAACTCCCCCTCTGCACCCTCGGGCTCCTCTTCCTGGCAAGCCCCGCCCAGGCCCAAGGGCCGGTTTACATCATGGGTGGGAATCCGGTTTACCTGGAAAACCAACCCGTGGGGGGACGGCTATTCCCCCTGTCTCGACCACTCCCGACTGTCGACCCAACCTCTCGGGACGGCGCTTCTCTTCGCTCCCGAACATCACCTCGCTACCTTTACAGCGGCGGCCCTCCACTGAGCGTCGGCCCGGTCCCCGCCGGATTCGTGGTGGCGAACCCCGTCCGTTTTGGAGGGTCGGCTCCCACGACTTACAGCCGGGCCTACACGGGAACCAGTCCGTACTCGTCCGCCGGAACCTACAACCTGTACGGTGGATACGCGACTCCCAGCGTCCCCGAAGGACGACCCACGGTCATCCTCCCGCCCCCCGCCTTCGGCCCGATCCTCGTCCCTAGCCGTTGATTTCCTCGATGGCCCCACGACCAACTGTCGAGACCCAAGCCTCTTTGAACCTCAATGTTGGAAGGTGGCGAGGATGCGTCGAGCCAGCTTGATCTTGCTGGGCCTGGTTGGAATTCCTGGAACACTGACGAGTATCGCCCGAGCCCAGGATGATCCCGGCAAGGCCCTGGGCATTTCTCCCTATTTCGCGGCCCCCGGCTTGTATGGGACGGCCTGGGGTTCTCCCGGCTATGGCTCGATTCGCACGACCACCAAATATTCGTCCCCTTACGGCGTCGGTTACGGTTATGGCTACGGATCGACCAGCGTCGCCCCGGGAATTTATGGCGCGGGGCTTTGGAGACCGGGGACGCCCCTTGCGGAAAACCGAATCCATCGCGGCACGGTCTACAGCACTTTCGCCGTGCCTTATCACGGCCCGGACGGGTTCGGTCCTCCCGGAATCGGGGTTTATGCTCCCGCCTTCGGTCCACCATTCCTCCCTTCGGTTCGCCGCGACGACCATTGACCTCTCCCCGCGGGTTGCCGTGCCCGACGGCTTGTCATAAAGTCCATCCGTCGAGTCGACTCCTCGACGGGGAACTTTCGACGAATGCCTTTTCCGCCCATTCGCTCGCTCCGTCGCCTCAACAGTCTCGCCCCGCCCGATCGCCTCCTATTCGAGCGTCTCGACGTCCTGATCGTGATGGAGTTGGGACAAAACCACTCGCCCTCGGGCCTGGACCCGGATGTGATCGGCCGCCTCTATGTCGAGACGCAACCCGAACCCACGCGACCAGTCATCACCCGTCTGGCCGTCCTGGACCTATCCGCCGAAAGTCGGGGCGACGCCAACGGCCTCGGGTTCGCCGACCTGACCACGGCCCAACTCGTTTCCCGCATCGACCGGACTCAGACCCGAGAACGAGCCCTGGCCTCTGGCCTGCTCGAACGCGCCCGGACTCCTCTGACACTCCCGACCGATGAAGCGGTCATCCAGGCGGCGGTGGAAACGTGCTGGAGGGTCGGCTCCGCCGAGGTCCGGCTCGTCCTCATACCCAACACCCGAGAACTGGGGCGGCTCTGGATCTCCGAAGCTCTTTGGGCTGAGTCGCAACACCTGATCGGCTGGGAACTTGGCAAGACTCCGCGAGCCATTCCCTTCGACGCGGACGGAACCTGCGACCGTGCCACCTTGTTCCCGGATGCCCGCCAATCCGCCGGGCCCGGAGGGGATTCGTGAGTCGCCTGAGTTCCCCTCGCTACCAGATCCTGGCGATCGACGTCGACGGCACGTTGCTGGACCGAGACGGCCAGTTGCGGGACACCACCATCGAAGCGGTCGCGAGAGCGGTCGAGGCGGGCATCCGGCCGGTGCTCTGTACGGGACGCCGCTACCGGCGGGCTCGGCCAGTCGCCGAACGGTTGGGCCTGAACGCTCCGCTGGTCTGCAACTCCGGGGCGCTCATCAAGGACCCAACCACTCACGAAACTCTCTGGAGGGCCGACCTCCCGCCCGTCTGGGTTGGCGAGGCCCTGCACTTTCTAGAGAGCCGCGGGGAACCCTCCGTCACCTTCACCGACGACGACCCCGCCGGCCCCGACTTCCGGGTCGAGCGGTTCCCGACCGGCCGAGAACTCTTTGATGACTACGTCGAACAGAATCGTGAGCACGCCCAGATCGAGCCGGGGTGGATGCGGAATCTGGGTGGCCTCGAACGGCACTTTCACCTCTGCGCGATCGGCGACCGGCCCGCGATGCTCGACCTCGAACGGGCGATCCATCGCGAACAGGCGGGACGGTTTCGGACGTTCGTGCAGCGGTCCCCTCGATACCTGGGGACGATGTGTGAACTGCTCCACCAGAACGCGAGCAAATGGTCGGCGATCCTCCATCTCGCGAATCACTGGGGGATTGAACCCTCGGCGATCTGCGCCGTGGGAGACGACCAAAACGACCTGCCGATGATCGCGGGAGCGGGTCTCGGGGTGGCGATGGGGCACGCCCCCGCCGAGATTCGGCGGGCCGCGGACCTCGTCACCGGCGACCACGACCAGGACGGCGTCAGTTCCCTGATCGATACTGTCCTCCTCCGCTGAACCGCCACTGTCGAGACCCCGAGCGATGTCCAATGCGTCCTGGACCCGCGAGCCGTCCGAAACCGATCGGGCGATCGAGTCCAACTGGCTCTTCGCCCTTCGCCGGCAACGGTTTCGGTCGCGACGATCGGGCCTCGCCCACGATTTCTATGTCATCGACCTGGCCGACGCGGTCAACGTGATCGCCCTGACCCCGGACCGCGAAATCCTGCTGGTTCGTCAATTCCGCGCCGGTTCGGGCCACGATAGCCTGGAACCGCCCGGCGGCCTGCTCGACCCCGGCGAAGACCCGACAGTCGCCGGCGTCCGCGAGTTGCGCGAGGAGACGGGCTACGCCGGCAAAACGCCGGTCGTGCTGGGGACCGTCTGGTCCAACCCCTCGCTCCTGACCTCGCGAATCACCACCATTGTCATCCGCGACGCGGTGCGGGCCGCCGAACCGAACCTCGATCACGGCGAGGAGTTGACCGTCGAGCGGTTCAAGGCGGAGTCGGTGCCGGAGTTAATTCGCTCGGGCCGGGTCGATCACGCCCTGGCGGTCCAGGGACTGCTGTGGTGGCTCTGGTCCGAGACGCCCGAGTCGCCGCTTGGTCCCGCCGAGTCTTGATCGCCGGCCGCTCCGGAGGAAGCGACACCTCGCGGGCCAACCGGCCTTCCTTCAGCATCGACGCCGCCTCCTGGCGAGTCCCCTCCGAGGCCGACCGCCCCCGCAACATCTGGGCGATCTCCTCGATCCGTTCTCCATCACCCAGGGGCAGGATACGGGTGGATGTCCGGCCGGCGCGAGTCTCCTTGCGAATCACCCATTGATGCTCCGCGAAGCACGCCACCTGGGGAAGATGCGTCACGCAAAGAACTTGATGGTGCCGCGCCAGGTCCGCGAGCAGCCGGCCCATCGCCGATCCCAACCGACCCCCGACTCCTGCGTCGATCTCGTCGAAAACCAGCGTCTTCGCACCGCCTACCCCCGCCAGCGCCGCCTTGATCGCCAGCATGACCCGCGACCGTTCTCCACCCGAGGCCACCCGGGCCAGGGGTCTCGCCGCCTCCCCCGGATTGGCCGCGAACCGCAACTCGACCCGATCGGCCCCCCCTTCCCGCACCGTGGCCATCGTGGGGTCGTCCGCCAGAACCGTCGGTTCCACGACCAGGGTCAATTCGGCCGACTCCAAACCCAGAACTTGAAACGATTTCCGCACCGCCGCCGCGAACGATCCAGCGGCACGAACCCGGGCGGCGGTCAGCGTGGCGGAGGAGGCCCTTAGCGCCTCCCAGGCAAGCCTCAGGGGAGCGTCCAGTCGTTCGAGATTGGCGTCAACGGCCTCGATGGCGGTGAGCCGAGACCGCAGGTCGTCTCGCCGAGCCGCCAGTTCGTCCGCGGGGCAGCGGAACCGCGCCACCAGTTTTCGATAGGAGGCCAGTCGGAACTCAATCGCCTCCAGGCGGGCGGGGTCGGCGTCGGCCTCGCGACCGAAGGCCCGCAAGGTGTAGGCAATCTCCCCCACCTCCTCGGCCAGCCTCCCCAACTCGTCGACCACCCTCGCCAGATCCTCGTCATGACGGGCCGACGATCGGAGCTTTCGCAGCACCTGCCGAAGTTGCTCCTGAACCGACCCGTCCTGCTCATAGAGGAGGCCAAACCCCTCCGCCGAGGCCTCGCGAAGCTGGTCGAGACCGCCGAGCCGGGCCGCCTCGCGAGTCAGTTCCTCAAGCTCGCCGGGCCGGGGGTCCAGGGCGACCAGCTCCTCGGACTCGAAAGCGAGCAACTCCCGCTCGCGACGCCTTGTTTCGGCGGTTCGGACCAGGGCGTTGCGACGGCGCAAGAGCGTGGAGTGGGCGACCCGGTCTCGCTCGAACACCGCTCGCGACTCGGCGAGGCCGCCGTGGGCGTCGAGCAGGTCTCGCTGGCGGTCTTCGGCAAGCAAGTCTCGCGTGAGGTCCTGGCCGTGAATGTCCACCAGCTGACCGCCCAGTCTCCGCAGCGCCGGCAACCCGACTGGCTGCTCGTTCACCCACGCCCGGCTTCGCCCCGAGGCATCGACGTGGCGGGTCAGGACCAGCCGAGGCTCGTCGAGTGACCGTCCCAGGATCGCCTGGATTTCGTCCAGGGTGGCCGGGTCGTCCAATCCGAACGTTGCCGTCACTTTCGCCTCGGTTTCGCCCGAGCGGACCAGCCCCGCCGAGACCTTGGCCCCCAGCACCATCCCCAATGCCGTCAACAGCAGCGACTTACCGGCCCCGGTCTCTCCCGTCCAGGCACAGAAGCCGCCCCGCCCCTCGACGCGGACGTCCTCGATCAACGCCAGGTTCCGTACCGAAAGTTCCTGGAGCACGGCGCGCGTTCCCCTGTCACGGCGAGGGGTTCTCAACCATTCAGAACCTGGTGGTCGGATTCGGGAAGGTCCGCCCTCCCCCCCTTACTTCACCTTGGAGCCCGGCAGGCAGGTCGGGTCGTCGGGGGTCAGCAAGATCACCTTGGCCTCGGACGACGCCGCCAGCAGCATCCCCTGCGAGGCTTCACCCCGGAGCATCGCCGGCGCAAGATTGTCCACGATCACGATCAGCTTCCCGACGAACTGCTCGGGGGTGTAGTGCTGACGGATGCCCGCCACGATCTGCTTCGGCCCGTCCCCTGCCTCAACCTGGAGCAGCATCAGGCGATCGGCGTTGGGGTGCGGCCGCGCCTCCAGCACCTTGGCGACCTTGAGGTCAATCTTGGCGAAGTCGTCGTAAGTGATCGGGTCGGCCATCGTCGGACCTCAAGTCGTCGCGTTCCGGTCGGCAGGTCGAGCGGCATCCTAGCCGGCACGTGAAGTCGCTGTCAAGGAGGCAAGTGGACCCAAGTTCAGTATTCAAAGTTCAGCCGTCAATTCAGCGATCGCGAGAGGGCGTCAGGAGGCGAAACGGCGCGGTGATGAGGCCGCGGATCACGGCCCAGGCGATGACGAAGGGAGTGGTGGGATGCTTGAGGATCGTCGGCCGGTTCCCTTCGAACAGGAAGTGGCCGGCGAACATCAGGCCATACGAGAGGAAGAACAGCCCCAGCGACCACCAGGGGCGGAACGGGACCAAAATCACCGCCAAGGCCATCAACGGCCAGCCGACTCCAAGGTGGAGGAAGCTGTTGACCGGGTGGGTGTGGTCACGTCGATAGTTGGCGACCATGCGGTCGAGGCGGGTCGAGGACGGAGCCGAACTCATCGCGGAAGTCCTTTCCAGCTTGGCGGTCCGCTTCGGACCCGAGGCGGATCCATCCCGACCCGTTTACCTACCCCAACCAACCGAATTCCCCAAGGCCAACTCGCCGACGGTCACTTCGGAGCCGGGGCTCGGTGGACGGCCGGGTCGGTGTACTTGTCCAACCCTTTGTGGGCGATCTTGGGGTAGTCGTCGTCGAACTTGAACTTGGGGGAGTTGTCCTCGTCGTGGCAACGCAGGCAAAGGTTCGTGCGGTCGGCGGCCTCGCGGGTCAAGGCCAGGGCCTTGCGGAAGTCGAGATTCTCGGGCGCCTCGACGTGTCGAGAAGCGGGGCCGTGGCAATTCTCGCACTGGTTCCCCTTGAGGAATGCGGAGGCTTCGGCCGAGTGGAAGCCGGACTCGTAGCGGAACCCGGTGACGTGGCAGGAGACGCACTCGGCGTCGGCGTCTCGCTTGCGCTTGGGATTGTTCAGAAGGGCGTCGTAGGCGTGGGCGTGCTTGGTCGATTGCCACTTGGCGAAAGTGTTGGGGTGGCACGACCGGCAAGACTCGGCCCCGGCGAACTGGGCGCCGGGCGCTCCGCCGACGTAGCTGATGCGGGGGTAGGCCTCGACCACCTGGGCTCGGCGGAAGGTTTCCTGCATCTGCTCGTCCAGCAACTTGCGGATTGGCTCGGCCTGCTTGAACCTCGGCCCGAGCATGACCCGCTGGTAACGCAGCGAAGGGGCGCCGGCTCCGTCCCGGTAGAATCCCACGACGCCGACGTATTGCCCCTTACGGCCGACGCTGATGATCCGAGTCTTGCCGCCATTGACCTCAGTCGGCTCCCGGGGCGGGTCGGGCTGTTCGGATGTGGCGATCACCAGGTCGAACCCAGGGAAGTCCTTCGCGTAGGTCTCGGCGACCTTGGGGGCTCCTTGCACCATCAAAACTTGGATGTCGGTGTCCCGCTCCAGGTCGGCGAGGACCGGGGGAAGGGCCTCGGCCGGCTCCTTGAAGGTTAAAAGGGCGGTTTTGGCGTCGTCGTTGAGGCCGGCGAAGGCGGCCGGGTCGAGGACGGCGGTAATTCCCAGTTTGACCGGTCCCGCGTCAACCCTCAGCGACGGCTTGAAGTAGCCGTCGGGGTCCAGTCCATCGGCCGGGGTGACGTTGGCCGACAGGACCCGGGGCCGCCCCTTGAGGGTGTTGGGAACCATCGGGATGACCTCGGCGACCCCCAACTTCAGGTCATCAGCGCCCAGGGCGAGGCCGTCATAATGCATCATCTCCAGGGCCGTCAGGGCGGTGGCGAACTTGATCTTCGCTTCCTCGGGCCCGCCGCGGTCGCTGGCCGGGTCGTGCGACAAACTGCCCAGGTCGATAGCCGCCAGCGGCCACCCCTGGTCGTGGAGGCGCTCAAACAGGTCCAACCGACGTCCCAGGCCGCCCTTTTGCCCTTCGGTGCAGCCGCAAGGTTCGAGGTAGCCGTCTTGCTGACCGGAGATCACCAGGGCGCCGACGGGCTTGGGCCAATCGGCGAACAGCTTGGCGTGATCGTCGGCGGCCCCGGACCCCCTGGCTCCCGAGCCCGCCGCATTCGCCGTCCCCTCTCCCGAGGATGGCGCGTTGGTCGCGCGTTTCGAAGTGCAGCCCACCACCAAGACCGCCGCAAGGGAGAGAATCAGAACCAGGTCGGCGGCCTTGAGGCGGGGGCATCGTCGCATCGTCGGCGGAACTCCGTCCGGTCCGGGGGGGAAACGGGAGATTAATCCCTGACGACGACGCGCACCGGAATCGTCACCTCGCCCGCGTCGGGATGATCCGTCTTCAGGATGATCGGCTCGTTGATCTCCTGGGACGGACTTCCCTTGGGAACGGTGACCTTCAGCCGGTACTGGCGGTTGTTGTGAGGCGCATCGCCCGAAGCCGGATTCGTATCGACCGGCGTGATCTCCACCTTCAACGGTGGCGGCACTTTTTCCACGGTGAAATGGGTTTCGGCCTGGCCGCGGACGAACAGCGACAGCAGCGCCGTCGCTCCCCGGGCTCCCGAGACATCGGGCAGGCGGACCACGTCGGGGGCCGTGTTGATCGGGCCCATCAACCTCCCCTCCACGACCAGCCGCATCTCGGGCTGGGAGGGGTGGTCGGTCTTGATGAGCAATTCTTCCTTGAACGGACCCACGATGCGGCTGGGCTTGATCTGGGCGAAGAGTTTGAGCCCGACCGGGGCCGACCCCTGCGCCGCGGTGGCCGGGTCGAGCGGAACAACTTTCGCCTCCAGCAGTTCCGGCCGGGAGGACGTGACCTCGGTAATCTGGAAATTCGGCCGGTCCGGTGAGGTGAAGTTGCGGAAAGAGCCCCCGCCCTGGTCGTTGGGCAGATTGCTCAGGACCAGGATCGACTCGGACGGGAACATCAGGATCGGCGGCTTGACGTCCCCCTCGATCTGGAGCATCAGCGGTTCGTGAAGCGGGTCGTTGGTGTGAATCGTGGCCGTCTGCACGAAATGACCATTGACGTCACGGGTGTTCCACTCCAGGCGGATGTCGGTGGCCTCGCCCGGCTTGACGGTGGCCTCGCCATCCTTGCCCAGGTTCGCCACGGTGCATTTGCAGGTGGTCGAGCCGACCTTCAAGCTCAGGTCGCCCTTGCCGGTGTTGCGCACCTTGAAGACATGCGACCCGATGGTTTTCTGGGCCATGCTCCCAAAGGCATGGGTCGTCCCCGGTTCGACGGCGACCAGAGGCGCTGGTCCGTCGGGCTTCTTGGGAATGATGGGGGCCGCACCGGACGTGTCGGAAAGGGCCGCCGGAGCCCACTGGAGGGCAACAGTCGCCGCGGTGGAGAGGACAATCGCCAACGCCGCCAGGATCAACCACCGAGTCATCGGAGACGCCTCCGCCGCGACGGTCTTGAGAGGAAGGAAAACGGCCGAGAGGTATTCCAGGATTGTAGAAACGCGCGGGGGGAGGGGTCAAGCGACCGGGCGACTCGAGCGGTCCCTCTCGATCCTTGTACGCGCGTCACCTCCACGCGACTGAGCCTCGGTTTTCCGCCAGTGGGGGTGGGGAGGGCATTTCCCTTGAGACCGGGGAAACGAGGGGCCCTTTTCGTTGGGGGAGAGGGAATGGATGGAGGTCGGCGACCGTCTTGTACGGCAGGAGCTTGTCCAGTACAGTCTAACTCTTTGCCGTCGCACGCCGACGACGGGATTCGCCACGAGGTCCAGCCGTCCACAAATGCCAGAGGAGCGCGTATGGCCAGCCGTCGCCGAGGGAAAGGTCGCCGCAAGGTCGGTCGCAAGAAGCGCCGAATGAGGAGCCGCATCCGCCACCGCAAGAAATAGGAACGGGGCGGCGGCCGCATCCGCGGGATTCGGTGGCCCCCCTTGTTGGTTCGCTTCGGCGACGCCTCCCCTAGCGACGCGACGATGGCTTCCGGCCCGGGTCACCCCCTCAGGTGCCCCGGGCCGTTGCGTTGGTCGGCCCACGACTTCACGGCCGGGCCTGGCCGATCCTCAACGAACCTTGGCCCCTTTGGCCTTCTCCCGATAGAGCCAGAGTTCGGCCTGGATTCGACGCGACTCGACGTCGAGGAAGCCCAGGGATGACAGGACGCCGCTGGCGGCGAGCGGCCGGAGCCGGTCTTCCCAGCGACGCATCCGCTCCAGATGTTGCTCGAAGGCTCGCAACCGCGACGGGTCGGGCGGGATGTCGGGCAGCGCCAGGTAAACCTCGGCGTCCTCGACGCGCGGGCCGTTGCCGGGCAGACTGAGGTAAATCTCGGTCCCCAGGAGCCTTGTCGACCAGACGTGAACGTCGCCGGCCTGGTCGCGGACCGGGGCGCCGACCTCCCAGGATCGGGCGATAATCTCCAGCGCCCGGCGGGCCACGTCGCGGCGTTCCCGGGCCATGGCCTCGGCGTCCCGGTCGGCCGCCCCGTCCTCGGCGGCCGCCCCCGCCGCCAATCTCGTCCCCCTTGTCGCCGACCAGCCCGCGACCACGACCAGGGTGAGGACGGTGGCCATCGCGGGGCCGAATCGTTTCCAGTGCGTCCTCATTGAATCCCTCCCACCCGGCGAAGGCAAAGCGGGCGAACCCCCGACGGCCGCCCCTCCTCATCATCATGCAACGATCGGCGAGCCGCTCCAAGGCATTCGTCGCTTGAGACGTTCCGTTGAAGCAAGGCCCGGCGGCGTGGTAAGTTCGGTGAGATCGAGCCGCCCCGGAGATCGACGACGATGTCCGCCACCGAGAAACCGAGGCCGGCGCAGGAGCCGCCACCCGACCTGCTGCCGGTCATCCGGAACTCCGGAATTCTGACCGATCGCCAGTTCACCGACCTGAAACACCGAGTCCAGGCCGGCTCCTACCCGACCAACTCCCGGGACCTGGCCCGCCGGCTCGTCCAGGACGGGCTACTGACCGAATTCCAGGCCGGCCGCCTGCTGGGCAACCGGGCGCAGGGACTCATGGTGGGGCGGTACGTGATCCTCGACCGCCTGGGCGCGGGCTCGATGGGCCGCGTCTACAAAGCCCACCACCCCTTGATGGGCCGGATGGTGGCCTTGAAGATCATCGCCCCGGAGATTGCCCAGAACGAGCGGGTCGTCGCCCGGTTCCAGAGGGAAATCAAGCTGGTGGGGCGGCTTGACCACCCCAACGTCGTCCGCGCCTTTGATGCCGACCAGGCGGGGGCGATGCTCTACATCGTGATGGAGTATGTCAAAGGGGCGAGCCTGGGGAAAATCCTCCGGACCCGCGGCATCGTTGAACCGTCGCAGGTCACGTCCTACGCCGCTCAGGCGGCGCTGGGGCTGGCGCATGCCCACAAGCAAGGGATTGTCCACCGGGATGTGAAGCCGTCGAACCTGTTCCTGAGCGACGATGGTAAACTCAAGGTGCTGGACCTGGGCCTGGCGGCGTTGATGGAGGCCGACGACGACGCCACCTTCGCCACGGCCGACGGGATCGCCGTGGGGACTGTGGATTACATGTCGCCGGAGCAGGCGACCGGGCGCGAGGTTGACGGCCGCAGCGACCTGTTCAGCCTCGGCTGCACGCTGTATCACCTGGCCTGCGGGAAGGTTCCGTTTCCCGGTGACTCGCCGATCGACCGCCTGGGCAAGCGGATCACCGGTCGCCCCGAACCGCTGGCCCGGGTCCGTCCCGAGATGCCCGAGGCGCTGTCCGACCTGCTGGACCGCCTGATGGCGACCCGTCCGCAGGACCGATTTCAGACGGGCGACGAAGCGGCCGAGGCATTCGAGGCCCTCAGCCGCAAGCCCAGACGCGCCCCCGCCCCGACGCCGGACCGCCCCTCAGCCCCTTTGGCCCCGGAATCGGTCGAGGAGGACGAGGACGAATCCCTTGCCTACGAAACGGGATGGCCCTGGTGGTTCGCCACCGCGGCCGAGTGGGCCGAACATTCCCCCGGAGTCTTGCTGGCCTTGCTGATCGGCGGAATTCTGGCGACGTTCGGCCTCGGCGTACTCGTCGGCTGGCTCATCCCTTGACGGGGTCGGCCGGGGTATCTGGCGTTTCAGTGGGAGAAACCTCCGGTTCCTGAACGGTGGGGCCGTCGCCAGACTCGCTCGGGAGGCGAAAGGGAGCGCCGCTGGCCGGGTCGTTCGGCACGCGATCCAGGTAACGGGGGACCAGATCGGCCAGGCGGGTCGGGGGCGAGGACTGTTCGAGTTGGAAGAGTCTCGCGGCGATCAGGATGCGCTGGCGACGGATGTCCGCGAGTTCGGCCTCGGTGGTGAGTTCGAACTTGCGATAACCCGGCAGGGCCAGGGAATCGAGCGACCGCCGGACGGACGGAAGGAACTGATACGACGTCCGAACCTGCCAGGGATTGGTTTCGAGGAACCAACGACGGTCACGGGCGATCACCTGGGCGGGAGAATCGACGAACGACTCGACGGCCTTCAGCAGATGCAACAGGTCCCGGCATTCCTGTCGTCCGAGCCGGTTTCGCATTCGGTCCAGCGCGAGGAAGGCAGGTTGACGGATGGCCCGGCCCTCGTACTGGTCCGATAGGAGGCCGCCGAACACCGCGGCATATCCCATCCGGATGACCTCGTAGTAATCGCGGATCGCGTTACGGTCCCGTCCCTCCCATTCGGCCAGGCGTCCCGAAGCCAGGCCGAGCCGGCCGAGTTTGCGGGTCAATCCGAGTGCCTGGGAATTTCGGTTAAACGATTCCGCCTGGTCCGGGCCCAGGGGAACTCGGCTTGGGAAGTTGTGCCCCTGTCGAAATTCGCGAAGGGGCTCGGCATTGGCGGCGAGGAAGGCCCGCAACGAGTCCGCATCGGCATCGATCGGTCGGCGCACGTCTCCCCGGACCTTGGCGCCGGCCTGGGCGAACCAGTCGAACCCGTTGGGGTTGGGCAGCGTTTGGGACGGCACGCCGGGACGGGTGGCGTAGGCCAACGCGACCGCCGCCAGGATCAGGGCGAGGCTGGCCAGCACCCACCATCGCCAGCGTCGCTTCGGTGGTTTGGTCATTCGCGGAACATCCTGCCGGGCTTCGCCTTGAGCGTTTTGTCACTCTTGAGGGTTCAGGGAAGATTCGTCGCGCGGTTGGAAATGTTGGGACGGACTGACGGGGACATCCCCAATGGTCCGAGGTCGGATCGCCCCATCGGCGAGTTCCCGGGCCATCTCGACGAAGACCGGCGACCAGCCCCCCGCCTCGGTCTGCCGGAACAGTCTTGAGGTGGAATACCAGGGGGAATCGGACCGATCCAGCAGCCATCGCCAGTCGGGGGCATGCGGCAGGGCCACCCAGGTCGGCCGACCGAGCCCCCCAGCCAGGTGAGCGATGGCCGTGTCAGGCGTTACCACCAGGTCGAGGTTGGCGATGACCGCCGCGGTGTCCTCGATCGACGCCGCTCCCAACCCGAGGTCCGTCACGCCGAGCCTCCCGCCCCACTCGTCCAGTTGATCCAGCCCCTCGCCGTGCTGAAGGCTGAACCAGCGGACCCCGGCAACCTTCATCAATGGCGAGAGGGCCGCGAGGGGGAACGATCTTTGAGAATCGCGAGGGTGATCGGTCCGCCCCTGCCAGGCCACGCCGACCCGCAACGCCTCGCTTGCGCCGAGGCGGTTCCCCCACTGTTCCACGAGATCAGGCCGGGCGAACAAATAGGGAACCTCGGCCGGCACCGTATCGAGGGTCGTGCCGAAGAGACCAGGCAGGTCCATCAAGGCGATGTGGCGGTCGAAATCCGGGAGGGGCTGGCCGAAGGGGACGACCGAATCGACGCCCGGGGATCGGCCCAGCAGGTGGGCCAGCGCCCCCTGACAGGCCAGGACCACCCGGCAACCCCGTTGTTGAGCCTTCCGGGCGTAGCGGACGAACTGAAGCGTGTCGCCTAGCCCCTGTTCCGCATGAATCAAGAGAGTCTGGCGCTGCGTTGGCGAGCCATCCCACTCCGGGCGGTCGAACCGAGGGGCGGGCTGGCCGACGGCGGCCCAGCGGGCGTGGAAGTCGGTCCAGCCGTTGGCCAGGTCTCCCGAGAGGAGTCGGGCTGTCGCGCGATTCCAGCGGGCGTCGATCTCCCCAGGCGTAATCCGGAGGGCGTCGTCATAGGCCGCCAGCGCCTCGCCCAGCCTCCCTAACTCCTGCAAGACCGTCCCGAGGTTGGAATACGCCCGAGCGGCTCGGGGGTCGAGCCCGACCGCCTCTCGAAAGCACTCGACGGCTTCGGACAGTCGGCCGGAATGTTGGAGGGCCACTCCCAGATCGTTCCAGGCGTTGACGTGCCCCGGATGAGCCTTCACCAGCCCGCGCAAAAGTGCCAAGGCCTCGTCGGTTCTCCCCAAGGTCCGCCAGACTTTGGCCAGGGGGATTTCCACCTCGGGCCGCGATGGGTCGAGCGCCTGGGCCTCGGCGAGCGAGCGCTCGGCATCGGCGGTTTGACCGACCTCCAGACGGGCGATGCCGAGGTTGGCGAGCGTCGGGGCGTGGCGCGGTCGGAGCTTGAGCGAACCTTCGCAAAGGGGGATCGCCTCGCCCGCTCTCCTCAACGTGATGAGGAGAGCCGCCAGGAGCCCCAACGCCTCGGCGTGGTTCGGGTCGCGTTCCAGGACCCTCCGATACGCCTGCTCGGCGTGGGAAGACTCCCCCCCTTCGTGGCAGAGCCGGGCGAAGTCGAGGAGCGGGTCAGGCATGGGACGGGTGGGTCGCCGGCTCGGGCCGAGGCTTCTTCGAGACTCGGCCCAACAGGTCGTCCAGGGCCGTCGCCAGTTCGCGGAACTGGTAGGCGAATCCCAACGACAGGGCCCGCTCGGGGATCACCCGCTGTCCCTGGGTGATGACCTCGGCGACCTCGCCCAGCAAGAGCCGCAGGACCAGTTTCGGCGGCCCGAGCGGAAGCATCGGACGGTGCAAGACCTTGGCCAGGGCTTGGGAGAACTCGGCATTACGGACCGGGTGGGGCGCCGTGCCGTTGATCGGCCCGCGGACGCCCGGGTCGTCGAGGGATCGGAGGATCAGGGCAACGAGGTCGTCGACGTGAATCCAGCTCATCCAGGCGGTGCCTCGCCCGGGCGAGAGCGGGCCGGAGCCTCCTCCCACCGGCGCGGCCCCTCCCCAGCGGAAGATCGGGACCATGGTCCCCAACGTCCCTTCCCCGGCGGCCAGCACCAGACCGATTCGCATCCAGGCGACCCGAGCCCCGAGCCCTTCCGCCGGGTGGGCGGCATCCTCCCATTCCCGGCAGACCCGGGCCAGAAAGTCAGACCCTGGGGGGCTCGCTTCGGTGAGTTCCTCGTCCCCGTGGGGGCCATAGAAGCCGATCGCCGACGCCTGAACCAGCACCCGGGGCGGCCGATTCGCCCGGCCGATCGCCGAGACCACATTCTCGGTCCCCCGGACCCTGCTGTCGCGAATCTCTCGCTTGACCTCCGACGACCAGCGCTTGCCGAAGATGTTGTGGCCCGCCAGGTTCACCACGGCGTCGCAACCGTCGACCTCGCGAGCCCAATCCCCCTCGGTCGAGGGATCTCCGGAGATGACCGACGCCCCCCGCAACTCGGGCATCCGCCAGGCATCGGCCTGCCGACGGGACAGAATCACCACCTCGTCCCCCCGGTCAAGCAGTCGACGGGCCACCCGCCGGCCGATCGAGCCGGTTCCCCCCGTCAGGAAAACTCTCATCATTTGCCCTGGCCTCCGGCGGCCCGATCCCGCTCGACCCGTGCGCGCAACCCGACTCCTTGTATGAGCCAGGGATCGGCCCCGTCAAGGTCCGGACCCCTCCACGAGCGTCCCCACCGACACAAACCAGGGCTTACCGCGAAGAAATCGCCGGGCGGGGAGGGGACTCCATCGCCCGACAGCCGGTGTGGTATCTTTGGGGGTGCTCGGCGGCCCGGGGGCGATCCGGCCGTCCTAGCACGACGCAGTCGCCAGGCCGACACCAGGGAGCGAGTCGCACCGATGAACCCAAGCGTCCGGAAGTTCCTCGACCTGCACCTGGCGAAAGCGTACAAAAAGCCGGCCCCCCTGGTCCTGGTCAACGGCCTGGCCGAGCAGTCGGAAAGCTGGTTCGCCAACCGCACGCGCCTGGGCCCGCCACTTCGACGTCAAGATCCCCGAGATCCTGGTCTACGACGGCGACGCCCTGCTCCATCGCCACATCGACGCCGGGGGCGAGGTCACCGTCGACTACCTGACCGACCGCCTCGCGGTTTACCTCGACGAGTTCGCCCAGAAGCCGCCCTATCACCTGGTCGGTTCCAGCCTGGGCGGCCAGATCGTCGCGACTTACGCGGTTCGCTACCCTGAGAAGGTCTCGAAGTTGGTCCTCATCTGCCCGTCAGGCGTTCACGGCGACGAGAACCTGCCCATGATGGAGGGGGTACGCCGGAGCCAGTACGACACCCTGGTCAAGTCGGTCTTCCACCGGGGCCACTTCGCCAGCGAGGATCTCATCGCCGCCATCGAGCACAAGTTTCAGGATCGCAAGTGGAAGAAAGGCGTTTTGCGGACTTTGCGAGGGACTGTTGGCCACTCGATCGCCCCCCTGCTCGACCAGATCCCTCACCCAACCCTGATGATCTGGGGAAGTGAGGATCGGGTGCTCTCAGATGTGGGCGGGTCAATCCGCGCGGCCGAGCGGATCCTCAACGTGCGGCAGGTCGTCATCCCCAAGTGTGGGCACGCCCCGCAGATCGAGAAGGCCCGGCTGGTCAACCAGCTCGTCCATCGATTCCTGCGCGACAAGCTGCGGATGATCCCCCCGCAACTCGACGTGTCCCGCTACCTCTCGGGAAGCAAATGGCCACGCCCGACCCCGGCTGGTCCCGGCCCGGCCCGGCCACTAACGCGGTTCCCACCGGTCTGAGTTCGAGTTCGAGCGAGGTTGGCCGACCCCTATGAGCGACACCCTGCTGTTCTTCGGCAAGTTCCTCCGCCACGGCACCAAGATCGCCAGCCTCGCGCCGAGCAGCCCTTGGCTTTCCCGGGCCACCTGCCGCAACGTCGATTGGGCCCGCGCCCGCGTTGTGGTGGAACTGGGAGCGGGGACCGGGCCGATCACCAAGGTACTCGCTGAACGGGCCCATCCCGACTGCCGGGTCATCGCCCTGGAACGTGACCCCGACTTCGCCAAGATTCTTCGAGAACGGTTCGCCGGTCAGGCCAACCTGGAAGTCGTCGAGGCCGACGTCCGCGATCTGGCCTCCCTGCTGGGCGAGCGTGGCATCTCCACGGCCGACTACGTGATCTCGGGCCTGCCGGTTCCCTCGTTCCCCAAGGATCTCCAGCGAGACCTGTTCCGAGTGGTGAAGACGGTTCTGTCCCCCTCGGGCTCGTACAACCAGATTACCGAACTGCCCTGGGTCTATCAGGGGTTGTATCGCCGCTACTTCGACGACGTCCGTTTCGCCTTCGAGCCCCGCAACTTCCCCCCCGCCGGCGCCTACTTTTGCCGGGGCCTGCGCGACATCGCCTGACCCCAGCCCTACCCTCCTTCCCCTCGCCTGACCCCTCGACCATTTCGCCTCCCAAACTCAGGGCCCGACTCGGCAGACTTCGAGTCGGGTAGCCCTCTACCATTTCGCAATTGGAAGCCAGCGTTCGCAAATGTGGTCCAGGGTATGCGATTATTCCCTCCCCGACAGTGCAACCCCCGCTGCTCCTCTCCACGACGGGCGACGCACGAAGTGGCGCAAACCACGATCAGTACGAACGTTGCAGTCAGAGCGAGCGACTCCGCCAGGGCGGGTGCCCTCGCGGAAGTCGGGGTGGGCCCAGGCGGTGCTGCCTACTTTTTAGACGAGGGAGCCCATGAAGAAAGCGACGCCGATCCCGTTCATCTTGCTCGTGGTGCTGGCGGTGGGGGCATTGTTCGTCCCTCCCCGTCCGCTCGATCTTCCGAAGGGTGAGGCCGCGATCAATGCCGGCGACACGGCCTGGATGCTGACGGCCTCGGCCTTCGTGCTGTTAATGACCCCGGGCCTGTCGTTCTTTTACGGCGGGATGGTCAGCTTCAAGAATGTCGTCTCGACGATGCTCCAGAGCGTGGTGGCGCTGGGGGTCATTAGCCTGATCTGGGTCCTGGTGGGCTTCAGTCTGGCCTTCGGCCAGGACGTCGGCGGCTATGGCCTGGTGGGCGACCCCCGCACGTTCTTCATGTTCAACAACGTGGGGGACGCCACCAGCAACCTCAGTACGACCATCCCGCTGATGGTCTTCGCGATGTTCCAGTTGAAGTTCGCGATCATCACCCCGGCGCTCATCACGGGCTCGTTCGCCGAGCGGGTGCGGTTTTCAGGCTACCTGCTGTTCATCATCCTGTTCAGCCTGGTGGTCTACTGCCCACTGGCCCACATGACCTGGCACCCCGAGGGTGTCTTCTACAAGTGGGGCGTCAAGGACTTCGCTGGCGGCACGGTCGTCCACATGTCGGCCGGTTGGGCGGCCCTGGCCGGTGCGATGTACCTGGGCCGGCGCACCTCGCACATCAAGCACCTCGCGCACAACCCGGCCAACGTCCCCTACGTGATGCTGGGGACCGGCCTGCTGTGGTTCGGCTGGTTCGGGTTCAACGCCGGCAGCGCCCTGGCGGCCAATGGCACCGCCGCGCTGGCCTTCGCCACCACCAACACGGCCTCGGCCGCGGCGATGCTCAGTTGGATGTTCTTCGACTGGGCCCGCGGTCGTAAGCCCTCGGCCCTGGGCGCCTGCATTGGCGCGGTGGTTGGGCTGGTCGCCATCACCCCGGCGGCCGGGTTCGTCACGGTCCCGCAGAGCATCATCATCGGCACTTTGGCCAGCGTCGTCAGCAACCTGGCCGTCCACGTCAAAACGAGGTCGACGCTGGACGACACCCTTGACGTCTTCCCCTGCCACGGCATCGGCGGCATGGTGGGCATGGTCGCCACCGGCATCTTCGCCAAGGACGTGGGCCTCTGGTACGGACCCACCAAGACCTTCATGTACCACATGCTGGCCCTGGTGATCGTCTCGGCGTTCGCGTTCGTCGGCTCGTTGATCCTCTACAAGGTTTCCGACCTGATCATCCCCCTGAGAGTGACCGACGAGCAGGAAACCGAGGGACTGGACCTCAGCCAGCACGGCGAGACCGCCCTGGGCGCCGACCTGTTCGAAATGCCTCACGAAACCAACGGCCACCACGCCCACTCCGAAACCTTGCTGGCCAGCAGCAACGTCTAAGTGAAAGGGTTCCCTGGACCGTTTCGCTCACGGCCACTCACGGCGGGCCCGACTCCGGTCGGGTCCGCCGTTTTGTATTGCCGACGAGTCGGGCTGGGCTAGCAGGATTGTCTCAAGTTTGCTAACGTCCCGGCCGACGGGTGGGCCGACACTGGGCCGACCCGATGCGCGCGCCCGGAGGGATGCCGGGGCCGAGCCAACAGGGAGGTGTCAGCCCATGAGTCCGCGAGTCGTCGCCCTCGGCGTCGGAATCTTCCTGGTCTCCACCGTCGCCTCGGCCCAGGGTCCGGCCGAGGAAGCCCCCCGGGCGCAGCCGGCGCCTCGCCGTCCAGCGGGACCAGCCCCCAAGGTCGCCGCGGCCGCCGCCGGGAATGCCCAGCAGGCCGCACGGGTTGATGCCCTGCTGGCCGAGTGGGAGAAGCGGAGCCGGTCGATCCAGACGCTGGACGCGAAGTTCAAACGGATCGACGTCAAGGCCGGGCCGTTCAAGGGGCGGACCGCGTTCCAGGGCCGCGCCCTGCTCCAGGCCCCCAACCTCGCCTGCCTGGAGTTGCACAAGATCGACCCCGAGGACAAGACCAAGAAGACCTTCCACGAGCGGATCGTCTGCACTGGCGATGAGGTCGATGACTTCGTCGGCGCGGAGCGAATCGTCAACGTCTACCCCCTGCCCAAGGACCAGCAGCAGAAGGCGCTTCAGGAAGGCCCCTTGCCGTTCCTCTTCGACATGAAGGCCAAGGAGGTCAAGGCCCGCTATCAGATCGTCCTGGAGGAGGAGGGGGCCGACGCCTATCGCTTGCGGATCGCGCCCCGCGAGGACATCGACCGCGACGCGTTCTCGGTGGCCCGGGTCAACCTGAACAAGACCACCTTCCTCCCCGACGCACTACAACTGGTCGACGCCACCGGGAAAGAGACGCAAACCTATCTGTTCAAGGACGAGAACGGCGAGATCGTCCCGAACAAGGAGATCGCCGCCTCGAACTTCCAGAGGGGCAAGGTCCCCCAGGGCTGGAAAGTGGTCGTGAACCCTCCGGCCGACCAGCCGGCGGCCGCTGGAGCCGCCAACGCCAATGCCCCCGCGCCGGCGGCCGCCGGGCGGTTCGTCCGACCCCGGACTCGCTGACCCTCCCAACGCGGAACGGGCGAGGCCTTCCCCCCATGCTGATCGTGAACCGGTTCCTCCTGCTGACGGTTTCGGTCGTCGTGCTGACCGCCAAGGCGGCGCCCGCCGACGACCTGCCCTTGCCGACGACGCCCGCCTCGGGCCGGCTCGACGCCATCCTGGACGAGTGGGGCGAGCGTTCCGCCCGGGTCGCCCGGCTCGACGTCGAGTTCCGTCGGGTCGACGCCGATGAGACCACCCGGGAGCGTTCGGAATACTCGGGGCGGCTGCTGCTGGAGCGGCCGCACCGGGCGTTCCTGGATGTCCGCCGCATTGGCCCCAACGGCCGGGCCGTTGCCGACGAACGCGCTGTGTGCGATGGCCGCGAAGTCGCCTGGTATCACCCCGAGGTTCGCCGGGTGCTGGTCGTCCCGTTCCTGGACGACGTGGACCGCGACCTGACCGAGTTGAACGTGGTCCGCCGAGACCCCAAGGCGGACCTGCCGGCGTATGTCTCGACGTTCCTGATGGCCGCCAACGTCGAGCGCCATGGGCCGGTCCCGTTCCTTTGGGGCGTTCAGTCGTATGCCTTGCGAACTCGCTATGAGGTCGAGCTGGTCGACGAATCCCCCTCGTCATGCCGGTTGCGGTTCCGACCCAGGACGGAACTGGAGCGTTCTCGGCTGTCGGAGGCGGTAGTGGAGCTGTCGAAGGCGACGTTCCAGCCGACGAGCGTGCGGTCGCGGTCGCCCGAGGGGACGCAGACGGAGGATTATCGCTTCAAGGCCCTCAGGGTCGATGTCCCAATCGCGCCGGGGAATTTCGCGATCCAGGCCATTGCGGGTTGGGAGATCGTCCGCCCGCCGTCTCGCTGATTGCCCGACGGCGGCCGTTGCCCGATAATGATCGGCCGGATCGACCGTTGGGGCGAGGCGTCGGCGATGGAATCGACTTCGGCCAGTTTGCTGGAACGGCTGTCCGACCGGGACGACAACCGGTCGTGGGACCTGCTGGTCCGGCTTTATTCGCCGTTGATCGGCAACTGGCTGCGCCGTCAGGGTTTGCCGACGGAGGACGTGGAAGACCTCACCCAGGACGTGCTGGGCGTGGTCGCTCGACGGATGCCGGAATTCCGCCACAACGGCCGGGTCGGGGCGTTTCGGGCGTGGCTGCGGGCCATCGCCACGCACTGCCTGCGGAGAACCTGGCGGCAACAGCGGGGCCAGCCAGCCTGGGAGGGTCTGGGGGCGGCGTTGGACCAACTGGAAGACCCAAACAGCGACGCCAGCCACTTCTGGGATCGGGAGCACGACCGCCACGTCCTCGGTCGTCTGCTGGAAGCGCTGGAGCCGGAATTCCGCCCCGGGACCTGGACCGCCTTCCGTCGGCAGGCGCTCGAGGGAGCCTCGGCCGCCGAGGTGGCCGGCGAACTCGGGTCCACGGTGAACTCGGTCCTGATCGCCAAGTGCCGAATCCTGAAGCGGTTGCGCGACGAGGCCGGCGGCCTGCTGGATTGACCGGCGGGGCTGGGTGGCGAATCCCTGAAAGGCTGGGGCCCATGGGTGGCATCTCCCTGAGGGGTCAGCGCGACGGGAGGCCGTCCCGCTCCGTCACGCTTCGTCCCTGGTACCGACTCGGAGGTCGCCGATGAGCCAGCCTGGACCCGAAGTCCGCAACGCCGACGGGCATCTGAACCCGGCCCTCCTGGCGGCCTATGGCCAGGGGAATGTCGACCGTGCGGAGATGGCTGGGATCGAACATCACCTGAAGGAATGCCCGTCCTGTTGCGAGTCCGTCGGCGAGGCTCCCGAGGATGCCTTGCTGGCCCTGTTGAGGGACCGGGGCCGGGAGGTCGTTGGTCGTCCGTCGGCCGGGGCCGATTCCGGGGCCACCCTTGGTTACGAGATCCCCTCGTCGTTCGCCACCGTGGCCGGGTCGAACCCCACCGTCCGCACTGCCTCCGAGTCCTTCGCCGTCGCCCCGACCGAGCCCGGCTTGCCGTTGGCGGAAATCCCGACGGGGCTGGCCGACCACCCGCGATACCTGGTCCAGTCGTTGCTGGGCCAGGGGGGGATGGGGCGGGTCTATCTGGCGAGGCATCGGGTGTTGGAACGGCTGGTGGCGCTGAAGGTGATCCGCCCGGACGTGGTGGACCCCGCCTTGATCGAGCGGTTCCGCCGGGAAGCCCGCGCCGCGGCGAGTCTGTCGCACCCCAACATCGTCGCGGCCTTCGACGCCGAGCAGGTGGGCGAAACTCACCTGCTGGTCATGGAGTACATCGAGGGGATCGACCTGGCCCAGTGGGTCGCCCGCCACGGTCCATTGCCGGTGGCCGATGCGTGCGACTACGCTCGGCAGGTGGCCGACGGGCTCCAGCACGCCTTGGAGCGGGGGATGGTCCATCGCGACATCAAGCCCCAAAACCTGATGAGAACACCCAGCGGACGGGTCAAAATCCTCGACTTCGGCTTGGCCCGGTTCGCCAGCGAGTTGCAGGCGAGGGGAGGGACGACCGCCGAGGGGGCGATTCTGGGCTCGGCCGACTACATCGCCCCGGAGCAGGTTCACGACTCGCGGACGGCCGACATCCGCTCGGATCTGTATGCGCTGGGCTGCACGCTCTACTACTTCCTGGTGGGCCGGCCGCCGTTCGCCGGGGGAACCTTGATGCAAAAGCTCAAGGCCCACGCGCTGGACACGCCCCCCTCGCCGGCCCAGGCCCGGCCCGACCTGCCGCCGGCCTTGGTGGAATTGATCGCCCGGCTGATGGCCAAGGACCCGGCCGACCGTCCCCAGACCCCGGCCGAGGCGGCGCGATTGCTGGCGCCGTTCGCCGAGGGGTCCGTCGCGGCGGAACCTGCTCCCCAAGCGGGAAGGGGAGGACGTCGGCGGCGTTGGGCGGTTACGGCGGCGGGCCTGGGCGGGCTGGCCGCGGCGGCGATCTTGCTGGGGACGGTGATTCGTCTACGGACGCCCGATGGGATACTGGTCATCGACGTGGACGACCCCTCAGTAAACGTCCAGGTGGATGGAAATCACGTTGAGATTCGCGCAGGCGAAAACGTGTTGCACTATCACGCGGGTCCGCATCACATCCTGGCCACTGGCAAGGGGGTGGGGTTTCAGGAGGACGTCACGCTGGAGAGCGGTGGGAAGCGATTGGTGCGGGTCCACTTCGAGCCCAACCGTCGCCCGATGATGATGATGGGCGCAGGTGCTCATGTTGGAACTCCGAACATCCTGAAGCCAGCGGCCACGATGTCGAATGCCGCCGATGGCCTGGCAGCGGCGGCGATCCCCGCGGCCGAGCGGGTCGTCGGCCAGCCTGAGGAGTTGGTGGCCGTTTATGGGACGAACCAGCGGCGGCACTGGAACGACGTGACGGGCCTCGTGGCGAGCCCCGACCGCCGTCTGGTCGCCACGGCGAGTCTCGACCGGTCCGTCCGGCTCTGGGACGCCGAAACGATGGCGGAGCGGGGCTGGCTGAGGGGCTTCGGCGACTGGGTGGGGCCGATGGCGTTCACCCCCGACGGCCGACGGCTCGTGGTCGGGGGCGGTCATGGCGATCCGACCATCCGCGTCTGGGACGTGGCCAGCGGCCGGGAGGTGCTGAAATTGACCGGGCATGCCCTGGCCGTCACCGGGTTGGCCGTCACGCCCGACGGCCGGAAGGTGGTCAGCACCAGCCAGGACTCCAGCGCCCGGGTCTGGGACCTGGAGACGGGGAAGCCGCTTCAGCACTGGACCCAGGTGCACTGGGCCTGGGTCGTCGCGCTGAGTCCCGACGGGGCGATCGCCGCGGTCGGCTCGGACGGCCCGATACGCCGCTGGAAGGTTGACACCGGAGAGGAGTTGCCCCCCCTGCCCTCCAACGGCGAGAGGGTAGGGATGCGGGGCCTGGCGTATTCGCGTGACGGCCGGGTGATCGCCACCGGCGCGAACGACCAGACCTTGCGGCTCTTCGACGCCGAATCGCTCAAGGAACTGCGACGCCACCCGATGCCCGGCGAGGTCTTTGACCTGAAGTTCTCGCCCGACGGCCGGCGATTGCTGGCAAGAGCCGGGCATGACGTGCTGGTGGTCGACGCGGCTGGCGGCCCCGAGGTCTCCCGGTTCGCCCACTCGGCCGACGTCGAGGCCGTGGAGTTCTCGCCCGACGGCCGAAGCGTCGCCAGCGGCGGTGGCGACCGGACCTTGAGGATCTGGGACGCCGAAACGGGCCGGGAACGGCGGACGGGCGGCGGCGCGATCCAGACCATCACGGGTCTGGCGTTCGGCCCCGACGGGGTGCGCATCATCGGCGGGTCTCGGGACAACACGGTCCGCCAGTGGGATGTCGAGACGGGCCGGGAACTCAACCCGATCTCCGGGCCCGTCGAGGAGGCGCTGAGCGTGGCGATCACCCCCGACGGGCGCCGACTGCTGGGCCCGGCCGTCGAGGCGGCGGCCGACCCCACGGCGGCCGACGCCCCGTTCGCGTCGGTCCTGCAAGCCTGGGACGTGGGCGGGAACCCGGGGCCGAGGCGGCTCCTCGGCCATCGCCACCTGATCAGCCATGTGGCGGCCTCAAGCGATTCGCGGCGGGCCCTCACCATCGCCTCCGACGCGACGGCGAAGGTCTGGGACCTCGACGCGGGAGCCGAGTCCCAGACGCTCCCCATCCACGGGTCGGGCGCGTACATGACCGCGGAATTCTCCCCCGACGGCCGGTCGGCCATCCTCGACGACATGGACGCGGCGCAGTTGCGGGACCTCGCCAGCGGTCGCGAGTTGCGGAGGCTGGAGGGAGGCGGCAATCTCGGGTCGGTCGCCTTCACGGCCGACGGCCGAGCGGCGCTGGTGGGCGGCGCCGAGCGACCGTTGAAGTTGTGGAACCTGGAAACCGGCGAGGCCCGGACGATCGCCGAGGCCGCGGGCGCCCTGCGCGGCCTGGCCATCTCGCGAGATGGCCGCCATGCCTACGGAGGTTACGAGGACCGATCCGTCCGCTGCTGGGAGGACTTCCGCGGGCCGAGCTCCCGCCCGCGGGCCTTCCCCACCTGGCACCCCGACAAGGTTCTGGCCGTGGCCCTGTCGCCCGACGGTAAGGTACTGGCCTCCGCCGACGTCGGCGGGCGGGTCCTCGTGTGGGACGCCCTCAAGGAGACGAAGCTGCGGGAAATGGTCCTGCCGGGGCAGGTCGCCGCTCTGGCATTCTTCCCCGATGGTCGCCACCTGGCGACCGCCAACGGCAATGGGTCGTTCTGGGTCCTGCGACTGGCGGAGGCGGGCATGCCCCCGTTGGTCACTCCTTGAGGACCAATTTCAAACGTCACGCCACGCCCGGGGCTTGTACCCCGGGCGCGGGCGGATAGAACACGGGGAACGACGCCGAACCGCGCGATCGTACCCTCAGGACCCCTGACTCCCCCATGACCAACGTTCCGTATGACGCCCTGCTGATCGTCGGCTTCGGCGGCCCCGAGCGTCGCGAAGATGTCATCCCCTTCCTGGAGAATGTCCTGAGGGGCCGCAACGTCCCCCGGGAACGGATGTTGGAGGTCGCCGAGCATTACTATCACTTCGATGGCGTCAGCCCGATCAACGGCCAGGTGCGTGAGTTGATCGCCGCGCTTCGGCCCGAGTTGGACCAGCACGGCGTCGACCTGCCGATCCACTGGGGCAACCGCAACTGGGACCCAATGCTCGCCGACACGATGCGGGCCATGACCGAGGCGGGCTCAAAACGGGCCCTGGCCCTGGTGCTGGCTGGGTTCAGTTCCTATTCCAGTTGCCGGCAGTATCGGGAAGACGTCGCCCGCGCCCAGGAACAGGTCGGCGAGGGGTTTCCTTCGGTGGATAAGATTCGCGTCTTCTACAACCACCCCGAATGGGTCGCCGCCAACGCCGACCGCGTTCGGGAAGCGCTGAGTCGTTTGCCCGAGGACTTGCGAGGCTCGGCCCGGTTGGCGTTCACGGCGCACAGCATCCCCTCGTCGATGGCCGCCAACTGCGCCTATGAGCGTCAATTGCAAGAAACCTGCCGGCTGGTGGCCGAGGCCGCCGGGGTGGGCGAGGGTCGCTGGTCGCTGGCGTATCAGAGTCGCAGCGGGCGGCCGACCGACCCCTGGCTGGAGCCGGACATCAACGACCATCTCCGGGAAATCGCCGCGATGGGGGCGAAGGCGGTGGTGGTCCATCCGATCGGTTTCCTGTCGGACCACATGGAAGTCCTCTACGACCTGGACGACGAGGCCCGCGCCACGGCCGAGGGGCTGGGTTTGGCGATGGCAAGGGCCGAGACGGTCGGGACCCATCCGCGATTCGTGTCGATGCTTCGGGAACTCATTCAGGAGCGGCTGGACCGGGGCGTCGAGCGTCGAGCGATCGGTCAGTTCGGGCCGAATCACGACGCATGCCCTCCGGATTGCTGCTTGCCCCCGGCGCGTCCCCGGCCGACAGCGACCGCGGGTCGGCCCTGACTCCCGGCGGGGCGACCGGGGCGATAGACTTCCACTCTGGGCGGTGCGAGGGCATCGTTCTGGGATCGGCCAGTCCGCGCCAACGAGGAGGTTCCGTTGACCAGTCTGACGATTCGGGACCTTCTGGCCGGGCAGGTCTCGGTGGGCGAGCCGGTGGTCGTCGAGGGGTGGGTTCGCACCCGGAGGGATTCCAAGGCGGGGTTTTCGTTCCTCCAGGTGCATGACGGCTCGGCGTTTGACCCAATCCAGGTCGTTGCGCCATCGACCCTGGCAAACTACTCGGCCGAACTCCTCCACCTGACGACCCATTGCGCGGTGAAGGTGGCGGGTACCTTGGTGGAGTCTCAAGGGAAGGGGCAGCGGTTCGAGGTGATGGCCGACCGGGTCGAGGTGGTCGGCGTCGTGGAAGACCCAGACACCTACCCGGTCTCGGCCAAGCGTCACTCGTTCGAGCACCTGCGGACGGTGGCCCATCTTCGGCCCAGGACCAACACCTTTGGAGCCGTGGCCAGGGTGCGGCATACGTTGGCGATGGCGGTTCACAGGTTTTTCGACGAGCGACAGTTTTTCTGGGTCCACACGCCGATCATCACCGCCAGCGACGCCGAGGGGGCTGGGGCGATGTTCCGGGTTTCGACCCTGGATCTGGCCAACCCGCCGCGAGACTCGTTCGGGGCGATCGACTTCGGCGCCGATTTCTTTGGCAAGCCGGCGCATTTGACGGTCTCGGGCCAGCTCAACGTCGAGGCGTACTGTCTGGCCCTGAGCCGGGTCTACACCTTCGGACCAACCTTCCGCGCCGAGAACTCGAACACGACGCGGCACCTGGCCGAGTTCTGGATGGTGGAGCCGGAAATCGCCTTCGCCAACCTCAACGACGACGCCGACCTCGCCGAGGCGTTCCTCAAATACCTGTTCCGCGCCCTGCTGGACGAGCGGGCCGACGACATGGCCTTTTTCGCCCAGCACGTCGATAAGGGGTGCGTCGCCCGGCTGGAAGCCTTCGTCTCGGCGAGCTTCGAGAGGATGGAGTACACCGAGGCGATCGCCGCCCTGGAAGCGGCCGTCTCCCAAGGGCAAAAGTTCGAGTACCCGGTACGCTGGGGAATTGACCTCCAGTCGGAGCATGAGCGGTATTTGACCGAAACGCTGGTGGGGCGGCCGGTGGTGGTGCTGAACTACCCGAAGGCGATCAAGGCATTCTACATGCGTCAGAACGACGACGGGCGGACCGTGGCCGCGATGGACGTGCTGGCTCCGGGCATCGGCGAGATCATCGGCGGCTCCCAAAGGGAGGAACGGCTGGATGTGCTGGACGCCCGGCTCGACGAGATGAAGCTGCCCAAGGACCAGTACGGTTGGTATCGCGACCTGCGCCGTTATGGCACGGTGCCGCACGCCGGGTTTGGCCTGGGGTTCGAGCGGACGGTCGTCTACGCCACCGGGTTGACCAACATCCGCGACGCGATCCCCTTCCCCCGCACGCCCGGCAGCGCCGAGTTCTGATCGGAACCCCTACTGAGGCCGTTGGATCAGTAAGTGAGGATCATCGTCCCGCCTACGCCCTCGTAGAAACGGACGAGTTGCGACAAGACGTCCATCCCGATCAACACATCGATCCCGGGGGTCGCGGGATTGGCTACCAGCGCGTCGAGGTGGAACCAGGGGTTCCCGGAGAGGTGGCCCTCGAAGTTGAGCCCAATGGCATACGTTGGCGTGGCGATCTGAGGCACGTCGGGTCGTTGAAACGGTACCGAACCAGAGACGGTCGGTTGAAGTAACTGGACAACCGCACTGCTGATTGCTGGATCCGTTGCCCCGTGTCTCTCAGGCCGGTTCGCGAGAGTGGAGTTCCACCCAATCCCAATCTGGCGTGGTTGGTTCCCACATTAAGGCCCACCTGAATGATCGGGCCGAGCGCCTCGAGTGTGATTCGGTGGTTCCTTGTCACAGAGTCGCGCCGCCGAGTGAGTGAAAAGGCTTCTTGTCGACGATCTGTTTCGCTAGCGCGGGCGCTGGCCAGTAGTTCTTCATCGCGTATTCGAGGGCGGCCTCGCGGTCAGGCAGGATTTTGTGAGCCTTACCTTTAATGACGACGTAGGCCCCCCTGTGCGCGAGCAATTCCGGCAGGCGGTCGCGATAAGTCGTCAACTCCTCGACGAGCGAGGGTTGGCCGTTGTTCTCGACCATCGACGGCTCAAATTTACTCCGGTCGAAGAGACGAACTCGGGGTCTTCGTACCCTCTCTTGCTTCTGGTCCATGTCAATCCTCCTCTGTTAGCTTCCTTCCGGCTCACCTTGCACGATCCCGAGGATGTTGTCCCGTTTCCGAAGGGGGGTTGGGGTCGCGGCTCAATCAAATATCTCTAAAAACCGGACAACATCAGCGGGCACGTGGCTCAGAGGCGATCGCGTCGCGGGGGGACAACCGTTCAGGCGGGCTCGGGGTGGACCCAGGGGGCTCGGTAGGGCCGCCGGAGCAGGCGGTTGGCCTCGTCGTCGCCGATCACCTTGCCAGCCTCGGCGTCCCAGCGGAGGGTTCGTCCCAATTGCATTGAGAGGTTGGCCAGGATGCAACTGGCCGTCGAGATATGCCCCTGCTCAATGTCGGACACCGGGCGGGTTCGGGCGTCGATGGCCGCCAGGAAGTTGCGCATGTGCTGGCGGATGGCCGGGGCGACGTGCGTTTCCAGGTCCTTTTCGGTGCGGTCCTCGGGGTATTTGTCCAACTCGTAAGCGACGTCTCGGTGGACCGGCTTGCCGCCGACGGGGGTAAAGTCGTAGCTCATGTAGCTGGCCTTCAGCGTCCCCTTGTCGCCGTAGAGGGTCGCCGACCAGGGGTACTGCGAGTCGACCGCCTCACCCCAGGTGCGATGCGTCCAGAGGACCTTGACGTCGCCGAAGTCGAAGGTGGCCTCCTGGGTGTCGGTGATGTTGGACTTCGACGGCGGCGAGACCAGGATGCCGCCGTTGGAGGCGACGCTCAGGGGCCAGCCCAGGTCCATCATCCAGCGCACCATGTCGAGCATGTGGACGCACATGTCGCCGACAATGCCGTTGCCGTACTCCATGAACGCCCGCCAAGACCGGGGGTGGACCATCGAGTTGTAAGGACGCATCGGCGCCGGGCCGGTCCACATCTCGTAGTTCAAGTTCTTGGGCGGAGCCGAATCGGGCGGGTTCTCATTGTTGCGCATGTGCCAGTAGCAGCAGATTTCGACCATGCCGACCTTGCCGAGCTTGCCCGGCTTGACGATCTGTTCGCGGGCCTCGATCAGGTGAGGCGTGCTGCGGCGTTGGAGGCCGACCTGGACGACGCGGTTGTGCTTGCGTGCGGCGGCGACCATCGCCTGGCCTTCCACCACGTCGAGGCTGATCGGCTTCTGGACATACACGTCGAGGCCCGCTTCCACCGCGGCGATCATCGGCAGGGCGTGCCAGTGGTCGGGGGTGGCGATCAGGACCAGATCCAGGCCCCCGGCGGCGAGCATCTTGCGGTAGTCGTCGAAGGTCCGCGGCCGGGACTTCGACGCCTGGCGGGCGGCGACCTGGTCGGCGGCGTCGGCCAGCATGGTCGAGTCGACATCGCAGAGCGAGACGACCTCGACCGGCTCGATCTGGATGAGGCGGAACAGGTCACACTTGCCGTACCATCCGCAGCCGATCAGACCGACGCGCCGGGGCTTCGACTTCGCCTCGGGCGCGGCGGTGACGAAGGAGGCCGCGGCCGAGAAGGCGAGGCCGGCGGCACCGGTCTGGAGGAAATCGCGACGATCCATGATGTTGGAAAACTCCCGTGGCTCGATGTGGCGGACGGCTCGATCCCGCCCCGTCCCCGACTGTAGCCGCCCGGCGGCGGCTCCGCGAGCGGGAACCGCACTCCGCCACGATTGGACGATTGGCCTTGGCGAGGCGCGGGCCGATCGGCTGCAATGGCGACGATGGACCGGCGAACCTTCCCCGGAAGGCCGGACCCCAACCGCATCGACCCGAGACCTGGCCCGTGGAGCATGCAACGATGAGTCGATCCCCGAGGGGCCTCCGCCTCCTGGCCTCGGCCTGGCTCCTGGCCGTCGCGACCGCGACCGCCGGCGCCGCCGACCATCCCGACCCGGCCCCGGCGCCGGGTACGCCCCGCTCGGGCGTCGATCGCGACACCTTCGACTCGGCGGTCCGCCCTCAGGACGACCTGTTCCGCCACGTCAACGGCTCGTGGCTCTCGAAGGTCGAGATCCCGGCTGACCGCGCCTCGTATGGGTCGTTCGTCCAACTGGTGGAGAAGTCCGAGGCCAGCATCCGCACGATCGTCGAGACCGCCGCGGGTGATCCCCACGTCAAGCCCGGGTCGGTCGAGCAGCAGGTCGGCGACCTCTACGCCAGCTTCCGCGACATCGCCCGCGTCCAGGGGCTGGGAATCGACCCGATCGGCGACCTGCTCGACCAGGTGGACGCCATCGAGGACCCCACCGACCTCGCCCGCACTCTGGGCGAACTCCAGCGCAGCGGAGTCGGCGGCCTTTTCGGCATGCATGTCGACACCGACGCCAAGAAGTCCGACCGCTACATCATCTACCTGTCGCAAGGCGGCCTGGGCCTGCCCGATGAGTCGTACTACCGAGAGGAAAAGTACGCCGAGATCCGCAAGGCTTACGCCGAGCACATCGGCCGGATGGTCGAGTTGTCCGACTCCGCCGACGAAGACGAGGCCGACGACATCGTCAAGCTCGAAACTCTCCTGGCCAAGTCTCACTGGGATCGCGTCAAGAGCCGCGACGACACCCTGACCTACAACAAACTGGACCGCAAAGGCCTGGCCGAGTTGACCCCCGGCTTCGACTGGGACGCCTGGTTCAACGCGATGGGGGCGAAGGACGTCGCCGAGGTCGTCGTCGCCCAGCCCAGTTACTTCGAGGCGATGGCCAAGGCCGTGCGTGAGGTCCCCATCGACCAGTGGAAGGCGTGGCTTGGCTGGAACGTCGCCCGAGCGAACGCCCCCTGGCTGCCCAGGGCGATTGTCGAGGAGAATTTCGCCTTCTACGGCAAGACTCTCACCGGAGCCAAGGAAGACCGCCCTCGTTGGAAGAAGGGCGTGGCGTTGGTGGAAGGGGCGTTGGGCGAGGCCGTGGGCAAGATTTATGTCGAGCGGCACTTCCCTCCGGCCTCGAAGGCTCGCATGGAGCAACTGGTCAAGAACCTGACCGAAGCCTATCGAGAGGACATCAAGGGGCTCGACTGGATGTCCCCCGCGACCAAGACCAAGGCCCTGGAAAAGCTCGACAAGTTCACGCCCAAGATTGGTTATCCCAACAAGTGGCGTGACTACTCGGGCCTGGTGATCCACCGAGACGACCTGGTGGGCAACGTCCGAAGGGCCAACGCCTTCGACCTGGACCGCGACCTGAAGAAGCTGGGCGGGCCGGTGGACCGCGACGAGTGGCACATGACTCCGCAGACGGTCAACGCCTATTACAACCCGGGCATGAACGAGATTGTCTTCCCCGCGGCGATCCTCCAGCCGCCGTTTTTCGACCCAAATGCCGACGACGCAACCAACTATGGCGGCATCGGCGGGGTAATCGGTCACGAGATTGGCCACGGTTTCGACGACCAGGGGTCGAAGTACGACGGCGACGGGAACCTCAACGACTGGTGGACTGACGCCGACCGCGCCGAGTTCGACAAGAGAGCCAAGATGCTGATCGCCCAGTACGACGGGTTCGAGCCGACCCAGACCCCCGGCCAGCACGTCAACGGGTCGCTAACCATTGGCGAGAACATTGGCGACCTCGGCGGCCTGACCCTCGGTTACAAGGCGTATCGTCGCTCGCTGCCGCCCGAGGGGGCACCCAAGCTCGACGGCCTGACCGGCGACCAGCGGTTCTTCATCGGCTGGGCCCAGGTCTGGCGGTCGAAGTATCGAGACGCCGAGATCAAACGCCGACTGGCCGTCGACCCCCACTCGCCAACCGAATTCCGTTGCAACGGCGTGGTCCGCAACCTTCCGGAATTCTACGAGGCCTTTGGCGTCAAGGATGGCGACAAGTTGTGGCTGCCGGCTGACCAACGTGTCCGCATCTGGTGACGGTCCCAAAGGAACTTACGACGGGTCCGCCCGCCAACCGGTTGGGCGGGCCCGGTAAACTAAGGCGACTTTGCCGAAATAATTCGGAGAGTTCTTGACCTCACTCACGCACCTATGCGACAATAAAAGCGGTGACGATGGGATGGCGTCCGACGCACGCGACGTCTCATTGACGGAGAAGTGCCCATGCGGCCCCATGCCGAACGCCCCTCGCGGGTCCGCCTGACCTGCCCGGCTTGCCTCAAGAGAGGAACGGTCCCGAGCCGACTGGCGGGTCGCGAAGTTCGCTGCCGACGCTGCCAGGAGTGTTTCGAGGTTCCCGCCTCGCAGTTCGCGCTCGGTGTCGCCTGGACCCTGGAGGAGCCGTTGGCTCCGCCTCACCGTCGAGGCGCGGCACTGGGTTCGGCCACGGTTGATGCCGAAACGGCGACGTTGGGTCTCCCCCGGCTGTTTCAGGGCTGATCGTCCGTCGGGGCCCCGTGGGTTGGAAGACCGGCCGGGGCTCCCTTGCCCGGCTGGCTGGGGTCTGGTCTCATCGGCGACGGGTCGCCCTCTCAACCCTCGCCGCTGGAGACTCGCCCATGACAAATAGCCCCGAGTCCTCTCGCCGTTCGTTTTTGAGAACCTCGGCTGGGGCTGCCGCCGTCGCGGGCTGGGCCTTCCCGGCAATCCGCGCGTATGGGGCGAACGAGACGATCCGCCTGGCCGCCATCGGCACGGGGGGTCGTTGCGGGGCCATTTTGAAATCGCTCCAAATGGTGCCCGGCGTCAAGGTCGTGGGGGCCTGCGACGTCTACGGGCCCAATCTCGACGCCGGCCTGAAACTGGCCGACTCAAGCGCTGTCGGGGTCGCCGATTATCGAGCGATCCTCGACCGCAAGGACGTTGACGCGGTCATTATCGCCACGCCCGACCACTGGCACACGCCGATGACGATCGCTGCCGTCGGGGCGGGCAAGGACGTCTACGTCGAGAAGCCGGTGACTCACGACCTGGGCGAAGGCAAGGCCATCATCGAGGCGCGAACCAAGTCCAGCCGCGTCGTGCAGGTGGGGACCCAGCAGCGCAGCATGCCTCACATTCAGAAGGCCCGCGAGCTGGTCCAGGCCGGACGGCTCGGCCCGGTCCGCAAGGTTCACCTCAGCTGGAACCGCAACACCGACCGCGTCCGCCGCGACGCCTCCTGGATCAAGCCCCAAAACCTCGACTGGAAGGCATTCCTTGGCAACGCGCCCGACCAGCCATTTGACGCCTACCGGTTCCACAACTGGCGGTGGTTCTGGGACTTCGGCGGCGGAATCTTCACCGACCTGATGGTCCACTTCCTGGACGTCGCCCACTGGTTCCTGGATCTCGACCACCCGACCCACGCCGCCAGCATCGGCGCCCAGTTCGTCAGCGAGGGCGTGTGGGAGACGCCCGACACGGTGCAGACCTTGTTGACGTACCCCGGCGGGCTTCAGATCCATTTCGAGGGGACGTTTTGCAACGCCCGGGAGCGGGCCCACATCATGTTCATGGGCTCGGACGCCGACCTCTACATCGATCGAGGTCGGTACGAACTCTCGGCCGAGCCCGGTAAGCCCGGCGGCGGCGAGAGCCTGGTGCTAGGCTCGGGGGAAAAGGGGCTGGATTTCTACGCCCAGCCCGACGGCGAGTTGCTCCACCTCATCAACTGGGTCGATTGCCTCCGCAGCCGGGCCACGCCCGCGGCGCCGGTGGAAGCCGGGGTGTCCGCCGCCAGCGGCGCACACCTGGCCAACCGCGCCTTGAGGACCGGCCAGGTCGTCGAGTGGAAGGATTGCTGAACCGACCGTTCGGAATTCCGACTCAAGCAGTCGCGGCCCGCAACGCCTCGCCGGCCGCGACGATGGTGTGGTCGATGTCGGCCTCGGTGTGCGCCGCCGAGACGAAGGCGGCCTCGAACTGACTGCACGGCAGGTAGACGCCCCGGGCCAGCATCTCCCAGAAGAAGCGGCCGAACAGGGCCGTGTCCGACAGGAGGGCCGAGTCGTAATCCACTACCGGCCCGTCGTGGAAGAACAGCGTCAGCATGCTGCCGACACGCTGGACGACGTGGGGGACCCTGGCGTCGGTGGCGGCGCGGCGGAGACCCTCCTCCAGCCGGGCGGAAAGGGTTTCCAGCCGTTCATAGGGAGAGTCTTCGGCGAGGATGCGGATCGTTTCCAGGCCCGCGGCCATCGCCAGGGGGTTGCCCGAGAGAGTGCCAGCCTGATAGATCGGCCCGGCGGGCGAGACGAAGTCCATGACCGCCGAGGCCGCTCCGTAGGCCGCCGCCGGCAAGCCGCCGCCGATGATCTTGCCCAGCGCCGTCAGGTCGGGCGTGACGCCGAACCGCTCCTGGGCGCCGCCCAGTGCCAGGCGGAAGCCGGTCATCACCTCGTCGAAGACCAGCAGGGCGCCGTCCCTGGCGGTCAGGTCTCGCAGGCGTTCGAGGTAGCCGGGGGCGGGCGGAACCAGGCCCATGTTGCCGGCGACCGGTTCGAGCAGGACCGCCGCGACCTGGCCGGGGAAGCGTCGGAGGATCTCGGCGACGGCGTCGGCGTCGTTGAACGGGCAGAGGATCGTGTCGGCGACGGCTCCGGCGGTGACCCCGGGGCTGTTGGGATGGCCCAGGGTGGTCGCGGCCGAACCGGCCTGGACCAGCAGGGCGTCGACGTGTCCGTGGTAGTGGCCGGCCATCTTGACCAGCTTGTCCCGCCCGGTAACGCCCCGGGCCACGCGGACCGCCGACATCGCCGCCTCGGTCCCCGACGAGACGAATCGCACCTTCTCCACCGAGGGAACCGCCGCGACGACGGCTTCGGCGATGGCGATCTCCCGAGTCGTGGGAGCCCCGAAGCTCGTACCTAGCTCCAACGCCTCGGCGACCGCCCGTTTCACCCGGGGGTGGCCGTGGCCCAGGATCATTGGCCCCCACGACCCGATGTAATCAATGTACTGATGGTCGTCGATGTCATAGAGATAAGCCCCCTCGGCCCTCGCCATGAAGGGGGGCTCGCCGCCAACCGCTCCGAAGGCCCGGGCGGGGCTGTTGACGCCTCCCGGAATGACCCGGTTGGCCCGGACAAAGGCGGCGTGGCTCTCGGGCAGTTGGTACGAGGGGATGGAGGTCGGGGACATGAATATCCGGTCCAGGGAAACCGCTCGCCGGGACGGACCTTTGCGACAAGCGATTTCCCAATCGCCAGTAGAGGAAGAGGTTTCGTCCCAGGCTGGCGTCCGGGACATCCTCGGATGATCGGTCCGGGCCGTCGTGCCTGTCAATGGCCAACCCGCCAGGCAAGGCCACGGTTTGGTTAGGAGGGTGAGTTTCACGGGACCACGCCGGGACGATGGGAGCCCATCACCGATTGACCGAGGCATCGAGCCACCCGGGCTGGGCGACAACGCGGCACGGTACTCGGTGAGCTCCGGGGCGTTCTTGAAGAATCGAGTCGACGAGTGTACGTTGACGGAGGCCGAAACCGACGCACTTGTCCGAAAGCTCGTCCTCAGCGTCACTTCCATGGAAGGTCTTACCGGAAGTACGGCCGACTTCGAGTGGTTCGTTCAACCGAACAAGGGCATCCTCGCAAATCTTGACGACGATGGACTTGTCGAATTCAAGGTCAACACCGAGGGGTCAGGATTTCGGGGGACGGATTTATTCAACAAGATGATGGATCATTTTGGTAACCGCGCCAGAGGCGTCTGGGGCAAATGGGTGAAAGGGACGAATCTTGACGAGGTCAATCGCCTCACTGCTCAAGGTCTTCCCTTGGAAGAAGCCGTCACCCGAGCCTGGACGGCGAATCGGGTTAGGGCGTTTGGGTTCAGTAAGTCGACGATCCTCAAGGCCGAAGGCAGCCCCGGCGCTTACACGAACCTCATGGTGAAATTCACGAGATGACTGCTCTCGATCCTCTTCCAGCGGAGGTGTTTCGTGGAGGTCGACCAACGGCTCATCCTGCGACTGCGTGACCTGGCCGGCCAGGGAGCCAGTGTACGAGTCATGATCGGCGAGATCCGAGCTTCCCTGACGACCGATGACGGCCTGGCTCTTGTCGCGGACAGGTATTTCACTCAAGCATTTTTGTTAAAATTGGGCGACGTGAGACCCATCGAAGGATGCGCATGCCTTGGTGGCAAGGTCTATTCCGATGAGGCAATCGACCGGCTGATGTTGCCTCGTATCGAAAGCACCCGCGACCTCTGGCAGGAAGATCCAGTCGCGTCGAGATAGGCGAAGGCCCCTATTCGCCGATCCTCTTTCGCCACGACCCGACCCGTCACTTGTACGGCGGAGAGGGGTCGGGGTCCGAGACAGCGACACGGTTGGGCCGGATACCCTGTGTCAGTCCCATTTGCCGGTGATCCCGACGTCCCGGAGCTTCGCCCATGATGCCCGCGCTCGCGGTCCTGCTGCTGATGGCGGCCCCCGGCCTCGAGCCCGAGGCTTTGGTGTTCGACCCAGCCGCACTCGCGAAACTCCCACGGATCGAGGTGCGGGTCGTGGAAAAGGGGACGCCGGTCGTCTACGGCGGGGTTCCGTTGAGGGCGTTGCTGGAACCGAAGCTCGACGGGCCGAGCGAGATGGCCACGCTCCGGTCGATGGCGGATGCGGTCGTCCTGATCCGCGCCGAGGATGGCTATCAGGTGGCGGTTTCGGCGGTCGAGGTTGCGATGGACCGCGAGGGGACCAAATTCTTGCTGGCGACCCGCCGAGACGGCCAGCCACTACCCCCCGGCGTCGGCCCGGCGAAGTTAGTGGTTCCGGGTGACCCGAAGCCCGTCCGCTGGATTCGTCAGGTCACGGCTTTGGAACTGATCCGCCTGCCGAGGGTCCGCCCGCGGTCCCAACCCTAGCCTCAACCTCGTCCTTGAAGCTGGCCAGCCCCCGCCAGACCTTGGGATCAGTCTGATAGGCATACGGCTGAACCGAGCCGTCGAGCAGCAGGACATGGACGAACCCGCCATGCCCGGCCGAGGCCCCCATCCGGGCGGTTTGGCCGTCGTGGGCAACGGCCGAGGACCCACCTCCCGGCGGCAACGAGTGGTTCATCAAGGTTGATCGCCAGTCGGCCACGGCCCAGGACGACCCGGCGTCCGCCTTCCAGACGTCGGGCGGGAGCGTCAGGGGGCCCGTCGTGGAGAGGGGGCCGGGCAGAAGGGCATAGTCTCCGGGGAAGGTCGGCGAGGGGGAACCTCCTGAGCCAACCACCCGCTCGCCGAAGGCCGCGGTAAAGGCCAGGCCGTCGCCCGCCTCGACGTCGACGGGCGTGACCCGCCGTCCCGGGGCAAACGGGCCATCGGAACCCTCGGGCCCCGATCCGGCGACCGCTCGGTAACTGACCGGCGAGGCAAACCGCCCGGAGGTCGCCCCCGGGTCGCTCGGGCAGGTCCACCCCGCGACGATTCCCGAGGCGTTGAGACTACCCCGAGGCGGCGGCCGCTCGGGATCGCCCAGCCCGAGGAAGTTGGCCACGCCGAGCGCTTCGCGCACCTCGTCCAGCGGACCCGGCTGCTTGGGAGAGTCGAATGGTCCGAGCGCGGGTATGCCAGGTAGGACCCGTTCGGCCTCGGCGTAAAGGATGAGGGCCTGGCCGATCTGCCGGAGGTTCTCTCGGCAGGCGACGGCGCGGGCCGATTCGCGTCGCCGGGGCAGCGACGCCATGAGCATCAGGACGATGAGGGCGACAATCCCCACGATCACCAACACCTCGGCCGCCACGATTCCCTCGCGATCCGCCGCGGTCGTCCCGGCCCTCATCAAAGTCCCCTGTCCAAGGTCTTGCCGTTCTACCCGTCCCCGCACTGTACCCCGCCGGCCGCTTCGGGGCGATGTTGCGTCGGCTCCGCGGATCGGGTGACCCGGAAATCCCGAGGAAATCGCCCACACACGCGCCCATTGATGTCCTAGGTTAGCCGCAGGAGTCGGTTCCGGAGGCGAAAGAAGCTGTCGTCATAAGGATGCGCGCGTGATGTCCCTCCCACTACGCCTGGCGTGCGCCGAGTGCCTGCGGAGCGTCGACTACGACAGTCGGGAAGGCGGGCGCCCGTCACATTGCACGTACTGCGGAGGGTCAATGGAGGTCTCGCCCGACGACCCGACGGCCACGGCCGAATACCTGACGCCGCTGTCCCTGGAGCTCTCCCCCGACCAGGCGACCCCGTGGACCGAGGGGCCGCACCCCAATGGGTCGCTGGGCAGCGTGGGGCGGTTCCAGCTCCGCGAACTGCTGGGAGGTGGGGGGTTCGGGCAGGTCTACCGGGCGTATGACCCCCGGCTCGATCGCGAAGTGGCGCTGAAGGTCCTGAAACATTCGCAGCCCAACGCACGGTCGATGGAGCGGTTCTTTCGCGAGGCCCGCGCCGCGGCGCAGCTCGACCACGCCAGCATCGTCCCGCTGCACGACGCCGGTCGGGATGCCGGCCGCTGCTGGATCGCCTACCAGTTCATCCCCGGCCCGACCCTCTCGCATCTGCGTGACCTTCGCCCCCCCGGGTTTGAGTCGGCCGCCGGTTTGGTCCGCGACCTGGCCGACGCCCTGGACCACGCCCACCGCCGAGGGGTCTTTCATCGGGACGTGAAGCCGGCCAACGTCATCGTCGCCCCCGACGGCCGCCCACGCCTGACCGACTTTGGCCTCGCTCGTCGCTCCAGCCAGGAAGCGACCCTGACCCGAGAGGGGACGGTGCTGGGGACGCCCAACTACATGAGCCCCGAACAGGCCGCCGGTCAAAGCCACCTGGCCGACGCCCGCAGCGACATCTACAGCCTGGGCGTCATCCTTTATGAGCTGCTTTGCGGCCGACGCCCCGCCGACCTCCCCAGCGCCGTGCCGGCCTGGAGAGCCGAGCAGTCGGCCCCCGAGGCACCCCCTCCGCGCTCAATCCGCCCCGGAGTGCCCCGGGCGCTGGATCGCATCTGCCGACGGGCCCTGGCCCACGACCCGGCCGACCGCTACCCCGACGCCCGGTCGCTGGTGGACGACCTGGACCGCTGGCGAGAGGCCCAGTCCCGCCGCCCCTCCGGACGACTCGTCACCAAGATCGGCATCGCCGCGGCCCTGGTCCTGATCGGCCTGAACGCCACCCACCTGCCCGCCAATCTAGGCCGACACGAAGCCGCATCCACCCTCGCCCTCAACAACAAGGGTGTGGACCCGCGCCCGCCGGCCGACGCCGGGGTTCTCCCGGTCGCCGAGGCGATTCCCGATGGCACGTTTATCGGCAACAAATTGTCAAAGAAGTACCACAAGCCTGATTGCAAGTTTCTCCCCAACTCGGATCACCGCATCCCACTTCCCGACGTCGAAACCGCGAAGGCCAAGGGCTTTGTCCCCTGCTCCGTTTGCAAACCGCCATCGGCTCCCCGGGTCGAGACCAGTCCCGCTTCTGCCTCCGTCGCCGATGACAACGCCGAGGCTCCGGTAGAGGCCGAGGCCCGACCGGCCGTTGCGACTTCGCCGGCCGCGGAAGACACCGAGGCCCAACCTTGACCGGCCCTCGCCGTGGTTCGATACTGGGGCTCGGGGGGCGGCCCAACCCCTGAAAACGGTCGGCCGACCGCCTGGGGATTTTTGCCGATTGATCGACGGGTCGTGGATCGCGGGAATCGGGGCGGTGGCCGTGTCCACCGTGCTGTTGCGTCTTGCCTGGAAGCGGCGACGGCTCGCCGAGGAGCTTTCGCGCGGTCTGGAAGCCCTGGCCGAGGACGTGCCCGTCCGCAAGGTCCGCACCCGGATCGGCGGGGCAATGGGCCGGCTGGGGGGTCGATTTGACGAGGTTGCCCCCCGCCTGGAAGCCCGCCTCGCCCGTCTGGAACAGGAACGCCACCAGCTTCGCGTCGTGTTGATGAACATGGCCGAGGGGGTCATCGCCATCGACGGCCGTCGCCGGTTGTCGTTCGCCAACGCCTCGGCCGATCGCCTCTTCGCCCTCGACGCCTCGGCCGTGGGGCGGCTCGTCCCCGAGTTGATCCGCAGCCCCGGCATTCAGAACGCCGTCGAGGAGACCCTCGGTGGATCGGGCCCCTACCGAGGCGAGGTGGGCGTTACGGACCGAGGCGCTCCGCCTTTGACCCCCGCCGAACGTATCCTGGCGGTGCTGGGAACCCCCCTGCCCGGCTCCCCCCCGGCCGGCGCCGTGCTGGTCTTCCACGACGTCACCGAATTGCGGCGGTTGGAGCGGATGCGGCAAGACTTCGTCGCCAACGTCTCCCACGAGCTGAAAACGCCCCTGGCCTCGATCAAGGCGTACACCGAGACCCTGCTGGAAGGGGCCCTGCACGACGAGGACGTCAACGTCCGCTTCCTCCAGCAGATCGACGAGCAAGCCGACCGTCTCAACCACCTGATCCTGGACCTGCTGAGCCTGGCGAGACTGGAATCGGGCCACGAGGTCTTCGACCACCGCCCGCTCCCCGTGGCCGACACCCTGGTCCGCTGCGCCGAGGGGCACCGCGGCCGGGCCGAGGCCAAGGGGCTGGACTATCAAGTCGACACCGGGGCGGTGGACGCCCGAGTCCTGGTGATGGCCGACGAGGAGGCCATCCGCCAGATCCTGGACAACCTGATCGACAACGCCATCAAGTACACCCCCGAGGGCGGGAAAATCTGCGTCCGCTGCGGCCTGGGGCCCCCCGGGCGCGTCAGCCTGGAGGTGGCAGACACCGGAGTGGGCATCCCCCGGGACGACCTGCCTCGGGTCTTCGAGCGGTTCTACCGGGTCGACAAGGCCCGCTCCCGGGAGCTCGGCGGCACGGGCCTGGGCCTGTCAATCGTCAAGCACCTGACCCAGACCCTAGGAGGCCAGGTCTCGGTCACCAGCCGCCCCGGAGTCGGCAGCACCTTCACCGTCCGCCTCCCCCACCAGCCCATCGCCCCACCGCCGAATCTTCGGCTCCCTTCATCTCTTCCATGATGCAGGGAGTCATGCGTATCGGAGCCAAAAATGAATCGACACCAATTCAACCCTGTCCTATCTCGCGATCTGCGAAGGCTCTTGACATGCATCTCAACGAAGCGATCAACCGATTTCGGTCATTCCTAACAGCTTGGACGATCGGCGACGTGTCATTCAACGACACAGAGGACGTTACCGTCTTCACCACCGGAGTTGGAATCGTCAGCATCAGCGGAGTGGAGTTCGATCGGTATCGAGAGTGCCTTGATGCCTTGGCCGAAGCGGTCGCAACCCGTGACGTGTACAACAAGAATGGAGTCGAGGAGAAGGTCAAGGAAGCGGTTGCTATTGCCTGGCAAGATAACCATGAAAACGGCAAGCCACTGGAGGAGATCGTCAAGGCGGCCATCGGGACGCTCCGCAAAGAGTTGGATGCCCAACCCAAGCAGTATCTCGTATACGTCCCGATACTTGGCATCGAACTTTCAACTCTCCCCGCACGACTAGGGAAGATCACATTCCTCCCGGGCGACTCCAGGGGATCGGGAAAAGGGGACATTCTACTTTTTAATTAGCCAGTCGCTCCATTTATCCTAGATTAAGAAGGAATTGGGGATGGAGGAAAATTGGTGTCAACTCAGTTATCCGTCCGTGTATGTCGGGTAGGCGTCAGCCACAAGCGAAACGACACCAAATTCCTCCCGATTAGATAGCGGGGTCATTTCGCCGCACTCGTCCCGACGCTCCGCCGTCTTGCCCCCTTGGGCATGGATAGGGGATCGGGAGACGCGGCTCGCGACTCGCCGACCCCTTGAGAATCCAGCAGGCGGCCGACCGCGAGCCGGACCGACTCATTCAGCGAGAGCGAATGGACCGTCGCGAAGTCGGCCAGGTCGCGATGCTGATCGGCGTCCAGCCGTACGAGGAATTTGCCCGAGAACGGCCGCTCCGCCGGCAGGCCTTGCCGGGCTAGCAACGCCAGGTGGGCCTCGACGGACTTCGCGAACTCCTCACGCGCCTCCGCCACGGTTGGGGCGTGGAAAGTCACCGTCCCGTTGATCCCGAGGACTCGCCCATGGATCTCTTCGCTGCCCTCGTCGACTTCGAGGGCGGCCGAGTAGCCCTTGTACGTCATCACTCATACCTCCCCTTCGGTGGGCGGTTCTTGGTCCTCGATCCCCTGAAGGAACGCCCGGATGTCCTTGGCGGTCGCCTTGCTCGTTTCCTTTCCTGGGTGGGGCGCATGGAAGGTCGACGAGACGCCTCGGTAAACGACTCCCACCCGAGAACCCTCGGCCGACTCGTTGACCGAAGCCCCCAGGTGCCGGAACAGGGCGACAACATCTTTCCACGCAATGTTCGCCCGGACAGGGTCTGCGAAAAGGGGCTTGGCGGGTCTTGTCGTGCTTGCCTATCGCTTCTGCTCCGGACATCGCGAATGGATATCGCCTTGAGGCCTATAGTACTAAGGAGGGAAATAGGAAGTCTCGACTTTTCGCACGTGGGGAAAATCGGTATCAACTCAAATCTGACACCAATTCAGCCACCACTATACTTCCTTGCGAGATTCATCAAACTTACCAAGCCACTCAACCTCGACCTCAAACCCGCCCGGGGCCGGGTAATAGAACCCATAGCGGCCCCCTTGCCGGCGCTTCGGAGACTCGACGTCGAGCCCACCCGCGACGAGGCGGGCGTGAGCCGCGTCGACCTCCGCGGCCGAATCGACCAGGAAACCGACGTGGAAGTCCTTGTGGTAGTGGACCTCTTCCGTCTCGGCCTTGTTGAAGTGGCACACGTTAAGGACCATCCCCGACCCGTCGCCCAGCAGCGCCATCACGTTCGGGATGTTGAACTGGACCTCCAGGTCGAAGTACTTCACGAAGAAATCCCGCGTCGCCGTCACATCCCGGACCGGCAGATTGACATGATTGAGCTTCACGAGTCCATCTTCCTCCGGAGAGTCGGCTTCCACCCCACCCGGACCTGCGGCCCCAGGTCCACCTCAACGGCGCCCTCCATCATAACTCGGCCGAACAGCCGGGGGTAAGGTAGCGATCGGTGCCAATCCCGTTCTCGTACCAAACCCATCCCGAATGGATCGATCCATCGGGGGGGAATTGGTGTCGGGGGAATTGGTGTCAATTCAATTTTCGCTCGCTGGTTCGATTCCGCCATTAACACGGATGTGATTCGTCAGAGCCAATCAGCCGGCAAGTGAAATATTGTGGTGAATTTCCTGGACGTCATCGCAATCGTTAAGCATGCCCAGCAACTTCTCGAACGAACCCAAATCGTCCCCGCTGAGGACTTTGCTCGACTGAGGGAGAAACCGGATCTCCTGCAATTCCAGTTCGAGGCCGGGGAACGCCGCGAGCAAGGCCGTTCTCGCCTTGGAAAACTCGACGGGGGGGGCGAAGATCGTGACTGTGCCAGCCTCGCATTCCACCTCTTCGACGGCAACGTCCGCGGCGAACATCGCCTCGATGACCTTCTCCTCGTCGTCGCCGGGGAAAGAAAAGACCGCCAGGTGATCGAACGACATCACAACGGATCCACTGGCCGCCACCTTGGACCCGGTCTTGTAGAAGCAACTGCGGACGTCGGAGATGGTGCGCGTGGGATTGTCGGTCAAGCATTCGATGATGAGCAACGAGCCGCCCGGGCCGAATCCCTCATAACGCGCGGCCTGGAAATCCTCGCCCCCCGAGCCGGCCGCTTTCTGAATCGCCTTTTCGACCACATGGCTCGCGACATTGTCACGCTTGGCCCGTTCGACAAGGCTGCGCAGGGTCGGATTCGCGTCCGGGTCGGGCACGCCATTTTTGGCGGCCATGTACAATTGCTTCGCGTATTTGGTGTAGAGCTTGGATTTCTGGGCGGCGGTCTTGAAGATCGTTTCCTTGCGCTTTTCGAAGATCCGGCCCATGCGAAGTTCTGCCTTTTTCCCGCGGAGCCGCAAGTGGATTTGTGCGGCTATTGTAGAGAAACTCCCCGCGATTGCAACGCAACCATCGCCGACGAGCGGCCGGACTGATCGGCGTGCGTGCAGTAGGGTAGGTTCAGACTGTCCCCCTTTGAGTCGGCACCTCCGACACCGGGGAGAACGGGTGGGAAGGAAATTGGTGTCGATTCAGCCTTCGTGGAACCAAGGACATTCGGCGTTTTCCCTACCTATTCGCCTCAATCGCCCCAAATCCTCTCCCAAAATCGACGTGGGAGCATCCCGCCTTCGAGGCCCGCCGCATCTCCTGCATCGACCGCCGCGACATCTTTCCAAAATTCCGAAAATTCCCGACACCTTTCCCAGCAACGGTCACGATAGTGAAGGATGGGGGGCTTCGCGGCCGCGCCCCAACTCTCAATGCAACTGGCTTCCACACCAAAAGACCTCGCCATGAACCACTTCCAAAACACCCCCGAACCCCACACCACTCCCCGGCCTTTGCTCAACGGACTGACCATCGTCCCTCCCGAGGACGAGGCCGACGCCCTCAACGACCGCATCGACCAGTGGACCTCCTCCCTCAAGCCCTTCGACCTGTATGAAACCTGGCTCGTCCACGAGGTCGCCCACAACACCCTCATCCTCGAACGCCTCCACCAGCGCGAAATCGTCCTCCGCAACGACCACGCCAAGCGCTCCACCGTCGCCTTTGACCAGCACCAACGCGACCATGCCGAACTCCTCGCCGCCGGCCTCTCGCGACATCCCGCCCGAGCCCTGTTCGCCCTCCGCAAATTCGCCCAGGGTTGCCTGGCCATCGCCCGTCGCTGGCAGATGCTCCTGGCCACCCTCGTCAAGAACCGCGAGTGGACCGCCCCCCAACGCCTCCGGGCGCTGAACCTCCTCAACGTCCCGCCCGAGTTCCGGGACGGCGTCACCCCGCTCGACCCGCCCGACGACGACAACGACCCCGACACCCTCTTCGACCACCTCCACCAGCTTGCCGAGACCGAAATCCAGCGCCACCACGAGCTTGCCGCCCTGCTGCAACCCCTGGACGAGCGTCAAAAGGAAGCCACCCGCCTCGGTCTCGGTCCCGACACTCCCGAACTCGTCGCCTTGCGGAAGGAACAGCGCCAGGCCGAACGTCGCCTCGCCTGGACCCGCTCCCAGTTCAAGACGTCCCGCCCCGACCCCCGCCCGATCGACCGCGGCGACTTGCCCGCCTACATCCCCGGCGAGTACGACCACAGCGTGAACCCCTCGAGACGCATCAGTTGGCCGGCGGGAACCGCCCCGACCCCCGTCCGCCCAACCCCGACCCCCGCCGCCACCGCCTCGTGGACCACGCCCCGCCCCGAACCGATCGGCCCAGCCCTCAACGACCCACCTCATCCCAAACCTCACGCCCCCGAACCCACCCGCGCGACGCCCAAACCCCGACGGCGCCGCGCCTGACCCGAAAACCGTTCTTTGACAATTCGCCATCCCTCCAGGGCCTATGGCCCCCGGGCGTCCCTGCGCGCCCATCTCAGTCCCCCCCGCGTCGGGTAACCGCCCTTGTCGAGTGGGCCTGGCCCTCCCAACCCCGCGGAAGCGGTTGGGGTCGGTTCGCGATTGCGAGGAGCCGACTCGCGCCGGGACGTGGCTTTCACGAAATCTTCATCCGGTCGCCCGTCCGGCCCGGTAAACTAGGTGCCGCGGTTCTGCCGCCGCGCCACCCCCGGGAGAAGTTTCGCATGCGTCCCTTGCGCCTCTTGGTTCTCGCCCTGGCTGGGGTCGCTCTGGCCCGGCCCTCTTCGGCCGCCGATGCTCCGGTCATCGTCGATGGCTCCAGCACGGTCTTCCGGATCAGCCGGGTTGCCCAGGAGAGCTTCGTCAAGAGCCACCCTGGGACCAACGTGGTGGTCAATTCGCAAGGGACCGGTGGCGGGTTCCGCAACTACCTGGCGGGTAAGACGGATATCGTCGACGCCTCGCGGCCGGCCAACAAGGACGAGTCGGCCAAGATGGCGGCCGACCCCAAGCTCGCCGCCAGCCGGTTCACTGTGGGTTATGACGGGATCACCGTGGCGGTCAACCCGAAGAACGACTTCGTCAAAGCGCTCAGCGTCCCTCAGCTCAAGAAGCTGTTCGAGCCCGATAGCAAGGTCACGACCTGGGCCGACCTTGACCCGTCGTGGCCGGCTCGGCGGATCAAGCTGTACACCCCCGACACCGCCTCGGGCACGTTCGACTACTTCACCGAGGAAATCGTCGGCAAGGCCAAGGCCCAGCGCAAGGACGTCAACGCCAGCCCCGACGACAACGTGCTGGTCAACGGCGTGTCCAAGGACGCCGATGGCCTGGGCTACTTTGGCTATGCCTACTACAAGGTCAACGCCAAGAAGATCCGCGCCGTGCCGGTGGCCAGGGCCGAAGGGGTCACGCCCGTCGCTCCGAGTCACGAGACGATCCTGGCCGGGACCTACTCGCCACTGTCCCGCCCTCTGTTCCTGTACGTCAAACACTCCAGCCTGAAGCGGGAGACCCCGGCGGCGTTCCTGAAGCATTACCTGGGGAACGTGGCGGCGTTCTCGGAGAAGGCCGGCTACGTCGCGCCGACGGCCGCCGATCTGGAGGCCAACGCCAAGGCCCTGGCCTCGGCGATGGGTGGTACTCAGGCGGCGGTCCGTTGACGACGAGGCCGATCAACCCCCTCTCCCCCTGCCCGAGCCCGGAGGCCGGACCGTGAGCGCCCCGACCGTGCCCGCCTTGCCGTCGCCCTCGACGACAGACCCGGTCCCGGTCCCGGACGACTGGGCCGGCCCCTCTCGCTTCCGCAACGCGGGAGAGTGGGCGATCTCGGCGTTTTTACTGGGCTGCACCCTGGTGACGGTCGTCACGACCGCCGGGATCGTTCTGGTCCTGGGGACCGAGGCACTGCGGTTCTTCCAGAAATCGGGCGTCACCCCGGCGGCGTTCCTGACCGGGCGCGAAGTTGACTTCTCGGCCGAGCCCCCGGCGATGGGCATCCTGCCGCTGGCCTGGGGCACCTTCGTCATCGCCTTCGGCTCGTCGCTGATCGCCCTGCCGATCGGCCTGCTGAGTGCCCTGTACCTCAGCGAGTACGCCCCCCGTCGCCTGCGGGCCGTGCTGAAACCGGCGCTTGAACTGCTGGCCGGCATCCCCACGATTGTCTACGGCTACCTGGCCCTGGTGATGGTGACGCCCGCCCTTCAATGGCTACTGGAACCTCGGATCAGTGTGGACGCGTACAACGCCCTCAGTGGCTGCATCGTCGTGGGGATCATGATCATCCCGATGGTTTCGTCGCTGTCCGAGGACGTGCTCTCGGCGGTCCCCCGGGGTCTGCGGGAGTCGGCCTATGGTTTGGGGGCGACGAAGTTCGAGGTTTCGACCCAGGTCGTCCTGCCCGCGGCGCTTTCGGGGGTCTTCGCCTCGTTCATCCTGGCGATCAGCCGGGCCGTGGGGGAAACGATGGCGGTGGTCCTGGCCGTGGGCCAGCAGCCCAACCTGACGCTGAACCCCTTGCGATCGCTTCAGACGATGACCGCCTACATCGTCAACGTCGTCGGCGGGGAGGCGGGGTATGACTCTCCGGAATACCTTTCGCTGTTCGCCGTGGGGGCGACGTTGTTCCTGGTCACGCTCGCGCTGAATGTCGCCTCGGGGGTAGTGCTGCGGCGGTTCCGCGAGGTCTACGAATGAGCGTCGCCGAACGCCCGGACCTGTACCGGCCGCGTCGCCTGGGCCGTCGCTTGATGGAGCCGGCCTTCCGCCTGGCGTGCCTGATGGCCACGATGGTCGGGGTGATCGTCCTGGCGGTGCTGCTGGGAGCCGTGCTGGTCGCGGCGCTGGGGCATCGCGAGGAGCTGGGCCGGCCGCCGCTGAGGGCCGGCGACGTGGTCGGGGGCGCTCGGGCGTTAGTCGACTCGATGCGGGGTCTGGCCACCCGAATCCAGTCGACCGACGCGCCCGAGGACGGCTACCGAGGGGGGATTGTCGGCACGCTCTGGCTGCTCGCGCTGGTGACGGCCCTGGCGATTCCCGTCGGCGTCGGCGCGGCGATCTTCCTGGAAGAGTACGTGCCGGAGGGGCGCTGGCGGCGGGTCGTGCAGACCAACATCGCCAACCTCGCGGGGGTTCCGTCGGTGGTCTATGGCCTGCTGGGCCTGGCGGCGTTCACCTATGCCTTCGGCAACGACCGCCTGGCCCTGGGGCGTACCCTCTGGGCCGGCGGCCTGACCCTCTCGCTGCTGGTGCTGCCGGTGGTGGTCATCTCCACCCAGGAGGCCTTGCGGACGGTGCCCAACTCATTGAGGAGTGCGGCGCTGGCTCTGGGAGCGACCCGCTGGCAGATGGTTTGGGGGCATGTGCTGCCCTCGGCCTTGCCGGGGATCATGACCGGGACGATCCTGGCGCTATCGAGGGCCATCGGCGAGACCGCCCCGCTGATCCTGGTTGGCGCCGCGACGTCGCTGTTCGTGATCCCTCGGCGTCCCGGCGACCCATACACCGCCCTGCCGGTGGAAATCTACGCCGACGCCAAGGAGCCCGGCGAGGAGTTCCAGGCCATCGCCGCCGGGGGCATTTTGATCCTGCTGGCGATCTTGCTGACAATGAACGCCGCGGCCATTTTGATCCGCAACCGCGCCGGCCGGCACCGACGCTGAGCCCGTCGTGTCGGCCAACGTCCTTTGACGCCCAACCTTTTCCCCCGCGGCCCGGTCCATTCCCATGAGCGTTCCCGAGACCCGCCAGGCGCCGACCGCCCCGAACCCCTCGGCCGCGACCACCCCGGCCGCGACGCCCGAGGCCGAGCCGGTCCTCGGGGCCCGCGGCCTGAATGTCTGGTACGGTTCGTCGCTGGCCATCCGCGACATCCATATCGCGATCCCCCGGCACCGGATCACCGCCCTGATCGGCCCCTCGGGCTGCGGCAAAAGCACCTTGCTCCGCTGCTTCAACCGCATGAACGACCTGGTACCCGGCGCCCGAGTCACCGGCGCCTTGACCTTCGACGGCCAGAATATCCTGGAGCCCCGAGTCGACGCCGTTTCCCTGAGACGCCGCATCGGCATGGTCTTCCAGAAGCCGAACCCCTTCCCCAAGAGCATCTACCAGAACATCGCCTGGGGCGCCCGGATCAACGGTTATCGAGGCAATTTTGACGAACTGGTGGAACGCTCGCTACGGCGGGCGGCGCTTTGGGACGAGGTTAGCAACAAGCTCCACCGCTCGGGCCTGGAGCTTTCCGGCGGCCAGCAGCAGCGGCTCTGCATCGCCAGGACCCTGGCCGTCGAGCCCGAGGTCATTTTGATGGACGAGCCCTGCTCGGCACTGGACCCGATCGCCACGGCGAGGGTCGAGGACCTGATGGACGACCTGAAGACCGAATACACCATCGTGATCGTCACCCACAACATGCAGCAGGCCCGGCGCGTCAGCGACATGACCGCCTGTCTGATGCTCGACACCGAGGCGTCCAAGGAAGGCCACCGCACCGGGGTCATCGCCGAGTTCAGCCCCACCGAACGTCTCTTCACCACGCCGCAAGACTCTCGCACCGAGGCCTACATCACTGGCCGGATCGGCTGATCGGGCCACTCGCCCCCTTCGCCGGCTCTCCCGATGCCTCGCGTAGCAAACGTTCACCCTTCGGCAGGGTCGGGTGAGCCTCGCCGCGCGCCCGGCTATTCCTGGCTTCCGGTCGCCAAAATCCGTCGGCGAGGCACACGCATTCCGCGCCTATCCTTCACGAATCCACCGCGAATGGGCTGCTTTTCAGGGCGATTGTGGTTTCTGGGAACTTCAATAAATGCACGCACAATCTTCTTTTGACGGCATTCGCATGGGCCGCTAGACTCGCCCGCTCGATCCCCACCTGATTGAGCCTCCCCCCTTTGATCTTCTGAGGAATTCATGATTCTCTCCCTCGCCAAGCGTCTGGCTCCCCTCTGCGCCGCGGCGGTTGTGTTCGGCATGGGCCCGGCCGAGGCCGCCCCGTTCACCTCCGGCGATCTAGTCGTCTACCGGGTGGGTACCGGGACGGGACCCCTCACCAGCGCCGGTACGGCGGTGTTCCTCGACGAGTTCACCACCTCGGGCGTCCTGGTCCAGTCGATCGCCCTGCCGACGACCACTACTTCCGCCGGTACTCCCCTGGTCGCCAGCGGCACGGCCACGTCCGAGGGACTGCTGACCCTCTCGCCCAACGGCCAATACCTGGCCTTGACCGGTTATGACACCGCGGTGGGAACGGCCTCGGTGGCTGGAACGACGTCCGCGGCAGTGCCTCGGACGGTCGACATCGTTGACGCCTCTGGCTCGGTCGTCTCGTCAACGGCCCTGACCGACTTCTCCAGCGGCAATAATCCCCGAGGCGCGGTCACGACCGACGGGACCGACCTGTATGTGACCGGCGGCGCCGGCGGCATCCGCTACGCGACGGTCGGGAGCACGACCTCGACCCAGTTGAGCACCACCCCAACCAACCTCCGCGCCGTCGATGTCTACAACGGCAATCTTTACATCACGACGGCCTCGGGTAGCTCGGTCCGGATCGGCGAGGTCGGAACCGGTCTGCCGACAACCCCAGGCCAGACGATTGCCCCGCTGCCCGGGACGCCCACCAGCACCATTAGCCCCTACGCCTTCGTCCTGTTGCACACCGGCGCCACCGGCACCGGGGTTGACACCTTGTATTTCGCCGACGACTCGGCGACCACGGGCGGCATCTTCAAATACTCGCTGAAGGGCGGGAACTGGGTGGCCGAGGGCTCCATCACCGCCCCCGGCGTTCGCGGCCTGACGGCCGACGTGGTCAACGGCGTCGTCAACCTGTTCGGCACCACCGGCGGCAGCGGCGCCGCGGGCGGCGGGTCAATCTACGGCTTCACCGACGCCACCGGCTTCGGCAACGCCGTCTCGGGGGCCGCGGCGACCCTGGCCACCGCGCCGACCAACGAAGCGTTCCGCGGGATTGCCTTCGTGCCCACTTCCGCGGCCGTTCCCGAGCCGACCTCGCTGGCTCTGCTGGGCCTGGGCGGCGTCGCCGGCCTGGTCGCCCGCGGCCGTCTCCGTCGCAAGGCTGACTGACCCGATTGACTCTCGATCAACGTCCTCCAAAACTTGACCGGCCCCCGCCCGATGACGTGCGGGGGCCGGTTTCGTGGACTCCCACGGATTGCCTCAGGACGAGATATAAGTGATCCCCCGGGCCGCCGAGACGTCGACGTTCCCCTGGGCGTTGGCCGCGATCGCGTTGCCCCGCACCAGCGTCCCGGTGGATAGCCCCGTAGCCAGCAGGCCATACCCGCCATTGGTGAAGATCCGGTTCCCCGAACCTGGCGACGCGCCTCCGATGGTCACGCGGCGAGCCCCGAGGAGTCGGACACCGCTGCTCGTATTGGTGCTGATCTGGTTATTCTGAACGAGGGTCCCCGCCGCGTCTCCGGAGAGCGAAACGCCGTCGTCGCCATTGCCCGAGAGGATATTGCCCGCCGAGGGGGAGCCGATCCGGTTGTTCCGTCCGCCGATCGCCACGATTCCGCAAGACGCGTTGTTGGCGATCGTGTCGTTCAGGATCGCGTTGCCCGACGACGATTGCATCGTGACGCCGGGCCCGTCGCTGTTGAGGATCTGGACCCCCAGCGCCGCGGTCGGTCCGCCGATGACCGTGGACGAGGTGCCACGGCCGAGATAAATCCCGCCGAGCTGGTTGCCCAGGTCGGCGGTGGCGTTGAAGTTGGTTCCGAGGTAGGCGTGGACGATCGCGTTGTCGTGGGCCGAGCCGAGGACCTCGATCCCGTAGCGGCGGTTGGACGAGACGGTGACCTGGGGCTCGACCGACGGCTGGAACCCACCGATGGCGTTGCCGTGGGCGCGGCCGGAGATCACGATCCCGCTGCCGCCGTTGGGGATGGCTGTCTGGATCGAGGTGTTGGTGCCGACGGCGGTTTCGGTCACCTGAACGCCGGTCGCGGCCCCGCTCAGCTCGATGCCGTTGCCCCCGTTTCCGGAGACGATGCAGGTGCGGATCGTGTTGTTTCCGCCCCGGGAAGTGATCAAAATCCCGTCTCGGCGGTTCGGGGCCGCCCCTCCGAAGGCATAAATTCCCGCGAAGGTGTTGAACGAGATCAAGCCGCTGGCCGTGTCGGCGACCTCGATGCCGTTGCGGGCGTTGCCCGAGATCACGTTGCCCAGGGGAATCACGCCGCCGACCTGCGTGTTACTCGACGTGCCCGAAACCAGCAGGCCATCGCCACCGTTGGCCACGATCGTCCCGTTATTGGCGCCCACTCCCAGGAAATTGGCCTGGGCCGTGGTGCTGTTCGAACTGTGAATTCGCAGGCCATTGCCGCCGTTGCCGCTGATGACGTTGTAGAAGACGAAGGGATCTTGGGGGAAGGTGCAGCCGATCAATTGGTTTCCGTCGGCATGGTCGATCGCCACGCCGTCGAGCCGGTTGCCCAGCGACGCGTTTCCCGAGGCGGTCGTGCCGACGAAGTTGCCGCTCAGTGAGTTACCCGTCGCTCCGCCGTTGATCAAAACGCCGTCTCCGCGGTTGGCCGAGATCAGATTCCCCTGCGGAGGCCGGACGAACGTCCCCGCCGTCGGGTCATTTCCACCGGTCGCCTGGCCGCCGATTCGGTTCCTCGAAGCGCCCGCCGTGAGGAGGATGCCGTTCTTGCCGTTGGCCCGGGCGACCGTGCCGCTGGCGTCGGTTCCGAGGAAGTTCATGGAGATTTGGTTGTCGGAACCTCCGTAAATCCCGATCCCGTTGCCCGCGTTCCCGCTGATGACGTTCGAGAGCTGGAACCCGACGTTGATGGTGGCCTGGTATGAGGCAATTCCCAAGGAACCGGCGGCGATCCCGACGACCTGGTTGCCGTAAACCGCGTTGGAACTGACCAGCCCCAGGCTGCCCGTCGGGTTGAGGTCCACCCAGGTAGCCTCGCCGAACGAGCCATCGGTGTTCCGTCGGACGGAGACCCACGATCCAACCTCGGGTCCACCCCCCGCGCCCACCTGAACCGAGTCGGCGCTCAGGGTGTAAACCCCCTTTTCGACACTGCTAATCCCCTCGAAGTGCGTCAGGAAGCTCGTGTCAACCGCCCCGTGGGGATACAGAAACGACGTCCAGTGAGAGAACTGCCCCGTGGCCGAGTCGTAATCGACCAGGTAGCCCTGGCCGATCGGGCGTCCCTGGTCGTCGATGTTGTTGACGGAAAGGTCGCTGTAGCCTCCGCAAATGGTGTAGCTGGTCCCGCCGTTGAACCAGATGCCATACGCCGTGTCGCTTACCGACCCCGGATACAGGATGTGGGTCAGAAACTTCCCCGCCGCGACGTCATAGAGATAAGCCTGGCCCGGTCCGAGGGGTTGCCCGTCGGCGGTCGGCCCGTCGGAGTTCCCCACGGCCAGGTTCCCCATCGTGCTGTGGACGTAGTTGAACTTCGCCCCCGGTACGTCGATCGTCCGGTAGTTCGCGGCCGTGGAGAGGTCGGTCGCCGCCCCCTGGTAAAGGAACCCGTGAACGGTCACCGGGTCATCCAGGGCGTCGGCCGTTTTGTAGCTGCCGACCAGCCGGAGATTCCCCCCTCTCAAGTCGTCGGGGCCGTAGACGCTGGTGGTCGCCGCTCCGGGATAGTTGACCGTCGCGCTCGTTCCCACCCCGTTGATCGAACCGGTGAACAGCAAGCCGTTGGCCCCCGAGGTCCCGGCGATCAGATATTGCCCGGGGGTGGACGTTCCCCGAATCCCTTGCCAGGCCGAGACCGGCTGCGTGGGGACGGAGTTGGCATTGGCGTAGGTGATGCTGGTGACCGGGTCGTCGCGACCGATCAGGTCGCCACGGGACGAGGCCTCCACCCGCACGCCGTCGCCGCGGTTGCCCGAGGCGGTGATCCCGTCTGCCCGCAGGCCGATGAAGTTCCCCTGCACCGTCACCCGAGAGGCGGCCAGCGTGACCCCCGCGCTGCCCGCCCCCACCAGCGATAGCGAGCGGAGGGCCGAATCGTCGGCGCCCGCGGCGAACTTCAAGCCCTTCGTGCCGTGGAAGTCCACCGTCACCACCGGGGAACCCGCGAACCCCGGCGCGGACGACCCGTCAACGGTCGTGGTTCCCGTGATCGCCGGCAGCGCTCCTCGGCCGACCCGGATTGTTCCGGCGACGGCGAAGTCGATCGAGTCGGACCCGGGAGTTCGGTTGGCGGCCAGAATCGCCGAGCGGAACGTGCCGGCACCGACGTCCGCCAGGCTTGTCACCGAGAAGATGGCCAGCAGTCGCCGGGCCTCCAGCGATTCCAGCCCAAGACGCCGGGGCGTCCGACGCCTCGCCCGGCCGACGCAAGTCGAGATCCCCGCTCGAATCGGTCCCGCTTTCCCAGATGCCGCCATCGTCGCCGTCCTCGCTCGGGAGAGGAGCCAAGCCCAGCACGGCCGCTCAGGAATCGGTCCGCCGGTCGGGAGCGTCCCCCTGCTGTCTACCAAGAACTTAGGACAAGGGGACGAATCTTGTCCGGGAATGCGTATCTTCGACGAAAGGCGACGATGGGAAATCACTTCCGTCATGCGTAACCCTTCAACGCGGCCTCCCGATTGGCTCGCCAGACCTTCAACCCATCTTCATCGGTCTCACACACAGAGCCTGGGCCGCGCCGCTAGAATTGTGAAGGTCGGCGGGACCTCGTCGACAGGTGACCGTTTCCCCGTCCCGCCAAGGACGATCATGGCCAAGTCCAAGATCCTGATCATCGAGGACGAGCGTTCGCTGGCCGAGGTGCTGGCCTACAACCTGCGTCGAGAGGGGTTCGAGGTGCTCTCGGCCTCCGACGGGCGCGACGGCCTGCGACAGGCGCAGTTGAAGCTGCCGGACCTGGTCGTGTTGGACCTGATGCTGCCGCTGAAGCCGGGATTGGACGTCTGCCGGGAGCTGCGGGCCGGTCCACAGACTCGCGAGATCCCGATCATCATGGTCACGGCCAAGGCCGAGGAGACCGACGAGTTGATCGGCCTGGCTGTTGGGGCCGACGACTATGTGACCAAGCCCTACAGCGTGAAAGTGCTGATCCAGCGAATCAAGAAGGAGTTGCGCCGTCGCCAGGCGGCCGAGGAGGCACCGGCCGGCGCGGTCGTCGAGGGGCATGGCGTGCGGATCGACCGTCAGCGACACCGAGCCCTGTTCCGGGGCGAGGAACTGGTCCTGACGCCGACGGAGTTCCGCTTGCTGGAAGTGCTGTTGCGTCAGTCGGGCCGGGCATTCACCCGCCACGAGTTGATGGACGCGGCCATTGGCGAGGATGCAATGGTGCTGGAACGGACCATCGACGTCCACATCAAGAGTTTGCGGCGAAAGTTGGCCGACGCGGCGGACCTCATCGAGACGGTCCGCGGCGTTGGATACCGATTCCGCGAGTCGCGGCCCGCGGAAGTGTGAAGCCCTCATCCGTGGGTCGACCCGGCGGCGGGACGGCGTGCGGAGGGATGGGCGTGGTCGGGGCGTGGGGCGTCGAGGGCAGGCGGTCGGGGACCAGCTCGGCCCGGACGACCGAGATGTGCCGCGGGGCCTCGATCCCCAGCCGCACCTGCCCCCCCTCGAGGCGGACGACGGTGACGCAGATGTCCTCGCCGATGTAGAGGCGTTCCATTAACTTCCGGGTCAGCACCAGCATCTTGGGCGTCCTCTCCGCCGGCCCGCGCCGGGGTCGCCGGGATCGCCAGCGCCGCCCCCGTCTCTAGGGACCACACCGGCAGCCTAGGTCACATTCCCCGCAAGCCCCCACCCCGCCAACGGAATCCGCGACCCGGCAGTCGGCGGCGGGCACCTTGACGGGCGCGGGACCCTTGCGTTATCAACGATCCCCTCAACCGCCCGGCAACCGACCCTTCCGGCTTGCCGGTGCGTAAGATAGAGGATGGGTCGACCCCGACCCCCGACCCGGCAAGGCCCGAGCGTCTCCGGCCGGCCGGAGGGGCGTTGCGGGGCGTCCGAAGGCCGGCATCGAGTCGCCGGCCAGAGGTAGACGATGCCGCATGCCGCCGTGATCGTGATCGGCTCGGGTTCCGCCGGCTTGACCGCCGCGCTGTACGCCGCCCGCGCCAACCTCTCTCCGCTGGTCTTTGAGGGTAAGGAACCCGGCGGCCAGCTCACCTGGACCACCGAGGTCGACAATTTCCCCGGCTTCCCCGAGGGGGTCAATGGTCCCGACCTGATGGACCTGATGCGCAAGCAGGCCCAGCGCTTCGGCGCCGACTGCCGGTATGAAACCGTGCTGGAAGCCGACCTTTCGCAACGCCCCTTCCGCGTCCGCACCACCCTGGACCCGGCCGGCGACCCCAACGGCGAGACCCGCGACTACACCGCCGACGCCCTGATCGTGGCCACCGGGGCCTCGGCCCGCTGGCTCGACGACGTTTCCAGCGAGCGGCCGTTCCGCGGCAAGGGGGTCAGCACCTGCGCCACCTGCGACGGCCATTTCTACCGGGGCAAGGCGATCGCCGTGGTCGGCGGTGGCGACTCGGCCGTCGAGGAGGCCACCTTCCTGACCCGCTTCGCCTCCAAGGTCACCTTGATCCATCGTCGAGACTCGCTACGGGCCTCCAAGGTCATGCAGGACCGCCTTTTCGGCAACCCCAAGGTCGAGCCCGCCTGGGACAGCGTCATCGACGAGGTCCACGGCGAACATGAGCCGCACACGGTGCTGACCGGCGTCCGTCTGAAGTCGACGAAGGACGGCTCGACCCGCGACCTGCCCATCGACGGGCTGTTCCTGGCCATCGGCCACGTCCCCAACACCGCGTTCCTCAAGGGGCAACTGGCCACCACTCCGGGCGGATACCTGCTCAACCGCTCGGCGCTGGCCTGGGGGGGGATCGAGGCGCCGGCGGGCCTGAAGTTGGAAGACCTGCTCAACTACGGCACGGCCACCACGGTCGAGGGCGTTTTCGCTTGCGGAGACGTGGTGGACACCCACTACCGACAGGCGATTACCGCGGCCGGGTCGGGCTGCGCCGCGGCGATCGACTGCGAGAAGTGGCTGGAGGCGAACGGCCACGGCCACTGAGACCCTCTTGGGGGAAGATCCCCCCTGACCGTCAAGCTCGGCGTCGGCTACAATGCCCCCAGTCCGCCAGTTTGTCCGTCCGTCGAGCCAGCGAGCCGGCCAGCCAACCGTCGGTGGCGCGACCCAGGCATCGGCCGCCACCGGCCCGCACGCCCGCCATCGAGCCCGCGCCCGTTCCTCCGGGGAAGAAGTGATCCATGGAGAGTCGACCGCCCCAGCCGGAACCCAACCGCCGACGCCCCGAGGGCCGCAAGCCCGCCAACGGCGCCGGCGGTGGCATGCCCCCGCCCACCTGGTTCTGGATCGTCCTGATCCTCGGGCTCGGCGCCGTGGCCCTCGCGTACTACCCCAAAAGCGAGGTCGAGGTCGCCTATAGCCCCTGGTTCTGGGACCAGATCAACTCCGACAACGTCAAGACCATCCAGTTCCAGGGCACCGAAATTCGAGGCTCGCTCCGCAACAAGGCGCAGTTTCGTCCCGTTGATGCCGCGGTCAAGGACGCCGCCATGGTCGAGCGGTTCGTCACCTATCTGCCACCAACCGAGGGCGAATTGAATCGCCTGATGGCCGCCCTCACCAGACCGACCCGGGCCGACAACACCAAGCGCGACCTGCCCGAAGTCACCACCCTGCCCCCTCAAGCGGCCGGTAGTGCGTTCTGGATCTCGATGCTGCTGCCCCTGCTGGTGGTCGTCGGCGTGGTCTGGCTGATGATGAGGCGAGCTCGCGACCAATTCGACGGCGGCATCCTCGGCAGCTTCGTCAAAAGCCCCGCCAAGCGTCACGATAAGTCCAAGCAGCGCACCACGTTCGACCAGGTCGCCGGGCTGGAAAACGCCAAGGCCGAGCTTCAAGAAATCGTCGAGTTCCTCAAGAACCCCGAGAAGTTTCAGCGCCTCGGTGGGCGAATCCCCAAGGGGGTGCTGCTCAACGGCCCGCCGGGCACGGGCAAGACCCTCTTGGCTCGCGCCGTGGCGGGTGAAGCGGGCGTGCCGTTCTTTTCGATCTCCGGCAGCGAGTTCATCCAGATGTTCGTCGGCGTGGGCGCCAGCCGCGTCCGCGACATGTTCAAGACCGCCAAGGAAAACAGCCCCTGCATCCTGTTCGTCGACGAAATCGACGCCGTGGGGCGCGTCCGGGGCGCGGGTCTCGGCGGCGGGCATGACGAGCGTGAGCAGACCCTCAACCAGATCCTCACCGAGATGGACGGATTCTCGCCCACTGAGAGCGTCATCGTCCTGGCGGCGACCAACCGCCCCGACGTGCTCGACCCGGCGCTCTTGCGTCCCGGCCGGTTCGACCGCCACGTCACCGTCGACCTGCCGACCAAAAAGGGGCGCTGGGAGATTCTCAAGGTCCACTCGCGGAACATCCCCCTGGCCGACGACGTGGACCTCGACGGCGTGGCCCGGGGGACCGTGGGCATGAGCGGCGCCGACCTGGCCAACCTCGTGAACGAGGCCGCGCTGCTGGCCACTCGCGAGGACAAGGACAAGGTCGACATGAACGACTTTGACGCGGCCCGCGACAAGATCGTCATGGGGGCCAAGCGCGAGGAAGTCATCACCGAGAAAGTCAAGCGCGCCACGGCCTATCACGAGATCGGCCACGTCCTGGTCGCCTGGCAGATCCCCGAGGCCCATCCGGTCCACAAGGTCAGCGTCATCCCCCGCGGCCGGTCGCTGGGCGTGACGAATTTCTTGCCGACCGACGACGACCGTGTCAGCTTCAGCGAGGCTGAGGCCCAGGCCCAATTGACCATCCTGATGGGAGGCCGGGCCGCCGAGCGCCTGGTCTTCAACGATCAGAACGCCGGGGTGGCCAGCGACCTGAAGCAGGCCACGCGGATGGCTCGGGTGATGGTCACCCAGTGGGGCATGAGCCGGCGGATTGGCCCGGTCGCCTTCCGCACCTCCGAGGAACACCCCTTCCTCGGCCGGGAGATGGGCGAGTCCCGGGACCACTCCGAGCACACCGCCCAACTCATCGACGAGGAGGTCGCCCGAATCCTGCGGGAGGCCGACGAGCGGGCCTTCCGCCTGCTGGAAGGCCGCCGCGACGACCTGGAGCGGCTGACCGAGTGCCTGACCGAGCGAGAGGTCCTGACCGTGGCGGAGATTCGCGAAATGATCGGTCCCCGAGCCGGCGACCCCCTGGTCACGGACGAGGCCACCGAGGAAATCGTGGTCGCCTCGATCGACAACCCCGACTCCGCCGCGGTGGTCCGGGCCGAGTAACCGACCGGCTCAGATTGAGCTTTCCGCGTCTCCCCAACCCCATCCTCCAACCGGAATCCAGCGGTGGCCGACCCTACTTCCCAGATCGCGGTTCTCTGCGCCGGGGTGATCGTGGCCGATCACCTATGTACTCCCCTGCCCCGCCTGCCGGCCTCGGGCGAACTTCTGCCGGCGGATGAGTTGCGGCTGGAGATTGGCGGTTGCGCTTCCAACGCGGCGGTTGTGCTGGCCAAGCTCGGCGTGTCGGCGGCCGTCTGCGGGCGGGTCGGCGATGACAGCTTTGGCCGGTTCGTCGCCGAGACGTTCACGGCGCGGGGGGTCGATTCGCGAGCGCTGGCCGTCGACCCAACCCGGGCCACCAGCCAGACCCTCATCATCAACGTGCGGGGCGACGACCGCCGCTTCATCCACTCCTTCGGCGCCAACGCCGGGTTCGAGGTCGGCGACCTGGAAGCGGCCCTTGACTCCGCGACGCCCCCGAAAGTTCTCTACGTCGGCGGCTACCTCGTCCTGCCAAGCCTGGCCCCGCACGCCCTGGCTGCCTGCTTCCAGAAGGCTCGCGCCCGGGGAATCGTCACGGTTCTGGACGTCGTGACCCCCGGCCCCGGCGACTACCTCGACCGCCTCCGGCCAATCCTGCCCGAGACCGACGTCTTCCTGCCCAACTCCGACGAGGGGCTCACGATCCTGGGCGAACACGACCCGGTCCGCCAGGCCTTGATCTTCCACGAACTGGGGGCCAAGCGGGTGGTCATCACCTGCGGAGGGGCCGGGTCGGTGGCGGTCTCCGACGCCCTCAAGGCCCGCCTGGGCAGTTTCCCGGTGACGTTTCTGGATGGAACCGGCGGCGGCGACTCGTTCGACGCCGGCTACATCGCCGGAATCCTCGACGGCCGGGACGAACTGGGCTGCCTGACGCTGGCCTCGGCGCTGGGAGCCGCCTGCGTCCGCGCCGTGGGAGCCACCGCCGGCGCCTTCACCCGGGCCGAGGCCAACGCCTTCCTCGCGAGCCATTCGCTCAGTGTCGAGCCATTCTGAGCCGAGCCGTTTCGGCCTCAGATATCCAGGATCAGTTCCGCCAACCAACCATCGGCCTGTCTCGAAAGGGTCAGGCCGTGATGGGTAACGGCCTTGACCTCATGGTCCAGGACATGCCGGTCGCGGTCGATCGGCTCCCCGCCGGCGCTCGCCACCAGCGACCGGCCCTCATCGTCCACCCGGACGTTGAAGCTCGCGAACAGAAGGTGGCGGGTCTCGCCCAGGAAAATCAGTTCGTTGAGCCAAGCCGCGAGCAGGTCGGCCGCCGACCCCGCCGTGAGCCGGATTGGCCACGTTTCGACGACCCGGACCTCGGCCCGGTTGGTCACGATGTAGTCAACCATCCCCTCGGCCGCGGTGCGAAACAGGTCGTCAAGGTCGTCGCCTCGGACCCGCAAACCGACATCGGCGGTGTGGTCGAACGTCTCGACGGTGCCCAATCGCGGCCTCCACTGGTGAATGTCCGAGGTCTCATCACTCGGCGTCCGGGGCCCCGAGGAACGCGGGGCAATCCAGGGCGAACCCGGGCAGAGGTCTGGTCTGATTCGTCGAGCCTGGTCCCAATACCGTTTCCGACCACCGTCCGCGAAGCCTCCTCAGGACAAGAAGATGCCGACGCTTCCGATCCACGATCCAGTATTCCTTCACGCCGAAGGCCAAATATTACTCGCGCTTCTCGACGAAATCCCGCCGCTCTGCCGCAGCCCCGGGCGAGACGACCTCGACGACGAACTCGGGAACCCGCTCCGCCCAGACATTCGGGACGTCGGGGGGTTCGCTCATGTAAACGGCCAGGTCCAGATGGCGTTCGAAATCCCAGTCGGCGATCGGCGGTTTGCACTCCTCGCCGCCGGCGATGACCTGAATCCGCCCAGAATTTGCAACCCGTATGCCCCCAACTGGCAGCGGACTGCGTGGACGACTAACGGATGCCAGAGCGGAGGAATTTCGGAAACAAGAACGGTCCCCCTTCCCAACTCGTAGTGATAGCCCGCCTGTACCTCGGCCGAGCCGAAATCCTCCAGGCTCATTCGCCGGCCGTGGTTGAGTGGGCCAAGTTTCATGGCCGTCCCGCGCATGCAAATCTCAAAGACTCAGCCCGGGAGAGATTCATAAACCATCTGGTCTACGGCATAGATTGTGCCTTGAAACCACTGACTAAGTGGCTCTATAAATTTGCCGAACTGTGTGAAGTTTACATGAGATTTCTCTTGTAGATAAAGTTTTCCGTTCTTGGCTTCCGGGTAGCGGAAAACCATGCTGTTTGGGTCGACTGATTCAAAGTCGCTAATAACGGCGTCAATCCATTCGAGTTTAGTCTCGCTGATATGCGGATCATCCAGAGGTCCATTGTGAGAACGTTCTAAATATGCGCGAAGGGTATTCCAGTTCTCTATTAGTTTGTGATCCATTTTTGGCGTGCAAGTCTCGCCAAACAATTTTGGAAGTTTCTTGAGTAGATGTTTGATACTTAACTCAATACCTTGTCGGTACAAAAAACAAATGGGGTAAACCATAGCGTCTAGCGCATATCGGTTCTCGTGGATGGCGTGTGATAATCTGCTTGCAGCATCGAAATACCCGATCGCGTAGGCATTAAATTCGTAGGGGCCACCGTTGGCTCCAACACAACCGATGGGATAATCCCTACCGTCATCATTGGCAAGGCAGAAGAGATCCCCAGGTTTGAAAGCGGGCAACCGAAGCATAAATCTTTCCACCTCGCCGGTTGAGACCACGAGTTCGATACACTGTTACAGTGGAGAGCATCCCAGCGGGTAAGTTCGCGAGATTGATCCATCTTCCCAGAGAAATCGGGGCCGAGGTCGTCGTGTCGGATGGCTGGAGTTTAGCGGGCAACATCTCCGGTTTTGTGCCTCGAAGATAACAGTCTCGCGGACCTGCCCCAGACCCCTGATAACGAAAAGGGGCTGCTCCTTTCAAGATCAAGAGGCGGCCTCGTGGGCCGCCAGCAGCCGCCGGATTTCGGGCAGGAGCGCCCTCGGCACAGTCACCACGACCTGGTCGTCGCTTTCGGCGGCCGCCGCCTCGTCGACGGCGATCCATTCCGCCTCGGTCCTAGCGTCGAGTTCCGCCAACAGGTCGCGGACCTTTCGATCGTTCCAGCCGGCCGGGAACCGCTGTTCGCTCATCGCCCCCGCCTCCTCTTTCGCCTACGGAGTGCTTTCAGCTCTCGCCCGGCCAGCGGATAGGCGGTGACTACAAACACCGAGTCGTCGTCCTCATCCGGGACGTAAATCACTCGGAGGTAACGGCCGCCCTCATCTTGACCGATCGCCTGTCGAGAACCGCCGCTCGACGGCCCATCCTCCCGAAATTGACGCAAGACCCGCTCAACATCGGCCTCTGAGACGCCATGCCCGTAGATGTGGGGCAGTTCGGTGTCAGGATCGCGGTAGTAGCGGACTTCCACGCGCAGCCTCGGTGCGAGGGAAGGAACCAGCATCTCACTTCCCTGGGGCCGTCTCTACCTACTTCCATACCGCCTCGGCCGAAATCAACCGACTTGGCGGACGTCCGTCTCCTCGGCGGAAACGGTGGCGGGGCCGAGGTCGAGGTCGTCTCGGCGGTTGGCCAGGTGGCGTTCGAGCTTGCGGAGGGCCTTGTACTTTTCGTCGCTGACCCTCGCCAGGGGCAGGTCCAGGCTTCGGCTGATTTCGGGGACCGTCCAGCCTCGGGTCCAGAGTTCGACGATCCGGTCCTGTCGCTCGGTCAAGACCGCGGCTCGGGCGGCTTCCAAAATCTCCCCGAGTTCCTGGCGGCGGCGGGCTCGGCCGTCGTGGTCGGGGCCAGGGGTGGACAGCTCGTCGATCGGCTGGAGGCGGCGGGCCCTTTGCACTCGCTTGCGGACCATGTCGATCGCCCGGACCAACTCCCGACGCTCGGGCGTGTCGTCGGCCAGCACCAGGTTCAGGTCGAGTTCGCCGGCTCGGGCCTTGTCCAGCAGTCGACAGCAGACCTCCTGGGTGCAATCGTCCCAGAGGCCGGGGTCGAGGTGGGCGTTGCGCCAGCAGACGGCGCAATAGCGTTGAATGTCGCGGACGAGGTCCGACTCGGTCGCCTGCGCCGTCAACGCGGCCAGGCCGATGACCAGGGCCATTGCCCTGGGTCCGGCCTTCAATGCTCTCGGGGCCTTGGCGTTATGGAGCGGGTGTTCGTGCATAGTCCGATGGCTCCCTACGCGTGACCGCGGTGAATCCGGCTGCATCCCAACCGCCCGGTCCCCGCGGACTCGCGCATCAAACCCAACGGGACGGCCGGCGGGGTTCCGCTCGCCCAATTCGCTCAGGACTGGACCGTGGACCGAGCCCTGGCGATCCGGGGGCGACGGGGTCGAACCACCGTCCAGCCGCGCCGGTGAGCCAGTCTCCGCAATTTTCCGTGGGGGTGGACCACCACGGCGCGGCCGACGCGGTCGAGCAGGGCGCGATCGCTCCAATTATCCGCGTAGGCCACCGTTTCGTCCATCCGGATTCCCCGAGCCTCGGCCCAACGCTCGGCCCAGTACCGCTTTCCTTCGCCGTAACAGGCCGGACCCTCCGCCATCCCAATGAGGCGGTCGCCGACGATTCGCACCGGCGTCGTCAGCGTGTCGGCGCAACCTAGATACAAGCCCAGCGGCCGGATCACGATCCCCGGCGACGACGAGACCAGGATCACCGCCGTCCCCGCGTCCCGTAGGCCGTTGAGGTGCTCGACGACCCCCTCGTACAGCCTCGGCTTGACGTAATTCTTGAAATTCTCGTAGGCGATCCGCTCCAGTTCCACCACCGAGATCGAGGAGATGCTCTCCAGCCCGAAGCCCACGAGCCGGCCGTAATCCAGCCGGCCGAACCGGTGCTGGAGGCCGTGGAGGACCGCCCGGAGGACGAATGATCGCTTCAAAAGCCCTCGCTGACGGAGGATGCGGGCGAACAGGAACGTGGTGGTCTGGGCCAGCAAGGTCCCATCCACGTCGACGAACGCGATTTTCGGAGGCGTGTCGAAACTGGGCCACCCCACGGCTCACCCCCCCCCGAACCAGCGTCCCAGGGACTCGGCCAGGGTCTTTGCCCGCTCCACGTCGACCGACTCGGCGATCACCCGGACAATTGGCTCGGTGTTGCTGGCCCGGACGTGGGCCCAGGCGTCGGGCCAGTCCAGGTGCAGCCCGTCTCGGCGGTCGGTCCGGGCCTCCGGGTGGGCCTGGGCGATCCGGTCGAAGATGTCCACCGCCGCTGTCGAGCCCGTCGGATACTTCGTCTTGACCATGGCGAACCTGGGCAGATCATCGACCAGTTGCGAGAGCGGCTTGCCCGTCGAGGCCATCAGGTCGAGCACCGCGACCATTCCCACGAAACTATCCCTAACAAAACCAATGCGGGGGTCAATCACGCCTCCGTTCCCCTCGCCTCCCAGGACCGCCCCAATTTCCTGCATCCCCCTGACGACGTGGATCTCCCCGACCGGCGTACGGTGGACGTTGCAGCCGAGGCGTCGGGCGACGACCTCGGCGGTCCGGGACGAGGAAAGGTTCAGGACGAGGGGCCCGGGGGTTTTGGAGAGGATTTGCTGGGCAGCGAGGGCCAGGGTGAGTTCCTCGCCAATGTAGCGGCCGGTCTCGTCGACGATGGCGAGGCGGTCGGCGTCGGGGTCCTGGGCGAAGCCGACATCGGCGCCGAGGGCCGGGACGATCGACGTCAGGGTTTTGAGGTTCGCCTCGGTCGGCTCCGGTGGGTGGTCGTAGCGGCCGTCGGGCTGACCTCCCAGAACGACTGCGCCGCAACCGAGGCGGGTGAACAGATCTTGCGACAGTTTCCCGCCGGCTCCGTGGCAGGCATCGAGGACGACCTTGAACTCTCGACGGTGAATCGCCCCTTCGTTGTAGACTTTGAGGATCTCGTCGAGGTGGGTGGTGAGCAAGACGGGGTCGGCCTCGAAGACCCGTCCCAGGGCATTCCAGGGGGCCCAGGCGAAGTTGCGGTCCTGGAACCTGCGGAGGACGGCGCGGCCCTGCTCGGGGTCGAGCACCATGCCGCCGGACTGGAAGAATTTTAACCCGTTGTACTCGGGGGGGTTGTGGGACGCCGAGACCTGGATGCCGCCGAACGGCTCTCCCTCGGTCTCGGAATGGGCGCGGATCAGGTAGCCAAGGGTTGGAGTCGCCGCCGCACCCAGGAGCTGGACGTCTCGACCGGTGGCGGTGACGCCGGCCAGGACCGCCTGGACGAACAGGTCGGCGGTGGGCCGACCGTCGTGGGCGACCAGGACTCGACGGGCGCCGCACTCATTGGCGTAGGCGGCGGCGAACTCGACGACGGCGGCGGGGTCGAGGCCGTCGCCGACAATCCCCCGCAAACCCGACACACTGGCGATCCGCGTCCCGGCCACGACCGCAACCCTCGCACCCTCTTGACGCGTCCGGCCCGGCCCGGCCCCAGCGACGCCCTAACTGTAGGGGATCGGCCCCGGGGCGGGCAAGCCCTCGGCCGGGGTGGGTGGCTTGACGGACCGGGCGGGCCGGGGCATTGTGAAGTCGGGGGGAGACCCTTTCGCCAACGCGACCGCTGCCGGCGATGAGGCCGGCCGACCGGGCGGGGGGACCATGACGCCGAAACCCGTTGGCGACGCACGCCCGACCAGGGCGGTCCGGAGCCGTCTCGCCGGCCGCGCCGCGGTCGTCGCCGGCGCGATTCTGGCCGCCGCCATCGCCTTCGCCCTCCTGCCCTGGAACCCCGGCGCCCGCAAATCGCGCTTATCCCCCGCCGACGCCGTGGAAGTGGCCGTTTTCTTCCCCGACCGCGACGATTGGGAAGATTTTCGCGGCGGCGCCCGAGCCGTGGCCGACCGTCGGCTCGTCGAGATCATCGCCGACACCACTGGCTCGATGACCTTGCGGACCCGGCCCGGTCATCGTCCAATCCGGTTCGCCTGGCATGGCGTGGGAGGGGTCATCGAGACTCGCGAGGAGGCCCGGCGGCTGGCGGAGTCCCCCTCGCCTCCGGTGGCCGTGGTCGGCTCGGTCAACTCCCTGTTGACCGCCGCGCTGGCCGTGGCGTTGCGTCCCTCGGTCGCCCGGCCCAACCCTCCGCCCCTCCTGGTTCCCTGGGCGACGGCGATCCGGGTTGACGATCCGACCGGCGGGGCGGGGACGGTTCCGCTGCTGGGGATCGATCCGGGGCGGACGTTTCGATTCTGCGACAACAACCGCCGGCTGGCCAACTCGGTCGTCGATTGCCTGGCGGCGCAACAGCCCTCCGTCACCCCGGGACGGGTTTTGCTGGTGGTCGACCGCGACGACGGCTTTTCCAAGGACCTGGCCGACAGCTTCACCCACGCGATCGCCGAACGAGCCACTGGGATCGAGGTCCGGTCGTTCGCCCTGCGAGAGCCCCATCCCTCGCGGCCTGATTCGTCGGAAGTCGCCCAGGAGAAGGCCCTGGCCACCAGACTCTGGGCGGATGCGCTGGACGTGCCGGGCGACCGGGCGACGTGGGTGGTCCTGCCGTTGCAGCAAGGACCGACTTTGCGGATGATCGACGCCCTGCGCGTCCAGGGCTGGTACATGACCATGACCGGCGGTTCCCGTGTACAGGTCCTTTGCGGGGACAGCCTACGGGCGGAGGATCTGCAAGGGCTGGTGACGCGAGTCCTGCCGTTCCCGGTTTGGGTGTCAAGCTCGGGCTCGGCCCGGGGCGTGGGTCGCGACCTGGGGGCCCGCCAGGTGCCGGCCGAGGTTGTTTCGTCGCTGGTCCACTGGGTCGATCGGGTCGCGGAGCCGCCGGGCTCGGCCGAGAGTCTTCGCAAGTCGTTGGTAGCGATCGACCTGGGCAAGGACGACCCCGGGGCCATGGGCCGACCGCTGGCCTTCGACGCTTCAGGAGAGCGGCGGGGCGCGGGGATTGGGTCGGTGCTGGTTGTCGAGCCAGGCCGAGAGGTTCCGGCGGCGTTCTGCCAGGACACCTCGGGCCGATGGGTCGAGGTGGCTCCCCAGTCCTCGACGGCCGTCGCCGCGCCGCCATGAGCCGCCCTCGCCCGTTGGCCCAGCTTCACGCCGCGCTGGGGACCCCCGGCCTGATGATTGGGGTGCTGGCCTTGCTGTCGTTCGCCTCCGGGTTGGTCGCGGCGGCCCGGGGCTATCACCGGTTCCGCGACACCGGGCGAGAAGCTCTGCGGGGGGTCCTGAGCGAGTGGGTGCGGATCACCCCGGTCGACGACCTGAGCCAGACCTTGAAGGATTACGCCGACCGCTGGCAACAGGCGAGCCCGGCCGCTCGTGAGGCGCTGGCCCCGGTCCTCCGCCAGCGATTGGGCGAACTGGGGCTGGAACTGGTGCAGCCGGGGGGCTCGGAGCCCTTGATCGCGGTGGTGTCGATGGACCTGCGGACGGACCTCGGCGCCCCGTTGGCCCACTGGCCCGCCGCCGAGGGTCCGTCGGCGCCCGACCCCTTGGCCTTCCGTGACCGCATCCCCGTGCTGGCCGGTCGCGAGGGTCGGGACGGTCTGGTGCTGGATGTCCGCTATCGGCTGGCGACGGTGGTCGAACACGCCGCGGCCGACCTTGAGGCGACGTATCACCGGCTCTGGCTAGCGATTTTGGGCCTGGCGGGGTACTCGCTGCTGTGCCTGGCGTACATGGTCGGCCACGCTCGGGCGTTGAGCGAGCGCGTGGGGCGGGAAGCGGCTCAGGAGGCAACCCTGGACCTGGCCGATCGGACCTGCCACGAGCTGGGCAACGTCGTGTTCGTGCTGGCCAACGAGCGACGTAACCTCGACAACCACCTGGACTTGCTGGACCGGTTTCTATCGCAAGAGGGCCCCGCCCGCGCCGCCGCCGCCCGCCGCGCCGGGCTTGGCGACGACCAGGCGGCGAAGCTCGACCACGCCCTGGCCCGAGAACTGGCCGAACGGGGGATTGAGCCGTCGATGGAACTGGCCGCAAGCGCCTCGTTGGCCCGCGCCGTATGCGACCAGGTGGCGGTTTGCTCGGAGTACATCGCGTTGACGGTCCGAGAGCTCGATGCCTACCTGAAACGCTCGGCCCTGCCGGTGACTCCCGAGCCGGTGGCGGTTGCCGCCTGCCTGGACGACGCCCTGGCGCTGCTGCGGCCGAGGCTGGAGGGGGCCGGGGCGGTCGTCGATCGTCCCGAGGGGGCCGACGGGCTGGCGGTCGTGGCCGATCGCCGGTTGCTGGTGCATGCGCTGGTCAACCTCCTGAAGAACGCCCAGGAAGCCTCGACCGGCGCGGGGCTGCCGGTCAGGATTCGGCTGGGGGCGTGGGCCGAGGGGGCGACTGGGTGGATCTCGGTGGCCGACTCTGGGCCGGGCATCCCCGCATCATCGCTGCCGAAGGTGTTCGACCTGGGGTATTCGACGAAGGGGACCGGCCGGGGCCGAGGGCTGGCGACGGTGCGGGAGTCGGTCGACGCCCTGGGGGGAGAGCTCCAGGTGGCCAGTGGGCCGGGCCCGGGGACCGAGTTCCGCATCGGCCTGCCTCGGTCCGACAATGGGGGGGCGACCGTCGACGGGGGCTAGGGACCGCGCGCCCTGGTGGGTTCGGAGGTCGTTGGGTTAGGCTGGGGCCCGGTTCAGGCGTCGGGCCCTCCCGCGGAGCGATTCCATGACGAAGCTGATGTGCGCGGTGATGGCGATCGGGCTGGCCGCGTGCGCCTCGGCTCACGCGGAGATGCTCATCGACGTGAATTTCACCTCGGCTTACAACATGGCCACGCCGGTCACGGCCTCGGGCGCCGCGGCGATCGGCGCGGCTGGCGACCTTTGGAACGGGGTACCGGGCGACCCGGGGGCCGGAATGGGCATTGCCCTGACCGACACGACCGGGGCGGCGACTGGTGTCAGCCTGGCCTTCCAAAGCCAGGGCTCATTCAACCTGGCCGCCAACGGGGAGACTAGCCCCAGCCCCAACCCGGCGCTGACCTCCCAATACCTCTTCGACATCGGGGTCGCGGCCCCAGGAACGATCGGGCTGACCCTGAGCGGCCTGGTCGCGGGGGCTTCTTACGACCTGTACGTCTACTCGCAGGGCGACCCAAGCAGCCTCTCGCGGTCGGCCGAGATCACGGCCAACGGGGTCGGCCCGGCGGCAGTCTCGGCTGACGGAACGGCCGCTAGCTTCAGCGCCGGGGTGAACTACGCTCCGTTCCTGTCGCTGGCCGCCGACGCCTCGGGCGTGATCCAGATCAACGCCGTCTCGACCGGGACGACCGGAGGAGGAGAGGTCGACATCAACGGGCTGCAACTGCGGGCGGCCGCCGTCCCGGAGCCTTCGAGCCTGATGCTTTGCGGTGTCGGCCTTGCCCTCGGTCTGGCCTCGGCCCATCGCCGCCACAGGACGACGTAAAGACCTGACTGGTCGCGACGGCGGCGGAATCCGAACCCGTGGACTCGCGGACCTGTCCGGGGGTGACGCCCCGTCGGTACTGAGCGACGGGCCTGGGAGGGGTCGGGTTGTGGCTGGATCGATCGACGTTGGAGTGAGACCGGGGCTGGCGGGCGAGGTCCGGCCGATGCTTCGGCTGGCCGGGCCGGTGGTTCTGGCCGAACTGGGCTGGATGGTGATGGGGTTGGTGGACGTGGCGATGGTCGGGCGGCTCGGCCCCGAGGCGATCGGCGCGGTTGGCCTGGGCAACGTCCTGTTCATGAGTGGGACGATCCTGGGCATTGGCATGTTGCTGGGACTGGACACGGTCGTTTCCCAGGCCTTCGGCGCTCGGGAGCCGGAGGTTTGCCATCGGGCTTGGACTCATGGCTTGGCCCTGGCGGTGGCGCTGTCCGCCCCGTTGATGCTGGCCGTGGGGTTCGGCGTGCGGCGGCTGGGAGCTTGTGGGGTCGACCCGTCGGTCGCCTCGCGGACGATCCCCTACGTCGATGTGGTGGTGTGGAGTGTACCGCTGCTGCTGGTGGGGACGGCCGCTCGCCGGTACTTGCAGGGGATGAACCTGGTGAGGCCGGCGATGGTGTCGCTGCTGGTGGCCAACGTGGTCAACCTCCTGGGCAACTGGTTGCTGGTTTACGGCCATTGGGGCTTGCCGGCGCTGGGGGTGGTGGGTTCGGGGTGGGCAACCTTGCTGGCCAGGGGGGTGATGGCCGCGATTTTGGTGGTTGCGGCGTGGCGGCGGGACCGTCAGGAAGCGCCGCCGCGGGCAAAGGGGACGAGGCGGTTCGACGGCGCATTGCTGGCGAAACTGTTGGGTCTGGGCGGGTCGGCGGCGGCTCAGTTGGGGATCGAGGTGGGGGCGTTCGCCACCGCCACGGTGATGGCCGGTCGGCTGGGGTCCTCGGCCCTGGCGGCTCATGAGGTGGCGTTGAACGTGTGCAGCCTGACGTTCATGGTGCCGCTGGGTATCTCCTCGGCCGGGGCGGTGCGCGTCGGCCAGGCATTGGGACGCGGGGACCCCGAGGCCGCCGGGCGGGCCGGTTGGACTGCGTTGGCGATGGGGGCGGTGTTCATGGCGGGGGCGGCGTTGACGTTCCTGCTGATCCCCCGGCTGATCTTTGGCGGGTTCACCGACGATGCCCAGGTGCTGGCGATCGGGGTCCCTTTGCTGCTGGTGGCGGCGGCGTTTCAGATGTTCGACGGGGTGCAGGTGGTGGCCGGGGGGATTCTCCGGGGCGCCGGCGACACCCGCACGCCGATGCTGGCCAATGCCGTGGCCTACTGGATCGTGGGCCTGCCGGTCGCCGCGTACCTGGCGTTCCGAGGAGATCGTGGGGTGGTCGGACTTTGGATCGGGTTGTGTCTGGGATTGATCTCGGTTAGCTCGCTGTTGACGTGGGCCTGGGTGCGGACCGTTCGCCGGATGGCCCGGGATGGGGCAACTTGAACCCCTTTGGGAATTGAGGCTGGACCGTTGAGGCTGTCGTGGCGGGGTGATCGGTCGGGCATTCCCATCGTTGGGGCGGGATGGCGTCGGGGTCAGCCGCTGGTGCTGGAAGGCGTCCGCGTGCGACGGGGCGCGGCGGAGGTCTTGCGGGGAGTGGATCTGGAGTTCTCGCCCGGGCAGCGGTATGTGCTTGTCGGGGCCTCGGGGTCGGGCAAGAGTACGCTTTTGCGGCTGCTGAACCGGTTGGAAGATCCGGTCTCGGGGGTGATCCGTTGCGGCGAGGCGCCGTTGCGGACCCTGCCGGTGCTGGATGTCCGTCGCCAGGTGGGCTTGGTTTTCCAGACGCCTCGACCCTTTCCTGGGACGGTCGCGGAGAACCTGTCGTATTCCCGCATCGTCCGCAATCAGCCGACGCCGCCACGCGAGGAACTGGTCGGGTTGCTTGAGGAACTGGGGCTGGACGGGGATGCGCTGGACCGGGACGCGGCGGGACTTTCCGGCGGCGAGCGGCAGCGGCTGGCGATCGCCGCGTCGCTGGTGGCCGGGCCAGAGATTTTGTTGATGGACGAGCCGACCTCGGCGCTCGATCCGGCCTCGGCCCGTCGGGTGATCGACGCGTTGGGCCGCCGGGCTCGCGAGGTGGGGTTGAGGACGATCGTGGCGACTCATCATCGCGAACATGCGCGGCGGCTGGGGGGGACGGCGGTCGTCCTGGAGGCGGGGCGGGTCGCGAGGGTTGGGCCGACGGCCGAGGTTTTGGACCGGGTGGATGCGGCCGTCTGGGGCGACGTCGAGGGCTCGCGATGAGCGGGCCGTCGTGGGCGGGCCTGGCCTGGGCGGCGTTGCCCTTGCTCGGGGTGCTGGCGTTGCTGGTGGGCTTGCGACTGGGCCAGGCGGGGGCGTTGGCAGTCTCGGCGGCCCGGCTGGTGGTTCAGTTGGTGGTCCTGGGAGCGGTTCTGGGCTGGGTGTTCGGATCGGACAGTCCGTGGGTGGTCGGCCTGGTGGCGCTGGGAATGCTGGCGGCATCGGGGCAGGCGGTGGGAGCCCGTTGGCCTCGGGGGCGGTCGGCCTGGGCGCTGCGTTGGCAGGCGTTTGGGGTTCTGGCCGTGGGGGCGGGGTTGGTACTGGCGGTGGGCATGCGTCTGTCGTTGGGGTTGCGACCGTGGTATGAGCCGTCCACGGTGATCCCGATGCTGGGGATGATCCTGGGCAACAGCGTCAACGGGGTGGCCCTGGCGGCCGACCGGCTGGATGCCGAGTTGCGGACGAACCGCGACCTGGTGGAATTGCGGCTGGCCCTGGGCGCCACCGCCGGCCAGGCGGCTCGGGAGCCGTTGCGGGCCGCGGTGGGCGCGGGCCTGTTGCCGACGATCCAGAACATGGCGCTGGCCGGCGTGGTGTCGATCCCCGGGATGATGACCGGGCAGATCCTCGCCGGGGCTCCCGTGGATGGGGCTCTGCGCTATCAGATCCTGATTTATTTACTGATCGCCGGGACCGTGGGAATCAGCACCCTGTTGTTGCTGGCGATCCGGTTGCGACGGTATTTCACGAGGGACCATCAACTTCGGGGCGCGGCCTTCGAGGATTCGCGACCGTGAGCGGGCGCGGAGATCAATCCCGCGCCGACTCGCCCTCCTCGGAGTCGTCAAGGAGGATCGCCAGCGTTCGGGCGAGGTTGCGCAGGAAGCCTCGGGTGACGCGGTAAAGGTTCGGTATCGGGGTAGGAGGTTTCGCGGAGGCCCTCGGTGGGCCACGTCAGCCGGGTTCAACCCGACTCGCCCGCGGTCACGAGCGATCCGGCCAGCGTCTCGGAGTCCTCGGTCGATTCCGATCCTTCGCTGGCGGGAAGGTTGGCGACGAGTCCCCCTCCGGCGGCGACGACGGCCACCGAGACGACCACCAGGGCCAGGGCCGTCGGCAAGTTCGAGAGGTCCGAGGCCAGGCCGATGGCGGGGGGGCCGGCCAGGAAGCCGAGGTAGCCGATGGTCGAGGCCGTCGCAATGCCCGCCACCGGAGCGACGCCGGGGACTCTTGCCGCGGCTCGGTAGAGGATCGGCACGGCGTTGGAGAGGCCCAATCCCACCAGGGCGAAGCCGACGATGGCCGCCCAGGGTTGGCCGATCAGCAGGGCCGCGGCCAGACCCGAGGCCGCCAGGGCCGAGCCGCCCCGCAGGAGCAGGGCGTCACCCAGGGCGTGGGCCAGGCGGTCGCCCGCGAACCGGCCGGCGGTCATGCCGAGGGACGAGGCCGCGAACCCCAGGGCCGCCAGCGATTTGGTGGTTCCCAGCGTCCGTTCCAGGTAGACGGCGCTCCAGTCGCCCATCGCCCCCTCGCCGACGAGACCGAGAAACGCCAGCAGACCCAGGACCCACAGGGCTCTTGGCGGCGCTGAGACGCCTCGAGTGGCGGTTTCGGGAGGGGCATCGGGCAGCCATTGACCGGCGATCAGGACCAGAATCACCAGCGATGCCGCGACGCCCAGCAGCGACGCCGAGGGGCCGACGCCCATCGCCGCCAGTCCCGAGGCGGCCGAGGCGCCCAGCAGGCAACCCAGGCTGAAGAGGCCGTGGAATGAGGAGAGGATCGGTCGGCCGGCGAGCCCCTCGACGTGGACGCCCAGGGTGTTCGACGCCACGCAGACCATTCCGCTGGAGGCGCCGTAGAGGGCCAGGGCGGCCATCAGGGTGGTCATGCTGGGGGCCAGGGCGATCAGCGGGCAAGACACGCAGATCGCCACGCCGGTGATTCGGGCCAGGCGGCGAGTTCCCAGGCGGGGGGCGAGGCGTCCGGCCATCGGCATCGCCACCAGGGCGCCGACGGCCGACATCAGCAGGACCAGGCCGAGGCGGCCGTCCCCCAGGTTCAGGGCCTTCTGGATCTCGGGGATGCGGGTCACCCAGCTTCCGACGATCAGGCCGACGGCCAGGAAGTAGGCGCCGATCGCCGCTCGGGGGGCTCGGACGTCCGTTGAAGGCTGGGAACCGGAATCAGGCTCAGTCATCGGACCTCCCACGCTCGGGTCGATCCGAAGCGTCTCCCACGCTCGGGTCTCCGGCCGTCGCCCCATTATACCGACCCGCGCTGCGGTCCCTTGCCCGGGGCGGTCTCGCCGTTAAACTGGCGTCACTTCCCCGGCAAGTTCCCTGCCCGGCCCGACTTGAGGACGCCCGCGATGCGCACCGCCGCGATGCCCTGGACCGCCCTGACCCTGGGGCTCTGCCTCGTCCCGCCGGCCCTGGCCGACGACGCCGGGACCGACACCCTGGGCGCGAAGCCTCCGGAAGGGGCCGTCGTGCTTTTCGACGGCAAGGACCTTTCGGGTTGGTCCACGCGGGACGGGTCGCCGGCCGCTTGGGAAGTGGAGGACGGGATCTTCACCATCGTCCCCGGCCAGGGGGACATCCGCACCAAGGCGACCTTCGGCTCCTACAAACTGCACCTGGAGTTCAACGTTCCTTACATGCCCGAGGCCAAGGGCCAGGCGCGGGGCAACAGCGGTGTTTACCAGCAGGGGCGGTACGAGCTGCAAGTGCTGGATAGTTATGGCCTGGAACCCAAGGACAACGAGTGCGGCGGGATCTACAAGCAGGTGGTCCCCCAGGTCAACGCCTGCAAGCCGCCGCTCCAGTGGCAGACCTATGACATCACCTTCCACGCGGCCCGTTGCGACAACGGCCAAGCCGCCGAACCGGCGAAGATTCGGGTGATGCAGAACGGTTTGCTGATCGTTGATGACGCGGCGATCAAGCCCACGCCCGGCGGGCTCGATGATGACGCCTGCAAGGACGGGCCGATCTTGCTTCAGGATCACCACAACGCGGTGCAGTTCCGAAACATCTGGCTGGCGCCGGTCGACAAGTAACGTGATGGGACGCGTCGTGACCGGCCGATGGCCAATGCGGGTTCCGCGGCGACGAGGGCTCCGGATTTGAACTTGCCCGGGAGTTCCGTTCTTTTCTAGGATGTGTTCGATTCCTGGCCGCCCGAACCGTTCCAGGCTCGGTCGCCCTCGCCCCCTCCTGAGATTCCGCCGTCGGCCTCCCGCCTTGGTTCGCCTGTCCCTTCACCCCAAGATCCTTCCCCATGCGTCGAATTCCCGAACTCGACGCGATTCGCGGCCTGGCCGCGTTGGTCATCGTCCTGCACCACTTCGATTTCCTGCCGAAACTCGGCGGGGACGGCAAGATCTGGACCTACGCGGTTGACCTGTTCTTTCTCCTCTCGGGATACCTCATCACCACGATCATTTTGAGAAAGTCGGGCGAGCGTGGATTCTTGTGGAATTTCTACGCAAGACGAGGTTTGCGCATCTGGCCGATCTACTACTTGACGATCTTCGCAATTCTGATGATTGCCCCTCTGGTGCATCCCTTCTCCAGCCTCAGGGAGTTGCCCTACTACCTGACTTACACGCAGTTCATCCAGTATTACTGGACCTCGACACCGGCGAGGATCATCTTGCCGCTTTACCATACCTGGACTCTGGCCATTGAGGAGCAGTTCTACATCCTTTGGCCCGCGCTTCTGTGCCTGATTGGTCGCAGGGGGTTGGTCCCGGCGGTCGCGGTTCTGCTGATCGGGGGTGTGGTGGCCCGGGGTTTCGACTTCTATTTCTGGATTTTGATCGCGCGGGCCGATGGATTATTGCTGGGCGCGCTGCTGGCTGGGCTGCTGATTGACCCCCCACGGGTTACCGAGCATCGGCGACGGTTTCAAGGCGGATTCCTCATCGCGATGGCGATCGGGCCGGCGTTCCTGGCCACCGGGTTGGTGCTGATCCGTTACGCGGGATTGCCCCGGGGCCAGTGGTTTTACATGTTCAACATACTGGCGATCAACCTGACCCTGTTTGGCCTGGTTGGCCTGGTTTTGATCAATCTGGGCCATCTTCGGCTGGCCCCACTGCGTGATCGTCGGCTGTGCTATCTGGGTCTGATCAGTTATGGCCTGTACCTTTACCATATTCCACTGATCTGGCTGGTCGAGAACCTGCTGCGGAACCGTGGTCTCGACCCAACCTGGATGCCCTACCGGATCACGTCCTTGCTGTTGAGCTTCGTCGTGGCCGCCGCTTCCTGGGAGTGGCTTGAGCGACCGATTCTCTCGCTGAGGCATCGTTTTGAGTACGGCGGGAGGTCCCAGCCAGAGGTGGCCAATCCCACGCTGACGCCGACTCCAACGGTGGGGCGGAGCGTGCCGGAGTATCAGCCGGGCTCGACATCTTCCTGACCCGCGTCGCGAGGGGGTGAAGCCCTCACGCGTGGTCGTTTGAATCCGCCTCATCGACGTGGTTGGTGGCCAGGAGGGCCGGGCCGTCGAGTTCGTGGGGGATCGGTGTTTTGACTCTGGTGGTTCCCGACTGGAGGATCTCGGCCATCTGGATGGCCAGGGTCATGAACTCTCGGGGGTTGGAGGGGGCGAACGCCATGTGGACGTTCTCGGGGGAGGGGGCCTGGGTGGGATTGACCGGCATGTTGACCTGATGGTTCAGCAGGTTGAAGACGCCGTAGACGACCTCGATGTCCCACTTGGCGGCCCTTTCGACCTCCAACCGCAGGTCAAAAGCGGCCATCGCGGCGTTGACGGCGACGGCCGTCTCGATCAGGGCGGCTCGGTAATGGGGCTGCTGGCGAGCGTCCGGTCCCCAAACCTTCTCCAGGGCGTTGGCGGCCTCTCGGACCGCGACGAAGATGCGCTGGAGGATCGCCCGGAGCATCGGCGAGGTCGATTTTGACCAGAACTTCAGGGGAGACAGGTAAGCATCCACTGCGCCGCTGACGGCGCCGCAACCGCTGTGACCCAGGACGACAATGACGCGGACGCTGTCGCTGAGGGCGGTCAGGGCGAAGTCGATGCTGCCCATGCACTCGTCGCCCAGAACATTGCCGGCGACCCGGATGACGAACAGGTCGTTGAAGCCCTGGCCAAAGCTCATCTCGGTGGGGACGCGGGCGTCGGAGCAGCCGACGACGACGGCGAAGGGGGCCTGCTTGGGCATTTCGCCCACGGCCCGGGCCATGCCGACCTCCAGGCCGTTACAAGGGACGATGTAGCGGGGCTCGGTTCCCGGAGCGATGTCGTTGGCTCGGCAACTGTCCATCCAGCGGGCAAACAGGCGGTTGCCCTCCAGCAGTCGCTGGCGGGCGGCGTCGGCGTCGGGGGGCAGGGGTTTGACGCTGGGGTTCTTGGGGTCAAACCGATAGACGTAGTCGATAGTGTTCATGAGCGTGCCCAACCCTGACATGGCGGCGTGCCGGCCGGCTGCCGAGACCCCGACCTCGACCCCGACCGGGCCGGCCTGGTATCCATCCTAACCGGGCGTGAGGCGATCCACCACCGCGCGCAGGCCCGTTCAGTTCCCACTTTGGGTGGACCAACGGGGACTGGGGACTGGCTTCGGCGATACGCCGCTGGTACCTCTCTCCCGTTCGCCGACTAATGTCCCTCCCCCGCCGCCCACCGGTCCCCGGAATGGGGGAACAGACACAGGCGGAGTACCGCCAGAGCCAGTCCCCGATTGCAAGGCCGATGGAGAAATTCAACGGCCCTGCCACCGCGCGGAGATTCGTGCTCCGTCGCTCGAGCGGGTGGGGGGCTTGACCGGGGGGGATTCGCGGGGAAAACTGGAAGGTTGGCCGGGGTGCGAGGCATTGCCGTCGCACCAAGCCGGTCCGCCGACCCGCGAACGGCCCCGAAGAGGTCAGGCTTCCATGAATTTTCGCCGAACCGCCCAACTTTTGCCGGCCGCGCTGGGCCTGGCCTTGAACCTTCCGGGGGTCGCCGTCGGTCAAGGGCCCGGGGTTTCCTCGGGTAGTGGGTCGGGGACCGGCACGGGTTCCTCGGCGGGCAGCGGGTTCAACTCCACCGGCACGGGGATGCAGTCCGGTGCGGGGAACTCCACCGGGACCGGGTCCGAGTCCGCCAGCGGGACCGATTCCAACTCGTTGGGGCCCTTCAGTGGGCCGGCCGGGCGAACCCCCGGCGGGTCGCTGGTCACGCTCCCCAGCGACGGGATGCGGCCAATTCCGGGCCTGGAAGTTAGCTCGGAGGAGATTTCCAAGATCGACGCCCGGTTGTTGAGTCAGGCTCGATCGGTGACCGACCCGGCCGATCGGGCCCTGGTGTTGCAGCGGATCGCCAGCACCAAGATTATCTTCCGCCAGCGGTTGGGGGACGCCCACATCGCGTTAGTCGAGGCCGCCGACGCCGCCCGCCAGATGCCCGCCTCGGAGCTAAGGGACCGCCGGTTGATCTCGGTGGTGGAGACCTTACTTTCGCTGGCCGAGGCCGAGGTTCGCCTGGGGATGCAGCCGGCCGACGTCGACATCCCGCCGAACGACCCGGCCAACCCCGACATCACCCCTCCGGCCGAGGGAACCGAGAGCGGGGGCCCCCGCTGGCTCGACAAGGCCGACGACGAGTGGGCTCGGGCCGACCGGGCGGCTGGCGACATCACCAACCCAAACTTCCGGGGCCAGCAGCATTCCCGGGTCGCCGAATCGCGGGCTTTGGGAGCGTCGCAATTGGCCGGGGAATCGGGAATTTTTCTGGACGAACCGACGCCCAGCGAAAAGCCCCGGACCGACCGCGATCAAATCCAACGCGCTGACGGGATTTTGGACCGGGCGATCGGTGACGCCGACCGGATTGACTTTCCGGTCTGGAGGGATCATGCCCTGGAACTGGTCGCGACCAAGGCGTCGCACGCCGGGCGATTCAGCCAGGCTCTGGGGGCGGCGAGGCGAGTGGGTCGTCCCGAAATTCGCGTCGATGCCCTTGTCCGCGTGGCCGAGGACCAGGTCCGTCGTAACCTGCCCGATGACGCCACCCGGACTTATACCGAGACCGCCCGGGCTGTTTCGTCGATCCCCAGCGACGACCCCCGCATGGTGCTGGCTGGCATCTTGATTGATAGTTTGATTTCCATGGGACGGTTCGACGACGCGAGGGCGAGCGTCAACTTCATCGCCAAGCCGTATCGGCGGCTCGACGCGCTGGGGGCGGTGGCCGAGTCTCAGGGACGCCGAGGCCTGGGCGATGCCGCGATGACCTGGATCGAGCGGGACATGCCCGACTCTGATCGACCGATCTTGCGACGACGCGTCACCGACGGGATGCTGGCTACTGTCGAGCAGTATCGGACCAACAACCAGAACATCGACCGAGACCGCTGACCGACGCTTGTCCGGACAAATTTGGTAGGTTCGGCTCAGGCCCGGGATTGACCGACTCATGGTCGGTGAGTCCCGGGCGTGGTCGTATCGACCCGGAGACTTGCGGCTCGGGGGGGCTGGGGATAGTCTGGGGGCGATCAGGCCGCCCGGATTTCGAGGCGTGGCCAGCGGCGACCTCCGAGGGAATTGCAACGATGGCCGAGACGCGCAAGGGGGAAGTGACGTTCAAGGGGAATCCGGTCGAGCTGGTCGGCCCGAGGCTCGCCCCGGGCGACGCCGCCCCCGACTTTTCCTGCGCTGGGGCGGGCCTGAGCCTGGTCTCACTGAAGGACACCGGGGGCGTGGCTCGGTTGTTCAACGTCGTGCCGTCGCTGGATACGCCGGTCTGCTCGATTCAGACGCGCCGGTTCTCCCAGGACCTCGCCGCGCTGGGTGACAAGGTTTCGGCCTACACCGTGAGCCTTGACCTGCCGTTCGCCCAGGCGCGATTTTGCGGAGAGCACAAGGTTGAGAATCTGGCCAACCTGTCGGACACCCACGACCACAGCTTCGGCGAGCATTACGGGGTGCTGATCGCCGATTTGCCGATCCCTCTGCTGGCCCGCGCCATCTTCGTGGTGGATTCTCAGGGCAAGTTGACCCACGCGGAATATGTGCCCGAAATCGGCAGCGAGCCGAACTACGAAGCCGCGATGACCGCTCTCAAGGCCGCCTCCGGTTCCTGAGATCTGATTGACGGCGCCGCGAGCGAGTCTCGCGGCGACGCCTCTCCGCCGGGGACTCGCTCAGAAGGCGCTGCCGCAGAGGATGCGGACGTTGGCGTAGGGGGTGAACTCGGCGGTGCGGATGATCCCCTTGGCGTTCAGGGATTGTTCCTTGAACTCGTGGTGGGGAACCTCGTCGACGTCGACGTCGCCGATGATCCGTTTGACTTCCTGGTAGAGTTTGGGGCTGAACTCCTCGATCTCGCTGGCGACGGTAATGGCCTCGATGACCAGTTCCTCGGCGACGGCCCTCAAAACGTCGAGGAAGCGGGGAATGCCGGGGGTGAGGGTCAGGTCGATGACGTGGCCGTCGGGCGGCAGGGCGTAGCCGGCGTCGACGATGAGCAGTTCGTCCATGTGCCCGAGTTCGGCCAGGAGCGAGCAGATCGCCGGGTTGAGGATTCCGCCTTTTTTCATGATCGTCTCGCGTTCTCGGGGGCCGAGCGGCCAGCGCGGGGACGCCGCCAGAGCCGGCCGCAAGGCGCCGAGTATACCGGCTTGGGCCCCGCGGCTCCATCCTCCGCCCAGTCCTCGTCGCGGATGGGCGGGCGAAGGGAGGGACCCGGGTCAATCCTCGATCGACACCTTGGCCTCGTCGGCGTTGCCGCGAAGCTCGGGGGCGTACATGCCGTAGCCGGTTGTCGGCAGCGCCGAGAACTTGCCGGGGATCTCGGCCCGGAGGCGGTAGCGGACGCTGTGACGGCCCCGCGCCAGGGTTCTCGCGAAGAAGACGACTTTCTGGTCGCGGAACTCAACGTAAGCGTTCAGGTCGTTGCCGTTGTAGCCGCTGAGGGTCTCCAGGGGCTCGCAACCGGCGGGCTTGGGGTCTTCGAAGGCGAGATATTCGTAATCGTTCTTGGCGTCGATGGCCAGCTCGACCTCGACGGTCTCGCCGCTCTTGAGCGTGGCGCCCTCGGTCAGTTCTTCGCGTCGGTCGCGTTTGACCTGCTGGGGGACGACCTGGCCGCGGTCGCCGGGGATCTCGGCCTGGGCCTGCTCGGGGTGGATTCGGTAGAGCTTGCGCTCGACCTTCAGGTCCAGGCCGGCGTGGGGAATCGGGTCTTCCAGGGTGAAGACGCTGACGAAGGCATTGAAGTAGACGGGTCCGGCCCCTTTGCGGGTGATCTCGACTGTGTGCTCGCCGGTGCCGACCTCGGCGCCCTGAAGAATCAGGGCGTTGTCGAAGGCGAAAAGGTTCGCGGCGTTGACGGGCACTTGCTTGAGGATCTTGCCGTCGACGGACAGGGCGACGGTCATGTCGGGTTTGTCCTCGCCGCTGGCCTTGAGGTAGTCGGCCAGGGCCTCGACGGCCAGCGCCGTGTCTCGGGTGCTGCCCCAGTAGGTGGCGTGCTTGCGGTTATTCAGCAGGTACTTGGCCAGGGCGGGGGCCGTTTCTCCCTTGGGGTCGGTTTTCGATAGGAGCTTGAGGTACGACGCCTGGGTCTCGGCGTCGTCGCCGTGCCAGGACCACCAGGCCCAGCCTTCGGGCAGCCGGAGGTAGGCGGTCTGGGTTTCGGCATCCCTGACGAGGTATTGCTCGATGTTCTTCAACGATCGGGCGAGGATCTCAGCCTGGCCGGCTTTCTCGGCGGCGCGGGCCAGGAGGGTGAGGGCGTAGACCGAGAGTTGTGGTCGGGCCTGGTCGAGGAAGTTCAGCATCTCGGGGTCGACCACGTCGGCGTCGGCCAGGACCAGGGCGACCAGGGCGTCGAGGTCGTCGGCTCGCTCTTTATAAGGTTGGACCTTGGCTGGGGCGTTCTGGATCTGGCGGACCTGCCGCGTTTGGTAGTCCTTGAGCCAGGCCATGCCCCGTTCTAGCAGGTCGGGCACCAGCGCCACGTCGTGGACCCTGGCCAGTTGCAGGCCGTGGACGACGATGGCCGTGGTGTGGGCGCCCGAGCGCTCGCTGCTACCGGAGAACCAGCCCCAGCCGCCGTCGTCGCACTGCATGGCGGCCAGGGCCTTGAGACCGTCGCGGACCATGTTGGCGACTTCGGCCTCGTCGAAGACCGGGTTCAACTCCGGCTGCTTCCAACCCTCGGCGCGCTTGGCGGGGTCGCCGAGTTCGGCGGCGTTGAGGTTGGTCCGTTTCGTTTTCAGGGCCGCCAGGTCGAGCCCCATGCGCTTGAGGGTGCCCTGGGCGATCACGGTGGGGACGAAGCGGTTGAGGGTCTGCTCGGTGCAGCCGTAGGGGTAGCCGGAAAGGTAGGGGATCGCCTCGACGAGCGCCCCGGCCAGCGTGGGGGAGAAGCGGATTTCGACTCGCGTGTCGGCTTCCCGGCGGGCCTCGGGGATGCGGAAGGTGAACTTGGCGGAGGGGGCTTCGGGGCGGATCGACCCGGTGAAGGGCTCGGTCCTGGCGATCCCGTGGATCAAAGCCGGAAAGCGCTGCTCCATCGCGTCGGATTCCTCGTCCGAGAGCGCTTTCACGCGGATGACGGCCTCGCCGTCCTTGACGACCTTGACCCGCCAGTCGACGCGAGTTTCGCCGCCGGCCTTGACGACGATTTGCCGCTCGGGGGCGTCCAACGGCTCCAGCACTCCGCCTTCCAGTTCGAGGACGGCCTGCATGTCCTTGTCGACCTTGAGGGCGTTGTGGACGTTGGCCGAGAGGACGACCTCGTCGGTCTGGACGAAGAAGCGCGGGGCCTGGAGGCGGATCAGGACGTCCTTGGTGGTGGTGACCTCGGCCTCGCCCTGGCCGACCTCGGTGCCTTTGCCCATGCCCCAGGTGCGGATTTTCCAGCCGGTGAGGTTCTCGGGCATCGTGAGGGAGACCTCGGCGGTGCCGTCGGCGTCGGTGGTCAAGGTCGGGGCCCAGGCGGCGGAGTCGGCGAACGCCTTGCGGACGGTCGGCTGCACCATCGCGGCCGAGGCGTCGGGGGCGGGCGTCATGGGCGCGGCGAGGTTCCTGTCCTCGGCCGCGTCCGCCTTCAACTGCGCGGCCCCGGCGGGCGCCGGTGCCGCCATCGCTGGGGACATCGCCATGCCGGCAATGCCGAACATGGCCTTATCTCCCCGAGCATGATCCCGGATCAACGGGCCGCCCCCAAATCCCCAGAAGGTTTGGCCGAGTCCCGAGAGGTCGAGCATGGGAAATTCCCCGCGCGCCATGAGGTTGGACGAGGAACGATCCAGGCTGGAGACCGTCTGTGGGTAGTGGGCTCGCCGCCACTGCCAGAAGAAGGCGCGGATCTCGGGGACGTTGGTCCCGCCGGCAAGGGCGTCGAGCGCCTTGTCGTAGATCGTCAGGGCCGCCGAGCCCTGGAAGGGTTGACCCGCGTCGTTGGTCAGGCGGACCTTGACCCTGGCCGGCGCCCCGGGCTTGTAGGACTCCCGGGAGGGCGTCAGCTCGACCTTGAGCGTCCTGGATTCGGGCGGAACGAGGATCTCGGCCGTTTCTCCGAAGACGTGGCCGTCGGCGATGGTCAATGCCTCGACGAAGAAGTTGGGCATGTCCGCTTTCGCGACGGCGATCTCGCGGACGGTGCTTTTGCCGTCGAGCTTCACCACCTGGGGCGGCAAGACGAGGCCGTTGACCGGACGGATGAACAGCAGGACCGTGCCATTGGTCTTCTCGGTGTTGACCATCAGGCGGACGGTTTCGCCCGGGGCGTACTCACGCTTGTCGGGGATCAGTTCCAGGTCGTTGAACCGGAACCCCCGGCCGTTGAAGCCGTCGCCTCGGACGACGAAGACGCTGGCCCCCTCGGCCGAGCGACCCCGAGCGTCGGTCAGGGTGTAGGCCAGTCGGTACTGCCCCGCACGGGCGGCCTTGAGGGTTTGGCGGGCCTGCCCCTGGGCGTTGGTGTCGAGGTCCCAGGTCTCGACGGCCTCCTCGACGGGCTTGTCCCCCTGGTAGTGGACCTTCAGGAGCGTCAATTTCCCCTTGCCAGCGACGGGTTTTTCGTCGAGCGAACGGGCCGAGACCTCAGCGCGAATCTCCTGGCCGTCTCGGTAATAGCCGCGATCCAGGGTCGTCAGGACGCGGAACGGCGAGCGACCGGCCTGGACCGAGCCGCTGCCGGTGATCGTGCGTCGGGAGGCGTCGACGACCTCGGCCGTGATCGTGTACTGGTGGTCCTCCCGACCGTGGGCGGCTTTGGCCGGACCGGTGTCGACGATGACCTTGACGGTTCCATCGGGACCGATGGGGACCTCGGCCTGGGTGATGACCTCGGGCGGTCCGAAGCTGCGAGGACGCCACGGCAGACCCGGCCCCGTGCAGCCCCAGTCGAGCCAGCCGGGGAACCAGGAATAGGACCGGCCGAGCCATCCGTAGCCGGGGCCGTAGAGCCAGTCCCAGCGGCCGGCGGGAAACCAGTCGCGCGGGGCCGTGGTACGCATGACCTTGTACGACACCTTGGCCGAGGTCACGGGGCCGCCGAAGTAATAGTTGGCGCGAATCTTGGCCTCGAAGGTCTCGCCGAGCTTGACTGGCTCGGTGGGGGCGTCGACGAGAACCTCGAATTCGGGTTTCTTATATTCCTCGACCCGGAAGGTTCCGCCCCCCTGCCCCTCGATGAACGCTGAGTAGGCTCCGAGGGGGGCGTCGGCGGGCAGGGAGAACTCGCCGTCGAGGCCGCCAAAGGCGTCGGTGGTTTTTTCGAGAGTGAAGACGGTTTCGCCATTGGGGTTGTTGATTTTGACAAGGTAAGGCTTGTGGGCAAAGGCGCGGTCGTCGACCCCCTCGTAAGCCGCCTGGCGGATCCAGAACTTGAATTTGACCTTCTGGTCGGGCCGGTAAATGGGCCGGTCGGTGGCGACGAAAACCTTGGTCTGGTTCAGTGTGAACGGGTCGTAGGACCCTCCGCCGCTGATGTAGTCGAACCCGAGGAAGGCGAGGCGGCCGGTGGGGGCACGGGCGATGGCGACCCATTGTTTCCCCTCGGCTTTGACACGGAGGTTGGCCAGGCCGTTGGCGTCGGTCCGCTCGGCGAAGTTCTCGGCGACGAACCGGTTGCCGCCTTGGGCCGGGTTGGCCACCACCTGGTTCCAGCCGAGGAACTCCACGTTGGCTCCGGCCACTGGCGCTCCGCTGACCGCGTCGGCGACGAAGTAGAGGGCGCCCTCGGGTGTGGCCTTGCGGATCATCGCCAGGTCGGCGACCCAGACGAGCACCCGGCCGACGTTGCCCCCGGCCATCTTCGCCGTCAGCAGGTAGGCGCCGGGCTTCTGGAGGGGCGTTTTGACGGTGACCCGCCGGTCGAGGTATTCGGGACGGGGGTCGAGGGCAAGATCCCATGTCGCCACGACCGGCCCGAGGAATTGCCCTTCCCCCTGCGAGACGACGCGATTCCCGACGTCGTTGAGGTCGATCCGGGACCAGTCGAGGTTCTTCGGGCGGCTCATGAGGTAGGAGCGAATGCCCTTGAGCAGCAAGTCCGTCTGGACCTCACGCGCCTCGAGGCGAACCTTCTTGCCGTTGCGGAAGCGGAAATCGACCGTCGCCGGGCGGCCAGCCGGCTGGGTCGCGGTCGGTTCAAAGACGCCCCAGTTGCCGGTGATTTGCTGGAGTTGCTTCAGGCGGGCCTGGTCCGGTCCGGGTCCGTAGCGAGTGAAGGCTTGCCGCAAGGTCTCCTCAGCCCGAGGGAACTGGGTGCGTTGGGAGAAGATCGTGATGAGTTGGGTGAAGGCGGCTTCGGCAAGGTCGGACCGGGGTCCGCTAGCGACTTGCTCAAACAGCTTAATGGGGTTGAACTCGTCGGCAAGCTTCAGGCGTTTGGGCCCGGTGGCCAGGGTGGCGATTGTCTCGTCGTCGCCCAGGGAACGGAGTTCCTTCGCGGCCGGGTTGTCGTCGTCGTCGCCGCTCATCCCGTCAGGCTTCACCCCGAACTGGTGCTGGGCGAGCCCGCCGCGGTCGGTCAGGACCTGGGCGTGACGGGTGGGATCGATTGCCTCGGCCCTTGCCAGCAGCCATCGCCAGCGCTCGCCGTCGTTCCTGGCGGCCTCTTCACTGGCGGGGAGGCGGAAGACGACGGGATTTCCCTCGGCGTCGACGGGCGTGCCCTGGGCCTGGTTGGCCCGAAATTGCCAGCGGTGACCCTCCTCGTAATCCGGGAGGGTCGCCAGGTCGGTCAATCGCTGGAGGTGCCAACTCGCGTCGCCGTCTCCCAGGAGGATCCTTTGGGCGGATTGGAGAAACAGCGAGGCGACGGCGGGGCGGTCGGGGTCGTTGGCGGCCAGGCTTCGGGCGTGGGCCAGCCATTGCAGGGCGAGGACGCGGTCGCGCGCCGAGGCGTCGACCTGGCGACCGTCGTTGCCCCGCTGGGGGCCCCTCTGGAACGTCCCGGCGATGAGAAATCCGTCGTGTGGACCGGTGGTCAGACTCTCGGCCGCGACCGCCAGCAGCCGCCAGTTCCCGCCTTGGAGGCCGACGACCTGATCGCGGAGGGTGTCGACCTCGTCGCCCCGGCCGAGCCGGACCAGGCACTCGATCGCCGAACGGAGGTCGGACCCCACCTGCTTGGGGTCGTCGGCCGGGTCGAGCGCCAGCGCCCGGAAGACCTGGAAAGCGTCCTTGAAGTTGCCCTGCTGCTGGTCCTTGCGGGCGCGATCGCGGCGGTTTTCGGGGCGGGGCGCCTCGGCGACCGCGAGCAGGGCCAGGAGCGACAGGGTGGACAGTAGTAGGATCAGCCGGGGCATGGTCGGTCCCTCTCTCGGCCGGGAATCCCGGGGTGCATCGACGGGGCTGACCCGGATTGTAATCCCCTTGAGACGCGCCGGCGGCATCCAAAGTTCCCGAATCTGGGTCGCGAACCTCCGCGGCGGGACGGTTAACACGGTCATTGAGGGTTCAAATCCTTCCGGCCCCGCTGCCCACGCGTTCTAGCCGTCGACCTCCAGGCGTTGCAGCTCGACCATGTCTCGGTAAAGACCGCCCCGGCCCATGAGGTCGTCGTGGTTGCCGGATTCGACGATGGCTCCGGCTTCCAGGACGAGGATGCGGTCGGCGTTGCGGATCGTGCTGAGGCGGTGGGCGATGACGAATGAGGTCCGGCCCAGCAGGAGCGTGGCCAGGGCCTTCTGGATCAGGCGTTCGCTCTCGGAGTCGAGGTTGCTGGTGGCCTCGTCGAGGATGAAGATGCGTGGGTCGGCCAGGACGGCTCGGGCGATCGCCAGCCGCTGACGCTGGCCCCCGCTGAGGCGGACGCCTCGCTCGCCGATGATTGTGTCGTAGCGATCGGGCAGGACGTCGATGAACTCGGCGGCGTGGGCGACGCGGGCGGCTCGCTCGACGGCGTTGAGGGCGGAGCGGCGGTCGGCATAGGCGATATTCTCGGCGACCGTGCCGTCGAAGAGGAAGACGTCCTGCTCGACGATGCCCAGGAGACGTCGATAGCTTTCGACCTCGATGTCGCGAAGGTCCACGCCGTCGAGACGGACGACCCCGGCGGTTGGGTCGTGAAAGCGGGCCACGAGGTTGCAGAGGGTCGTCTTGCCGGCTCCGCTGCGGCCGACCAGAGCGATGACCTCGCCGGGCTCGACGTCGAGGTTGATCTTCTTGAGGACCGGCTCGTCGGATCCTGGGTAGGCGAAGGAGACGCCCTCGAAGGTGATCCGTCCGGCGACCCTGGCTTTACGGACGCCGACCGATCCGGGGCGGGCGGCCATTTCCCGAGGCTCGGCCAGGAGGTCGAGGACTCGGTCGAAGCCGGCCAGGTTGTTCTGAAGGTCGTTGAGGTTCGAGGCGATGACCGAGACCGGTTCCAGGAGCATCGTCAGGTAAATCAGGAACATCATCAGATCGCCGGGGGTCAGCCGGCCATCGAGCACCCGTAAACCGCCATACAACAGGAGTGCCCCGGAGGCGGCGGGCAGGAGGAGGTCCCAGATCACCTCGACGGCGCGGGATCGGACCCAGGTGTCGAGCTCCTGGCGGGCGAGGAAGTGGTTGTCGGCGACGAACCGGGCGGCCTCCCGTCGCTGTCGGCCGAAGGCCCGCACGACCCTCATGCCTCCGAACGCCTCAGCAGCCTTGGCGTCGATTTCCTGTCGCTGCTTGCGGACGGCCTTGTGCAGGGGGCGCAGCAGGCGGCTCCAGAGGCGGTCGGAGAGGTAAACCGCCGGCACCAACGCGGTGGCCCCCAGCAAAAGCCGCCAGTCGACCCAGGCCAGCACGATGAGGCCCCCGGCGAACTGGACGAGAGCCCTGGAGGGGGTATAAATCATGCTGAAGACAAGGTCGCCGACGCCGCCGGCATCTTCGCGCAGGAGGCTGGCGGCGCCTCCGGCCTTGAGCTGGTAGATGCGGTGAAGCGGAAGGCGGGCGGCCTGCTCGAAGGCCCGCCGCCTCATGCGGACCTGGACTCGCTTGGTGGTGCGCGTCGCCAGCCAGCGGGCGGCCAGCCCCAACACCGAGCCGAGGACCGTGACGACCAGCACCACGGCCACCAAAGCCCACAGACGGCCGCGGGGCGTCGGGGGAATCGGCAGCCAAGCGGGAAGGCCCGTCGGGATGGGTCGATTGAGCAGGACGTAGTCGATGACGAGTTTGGTGGCGGCCGGCGGCGCTAGCTTCAAGAGTGTCGCCGCGGCCAGGACCAACAGGGACGAGACCAGGACGGCGCGGTCGCCCGCCAGCACCCGCAATAGTTCCCGATAAAGACGGGGCAGCGACCGATGCTCGCCCGTCCCCTTGCCGCCGGGTCGTTTCGCCTCTGGAGGCGAGCCTCGCCGCTCTTGACGTGTTCGGGCAAACCGCAGGCGACTGGAACGACGCTGATGAATGGACAACCGCGTGACCTCCCCGACCGGGGGCCCTGGCTCATCGAGAGGCCCCACGCTCCATCATAGTCGCGGCGTCCCCCATTGGCGTGATCCACCCGCTTTGATCGTGATCGGACGACTTGCGAACCTGACCGAAAACCTTAGGGATTTGACCCAAAGTTCACGTTGCCCATGCCTTCACGGCTCAATACATTGGATTGAACTCACTAGTGGCGTCATCGATTTCTTTCGTCCTCGTCGGCTCGATCCTTTTGATGAGCCGGACGGCTCATTGCGTTGCGCACGTTTCGGACTTCCAGCGATGCCCATTCTTTCTCTGAGGTCCACATCCATGAGATCGCGCCGACGTCCAGGGTTCACCCTGATCGAACTGCTGGTGGTCATCGCCATCATTGGGGTGTTGATCGGTCTGCTGCTGCCGGCGGTCCAGGCGGCACGCGAGGCGGCGAGGCGGGCCCAGTGCGTCAACAACCTGAAGCAGATTGGGCTGGGGATCCACAACTATGAGAGCGCGCTCGGGTCGCTGCCCTTTGGCGAAGGACTCGGCGGGTGGAACGATTGGTCGGCCCAGGTGATGCTGCTTCCCTTCATCGAGCAGACGGCGCTTTACAACGCTCTGAACTTCGCCAACACCGGCGCCGCGTCCAGTCCGTCGACCTCGCCGCTGGCCAACACAACCGTAATGAGGACGACCGTCAACGTGTTCCTCTGCCCCTCCGACGTCGACCGGCTCACCAATATCGAGGGTCACAACAACTACATGGCCAGCTTCGGGAACAGCCCGACGACTTATTATCTCACCGCCACCGACCCGGGGACCTCCTCGGGGACGCCCAATGGGCCGTTCTCCTGGGTTCAGTATTGGGGCATCGTGCGGTTGCGGGACATCATTGACGGAACGAGCCAGACGGCGGCATTCAGCGAGATGGTCAAGGGGATCGGCACGGCGACCAACCTCCCTGACCCGCTCCAGCCGAGTTCGGCGTGGGTCTCCAGCAACCAGACGTATCAGGCATCAACCCAGGTCTGGTACACCTCTTGCAAGGCGAGCTCGCCCTCCACCTCCGGGGTGTCGTTGATCAATTCATCCATCGGTGGCAATGGCAACTACTGGTTCATCGGCACGACCGGGACGGCGATGTATAACCACATCATGCCTCCCAACAGTTGGACCTGTGCCCAGAACGTGCGGGTAGGGGCGTTCCCGGCCAGCAGCCGGCACGCCGGCGGGGTGAACGTCCTATTCCTGGACGGCTCGACTCGCAACATCAAGAACAGCGTGGCACCGAACGTCTGGTGGGCGCTGGGGTCGATCGCTGGCAACGAGGTTGTCTCACAGAGCGATTATTGACGAATTCGAGTCACACGTTGGGGGCCCTCGATGGACCCCGATTTTTTCTCCACGGCGGGACGTTCATGACTCTCCGATTTTCCTCCGTCACCACCTTTTCGGGCGCGTGTGTTCTGGCACTCGCCAGCTGGGGTTGCGAGCCTAGTGGATCGGTCTCTGTCTCCAATTCCAGCGATGAGGCGACCGTCAAGGGGAAGGTGACGGTCAATGGGAAGCTGGCCACCGGTGGTGAGATCATCTTCGACCCTTCGAACATCCGTCGACGGGATGCCGCGATGCGGAAGGCCAAGATTGGCGAGGACGGCAGCTACTCGGTCACGACCCTGGTCGGGGAGAACACGGCGTCGGTGGACACGCCGGAGATTCGCAAGGCCGGGATGCAGATTCAGGCCCGCAAGCAGGTGGACATCAAGGCGGGCGAGAACGACCTGCCACTGGAGATCCCCTGACCGACGGTCGGGCTTGAGGACGGCTCCCCTCAGTTGGTGAGGTCCTCGATCCCTTCAGGATCGACCGGCCCGAGGCCACCGTCGTGGGCCCTTGGGGCGAGGGCCCTGAGCAGCGGCGGGGCGAGGAAGGTGGTAATCAGGACGACCAAGGTGATGGCGGCGTAGAGGCCGGCGTCGAAAACCTTGTTGGCCCGGCCGATTCCGGCGAAGATCAGGCCGACTTCGCCCCGGGGGATCATCGCGACGCCGATGAGGGCCTTGCGCCCCCGGAACCAGAACGGGGCGTAGCCGGCCAGGAACTTGCCGAGGACTCCCACGGTCGTCAACACCGCCGCGATCAGCAAGGTCGGGCGGTTGGCCGGGACCATTGGGTTGAGGACGCGGACGTCGACCGCAGCGCCGACGGTCACGAAGAAGATCGGGACGAAGACGTGGCCCAGGCGGGCGATGCCGGTCTCGATGTCGTGGGCTCCCGGAGTACCAGCCAACAGGAGCCCGGCGGCGAAGGCCCCGAGAATGACCGCCGAGCCGGCATGGTCGGCCAGCCAGGCCAGGCCCAGGGCCAGGATCAGGCCGAGGATGGCGGGGGTGCCGGGACGCAATCCCCGAAGGCCGATCTTCGCGACCTGGGACAACACCAGGCGGCCGAGGACCAAGGTCGCGATGAGAAAGCCAAAGGCCAGGGCGGTGCTGGTGGCGACCCCAGCGACCGAGATCTTCGCGCCCCGGGCCAGGTCGGCGACTACGCCCAGGATGACCAGGCCGACCACATCGTCAAAGATCGCCGCGCCGAGGACGACGCGTCCTTCGGGAGAGTGCAACTGCCCGAGGTCGGCGAGCACTCGTGCAGTAATTCCCACGCTGGTCGCCGTCAAGGCGGCGCCGGCCATGATCGCCGGGAGGTTGGCCAGGCCCAGGGCTCGGCAGGCCGCGTATCCCAGGACGAAGGGGAGGATTACGCCGACTATCGCCACCGAGGCCGCCGCGGCGCCGACCTTCAGGAGCTTGGCCAGTTCGGTTTCCAGGCCGATCGAGAAGAGCAGGACGACCACGCCCAACTCGCCCATCAGGTGAATCGTCTCCTCGCCCGCGTTGACGATTCCCAAAGAGTGCGACCCCAGGACCACGCCGGCGAGGAGTTCGCCCAGGACCGCTGGCTGGCCGATCCGTTGGGCGAGAAATCCGCCAACCTTGGCCGAAGCCAGCATAATGGCGAGCAGGCCGAGGAATTGCGGTAGGTCGAGGTGGTTGGGCAAGGGATCGGCTCGGGGGGGAAAGTCGACGTCAAAGGCCAGGCTCAGGACTATCGCCGGATTGGTCGGCGGCGTCAACTTCGGCGGCTTCGGCGGCTTGACGGGGTCGTCGGCGATTTCCGACCATGAGGCCCGCACACAGTCGGCGATCGCGTTGGAGGTTTCTCTCAGTCATGGCCCGGAGCGACGCGAAGTCGGAGAAACTGCCCCGGGGGGTCGCGGAATTGCCGAGGGCTCGCGGCGGCCGTCGGTTCCGGGCGCGGATTCGCCGGGGGAAAGAGGGGGAAATCCACCTCGGGCTTTATGAGACCGCCGGACTAGCGGCGCTGGCGTACGAGGTGGCCGCGCAGGCCGTGGGGCGGACGGCGGGGGAGGAATGGACCGGGCGGCACTCGGCCGATCAGGTGAGGCAGGTGACGGCGAGGGTCCGGCGACGATTGGGGCTCGACCCGCCGCCTCCTGCCCCGACCGACGACCCACCCGACCCCGATGCCCTGCTGACGATGTTCGAGGTCGGCATGGTTGGGTTCTGGCGCAACGAAGCCGGGCGCCCGGCGGAATCTCCCGAGGCCGCGCTTGATGCCGCGGCGAGACGGTTGACGCAGGTGGCCCGGGGCGTCTTCTGGTGCCACTCGGCCGGGCATCCCACCCCACTGGAAGCGTTGACGGGGTTGCTGGCCGACCGTCTGGATCAGGTCTTTCGCCGGCCGTCGCTGACTCGCGAGATTCTGGCTGATGATGGCGATGAACCAGTGCGAGTCGCCCGCTGGCTGGTCTATCCCGACGAGCCGACCGGAAGCCTCGCGCGCGGGTTCCGGGCCGAGGTTGCCTATCTATATGACGTCCCTCGCGAGGATACGCGGGATTCTGACGCCCCCCTGCCCTGGGCAGCGATATTGGGCCTGACCGAGCCATTCACGATCGAACAAATTCGCCAGGCCTATCGGTCGCGGTCCCGGGAGGCTCACCCGGATGTGGGCGGGTCTCATGAGGAATTTGTGCGTCTTCAACGGGCCTATCAACAGGCGATGCGGGCGTGCGGGCCCGTTGACAGTTGACAATCGCCGGCCCGTTTCCCACTTTGCCACAACTTGGCGCGACTTCCCCGTCCGTTGAGTTGCGTTTCCGAGGGGGAATCGGCGAGACCCTGATCGATTTCGCGCCGGCAGCGGCCCTTTCCCCCGCTTTCAGGCCGTGGAGCGGCCGGGATATGCATCCCTCCGCGGGAGCGGAGGGACGAGGGCTCGCGGTTGGCGAGGGACCTGGAGGGCAAAAGTTCGGCGAGAGCGCGTCGTGGTCATGCCAGGGCGGCCTTGACGGCGGCCTTCATCTTTTCGAGGCCGGTTCGGGCCACGAGGGCGGGGTCCTGCTTCCAGTATTCCTTGTTGAAGACTTCGAGTGAGAGCATGCCCCGGTAGCCGATTCCGCGGAGGTCTTGGAGGATCTCGCCGATGGGGGCGATGCCGTCGCCAACGTAAACGCGGTCGGAGTCGTCGACCTTGGCCTGGGGGATGTCGGGGTAGTCGTTGAAGTGGAAGACGCCGATCGCCTCGGGGTTCAAGAGGCGGATTCCGTGGAATCCGGAGCCGCCCTTGTGCAGGTGGTAGACGTCGGGCAGGATGCAGGCGCGGGGGTGGTTGGCCGCGATGGCGACGAAGGTGGCCTCGGCCAGAGTCGTCAGGGTTTTGGAGAAGCCCCAGACCTCGACGATCGGGGTGACACCCTCGGCCTCGCCGATTTCGAGGAGAGCTCGGTAGCGGTCGGCGAGGCGACGTGGTTCGAGGGGGCTGTCGGTGGCTCCGGCGGCGGGGGCGGCGATGCGGGTACCCCCGATGGCGCGGACCATCGCCATCTCTCGACGAGCCTGTTCCAGCGCCTTCGAGCGGCGGGTGTCGTCGTCAACGGCCCATTCGGCGAAACCGATGGCGTCCTCGACGGACAGGCCACGGTCGCGGATTTGCTTGCCGAGGTCTTCCAGGGTCTTTCCGGCGGACTTGTGGGATTCGAGTTCGCCGATCCAGGGCTCGATTCCCTGATAGCCGGCGTCGGCGGCGATGTCGACGACCTGGGTAATCGGCAGTTTCTGGCCCGAGATGGTGCTGGTGTTGAGGCAATAGCCGAAAGGCTCGGGGGTCGGCCGGTCGGCGGCGTGGGCGTTGGCGGGTTGGGTGGTCATCAAGCCTGCTCCCAGGGCCGCGGCGGGGGCGGCGGCGAGCCATTCTCGGCGGGTGGGGCCGTTGGGGGTCATGCGTTCCTCCGGTCGGCGAGGAGTTGAGTGGCCAGGCCCGCGACGACGCCGCCGGCCACGTACCAGCCGACGGTCATGGCCTGGACCCGGGGGGTGCGGCCGCGGGGAGTTTTGCCCAGTCCCAGATAGGGGGGCAGGACGACGGCGCCGATGCCGGCGAGGGCGCCGAGGAGTGCTCCTCGGAGGGACGCCCCATGGGCTGGGCCGAGGCCGACGAGCGAGAAGTACAGGGTGTTGGAGGCGAGGTCGCCGGCCAGGGCGGCGACCTGCATGGTGGATTCGTCGGGTGGGTCGATGCCGGCGGCCTTGAGACCACCGGTCAGGGCGCGTCGGCCGAGGATATCCATGCGGGGGGCGGCGGGGAGCACCCGTCGGGCCGTTTCGTGCAGGACCGTCAGGACCAGGGCGCCGGCGAGGCCGCCGAGGAGGGCTTCGCCGGCGGTTGGGTTCGTCGTCTGAGTCAACGGGTCGCTCCCGGAGAGTTTCGATTCCGTCGGGTCAGATCTTCTGATCGCCGCCGTAGGAGGTGTTTCCCTTGTGATGGTGCAGCTTATCCATGAGGTGATCCAGGGATTTCTCGAGCTTCGCCGCGGCGCCGCCGATGGCCTCTTCGAGGGAGCCGGACTCACAGGACACGGCGACGGGGGAGTGGCCGGAGAGGCGGGCTTCCATCAGGCAACGCTTGTCACGGTCGCCCCCTTTGTGGCCGTTCTCGTCGTGAAGATGGACCTCGATCCGGGTAATCTGGTCGGCGAATCGCGCCATGGCGCCCTCGACCTCGGCCTCGACCTGGCGGACCAGGCGGTCGCGTCCCTGGATGTGGTTGTCGGTATTGACTTGCACCTGCATCGTGTTTCCTCCCGGACAGTTGCGTCGAAATGTCGCTCGAATTGGGTTGCAGTTTGCGTGCCGCGAGACTTCGGTTCGGGCTTGGGTTGGAGGCGCGAAAGAGAGCCCGACCGGTGACTTCCTCAAAGGTAGTCCATCCGGCTGGGGGATGTGAGGGGGTTGTGAAGCGGGTCAAGCCTCGGGGTCGAGGTCGGCTTCGAGGTCTCGAAGGTAGTCGAGGGCCTCGGCGATCTCGGGGACCGGAGCGCCGGGGATTCGGCCCCCGGTGTCGCAGGAGCGCAGCAGCATTAGATCGTCGAAGTGCTCGCTTTGGCGAAGTCGCGAGCGGGCGCGGGCTCCGAGGGTGTTGGAGCGGTAGGCGAGGGCGTCCATGTGGCCGGCGATGAGGGCCTCGGTCCGGGCGGAGATTGCTCCCTCCAGCGACTGGAGGCCGGCTGCGACGTGGTCGGCGGGGTCGATTGCCTTGCCGACATCGTGGAGCAGGGCGGCGAGGAGAAATTCCTCGTCGTAGGGGCGCTCGGCTCGGGCCATTTCGAAGACCTGGAGGCTGTGGTAGAGGGCGTCGCCTTCGGGGTGGTGGCGAGGGTTCTGCTTGACGCCTTCGAGGGGGGCCAGGAGCATCCGGTAGAGTTCGTAACGGTCGACGTGGTCCTCGACGCGGCCGACCTCGGCGTCGAGGTCGGCGCCGGGGTGTTCGTCTCGGAGGCGGGTTTCGAGTTCGGCGATGGAGGCTTTCTCGATGGCCTTGCCGGTGATCGAGCTTTTGAAGGTGTAGGTGACCTTCTCCTCGGGGTAGAGGGTCAACTCGTAGGTGTAGCGGTCGGGGACGTGGATGTGGGTGAAGGTGCGGGCCTCGCCGTGCTTGACGACCTGCTTGCGCTCAACCTCGAAGGGGAGGCCGTGCTCCTCAAGGGCTCCGGTGACGAGGCCGAGGCTATCGGAGAAGATGTGAATGTCGATGTCGGAGCCGGTGCGGACGTGGCCGGTCCAGACGCTGCCGATGAGGCGGGGACGGAAGCGGGCGAGCTTGCGCATCAGGCGGAGGGCCTCGACACGCATGTCGCGGAGGTGGGTCAGGCGGCTGTCCCCCTCGTGCATGCGGGCCATCGCCTGGACCTGGTCGCGAATCTCGGCGTTGGTGGGTAGGTCGCCGGGTCGGAAGCGGTACTTCACGCCGAGCCGGCTGGCGGCCTTGCGTTTGGCGGTGAAGTATTCGGACTCCTGGCGGGTGTACATCAACTGCGCGGCGGTGAAGGCGATTTGCCTTCGGATACGCTCATCAGCCATGGGGAAAGGTGCGCCGTTTCTGGCCCATCAAGGCGGCGCGGGGCGTGCTCGACGGAGCGAGCGGGGTTGGGAGGAAGATTCCCCCGGGGTCGACCGTATCATCGGGGATGGTTTGGGGTCAAGTGGAACCGGGCTCAGGCGAAAGTGACGTGGTCGATGGTGATGGGGCCGTTTCCGATGGGTGGGTTGGCGACGGTCAGGACGTTTTCAATGACGGTGACCGAACCTCGGAGCGTGGCTCGGCGCCACTGGAGATCGACCTGGGCGGGGTCGCGGCCTCCGGCCTGGAACTGGCCTCCGCGGAGAATTCCGCTGTTGGTCGCCGTGTTCAGGACGTTGGGGTTTTGGGGGAGGGGTCGGCCTACCGGTGCGTGGGCGTGGATGGGTCCGGCATAGTGGGGTGGGTAGGTGATGCGCTGGTCGTTGGGTGTGGCGAGGTTCAGGGCTCCGCTGTTGAAGGTGACGTTGGAGATGTTGACGGGGCCGGTGGGGTTGTCGGCGATGTTGACCGAGAGGGTATTGCGGACCACCGTGACCGTGCCGGCCACCTTGAGGTTGCGCCACTGGAGGCCGATGCCGCCGATGCCGCCGTCGGAGAACTGGTTGCCGTTGATGTCGCCGCTGTTGGTCGCCGAGTTCTTGATGAGGTCGGCCGCGGTGACGGTTTTGGTCCGCGCGGCGTGGACGGACTGAGCGTTGAGAGATTGGGTGGCGGTTGGCGAACTTCCCAGGAACCGAATGTCCCCGACGTGGACGAGACTGCTGGCGGGGACCGAGATTTGGTTGTGGACGATCACCAGGCCGCCGTTACGGTAGGTCTGGTTCCACTGGAGCACGACGTCTGGGGACGGGCCGTCCAGGACTTGCTGGTGGTCGAGGAACTGAGTGTTGTTGGCGTAATCGCCGGATGAGAGGGTGCCGGTGTTGCCGGGCGTGGTCGTGATGGCGACAGGGGTGGAGGGGGTGGTCGAGGTGGGCAGCGGGTCGCCGAAGGAGACGTTCTGGACGGTGACTCCTTCGAGCCCCTCCCCCTTGGGCTGGACGGAGAGGGAATTGTGGATGCTGGTCACGTTGCCGCGGACCCGGACGTGGGCCCACTGGAGGCCGACGTCGCCGAACCCGCCGTCGTTGAACTGAGAGTCTCGGATGGTGCCGCTGTTGGTGGCCTCGTTGACTTGATCGCGATTCTGAAAGGGGCGGGTGGGGGTCGGAAGGGTCGAATGGACGGGTCGGCCGTCGAGTTTGACCAAGGCCGGCGCGGGCTTGGCCGTGTGCCCGGGTCGGGGATTCGGGATGGGCGTCAGCGAGGCCGGGGGCGTGGCGGGGAAGTGGACGTTCTGGACCGTGATGAGGCCCTGGCCGACGTTGCGGGGCTCGATCGAGAGGGAATTGTGGGTCGCCGAGACGCCTCCACCCACCGAAACGTCTCGCCACTGGGCTCCGAGGTCGCCGAAGCCGCCGTCGTTGACCTGCGAGTTGACGATCCGGCCGCTGTTGAGGGTGTCGTTCTCGACGGGTTGGACCGCCGCGGCACGAACCGCCGCGGCACGAACCGCCGCGGCGTGGACACGGACGGCGGCCTGAACCCTGACGGCGGGGTGGGAGGCCGTCGCGGCGTTCGTCGCGGATGCGGGAAGTTGGCCGAACGTCAGGCCGTTGATGGTGATGGGACCCTGGCCGTCGAGCTGCGGCTCGATGGCGAGGTTGTTGTCGGCGGTGGCGACGTTGCGGCGGACCCGGACGTTGGACCACTGAAGGCCGATGTCGCCGAAGCCCCCCGAGTTGAACTGACTGTTGCGCACCGTGCCGGCGTTGATCGTGTCGAGGCTGAGGAGGTCACGGTCGCCGACGATCGGGTCGGTCGCGGCGACGTCCCTGGGGTAGGGGGAGACCAGATACTTCTCGGCGCCGAGGCCGACGGAGCCGCCGACCTTGACGCGGCTCCATTGGAGGCCGGTGTCGCCGAAGCCGCCGGCGTTGAACTGGGTCGAGGCGATCCGCCCGTTGTTGACCAAAGCCTGGACGGCCGGGGTTGCCGCGGTGGGGGCGGTCGTCGTGGTGGCGTCCGAGGTCGACCGGAGGGGTTGGCCGTTGGCGTCTCGGAGGAAGATGTTGCTACGGACGGTGAGGTCGCCGCGGATCGACGTGCCGAAAAGCTGGAGCCCCGTTTTGCCGAACCCGCCGCGGTTGAACTGGGAGTGGACGAGGTTGCCGCTGTTGGTCGGCGCCCCGACGATGCCGGGCAGGCCGGCCGAGCCGACTCCGGAGGTTTGGTCTGCCGAGTCGACCGTCAGGCCACCGCCCAGGTGAATGCCTCGCAGTTGCAGGCCGATGGCCGGGAAGGTGCCGTTGGCGAACTGGGTGTGGCTGATCCGCCCGGTGTTGAAGGCGTCGACAAAGGGGGTTTCGCCGGTGGAGACCCCCTGCCCCGTCGGAAGACTCGACCCGAAACGGGCGGCCCGGCCGGCGGTGACCTTCCAGAGCTGGAGGCCGACCCCGTTCTGGAAAAAAGGGTCGATCTGGCTGTGGATGATCCGTCCCTTGTTCCCGGGAATCGCCTCGGAGGCTGGAAACGACGCCACTACGGCCGCCGGATGCCGCGTTCGCGAATGCGGGAGCCCAGGGGCCAGGGTTGAGAGGAGGGCGCGAGATTCCAGAGGGGTCGGGATCGCCAAATGGGTCCATCGTCGGCCAATTCGCGACATTGGGACGGCTCGCTTTCTTGGGCCGAGGCGTGAGAATCCACGTTCCAGGACGATCGTCCCGGAGCGAGCACTCCGACGAGTCCGGAACTTGCGGGGAGTGGGATGGATTGGGACGCCAGGCTCGGAGCCCCAGTCCTTACCCGGAGCGAACCCCCTTAATATAGCTCACGTTTCCGGCGTCGCGTTGGCGATTCTCTAACCCTGAGTGGCCGGTGGATCCAATCTTGGGGGCCACGCCGATGGGCCTGGGAGTCGCGGTTCGTGCTGGCTGGAGTTCGCGGATGGGAGAGGCGGACCTGGCGACGGAACTCGGGACGGTCGGGTGTTGCCGACGTCGCGGATCGCGGATCGCTCGGGGAATTGGTCACCCGTGGACGCGGCGACGGCGGGCGAGGCTCATCCCACCGAGGATTCCGAGGCCCAGCAACGCAAGCGAGGCGGGCTCGGGGATGGCGGCGCTGGTGATGGGGTCGGCATTGATCTGGAGGGCGGGCAGGTCCGACTGGATGATCGAGAGATACGCCCCGTCGCCTCCCTGAGAGATGCTTTCGGTGGAGTGCGTGACCGTGCTGGGCAGAAACCAGGAGAGGGCGAAGGGTGTCGCGTCCAGAGAGGTCGAGCCGAGCACAAGCAGAAGGAAGTAGGTCTGGCCGCCGTGCAGGGTGAAGGGGTTCATCGAGGTCGCGGTCACGACCCCCGGGGTGTTGCCAACCATTGGGGCGTCCAGGAGGACGCCGTAGCCGGGGATCGGCTGGCCGAATGGGGATGTCTGGGCTTCCGCCAGGCCGATCTCAAGGTTCCCGATGCCCGAGGTGATTTGCAGGGGCAGGGCGACCGAGGTCAGGGCGAAATCTCCGGAGCCAGGTAGGATGAAGGTTGTCGCGGTCATGAAGGGAGGGCTCAGCCCCCCGCCTCCGGGGTTCTTGGTGGAGTAGACGTTAAACAGGTCGGGGTTGAAGGACTGGTTGGGCCCGAAGTTCGAGTACACCACCTCGGCCCGCGAGGGAGCGACACCCCCCGCCAGGATCAGGGCCGCGACCCACCACCCGATGACGTTTCCGCGGCGGATCATGGCGAAATTCCTTGGTTTCGAGGCGTTCGGTTCCCTGGAGAGGCGCGCATTATCGCAGGGGATGCCGAGGGCGCCTGCCCCCGAACCAGAGACGATCGGCTGGACGGCCCCTAGGATTTGAACCGGCGATCTCCTCTAATCGCCATGAACCAGGGACTTCTTCCCGCCTCCACGAAGGCCTTTCATGAAGGCTGCCCTCGTCCGGGACCCGCGTTACGGGGCGATCGACGCCTGGAGGGGGGTGGCATGCCTGATGGTCGTGGTGTTCCATGCCGGGGCGGGATTTCCCACTCCAGCGCCGGGGTCGATCCTGGGCTGGAACTGGGTCGACGCAGCCATTGACGAGTGTGTCCATGCGATGGAGATGGGCGTCCCGCTGTTTTTCGTCATCAGCGGGTATTGCATCGCCGCCAGCGCGGAGGCGAATCGTCGCAAGGGGAAGTGGTCGTGGCGGTTCATGGTTCGGCGGCTGCGGCGGATCTTTCCGACCTACTGGGCGTCGCTAACTCTGTTTGTCGGTGTGTTCCTGGTTCAGGACGCCCTGGGCCTGCCCCGGCCGGAAACCGGGTCGCTGAGGGCGATGGGGATTCGCCCGCCGTCGCTGCTGACCGTGGATCAGTGGGTGGGGAACCTGACACTGTCCGAGACGTGGCGTGTCCATTTTTGGGGCCACGACACCCATTACTTCACCGGGGTTGGCTGGACACTCTGCTACGAGGAACAGTTCTACCTTGTGACGTTCGGGCTGCTGGTGTTCTTCCCGGGCCGCCTGTTCGCGGCCTTCGCAGGGGTGACGGTCGCTTGCGGGTTGCTGAGGGCCGGGGCGTATGACTCAGGGGCTCTGGCCACCATCAAGGGGGGTTTCCCTTATCTGTGGCACGAGTTCGCGGTGGGAGTGGCCGTTTACTGGCGGCTGAACCTAGCGGAGTCGGCTCGGGCCCGGAGTCTGGTGGATCTGGGCTTGGTGGCGTTGTTCGTGTGCGGCGTGGCGACGGGGTTCGCAACGACGACGTGGGCGGCCGGATTCGGCCTGGTGCTGATCGCCCTTCGGGTGTGGGAGGGGCGGTTGCCCCGGCTTCCAGGGTCTGGGGCGCTGTTTTTCTGTGGGCATCGGTCTTACAGCATCTACTTGACCCACATGCCGATCTGCAACGTCGGCTTGATGCTTCTGTATGGTCTGGGTCTGCGGAGCCAGGTGGCCCGGGTGCTGGTGGTGATTCCGGCGATCACGCTGGCATCGGTGACGTTCGGCTGGGCGTTCTTCTGGGTCGTCGAGCGGCATTTCCTGCCGGGGCGGCGTCCCGGGGATGATCCAAATGCGAGGGCGGGCTCGGGATTGGCGGCGTAAGGATCGCCCTTGGTCGCTTCGTCAGGCGACCGAGGCGGCGCCTCGGCGGTTGGGGGTATCGTCGCCGGTTTTGGTCCTGGCGGGGAGACCTCGGGTGAGGACAGCGAAGGGGCTGTTGGCGTCGGCCTTCTTGAGCTTGGCGTAGAGGTAACTTTCGTAGTCGGTGGGGTAGACCGTGACCTTGCCGGAGTCGACCTCGATGACCTTGGTGGCCACGGCGCGGATGAAGTGCTCGTCGTGGGAGATGAAGCAGAGGGTGCCTTCGTATTCCTGGAGGGCCTCTTCGAGGATGTCTCGGCTGGCGATGTCGAGGTGGTTGGTGGGCTCGTCCATCATGATGAAGTTGTGGGGGACGGTGAGAATCCTGGCCAGGCACAGCCGGGTCTTTTCGCCACCGGAGAGGGCGGAGACCGGCTTGTCGACGGCCTCTCCGCTGAAGAGGAAGGCTCCGGCGAGGTGACGCAGGGCCCCTTCGCTGGAGCCGGTGTGCACCTCGCGGAGACTGGCCAGGACGGTTGATTTCAGGTCCAGAGCCTCGACGCGGTGCTGGGCGAAGTAGGTGGAGACGATGTTGGTACCGGGGACGATCTGGCCCTTGGTCGGGGTCAGGAGGCCGGTGAGCAGCTTCATCAGAGTCGTCTTACCGGCGCCGTTGGGTCCGACGAGGACGACCTTGTCGCCTCGGTCGATTTCCAGGTCCAGATTGCTGTAGACGACCTTGGTGCCGTAGGCGAAGCCGAGGGCGTCGAGCTTGGCGACGATCTGGCCGCTGCGGGGGGGCTCGGGCAGGCGAATGCGCATGGCCGAGTTGTCGGTCTGGGGGGCGTCGATGCGGTCGGCCTTGATCTTTTCCATCGCCTTGAGGCGGCTCTGGGCCCGGGAGGCCGTGGCGGCGTTGGCGCGGTTGCGGTCAACGAACTCCTGCATCTGCTTGAGCTTCTTTTGCTGGCCGTCGAACGACGCCTGGGCGACGTTGAGCCGGTGTTCCTTCTGGGGGATGTGGGCCGAGTAGTTGCCCGGGTAGGTGTAGAGGCTGCCCAGCTCCAACTCGAAGGTCTTGGTGATGACGCGGTCGAGGAAGTCGCGGTCGTGGCAGGTGATGAGGATGGCGCCGGAGTAGCCTCGGAGGAACTCCTCGAACCATTTGACGCTGAGGAGGTCGAGGTGGTTGGTGGGTTCGTCGAGGAGAAGGAGGTCATGCTCGAAGGCGAGTAGCCCACCGAGGGCGAGCCTCATGGCCCAGCCTCCGGAGAGGGTGGCGACGGGGTGGTCGAGTTGGGGGACGGAGAATCCCAGGCCGAGGAGGATGGCCTTGGCTCGGGATTCCATCTCGTAGCCGCCGGTGGCCAGGAAGGCTTCCATGGCGTCGTCGTAATGGTTGAGGGCGGCGGGGTCGCCGACTTCCAGGCCGGCCATGACCTCCTTGAGCCGGCGGTCGGCGACGGTCCAGGGGCCGAGGTGGGCGAGCATGTTCTCGAAGACCGTCCCCTCCTTCAGGGGGTGGATCTCCTGGGGCAGGTAGCCGATGGAGCACTTGCGGTCGCGGAGCATCTCGCCGCCGTCCAGATGCTCGGCGCCCATCAGCACCTTGAAGAGCGTGGACTTCCCCGCGCCATTCTTGCCGAGCAGGCCGATGCGTTCGCCGCGGATGATCGAGGCATCGATGCCGTCGTAGAGGGTCTGGCGGCCGAAGACCTTGTGGGCATTGCTGAGGCGGATCATGGACGCGGGCCTCGGAGGGTCGCGGGTCGGGCGGCCGGGTTGGATTGCGGAAAAAGACGGCGGGTGGGGCGACGTGAAGCCCCTAACTGGCGGCGGTCGGGCGGGAGGCCCGGGCGGTTATTCGCGGAGGGGAGTTTCGTGGGACACGGGCGGGCTCGTTGGCGGGCGGGGTCGGTGTCGGGTCTGAGGCTTGGTCGCAGGTCGTCCCCATCGACGGCCGGGGTCGGTTCGGGGCAAGATATTCTAGCGAGGGGTTCCGCCCGGGACAATGCCGACACGCGAGCGGCGAGAGGGGGAGTCGTGGGCGAGGGGCAGGCGGGACGTGAGGGGGGATCGAATCCGGCGCGATGGCTGGTCGGCTGGATGGCTCTGATCCTCGTGTTGCAGGGGGTCTTGTGGGGGACCGGGTTCCGGACCGCCTCGCTGGCCGAGGCGGTGGAGCGGGGGGCGGCTCGGACGGAGGCGGCGCGGGTGGCGGAGGTGGGGGATGACCTGGTGCGCAAGGCCGTCCGGCTCCAGGAGTCGACCTTGCCGTTTTGGACGACCCTGGCGGCGATCGGCGATTTCGGGGTCGAGCCGCTGGCGGTGGTGATTCGCACGCTGCTGACGGCGGTGATGCTGGGTGGTCTGGCGGCGCTGGTGGGTCGGCCTCTCGGGTTCGAGGCGGCGTTGGATGCCAACGCGCGGGCCCAGGGGTGGTGGGTCGCGGGGCTGGCGGCGAAGGTGATCTTGATGGTGACGCTGCGGCGGGGGGATGTGGAGGTCTCGCCAACGCTGCTGCTGCCGCCGGGGACGTATCCGGCGGCATGGGTGGTGGGGTTGCGGCAACTTGACCCGTTCGCGCTGATCGGCTGGGCGACCCTGGCAAAAGGGGCCTGGCGGCGGGGCCAGGCGAATCTGGCGGTGGCGGTGCTGGTCTGCGGGCTGCTCTGGGCGACCGGCGCGGCGTTGAAAGTTGGGGCGATCCTGGTTTCCGGGGCGGGGATGCGCCTGACGTTGATCCCGGAGTGACGGCGGGGGGTGCGGGTTGGATACAATAACGGCCGCGAGTTGTCGAAGCGGGTGGGTTGCGTCTCGTGGCTCGGCGATGGCCGGCCGTTCCGGTGAGTTCCCACATGGTGCGCGTCTTCGTCCTGCTCCTGGGTCTGATTGTGGCGGTCGCCGTGCTGGCCGCGGCGAACCTGGCGAGGGAGCCGGGTTCTCGTGGGACTGACTGGCGGATTGCGCGCATCCCGGCGAGGGAGGTCGTGGCCGAGGCTCCGGGCCGGGGGGCGATCGTGCAGACGATCGCGGCGCCGGGGACCGTCGAGCCGGTGGAGGAGGCGGAGATTGCCTCGCAGTTGGTGGGGCGGGTGGTGGCGGTGGGGGTCAAGGACGGCGACTCGGTGAAGAAGGGAGACTTGCTGGTCAAGGTCGACGACACCGAGCCCCGCGCCCGGTTGGACTCGGCCCGGGCGCGAATGGAGCGGGCTCGGGCGGCGATTGGCCAGGCTCAGGCCGAGTTGGAGAAGGCCGAGCGCGACACCGGGCGGTTCGGCAGGCTAGTGGGTCGGGGGGCCTCGACGCCGACGGAAGTGCTGGACGCCCGGTCGATGCAGGTCAAGGCGTCCGCGGCGCTGGAGATGAGTCGCCATGACCTGGCCGAGAGCCAGGCGATGGAACGCACCAGCCGGCAGGCCCTGGACTGGACCGAGATTCGGGCGCCGATCGATGGAGTGGTCTCGGGCCTGGACGTGGAGGTCGGGGAGGTTGTCATCGCCGGGACGACGAACCTGCCCGGGACGGTTCTGATGACCGTGGCCGACCTGGATCGGATGCAGGTGCGGGCGGATGTGGATGAATCCGACGTCCCGCTGGTCAAGCCGGGGCAGCCGGCCAAGGTGTATCTACAGGCCGATGGGGACGAGGCGCTGCCGGGGGTGGTCGATCGGGTCTCTCCCAAGGGGAAGAAGACGGCGGAGGTGGTCAGCTTTGAGACCTTGATCCGGGTCGAGGCGGGGGGTCCTACGATCCGCTCGGGGATGACCGCGACAGTGGAGGTCGAGGTGCGCCGGTCTCCCGAGGCGCTGGGTGTCCCGGTCCAGGCGGTCGTCCACCGACGGCGGAAGGACCTTCCGGACACGCCCTCGGTGCGAGCGTGGGCCGAGGGGCATGCGCGGTCTCCGGGGGAAAAGGCCCGAGAGGCCGAGGCCCGGTACATCCCCGTGGTCTTCGTGCTGGATAAGGGAGTCGCCCGCGCTGTTCCGGTGGAGACGGGCTTGACCGATGAGCGGCGGATTGAGATCCGGTCGGGACTGGGGCCGACCGACCGGGTCATCGTCGGGCCGTTCCGCGCCCTGGACGAGATGAAAGACGGCGACCCGTTGACTCTGGCCCCCGCGGGCGGAACCGGGACCGGGGAGGGGACGCGATGACGATGCGAGGTTGGGTCGCGGCGGCCGTATTGGCGGTTCTCGGAGGAGCGGCCGTCGGCGAGGAAAACTCGCGGGTGGCCGATTTCGCGCTGAGGGATGACCGGGGCCGCGAGCATCGTAAGGAGGAGTGGCGGGAGGCCAAGGCGGTGGTCCTGTTGTTCCTGGGCGTGGAATGTCCGGTGTCCAACGGGTATGCCCCGGAGTTCCGCCGGATCGCCGAGGCGTACTCTTCTCGTGGAGTCACGTTCTATGGGCTCCACCCCGACCCGGACGTGACCGGCGAGGCCGCCCGGCAGCATGCCGCCGAGTACGGACTCCCCTTCCCGATCCTGCTGGACCCTTCTCAGGTGGTGGCCCGGCAGGCGGGGGTCAAACTGACACCCGAGGCGGTGGTCCTGGCCTCGGATGGGCGTATCCTTTATCGGGGGCGGATCGACGACCGCTACGACCCCCGAGGCCGGCGCCGGGAGGTGCCGACTTCCCGGGACCTGCGTGATGCCCTGAACGCGACCCTTGCCGGCCGGGCTCCCAAGCCGGCGGCGGGCGAGGCGTTTGGCTGCCATTTGCCCCGTTTGACGACCCCGGCCCCCGCATCGACCCCGGTTCGAGGAACCCGTCCATGATTCATCGGATCTTGCTGGCGGTGGGTTTGGTCGCGATTGGATCCGGTCCGGCCCGCTCGGCCGATCAAGTCGTGACCTATTCCGGGGACGTGGCCGCGATTCTGGGCCGCAATTGCGTGGAGTGCCACCGTCCGGGGCAGGTCGCGCCGTTCGCCTTGCAGACTTATGAGCAGGCGAGGAAGCACGCCGACGATGTGGTCCGCGTGACGGGGGAGCGGCGGATGCCCCCGTGGCATGCGTCGACAGTTGAGGGGGGTCCGTTCAAGGGGGCTCGGGTGTTGCCGGCGGAGGAGATCGCGGTATTGGCCTCCTGGGCGGAGTCGGGGTGTCCCGAGGGGGACGAGTCGCGGGCCCCGGCGCCCCGTTCGTTCGACTCGGACTGGCCGTTGGGACCTCCAGATTTGGTGCTGAAACCGCCGGTTCCCTACGAGTTGGGGGCCGAGGGGCCGGACGAGCAGCGGGTGTTCGTGATTCCCTCGGGTTTGACCGAAGGGCGGTGGATCTCGGCCCTGGATTTTCGGCCGGGGAACGCCAAGGTGGTTCACCACGTTCTGGGAGCGTTCGACACCAAGGGGCAGGCTCGTCGCAAGGACGCGGAGGACGCCGCTCCCGGGTATGCGACGTTTGGAGGCTTTGGCATCATCCCCTCGGGGAGCCTATCGGGCTGGGCGCCGGGCAAGGCGCCTCGCCCTTTGCCGGAGGGAGTGGGCCGCTATCTGCCGGCGGGGTCGGACGTGATGTTGCAGGTCCACTATCATAAGGATGGCAAACCCGAGACGGACTCCACGGCAATCGGGATCTATTTCGCCAAGGGTCCGATTGACAAGATGGTGCGCGGGGGAATGGTCTTGCCGGATCGGCCGTCGGCGTTCCTGCCCCCGTTGCTGCGCATCTCGGCGGGCGACACGCACTACGAGGTCAAGGGGAAATACACCGTGAAGCAGGACTCGCACCTGCTGGCGGCAATCCCGCACATGCACTGGCTGGGGAGGGATTTCCTGCTGACGGCGATCCGGCCCGACGGCTCGCGGACAACTTTGCTGAAGGTGGATGACTGGGACTTCAACTGGCAGGACACTTATGAGTTCCGCGACCCCGTTGCCCTGCCCTCCGGGACGCGGATCGACATGCTGGCTCACTTTGACAATTCGACGGGCAACACCGCCAATCCGTCGAATCCGCCCAAGGACGTTCACTGGGGAGAACAGACCACCGACGAGATGTGCATCGGCTTCTTCCAGATGACCCGGGACGCCGAACATCTTGAGAATCACCCGCCCGGGACGCCTGAAACCGCCCCTACCCCGCTTCCCGCCGATCCCACGAAGGCTCCGAAATGACCGCCGAGGTCGAGCCCGTCATCCGTCTGGAGGGGATTGCCAAGGCTTACCCGATGGGGCCGGAGACGGTTCACGCCCTGAGAGGGGTGGACCTGGCGATCGGGGCGAATGAGTTCGTTGCGATCATGGGGCCGTCGGGTTCGGGCAAGTCGACGATGATGAACATCCTGGGGCTGCTGGATGTGCCGACGGCCGGACAGTACTGGCTGGATGGGCGGGACGTGGCGCAGTTGTCGCAGTCGGAACTGGCGAGGGTTCGGGGCCGGAAAATCGGGTTCGTCTTTCAGACGTTCGAGCTGCTCCCGAGGCAGACGGCCTTGCGGAACGTGGAACTGCCGCTGACGTACTCGGGAGTGCCCAACCGCCGAGAACGAGCCGCCGAGGCCCTGGAAAGAGTGGGCCTGGCCGACCGGATGGGGCATCGGCCCAACCAGATGTCGGGCGGGCAGCGGCAGCGGGTCGCGATCGCTCGGGCGCTGGTGCAGGGGCCGACATTGCTGCTGGCCGACGAGCCGACCGGCAACCTGGATAGCCAGACCGGCGAGGAGATCTTGAACCTGTTCGCCGAACTGCACGTCCAGGGGCAGACGATTGTCGTGGTGACTCATGAGCCCGACGTCGCCGCCCGCTGCCGGAGGACCGTGCGGTTGCGCAATGGGCAGGTCGAGTTCGACAGCGTCGGGGCGGTCTGAGGCCAAGGGGTCAGGAGTTGTAGATCAGCGGATGCGATACCGGAGGTTCGGATCGGGAATGCCGACGGCAGCGGTCCAGGGGGCTTGGGGTAAGGGTTCTGGACAAGCCGGAACCGCGGGCGACCAGGAATGGGAGGAGTGGAATGGAAAGGTGGCTCAAGGGCGGGTTCGAACGGGAGGGGGCGGCGGAGGCCGATGGGCGAGTCCGTGCGACGGTGGAGTGTATCCTGGGACAGATTGCGTCTGGTGGGGATGCGTCGGTTCGGGAGTTATCAGCCAGGTTCGACGGGTGGGAACGGGAGAGCTTTCGGCTCAGCGATGAGGAGGTCGCGGCCTGCGTGGATCAGCTGAGCGACCGCGATCGGGACGACATCGCCTTCGCCCAGGAGCAGGTGCGCAATTTCGCCCGTCATCAGCGGGAGACCTTGAAGGATCTGGAAGTCGAGACCTTGCCGGGGGTGGTGTTGGGGCACCGACATATCCCGGTTGGGTCGGCGGGGTGTTATGTGCCGGGGGGAAAGTATCCGCTGCTGGCCTCGGCGCACATGTCGATCATCACCGCCAAGGTCGCGGGGGTCCCTCGGGTCGCGACGTGCGCCCCGCCGTTTCGGGGGGCGCCGGCGCCGGCGATCGTGGCGGCTCAGCACCTGGCGGGTGCCGATGAGATTTATTGCCTGGGAGGGGTTCAGGCCGTTGGCGCGATGGCGCTGGGGACCGAGACGATCGCTCCGGTGGACCTGCTGATTGGGCCGGGCAATGCCTACGTGGCCGAGGCGAAACGTCAGCTTTTCGGACGGGTGGGGATAGACCTGTTCGCCGGGCCGACCGAGACGCTGGTGATCGCCGACGACTCGGTCGACGGCGAGCTTTGCGCCACCGACCTGCTGGGCCAGGCCGAGCACGGGCCGGATTCTCCGGCGATCCTCCTGACCACCTCGGAGACCCTGGCCCGAGCGACGATGGCTGAGGTGAGCCGGCTGCTGGAGATCCTGCCCACGACCGAGGTGGCGCGGCGGGCCTGGGACGCTCACGGCGGGGTCTGCGTGGTCGAGGACGCCGCGGAGATGGTCGCCGTGGCCGATCGGATCGCCTCGGAGCACGTTCAGGTGATGACTCGCGACCCGGACTACTTCCTATTGCACCTGCGCAATTACGGGTCGCTGTTCCTGGGGCCGCGGACCAACGTCGCTTATGGGGACAAGGTGATCGGCACCAACCACACGCTGCCGACGCGAGGGGCGGCCCGATACACCGGAGGCCTTTGGGTCGGGAAATTCCTGAAGACCTGCACCTATCAAAGGGTCACGACCGACGAGGCGAGCGCGCTGATCGGCGGCTACTGCTCGCGGCTTTGCGCGTTGGAGGGGTTCGCGGGTCACGGTGAGCAAGCGAATTTGCGAGTGCGACGCTATGGAGGCCGGGAGGTCGCCTACGCCGGCACGGTGCCCTGAGCGGTCGGCCCCGTCGAGATGGCCGCCGCCAGCAAGGTGGCGGCCCCTTGGCCGGGAATTCCCAGGGAACGCACGACGGTCAGGTGATTTTCGCCGGGGAGGGTTTCGAATCGCGGGCTGATCCCGTGGGTTTCCAGATGGGTGGCGAAGGCGCGGGCCTGTTCGTAAAAGGGGGATGTCTCGGCCTGGCCGACCGCCAGGCAGATTGCGGGCCCTGGAGACGGGGTGGATCGGCAGGGAGACCATGCGACAACCTCCTTGGCGGTCAATGCCAGCCTGGGTTGGAGGTAGCTGGCGGCGATGGGAGCCAGGTCGTACAGCCCGCTGACCAGGAGCAGGGCACGGATGGGAGCCAGAGGCGGCGCCGCCGAGTCGTCGGCCGGTCCGCGGCAATTCAGGTAGCTCGCCAGATGGGCTCCGGCGGAATGGCCGCTGACGCTCAGCCGGGCGGGGTCACCGCCAAAGTCGGCGGCGTTGGCAACGAGCCAGGCCACAGCCCCCCGGACCTGGCCGACCAGGGTCGCCATGCGGGCCTGGGGCATGGGCGAGTAGTCGAGGATCGCGGCGATGGCCCCCGCGGCGGTGATCGTCTCGGCCACGAACGTGAACGACTCCTTGGTGAACTGGTGCCAGTATCCACCGTGGACGAAGACGTGGACCGGGCGGAGCGTGACCGGCGGGGCGGCCGTGGGGAAGACGAGGTCGAGGGTTTCGTCGGGGTGGTCGCCGTAGGGGACGGACCAGCGGCCCGGGAGCGCGGAGCGGACCCGTTCGCTGGCCGCGCGGTAGTCGTCAAAGATTCCGGCGAAATGGCGAATCCGGGCGCGGACGTTGAACAGGTCGGTTATTTCGGACATCGGTCGTCCTGGGAAGTCCTTGCGTCGTGCGGACCGCGGGAGCCGGCTGGGGCTCGCGGCGATCTTCGCCCGCCGGACGGGCCCGCGTCCAGCGTCGCGATGACCACCTTCGGACGCGTCCGGACGCGGCGAAAAGGGTGTGGACGGTCGGTTGACCGGATGGGGCTCATCGGTTCTGCTCGGGACCTGCGCGACACCGGCGACCGGAGCCGGTCCCCGTGTCCCGACGGCTTTCTTTTCACATTCATTTGTCAATGTTTTAGGGTTTAATTCATGTCTAGAACCGGTTCCCGTCTTGAGACCCTGTCGCTGGCACCCAATGGACCGGTCCCCAACAGCCGCTTCCCGGTTCTGATCCATCGAGAGTCGCTTCGGGCGGAGGCTGGGGTCGATCTTCCCGACGTGGTCGAGGCCACTTTCCAGCGCCACGGCTGGCTGAATAACTGGCGAGAGATTGTGTACAGCTACTATCATTACCATTCGACCACCCACGAGGCCCTGGGCATTGCTCGCGGGCGAGTGACCCTGCGGTTGGGAGGGGAGGGCGGGACCGACCTGGATCTGGACGCCGGGGACATTTTGGTGCTGCCGGCCGGCGTTTCGCACAATCAAATCCGGCAGTCAGACGACCTGCTAATTGTTGGCGGGTATCCCGAGGGGCGAGACTGGGACCTGATCCGCGACGGAGAGTTGTCGGAGGCCGAGACTCGCGAGGCGATCAAGCGAATTGGCTCGTTGCCGATCCCGGCCCGCGACCCCGTCACCGGTGAAGCGATGGACGTGTGGCGGCAAGCCCCTCGGTCGCACGGCATCCCCTTCTGATCCGGGCGAATCGCGCCCCCTAGACCCGAGGCTGTTCGTCCTGGGACATCGCCATGCTGATTCTCGCCAATGTCCGCAATGCACTGGAGCAGGTTGGGGCGAACCGCTTACGTTCGGTTCTGACGGTGCTGGGAATCGTCATCGCGGTGGCGTCGACGATTACGGTGGTCAGCGTGGTTCAGGGGTTCACGGCGTATGTGGCGGTGTTCCTCCAGGACCTGGGGACCAACGCCATGTGGGTCTGGCCGGAACGGCCGCCGGGGGAGGCGGGGAAGCGTCTTGGGCGGGTCGAACTGGATGGGGCGGATGTCGAGGCGATCGGCCGGGGTTGCTCGGCTTTGCGGTCGGTCTCGCCGCTGGTGAGGCGGGCGGGGGCGAAGCTACGGAGTGGTCGGGATGAGGCGGCGGTTCCTTTGGAGGGGGTTTCATCGGAGTATCATGCGATTCGGAATTTCCCGGTCGAGGTTGGCCGGACGTTCGCCGCCGTCGACGTCGAGCGGGCGCATCATGTGTGCGTCCTGGGGCGCGAGGCGTTGCGCAAGCTCAATGGCGATGAGGGAATGGTGGGGCGGACGATCCTGCTGGAGGGGCAGCGGTTCCGGGTCGTGGGTCTGCTGGAGGAGAAAGGGAGTTTCCTGGGGAATAGTCAGGACGACCTGGTGCTGGTGCCGTATTCGATGGCGTTGAAACTCTATCCCGAGATGCGGCGAAAGATGGCGTTGACGGCGCAGGCGACCTCCGAGGCGGAGGTGCCCGAAGCTCGGGCCCAGATCGTCAACCTTTTGAGGCGTCGTCATCGGCTCGACGCCTACCAGCCGAATGATTTTCAGGTGCGGACCCAGGACGAGATTCTTCAGACGTTTAACAATATGAGTTTGATCGCCACGGTGGTTTTGGCGGGGATCGTGGGGATTTCGCTGCTGGTGGGCGGGATTGGGATCATGAACGTGATGCTGGTGAGCGTCACGGAGCGGACCCGGGAGATTGGTCTGCGCAAGGCGGTGGGGGCTCGACGTCGGGACATCCTGCTTCAATTCTTGACCGAGGCGGTGGCGTTGAGCCTGCTGGGGGGTGGACTTGGCATTGGTCTGGGCTTTGGATTTGGGGCGCTGGCGAGCCTGCACCCGCGGATGGTGGACATCGTCGTGCCGTGGTGGGCGGTGGCGCTGGGTTTTGGGATTTCGGCGGGGACGGGCGTGGTCTTTGGGATGCTGCCGGCGGCCAAGGCAGCACTCTTGAACCCGATCGACGCGTTGCGGCACGAGTAGGGGCGAGGTTCGGCTCGCCCCGACCGGTGCGTCCCCGTCGCGGAGTCGAACGATTACTTGGCGAGCTTGCGCCAGCCGGCCAGCCAATCCTTGCCAGTAGTCTTGGTCAGCTCGGCAAACACTGGGTCAATTTTATCAGCGGTCGGAGAGCCGGCCTTTTCGCGCTCGACTCCCTTCTTCACGTAGGTTTCCGTATCGCCCTTCCAAGCTCGGGTGGCCAGGCCGTTGGAAAGGGCCGCATAGTACCAGACGCGGGCGTCGTTGGCGTCGTCCTGAGAAAGTTTGACGAAGGCGTCATTGGCCTCCTTGTACTTGCCCTGCTTGAACAGATCGACGGCCTGGCCCATGGCGGCGTCGGCGGTGTTAACGTCCTCGGTCCTTGGTTCCTCGGCGGCAGCGGCGGCGGCCGGGGCTGGCGACGGAGCGGGGCTGGTCTTCAGGGCGGCGACTTCCGTTTTCATGGCGTCGAAACTGGTGCCCATTTCGTTGAGGCGGCCGTCGAGGTCGTCGAGGCGCTTGGTCATGGGGGCGACCATTTCGGGGAGCTTGGCCAGCTCGTCAACCTTGGCCTGCAAGGGTTTGAGGCTTTCGGCGTCGTTCTTGGGATCGGCCTCGACGGCGGCCTTGAGGTCGTCGATGCGCTTGGAGAGGGCCGCCAGGTCGTCCTTCATGGGGGCGTCAGCGGCGGCGACGGCCGTTTCGGCGGGAGGTGTGGGCGAGGGCTCGGCGGGCTTGGCGGCGTCGGCGGCGGGTTCGGGTTTGGCCTCGGCGGTGGCCGGGGGCGGCGTCGCGGGGGGGGCCGATTCCTCCATGCTCTTGCCGGCGAAGAAGGCGCCGATGCCCAGGGCCGTCAGGATCAGACTCATGACGATCGCCGGGCCGCTGGAACTCTGGACGGGGGTTGTCGGAAGCGCGACCGGCCGTGGGGGGGGCGGCGGGACGGGCTTGGGATCATAGTCGATCGCACCGCCGGTCAGCGGGGGGACGGGGCTGGGCCCCTCGGGATCGAACTCGTGCGCCATCGGACCTATCTCCTGGGCCTGAGAGGTGCGTCGTTCTCGGGGGCAGTGGAGAGGTTTTCGCGCGGGACTGGTCGGATCGGGTCGGGCGGTCAGCGGCGGGGAGTGGCCGGGGCCTGATCGGGCCGGGCCGGGGCGTTGGCCCGCTTGGGGGCTTCGCGCTCGCCGAAGCGGACGACCACGTAGGTCCCGCTCTTGGGATTGCGCTCAATATCGACCACCCCGGCGTTGTCGGCTTCCTCAAGGAGATGAGTAAAGCTGCGGTAGCCGTAGTAACTTTCGTCGAACGACGGCTTCTTGCGCTTCATCGTATCCTTGATCATCGAGGCGTAGAGGACTTCGTGATTCTCGCGACGCAAGGCGCTGCAGGCGTCGATGAGCAAGGCGAAGACTTCTCGCTCGCGGGCTGGGAGGTCGGCGTCCAGGCGGGTGACGATGGCCTGGTCGTCCTGCTCCTGGCGTTCGAGGTCCTCGTAGTAGATGAACTCGTCACAGTTGTCGCGAAGCAGCTCGGAAGTCGAGCCTTTCATCCCCAGGCCGATGACGTGCTTGCCGTTTTCCTTGAGTTTCGAGACCAGGGGCGAGAAGTCGGAGTCTCCCGAGACGATCACGAAGGTGTCGACGTGGGCCTTGCTCCAGGCGAGGTCCATCGCGTCGACGACCAGGCGGATGTCGGCGGAGTTTTTGCCGGTCTGGCTGCGGCGGGGGATCTCGATCAGTTCGATGGCGGCTTCGTGAAAGGGGGCTGTATACGCCTGGTAACGGCTCCAGTCGGCGTAAGCCTTTTTGACGATCAACTTTCCCTTTTCGACCAGGCGCTCCAGGACTTTCTGGATATCGAACTTGGACTTGCGCTGGTTCTGGAACCCCATTGCGAGGTTTTCCAGGTCGACGAATACGGCGAGGTTGCGTTCGCGGTCGGCTGTGCTCATCGTTGGGGCGGGCGTCGGGTCGGGGTGACAGTGGGCCGGGAAGACCCGGGAAAGGGGTCGCGGATCGGCCCTAAGTTACGCCGACCCGCGACGTTTGGCAACGGGGCAGTCGTCGGGCGCGAGGCTTCTCTCGAAGTGGCTCAGCGGCCACCCGCGCCGTACCAGCCGCCGCTGGCATATTGATCCTTGACGGTGCGGCGGGGCCGGGACTCGTTGACCGTCAAGGGACGGTCGTGAGAGTCCTTACCGTTGAGGGCGTTGATGGCGGCCTCGCCGTGGGCGTCCTGGGCCATTTCCACCAGGCCGAAGCCGCGGGAGTGGCCGGACCGGGTCTTGACCTGGACCTCGGCCGAGATCACCTCACCGAAGGGGGTGAAGAGGTCGCGAAGTTCCTCGGACGTGACCGAATAATCCAGATTCCCGACATAGATCCTCATGGCGGGCGACATCTCCTGAACCGAACGGGAGGGACCAATACCACGCGAACGCACGCCCAAAATGGGTCGTTGCGTCAGGTCCGGCCCCGGGGACCTGCTCGTGTCGACGAGCCAGAGACCCGACCGTCCGGAGATCCGGGTCGGTACGGGACAAGGGTTGGGCGTCGGGAAACTCGGGACGGGTGGGAAGGCCCAACGTCTCGGGCCGGGACCGGCGACCTCGATGGCTCTCAGTTTAGCGAATCCAGGGTATGGTCGCCAGAGGCTTCCGCGTAGGGACCTCGGGAGCGTGCCCGACCCGGCTCCTGGTGTCGTCAACGCAAGAGCCCCGGCCGGGAAACGGCCGGGGCTCGAAAACCTTTCATCGACGACGAAAGAGATTGCTCAGCCCTGGGGGGCGGCCTTGGCGGGAGCCTGAGGCGCAGCGACCGGGGCGGGGGTCATCTTGGCCGGTGCCTGAGGAGCGGCGACCGGCATGGTCTTCTCGGGGGCCTGGGGGGCCGGGGTCATCTTGGCCGGAGCCTGAGCCATCGGGGCCACCTTGCTGGGGGCCTGAGCCATCGGGGCCACCTTGCTGGGGGCCTGGGGAACCGGGGCCACCTTGCTCGGAGCCTGGGGAACCGGGGCCACCTTGCTCGGAGCCTGGGGAACCGGGGCTACCTTGCTCGGAGCCTGGGGAACCGGGGCCACCTTGCTCGGAGCCTGGGGAACCGGCGTAACTTTGTCAGGAGCCTGGACCGACTGGGCCTGAGCACCGAAGCTACCCACGAGCAGCGAGGCCGCCGACAGGGCCAATACGCGACGGATCGTCATGGATGCGTTCTCCATCAAAGTCGGGATCAACACTACCCACCGGCGCGGGGACCGGACCGACACCCGTCCTGGCCGTGGTTCGCTCTATTATACGGTATAACCGTCTGCGGTCTCTGGGTATTTTACGAATTTTCCGAAGAATATATGGTCTCGGTGAGTCTGGGTTGAGGTTAGCAAGTTTTCGGCTCAAGGGAAAGATACTCGTTGCGCCGGATTGAGGGCTTTAGGATTTCTGGCGAGGGTCTTCCTACCAGTTACGGATTTCCTAGCGATCTTGAGGGATTTGGCGGAGCGTGGGTATAACCCAGTGGGCTGAAAAGCGGTGGGTGACTTTCGCTGAGTCGGGGACGATCTCGGCGAAGGCGAGTGACTGCCTGGTTGTCGGAATCCCAAGGAGGCGGACCCGTGCCCGGCATCCTGCCCCGGATCGGCTTTCGGGCCATCCCATTGATTTTGCTTCTCGGGACCTGGGTTGCCGGGTTGGCGGGGGAGCGTTCGCTCGGGGGCGACCTGGCGGACCCTCGGTTGGCGGAAGACCTTCGGTTCGCGAATGGGTTGTATCAGGCTCGCCATTATGGCTTGGCGGCGGAGGAGTATACGCGAATTTTGAAGGTGGCCGGGGACGGGGCCTCGGCGGATGATGCGCGCTATGGGCTGGGGAATTCTTTATTGTTCCTGGGGAAGTACGCGGAGGCCCGTCGCGCTTACGATGCGTTTCTGGCCGCGGCGCCGGACCATCCGGGGGCGCCGGTTGCGCGGTTTCGGTTGGGTGAGGCCGCGTATTTCGCGAGAGATTTGCCGGCGGCCCGGGCGGCGTTGGAGGCGTTTGTCGCGGGGAACCCGGGACATCGCCTGTTAGAGTCGGCCTGGCCTCGGCTGGGGGATATCCATGCGAGGCAGGAGGATTGGCCGAACGCGCGGAAGGCGTATGAGGCGGCCCTGGCCTTGAGAAAGGATGGGCCGGGGGCGGATCGGTCGAGGCTGGGGCTGGGTCGGGCGCTGGCCGCGACCGGGGAGATCGACGCGGCTCGACGGTTGTTTCAGGGGCTGGCCCGGCAGGAGAACCGGGACGTGGCCGACCTGTCGCAGTTGGAGTTGGGTCGGCTGGAGGCGGCCTCGGGGCATCCGGCGGAGGCGGCCGAGGCGTTTGGGACGTTGGCGGACGGCGCGGCTCCGGGTCCGTTGGCGACCGAAGCGCGGCTGGGATGGGCCGAGGCCCTGGCCAAACTGGGGCGTCGAGATGAGGCCGATGCGTTGCTGAAGCCTCTGGTCGAGGAGACATCGGTGGCGATCGCGGTTCCGGCGGGGTATGCGTTGGGGAACTCTCTGCTGGCGAGGGGACAGTTCGCGGAGGCTCGGGAGACCCTGGACGGGGTGGTCAAGCGGTACTCGGAGGCGCCATTGAGTCCGGCGTTGGTTTACCGGGCGGCCGAGGCGTCTCGACGGTTGGGGCAGGCGGAGGACGCCCGGGCCCGGTTCCAGAAGATGGTGGAGGCGTATCCCAAGGACCCGTGGTCGCCCAATGCCCTGATTCAGGCGGCGGACCTGGCGCTTCGGGCTCATGATCCGGAGGCCCGGGCGTTGGCCGGTTCGTTCGCCAAGGCTTATCCGGGACATCGGCTGATTTTGAGGGCGCGGTTGATCGAGGCCCGGGCGCTGATGGAAGCGGGCCAGGCGGGCGGGGCGGTGCCGTTGCTCAAGGAGGTGCTGGCCGCCGAGGGCGTGGACCCGGAGACGGCGAACTCGGCCCGGTACTCCCTGGTGATGGCGTATCGGGCGGTCGGGGAGACGGATAAGGCGACCGAGGCCCTGGACGAACTGGCCGCCAAGACGCCCGAGGGGGGGTCGGGGCCGGTCTTGGGGGAAGATTCGCGGTTCCGTCTTGGGCAGGCGCAGGTACTGGCGGGCCGTTATCGGGAGGCGGTCGGGCCGTTGGAGGAGTATTTGAAGGGGAAGCCCGAGGGGGCGGCGGCCGAGACGGCGCTGGCTTACCTGGCCTGGGCCAAGTCGGAGTTGGGTCAGGCCGAAGCGGCCGCGGCGGACTTGAAAGTGCTGGCCGAACGGTTCCCCGAGGGGAAGTCGCTGGCGCCGACACGCATTCGCTTGGCGGAGGCCGCGCTCAAAACGAAGGCTTACGCGGTGGCCATCGACGACTTTCGACCGGTAGCGGAGGGGCCCGATTCGAAATTGCGACCTCGGGCTCAATCGGGGTTGGGGTGGGCGTTGCTGCTGGGGGGGAAGCCGGCGGAAGCGGCCTCGGCGTTCGAGGCGTTGTTGGAAGGGTCGCCGGAAGACCCGCTCGCGGCCGAGGCGGCACTGGCCCGGGGTCGGGCGTTGGATGAGGCGGGGTCCTCGGCCGAGGCGCTGTCGGCTTATCAACGGGTTGGGGAGAAGTATGCCAAGGCGCCGGAGGCGGGCCCCGCGGAGTTGGCCGGGGCCCGGCTGTTGATCAAACTGGGTCGGGCCGAGGAGGGAGCGCAGGCGTTGGGCCGGTATCGCGAGGGGCATCCCGGAGGGGAGCCGGACGGGCTGGAAGTCTTGCTGGCCGAAGAGGGTTGGGCGTGGCTGGACGCTCACAAGACAGCCGAGGCGGATGCGGCGTTTGAGCGGCTGCTCAAGGAATTTCCCGAGAGCCCCAAGGCCGCCGAGGCGCGGTTGAACCTGGCGGAGTCGGCGTATCAGGCAAAGGCTTTTGAGAAGGTTGGGGAATACCTGGCGCCGCTGGTGGCCGAGGGGGCGAAGGTTGAGCCTTCGACGTTGGAGACGGCGCTGTATCGGCTGGGTCGGACGCGGGTCGAGTTGAAGGCCTGGAAGGGGGCGGGGGCTGCGTTTGAGCGGTTGGTGGAGGCGTTTCCGGAAGGGTCACTCCGGCGGGAGGCGCGGTTCTGGCGGGCTGAGGCGGCGTACCAGGGGGGGGAGGCTTCGGCCGCGGAGGCGGCGTTTGGGGCGTTGGAGACGGAGCCTCTGCCAGAGGGAGCCACTCCCGAGCCCTGGATGACGACCGTCCGGTTGCGGAGGGTGCAGGCGTTGGTCCTGCTGGAGCGCTGGCCCGAGGCGCTGGCGGCGGCCGAGGCGCTGGAGGGGGCGGTTCCGGCCGACTATCCGCCGAGGGCGGAGATTGACTATGCCCGGGGGCGGTCGTTGCAAGGGCTGGCCCGATTTGGAGAGGCTCGCGACGCGTATCAGGCGGTCATCGACGCCCGCAAGGGGGGAGATTTGGCGGCGAGGGCGCAGTTGATGCGTGGGGAGACGTTTTTTCATCAGCAACAGTATGAGGAAGCGCGTCGAGAGTTCCTGAAGGTGGACATCCTGTATCGGTCTCCAAAGTGGCAAGCGCTGGCATTGCTGGAGGCGGGGAAGGTTTATGAGCGGTTGGACCAGTGGGGCGATGCCGCGGAGTTGTACAAGAAGTTGCGGGCGCGGTTCCCGGACGATCCGGCGGCGGCCGAGGCCGGCAAGCGGCTGGAGTCGGTCGCTCCTCGGGTTGGAACGGGTCCGACGGATGCGTCGGTGAGGCCGACGGTGGGGCCTTGAGGGTTCGGGCCGGAGCGGACGCTTGGGCGATGATGGGCCGGGGGGCTGGATGCCGATGACCGGGCTGGACCTGGAATCTTACCTTCGACTACTCCGGGCCGACCTGGGCGTGCTGCTGGGCGCCGGGGCCGTGATTTTGCTGATGGCGCTGACGGCCTGGACAAGCTGGGATTCCCGGCGGGTCTTGCGGCATTGCCTAGCTCTGTCAATCGCTGTCCATGTGGGGCTGGTGTATTTTGGATACAAGCATCCTTCGCTGCTGCTGAGAGAGTTCTCGACCCTGACGGCGGCCGAACCGGATCGCAATCAAGACGAGGATCGTATCCGGGAGATCCGGGTGATCCCCCGGGTCGAGCCGCCTCCCGAGGAAGAGTCGAGGTCGCCCGACGGACGGCCTGGTCGGCGGCTTGCGGACTGGGACCGGTCGGCGGAGGCTCTGGAATTGGCCGATCGGCTGCTGAGGCCGGGGCGGACGCCGGTTGTCGAGGCGAAATCGGAGCGGACGTCGGTCGAGGCTCCAGCTCCGGAAATGACGGTGGCTGACCTGGCGGGGCCGGAACCCTCGGCGCCGGAGTCGCGACCTGAGCAGATCCGGGTCGAGGATGCGGAGCCGTCGCACGTTCCCGATGCTGTTGAGGATACGATCGCGGCGGACCCGGATGTGGCGGAGCCGGAGATGCCGGGGACGCCGAGCCTGCCGGAGGACGGTCGGCGGGTGGCCCGGCGGGAGGGACCCGCGAGGGGGGCCGAGGCGGCTCCGGGGCGGGCGGATGCTCCGGTGATCCCCCCTGCCCTGGCTGTTGAGAGTCCTTTGGAGAGTGCAACGATGGAACTGGCGAGCCGGGAGGGGCCCGCAATGAACGCTCCGGCCGAGTCTGGTCCGGGTCCGGGACGTGAATCGGAAGCGGAAGCGGAGCCGGAAGTGGAACCGGTCGGCGAGGAGACCCCCGCGTTGGCGGCGGGTTTGGGGTCGAAGGTGGAGGAAATGGCGACGGCCGAGGGGGAGGTGGCTCGGCCGGATGCGGAGCCCCGGCGGGTTCCTCGGGTGAGGGTCGGGGGGCCTCGGGAGGCGTTGCGGGTGCCGAGTCGGCCGGTTCCGGAGACCGAGGCGGTCGCACTGGCGGATCTGGCCCCGTCGGTAGGGACGGTCCTGCCGGAACCGAGGGAACCGGCGGGTGGTCGGCCCTTGGCCGAGGTCCCAGAGGTTTATCGATCGCGGCTGGACCCGAACCGCTCGGCATTAGCCCAGCGCGCCGGGGCCTCGGCGGCGAGCGAGCAGGCGGTCGAGCGGGCGTTGGTGTGGTTGGCGAAGCATCAGGATCGCGACGGGCGTTGGGATGGGAAGGCGGCGAGGCGGGCCGATGGAACTCCGGTTCCGGGGGATGACGATTTCACGGTGCATTGCCCGACGGGCGACCCGTGCTCGGGGGAATGTTTCTACTGGGAAGCGGACACGGCGCTGACGGGGCTCGCCCTGCTGGCTTACCTGGGGGCAGGGTATACGCATCGCGAGGGGCCGCATGCCGCCACGGTGGCGCGAGGGTTGAACTTTTTGGTTCATGCCCAGAAGGCCGACGGCGACCTTCGGGGGGAAAGCCGAGCGGTCGGGATGTATTGCCATGCGATGGCCTCGCTGGCACTTTGCGAGGCCTATGCGTTGACGGGGGACCCGCGGTTGAAGGACCCGGCGGGTCGGGCGATGACGTTTCTGGTCAAGGCTCAGGCGCCGGATGGACGGGGCTGGCGGTATTCTCCCCGAGCGCCGATGGGGGACACGAGCATTTTGGGCTGGGCGGTGCTGGTTTTGAAATCGGCGGGGTATGGCGGGCTGGTGGTTCCTCCCGAGGCCGAGGCGGGCGCGGTGCTTTGGCTGGATCGGGTGGCCGAGGGGCCGGAGGGTGGGCTGGGGGCGTATCAGCCAGGTCAGAAGCCCAAGGCGTCGATGACGGCGGAGGCCTGGGCTTGCCGGCTGTTCCTGGGGGCTGGGGGCCGCGGGGCGGATGGGGCGGAGGCGTCGGCTTACCTGATGGCGAGGCGGCCGGATCGGGAAACCCCATTCAACCTTTATTACTGGTACTACGGCACGCTGGCGATGTACCTGCATGGCGGGCCGGACTGGCCGAAGTGGAACGTGGCGGTGCGGGATGAGCTGGTCCGTCGTCAGCAGACCCGGGGTCATCTTGCGGGAAGTTGGGACCCGGATGGGTCTCCGGAGGGGGACCGCGGGGGGCGGCTGTATAGCACGGCGCTGGGGGCTCTGACCCTGGAAGTGTATTACCGTTACCTGCGGGTTTATGGTGATGCGCCGCCAGGGTCGGGGCCGAGCCCGGAGACGGGTTCGGGGCGTCCGTCGGGAGTTCCTCCCGCGGGTCGGGGTTGGCGAAAGCCGGAGAAGGGTCTCAACGGCGAGGCGACTGTCCGCTAGGATCGGTGGGCCGATCTGGGCGGGGGGTGGTTGTTGGAAGAGTTTTCGAGGATGTTGCCGTTGGGGACGTTGTGGGGGGCGTCGGCGGATGCCGATGCCCTGGCGCTGCTTGCGTTGAAGCGTTGGCTGGCGGGTGGGACGTTGTCGTCGCCGGGGGCGGGCCCTGCGTCCTGGGGCTTGTGGGTCTGGGTGTTGGGATTGCTGGCCATGCTGGTGGTCGCGGCGGTGGCCCAGGGGCCGGGCCGGGCGCTGCGTCAATTGTTGGATTTGTCGGGGCTGGCCGTGTTGGTTCGGGCGGCCGTGGCCAGGCTGAGGCGGTCGGGGCGGGTTGTGGCGGCGCTGGTGGGGGCGACGGTCCTGTCGTGGACGGGGAGCGAGGCGTTGTCGTTTTCCGATCCTCTGAGGATGGCGGACCTGTTGCTCCTGCGGAAGGTGAAGGGTTTGACGGAGTTGGCGTTTGAGCAGGGCACGTTCGCGGCACTGACGCCCTGGCGGGATGTGTTCGCGCTCGGGGATGTGCTGGTGCTGACCCTGGCGGCGACGGCCTTGACGTTCCGCCAGGCGGCGGATCGTTGGGGGTTGGTGGTTCCGGAGAAGTCAGCGTCGGACGCGTTGTCGGTGAGGCCTCCGACCTTCTGGTGGTGCGTGGTGGGACTATATTCGGCCTATCGGGTGGTGTCTCAGGTGGCAGGCGGGGGGGGGTTACCCCTGGGAAGTTGTTTGATCGGGGAGTTCGCGGCGGTGCCGGCGTTGATGGTTCTGGCCGATGGTCTGTTGCTAGGTTGGGTTTTGGCGGAGCTGCGGTCCGGAGATGCGGCGGGCGGGCTGGGGGCGGAAGGCGCGATCCGGCTGGCTCCCGGGGCGACGCTGGCTTGCCTGTTGGTGATGCCGGGCCGCTATCTGGCGGCCTGGGCGTGGTTGATTTGGCCGTACCTGCCGACGAACCTGGCGAGGCCGCTGGTCGGAGGGCTGTTGCGGGGCTGGGGGCTGGTGACGGTTCAGTGCCTGGCGCTGCTGATGGTGGGCCTGGCGGGGGTGTTGGCGTGGGAGAACCGGCCAGCGGAGGCGTTTCGGGGGTATGGCCGGATGCTGAGGGCCGAAGGGGGTCGGCTCGTGAGTCTGCTGGCCGCGACGGGACTGGCGGCTGGGGGCCTTTCGGCTCTGGCGTATCTGGTGGTGCTTTCACTGCCGTCGCAATCGTGGGTGCTGGCGGCAGCAGATAGTTATGCTCACTTCGCGACGCTGCCGGTGGGAATGGTTTTGGTGTCGGCCCTGGTGGAACTGGGAGGGCGGTCTGCGGGCGTGGTCGAGGTCAGGCCGGCGACCGTGGTGGAGCGTGAGGAGTTGGGATTGGCTTGACAGGGTTTCGCATGGGGGATGTAATGAAGGATAGATGACGGTTCGGCCCGCGCAAGGCCCGAGTCGGCAACCGCCGCGGTGGTCGCGCCACCCGCAACCCGCGGGGGCTGACTTCCGCCACTGCCCCAGGGATGGCAAAGCGACGCGCCTGGTTTGATTTGCAGCAATCCCTCCTCTTGCCTCGTTGACAATTCGGCCCCGCCTCATGACCGAGGACTCCCGCCCCATGCGCGGGCTTCGCTGACCCGATCTGGGTTTGAGAGCCCGCGTCTTCACGATGCGCACCGCCCGACGGTTCACCCCTTCAGGAGGGAGGCCACTGATGTCGGCAGGAACGGACTTGATCGCGCTGATTGCCGGTCGCCAAAATCTGGTGGATTACCAGAAGAAACATTGGCACGGCACTTTCGCGGACTATCTGGATATCGTCCGCGACCAACCCAAGGTCGCGCGGACCTCCTACCAACGGCTGTACGACATGATCCTCGGGTATGGCACCGAGGAGTTGATCGTCAACAAGGAGAAGATGGCCCGGTACAAATTCTTCGATGACCCGGAGAACGGTGGCCAAGACGCGATTTTCGGACTGGATCGGACGCTGATGAGCCTGGTGAACGTGCTGAAGAGCGCTGCTCATCGGTACGGAACCGAGCGGCGGGTCTTGCTGCTGCATGGTCCGGTGGGCAGTTCCAAAAGCACGATCGTCCGCCTTTTGAAGAAAGGGCTGGAGCACGACTCGCGGACCGACACCGGCGCCATTTACACTTATGGCTGGCGGGAAGAGGCGCTGGATGGGTCGGACACGTTCGCCGACTGCCCGATGCACGAGGAGCCGCTGCGGCTGATCCCCCAGGAACACCGGGCCGAGGTACTGGCGGAGCTGAATCGGGGAGTGCCCGAGGGCGATTACGAGTTGTTCATCGACGGCGAACTTTGCCCGTTTTGTCGGCAGATGTTCAACGAGCGGATGGCCAGGTATGACGGCGACTGGTCGCGGGTTCTGGGGGATATTCGGGTCCGTCGGCTGATCCTGTCGGAGCAGGATCGGGTGGGGATCGGGACGTTCCAGCCCAAGGATGAGAAGAATCAGGATGCCACCGAACTGACCGGGGATATCAACTATCGGAAGATCGCCGAGTACGGCTCGGAGAGCGACCCTCGGGCGTTCAATTTTGATGGCGAGTTCAACGTCGCCAACCGGGGGCTGATCGAGTTCATCGAGGTGTTGAAGCTGGACGTGGCGTTTTTGTATGACCTGCTGGGGGCGAGCCAGGAACACAAGATCAAGCCGAAGAAGTTCGCCCAGACGGATATCGACGAGGTCATCATCGGGCACACCAACGAGCCCGAGTACAAGAAGCTGCAATCGAACGAGTTCATGGAAGCACTTCGGGACCGGACGGTTAAGATCGATGTGCCCTATGTGACCCGGTTGTCGGACGAGATCCACATTTATCAGAAGGACTACAACAGCCGGAAAGTGCGGGGCAAGGCGATTGCGCCCCATACGTTGGAGGTCGCCGCGATGTGGGCGATCTTGACGCGTCTGGAGGAGCCCAAGAACGCGGGGCTGACGCTGTTGCAGAAGCTGAAGCTCTACAACGGCAAGACGTTGGCGGGATTCACCGAGGACAACATCAAGGAGCTGCGCGAGGAGTCCGAACGCGAGGGAATGCACGGGATCAGCCCTCGGTATGTGCAAGACAAGATTAGCAATGCGCTTGTGGCTCATTCCGATGAGCGGTCGGTCAATCCGTTCATGGTGCTCAATGAATTAGAGGCGGGGTTGAAGCATCACTCGCTGATCAACAGCGAGGATGTGAAGAAGCACTACAAGCACCTGTTGGCGGTCGTGAAGGAGGAGTATGAGGACATTGTCAAGAACGAGGTGCAGCGGGCCATCGCCGCGGACGAGGATGCGTTGACGAGACTTTGCGGCAACTACATCGACAACGTCCGGGCGTACACCCAGCGAGAGAAGGTCAAGAACAAGTACACGGGGCAGACCGAGGAGCCGGACGAGCGGCTGATGCGGTCCATCGAGGAGAAGATTGACATCCCCGAGAGCCGCAAGGACGACTTCCGCCGCGAGATCATGAACTACATCGGGGCCCTGTCACTGGACGGACGGCGATTCGACTACAAGACCAACGAACGGCTTCAAAAGGCCCTGGAATTAAAGCTGTTCCAGGACCAGAAGGATACGATCAAGCTGACGAGTCTGGTTTCCAGCGTGGTCGACAAGGACACGCAGGAGAAGATTGATATCGTCAAGGCGCGGCTCATCCGCAACTACGGCTATGACGAAGACTCGGCCACGGATGTCCTGAACTATGTGGCGAGCATTTTCGCGAGAGGGGATGTGAAGCGGGGGGCGCATTGAGCCCCCCGCTGGGGTGATCGGCAGGAATCTCGGCGGCGAGAGTGGTCGTCAAGGGGTTCGTGGAATACCATTTGCCTAGGAGACTGTGCGGTTCGACGATCAGCGGAAGACGTCGATCCCTGCCCATTCCCACCTGACTCTCTCCCTTCCGACGGTTTCCGGCAGTTTCTCCCCGGCTCTTTGATTTGGTGACCTGGTCGGACCGCTCGCGGAGTGGGCAGGGCGTGCCGCGCCTGAATGCACCACAACGCGAGGGGCTCGACGGCGGGAGTCTCGGCAGGGCCGTTGCTCCCTACCCCTTCGGCGAGGGACGACAGCCGTGGTGCGCAAAATCGAGCGGGATCAGAACCGGTTCAAGCAGATCGTCCGTGGGAAGATCAAAGCCGATCTGCGCAAATACATTTCGCACGGAGAGATGATCGGCAAGACGGGCGGGGAGTTGGTGTCGATCCCTCTGCCGCAAGTCGATCTGCCCGAATTTCGCTATGGGTCCAAGAACAGCGGGGGCGTGGGCCAGGGTCCGGGTGCGGATGGCACCCCGATTGGTCGGGCACCCGGCGGCGACCAACCGGGGGGGGCCGGCGAGGCTCCAGGGCATCACATTCTGGAGGTGGAACTGACGCTGGATGAGTTGGCCGAGATTTTGGGCGAAGGTCTCGAATTGCCGAGAATTCAGCCCAAGGGTCAGGCGAACATCATCGAAGAGAAGGACAAGTACACCGGCATTCGCCAGGCTGGTCCGGAAAGTTTGCGTCACTTCAAGCGGACTTACAAGAAGGCGTTGAAGCGTCAGATCGCCTCGAACACGTACAATCCGGTCGACCCCATGGTCATTCCGGTCCGCGAGGACAAGCTTTATCGGTCCTGGAACCCGATCGCGCTGCCGCACTCCAATGCGGTGGTTCTTTATCTGATGGACGTTTCGGGAAGCATGACCGATGACCAGAAGGAGATTGTGCGGATCGAGGCGTTTTGGATCGATACGTGGTTGAAGAGCCAGTACGACGGGGTGACGACGCGGTATATCATTCACGACGCGGTGGCCAAGGAGGTGGACCAGCACACCTTCTATCACACAAGGGAGAGCGGCGGGACGCGGATCAGCTCGGCGTACTCGCTGGCCAACAAGATCATCGAGGCGGACCATCCTCCGGTGGATTGGAATGTTTATGTCTTGCATTTCTCCGATGGCGACAACTGGGGGGAAGACAATCGCAGTTGCGTGGGATTGCTTCGCGAGCAGCTTTTGCCCAAGTGCAACCTGTTTGGTTACGGTCAGGTGGAAAGCCCTTATGGCTCGGGCGAGTTCTATCGTGAGTTGGAGGAGGCGTTCGACGACGTGCCGAACATGGCCCTGTCGGAGATTCGTAACAAGGATGGGATTTTTGACTCGATCAAGGAGTTTTTGGGGAGGGGGCGGTGATGCGTTGGTCTGCATCGAACTTCGGCCTGAATGGCCAAGGCCGAATTCTGAGCACCGGTTGATCGTGGGAACTTCGAGGTGAACCGCATGCCGATGTTTCGCGTCCCTTATCCGGTCGACCCCGAGCGGCGCCGGCAGTTGTTCGAGAAGGCGGTGGCCAAACTGAGCCGTCATGGGTCATGCCAGGGGACCCCGGATGCGGGGGAATTTCAGGGCTCGACCCCGATCGGGGGGTTCGCGGGGCGTTATTTTAGTCCGGAAGGGTCGGATGTGATGGAGGTGGAGATCCACAAGAAGCCATGGTTGGTGAGTCTGGCGATGATTGAGTCGGAGGCGCGTCGGTTTGTGGGCCAGGCTTGAGTCGTGTGGTGGGACCGCGTTTGGGGGGACTTGCGATGGCCATGATGAGCATCGAGCATGACCTGCCCGCCGACTTGCGGGAACTTCAGGCGGAGACCGAGGAACATGCTCGTTCCTTTGGTCTGGATTTCTATGACACGATCTTCGAGGTGCTGGACTACGACGAGCTTTCGGAGATCGCCGCGTTGGGGGGCTTTCCCACCCGTTATCCGCACTGGCGGTTTGGCATGGAGTACGAGCAACTCTCAAAGGGGTATCGGTACGGCCTGCAGAAGATTTATGAGATGGTTATCAACAACGATCCTTGCTATGCATACCTCCTGAGGTGCAACCAGCGGGTTGATCAGAAGTTGGTGATGGCTCACGTTTATGGCCACAATGACTTTTTCAAGAATAACATCTGCTTCAGCCGCACCAACCGCAAGATGATGGACGAGATGGCTAACCACGGGAGTCGCATCCGCTCGTTCATGGAGCGGGTCGGCGAGGATGTGGTCGAGGATTTCATTGATAGTTGCCTTTCTCTTGAAAACCTGATCGACCCGCATTCTCCGTTCATCAAGCGGCGGGAGGGGGACCATCGGTATGACTTTCAGGCGGATCGGGAAGACTCGCCGGAGGTCGTAAAGCTTCAGAGCAAGGGGTACATGGACAACTATGTGAACCCTCCGGAGTTCCTTAAGGACCAGACCAAGCGGCAGGAGGCGGAGAAGCAGAAAGCCAAGCAGTTCCCGGAGCAGCCCGAGCGGGACGTCCTGCTGTTCTTGCTGGAGCATGCTCCCTTAAATTCCTGGCAGCGAGATGTGCTAGGGATCGTCCGGGACGAGGCGTACTACTTCGCCCCCCAGGGCCAGACCAAGATCATGAACGAGGGTTGGGCGTCGTTCTGGCACTCGACGATCATGACAACGCGGACGCTGGACCCTTCGGAGTTGGTGGACTATGCCGACCATCACTCGGGAACGATGGCGACTCAGCCGGGTCGACTCAACCCTTACAAGTTGGGGATCGAACTGCTGAGGGATATCGAGGAGCGCTGGGACCGCGGCCAGTTCGGTCCGGAGTGGGAGGAGTGCGACCACTATGAGACCCGGCGGCGTTGGGACAAGCAGACGGGGTTGGGTCGGCAGAAGATTTACGAAGTCCGGCGGATCTACAGCGACGTGACGTTCATCGACACATTCCTGACACCGGATTTCTGCCGTCGCCACAACATGTTCAGCTTCAAGTACAACGAGCCGCAGGAGACTTACGAGATTGAGAGCCGGGAGTTCAAGAGCATCAAGGAGCGGCTGTTGTTCGGCCTGACCAACTTCGGTCAGCCGATCGTGAGGGTCAAGGATGGGAATTACCGCAACCGGGGGGAACTTTACCTCCAGCAGGAATACTTCGGGATCGACCTGAAGATCGACCTGGCGCAGGACACCTTGCGTCACCTTCACCGGCTCTGGACGCGCCCGGTCCATCTGGAGACCTGCGTCGAGGGTCGGACCACGCTTCTATCATTTGACGGGTCGGAGCATGCGATCCGCCCGTTGGGAGGATCTTCCCATGAGCCTGAGCCGAAAGATCGCCGACGCGGTTGATGGCCTGTCCGACGGGGCGGGTTCCGAGGCGATGGTGGAGGATGGTCTGCATCGCCTGTCGTTACAGGTGTCGGCCGCAGGGCCGGTGGGTTTGGCCTTCGAGTTCCTAGAGTTTTCCACCTTGTCGCGGAATTCGTGGTCGGTCGACGAACTGAACGCCTGGGGGTGCCGTCTGGCCGCCCGGGTGACGTACCTGATGGAACCTCTGACTGTCCTGGAGGCGGACCCACTTGCCGGTGAGGTCTTGCTGAGAAGTCAGGCCCCGACGCCGAAGGGCCAGGGGCGGGCGTTTTATGAGTGGCATCTCACCAGTCGGGGGACAGCGAGGATGGAGCGGGTCGCCATCGATGGAAGGACCCGACGGCGGGGGCCGGCGACCTGCCAATTGACCCGGGAGTCGCTTGAGAGGCTGGCCGACGACTTGGTCGGGAGCGTTGACTGACAGGGTTCGGGCGGGGCGCTCGGGGCGATGACCTCGTCCCGGGCGTTGCCGACGGAGTTCGTTCGATCTGGGGGGGGTTGGGGTGGTTGGTGCGGGCGGGAGATTGTGTTAAGATCGCCCGCGCGGATCTGAGATGGCCCCCCTGTCCGGGATGATCGAATCGCGATGTTGCACCCCTGGCACGACGTCACCCCGGGCGAGCACTTGCCCCAGGAATTTAACGCCCTGGTCGAGATTCCGATGGGGTCGAGCGTCAAGTATGAACTCGACAAAAAGACCGGTCTCCTGAGGCTGGATCGGATGCTATACTCGGCGGTGTACTATCCCGCCAATTATGGCTTTATACCCCAAACCTATGCTGAGGATGACGATCCGCTCGATGTTCTGGTGTTGTGCCAGGAGGCCGTCGCGCCCATGACCCTGGTGACGGCGCGGGCGATTGGTTTGATGACGATGATCGATTGCGGGAAGCGGGACCACAAGATCTTGGCGGTGGCGGTGGGCGATCCCGAGTTCAATAGTTTCCGGGAGGCCGCGGAGTTGCCGTCGCACCGACTGATGATGCTGCGTCGGTTCTTCCAGGATTACAAGATGCTGGAAGGCAAGGACGTGGCAGTGGACGAGATCCAGCCGGCGGCGGTGGCGATGCCTGTGATTGAGGAGTCGCTTGAGCGGTATTCCCAACAACGGCGTCGCGGTTTTTCCTGAGTATGTCTGGGGTTGAAGGTAGGACCGCGGCGCCTGACTGCGGGGCGTGGGTCGGGGCCGTGGGGGGCGCATTGCGATGCGGGCGCTGGTCGTCGGTGGCTCCGGTCAGATCGGCGGATGGCTGCTGCGGACCTTGGCCGAGCGAGGCCACGAGGCCGAGGGGACGTATCATAGCGTCGCCTACCCGGGCCTCACGCACCTGGATGCCGCCGACACCCGGGCCGCTTCCGCCTGGGTGCGGGAGCGGGCTCCGGATGTGGTGTTTTATCCGGCTGGGTTGACCTGGGTGGACGGTTGCGAGCGAAATCCGGCGGCGGCCGAGGCGGCGAATCGGGACCAACCCCTGACGCTGGCTCGGGCCGCAGCAGGGGTTGGGGCTCGGTTTGTTTACTTTTCGACCGATTACGTCTTCGATGGCAAGGCGGGACCTTATACGGAGGATGACCCGGTCGCTCCTCTGAATGCTTATGGCCGGTCGAAGTTGGAGACAGAGCGGGAGTTGGCGGCGGAGTTGGGGGATCGCCAGTTGACGGCTCGGACGTCCTGGGTTTTTGGGCCGGAGCGTCAGGGGAAGAACTTCGCGTACCAGTTGGTGAAGTCCCTGAAAGCTGGGCGGCCGATGGCGTGTCCGTCGGACCAGCGGTCGAGCCCGACCTATGGACCCGATGTCGCGAAGGCCGCGGTGCTGCTGATGGAGCGCGGTGCCTCGGGGTTGATTCACATGGCCGGGCCCGAGGTGATGGACCGGGTATGCTTCGCCCGGAGGTTGGCGGAGGGTTTCGGTCTGGACATGGGCCTGATCACTTCGGCGACGACCGAGGCGTTGGGCCAGGGGGCTCCCCGGCCGCTTCAGGGGGGACTCATCACGTCCAAAGCCGGGGTGCTAGCCGAGGAGGTGATGCGGCCGATCGCTCTGGCCGTGAAGGACTTCCGCGAACACCTGGCGGCGCGCGAGGGCTGGGCCGATCCCTTGGCGGGCTGATGTAGGTTGGCTCGTTCCTGGTTCCTGATCCTCTGAAACGTCCCTTCCCGGTTGGGCGTAGCGTCCGCTAGGATGGGGCCACCGGCCGGGATGGCTGGTGAGGCCGCGTAACCGGGAGGTCAGGATGACGATCTACGACGGCGTGATGATTGGGGTTATCGTGGCGGGAATGATCTGGGGGGCGATTCGGGGGATTACCTGGCAGGTGGCGAGCCTGGCGTCGCTGGGGCTCGGCTATCTGGTGGGCTTCCCGGCTTCGTCAAAACTGGCTCCGCACTTCCCGGGTGACGCCCTGGTGGCCCGGACCCTGGCGTTGCTGACGGCGTACGTGGCGGTTTCGGGTGGGGTATTCCTGGTCGCGTGGATGATCCGAGCGACGTTGAGGCGGTTGCAATTCGAGGCGCTGGATCGCCATCTGGGGATGATCCTTGGGGGATTGGAGGGAGCGTTGCTGGGTGTGCTGGGAACGATCTTCGTTGTCAGCCTGGCTCCCCAGACCCGGGACAAGATCCTCTCGAGTCCTTCGGGGCGGATTGTCTCGGCGACCTTGCATGCCTCGCAGTCGTTTCTGCCGGCCGAGATCCGGGAGCATTTGGTGCCGTCGTGGGCGACCGGAGATGAGGCGACGGTGGCCGGGACGATGCCGGAGCCTTCAATGGGGGACCCGGCGAAGGAAACCAAGGGGTTGCAAGGATTGTTGAACCTCGGGACCGAGCGGGTCGGTCGCGCGGTGGCCAAGCAGCTGGAGGGTCGAATCGAGGGGGCAGGCGGTGGCGATGGGCGAGATATTGAACGTCGGTGATCGTGCCATTCACTTGACCCAGGTCTTGAAGCTCTCCGGCTGGGTCGAGAACGGGGGCCAGGCCAAGGCGTTGATCGCCGAGGGCCTGGTGAGCGTCAATGGCGCTGTGGAGTTGCGGAAGCGGCGGCAGATGGCCGTGGGGGACGTTGTCCAGGTGGAGGGGGGCCCGAGCCTGACCTTGACCTCGGGCTGATCCGGCCCCCGCCAACCGGAGAGCAGCACCATGAAGCGGATCGCGATTTTGACGGCGGGCGGCGACACGCCAGCCCTGAATGCCACGCTCCAGGGGGCCGTCACGCGGGCCAACCAGTACCGCGTGGAGGTCATCGGCATCATCAAGGGGTTTAGCGGCTTGCTTAACCCGCAGGTGCCGCACGTCCTGATGAATCCGCTGTACCAGAGCATTCCGGAGCTGGTCGGGACACGGGGCGGTACGATTCTGGGGGCGTCTCGCGATTACGTGGATGGCTCGGACACGGCCATGATCGCGAGGGTGGCGGGGCGGCTGGCCCGCCTGGAGGTGGAGGGTTTGATCTGCATCGGTGGGGATGGAACCATCAACGGGATGCAGCCGCTGAGCCATTATTTACCGACGGTACTGGCCCCCAAGACGATCGACAACGATCTGGGGCTTAACTATGCCGACGAGCACAACGAATGGATGCGCGAGCCAGATGAGTCGTCCCGGGGTTATTCGTACCAACGGCGGCCGGGTCGTGAGTTCGAACTGCACGAGATGATCAATTACGCGACGCCGGGGTATGCGACGGCGGCGTTTGTCTCGGCCCAGGCGGTGCAGAGAATCCGGACGACGGCGGAGAGTCACCGGCGGGTCGCGATCATCGAGGTCATGGGACGCGATTGCGGGATGATCGCGTTGGGCACCGCGTATGGGCAGCCAGACCTGATCCTGGTGCCGGAAGTGCCGGTGAACCCCGATGCGGTGGTGGAACGAGTGCTGGCGGTGTTAGACATCCAAAAGCACGCGGTTCTGGTGGTTTCCGAGGGGATCGTGGATGAGCAGGGGCATGCCCTGGGGAGCCGGACGGCTAGTAAGGATCCAGCGGGGAATGTCCAGTACTCGGGTGCGGCATCGGCGATGAAGAGCCTGTTGGTTGAACGGATTGGGGATGCGTTCTTCACTCACAAGAGGCGCAACGAGAGTGCCGACGCGGCGATTTTTGTTCGGAAGGTGGGCCATACTCAGCGGGGTGGCCGACCGATCAAGTTCGACCGATTCTATGCCTCGCAACTGGGGGGCAAAGCTGTGGAGTTGCTGGTGCAAGGGTTTCACAACTGCATCGCGACATTGCAATATCGGGATGGGGGATTCACGCTCGAAAGTGTGGATGCCAACAAGCTTCGCGACCGCTGGGGGACGATCCACGCGCGTCCGCTTTCGAGCACGTTCTACGACGCAAAGCGTTTCAAGCCTTCGGCCAAGGGGGTTGAGTATCTGCGGTCGATCTTCTCGACGGCGCTGGGGGCCGAGGATGTCGAGGATCTCAAGAGTTTGTTTAACACCGGGAATCTGACCCATCCGTACGATTCAGTGAACGTCGATATGAACAAGAGGATTCGACGGCTCGACTCGGCGGATTGAGGGGTATGGGTTGACGCGGGGCTCGGGCCCTTGCCCAGACGTCTAAGATCGCCTATACCGTGATGACGCCGAGAGGTCGGGCCTGCCGAAGGTTGCCGAGTCGCGGCGGTGCGGGTGCGTCCGAAAGTTCGGGCGTGGGAACGGGTCCGCGAGGCGGACGGCGATCGGCTACGAGGTGGGGCTTGTCGATGGAGTTGGAGACCCTTTCGCCGCGCCAACGGCGACGCCTGTCAGTGGTTCGCCTGGCCGAACCCTCCGGATCCGAGACATTCGCTGAAGCCGTGGCGAAGGGGCTTGGGTCGTTACCGAAAACGTTGCCCTGTCGCTATTTCTACGACCAAGAGGGTTCGGAACTCTTCGAGGCAATCTGTTCGCTGCCGGAGTATTACCTCACCCGGGCGGAAGACGCGATCTTGCGGGACTTCGCCGATGAGATGGTGGGGGGTTGGTTCCAGTCGCCCGCCTTTCTGGAGTTGGGAAGCGGTAGTTCGACCAAGACTCGTCGACTGATCGAGGCGGGGCTTTCGGCCTACGGAACGTTGGATTACCTGCCCATCGACGTCTCGCCGACGATCCTGGAGGAGTCGGCCAGGGAACTGGTCCGCGACTATGAGGGGCTGCGGGTCTCGGGTTACGCGGCGGACTATCGGCGGGCGCTGGCGAGGTTGGCCCTGGAGGTGGATTGTTCGAAGCTCGTGATCTTCCTGGGCTCGAGCCTGGGAAACTACGAGACCGAGGCGGCGGTTGAATTGCTGTCGGCGATCGGTGAGAGCTTGAGCCCCGGGGATCGATTGTTGCTGGGGACCGACTTGGTCAAAGATCGTGCCACCCTGGAGGCGGCTTACTCCGATTCGCAGGGAGTGACGGCTCGGTTTAACCAGAACCTCCTGACGCGGATCAATCGCGAGTTGGGTGGGGATTTCGTCGTCGAGAAGTTCGCTCACGAGGCGAGGTTTCGAGCGGATCTGTGCCGGGTGGAGATGCACCTGGTTAGCCTTGAGGAGCAGGTCGTCAGGGTTGCTGGGGCTGGCATTGTCGCCCGGTTCGGTCGGGGAGAGTCGATCCACACCGAAAGCTCCCACAAATATACGCCGGAACTCTTGGCGGACCTGGCAATGCGTTCAGGATTTGCCGAGGAGATGGCCTGGACTGATTCGGATGGGCTGTTCCGTGTCCAACGCTGGCGATTGAACCGTGAGGAGGACTGAGCCGGAAAAATCCGAGGTGGACCTGGGCCCTTGGGTCCTTGGGACTCGCGTGGATGCCCAAGGGTACTGGATGGGGTCTCCGAGGGAACGGGTTTGGAACTACCTGGTGGAATCCTGGAATTTTTCCAAACCGCAGGGATTTTTGGCGCTTTGAAAGGGTTCGTGGTCACGATCATACAGAGGGTGGGGCTTGTCGCGTGAGGTGAGTGGTTCGAACGCTGGCAAGGAACCGACCAGTGTTAGTTCTCGGAAGCCGTTTCTCTTTAGGCACTTGGGTTGGATGTAGTGGTGAAAAACAGGCCGGGAAGAGCCCAGGGGGATGATGGGCTCTTCGCTTGAGAGGTGTCGACGATCCCATGACCATCGCTTTGCGTCGTGTCCGGGCCGAAGATCGCTTGAAATCCGCTCCTCCGTTGCCGACGACGGCTAGCGTGGGGAAGCGTTGGAGGTTTCGCAGGAACCTGGTGATCTACGTGGCTCATCAGAAGGGCCTCTCGCAGAGGCTTCTTGCCGACGTCTTCGATCTTCCGAGGTCGTCGATCGCCGGGATTGTGAAGGAGTTCGCGAAATACGAGGGAACCTCGGCCGATCCCCCCGAGGCCTAAATCTTGTCGAAACGCAAGTGTTCCGCCGCCTGTCGAGAAAGTCGGAAGGGCGTGGCCGAGTCTGAACCGGAGGTCGTCAGCCCGGGTGGATCGGAGCCGAAGATTCCTGCGAATAAGCGGGTGTTGCGGTCGTGGATTCGGAAGCATTTCCGGGTCACGTTGGCGGATGAGGCCGTTTGTTTTGGCCATCATGCCCCGTGGACGATCTTCACCGATTTGTATTTTCAGAGGCCCTCGATAGCGCTGGTGTTGGGGCCGAGGGGGGGTGGGAAGTCGTTTTTGTCGGCCTTGCACACCCATCTGGTGAGCCGTCGCGACCCCAGGCATGGGACTCGGATTCTGGGGGGGAGCCTGTCGCAGTCGGAGCAGGTCTATCGCGCCCTGGCCGATCTTTCCGGGCATGGGTGGGGGGCGGAAATCCCCGAGGATGAGGCGATTGCCAAGCTGTTGAAGGATAGGGCCCTGTACAAGAACGGGTCGGATGTGCAGATCTTGGCGGCGTCGCGGACGAGTGTTCGCGGGCCTCATGTGCCGAGCTTGAAGCTGGATGAGGTCGACGAGATCGACACGGATTGTCGAGAGGCCGCGATGGGGATGTGCATGAACCGTCGGGGAATCTCGGCGTCGGTGTTGATGACCTCGACCTGGCACAAGGTGGGTGGCCCGATGGAGGAGTTGATGGAGCGGGCCGAGAAGAAGGACTTTCCGTTCTACAAGTTCTGCATCTTTGAGGTTCTGGAAAAGTGCCCGGATTCGCGAAGCGGCAAGGAATTGGAGAAGTGCCCGGAATGCGCACTGAAGAAGTGGTGTCATGCGGATCGAGAGCAGGACCCGAAGGGGCGGCCGAAGGCAAAGCGTTCGAATGGTCATTATTCGATCGACTCGGTGATTCAGAAAATCCGGGCGACGAGCCAGAAGACGTTCGAGGCGGATTACCTTTGCCTAGGCCCGAAGCGAGAAGGGATCTGGTTCGCGGAATTCGATCCGGCGACTCACGTCTCGTCTCGGGGGGAATTTGATCCTTATTTGCCGGTTCATCTGGCGGTGGATACGGGGGTGACGACTGGGGCGGTGATGTTCCAGGTGTCCTATGGTGCGTTCGGGGAGGAGGAGGTCCGAGTCTTCGCCGATTATCTGGCCGAGGATGTTTCGGCGTTGCAGAACGCCCGAGCGTTGCGTGAGTTGGCGAAGGAGTGGTGCCGGGGGGTGATTGACAAGGTGACGACAGACCCGGCGGGAAACTCGCGGACGGCGAATGGGCCGACGGTGGTGGCGGAGTACGAGCGTGGAGGGCTGGTGATGCAGCCGTGGCCTCGGGGGTCGGTCGTGGATGGGCTGACATTGCTGGGGTCGTTCCTGGAACCGGCGAGCGGCGGTCTGCCGGCGATGGTGATCCACCCTCGCTGTATTCACCTGATCCGGAGCCTCCAGAATTATCGGCGGGCGAAGCGGGGGGGACAGTGGTCGGATCAGCCGGAAGATCCTCAGCATCCGTTCGAGGATCTGGTTGATGCGTTGCGAGGCGGGTTGCGGGCCTGCTTCCCCGAAGGGCGGCGGCCCCGACCGAGTTTTCCCAGGCTATCAGCGAGGTCTGTTTTCTGATGTGCTCGATCGTCGATGGTGGGGAGCTGATCGCGAGGCGGCACCCGGAATGGCGGGAAAACCAATTGCGTTGGCGTTGGTTGCTAGACTCGCTCGAAGGGGGCGAGCGGTATCGAGACGCAGTTTATGGATATGACCGGCGGGGATTTCCGGTGCGGAACCTGATCCGGCACAAGCGGGAGTATCCGGAGGTGGGCGGGGTGGGGGTGGCGGGCCAGATGGGCCTGACGCCCGCGGTCGATCAAGGGTTGGGGCCGGCGGCGTCGACGGACGACGATTACGAGTTGAGGCGGGCTCGGACGCCGGTGCCGACGTTTGTGGCGGAGGCGGTTGAGACGCACCTTTCGCGGATCTATGCGCGGGAGGTTCGGCGGGTTGGCCCCGAGGATTTGATGGTCTGGTGGGGCGACGTGGACGGTTGTGGGACGTCGGTGAGTCAGTGGATGGCCGAGACAGTCGCGCCGTTGCTCATGACGCTGGGGCAACTCGATGTGCTGCTGGATCACCCCCCGGTCCCGGAGGGGGAGGTGGTGGAGACTCGAGCCGACGTGGAGCGGTTGGGGCTGGGACGCTGCTTCGCCTCGGTGATTTTGCCAGAAGACCTGCTCTGGTGGCGTCTGGATGCGACGGCTCGACGGTATCTGGAGTGTGTCGTCCGAGAATTTCTGGACGATGGGAACGGTGCGGTGGCGCAGTATCGGCGCTGGACCGCAGAAGAGTGGGAGCTTTATGACGCGGAGGGAACGCTGATTGGGGCGGCTCGCCATGGATTTGGGCGGGTGCCGATTCAACGGCTGTTTGACCGCCGGAAGCCGCGTTGCCGGAATGTCGGACAGTCTCGCTATGAGGGGATCGCCGAGCGCCAGCGGGAATATTACAACCGGGACTCGGAACTGATTCTGTCGGATACGACGCAGGCGCATCCACTGCTTCAAGGGCCTGAGGATTTCGTGCAGGCGGATGGGACGGTTCCGATCGGGCCGAGTTGGTTGTTGCCAAAGAAGAAGAATAGCAATGGGGGCTCGACGACCTACGAAGGGTTCGGAGTGGTGGAATTCCCCAAGGATGGCGCGGAGTCGTTGCGGAAGAACAAGGCGGACTTGCGCGACGATGTGGACCGCGATTCAGCGCTGATCCGAACGACGGCTCGTGATGGTTCGGCGCAGTCGGGGCTTGCGAAGGCGATCGACAACTCCGACGGGAACAACCGGTTGGCCAAAGTGGCCCGGACGCTGGCGAAGTCCGAGCGGCTGGTGGCCGAGCTTGCCTCGGTCGTCCTGCGGGAGTGGCCGGGGATGGGCGATGCGTCCGACGGGTTTGAGATCGTCTATCCAACGGAGTTCGACCTTTACACAGCCGGGGATGTGGCTTCGGCAACCGCGGATTTTCAAGGGCTGGTGGCGAACGCTGGAGTGCTGCCGCGGGTTGAAGGGTTGATGCTCGGTCGATTGGTGCGGCTATGTTTGCCCGGACTAGATGATTTTCGGTACGCGGAGTGTGATGCCGAGATCGCCGGGTTGCTGGCCTCTCGACAGGAATCGTCAGGGAAAACCGGCCCAGCCGTGATTTCGCAAACCCTTTCCTGAGAGACATTTACGTAATGGGTTGGGGTTAAAAATCGGCCGGGCGGCGCATTGAAGGGTATCAAGGGACCGGACGCGACCGCGAGCGACCCTGAACGTCGGTAAGCCCGATCGGTCGGAAGGAATGAGGCGAGTCGAGTTGGCCGGGAACTTGCCCACGGTGAGGGTTCTTGACTGGGTTGCAAACCTGGTGCGACCTCGCTGGGGTGCGATCACTAGGGTTGGCTCACTTTTATGAAGAGACTTCTGTTGGACCCGGCTGGAGGGGGAGGGTTGCCCACCTCGGCCGAGGTCGTGACGCTTTCGCGGGAGGAGTTCGAGGGGCTACGCGCCCGGGCGGAGGGTGTGGAAACGCGACCTCTGGAGGGGGATGGGTCGTCGGCCCGGCTTGCAGAGGTGGAGCGAGCATTGGTCGAGGGGGAGCGTCGGGCCGCTGAGCGGGAAGGAGCTTATCGCTCGGCGTTGAGAGACCGCGAGGTGGCCACGGCATTAGTCGGCAGGCCACTGGTTCCCGGCGCTGCTCAGCAGTTGATGAAGCTGTGGCGAGAGGAGTTCGACGTACTGGAGGACGGCGGGGAGCTTCGGGTGGCCGACCGTCAGGGCCGATCAGTCGCCAAGGCGGTCGAGGGCTGGCTCTCGGGTCCAGAGTACGCCCATTTCTGCCAGCCGATGACTCGGGGGGGGACGGCCGCTCGGGGAGGGAATGCCCCGTCGCCGGTTTCGGTCATCGCGCCGACGCCAAAGACGTTGGGCGATGCGGCGGTGATGCGTTGGCAGGAGGCGGCGACGCGAGGGATGGTTGGTTCGACGCCGGTGGGATTGGGTCGTCGTCGCTGAGGTCGGCGGCTGTCAGGGGACAACATTCTTCGGCGGGTGCCGCCCGCGCCCGCGATGCTCGACGGGCGGAGTGGTCGCCCGCTCACCGCTTCACATCGGAGTCCGCAGTTCATGCCGAATGCGTATTTGCAGGGGATTCAGGCAGCCTTCGATAATCAGTCGCAGGTCCAGAACGATATTTCGGTCGTCGCGATCAACTGGTTCGTGAACCGTTGCCCGCTGGTGACTCGCGTGCCGCGGATTCCCTGCGCATCGACGACGTTCACAATCATCAGCCGGGCGTTTCGGAGCCGGGTCGCGGTGGTGGCCTCGGCGATCGCGGCGAGTGACACGCAGGTGACGCTGGTTGACGCGAGCCCGTTCATGAACGGGGACGTGTTGGAGTTGGCGTCGGGGGAGCGAGTAGAGATCGTCGCGGACCCGAACGTCCTGACGGGCGTGGTCCAGGTCCGCCGCGGGGCGGAAGGGACGACGGCCGCGGCGGGGTTGGTTAATGATGCCGTGCGATTGATCGGCAACAGCCGGACTGGCGCGGAAATCAATCAGAACGGTGTGGCGTTCCGACCGTCGGGAGTGACGCAATTCTGTCAGACCTGGCAACATCCTGTCCAAGTGGGCGGGTCGTTGCAGGCCTCAGCGGGATTCCAGTTGCCGCGGGGGGTTCATACTCCCTTCGATGAATCGAAGATGGATGCGCTTCAGAACCTGATGGATGACATGGAGTCGTCGGCCTACTACGGACGTGGCGAAGACCCGGCGTTGGTAGCGCGGCCGAAGCAAAAGGGGCTGCGGACGCTGCTGGGGTCGAGCGTGACGACCGCCCCGACGAATGCCGCCGCTTACAAGCCGACGGATCTGATCCGGGATACGTTACAAGCGTGCCGGACCGGGGGGGGAGACCCCGACGTGCTACTGGTGTCGACGAATTTCATGACCGGTTTGGCGACCTGGGGCCACGCGGCGCAGCGGATCAACGCGGGTGTCAATATCTTCGGCACGCCGATTGACGTGTTCGAGGCTCCCTTCCTGGGCGGGATTTCGATCATCGAGGCGCCGTTGCTGAAGCCGTTCAGCGCGGTGGCGTTGACATCGTCGGAAGTCCAGCTCCGGATGAAGCGGAACGAATTCTGGAGCCCCCGGGGTTCTCGGGGTGACGCTTACGAAGGGGATTGGATCGCCGAGGGAGCGATCGAGGTCAACAACCCGCAGCATCACGCCTGGGTTGAGGGGATCACGGCGTTCTCGGCCATCTGAGCGAGCGTCGGGGGTGGTGTCTGGTGGTGTGAAGTGACCTCAAACTGAACTAATCCGAGAAGCCTCCCCACCGGGCGGCCGGGACCGCGAGAAGGACCGGCTCACGGCCAACCCGGCCGCCCAACTTTCTCTTGGAAGCTGACCTTTTCGCGCGAGGCGTTCGTGGCGAGATATTGTTTCCGAGGCTTCCCTGCCTTTCTCGAAGTCGCGGCCGAGGAATTGGGACGGCCGAAGGTTGCGGGAGCCGTGCGGCGGAACGAAGCGCTGTCGGCACTGGCCAACCTTTGCGCCCAAGCGGCGGAGGCCGACGAAGTCCATGTGGGCGGGATCTTGGCCAAGGCGGCGGAGTTTCGGGACCAGTTGCAGGTGGCGAGCCGCGCGGCGGAACTGATGTTGGCCGAGGTTCGGGTCGGTCGCGGCCAGAGTCGGCCGGCTGGGTCGGTGGCCCGGTCTGGGCCGTCTGGCGAGGCAGGGCGGCGCAGACGTACGATGACTTCCACGGCCTAATTCAGGGGGACCCGATGGCCTACGTTTCACCGACGGTCCTTCCGTCCGGAACGACCTTCGCGCAGCTCAGAAGTGGCGGATTTCAGGGGCAGTTGAACCGGTTAGCCAGCGTCAACGGATTTACCCCGGCCGTTCGGGGGCTTCTGACGGGGTCGATGGGTTCGCTCCGGACTGGGATTGTTCATGCCCTTGATGCTTATCTACAGGGCGATCCCATGAACACGGCGGACATAAACGCCAAACTCCTCGTGTACGCGACGGCCCTGAAGGCGATGGTCACGGCTCTGGAAGAGGCGAACGTTCTTGTGGATGCGAATCCTGGGACGCTCGTAACTTCCACGAGCAAGTCAGTCGCGGGCGGACAGAAACGTCGGACATTCCCTTGAGAGTAGAAGAGTGGCTTCACCACTCTTGTAAGACTGTGAGGGAGACGTCTGAACAATGAATACTTTGGGAACAGTATACGCGACGGATGAGGATCTTGCCGTCCGAGCCTCGGCGGACTTTTCGTTGCTGGCCCCTCGGGATCAGCGGTTGGCGAGTGGGTCCGATGGCGCATTCCAGCCAGCCACACCCTGGACGCTTCTTTCTGGGACGCTCGATTTCTCGACTCGCGGAATTCTGCCTGGCCAGATCGTGGAGTTGTCTGGGACAGCCGGGCTGTATGGGCCCGCAGGCGACTCGTTCGTGGTTGATTCGGTTGGGTCATATCAGTTGAATCTGAGGCGGAAGGGACTGGCTTCAGGTGTTGGCGAGCCGCCCGGCCGTTCGACGGCCTTGATCGGTGTGGTCTTCGCGATCACCACGCTTGGCCCCCAGGTCGAGCGGGCCAGCTACGACCTGAACCGACGGTTCGGTATCGACGACCAGGTGGCGGGGCGACGTGCCGCCGACCTCTATGATCCGCGAGAAATTTGCGAGGCCACGGTGTTGACAGTTCTTTATCGCCAATACCTGGCGATGAGCCGGGAGGCCGGAAAGCCAGGGGATGTTTTCGCGGTGAAGGCGGGCCTGTTGAAAGGGGAGTTGGACGACCTGCTCGCCAGGATTGTCGTAAGGTGGGGGTCGTCGGACTTCCCAGACCTGGCGGAAGGGTCGACGACACGCTTCGGGGCCCGATTGAGTCGATAGCATGGAAATCTCCTACAACGTTTACCGCAACGATGGCCGGGGGGGTCCGGTGAATTACCAGACCCCAATCGCTTCGACGGCTTCGCTGTCGTATACGTCGGGTTTGTTGCCTTTCTCAAGTGACACGACGTTCGCCATCCGAGCCCAGAGTATGGCGACGGGTCTTGAGGAGTCGAATACCGAGGCACGAGTTCGGGTCATACTGGATTCCTCGGGACTAGACGTCTCCGCACAGCCGAACCCGCCCCACACGTTGATGGTGAGAGCGACGCCTGGGGGTAGCTGTATGGCTACCTGGGGTTATAACCCAGTGGGTCAGGCGGGGGCGCCGACGGCGTTTGAGGTCTATTTAACTCGAGGTACGGCGGCGGCTTACGGGAACATGGTGGCAACGGTTCCTTATATCGCCGGGACGAACGTGTATCGATGCAATTTACCCGGGTTGGCCGACGGGGCCACGTATGCCGTGGCGGTGAGAGCCTCGAATCCGACGGTTATCGAACGGAACACCTCGGCCGTTGCCCTGGTTGTGGGGGATTCAACGCCGCCCGGGAATGTGGACGGTTTGGTTGGTGTCGCCACGTTCGCCTATCAATAAAGCTGGGTCTCAAATTGAAAACCGATGGGTGGAGGACCGCCTATTGGGGGGCAGTCTTCTTGGGTCGACGAGCGAGGGGGAATTCGCCTCATGGCAATCAATAGTGCGGCGGTCTGGGAAGTTCGGACCACGGGATCGGACACCAATGGCGGCGCTTTTGTCTCCGGCACAGGTACGGACTACTCGCAGCAGGCCACCGCCCAAGTTGCCGTCGCCGACGTCGTGGCCAACGGGACGACCACCCTTACCAGTGGCACGGCCGCCTTCACGCCGGCGCACATCGGCAACATCATCTACCTGGCCGGGGGATCGGGTTCGCTGGTCGGCACGAGGCGGCAAGTCCTCTTGGTCACCAACGCCACGACGATCACCGTGGATGCCAACGTTGCGGCCGGCACCGGGATCACCATGAGCCTTGGTGGCTGCCTGGCCTCGCCCGGAGCAGCGGTGGGGTCGATCACCGCCGGCAATACGGTCTGGATCAAGAGTGGCGCCTACCTGATCTCAGCCACGGCCAACGTCCCGGGGGGAAGGATTCAGCCGAACGTCGCCAGCTTCTGGATTGGCTACGTCGCGACTCGTGGCGATGTTGTCCTCTGGGGAACGATGCCCACGCTTCGAGCCGGCGCGGGGTCGATGACAATTTTCACCCCAGCCAACTACGACGTCAGCGCCACGAATTTAGAATTTGACGGCAATGGCTTCAGTGCAACCAATGCAATCAGTGCGACTTCGCAGTTTCGTTGGCGTGCATTTAACTGCCGAGCCAAAAACTTCACACCGACCACCCCTGGAGGTGTTTTCTTTAGTGGTAATGGGACTTGCGTTTATTGCGAGGCGAGCAACAACACAGTCAACGCGGGGGGCTACACCGCGGCATTCTACTCCGGTTCCTGTCATGGCTGTTACGCCCACGACAATACCGGCCACGGATTCATGGTGGGGCTACAAGGGGTAATCCACTCAGAATGTGTCTCTTACGGAAATACCGGCGATGGGTTTTCCTCGGTACAGCCGTTGGGCGCGATCAACTGTGTTTCCACTAATAACGGAGGAAATGGCTTCAGCATAGATGCTTTTGGATGCTTAGTTATCAGTTCAATTTCTTACGGTAATGCTGGTTATGCGTTTAGCACGACGACTACTCGCCCGGATAACGTCGTGGCCAACTGCGCCGCCGGATCAAACACCGCCGGGACCTTCCACGGTACGGATATTCCGGCCCGGGCGATTACGAACCTCGCCACACTGACGGCTGACCCGTTCGTGAGCCGAACAGACCACAACTTCGCCCTCAATACCACGCCTGGCGGCGGCGCGTCATGCCGGGCGACGGGAGTCGGATCGCTGGTGGGTGGCCTCACGACCAGCTACCCGGACATGGGCGTGTCCCAGCACGCGGACCCGACAGGCTTTGGGGTGTCTAAGGCTCGGATTATCGGGGGGCTGTGATTCGATGAATGAGCGGAAACAGGGTTCCACGGGATTCCCTTATCAATTTTTCATGGCGAGTTCAGCGGATCATGTCACCGGTATGACCGGCTTGTCGCCTTCGGTCCAGCTCTCAAAAAACGGCGGGGCTTTTAGCGCGGCGGCAGGGTCAGTTTCCGAGCTTGGATATGGCTGGTACTCGCTGGCTGGAAATGCGGTCGATCGGTCAGGGTTGGGTGGCCTGGCGGTCCACGCCACGGCCGCGGGGTGCGACCCATTCGACGGGAAACTTGTGGTCGTGCCGTGGGATCCATTCGACTCGAATTTTGGCCTGGCCGCCTTGCCAGCAGCGGCCGCGGGAACGGCTGGTGGGTTGCCCATCGTGGACTCAAATAACGCAGTCAAGCTCCAGTCTGGGACTGGGGCGAATCAGATTAATCTTTCTGGCGGGTCTGTCACGGTCGGCACCGTTAGCGACAAAACCGGCTATTCCCTGACGCAAACCTTCCCGGCCAATTTCACCAACCTCGCGGTAACCCCGGCCGGGTCTGTCACGGTCGGCACCGTTAGCGACAAAACCGGCTATTCCCTGACGCAAACCTTCCCGGCCAATTTCACCAACCTCGCGGTGACCCCGGCCGGGTCTGTCACGGTCGGCACCGTTACCGACAAAACCGGCTATTCCCTGACGCAAACCTTCCCGGCCAATTTCACCAACCTCGCGGTGACCCCGGCCGGGTCTGTCACGGTCGGCACCGTTAACGACAAAACCGGCTATTCCCTGACGCAAACCTTCCCGGCCAATTTCACCAACCTCGCGGTGACCCCGGCCGGGTCTGTCACGGTCGGCACCGTTAACGACAAAACCGGCTATCAGATGGCATCAGGCGGCTTGGATTCGGTCGTCATCGAACCGGGTGTGAACGCCAGACAAGCTCTCAGCCTGGTGTTGGCTACATCTGTAGGGACAATCAGCGGGGCGTCTACAAACTTGATATCGATCCAGGGAGGGAATAGCACAACGACACGGATCACCGCGACCGTCGATCCGGCGGGTAATAGATCCAACATTGTTCTTACAACACAGTAGTATTCATGTTCAGATCATTTTTCTTTAGATGTTCGTATTTTCGTGCATTTTCCGCAGCGGGTACGGCGATTGGCGCCAGTATCCCCAGGAGGTGGTTCGGCGGATTGGCCCGCACCCGATTTCGTTGAGGTATGGCTGAGACATGGGGTCTGCCTTCGGCAACGCGGCGGTGCAAGCCGCGCATGGGTCGACGTGGTTGGACATTCGCAACCTTGGGGCGAGTGCGGGTAGTTTCTCGACGCCGAGCACGAATCGGGCTGCAACTCAAGCGGCGATCGACGCGGCGGTGGCCGGGAAGGGCCAGCCATTCCTCCCGGCCGGGATCTGGTCCATCGACCGGCCGATCCATCTTGACCAGGACGGGATCGGCCTGTTCGGCGAGTCGGGGACGACGATTAAGTCTTCCGGGCCGTTCTCGCCGATCGTGATCGGTTGTCGGCGCAAAACGGTCTTCGGGGCCACTCTCCAGGCCAGCGATTTCCTGGACCTTCGCGGCCTGCTGGACTCCAGCGTGGCCCCGACCTCCGGCGTGAAGTGGGGGTATTCCCTGGCGGGGGGCAAGAACCTTCTGTTCGTCGCCTCGCCCGCCTCCCAGGGGATTCAGCGGTTTTGGGCCAGTGGCGGATTCAACGGTGGCATCCAAGCCCTGGACGCCTACAAGCTCACCCGGACCCTGACGATCGAGTGGCCCACCCGGATCACCGCCAACCCCTGGGCCGTGGGGCCCTTGATGGGGCTTTCCGATAGCATCGGGGCCAACCCGGGCCCCTGGGCCTTGTCGGTGATCCCTTCGGGGGCTCTGGGCGGGACAGCGCCCACCAACTCCGACGGTGGGCCCAGTCTCGCCCTGACGTTCACGACTTCCGAACTTGGCTACGCCAGCGTGATCGACGGCGGAGCGGGCTACACCTCCGCCCCGACGGTGACGATCTCCGACCCCACCGGCTACGGTTCGGGGGCCACGGCCACCGCCGTCGTGAGCAATGGCGTGGTCACGGGGATCAACCTGACCAACTTCGGCATGGGCTACACCCGCCCGGCCCCGGTCGTGACGATCTCCGGGGGAGGTGGATCGGGAGCCACCGCCTACGTGGTCACTGGCAGGGTACGCAGTTTTTACGCGCCGATTCCCGCCACGGCGCCGCTGGGCGTGGCTCGGTTTTGCGTCCAGTTCAGCCTCGCGACCCAGACTGTCGCGATGTGGGCGGGGTTTGGCGGGACCGACCCCGTGCAACTGCCCGTCTCGACCGTTGGGGCCGGTGCTGGTTGGGGGTCGTTGGTCAATCCCACCTTCCTCTGCAACGAGTATTCGCCGTTTCGGGTCGGGGCGATCGGGCCGACCTCGCACGCCCCGGGCAGCGGAATGGTCCAGGGGTACAATCCCTCGAACTATACGTTTCCCGCCGGTCCCATCGCCTCCCTGGCCCTGATGAACGGAGGCTCGGGCTACGCCTCCGCCCCGACGGTGACGATCACTGGGACGGGCTCGGGGGCCACGGCCGTCGCGACGGTGGCCGGCGGCGTCGTCACGGGGATCACGCTCACCAACCCCGGCTCGGGCTACATGGTCAGTGGTCAGAGTTGCCCGCTCGTGACCTTCTCGGGCGGTGGTGGGACCGGAGCGGCTGCCGCGGCGATCGTCGGACCGCTGGACCGCGATGTCCTGGGTCTGCGGATCTCCTCGGTGGCTCGATACACCCTGGGAGCCACGGGCTCGGCCCAGTCCCGGATCGACGGCGCGACCCTCAACGACACCAAGCGGTACTTCACCAACGAAGCCTGGATGTTGATGTACTTGCCGTTGGACGAGCCCTTCGCCACGGGGGCCAACGCGCAGGGACTGCATGATCGCTCGATACCGATCGTCTGCAATGGCGGCGGTTCGGGCGGACCTGGCCGGGGCTTTGGCCGTTGGATGGACGCCACTCACGGCCAAATCGGCGGCCAGATGGACTGGGTCCATAACGTGGAAATCCGCGACGTCTCGGTCTCCTGCAATGGGGGCGGCGACTATGGCTGCGGAATCGAGATTCATAGCGTCATCGACCCCACGATTGGCGGGACGACCCTGAAAATCGTCGGCGGAGCTTACGGCCTCGCCACCGTCCCCAACGTCACCGGCTATACCGGCACGCTCTGGGGAGACATCACGATCTCCTCCAACGACACCTCGGTCCTGGTCGGCTTCGGGATCTGGCGGCAGCAGGGGCGGCTTTGCGGCAATAACTTCGGCCGCTGGTTCATCAGAGGCGCTGATGGCACGGACCTGACCGCCGACTACTGCCTCCAGGTAACCCAGCCCGCGGCCGTCGAGGGCGTGATGCGGATGTCGGGCTCCATCAAGGTGGAGTTTGTCGGGGCCGACTGGGAATCCCCCCTGGACTCCGCCTGCAAGGCGGGAATGTTCCTGGAGAACCCCAACGGCGGCATCGCCGCGCCGGTTCACTGGGACTTTGGCACGGCCGGCGCGGCGAACACCAACGCCAACGCGCCCTGGTTCCTGCTGGACGAACACGGCACGTTTCCCAACGTCGGCGTGCCCCCGGCGATCTTCCGCTACAACACCAGTGGCAGCTATACGGACTGCCCGGCCGGACTGATCCGTATCCACAGCCGAGCCGCCGCGATCGGGCGAGTGCTGGCCAATCAGGCCTACGCCGCCCCCTTCATCGTTCACGCCAGTCCCGACGGCCGGGGCAAGGTCATCGCCGAGCATCACCATTACCAGGGGGTGCCGGTTCGCACGTCCTGGGCCACGCAAGCCCATGAGATCGTTCAGGACCGTTGGGTCGACGGTGGATTCGAGAAGTTCCTGTGCGCGGTCGGCGGGGCCAACAACACCCCGACGCCGCCGAACTGGATAGGCGTCCGGGCGATGGATGTCTCGGGCTCGGGGCTGGCGGGGTACATCGTCGGCCATTCGTATGCCACGGGCGGGAACACCACGCCGCATCAGGGCGGGTTCACTGACTACGCCCAGGCTCAGTCCCTTAACGGATACTTCCGGGGAACCGCCGCCACGCCTCCGACCCTGACCTGGGGCCTGGCCACCCAGGATCGGGGGGCGAGACTCGACGGGGTGATGACCCTGCTCTCGGGGGCGACGGGGTATGCCCCGGTGACGGGCGCGACGTGGGCGGCCTCCTCGGGCGGGGCGACCAGCAACACGTCCACGGTCAACCTCGGCTCGACGATCACCGGGACCGGTCAGGTGGTCAACGCGCTGGTCGGCTACGTCGGGGGGACACCCTGGGTTCAGATCCCGATCAAGCCCGTCACGCTCTCATCCACGCCCCAGGCGATCAGCTTCGCTCCTGGCACGCTCCAGATCGCCGCCACGCCCTTGCCGGGCCAGTCGGTGGGGTCGCTGGCCACCTCCGTCCAGGACAAGCTCAACGATTTCGTGCTGCGAGGCGTGGCGATCCCCTCGCCGGGAACGATCAGCCTGGCGCTCTCGACCAACGCGGCGGGCGGGGCGATGGCGGAGCCCTCGGGCAACGGCTACGCCCGCGTGGCGGTCCCAGCCTGGACACCGGTGCGGGTCAACACCGTCACCAACCCCATCGACGGCATGGTGGCGGGCTGGACGAGCAACGCCCTGCCCCTGACCTTCCCCACGCCAACGGGTTCGTGGGGGACGATCCGGTCGGTTTCGCTAATGGACTCGGCTGGCAATCTGGTTGGCTCGGCGAACTTGCCGATCGTCCGAGTGGTCGCCCCCGGCTCTCCGGCCCTGACGGCGGGGCCTGGGGCGTTCTGGGTCTCGAGCTCTTGAAGGAGCCCCCATGGCCCTCCGCATTCGATATGCCTCTACACCTGGTGCCTCACTTGGCTACTCCATCGAGAGATTGGCGGACGGACTTTACTACGACTTCTCCAACGCCGTGTTCTCCGCGGCCCCAACCACACAGATCAACGCACTCACGGCAACGACTGGAAATCTGGTCGGTCTCTACCGCGACACAATCACCTCGACCCCTCAGACAGTGTTCGCGAATGGTGAATACGCCGTCAATATTCACAATATAGGGTCGTCGAATGTGGTGATCGGCGTGCTTGGAGCGATAATGGCGAATGGTGACTCGGCACCCATCCTCGCGCTAGGTGGGACTGACCCCTGGGCGATTTCGCTGCCGGGATCGTACGCGACGGGGACGGCAGGAGCGATTCTCGGAACCTATCTGGATGCTCGCGTGTCGACCCGAAGTACCTATGCGGGGGGGGCCGTAGCGAGCGTCACAGCGCCGGTGTCGGTGGGGACGGTCAGCGATAAATCCGGGTATTCGCTGGCCGCAAGTGGGTTGGATGGAGTCCAGGTTGAGCCGGGGGTCAATATTCGTCAAGCCTTGTCGCCAATCCTGGCCGCCGCGGCAGGAACCCTTTCAGGGGCGGGGACAGGGACGATTGTCATCAGGGGTGGCAATGTTGCAACGACTCGGATCACGGCGACCACCGACAACGCGGGAAACCGGACCACGGTGACGCTCTCGCTCCCGAACTGACCGGAGGCGAAGCATGTTCGCTCAAGAGTACTTTAGTCCGTCCTACTTCTCTCCTCTTTACTTTGCTCCTTCGGGGGATGAGTCCGGGGACGAACCCGGGCCGCCAAGTCCAATCCCGGGATATCGGGACCGGGATGCGTATGCCGCCATCCTTGCGGCACTGAAATCCAGCGGCGAATTTGGCGTGGTGGCGTTCGGGTTATCGCTGGTGAGTGCTGTCCTTGAAGCGGAGAGCAGTCCGGTGGCCGTCGTGATCCCGTTGGGCTGGGAGGAGGAGGATGACGCCGACCCAATCGTCAACGTCCGGCATGTGCGGTACACATTGATCGTGAGCGTCCGGAACGAAAATCCGTTGGAAGCTTACCAGCGTCTCGACCGGTTGATGTCAATTGCTCAGAACTTGCTGGATGGCTCGGATCTCGGGGGTTGCTTGCCAGGGATGACGAAATTACGGAGGGGGCGACGGGATGTCGAGGCTCCCCACCCCGAACATCGCGTGCTCCTCGCGGGTGAGTTCACCTATCTTATTTCCACCCAGGCGGGCCACGACCTGACCGCCTGAGATGAGGCCAACTCGATGCCAGCGACGAAGCGGTTCATGAACTGGACCGGTGTCGCCTTCACCCCATCCGGCGGGTCGGCGACTCCGATCACGGGGGTAACCTCCCTTACCATCAACGCGGGGGGTAGCATCGCCAAGTTCGCGGGAGATGGGGATCGCTATCACACGACGGTCATCAACGACATGAACGATCCAGTCGTGACGATCCACGCGGCCGACCTCGCCGCCATCCGGGCCAACCCGGTGGGCACGGTTGGCACGCTCACCGCCACGCATAACGACGCCCGCAATGGGGTTGGGACGGGTGCCATCACTTATACACTCGCCAACGCGGTGATCGCGTCGAATACGGTCGTTGGATCTCACCGCCATTTCGGGGTGGGGACGCTTGTCGTCACGGCGTTCTCGAGCGATGGGATTACAAACCCACTGTCCACGACGATCGCCCCCTGATAAAGGGAACCGGTTTGATGGAGAAAATGCGAGATCATCGGATCGTAGCTGTTCGGTCACCGATTGGATTCGCGGGATCTGGAGATTCGTATGCTCGCCTGACTCGGTTGCAAGCGGCCTTCGGGGAGATCATCGGAGTTGGCCAGGTGTACGTTCGCCATCAAGGTGCCGAGCATTTCCTGACAGGTGATCCTCAAGACTCTCTGAACTTTCCAGCCGACTCCGCCCGATCGGGTCAGTCACGTTACCGCTGGGAAGACCGGAGTGGTGGGATCTGGTACGGGTATTCGAGTGATGAAGCTACCGCTGACGGAAACTGCTCGACGTAAGGTGGATGCCTCAGGAGTTCCAGTTCGACTCGCGGACGGGGCGCATTGGTTACTGGCCTGGCCAACGTTTCGCGCTGGACGAATACCCTTTTCGGAGCCAGACGTTGATGAGGTGATCGACCGGATTTTTGACCGTCTGACTCTGAATGGCGGTACGCTCATAAGTGACGTGTTGGAGGCATCCGCAGTCCTCTTGCGAGCGAACTACGAACTCACTGATGCTGATCTGTCCGGTCTTCTCGGCGTTTCTCTGGGACCGGAGTGCGAGGGCCTAGTCGAGAGCGTATTGGGCGTGATGTTCGGGAATAGGTCGGAACGACGGCACTACACCGATTGGGTGCGAGCTAGTCTTACAGCGAGTGGACAGGGGTCGGTGGACATCTCCGCGGCACACTTAAACGATGTTCTGAACATTCTGGTCACCACGGGTCGAACCGTCCCGTCCACCCGGTTCATCGACTCTTGCCAGATCTCGAACACGCGAAGTTCCCTGGAAAGCTTAGTGTGATGCCCACAAAGCTTACTCCGGAAGGAACACGTCGCCCCGAGATCCGCGCGCGCGCCCTCGTCTTGGCCGACGGTCAGGCCTGGGGATTCGCATTACCCCTGGCTCGTCTGGAACCTCGGATATCCACGATCGTGGATGATCGTGGCCGTTTAAAGGTTTGCGTTGTGGTCCGCTCGGTCGTCGCGTACCCCGTGGACATCTTGAGGCTACGGGAGGAAACGAGGCTGGCGATCGTGAATGGTTGCGAGAGCAAGCGACTGGCTGCATTCTTTGAACTCGCGGCGACCTTGCTCTGTGCCGCTCATAAGATCGACGAGTCAACCGTCCAGGTATTATTGGATCTGAACGAGAACTTACCCAGGTTTGTATCAGATCTTTTGGACATCGCATTCGCGTCCACGAGAGGGTTGAAGTCTGGGCCTTGAAGGGATGACGATGGCTGAGCAGACCTCCTTGGAATTCGATCGTAGTCGGAATTACGAAGGACGGATCGGGGGTGTCGTAGACGGTCGGCTTCGCGACGAAACCCTGAATTCTCCGATGCGAAGTGTCTGGCCCGAGGAAGTCACGAGTCCTAGGCATTGGAGTGATTTTGGGAAGGCAATGGCAGCCCAGGTGCTTGATCGATCCGGTTTGGATGCGGGAGCGGGCTCTGTGATCTCAGCCGAGGAGATCCAAGCGATTCGTGGGGATCCGGTCGCCTCTTCCGCCGTCGATGGTGAACTCTCTGCAACTTCGCGAAACCTTCCACCCGGCCGATTCGAATTGGATCCCAAAGCCCAAGTCGAGACGTCGGACCTTCGGGAGGAGGCCCAGGGGCCGCAAACAAGCCATCGTGATCGGATGAATCTTTTGGGTTCCCCTCTACTCGAGTCGGCATTGGTCGAATACGCCGGGCCTGCCGTGGGAACGGGAACTCCGACCCTTGAGAATAGTGACACGCAGTCGACCATCACTCACTCAGGGCAGGTGACTTCTTTGAATGCGGCGGAAGGTTCTGCTTCGAGTCAGACCACTCTCGGTCCATCGGTTGCTCTCGGTCTCGGCGAAAGGAGTATGGATGATGCGAGCCCCTTCGGCGAGTTTTCCGGGCAGGCTCGTTCGATCGGCTCGGGAGGAGGGCAGGACCTGGATGTTGGGACTGCGGGTGATGGCGGACTACGGTATGAAGCAGGACTTTCGGGAGGCGAAGCTGGTTCGAATGACCTAGAGCCTGAAGGATATCCCGACGCCCGGATAGATCTTCCACCGACGGTTGGTCCAGGCCAACTCTCCGGTACTTCCGGCAGTCCCTCGGCGGAGCTTTCGGGCCTGATCCGGATGCTCCAACAACTCCTCGACGAGATGAGGAATGCGCGACGAGACTTCCTCCCACCGAACGGCCGTGAAGTCTATCCGGCGCGCTGAGTGTCGTGATCCATGATGGCTGCCACCAGTCTTTGAGACATGGGCTCTGAACCCGTCGTGATCCGAATTGAGGTCAATCTCAATGCCTTCATTTGGAGGTGTGAATCTTTTTGGGACTGGAGTGTCGATGAGCACGGCCGACCATCCGCGCGAGCGGCAGCTCAACGCCTTCTTCGGGATTAGTGGTCTGGAGGCGTTAGATGGGGGACTTCGAGGCCGGACCACGAGTGTCACGGGGCTCCTTTCCGGGAAGTCGGCGGGGGTACTCGCCGGGGCTGAGGCGTCCTTCCGATCTTTCAATGATGGGATCGCCAGGTTGCTAGTCGACCAATTCGGGAATGTCTGGCCGAGCGTCCGGCTTGAGGTCTTTCAGCCCTTGGGGAGGGTGAAGCAGTCGCCGACGGGCATGTTCTTCCGGCCTTACCACGCCCGCTTCTTGCACCTCGCGTGAGCTCATGGCTTTTTCACAGACGACTATTAGCAATGTGCGTGTTAGCCGCAACGGACCTGAGGTCTTTGTCGCCTGGAACTGTTCCGCGGCTACCGGGTCCGTCTTTCAAGTCTACCTCGATCGGCGGCTGAGTTGGTCTGGGACCGCACTCTCCTGCACGGTCCCGGCCCCGGCCGACGCCCTGGGACGCAATGCGTGGGTCGAAATCGGCACTGTGGCGTCCGCCGAGGCCCACACCGACTTTTCGGCATCCCTGGTCGGGCCTGCCGGGCAAGGCGGCCGAGTGTCCTTGGCCTGGTTGGGTGGAACCTATCTGGATGCAACGTTACGGGATGATATACAAGGATTTCAGATCTTTCGGTCGGCGAGTGCCGGAGGCCCAGTGGATTTCTCGACTTCGTTGGGAGTCGTCGCGGCCTATCCCGGTGATGTGATCTCGGATGGATTCGGGGTCGGAGGTTTCGGAAAAGGAGGATTTGGGAAGGCCGCGACGAGCTATCAGTGGTTCGGCAGTCCTCTAGACAGTGGAGTTTGGTCGTTCGCGGTCGCACCTTATGATCTGGCAGGGAATGTTCAGGCGGCTCCCAGCGTGGTGACCGTCGCGATCGCGACGCCCCCTAGGGCTCCCGCGGCCGACGCGAATGGATTGCGGCTGAGCTACTCCTACGCTGGCCCGGCTACGGCGGTGGCGACCCTGAACTGGTTGGCAAGTCCTTCAGCAGACAGGTGATCCGATGGCGACGACGTATACGGCCAATGCCAGGCTCCAGAAGCCCGGAGCTGCTGATCGAGGCTGGGATGTCCCTCTGAATGCCAATGCCGACATGATCGACGCAATGACGGCATTGGGCAGCCTGGCGGTGACAACATCGGAATTTCCAAGTTCGTCTCTCAACGTGAGGGTCACGGCGGGCAGCTACGCCCTGGCGAATGGGACGGTCGGGAACTTCGTGGGAGTCGGCTCGGTGTCCGTACCGAACAATGCGACGACTTGCCTATGGCTGACCGATGGTGGCGTGGTCACGCAGGGGTCCGCCTTCCCGACCACGGCGCATGTCCGCCTAGCCCAGGTAGTTGCCGGGGCCGCGACGATTTCCGCCGTCGTCGATCAACGGATCCAATGCGCGACACGCGGTTCTGGCCTGGGATTCTTCTTGAAGTCTGGCGACTCGATGAGCGGGCCGTTGTCGATCGTCTCCCCCTCCACGGGCGCGGCAATGCTCGCGATCGACCCGACGGCCCGAACCCTTGGATTCTTCGGAGTGGTGCCGAACACGCAGGCCCTGAGCCTAGCCGCCCTGATAGATTCGACAACCGGTACGGCGGGGACGGGTGTCACGAACTGCGGTTCGTCGTTCTCTCAGGCGACCTTGAACAACAATTTTGCGACCTTGGCCGCCCAGGTCAACGCCCTGATCGCCGCGATGAAGCGTCACGGCTTGATGTCGAGTTAGCGGAGATCCTGATGGCCGCCTACGCCTCCGTCGACCTCGGTCCCACCTCGCTAAGCCGTCCCGCGATGCCCGTCGGAGTTTATCGGTACAATCCGATGGCTTCGCCATCGTTCGAGCTTTTGGACAATATCAAGGTCCTGAGCATCCGATATCGTGAGGGGGCGGACCCCGGGCTCGCGCGGTTTCGTTACGTCTTCGATCCGTCAAATCCACCGACCGACCCCGTCTATTTTCAGGACGCGCTCTCGACCGATTCGAACCTACCGGGAGTTGTCCAGAACGATGACCGGATCGTGGTATTTGGGACGAACCCGGATGGAACGCGACAGGCTCTCTTCGATGGCTTTGCCCAAACCCCCGAACTGAATCTCTCTCCCACCAGCGAACTGGTTTCGTTTTTGGCGTATGGGGTGGCGATCCGTGCGTGGGATACCCCGATCGGGGGTGCCTTGATGCGCCACGCTGACACCCCGTCAACCGTCATGGATGTTGCGACCAACCTGGAAACACACTTCAATCCCGAGGGCGAGCCGAACGCCACTCCGGCCGGGGCCGACGCCGTCGATGGATTCGGGAATACGTATCCGACGTTCCTGGACCCGCTGGTGGTTCGCTCGACTGAGATCCGTAGGCCGTGGACATTGTCCATGGCGGCTCGCCATCTCTGCTTCCACCAGAACTCCGACCAGACCTATATCAAGAACCCGGATGGGATCAGCCTGGATACTCTCCTCGACAGCCGATCGCCAAAATCCAACGCCCTGTTCCAGCCGAGCGACCCAAGCACCTACAGTAGCCAGCCGCTCCTAGTTCCTGACTTTCCCGCGACGGGTAAGGCGTGGCCGGAGGTCTTGAGCGACCTGCTAAGGCCGAATGGCTTCGGGATGGCCTTCCGCCTCGGGACGGATGCGTCCGGGAACCCGTCCACGACACTTGATCTCTTCCGAATGCAGGATGGATCTTCCAGTACTTATAAGAATCTGTACCTTCAAGGATTCGGGTCGGCGCTCGAGCCGAGCCAGACGAATTTGGGCGCGGCCCAACTCGCCAGGGACATCAGCGGGGTTGCCAATGCGTTCACGGTCGAGACAGGTTTGATCGCCTATGAGGCTTCGTTCGTGCTCGCCCCGGGTTTTGTCGTGGCCGCTTCGGACGCGGCCGACGCGAATGCCTTGAGTAATTTTGATCGCAACAATCCGAACTTTTCGAATTATGCCGACAAGTATCGACTCTACGTTTTCGACGAGACTGGTGAAGGCCATTGGGATTTTGGGGCGGGGGCAACGCTGAACAAGGTTCCTTCCCTCGCCACGTTGTTCATCGACCCTGTGAGTAACTCGCCCTCACCGTTCGTCCGTCGTCGACGGGTCCCCTCAGGCGAGTTGTTCACCGTCGACCAGGCCCAGCGTCCCTTGCGGGCTCAGCTCTCCATCTCGACGAATTACGCGGGCACTCAACCTGGGCTTTGGGATGGCTCGGGGACTTGGCAGGTCATCACTGGCGGCTTCACGCTCCTCAAGGATCGGCTCGGGATCTGGATCAACAGTACCAATCCCAATAGTTGGAACATCGGGGCATCCCGGGCCAGCGGCGCTCCGTTTCCGGCGGGCATCGTCAAGGGCATCGAGAACCAGGCTGTCCCAGGAAGTCCCAGGTTTTCCCTCCGACTGACATGTGTGATCGAAGGAGACCAGACGATTTCGGCGATGGCGGGCCGACGTCCTGTCTCTCCAACGCTCTACACAATCAATCGTTGGGTCGACGCCAGCGATCGTTATGTCAAGCAGATCAAGGCTCCACTTAGCGAATTCAACCCGACGCCCGCGGCCGTGGTGGTACGGGACGACGGACCTTCGGCTTTGGCCGAAGCCGCGGCACGCCGGATGGCCGGGGAAGCGGGCGAAGTCGCCGGATCAGTGACTATCCCTCGCTTCACATTCGCTTACGCCATTGGTGACAAGGTTTGCGCCATCCAAGGTCGAAACCTCTCCTTGCAGACCAACGCCGGGGCCCCGGCCACCGAGGCCCCGGTCTACCCCGCCGTCGTGGGGGTCTCCTGGGAGTTTGACGGAAAACAGCGGACCACCTTGCAACTCTCCGATCAACGAGGTGGGACCCGATGAGCGACCGTGACGACGCGAAACGCCTATGTCTACGCGATGCGGCGCGGGCCGAGGAAGCAAAGTGGCTCGACCTAGCCCCGGCGATCGGCGCTCCCTCCCTGGTCGCTCGCACGAAGTTGCTCCTGTCTTATCCGAACGTGGCCTCGGCTTACTTCGCTTGCGAGTCGCAGACGATCACCGGCATGGAAGTCGAGGGGGGATCGGCCACAATTGTGACTGATGGCAACACCTTCTTCTCGCTCAACATCGGAACGGCGATCCCACCCCAAGGAACGCCGATCGTCGTCACGTTCGTGGGGAATCGCTGGGTGTTCCGTTATGATGGATGACACTTATCGCCGCCTTAGGTCTCGCCAGGCCATAACAGCCCACGGGACGCAAGGGCCTCGGTCGCCGAGCCAATCCCCCGCGTTCCTCGGGATCGTCTTCGCCGGCCAGGTTGTCCCGAAGTCGGTGGGTTGCTACTTCTCGGTGCATCCGGTCCTTGTCTCGGGAGTCGAAGGCGAAGGAAATCCCGGGAATCTTACCACCGACACAACCTCCACCATCCTGGTTTACGCCTCGGGTGGTCACATTCCCGTGGCGGACGACCTGCTAATCTGTCGATTCCTCGGCCACCGCTGGGTCGCGGAACGGATCCTGACTTCCATTGGGTCCGTCATAATCCCAGGCTGTTACTGCTCCTCCTCCCCTCCCATCCTGCGAATGTCATCGAGTCGCCCAACGAGCAACGGGGGAATGTTCCAGAACTGTACCCTCACGTTCGGAGCAACCCCGAGTTCCTATTCCGCCCTGGAACTAGGCACCCAGTGTTACCTCAGCACGACTTCGTTCGTCGATCAACGCGGCGACTCATTTCGGTACTACTTTTACTGCCAGAACACCCAGTACCTGTTGACCCGGGTCTACGTCACGTCAACCCTCGGCTCGCCCTACAAGGATTTCGTGCGATATTCCTGGGCGATGACCGCTTCCGGAAATTCTTGCATCCCGTTCCTCCTGAGCAACGGTCAGATCTATTCGGGCGGAGACGCCAGTTGCGTCGTGACGATCAGCGGTTGAAAGAAGTCCTCGGGCGAAATTCCCCCGTATGAAATGCTCAACCTGCCCCGCAACTCACGCCCCATGCCCTGGCGAAGCGGCGTCCCGGGTTTGCGAACTCGCCAGGACACGGGACGATTATCGCCGCCTACTTTCAGGAATTCCCCCGGCCATCGACGAGCGCCGTCGGCTCGACCTCGTCTCAAACTGCCCGGAGCGAGGGCCTGCCCTGCCCGTCTCCCAGCAGCCGGAGTGCGGTTGCGCCGAACTGAGCGAATGTCGCGCCGGGGTGGGGACGATCCCGGGACGGGTCGCCTTGCGAGATTGCCTGAACTGCGTCGAGACGGCGAGCGAGGAGGAGTCGAAGCTCACGACCCAGCAAGATTTGTCGGATTGGGGACGCCGCACCTAAGGTCGCTCCACGAGTGGTAACCGGGAGGAAGTTCGGCCTCCTCGATCAGCATATTCGGGATGTCATCCTTGATGGCGAACCTTGCCCCGCAGGAGGTGCAAATCAGCGAGTCTCCCTCGCGTCTCAGGGGAGACTTGCCCATCGGGCAGACCAGGAGAGAAAGAAGTTCGTCGTCAAGCACGGTTGAGCTCCGTCCGCCGACCGAGGGCGTTCATCAAATCCAGGGTGGCCCATTATGAAAGAGGGCGCGTCGGGAAGGAAGACGGACCAGGGTCTTCAATCCCGAATCCCGATTGTGGACGCGATCCACCGGGTCGCCTACAAACAGACCCGTCGAGAGAAGCCACGCCGACCGGCCGTGGCCGTCCCCGGATCCGTGTCGAGGAGCCCGATGCGCCAAATTCCACTCCACCGGGCCGTCATCACGGGACTCGGGGCCGTTAGCCCAAACGGCCTCGGCCGGGACGCCTACCTGCGGGCCAACCGCGAAGGGACCAGCGGCGTCAAGCGGATTGAGGAGTTCGACACAGCGGCCCTGTGGAGCCGGGTGGCCGGCATCGTCCGCGATGTCGACCTGAGCCTCGCCATGGAACCTCGTCACCTCAAACTCGTCAGCCGGACGGCCCCCCTGGCGATCCTGGCCGGTCGCGAGGCCCTGGAGGACGCCGGCCTCTCGCCCGAGGGCCTCGATCTGGACACTCGTCGCCAGATCAGTGTCGCGCTGGGCACCGGCGGCGGTGGGATCGCGATGGTCGAGGCCATGTACGGCCATTATTACGCTGGCCACCCGGAGCGGGCCACCGCCCTGGCCGTTCCCGCCGGAACCCACGGCAACCTCTCGTCCGAACTCTCGATTCGCCTGGGCCTGCGCGGGCCCTCTCACGTCATCTCCACCGGCTGCACCTCCAGCACTGACGCCATCGGCTACGCTCTTCGTCAAATCCAGCACGGCGAACGCCCCCTTGTCCTGGTCGGTGGGGCCGATGCCCCGATCGCCCCGGGCATCCTGATGGGGTTCGACGTCATGGGGATCATCTCCCGCAACTGGAACGACCAACCTCAGAAAGCCTGCCGCCCGTTTAGCCGCGACCGCGACGGCTTCGTCCTGGGCGAAGGGGCGTGGATGCTCGTGTTTGAGGAGCGAGACCACGCCCTGGCCCGAGGCGCCCACATCCACGGCGAGATCCTCGGCTACGCCAGCACCTGCGACGCCTGGCACCGGGTCGCCATGTCGGTCGACCTCGACGAACCCACCCGCGCCATCGAGTTGGCGATCGCCGACGCAGGCCTCACCCCCCGCCACATCGACTACGTCAATCTGCACGGCACCGGGACCGAGATGAACGATCGGGTCGAGACGGCCGCGATCAAGCGAGCCCTCGGTCCGCACTCCGCCGAGGTCCCGATGTCGGCCACCAAGAGCATGATCGGCCACCCTCAGGGCGCCTGCGGAGCGGCCGGCGTGGTCGCCACCCTTCTCTCCCTGAACGCCGAATTTCTCCCCCCCACCATCAACTACGAACTTCCCGATCCCGACTGCGACCTCGACTACGTCCCTAACGTAGCACGACCCACCAAGGCCCGGGTTGCCCTCTGCAATTGCATGGGGTTTGGTTCGAAGAATTCAGCCCTGGTCCTTCGGGCGGGCTCCGACTGACCCCGAACCTCCTCTTTCGACCGCGGGCGGATCGACCCGAAATCCAAAGGATCTTGCGGGCTGCCCTCGGGCGGACGTACCGGTTAGACTTACCGGCCGTAGGTCGAGCCGCTACGCCGTCCGGGGTCCTGGTCCGAGATGGCCGAGTCATTCATCATCCGCTACGGACACCTGCGATTCCTGGGCGAATTCCGAGGCCTGCCCGGTCAGGATCACCCCCGGGGCCAGTTCGTCGTCATCAAGACCGAGCGCGGCACGGAACTGGGTGAAGTCCTCTGCCCCGCGACCGACCGGACCGCCGCCTTTCTAGAAAATCCCCCCCAGGGGGAAGTCCTCCGCGTGGCGAGCCCCGAGGACGAACGCGCCTCGGCAAGCCTGGTCGCCCGCCAGGACACCGGCTACGCCGCCTGCCATCAGTTCATCGCCAGGCGGCGTCTCCAGATGGACCTGGTCGAGGTCGAGGCGATCCTGGGCGACGAACGAATGGTCTTCTCCTACCTGGCCGAACGCCGGGTCGACTTCAGGGAGCTGGTCAAGGACCTGGCTCGGGCCATGAAGACCCGTATCGAGATGCGCCAGATCGGCGTTCGCGACGAGGCCAAGCTCCTGGCCGACTATGGCGACTGCGGCAAGCCCGTCTGCTGCAATACCCACCTCACGCGAATGCCTCCCGTCTCGATGCGTATGGCCAAGGTCCAGAAAACGACCCTAGATCCCTCGAAAATTTCCGGACGCTGTGGTAGGTTGAAGTGCTGTCTGCGCTACGAGTTCGACACCTACCTCGCCCTCGAGCATGATTTGCCGGCCGTCGGCTCGAGGGTCGCCACTCACCGTGGCCAAGGCCGGGTTCTTGCCCTGGAAGTCCTCGCCCAAAAAGTGGTCGTCGAACTGGAAGATCAGCGCCGGATCGTCGTCGGTCTCGGCGAGATCCTCGGCGTCGAGCGTTCCAGGACGGCCCATCCTCTCCCGGACGAGGACGATGATCGTGGCGACCCCTGAGCGTTCGCCGCATCCGGGTTGAGGGGACCAATCGATGAATCTGAACGACGAGCTTGCCGGGGTCCTGGCGCGAGACGCCCGCTACCCCATCCAGGCGTACATCTTTCTCTTCGAGTCCCTCGAATTCACCAAGGCCCGCAAGAAACGCTCGCTAGCCAAGGGCCGCGCACGCCGAGGCAAGCCCGGCGACGCCTCTCGACACGTCACCGGGCCGGAACTTTGCGAGGGGGTCCGCGACCTCGCCCTGAAGCAATATGGCCTGCTCGCGATGGCCGTCCTGGGCCAGTGGGGCATCCACAACACGTCCGACCTCGGCAACATCGTCTTCAACCTCATCGAGTCCGGCGACCTGGAAAAGACCGACCGCGACTCCCGAGACGACTTCGACGACGTCTTTGAATTCGAGGCCGCCCTGAGGCGTGACTACATCGTGGCGCTAGACGATGTCGCCTGAACCCACATCCCCGCGACCGGCCCAACGCCGACGTTTCCTCGTGGCCCTGATCGGGTTCGCCCTCTGGGTCGTGGCCCTGGCCTGGTTGGCCATCCAGACCGGGCGGAAACCCCCGACCCGCCTGGGCTCGGGGATTTCGTCCCGCCACCGCCCGACCTTCGACGCAAACCCACGGCCCGGCCATGCCCCGATTCTGGACTCCCGTCCGTCGTCATGACCCGGAACTGATGGACGCCCCCGGGCTCGACGAGTCCGAGGTCGCCGACGCCTACCGGGTCCTTCGCCGTGTCAACCGACAACTCGGCAACCTCCTGGCCATGCGCCGGGAACTGGCCAGGGCCCTCCGCGAAGACCCGGTCAACGACGCCGGCCCCTCGGTCCTCGACGTTGGCTCGGGTTCGGGCGACATCCCCGGCGACCTCAGCGCCCGCCTCGATCGCCGGGGCGGGCACGCTTCCGTCTATGTCCTCGACCGCGACCCCACCGCCCTCGCCCTCGCCGACCGCCAGGCGCTGCGAACCGTCCGGGGCGACGCCCTCAACCTCCCCTTCGCCTCGGCGTCGATCGACTTGATCACCGCCGTCAAGTTCGCCCACCACTTCCACGGCCCCCGGCTCGCCCTCCTGGTCGCGGAGATGAGCCGGGTCGCCCGCCACCGGGTCATCGTCCTCGACATCCGCCGCCACTGGCTCGCCTACTGGGGGTTCGTCCTCTGGAGCCGAGTCTTCACGACCAACCGCCTCGTGCGCCACGACGGACCTCTCTCGGTCCTCCGAGGCTTCACCGCCCGGGAACTCGCCGAGGTCGCCGCCCCCCTCCTCCGGTTCTCCTGGTCCGTGCGCCACTATCCGGGATTCCAGCTCGCCCTGGTCGGCCGCAGAATCGAGCCTACATCAGAACCGGAGACCCCTGCCCGACCCGACGGAGCCTGACTCGCAATGGCCCGCCCCGACGAGATCGGCCCCTTCGACGTGGTCATCGCCGGGGCAGGGCTGGCCGGCGCCTCCCTCGCCCTGAGCCTGGCCAAAGCGGGCGTCCACGTCGCGATACTCGACCCGGGCCGCTTCCCCCGGGACAAGCTCTGCGGAGAGTTCCTCAGCCCCGAGGCCTGGCTTGTTCTCGATCGCCTGGGCCTGGTCGAAGCCGTCGCCCGATCCGACTACCACCCGATCCGCCGGGTCCGCATCAGCACGCCCCGCGGCACCCTCCTGGAAGCCTCCATCCTCGGAACCGACGGCCAACCCGGCATCGGCCTGGGCCGATTCGCCTTCGACGCCATGCTCCTCCAACACGCCGAGGACGCCGGCGCCACCGCCCTCCAGGGAACTCAGGTCGGCCCACCCCTCATCGAGCACGGCCGCGTCGTCGGGGTGGACGCCCGCGACCAACTCCGAGGCCCGATCCGCGTCCGGGCCGCCGTCACAATCGCCGCTGACGGCCGCCACTCCAGCCTCGTTCAGCGAACCGGTCGTCTCCGCCGCCGAACCTCTCACGGGACCAGTCACTTCGGCCTGAAACGTCACCTCCGCGTCGGCGACTCCGCCGCCGCCGATCCTCCCGAGACCGTTGGCCTTCACTCCGTCGCCGGTGGATACGTGGGGACTTGTCGGGTCGACCAGGGCCTCACCAACCTCTGCGGCCTGCTGCCGACGGCCTCCCTGAAACCTCATCGGGGAAGCCTCGACGGCCTGGCCGACGCCACCTTCCGCCGCAACCCATGCCTCGCCCGCCTCTGGGACGCCAGCACCCCCGCCGGCCCCTGGAAGACCGTCGCCAACGTCGAGATTGTCGCCGCCACCCCTCGACTCCCCGGCATCCTCTACGCTGGCGATGCCCGCGGGACCGTCGACCCCCTCGGCGGCCAGGGAATGACGATGGCCCTCCTCGGGGCCGAGGTCCTGGCACCGTTCGTCCTCAAGGCCCTGCGTCCCGGCGCCCACTTCGAGCCCCTCGCCCGCGACTACCAGGGCGCCTGGGACCAACGCTTCTCGCGACGAATTCGACTCTGCCGAGCCTTCCACCACGTCCTGACCCGGCCTCGGCTCCTCGACCTCGCCTCGGCCCTCGGACCGCTCGCCCCTTCGATCCTCGCTGCCTGCTACCACGCCACTCGCGACCCAAAGGTCATTGGGAGTGCTTCGCCCTTACGGCGGCCCGTGCCGTCGAGTTCAGCCGGATCGAAGCCTTGTTGTCGATCGTGAACGTGAAGTTCTCCAGCGGGTTGCCCTGCAAGTCCGTCGGCGGCGTCTGTGACCCGCGGGCACCCAGATACCTTCCGGAGACTTGCAACTCCACGTTGGTCTTTAACCCCTTCGAAAACGTCAGGACCGCCGTCTGGCTCACTGGGTCGTAGGTTACTGACTTCACGGCGACCGAACCCGAAGTGCTGGTCGCCTGTGAATTCCCTAGATTCGGGGCAGACAACGCGGTCCCCAGGCCGCCCAGCAGTCCTGACAGACCACCGTTGCTGGTCTTGCTGACCACCGAATAATTGGCAACCTGCTCGACCTGCGCCGAATTCATTGCTTCGCTGAATGACAGACGGACGCCGTGGATCGCCCCGTGGATCGTGACAAACGCCCCGCCCGTCACCTTGGGCCGCGTCGAGTCCGCCTCGCCCGACAGCGTCAAGGTCGCCGAATGCCATGTCGAACTGGCCGACTCCCCCTTCACGGAGACCCCAAGTGTCACCTGCCCCGGGTTCGGAGCCCCAACAATCACCGGGATCTCCACCGTCTGGCTCGACTGACCCCGGCGGAACGTTACCAACTGGTCGATCGGCTGATACTGCACCCCAGGGGTCGCCGTCCCCGTGGAAGTTCCATTGACCGCCGTGGTGACCTCCGCCTCCGCCGTCCCCCGACGGTCTCGCCGAGTGACCGTCACCGGGATGGAACCTGACTGCTGGCTATAAACCGCGTGCGCCGGCACCTTGATCACAAAATCCGGGGCCGCGCTGAGCAGAACCCGGCGATCCAGCGTCTCGACGACCGGGAGGGCCTCTTTGCCCTCCCGTCGTCCGCGATCTCGGCCAGGCATGGGCGACTCTCCTCGTCGGCCCCGAACATCAAATCACTCGACTCTTCATCGACGGCCTTTCCCGCCGACTTGAACGATTTCTCGGGTTGTCCCGGAGCTTCTCCCAAACTCACTCAAGCCAACATCCTCTCAGGCACCCAGTCGCTGACCGTTGGTATGGATTTCCGCTCCATTTTCGTGAAGGAAGTCCAAACAACGCCGGGGGATACGGCATTCGAGCAACACCCGATCCTCGTCATAGGTCCGATTCTGAACCTGCGCGTGCTCGGCCAGATAGGCCAGCACCCGGCCATTGCCCACTCCCACCTCGACGCGGGCCTCCAGCGACCGCTCGTTCAGGGCCTCCCGAACGGCCTGTTCCAGCCGGTCGAGCCCCTGCCCCGACGACGCGCTGATGACGACCGACTCATCGTGGTGGGCCTTCAACACATCCAGGAACGAGCGATCGGGGACCTTGTCCGCCTTGTTCAACACCAGCAAGGTCGGGTGATCGGCCAGCCCCAGTTCCCCCAGAACCTCCGTCACCGCCACGATCTGCTTCTCCGCCTCCGGGCTCGACGCATCAACGACATGCAGCAACAAATCCGCCTGCCGGGCTTCCTCCAACGTCGCCTTGAACGAGGCCACCAGGGAGTGCGGCAAATTCCGAATGAACCCAACAGTATCCGAGAGCAACACGTGCCCGCCCCCGCGGAACGGCCACCGGCGCGTCCTCGTGTCCAGCGTCGCGAACAGCTTGTCCTCCACGAACACCCCCGCCGAGGTCAGGGCGTTCATCAAGGTGCTCTTGCCGGCGTTGGTGTAGCCCACCAGAGACACCGTCGAGGAGTCCCGCCCCGCGACTTCTCGCTCCTTGCGGGCCTGCACCTTCGACAGCTTCTCCTTGAGGTCACGGATGCGATACCCCACGATCCGGCGGTCCTCCTCCAACTGCTTCTCGCCCGGGCCGCGGACTCCAATCCCCCCCTTGTACCTCGACAGGTGCGTCCACATCCGCTTCAGCCGCGGCAAGGCGTATTCCAGCTGCGCCAGTTCGACCTGAAGGTGAGCCTCATGAGTCCGCGCCCTCGTGGCGAAGATGTCCAGGATCACCTCCGTCCGGTCGATCACCTTGACGCCCAGCGCCTTCTCGAGATTCCGGGTCTGGGCCGGGCCCAGGTCATTATCAAAAATGACCAAATCAGCCTCATGAGCCTCCGCCAGCGCCTTGAGTTCCTCCACCTTGCCCGACCCAACATAGGTGGCGATATCCACGTCCCGGCGCTTCTGGAGCATCCCCCCGGCAACGACCAGCCCCGCCGTCTTGGCCAGGCCGCGGATCTCATCCAGCGGATCCTCGGGGTTATAATCCCCATCTGGCAGCAAAACGCCCACCAGAACCGCCTTCTCGCGGCGACCCGCCCGTTCCACCGGCTTGAGTTCGGTCAAGGTTCGATCAGCCTCCAGCGATTGCAGCCACGGAAGAAAGGTCAACACGACGCCGCGCAACCTCCCCAACGGGGAATTCTAGGACCGACCCTCGGCAACCGTCAACGTAAGCCGCCACTCCCCAATGCGGACAGTCGTCCCCCCAGGAAGTTCGCTCGCCGAGGTCACCTGGTTCCTTCCCAATCCCGACCGTCACACCAGCACCCGACGAGGCAGGACCATTCCCGACCTCGGGTCCGCCTCCGCGATCGCCGCGACCGAGCCATCCGGCCCAATCAAGGCCACCTCGCCCCCCGGGATCACCCCTCCCGAGATCTGACACCCCTCCAGGGGACGACCGCTCGCCACCAGCGCCACCTGTTCCGCCGACAGCGAAAACGTCGGTAGTGCCGCGACCGCCTGAGCCATGGGCCGCAACCCCTCGGCGATGGTTTCCACCGTTAAATCCTTCGGGTCCAAAGCCTCATCCACCCCAAAGGGCCCAATCCTTGTCCGCTCCAGGACTTCGACATACCCCCCGCAACCCAGAGCGTCCCCCACATCCCGGGCGATCGAGCGAATATACGTCCCCGCCCCGCAATCAACCACCAACTCCAGCAATGGCCACTCATAAGAGACCAGTTCCACCCGATCGATCCGCACCGGCCGGGGAGCCAACTCCACCGCCTGCCCCGCCCTCGCCAGGTCATACGCCCGCCGTCCGCCGACCTTCAACGCCGAGAACTGAGGGGGCCGCTGCAAAATTGTCCCCACCTGCCCCGCCAGAACCTCCCGCACGGCCGCCTCGCCCGGCACCGGCGGGTTCTCGACTGCCACCACTTGGCCATCGGCATCAAGCGTATCGCTACGAGCCCCCAGCCGGATCACCGTCCGATACGCCTTGGGCATCCGCTGCACATACTCGATCAGCCGGGTCGCCGCCCCGACGCAAACCACCAGTACCCCGCTGGCCAGGGGGTCCAGGGTCCCCGCATGTCCCACCTTGACCCGCCGCAAGGGACGGGCGACCCGGTCCACCACGTCTCGCGACGTCAGGCCCGTCGGCTTGTGGATGTTCAGCACCCCATGCAAGGGCAACGGGCTCGGCCCGCGTCGATCCATCGATCCGAAAACTCCTGGAAGCCGGCCTCAGCGGCGGGTACGTCCCGATTCTAGGGCAAACCCCCCACATCTTGCCAGCACCCACCCCGCCACAGCGCAATCCCCGCCAGGCGAATCCCGATCACCGATCCTTCGATGCCGCCAAAGTTGGAATTCCAATCTCACGACTCGGAACGCTCAAGGCCCAGGTTCCATGATCCGCACCGGAGCATCCCGATTCAGCGGTTGGTCCCCCGAATCTTCATGAACCAGGCTGACACGACAATCAGCGATCCCCGGCTTCACCCCCTTGACCCGGATCGTCAGCAGCAGTTCCTTGTTCGGCTCCAACCGAGGAATTGCCGGAAACCGCATCATGGTCGGGTTCGTCGGGTCTCGCTCCCCCTGCTTATCCGTCCCATCGGTGCCGACATATTCCAGATTGTCCGTCACTTTGGCGTTGAACAGCAGGTTCGACGCCGCCTTCGACCCGGTATTGCGAACCCGGATCTCGAAATCCGTCGTCTCTCCCACGTCGATCGCCCGGGTCCGCTCGGTAACGTCGAAGTTGACATCAGCGATCGCCGTCACGTCGGTGACGCAGGAGTCCTTGGCCGAGATCAGACCACTCGACGCCGAGGCGTCCACCTCGTAACGCCCGACGCCCCCCATCGTCACCTTGAAGTCAAACGTCTTCGGGCTCTGAGGGTCCAGCGAGCCAATCGCCCAGCTCAACCGACGGGTCCGCGGATCAAACTTGGCATCCTTGGGCACATACACCTTCCCCCCCTGCGGCAGGAAGGCCGTCAGCCGAACGTCCTTCGCGGGTGCCGTCCCGGGATTTTCCACCGTCAGCCGATAGGCGGCCTGGGTATTGGTGATCCGCGACTTGTGCCCGGCCAGCGTGACCTTCAACCCCGGCTCGACGACAGCCACCTTCCGCACCGCCCGCGACTCCTCTGCCACCTTCGCCACGTCGGGGCTCGTCGCCGAAACCTCGCACTCCTGAGCCCCACCCGCCACCGCGTCAACCTGCAGGTCGTTGACCGCCACCGTCTCCCCCGGCTGGATCGTCCCGGCGTCGACCTCAATGGTGCTGCTGTCCTGCTGATGCTTCAAGCCGGCGCTCAACTTCGCCTGAACAAATACGTTGCGGGCCGGTCCCGACCCCGTATTCATCACCGTGATCCGGAACGTCACGGGCTTCCCCTTCAGGATCGCTCGCTCCGGAAACGCCGTCAGTTCCACCTTCAACTTGGGCTGGTTGACGACCATCTTGGCCCGCGCCCCCCCTTGCAGGGAGTACCACGCCACATGGTCGATCAACTGCGCCTTCGTCGGCTTGATCTTGACCTTGAACGTGCGGTCGCTACCCGGCGAAAGATACCCCAGCGACCAGGTCAACCGCCCATTGGCCGGCTTGCCCGTCTCCGGCTGGGTCGAAAGCACCTCCACCCCGTCGGGCACCGGGTAATAAACCTCAACCCCACCCGCCTCCGACTTCCCAGTGTTCTGCAGGGTGATGACCACCTCCGCCGGGATGTCGAGGTTCACCGTCGAGGGGGCCCTCACCTGAACGGTCAACCCCGAGGACTGGGGACCCGGAGCCAACCGATCCGCCGAAAGCGTCCCAGACGCCCCGCCCACCCCAGACCCACCAATCCCCGCCGGCGCCTCGGCGCGGACGCGCTCGACTTCCGGATCAACCGGAGCCGGCTCCGCGTCCCCCGTCGCCACCTCGGGCGTGGACCGTTCGACCGGCTCCGAGCCCCCGTTTCGCGACGAAATCCTCAGCCGTGGAAGTCTCGCCGGAGCCGACGCCCCGGAATCCCGTTCCGACGCAACGGCCTCTGGCGCAACCGGCCTCGCCGCCGGGTCTTCCGCGACCGGAGGGGGCTCCTCCATCGCCGGAGGCTCTCGAAAATCAAGCAGGTCGCCAGCCGTCGCCGGAGGCGCCCCCCCCTGGCCCCAAACTCTCGCGCACGGCAACGCGACGACCGTCGCCAGCCCCGCGAGCCAGAGGATAATGAAATGTCGAGCCATTTTTGGAAACGCTCCCCTCCCTGGGAACGACCCGATCAACGCCCGCCACCGGCTTCCCCGCAAACAGGCATCAATCTCCGGCCCCGGCCGCCGACTCGCGGCGCAAAGACCCGTGGCGCCCTCGGAATAGCAGATCCCCCCCCAACCGAGAACCCCAATTCCTCCCGTATCCGCTCAACCCAATCCCCTACGCTCTCATCTCTCCCGGCCGCACCCGCGGCCCATCCCTGCATCCACCAACCCCAAACACCCCTCTTCCACGTCTCAATCCCCAACCGCCCCCCCCACAAACACCCCAGCCAGCGCCTCGGCCGTCCGCTCGGGGTCTTCATCCTCCCCAACCGGCCACTCCCGAACCTCGGCCAGCCCTCGAAACCACGTTCCCTGACGCTTGGCGAACTGACGAGTCTTCAACTGAACCCGCTCCACCACCTCCGGCCTCGACAACCGCCCCTCCAGAAGTTCAACCGTCTCCCGATACCCCACCCCCTGCAACGCCGTCGGCCCGATCGGTCGCGCCCCCGCCTGCAACCCCCGAACCTCCTCCACCAGCCCCTCGGCGAACATCCGGCCCACCCGCAGGTCGATCCTCCGCCGCAAATCCTCGCGAGCCCTCACAAGGGCAATCACCGAAACCCCCTCGGCCACCCGGTCATGCTCGGCCTGCAAGGCGCTCAAGGTGCCCCCCGTCGCCTCGCAAACCTCCAGTGCCCGAATCACCCGCCGCCGATCATTCGGATGAAGCCGAGTCGCCGCCAACGGGTCCCACTCCGCCAACCGCCGATGCAACACCTCCACCCCCAGCCGATCCGCTTCCGCCTCCCAACGCTCCCTCGCCGCCAAATCCGCCGCGGGTCCGACAAACAACCCCCGCAACATCGCCTTCAAGTAAAGCCCCGTTCCCCCCACAAACAACGCCCGCCGCCCCCGAGTTCGCAAGTCCTCCAGAACCCCCAAAGCCCGCGCCCGGTAATCCGCGACGTTGGACGCCTCCCACGGGTCAAGGACGTCCATCAGATGATGTGGAACCCCACCCCGCTCGGCCTGGGTCGGCTTGGCCGTCCCCACGTCCATCCCGCGATACAAGGTCATCGAATCCAGAGCCACAACCTCCGCCCCAATCCGCCTCGCGAGGGCCACCCCCACCGACGTCTTCCCGACCGCCGTCGCCCCGGTGAGATAATAAGCACCGGTCGCCAATTCTTGAGGCAGAAACATTTCCCACAAATCCTACGCAAATTCCCAGGGCGCCTTTCACGACTCCCGCCAGCCGAAAACCGACCCCTGACTCTACCGGGAAACCTCCTTTTCGAGAGCGGTTTTCCCAACAATCCGGCGAAGAACGATGCCCTCCGCTCACAAACCGGTCCAACCAGCCCTGTCGGCACACGCCTTGCCATACATCTCGACCGACCCGCCCTCAGCCCAACCCGTCACCAACCCTCCCGACCCGCACCGCCGACACAAGTGAGATTTTTTTGCAAACTTGCACGCTCGACGTCGTGCAATGTCATAGGTTAAGACTGGGGCCCTTCGGATTCCCAGTTCGCCTGATGAGGGACGAGATCACCCACCGATCCCGTCCCCCGGATGCACCGCATCGACCTCAGCCTCGCCGGAGCGGCGAGGGTCAGCCATCTTGCGAGTCTTTTCAGCCCAGAACCTCCGAAGCACCGTGCTCCGGAACCATTCCCCCGCCCGAGCCCCGTTCCCGACGACTCATGAACGCCAACATCTTCCCCGAAATCCTCCCCGCCGACCTCGACGCCGCCCGCCGCTTCCTCTTCTCCGGAGGCGACGAAACGATCCCCACGCCCCCGGCCCCCCGACCGAGGCCCCGCCCCACGCAAAGCGCCCCGGTGGTCCGCAACGGCATCACCCGGGCCCGAACCCGTCCGGCAACTCCCGCCGTCGGCGACGCCTGACCCATCGCCGATCACACAAACTCAGCGGGCCCACACCGTCCCAACGCACCACGCAAGGTGCCGAGATGGGCAGGGTCCGCTGCCTCGTGAGGTGAGGCGAGACCTCGGAACTTCAGCAACTGACGGAACCCAGCGATGGTGAGGTCGGCACCCCTCGCGATCGTACCCATCGTGATCGCATGAACAGGATTATGACGCGGGACCGTGACGATACGGGTGCCGTCGGACATGATGATGTGCTTGCCTTGACGCCGGATCTGGAAGCCAATCTTCTCCAGGGCTCGAACCGCGTCAAGGTGGTTACCCCCCGCAATCTTGGGCATACCTAGACGGCGACCTCAACCTCTCGGGATTCCGCCCCAGCGACCAACTCCGCCGGCACCTCTAAATATTCACGAATGGCGTCAGCAATAATCTCTAGCGCCTCCGCTTCGGTAGTGCCTTGCGAGCAACATCCAGGCAGGCCGGGCACGCTGACGCTGCACGCTGACGCTGTACCCCGCCTCCGAGTGATGAAGTGCAACCTTGTAGATCAAGCGAGTCTCCGGGTTCCGATCCCTACCAAATTCGCCATTCGCGATTGATCCATCGCAATCGCTCCCATTCCTTGATGCGTTCCGGAGGCGAGATCCGCCTTATTAGCGAGCTTACTCCTTGTCGCCCTGGCACATCGGGCACTTTACCAAGAGAGCAACGCGTCCGGCCAAGAAGAATGCCACTGAGGATTGATCTTAGCTAGCTTCCAACCGGTCCGTTCCCCCCAGAAGACAACGATGGTCAAAGTTCCCAGACCAGCCGCCCGCCCAGATACATCATCAGGAACCCGTCCTCGCTGACCTTCAACACGGGCCCATGGAACGACGCCGCCAAGGCCGCCACCGTCCGGGCTCCCTCGACGGCCCTGGCCGCCAAAATCGCCTCGGGGGTGATCCGCAAGATCGCCCCGAAGGCCAGGAGCCGACCGTTCAGGTCCGTCACCACCGCCCCGTCAATCGCCGAGATCGACTCCACCACCGAGTCGTCCAGATCTCCCACATCCTGGCCCCAGACCAGATGATGCAGCGCCCGTTTGGCCATCCTCGGCGAGATGTTGTCCGGGTCCTGGGGGTCGTCGATCGCCTCGGCCAGCCCGATCCGGTCCCCCGGGGCCACCAGCATCGGCAGCGACTCCCCGGGGTCTCGCAGCACCACGAACAACGCCCCGTGCCGCGCCTCCCCCAGGTTCAACGCCGCCCGGAACAGCCGCTCCGCCAGATTCGCTGGCCGGCACGTTCCCACCGCCTTGGCCCACATCGCGAACTTCGTCGGAATGTCCAGCAGCCGCCAACGGGCATCGGAATAGGCGAACGCCAACGCCCCCTCGGCGAACACCTTGATCTCCTGAGCCTGCGACAGCACCAGGCAAACATGCCCACCCACCCGAGTCGCTCGCGCGTGCTCCAGATAAGGCCGAGGGCAAGGGACCTCGGGAGCCTCGTCCCCATGAGCCTGCCGGGCCCACCGGGCGATGTCCACCGCCCAGGCGAGGTCCCCCTCCTTGTCCACCAGGAACAGCGTCCGAATCCCGTCGCAAAGCCGGTGGATGCTCTTGATCGCCGTCAACCGCACGTTGTAACTGGGCGCCCCCGGCGGGTTCGACCGCCAGGGCATCGCCGGGTCCTCGTCCGTCCCCAGCAGCAACGCCCCCGACGACACCCGTCGATTCTCATACGTTGACAACGCCGCCACCCGAAGCGCCTCCAGCGCCGCCGGCACCCTCGACGGCCACGGCGGCGATAGGTACTCCATCACGATGTAGTCTTCCAGCGCATAGTTGAATAAATCCAACCGCTGGTCGACCGTCTGCTCATACAACGACAGAAAGCGACGATCCAGAACGCGGACGATCACCTCGATCAGTCGCTTCTCGGCCGGCAGGAACGGCGCCGGCCGCCCCGGCAGGAAGCTGAACCGTGTGCCGAACCAGGACAGTTCCAGTCCCAGGCCGCTGGGGTCCTCCGTCACCTCGTAACCCGAGCGTTGCGTCTCTCCCCCGGCAATAGCGCTATGGTCCACCGCCTCCAGGATCGCCTCCGGGAAGAAGTGTTCCAACTGCCGTCGCAGCATCAACTGGTAGAGCCCCACCAGCTTCGACCGCGACCAGATTCCCCCGCCCTCGGTCACCGGCTCCATCGGCGATCCACTCCCACCCGACCAGCCGCACGACCCCATCGACCCATCCCGACCCATACTACCCGGTCCGGCAACCCCTCGCATGCCCTCAACGACGAGTAGCATCCCTGGACACCCCAGCCAACCGACTGGGAAGCCCAGCGAACGGGAACGGCCAGGTCTGCCCGACGCAACGAAACAGCCGAACCTTGCGAACCGCCCGGCCCCCTCGCATCACCGGAAATTCCCCCAGGGGCTCGATCGTCCGAAACCACTTATCAAAGGCCCCTGGCTCCGTCGACCGCTCCCCCAGGCAAACCAAGATCCCATCCCGGTGGACCCAGTCCTCCGGCCGGCTCCAGAACGCAAACCCTCGAGAGTCCCCCACGTTATAGCAAAGCACCGGAGCCCGACCCCCCACCGCCATCGCCAACTGGCCGCTCTGGTACCAGCGTCCGGTAAACAGGAACGTCCCGGGCGCCCCCACCAATCCTTTTCGCCGCAAAACCTCCCCCACTTGCTCCCAGGTCGCCTGGTCGGCCGTCAGGTCATGAGCGACCGCCGCCTCGCCCCCCAACCTCGCCGCAACCCCCTGAAACACCCCCGTCCGCGCATGGACCGCCGCCAGCAAGGCCAGCCCCGCCGGCAACGCCAACATCGTCGCCAACCGTCGCCGCAGCCTCGGCGAACCCTCCGGGAATCGTTCGGCCCAGTCGCGTCCCAAAACCGGCATCAACGGCAGGAAACCGACCAGGGTCCAGTGAGGCAGCACCGGGCGGACGCACGCCACTGCCAAAAACGTGGCCAACGGCACCGCCGCCTGGCAAAGCAAGAATCGGTCCGCGGCCGACCGCCCCGGCCTGGTTGCTAACCCACCCAATGCCCCGACCAGAAACACCCAGACCCAGGGGAACAGGTAAGCCGCCGGCCAAAACACCGCTGCCGCCAGGGAATCGAGCCGGAACCCCATTCGGCCTACTGCCCGCCCCCCCTGGAACGCGAACGACGCCCAGCCGTGGGCCACGTTCCACCCGATCACCGGCGAAAACACCACAACTCCCAACAGTACCGCCAGATACGGCCCCGGCCGCCTCAGCCAAACCCGCGCCGATGGCTCCGCGACCAGGTACAGCACCGCCCCCGCCGGCAGGAACACCGCATGGTACTTGCTCAACAACGCCCCGCCCCACGCCAGGCCCACCCAGGCCCAGCGGCCCAGGTTCCGCCCCGACCCCTCCATCGCCATCGCCATCGCCAGCGCATCGAGCGTCAACAGCCAGAAAAACAGCAAGGGACCATCGGGCAAGGCGAACGTCCCCGCCGCGATCCCAAAATACGCCGACACATTCAGCACCAACGCCGCCAGAAATCCGGCCCGAGGCCCATAAAACCGCCCCGCCAGCCTCGCCATCAAAAAGGTGGAACCGGCGAACAGTCCGACAAACCCCAACCGTAAGACCAGGGCCGACACAACACCGCCCCCGACCGCCAGCCCGGCCCGCTCAACCAGGGCCAGCATCGGCGGGTGGTCAAAGTAGCTCCAGTCGGGATGCACCGCGAAGAGGTAGTGGTACGCTTCGTCGTTGATTGGCCCGAAGTTCGCCGCCCACGCCAGCCTCAAGAGCGTCGAACCCGCGATCAAGGCCGCCAGGGCCCGCCCGCTCGTCATCGCCCGCCCCCTTCCAAACCGCGAGGAACACCCAACGCGCGGCGATCTTACCGATTCCGCCTCCCCTGGCGACCCCGGAATGGATCGAGTTCCACCCCCCGACCCGCCGAAACCTCTGGAATATCAACGCCTCACACGCCGTCCGACCTGGAGTTGCCGGGCCCGCCCGCAGTTGCTACCCTCCGCAGCCCGCGAACCTCGACGGCCCGTCCCCTCGGAGCCCCCTTCGCCATGACCCGCCGCCGCGTCTGGATTCGCCGTGCCCTCCTGGTCAGCCTGGTCCTCCTCGCCGTCGAGCAAACCTGGCGACACGGTCGCGACTACGTCTTCGCCGACCGCTTCGCCGTGGTTGAGCCCGGTCGACTTTATCGAGGCGCCTGGCAGCAGCCCTGGCCGATGCGGCGCCTGGTCCGCGACTACCACATCAAGACCGTCGTGGCCCTGGCCCACCCCGCCGACAACCCCCTGGCCGTCCGCGAACAAGCCCTCTCTCAGGAGCTGGGATTCCGCTGGATTCACATCCCGATCGTCGACGACCGCGCCACCACTGACGGTCACACTCTCACCCAGCAGCTCGACCGAGCCGCCGACGCCCTGGCCGACCCCGCCAATCAGCCCCTGTACTTCCATTGCCACCACGGCATCAACCGAACCTCAATGGCCCAGATGGCTTACCGCATGAAACACTGCGGCTGGACCCTGGAACAGGCCTCCCGGGAGATTTCCGAGACGTTCGGCCTCATCGAGGTCAGCAAGGGGCCCGACTACCGCTTCATGGCGAACTATTACCGAGACCAGATCCTCCCCGCCCGCAACGCCCAGGCCCAGGCCCAGGCCCAGGCCGATCACGCATCGACCCGCCATTGAAATCGCGACACGGCCCGACTGATCCTACGCCCCGGCAGCCGGCAGCCTTCGGAAAATTGTCGCTCCCTTGAATCCGCTTGCCCATCCGATACAATGATCCGTTCGTCTTCGACCGACCGGCCGGGACCGGCGGCTCGCGAGACGACTGGCAAGAACGCCCGGGATCAACTCCGGGGCTTGGGGGATTCCTCGATTGAACATCCGCCCCGCCCGCGTCGGTGACGTGCCCGCGATCCACGACTTGATCCGCACGTTCGCCGACCGTAAGCTAATGATCCGCCGCTCGTTGGGCGAACTTTACGAGGCCATCCGCGAGTTCTTCGTGGCCCTCGACGGCGATGGCAAGATCATTGGTTGTTCTGCCCTCCACGTTTTCTGGGACGACCTCGCCGAGCTGAAATGCCTGGCGGTCTCCGGTGATGTTCAGGGCCAAGGCGTCGGGCGAGCCCTGGTCGATGCCTGCTGGCAATCGGCGCGGGACCTGGAGTTGAAGACGGTCTTCACCCTGACCTACGTTCCCGACTTCTTCCAGCGCTGCGGCTACCACCTGGTCGACAAGGCGGAACTGCCGCACAAGATCTGGAACGAGTGCGTTCGCTGCCCCCTGTTCCCCAACTGCACCGAGTCGGCCCTGATCCGCTCGGTCGCTCCGGCGAGCCAGCCGATCAACGGTGTCCTGGAACTGGCCACGGCCTGAGCCAACCCCTCGGGTAACGACAACCGTGGCCCCAAGTTCCACCTCGACCCTCGGCCCCCGCGCCGCCCGCGTGGGGGGCCTTCTGGTCTCGGTGGCCACTCTCGCGCTGATGCTGGCCACCGAGCCCCACCTCTCGATCGTCTGGGACGAGGGCCAGTCCCTCGCCCGGGAGGCCCGCGTCCGCGACTGGCTCCGCGCCCTTCGCGACCCGGCCGCGTTCGCCTCGGATTGGAACCCCCCTGCCGTCGAGCCCTATTTCCAGGACGCCATCCCCCCGCCCCGCCCGTCCGAAATTGACACCCGCGCCAAGCTCCTGGGCGCACGGCCGCTGCTCTGGTTCTGGCCCTTCGGTCGCGCCGAGCCGCTGGGACACCCCCCGTTTTTCGCCATTGTGGGAATGCTCGGCGACGCCCTGGCGCCAGCGTGGGCCCCCCTGCCCCGCGCCCGACTTGGCCCGATGGTCGCCTTCAGCCTCGCCGCCGGTGCCCTGTTCGCCTCGATCGGGCGTCGACGAGGACTCTGGGCCGGCGGAATGGCCGCCGGAGCCTGGACCCTCCATCCCCATCTCTTCGCCCTGGGCCATTACGCTACCTACGACGCCCTGCTGTCCGCCCTCTGGGTCGGCGCGATCCTCGCCTTCGCCCGCGCCGTCCGACTCGACGCCGATTCCCCCCGAACACGCCAACCTTGCTGGCCAGCCGTGATCGCCTTCGGATTTCTCGCCGGCTGGGCGGCCGACACCAAGCTGACCGGATGGTTCCTTCCGCTCCCATTCGTTGCCTGGACGCTCGTCTACCGCGAACAAAAGGGGTTCTGGACGCTTCTTGTCGGCGGAGCGGTCGCCATTCTCACCCTTTACGCATTCAACCCGCCCTGGTGGCCCGACCCGGTCGCCGGGGTCGAGCGGTTTTTCGCCTCAAACCTCAACCGCGCTCGCTCGATCCCCATCAACGTCCTGTTCCTGGGCCAGATCATCGAAACCCCCACGGGCTCGCTCCCCTGGTACAACACGTTGCTCTGGACCCTGCTGGTGACGCCGGCCGGGTTCCTCGCATTCGCCCTGATTGGCGCGGGTCGCACTCTGGCAAAGCCGAAGGGCCGGTCGTTCGAGGTGCTGGCCCTGGGTCACTGGACGTTCCTGCTAATCTTGAGAGCCCTGCCGCACACCCCGGGGCACGACGGCGTCCGCCAGTTCCTGCCGGCATTCGGGTGCCTGGCCCTGGTCGCCGGATCGGGCGCTGGGTGGGTTGTGGAGCGTTTCGGGGGCTGGGGGAAAATCCTGGTCGTCGCCGCTTTGGCCGAAGGGGCGGTCTCTCTGGCGTTGATGATGCCGGTCCCCCTGTCCTATTACAGTCCCCTGGTCGGCGGCCTGCCGGGCGCGACGCGGTTGGGCATGGAGCCCACCTATTTCTGGGATGCCCTGACTGGTGACGCCTTGGACTGGCTCAACGACCACACCCCCCCCGGCCGCAAGGTCCAGTTCTCCACGTTCCCTTCGTCGTGGCTTTACCTGCGGGAGACCGGCCGACTCCGTCCCAGGGTTCTGCCGTTCGAGCCCGGAGCCGTCGCCTGGTACGTCCTCCAAAACCGCCCGGGATCGTTCCGAGGGCCGGACGCCGCCCTGGCCGCCCGGGGCCGCGCGGCCTATCAGGTCGAGAAGTTCGGCATACCGCTCCTGTGGATCTTCCCCGCCTCCGAAGTCGAGCGGTTCCGCCGATGATGACCCAACCCCCCGCCCTATCGGTCGTGGTCCCATGTTTCAACGAACAGGAGGTGGTGGGCGAACTCCACCGCCGCCTCAGCGACACCTGCGCCGGGTTGAATCTGTCCTACGAAGTCGTGCTGGTCAACGACGGCTCGACCGACCGCACCTGGCCCCTGCTGGTCGACCTCGCCGCGGCCGATCCCCACCTCGTGCTGGTCAATCTCTCACGCAACTTCGGCCATCAACTGGCCCTCAGCGCGGGCTTGAGCCTGTGCCGAGGAAACCGCGTCCTGATCCTCGACGCCGACCTCCAGGACCCGCCCGAACTGCTGCCCGAACTGCTCCGCACGATGGACGAATCGGCCGCCGACGTGGTCTACGGCCGCCGTCGCCGTCGCGATGGCGACACCCACGCCAAGCGCCTGACCGCCTCGCTGTTCTACCGCATCATCGGCGCCTTGACCGACGTGCCGATCCCTCGGGACACCGGCGACTTCCGCCTGATGAGCCGCCGGGCCCTCGACGCCCTGCTGGCCATGCCCGAGCGCCACCGATTCATCCGCGGCATGGTCAGTTGGATCGGCTTCCGTCAGGTCCCCTTGCTTTACGACCGCCAGCCCCGTTTCGCCGGCACCACGAAATATCCCCTACGCAAGATGCTCCGCTTCGCCGCCGACGCCATCACCGCCTTCTCGGTCAAGCCGCTGGCCCTGGCCAGTTGGGTCGGCGGCCTCACGGCGCTATTCGCCCTGGGTCTGCTGGCCTATTCGTTCGGGTCGTGGCTGGGGTGGATCGGCGGCAAGGTCGAGCCCGGCTGGACCAGCCTGATGGCCGCCATCGCCATCCTCGGCAGCGTGCAGCTTCTGGTGCTGGGCATCCTGGGCGAGTATCTGGGCCGGATGTACGAACAGGCCAAGGGCCGACCGCTCTACCTCATCGCCGACATCGTCCGCGCTCCCTCGCCGACGGAGTCCGACGGATGAACTCGCAACCCGTCCGCCGTTGGCGAATTGCCTGCGTAGGGGTCTTCCTCGGCGCGCTGGCCTTGACCTTGCCGACCTCCGGCGACCTCGGCCTGACCTGGGACGAGCCGGTCTATCGGGACAGCCAGATCCTCTCAAGCCGCTGGTGGGAGCAGGTCGGCCGGGCCCGGTCCTGGTCCGACCTCCGCCCCTTGCTCGACGCCGACACCCTCGCCTACCACTGGCCCTACGGACGGTTTGGCATCAACTTCCATCCACCACTGGCCGGGCAGGCGAGCGCCCTGACCCACGCCGCCCTGGGCCACTGGCTGAAGGACATTCCCTCTCGACGGGTCGCCTCGGGCATCGAGTTCGCCGGAGCGGTCGCGATCCTGTTCGGCTTTCTGTCCTGGCGGTACGGCCCGGCCGTCGGCGGGACCGCCGCGGCGTCCTTGCTGCTAATGCCCAGGGTTTATGGCGATGCCCACGTCGCCGGCACCGACCTCCCGGGCCTCTTGCTCTGGGGGGCCACGGCCATCGCGTTCTGGAAGGGCTTGAACGACCCGCGTTCCGGACGCTGGCGAGTCGCGGTCGGCCTCCTGATGGGCCTGGCGTTCGTCCAGAAGATGGGCGCGGTCGCCGTGCTGCTGCCGATTCTCCTCTGGATGATCGTCGCCAGGGGTCCGGCGGCGTTCCGTCGAGGGGCCGACTGGGTCGACGGACTGGCCACGACGACGGCGCTCCTCGCCCCGCTGGCGTTGGCCGGGGCCGAGGTCTTCCGCCTCATGCGCCTCCTGCCTCGTCCCAGCGAGTTCGATCCGTTTGACCACCGCGTCACCAGCCCCCTACCCGGCGTGATCTTGCTGGCGCCGCTGGCGTTCTGGCTGTTAAGAAGGACTCTCTCGCGCCTCTTCCCGAAAAGCCCGGTCTGGGGTGTTGAGCGGCCCGCTTTGGAAATCTGGGCGGCGATCCTGGCGTTCGCGCCGGCCGTCGGCTGGTTGGGCAACCCCGCCTGGTGGCGAGAGACCCTGCCCCGCCTGACGCATTACGCCATGCTCAACACCGACCGCCGAGGCGCTCTGCCCGACATCCGCGTCTTTTACCTCGGCCAGACGTACCTGTATTCGCTCCCCTGGCCGAACGCCTGGGTCCTCATCGGCGTGACCGTGCCGGCGGCGACCTTGCTGGCCGCGGCTTGCGGACTCCCCTGGGGCCTCTCGAGGGTCCGACGCGACCGCCTGCCACTGTTCTTCCTCCTCCACCTGGTCACGCTACCAGCGTTGAGGATGCGGCCGACCCCCGCGCACGACGGCGTCCGCCTGCTGTTACCCACCTTCTTCTTCCTGGCCGCCTTCGCTGGCTGGGGCGCCGCCGGAGTGTCCGACGGCATCGCCCGGCTGTTGAGGCTCCGCGCGGGCCTTTTGCGAATCGCGCTGGGCCTGCTCGTCGCGGGCTCGTCGGCCTGGCAACTCGTCCAGGTCCACCCTTATGAACTCTCGTATTATAACGAATTCGTCGGAGGGCCGGCCGGGGCCTGGCGCCGGGGGTTCGAGCTTTCGTACTGGTACGACGCATTCAACCCCGAGGCCCTGGACGCTCTGAACGCGAAGTTCCCCAACGGGGCCGCGGTCACGTGGTCGAATGCCTTTTCGCAGACCCCATCGTTCTCGATCTTGCAAAGCCTGGGTGCCTTGCGGGGCGACCTCGACCTGACCCCCTCGGGGGCCGACGCCTTCCCGTTCATGTGGCTGCTGACCCACGACTCCAAGGCGACAGGCTTCACCCGGCTGCTGTTCGCGCTTCGGCCGTGGTGGGAGGCCCGGCCGACGCAACTCGGTGGGGCCAGGGTCGCCTCGGTGGCCGAACCGGTGGCGGTCTCGCGAGCGTGGGCTCTCTGGCTGCTGGCCGACGGGCGGGCGACTCGCCAGCCCCCGCCGCTGGCTTCGCGCCCGACCATCAACGAGTCAGCCTTCCGTTGGGCACGGGCCGACCCCGCCGGCCTCCTCGCCGCGGCCCGGACGCTGGCCCAAGGCGGCGCGAAAGGGCCCGAGGCCCAGTCGCTGCTGGACCTGTTGACGCGAAACGGGTCGCAAGCGACCACCGTCGCAACCCTGTTGCACAACCGTCCCCAGGCGCTGGTCGAGGCCGCCGAGATCCTGACCGCCCACCCCGAGGCGGTCCGTAAGGTGCTGCTCCACCCTGGCTACACCGACTCCTCGACGATCGGCGGATACCTCGACCGCGACCTCCCCAACCCCTGAGATCGCGGGGCAACGCCACACTTATCGAAGCCTCACACCACTCCCAGGGCCTCCAGGGTGCCTCGGAAGGCGAAGGCGGCCAGGTCGTCGGCATGGACCACGCGGTCGCGCCCCTGTCGCTTCGCGTCGTAAAGAGCCCGGTCGGCTTGCTCCATCAGTTCGGCGGCGCCTTGACCAAAGGTCCAGGTCGCGACGCCGAAGCTGCCGGTGATCGCCCGGAGCGGCCAGGGATACGCCGCAATCGACGCTCGCAACCGCTCGGCGCAGGTCCGGGCCCCCTCGGCGTCGGAGCCCGGCATCAAAATCGCGAATTCCTCCCCCCCGTGACGGGCCGCCACGTCCCCCGGCCGCAACTGGTCGCCTAGCACCCCGGCAACCACCCGCAAGACCCCGTCGCCGGCCGGGTGGCCATGAGAGTCGTTGAAGGCCTTGAACCCGTCGAGGTCCAGCAAGACCAGGGACAGGGCCTGGCCATGGCGATCAGCCTCGGCCAGCGACGCCCCCAGCGCCGCTCGGAAATGCCGGCGATTCCACAACCCGGTCAGCTCGTCGGTCGCCGCCAGTTCGACCAATCGCGCGTTTTCCGACTCCAGCTCGCGGACTCGACAGCCGGCCTGACAGTGATTCTCCTGCTCGACGACTTCAAGCCTCTCGGTCGGGAGGCATTCGGGACCAGCCGTGATGACCGATTCGAGCGCGTCGTCGGTCCCCTCGGGGTCATCCAGGACGCGGAGGAACGCCGCCACGACTTCCGGGTCCAGGTGGTTGCCCGCCAGCGAACGGAGGTGTTCGCGGACCTTCGCCTCGGGCCAGGCGGCTCGATAAGGACGATCCGAGCGCAGGGCGTCCCAGATGTCCACCGCCGCGAACAGTCTGGCCGCCAGGGGGATCGCCTCGCCGGCCAGGCCCCTTGGGTAGCCCGCCCCGTCCCAACGCTCGTGATGGCCGTAGGGAATCACCAGCGACGGACGGAGAAAGCTGATCGGCGAGAGCCACTCATGGGCGTACCCCGGGTGGCGTCTCATGATCGCCCACTCCTCATCGGTCAGCTTGCCGGGCTTCAACAAAATCGCGTCGGGCACCCCCAGCTTGCCGATGTCGTGCAACAAGGCCCCTCGGCGCACGTGGGCCAGCGCCTCTCCACGCAGGCCCAGGGCTCGGGCCAGCCGCAGGCTCATCTGGGTCACCCGGCGCGTATGCCCCTCGGTCTCCTTGTCGCGAAGGTCCAGCGCTCGGGCCCAGCCCTCAATCGTCGCATCGTAGGCCAATTCCAACTCGTGGTGCACCCGCTGAAGGCCCTCGAACATCTCAACGCTGTCGACGGCGATGGCGGCCTGCCCGGCCAGGGTTTCGAGGTACTCGCACCAGTCGGCGTCCTCGGGCAATGGGCCGCGTTGAAAAACTTCCAGCACCCCCTGGACCCGCCCCTTGGCCACCAACGGGGCGACGCGATAGGCCGAAAACGTCTCGCCGGCCCCCCGCAATGCCAGGGCCGCCGGCTCTTCGGAGTGGGCCAGATCGTCGATTCGCCCAGACATCGCCTGCCGAACCGAGGCATCGGCGACCCCCTCGCCCGACTCCAGCCGCAGCCCATCCAGGACGCCCTCAGGCAGTCCCCGGCCGACAACCCTCACGGTTTCGCCGCACAGACGGATCGCCGCGGCGTCGACGCCCAGTTGCTCGCGGGTCTGGTCCACAACCACGCCCAGGGTCTCCGCCAGGTCGGGCCCGCCGGCAATCGCCTGGTCGATTCGCCTCAGCGCCGCGATCCGGTCCAGACGGCGGCGGAGGCTGGCGTTCAGGTCGCGAATCTCCCGCTCCGCCCGCTTCCGGCCGGTGATCTCGGTGACCGTCCCCTCGTAGCACACCACGTGGCCCTGGGCGTCACGCACCACCCGGGCATCCTCGGTGATCCAAATCTCATCGCCGTCCCTGCGGCGAACCCGCGACTCGAATCCCTTGATCGTCCCGTGACGCTCGACCTGTCGGCAGAATTCCTCGCGACGCTCCGGCTCGTTGTAAAGCTGCTGGCTGGTATCGCGGAGGTCGGCAATCAACTCGGCCGGTGAGCCGTAACCATAGATCCTGGCCAGGGCGGGATTGGCTCGCAGGTAGCAGCCCGCGGGGGTCGTCTGGAAGATTCCCTCGGCGGCGTGCTCGAAGATCCCCCGGTAATCCTCCTCGGCCCGCCTCAAGGCCTCGGTCTGCTCTCGAAGCTCGCCGGTCCGGGTCTGGACCCGGGCCTCCAGCTCGTCGTGGGTCAGACGCAGGTCGGCGTGGGCCCTCCGCAACTCGTCCTCTCGACGTTTGCGCTCGGAGATATCGCTCTCGATGGCGATGAAGTTGGTCAGCCGCCCCGACTCATCGCGGATGGGCTGGGCGTCGATGGCCAGCCAGTAGGGCCGGCCTGACCGGTCGTAGTTGAGAATCTCGACCTGAAACCCCAGCCCCTCGGCCAACCGCCGTCGTACCTTGGCGACCGTCGCCGGGTCGGTGTCGGGCCCCTGGAGGAACGACCCGGGCTTGCGGCCGAGGATCTCCTCCAGCCGGTATCCGGTCAGCCGGGTGAACCCCTCGTTGACCCACTCGACCCGACCAGCCTCGTCGGTGATGACCACCGCGTTGTCGGTCCGGCTGGCGACCAGGGCGAGCCGACGAGCCTCCGCCTCGCCGCGACGCAGGGCCTCCACGGCGCGCTTCCGTTCGGTGATGTTGGAGATTCCCCCGGCCATCCTCACGGCCGTCCCGCTTGCGTCCCAGGTCGCCTGGCCCCGGGAGTGGAACCACAGGTCGCCGCGGTCCTTGCTCCCCAGCCGGTACTCGACGTCGTAGCCGGCATCTCCCTTCAGGTGGGCCTCAATGGCCGCGACCACCCGGGGGCGGTCGTCGGGGTGCAGACGCGATTCCCATGCCGCATAGGTCGGCTCGAACTCGTCCCCCTCGAAGCCCAGCAGAGCCCGGAATTGGTGCGAGTAGTACACCCGCCCGGAGGCAATGTCCCAGTCCCAGATGCCATGGTCGGTCCCCAGGACCGCAAGGGCGTAACGAGACTCCGAGCGTGCCAACTCCGGCAACCGCAACGCCGCCGGCAACACCCGGACGATCACCACCACCGTCGACCACGACACCACGGCCGTCAGCGCCTTGACGAGCCCTGCCAGCCGATAGACCGGGAGCCAGAAGATCAACGCCTCGATCGCGTGGCCCACCCCGCAAAAGAGGATGAAGGCCCCAAACAGGGCCAAAAGCCCAGGAAACGGCAGGTCGCGGCGTTTCAGGAGGAAATACCCCAGGGCCAGCGGAATCGACAGGTAGGCGCCGAAGATCGCCAAATCCGAGACGATGTGGAGCCACCCCAGTGCCGGCGACCAGTGACCGCAATACCAACGGGCCGGGAAACCCTCGGTATCCCACAGCCTCGTCAAGACTTCCCCAAGCCCCATGCCCTCCTGAGTCGCGGCGTCGGCGGCCACGGCCGGTGAGGCGCATGCTCCTTCGCAAGCGGACTTCATGACGCCTGTCCCCTGGATTCCGGGGAATTCCAACCCCGTCAGCAGTTCACTCGTGATCCATCAATCACGACTTTCCCAGGGTCATGGCACCGAGGAGGCGGGCCGAGGACCGGGTCGCCGTTTGGGGGACGAGTCGGCCTCAAGGCGCAACCCACCCAGGGCGTTCCTCAGGAGCCTAGGTCGCGAATTCCCCGCGCGCCGGCGATCCCGAGGAACCGACGGGTCCGCGGATCACGCCTCGATGCCGGCCCGGTCACGGTCGACGGGGGCTCAGGGTCGGGCCGCCTCGCCCGCCGTCGAGACTTCCTCGGCCTCAACCGAGTCGGGTTGCGGCGCACCGATGCCCCGACCGAGCACGGCGGCGGCCAGCAACCCCGCGATGGCCGCCACCCCAGCCCCCTCCCAGTACGGGGCCGAGGCGCCGACGCGGCCGAGCAGGGCGTTGGCCACGAGGTAGTTGGCCATCCGGGCCAGGGTCTGCGCCGAACTCAGCGTGCCGAAGACCGCTCCCTGGTCGGCGTCGGGCGTCGACCTCGACAAGAGCCCCAGCACGGCGGGGTTGGCCAGGCCGTAACCGACGCCGGTCAGGACGATCGCCACCAGCAAGGTCGGCACTGACTGCACCAAGGCCAGCGTCCCCAGGCCGAGGGTCAGCGTCGTGATCCCCACCACGATCAGGCGTGGCTCTCCGAATTTCGGCACGAGGCGGCGGATCAACCCCCCCTGCACCAGCGCATTGACCAGGCCCAGCCCCGCGAACGCGAACGCCGCCTGGCCGGCCCCCCAGTTCAGTCGCCGCTGGAGGAACAGGCTGAAGGTTCCCTCCAGCGCCGCGAACGCCAGGACCACCAGCGCCCCCACCCCCACCAGACCCCCGACGCGGGCCGAGCCAACCGTCGCGGCCACCCCTCGCCAGCTCAGCACCCGCGCCGCCTGGACCGATGCCCGACCCGGCTCCAGCGATTCAGGTAGAAATCGCACGACCAGCAACCAGGCCAGGGTTGAGAACCCCGCCGCCACCAGAAACGGCAACCGCAGCCGCCAGACCGGATTCACCGGTAGGTCCACCAAAACCCCGCCCAGCAATGGTCCCAGGACAAACCCGACACCAAACGCCGCGCCGATCAATCCCAGGCTCCGCGCCCGATGTTGCGGAGGCGTCACGTCGGCCACGTACGCCTGGGCCACCAGGATGTTCCCGCCGGAGGCCCCGTCGAGCATCCTCGCCAGCAGCATTACCCGGAAATCCCGGGACAGTCCCAGGATCAGGAACGACAAAGCCGTGCCCGCCTGGCTGAACGCCAGGACCGGCCGCCGCCCGTAGCGATCGCTCAGACGGCCCAAGATTGGCCCGGCGACCAGTTGGCAGAGCGGAAAGGCGGCCATCAAAAGGCCGATCCGCGTCGGATCAAACCCATACTCCTCGGCGAACCGGGGCAATAACGGCATCACCAAGGTGAACCCCATGAGGTCCACCAGCACGATCAGCACAACCACCATCAGCGGCGACATCAGCGACGTTCCCCCCCCGACCCGAACCCCACCCAATCCCGCGACTCGGCCAGCAACCGCCCCTGAGCCGCCAACGAGATCCACGCCAGTCCCAGAGCCCCAAGGTGGAATGCCATCGCCAACGGAGACAGCACCCGAGCCGCCAACGAACCTGGCCCCCAACGTCCCGCGACCACCGCCAACATGGCCAGCAACACGCCCCCAACCAGGAACGGGTGGGTCCGCGCCTCATTGCGAATCGGCTGAGCCCCGGGCCAACCCGTACCGGCCCCGGCCAGCCGACCCACCCGCCGACCCATGCCACGCAACCCGAGCGCCGCGAAGCCGAGGGCCAAACCCGTCGCCAACAGGGCCGACGACCCCAGCCAGGACGGCGATTCCGCCCCCTGGACGACGACGATCCCCCACAACAAGGCGCTAACCACGGCCAGGGCCGCGAAGATTCGACGCATCGGCGACCTCGGCCACCCAGGATCGGCCCGCAACGGCCTTCAAAGGTACGCGAACCCCCACGCCCGCCGCAACGCGACACCTCGCCCAACCCGGCCGACCCCTCGTCTCCCGGGTCGGGGCTGAGGTACGATCAGGGCCCAAAACCTCGACCAAGCCCAAGGCCAAGCCCGACGTGGAGTGAGCCGACCGTGAATGATGCCTGGATCGCCGGTCGGATGCGGAGGATCGACGCCTCGGGCATCCGCAAGGTGTTCGACCTGGCCAAGACCATGACCGACCCGATCAACCTGTCGATCGGCCTGCCCGACTTCGACGTGGCCGACCCGGTGCAGGAGGCCGCCATCGCCGCCATCCGCGGCCGCCAGAACGCCTACACCGTCACGCAAGGCATCCCCGAGCTACGCGGTAAGATCCAGACCGCCGTCGACACCGAATTTGGCCACCACGACCGCCAGGCCCTGGTCACCTCGGGAACCTCCGGCGCCCTGCTGCTGGCGCTTTCGTGCGTGGTCGACCCTGGCGACGAGGTCATCCTGTTCGACCCCTACTTCGTCATGTACCGCCACCTGACCACGCTGGTCGGCGGCAAGGCGGTGCTGGTCGACACCTACCCCGACTTCCGGGTCGACGCGGCCAGGGTCGCCGGGGCGATCACCCCGAGGACCAAATGCGTCCTGGTCAACAGCCCGGCCAACCCCACTGGCGCCGTCGTCTCGCCCGAGGAGATGCGGGCCCTGGCCACGCTCTGCCAGGAGCGGGACATCCTCCTCATCAGCGACGAGGTCTATCGGGCCTTCTGCTACGACCAACCCTTCGCCTCGCCGGCCTCCTGGAACGACGACGTGCTGGTGGTGGACGGGTTCAGCAAGTCGTACGCGATGACCGGCTGGCGGCTGGGCTTTGCCCACGGACCGTCTCGGCTGATCCAAGAAATGGCCAAGCTCCAGCAGTTCAGCTACGTCTGCGCCCCGAGCATCGCCCAGGTGGCGGGGGTCGTGGCGATGGACCTCGACCTTTCGGCCCAGACCGACGCCTACCGACGCAAGCGTGACACGGTGGTCTCGGAGTTGGGCGGACTGTACGACCTGGCAACGCCCGAAGGGGCCTTCTACGCCTTCCCCCGAGCCCCAAGGGGCACGGCCACCGAGTTTGTCGCCGAGGCGATCGCCCGCAACCTGCTGGTCATCCCGGGCAATGTCTTCAGCGACCGCGACACCCACTTCCGCATCTCCTACGCCGCCGACGACCGCACCCTGCAACGCGGCCTCGACGTCTTGCGCGACCTGGCCGAGTGATCGGTCAGGGCTGGTCGTCCGAAGCCGTGGGGTCGTATCCTGAAGCGGGGACGAACCGGGACGTGAGGAAGCCCCCGATGAGCACGCCCGAACGATCCGCGACGGGGCGATTGCCGGCGTTGGCCGAGGGCCAGCGGCTCGACCAGCCGACCTTCCACCACCGCTACGAGGCGATGCCCCCCGGCACCTGGGCCGACCTGATCGAGGGAGTCGTCCGCATGGCCTCGCCGGTTGGTTCCGAACATGGCTTCACGCTCGACCCGACCGTCGCCTGGTTGATCCATTACGAGCGGTTCACGCCGGGGGTTCAGACCCACGGGAATATCTCGACGGCACTGGATGGCCGCAACGAGGTCCAGCCGGATGCCGCGCTCCGGCTCCTGCCCGAGGTGGGCGGGCGTTGCCGGGTCGAGAAAGGCATCCTCGCCGGTCCCCCCGAATTCGTTCTGGAAGTCGCACGCACAAGCCGGTCCTATGACCTCGGGCCGAAACGCGAGGCGCACCGGCGGGCAGGCGTCCGGGAATACGTGGTCGGCATCTTCGACCCCGACGACATTCACTGGCACGTCCGGCGCGGTGAGGCCTTCGAGCGGGTCGCCCCCGACGCCGATGGCTGGTATCGTTCCGAGACCTTCCCGGGCCTCTGGCTCGACCCGGCCGCGTGGTTTGCCCGGGACCTCGGCCGTCTGTTCGCGGCGCTGGACCTCGGCCTGGCGACGCCCGAGCACGCCGCGTTCGTCGAACGCCTCGGCCGGGCTGATTGAGCGAGGGTCGCCCATGCCGGTGCTGGACCGCGAGGAATCGATCGAGCAAGCCTACTTCTTCCACGCCTTTCGCGAGCGCGTCCTCGACGGCATGCCGGCGCAGGAGGTTCTGGGCCGGATCGGCGAGGAGCTTTTGACGACCACCAAGCTGCCGATGGCCGTCAGCTTCATGGTCAGCGAGATCAAGGTCGCCGGCCTGATCGGCCCGGCGATGGCGCGTCTGGCCCATTACTTCACGCCGTTTCAGGCGTTCGTCGTCGCCAAGGCCGAGGAGGAAGTCGGCCGGTTCTCGATGGATCAGGCCTTGCTGATCCTGGAGCGCGAGGCCCGGTTCAAGGCCGAGGGGGCCGAGCCGGCGGGCTTGTTCGTTTACCAGTTCGAGGCGATCGCTCGCAACCGCCTGGGCTATGGACGCGGGCTCGACGCGATGGCCGAGGACCCCTACTTCGAGGAAACCTTCCGCGACTACATCGCCACCCTGCGATCTCGGCTGGGAGACGTCGATTTCGCCGATTTGATCTACGTGCGATCGGCCTTTTACGTCACCGAGCGTCGTCGCCGCAACCTTGATTACATCCCCAGGCACCCGGCCCTTTTCGGCGAGAAGGAAGGGAAGATCGCGCGAGCCAACCGGGGCCGCGACCCCCTCTACCTGTTCTCGGCCCTCCAGCGTCAGTTAGGTTATCCCGAGGTCCCCCGCCCCAGGCGTCCCGACGAGGCCGAGGCCCGCATCGTCGTGTTGGAACAGCGAGTCACGATGCTCGAAAACCGCCTCAAGGCCGCCGAGTCGGCCGGGATGGCCGCCGGAGCGGGCACCGAGCCTGACATCGACCTCGGCCGCCTGACGGTTCGCCCCGAGGACACCGCCGGCCCCCCCTCGGGCTGGGGCACCCGCTCCGACTCCTGATCGACCAAGACGAGACCCCCGACCAATGCCCACCCGCCGAACCCTGGCCGCCGCGATCCTGGTTTTCGGGCTCAACGCCGCCAGGGCCGCCGAACCCATGCCCCGGTTCGAGCGGATCGTCATCGATGACAATTTTCCCGCCGGCTACCAAATCGAGGTGGCCGACGTCAACGGCGACGGCAAACCCGACCTCGTCGGCGTCGGCGGCGACACCTGCGCCTGGTACGAAAACCCGTCCTGGCGTAAGCGAATCGTCACCGACCGGACGCGGACCCCCGGGATCATCAGCAGCGCCACGGTCGACCTCGACGGCGACGGTCATGCCGAAATCGCCCTCGCCCACGACTTCGAGATGACCCAGCCGAAACGAGGCAAGCTCGCCCTGGCGACCCAAGGTCCAAATCCTGACGCCCCCTGGGATTTCCAGACGGTGGCCGACGTCCCCAGCATCCACAGGCTCCGCTGGGCCAACCTCGACGGCGATCGCAACCGCGAATTGGTGGTCGCGTCGATCTTCGGCCCGAACGCCCGGCCGCCCGACAACACCGAAGACCCGGCCCGGCTGCGGGTCAGCCGTCGGGACGGGTCGGGAAACTGGCCGTTGAAGGTCGTCGGGGAATTGCCGATCCTGCACGCGATCGACGTGGTGGACCTCGACGGCGACGGCCGCTCCGAGATCCTCACCGCCAGTCGCCTGGGCGTCGCCCGGTTTGTTCGGAAGCCGTCGACAGAAGTCTTCGAGGAAACGACCCTGGCCCAAGCCGACAACGGCCAGGGGGCCAGCGAGATCCACCTCGGCCGGCTCGCCGACGGCAGGCGGTTCCTGGCGACGATCGAGCCCTGGCACGGCAGTCACGTTGTCGTCCGCCTGACGCACCAACCCGACTCCCAGAAGTTCGGTCCGCCGACCCTGCTGGACCGGACCCTCGACGATGGCCATGCCCTCTGGGTCGCCGACGTGGATGGCGATGGCGACGACGAGGTCTTCGCCGGCCACCGGGGCAAGGACGCGCGCGTCTCGGCCTATGACTTCGACGGCCGGGATTGGCAACGCACCGTCATCGACGAGGCGGTCGCCCCGCAGGATTTGCGAGGGGGGGACCTCGACGGCGACGGGACGCCAGATGTGGTCGCCATCGGGGGCAAGACGCACAACGTGGTATGGTACCGGCCAATCAAAGTTGAAAAGTGACCTCGAGGTTTATTAGAGTTCAGGAGCAGGGATACGCCATGACACCGCTGAATGTACTGGTCTTCTACGGTTCGACCCGGCCCGCCCGGCAGGGAATCAAGGCTGCCAAGTTCGCCATGAAGTTTTGCCAGGAGCGGGGCCACACGGCGACCCTGGTCGACCCGATGGAGCGGAAGCTACCCCTGCTGGACAAGATGTACCGGGAATACCCCAAGGGGGAGGCGCCCGCGGTCCTGGAGCAACTGGCCGGCGAGATCAAGGCGGCCGACGCCTTCCTGATGGTCTCGGGAGAGTATAACCACAGCATCCCGCCGGCCCTGTCCAACACGCTGGACTTCTTCTTGCCCGAGTACGGTTGGCGGCCCTCGGGCATCATGTGCTACTCGGCCGGGCCGTTCGGCGGCGTCCGCGCGGCGATGCAACTGCGGGCGATGCTCTGCGAGCTGGGCATGCCGAGCATCCCCTCGCTGATGCCGATCCCCAAGGTCCAGGACGCCTTCGACGACGACGGCGAGCCCAGCGACCCCCAGTTCCGCTCCAAGTCGGCCAAGTTCTTCGGCGAGTTGGAGTGGTACGCGCAAGCCCTTAAGGTCGCCCGGGCCGGCGGTGTCCCTTATTGAACCGGAACCGCGGGTCGGTGAAGGTCCCGAGAAGATTGGCCCGGCCAATGGCCCCGGGACCCATCGAATCCGTACCCTGAGGCCTCGGTCGGACGGACAGGATTGACCCGGTTGAGGACGGACCGATGAGGCGGACCTTGGCAAGCACATGGCTCGCGGCCTGGGCAATCCTGGCGGCACTGGCCGTCGGATCGAAGGCTCAGGCTCCGACCCCGGCGGGAGATCCGTCGCGGGCGATCGCCTGGCCGGGGATGAGCCGAGGCGGGGTGGTCTTGCTGCCCAACGGCTGGTCCCTCAAGCCGGCCGGTCGACAGTCGCGCCTGGGGGATTTCCCCGTCGCCCTGGCCGAGCACCCCAGCCAGCCGATCCTGGCGGTCCTGCACGCCGGCTATGGTGAGCATGAAGTCATCACTCTCGACGTCTCCAAGCCCAGCACCCCGAAGGTCGTCGGCCGGGTCGTCCTGCCGGAACTGTTCACGGGCCTGGTGTGGTCGCCCGATGGGTCGCGACTGTTCGTCGGCGGGGGGTTCGACGACGTCCTCTATCGGTTCGACCACGATGGCGGCTTGCTCTCGAAGAAAACCACGCTGTCCCTGCCACCAAGGCCGGGGGTTCAGGGGCGTCGCTCGCCGGCCGGGCTGGCGTTGGCGGCCGACGGCCAAAGCCTCTGGGTCGCCAACGCCTTCGGCCACACCGCCGCCCGGCTCGACGCCAACGGCGCGATGACGGCCGAGATTTCCCTGGGAGACGATTCCTTCCCCTACGCGGTGGCGATCGACGAGAAGCGAAATCGCGTCTACGTCAGCCTCTGGGCCAACGCCGAGGTCGCTGTCATTGACGAGGCCACCAACACCGTCATCGGGCACTGGCCGACTCAGGAGCACCCCAACGAACTGCTGCTGACCAAGGATGGCACGCTGCTGTACGTCGCCAACGCCAACCGCAATTCCGTGTCGGTCTTCGACGTCGAGAACGGCAAGGGACTTGAAACCATCGGCACGGCGATCGACCCCCACGCCCCGCCCGGCAGCACTCCGAGTTCCCTGGCCCTCTCGCCCGACGAAACCGTGCTGTTCGTGGCCAACGCGAATACCAACAACCTCTCGGTGGTCAACGTCGAGGAACCCGGCACCAGTCGCCCCCTGGGGTTCATCCCCACCGGCTGGTATCCCACGTCCGTCCGGGTCGCCCGAGACGGCAAGACGATTTTCGTCGCCAACGCCAAGGGGGGCTCGTCTCGCTCCAACCGAGAAGGCCCCAACCCCCTGGCCTCCGGCGGCAACGACAAAACCCGCCAGTACATCGGCGGTCTGTTCGAGGGGACGCTCTCGTCGATCCCCCGCCCCGACCCCAAGCAGATGGCCGCCTACTCGCAAACCGTCTACGAATGCAGCCCGCTCAAGGCCGGCGCCCCCGACGCCGTGACCGGCCCCGCACCCGAGGCCGGCAACCCGATTCCCTCCAAGGTGGAACGGCCCTCCCCCTCGCCGATCACCCATGTCGTCTACATCATCAAGGAGAACCGCACTTACGACCAGGTGTTCGGCGACATGCCCGAGGGCAACGGCGAGCCGGCCCTTTGCCTGTTCCCCGAGGCCGTGACCCCCAACCTGCACGCCCTGGCCCGCGAGTTCGGTTTGCTGGACAACTTCTACGCCGAGGCCGAGGTCAGCGCCGACGGCCACGAGTGGTCGATGGGGGCCTACGCCACCGACTTTGTCGAGCGGACCTGGCCCCTGAGTTACCGGGGCGACCGCCGAGTCCCCTACCCGGCCGAAGGAGTCCTGGAAATCTCCCGACCGGCGGGCGGCTACCTCTGGGACGCCGCGGCCAAGGCCGGCCTGACTTATCGCAGTTACGGCGAATTCATCGAGAACGGCCTCAACCCCGAAGACCCCTCCACCACCAAGGTCAAGGCTCTCCAGGGACATTTCGACCCCAAGTTCCGTGGCTACGACCTGGGCGTCACCGACCAGAAGCGAGCCGACCGCTTCCTGGAAGAACTGCACGAGTTCGAGGCGGCCGGCGAGCTACCCAACCTCATCATCCTGCGACTGCCCAACGACCACACCTCCGGCACCGCGGTCGGCAAGCCGACTCCCACGGCCATGGTCGCCGACAACGACCTGGCGCTGGGCCGGGTTGTCGAGGGCCTGAGCCACGGCAAGTTCTGGCCCCACCTGGCGATCTTCGTGGTCGAGGACGACGCCCAGAACGGCTCGGACCACGTCGACGCCCACCGGACCACGGCCCTGTCGATCAGCCCCTACAGCCGTCGGCACTCCGTCGACTCCACCCTGTACAGCACCGCGTCGATGCTGAGAACCATGGAGCTATGCCTGGGCCTGCCGCCGATGAGCCAGTTCGACGCCGCCGCCCGGCCGATGTCACGCTCATTCACCGCTCAGGCCGACCTCACCCCCTACACCCACCGACCCGCCGGCACCGACCTCGACGCCCGCAACACAAAACTCGCCTGGGGCGCCGAGGCGTCGTCGAAACTGGACCTGACGGCCGAGGACCGGGCCGACGATTTGGTCTTCAACGAGATCATCTGGAAAGCCGTTCGGGGGGCCGACTCGCCCATGCCCCCGCCGGTCCGCGCCGCGTTCGTCCTGCCCCGGGCCGAGGCCGATGATGATGATGACGACGATTGACCCAGACCTCACCGCCGTCCTGCTGATCGCCCACGGCAGCCGCCACGGACCGGCCAATGACGACCTGCGGGAACTCGCCGCCCGAATGACCGTCGGCGGCGGGTTTTCCATCGTCGAGCCGTGCTTTCTCGAACTGGCCGAGCCGGAGATTCCCGAAGGGGGCGACCGCTGCGTGGCCCGGGGAGCGTCCCGGGTCCTGATGGTCCCCTACTTCCTGTCGGCCGGTGTTCACCTGCGGCGCGACCTGACGGCGGCTCGCGACGAACTGGCCACGCGTCACCCCGGGGTCGCCTTCGTGCTGGCTCCCCCACTGGGCCCGCATCCCCTGCTCGACCAGTTGGTGGCCCAGCGGGTGCGCGAGGTGGCCGAGACTCGGGATTGACGCCCCGGCGGGGACGGGCTAGGTTGCCGCGTCCGCGCGGCTTCAGGGAGGAAGCCTGATCCCGTCCTTGCAAGTTTCCGGCAGGGTCTTTCCCTTCCGCCCTGGCGACAAGGAGTGTCCGCCGATGAGCGTGCCCGTCGATCCCCTGGCCGTCCCGGCCCTTGACCTCAAGGCCCAGTACGAGTCGATTCGCGACGAGATCGACAAGGTCGTCCGGGACGTGGTGGCCAGCCAGTACTTCATCCTCGGCCCGGAGGTCTCGAAGTTCGAGACCGAGGCGGCCGAGTACTGCCAGGCGCCCCACGCTGTCGGCTGCGCCTCGGGCTCCGACGCCCTCTTGCTGCCGTTGATGGCCGCCGGGGTCGGGCCGGGCGATGAGGTCGTCACCTCCCCCTACACCTTCTTCGCCACAGGGGGAGCCATCTGGCGGACCGGGGCGCGGCCCGTGTTCGTCGACGTCGAGCCCGACACCCTGAACATCGACCCGGCCCGCATCGAGGCCGCACTTACCTCGCGAACCAAGGCGATCATCCCGATCCACCTCTACGGCCAGTGCGCCGAGATGGCCCCCATCTCCGCCCTGGCGAAGGACCGGGGCCTGTTCGTGCTGGAAGACGCTGCCCAGGCGATCGGCGCCGCCTACCAGGGGCGACGAACCGGCACCCTCGGCGACGCCGCGGCCTTCAGCTTCTACCCGTCGAAGAATCTCGGCGGTTTTGGCGACGCCGGCATGGTCACGTCCGTGGACGAGGCTTTGGCCAAGTGTGTCGCCCGGCTGCGAGTCCACGGCATGGAGCCCAAGTACCACCACCACGAGATTGGGTTCAACTCCCGGCTCGACGCCCTTCAGGCGGCGGTCCTGCGGGTCAAGCTGCGGCACCTCGACGCCTGGACCGAAGGCCGTCGCGCCGCCGCCCGCCGCTACACCGCCCTTTTCGACGACGCCGGACTGGGCGATGCCCTGGCCTTGCCGACGGAGCGGCCCAACTGCTTCCACGTCTTCAACCAGTACGTCATCCGCGTTCCGGCCGCCGTCCGCGACCCGCTACGCGACCACATGACGTCCCGCAAGGTCGGCACCGAAATCTATTACCCGATCCCACTGCACCTCCAGCGCTGTTTCGCCTCGCTGGGCCACGCCCCGGGCGACTTCCCCGTGGCCGAGGCCGCGGCCCGCGAGACCATCGCCCTGCCGATGTACCCCGAACTGACCGAGGCCGCCCAGCGACACGTCGTCGGCTCGATCGCCGCGTTCCTCAAGGCCGGCTCCCGCTCCGACGCCGTCCGCGCCGCCTGAATCCCGCCCATCCCGTGCGGTGAATCTCTCGGGACATTGACAACGAACCAGGGCCGCGGCCAGGGGAAATCCCCTGGCCGCGGCCTCGGTCTGGTCCATCCACGGTGAGTTTGGAAGGAATCAGGACTCGTCCGACGCCGCCAACGCTTCCTCCGACCCAACCTCAACGCTCGGGCGGCCGACCGTCGCCTTCGATAGGACCCGCTCGGGACGCTGAATCTCGAAGTTTCGCTCCGCGTCGTCAAACGCCAGATTCACCCGGCCAGGGAACTCACTGCACAGGTTGTACACCCGGAACCGGAGAACGTCCCCCGACTTGTGGGTCACGTCGATCCACTGTCCCTCTTTGCGCTTCAAGACCAGCATTCCTCATTCCTTCCTGTAAACACGTGGGTGGACGATTCAGTACAGAGCCCAAGCAACGTTCAAACTTCGGACAGGACGACCCGGCGGCGAGGCGAGAAGGAAACCAGGCACGAAATCCAGGAACGCGGCGAAATTTCCAGCGACAGGTCGGTAAATCCACGGTTCGGACGGCGGACTTCGGTGCGGCGGACTTCAATTCGGCGGACTTGAACACCAGAGGCAGGGGACCAGCCGGAATGTCTATCAACAGGTCGGTGAATCCACGGTTCGGACGGCGGACTTCAATTCGGCGGACGGAGGTACGAAAGGCTAGGGGCCAGGCGGACGTCTTGCGAGACCGTCAAGAGCTGGCGACGGGACGAGCGGGGGCGGAGACTCGGTCGGCCAGTGCCCAGTTCAACCGCGACATGGCCTGGCGGTGCATGTGAGCGACCCGCGACTTCGTGCAGGCCAGCGCCTGGGCGATCTCGGAATAGGTCGCCGCGTTGAGATAAAGGTGCCGGCAAGCCACGGCCTGCTGACGGGGAAGCGTGCGTAGCCAGCGTTCCATTTGCTCGTGATCCTCCAGGTTCCGCCCCACGGGTTGCTCGGGCCGGGAAACCAAAACCCGGCCAATCTCCTCGGACCGCTGAGTCATCGGAAAAACGTAGGGGGCCTGGCCCGGGTCCTTGCGGAACCCCAGAGGCACGTCGTTCCGCCGGGCCGACCGCAGAGCCCCCCAAATCCGATAACGGGCAAACGTCGCGAACCGCAGGCCCCGCGTCGGGTCAAATGACCGGGCCGCCTCGACCAGCGCCAGCGCCGCGGCCGAGTCGAACTCGTCTCGAAGGCTCGGCCAGGTTGCCTTGAACGACCGGGCCAGGCAACGGGCCATCGGCAGGTAGTCGGCCGCGAGCTTCTGCTGTTCCGCCGTTAACCGGAGGCGTGGCGCGTCGCCGATCGCCTGGACCATGTCACCGCTCCAAATCGGAGAATCCGGGGCACCATTCGGCGATTTCGTGCGGAAACTTTTGCGCGGCAGTTAGGATCGCGAGGCCATTCCGGCAAAGATGCGTCAGGACTCATTCAATTCACGCTCGCCCCGCACTCCAGGGAAGCCAGCAACTCCTCGCCCGCGAACCGGTTGGCCCGCAAGACCGTCAGCAATTCCGCCCGCTTCGCCCGGACCTTGTTGAAATAGGCCAGGGCCAGCGTCACCTTGCAGTCCGGAGACGCCAGGTACGCCCGGGCGTCGCGGCACTTCTCGTTCATCCGTTGCAGGTCGAGCAGCAGTCGCTCGTTCTCCTTCATCAGCCCCACCAACTGGCCGAACACGTTCGGTCGCTCGGTCCCGGCCTCACCTTCCAACGGCAGTCTCCGGGTCGTCAGCATCGGCAGCCTCCTCGTCCTTTGGGACCAGATTCGGCGATCAGTCGAGAACTCGCGGGAAGACAGCGTCGTCTCAGATTTTCCTGCGATTGCGTCGTTCACGACCCACAAATGCAATATACATCCCACATTCGGGATGTCAAATCCCGACAATGCTTTTATTTTCCTGATGAGTCGCCAAAGTCGCGAAAATCGTGTAATGTGTATCCCTTATAAGGAATTGACGTTGAGGGGAAGGGCGGCCAACGATGGCTCGAAGCGGACGGCGAGTCGCGGAAGTGGGAGCCACCGACGAGGGGCCGGACCTCGACGCGGCCTGGGTGGGGAGGGTCCGTCGGGAATTGGCGGCCTGGTACGACGAGGGGCACCGCCTTCTGCCCTGGAGGGAAGATCGCGACCCCTATCGGATTCTGGTCTCGGAGATGATGTTGGTGCAGACAACGGTGGCGGCCGTGGTCCCGTTCTTCGGCCGGTTTCTCCAGCGGTTCCCGACGGTCGAGGCCCTGGCGGCGGCCGACGAGGCGGCGGTACTCAAAGCCTGGGAGGGCCTGGGGTATTACCGACGGGCCCGGCAACTTCAGGAGGCGGCGAAGGCGGTGATGTCGCGGCACGGCGGCCATTTCCCGGACGATCCCGAGGCGATCCGAGCCCTACCAGGCGTGGGGCCCTACATCGCGGGCGCCCTGCTCTCGTTCGCCTTCGACCGTCCTGCGCCGATCGTCGAGGCCAACACCCAGCGAGTCCTGGCCCGCTGGCTGGCCTGGCCCGCTGAACTGAACCGCCCGTCAACAATGGCTCGGCTCTGGAGGGCCGCGGCGCGCCTGGTCCCGCCCGAGGGGGCTGGGCGGTTCAACCAGGCGTTCATGGAGTTGGGCGCCTCGGTCTGCACTCCGAGAGGCCCATCCTGTCTACTCTGCCCGGTAGCCCCCGACTGCCGGGCGAAGGCGTTGGGTCTCCAGGACACCCTGCCGGCCCGCGCCCCCAAGGCACCTCCACTGTCGGTGGTCGAGGCCTGCGCCCTGGTCAACCGCCCCGACGGTCGGATCTTGGTGGTCCGTCGGTCCCCAGGCGGGCTCTGGGGCGGGTTCTGGGAGTTCCCCACCATCCACCTCGAAGGCGCCGACCCGGCCAGCCGTTCTTTCGGTTCCGCGGTCGACCTGGCCGAGGGAGTTCGACGGCTCTCGGGCGTCTCGGCGACCGTCGGCCCGCCAGCGTTGACCCTGCGATTCGGCGTCACCAAGCACAAGGTCGAGCTCACGGCCTACCGGGCCAACGCCCCCGCCCGCGACGCCGAGCCGGTCCCAGGCCCCGGGCTGGACCGCGCATCCTGGGTCGAGCCGACGACCCTGGCCGATCTGCCCTTCGGCGCGGCGGGCCGGCGGCTCATCGCCTGGCTGTCCCGACACCCCCCCGGCGAAACCCCATCCCCGTCGCCAGACGCCTGAGTCGCCTCGGGTTATGCTGGCCGAACCTCCTGGGACCTCGCCGCTCGGCTTGCGTGGAGTCGCGCTGTGTCCTAAAATGGGGACGTCGGCGGGCGGTTTAGAGGAGGGACAACCGGGGCGACCTGCCTCGGGCCGACCCGGGGCGTGTTCTGGAGGGATTCGGTCGGCCCCCTCGATGGCCCCGAACCCGTCTCGCAGCGCCCCCATCTCCCGCCCCGTCTGGGTCCTCGGTCCGCCCGCCCGCACCTCGCGAGGGGACGCCGACCCGTTCCGACGCTCGATCCGAAGAGGACGTGGCATGCCATCGGGTAAGGACATCTCGGGGGGCGGAGGTGGCGGCAAGCGTGGCTCCGGCGGCGGGGGCGGCACCACTCCCCCATCCGGGACCACCGGCGGCACCAAGAAGAACGCCTACTGTTCCTTCTGCCGCAAAAGCTACCGAGACGTCGGTCCCCTCGTTGAAGGACCCGGCGACGTCTACATTTGCGGAGAGTGCATCGAGCTTTGCCAGTCGATCCTCGATCAGGAGCGCCGGCGACGGGGCGTCCCCAAGACCCTCTTTACCGACATCCCCACCCCCCGAGAGATCAAGGAACAGCTCGACCAGTACGTCATCGACCAGGAACGGGCCAAGAAGGTCCTCTCCGTCGCCGTCCACAACCACTACAAACGCCTTGTCCACGGCGAGGACGCCGAGAGCGACGTCGAGCTCGACAAGTCCAACATCCTGCTGATTGGCCCCACCGGCTGCGGCAAGACGCTGCTGGCCCGCACCCTGGCCCGAGTCCTCAACGTCCCCTTCGCCATCGGCGACGCCACGACGTTGACCGAGGCTGGATACGTCGGCGAGGACGTCGAGAACATTCTCCTGAAACTGCTCCACGCCGCCGACTTCGATCTCGAAAGCGCCCAGCGGGGCATCATTTACATCGACGAGATCGATAAGATCGGCAAGACCAACCACAACGTCTCAATCACCCGCGACGTTTCCGGCGAGGGCGTTCAGCAAGCCCTCTTGAAGATGCTGGAAGGCACTGTCGCCAACGTGCCGCCGCAAGGGGGGCGCAAGCACCCCGAGCAGCAGTACATCCAGATGGACACCTCCAACATCCTGTTCATCTGCGGTGGGACGTTCGTCGGGCTGGAGAACATCATCGCCAAGCGGATCGGCCGCAAGACAATCGGCTTCGGCAGTCAGTCCCGCACGGAACATGACGGCGAGCTGAACGTCCTGCTCGACCGCGTCACCTCCGACGACGTCCTCGAATACGGCATGATCCCCGAGTTCGTCGGCCGCCTGCCGATCCTCTGCCCCCTCATGCCCCTGGAAGTGGACGCTCTGGTCCAGGTCATGACCAAGCCGCGCAACGCCCTGGTCAAGCAGTACCGCAAGTTCTTCGAGATGGAAGGCGCCGACCTGGAATTCACTCCCGAGGGCCTCATCGAGATCGCCAAGAAGGCCAAGGCCAAGGACACCGGCGCTCGCGGCCTGAGGTCGATTGTCGAGGAGATCATGCTCGACATCATGTACGAACTCCCCGATCGCCCCGCCAAGGAGAAGGGGAAGTTCCTCGTGACCCCCGAGATCGTTCGCAAGGAAAAAAACCTCTTCGACGCGCTCCCCCTGCCCATGACCCCCGCCAAGACTGCCGCCGAGCGCAAGAAGGAAAGCGCCTGAGCCGCCGTCTACGGCCCGGTGGCGATCAGGACACCAGCGTCGGCACGGTCAATTCGGGATGCGTCGCCCGCAGGTCTTCCAGGCGGATCGGCTCCTTCGCCACGAATTGATGCCGAGCCAGTCGGGCGGACCCCAGGGCGCATTCCTTCTCCAGTAGGTAATAACGGTTGTAATCGGCGACCATTCGGTGAATCGGGCCGAGGTCCAGGGCATCGAGGGCGGCGGCCCACCGACGGTTGAACCGCTGGAGGCTGGCGATAAGGTCGTGGCCCACCGCCCGTCGGCGTCGGCTGGGTCCGGGGCGGGCGGCCCATCGAGGCGCCTCCGCACCCGAGGCCGGCCAAAGGGGGGCGACCGGAGCGGCGAACGTGTCTCGCCAGTCGTCGGGGCCGATGGATAGGGCGGCCCACTGCCTCAGCCGCAGGTGCACCATCTCCAGCAGGACCAGCCGTTCGCCGACGCAACGCCCGTGGAGCCGGGCGATGGCGTGTTCCAGGTCCTGACCTCGGCGGGCGAAGGCCGGCACGTCGAAGAGGCCCAGCATCTCGCGGGTCTCGGCGTCGGCCACCTCCAGGGGCATCGGCTCGTGGGACTCGTCCATCCGGGCGAAATCTCGTTTCGGGCCGTCAGCGGGCCGGGGGCACCGCGGAGGTGTCCGGACCGTTGAGGCTGCGTCGGTAATGCCAAAGCTGCCGGTCCCGGCCCAGGCGATCGGTCCGCTCGGCCCACGCCTTTGCGACACCCCCCAGCGCCTCGGCCGCGGGCGTGCCGCCGATCGCCGAGACCCGGCCCAGTCCCAGATCGGCCAGATATCCCGACGCCTCGGGGATGCGCAGACCGGGGATGACCCTGGAAGCCGGCGGCGAGGTCAGTGTGGCCGTCACCGCCTGGCCCCATAACCTCGGCTCGACACCGGGAGCCGATCGCCCTTCTAGGCTCCCCACCTGCGCGCCCCGAGTCGGCAGCATCGGCACGGCCCGGTTCGAGCGGACCCGGGCCGAGACCTCGGGACCGGCCAGATACCTCGCCAGCGCGATCGCCGCCGCCAGTCGCGGCTCCTTCAACGCCGACGAAACCCCCACCAGCCAGCCGCCGCCACCAGGCAAGTAGCTCGGTCGGTTGGGCTCGGGGCGGTCCTCCCAGACCTTGCGGTCCGGCTCGAACACCCGCGACGAACCCGGCAGCGGAGCCACCCCCGTCGGAATCGGGGCCTTCGCGTTGGCTCCCCGCCCAGCGCGCTCGGCCCGGTCAATGAGGAACACGGTCTCGCCCGCCTGGAACGCTTTCCGAGCCGCCTCGGCGTCAAACCGCTCCATCCCCGGAGGTCCGTATCTCTTCCAGTGCACCAGAGCCGCCATCGCCTCGGCGAAGGGCGGGGCGTCAATGCGGGGGGCCATCGTGTCGGCGTCGAACAGGAACGAGAACTGGTCCCCATGCTGCCCCGGCCCGGCGGCCCTGGCCAGCAAGGTCGCCTCGCCCAATCCCTCGGCGTCCGGACCCAACGCCGCGGCCAGCGCCGATTCGGGCTGACCGTCACCGTCCCAGTCGCGTCCCTGGAAGAACTCGTTCAGGCGACGAAACTCCTCCCAGGTCGTCGGGGGCTTCAACTCCAGCCCGGCCGCCTGCGCCGCGTCGCGGTTGGCCGCGTTCAGGAAGGCGTCTCGTCGATAGAATAGCACCAGGGCCGAGCCGCCGAAGGGCAAGCCCATCCGGTCGGCGCCATATTTCGTCACCTGGTCGCGAAAGGCCGGCAGGACGTCGGCGAAGTCCAGCGGGTCGAGAGCCATCGGGCGGGGTGCGGTCGGCACGCTCCCCGTCGTCCCCTCGGAAGCCGCGACTAGCGAGGGGCGAACGACCGACTCGGGCAGGACGGCCAAAGCCTCGGTGTCGACCAGGTCGCCCAATCGCTCGGCCGGGAACAGCACCACGTCGGCCCCTGACTTCCCAACGGCCGACGGCTCCAACGTCCCCTCGCCGATGGTGAAGGTGCCGCCTTGCTGGCGATTCCAGTCGTCTCGATGGGGGACGACCGTCTCCAAAACCGACGGTTCGCCGACGGCCGCGACAACCAGATTCAGCCCTTGACCGGCCGGTGGCGCGACGGCAACGGTGGTTTGCGACGAGGGGCAACCCGCCAGTCCCAACGCGACCCAGCCAACTCCCGCCGCCCACGACCGCCGCGCCAAGCTCATCGAGCCGCTCACCCGTCCAGTCGAACGCCTCCGGAACGACCCGGACGCCCCCGATCATGGTACGGCAGCCGCTCGGTACAGGTCAAACACGGCGAGATTGGTTGACCCAAGCAAGAGGGGCGGGCCGTCGAGGGTTCGACGACCCGCCCCCCATGGATGCGGACTCAGGGTGCTCGGTAGGAAGGATGAGGGCTCAGCAGTCGATCCCCAGGCGGTACTGCAATTCCTCGAACTTGTCACGATACACATCGTCGGTGGAGTGCAGGTGCTCGGCCTCGGAGATGAACTTGATCGTGTCGTCGCGATTCAAGCCGTGGTCCATCAACACTTGTTCGAACGGCTCCAGGTCGTGGGCATAAACGAACAGCAGTTTGTGCTCGTCGAACTGAACTTCCATCGGCCCACTGGGGTTCAGAGCGGCCAGGCCGGTGCAGCCGTCGTTCAGAAGCAGTTCCTCGTAGTCATAGAGGGTGCTCTTGAAGATGACAGTGTCCATGTGCTCGCGATACAGGTCAGCGTGGGCGCCTGGCTCGCTGTCATGGCTGGACTCCATGACGACGTCAACCTCCTCGCCCAGGGGGTCGAGCAGGTCCATGAAAATCTCGAAAAGCCGTTCCGACGAGATGCTCGCGGCCAGGACGGGCATGGTGTTGCCCGACTCGGGATCGCGATACACGTCTCGTCGGTAGCCTTCCCGGGGGACGATCTCCAGACCAAACGACGGCCGGACCGCGTCGGTCAGGGAGTAGTTGCCGTAATGGCCAACCTTCAGGTGGGCGTCGAGTTGATCCGGCGTGAGGTCATCAAAACTCGTCCGGGGCATGCGTCCGGGGGTGGTTCGCAAGACTCGGTCGAGGAACTTCTGTAAAAAATTCATGGGAAGGGCCCTTCCTCCCGCGACAAACAGAATGGGTTCATGGACGATCCTCGGACCGCGTCGGGAGAGCCCAGGGGCAGAAAACCCCCGAACCTTGCCATCCCAGGCCTTCCCCCGACACCGCGCCCGAAGGGGGTCGAAACCCACTCCGGGGACGGTCGCCATCCTGTTGGCGCCGCTCGCTTGCCGCTCTCCAATATATACCACGTCCGGCGACAAAATCCCGCTCGTAGTGCAAAACGAGTGAAGCAGATGCGGCGAGCGGGCCGATGGGTCTCGAGTTGTCCGAACCCGGCGTTAACCAGGAGTGGCCTGAGCCGAAAGGGTGGGATTGCAACCCTTATGCCGGGACCCCCGCCGGGACCAGGGCGATCCATCCTTCGGGCAGAACTGATACGGACTTGAGGCGAATTTCCAACTTTCGCGGCCATTCGCCCGGACAACTGAACCTGCCGCATAATGGTGCCCACGGCTGGGCGATTTGACGAATTTACACGCCGGCTTCCCGTTCTTGCTCCGACTTCCCATGTTTCGGGAAACTGCCGAAGCCGACCGTCGCCCTGAGTCGGCCTCGCTGCTATCATGATCCGCTCTCGGGCGGGGGGACCGCCTGGCGGACGAGTCGCGGGTCGAGGTCCGGCGGTCATGGCGATGCCATTAGTCTCGGCTTACCTGGACGCCCACCGAGACGTCTTCGAGGACCAGCTCAAGGCCCTCCTGCGCATCCCCAGCGTCAGCGCTCAGCCGGCCCACAACGCCGACACCCGCCGAGCCGCCGAGTTCGTCCGCGACGACCTCCGCCAAATGGGCCTGACCGGTGCCGAGCTGATCGAAACCGCCGGCCACCCGCTGGTTTACGCCGAATCGCCACCCGTCCCCGGCAAGCCGACTCTCCTGATCTACGGCCACTACGACGTCCAGCCGGCCGAGCCCCTGGGCCCCTGGCTCTCCCCCCCCTTCGAGCCGACCGTCCGCGACGGCAACCTCTTCGCCCGGGGCGCCACCGACGACAAAGGGCAGATGTTCACCCACCTGAAGGCCCTCGAAGCCTGGCTCAAGGGGGCTGGTCAACTGCCGATCGGCGTCAAGGTACTGGTTGAGGGGGAAGAGGAGGTCGGAGGCGCCGGGCTGGAGGCCTTCGTCGCCCATAACGTCGCCAAGCTCGTCTGCGACTACGCGGTCATTTCCGACACCAGTCAGTTCGCACCCGGCAGGCCCGCCATCACCTACGGCTTGAAGGGATTGGCCTACTTCGAGATCCTCGTTCGGGGGGCGAACACCGATCTGCATTCGGGAGCCTTCGGCGGCTCGGTCGCCAACCCCCTGAACGCCCTGTCCAAGATCCTCGCAAGTTTGACCGACCCCCACGGCCGAATCCAGATCCCCGGCTTCTACGACGACGTCCGCCCCCTGGAACCCTGGGAACGCGCTGAGTTCGCCAAGCTGCCATTCTCCGAGGCCGACTTCCAAACCGGCCTAGGCGTCTCCTCCCTAGAAGGGGAGGCCGGCTACTCGACCCTCGAACGCCGATGGGCCCGGCCCACCTGCGACGTCAACGGCCTCTGGGGAGGCTACCAGGGGCCAGGACCCAAAACCGTCCTCCCCTGCCAGGCCGGCGCGAAGCTAAGCTTCCGCCTCGTCCCCGACCAGGACCCCAAACGCATCGCCCAGGCATTTCGCGAACACGTCGCCGCGAACTCGCCGCCGGGCGTGACCGTCGAGGTCCTGGAACACAGCGGGGCCCCAGCGGTGCTAGTCGCCGTGGACACCCCGGGAGTCCGCGCCGCCAGCCGGGCGATCGAGGCTGGCTTCGGCACCAAACCGGTTTTGATCCGCGAGGGAGGGTCGATCCCCGTCGTCGGCCTGTTCAAGCAGGCGTTGGGCGTCGACACTCTGCTGCTGGGCTGGGGCCAGAACGACGACAACCTCCACGGTCCCAACGAGAAATTCGCCCTGAACGACTTCCACCGGGGCATCAAGGCGAGCGCCCACCTCATCGACGAACTGGCGAGTTGATCGACGACTTCCCCGCCAACGCATCATCCCGGACCCACACTCGATGCCATTCGGCGACTTGCTCGACCAACTCGAACGGGAGAAGGCCATCGTCGACATCCGCCGCGACCGGATCGACGCGGACGACCTGCGTGGCATGATCCTGGAGGTCTCGCCGTCGCTGGTCCTCCTTGGCATCGTCTCCGACGGCATCCGGCGCGACGGCTACTCGATCATCGCCCGCGACCAGGTCACCTTCCTGAGATGGGGGACGGGCGTCTTGCGAGCTAGGCAACGGATCGTGGAGTCGCGAGGCGATCACCCGGACCGGCCGACCCTGGACCTTTCCGACTGGCATCAGGCCATTGCCACCGCCCGCGAGCATTCGCCGATCATGACTTTCCAACGTGAAAGTTCGGACCCCCAGACCTGTTACCTTTCCGACGACTTCGAGGTCAAAGGCGACCTGATTGTCGGGTCGCAGGTGACCACCGAGGGCGAGCGGGACGGATATTTCGCCCTGAACCTCGACGACCTGACACGCATCGACTTCGGCGGAAGTTACGAAACCGGGCTGTTCGCCATGCTTGGCCGGGCCTGAAATCCCCCGCCCGCGACCCGCCGGCCTTTTTCCCTGGGATGTGAAGGCGACCATGCTCGACCCCAAATTCGTCCTCGCCCACATCGAGGCCGTCAAGCAGAACTGCCGAGACCGCGCCGTGCCGGCCGACATCCTCGACGAGGTCGACGAGGTTGTCGCCCTGGAAGGCCAGCGCAAGACGCTGCTCCAGGAGGTAGAGACCGTCCGCCGTCGCCAGAACGAGCTCGCCCAGGCCACCGGCAAGGAAAAAGACCCGACCCGGCGAGCCGGACTGATCGCCGAGGGGAAGAAGCTCCGCGACGAGGTCGCCGGCAATGAGGAGGCCCTCAAGCAGCTCGACTTCGACGTCAAGCGCCGCATCGGCCGCATCCCCAACATGACCCACCCCGACGCCCCCGTCGGCCAGACCGAGGACGACAACCAGGAACTCCGCAAGGTCGGCACCCCCCGAGCCTTCGACTTCAAGCCGAAGGATCACGTCGAACTCGGCAAGTCCCTTGACCTGATCGACTTCGAGGCTGGCGGCAAGGTCTCGGGGCACGGATTCTACTTCCTCAAGAACGACGCGGTGCTGCTGGAACTGGCCCTCCAGCAGTTCGCCATCCAGAAGCTGGTCGCCGAGGGGTTCACCCCCGTCATCACCCCCGACCTCGCCCGCAACTCGATCCTCGAAGGCATCGGTTTCACCCCCCGGGGCAACGAGACGCAGATCTACTCCATCGAGGACTCCGACCTCAGCCTCATCGGCACCGCCGAGATCACCCTGGGCGGGATGCTCGCCGACGAGGTGCTGGACGAGGCGGATTTGCCGATCAAGTACGTCGGCCTGTCGCACTGCTTCCGCACCGAGGCCGGAGCCGCGGGCCGCGCGAGCAAGGGCTTGTACCGGGTCCACCAGTTCACCAAGGTCGAGATGTTCGCCTTCACCGCCGGCACCCCCGAAGCCTCGGGGGCCCTGCATCTCGAAATTCTGCGGATCGAGGAAGAAATCTTCCAGGCCCTGGGCATCCCTTATCGAGTGCTAGACATCTGCACGGGCGACCTCGGAGGCCCGGCCTACCGCAAATTCGACCTGGAAGCCTGGATGCCCGGCCGGGGCGAGGCCGGCGAATATGGAGAGGTCACCAGCACCTCCGACTGCACCGACTACCAGGCCCGCCGCCTCAACGTCCGCTACAAGCCGACCGGCGGAAAGGGGACCAAGCTCGCCCACACCCTCAACGGCACGGCCGTCGCGCTGAGCCGTGCCATGATCGTCGTTTTGGAAAACTATCAAAGAGCCGACGGCCGGATCGACGTGCCCGAAGTCCTACAGCCCTACATGGGCGGTCGAACAATGCTCGGCGGCTGACGAATAACCCCGGGGATCGCCCGAGGCGGGCTGAGACTCGCCCCGGGTCTCTCCAGGTTGAGGCAAAAGGGGACTGGCTCCGGGGGTACTCTCCCGTTGCGTGTTCCCCATTCCGGGGCCGGTGGGCGGCAAGCAAAGGACATCAAGCGGCGAGAGGCGGCCCAATGCCGGCGGAGTACCGTCGGAGCCGGCCCCCTCTAACCCGCCCAAAGTGAGATCGAAACGCCCCTGCCTGATCCTCGGCCTCGGGTGGCTGAGGTCTCGAAGTCGAGATTCCAGCCACCCCAACATGCGATTCTTCTCGAATCGGATGGATGGTTGTTGCCCTTACCCTGACGCGCCCGGCCCCACTCGTCAAACCGCGTGGGAGAGGGGTCTGGGTCTCGTCGCGCCTCGGAGGCAATCGCCCTGGCCAATCCACCCAAACCCCCATACGTGATCGTGACCTAACTTTCCCCCTACGGGACCCTGAGGCGTTGGCGGCCTCGGCGGACCCGGTGAACCCGACCGGACCCCCAGCGAGCCCGCGGGAATGGCCTCAAGAGCCCGGAGCCGACCCATCCGACGCCTCCGGCCCCGGTTGGAACTTCTGGAAGGCCGACGGGTCCCCACCCTCGACGTCCAGTTCTCCCTGGGCCTCGGCGTCGCCGGCACCAACCCCGACATCCGGGCCAACGCCACCGCGATTGACTCGGCGGGGAACACATACCTGACCGGATCGCTGCGGGGCTCGGCCGATTTCTCCGCCGGGCAGGGGACCGGAACCCTCAAGAACTCCGGCGGGCGAGACCTCTACCTCGCCAAGTATTCCCCCACCGGCGCATTGATCTGGGCCCGCGCCCTGGCCGGCGCCGCCTCAAACGCCGTCGCGCAGGGCTCGGCCCTGGCGATCGACCCCTTGGGCAACCTCCTGCTGACCGGCTCCTACACCGGCACCGTGACCTTCGGCCCCGGCTCCGCCACCCTGACCAGCACCAGCAAGGCCACCGACCCCTTCGTGGCCAAGTTCAACGCCAACGGCGACACCCTCTGGGCCCGCGGCTTCGCCGAAACCTCCTACGACGTCGCGGCCGGCCGGGCGATCACCACCGATGTCTCGGGCAACGTGTTCGTCACCGGGGCGTTCGCCGAAACTCTGACCGTGGGGTCGACCAGCCTGATCGCGGGCGGCCAGTCCGACGCGTTCGTCGCCAAGCTCGACGCCTCGGGCAACGTCCTCTGGGCGACGGCCACTCAAGGGGGCTCATACCCGGCCGCGACAACCGCCTCGGGCATGGCCGTCGATGCCTCGGGCCGGGTGGCCGTCTGCGGCACCTACTCGTCAACGGTCACGTTCTTCCCCGTGGGCGCCGGATTCGTCCTGACCTCCGCCGGCAACACCGACGCCTACCTGTGGGTGCTGAACGCCAGCGGCCAGACCACCGGGGCCCAGTCCTACGGCGGCGCCGACCACGACGAGGCCAACGCCTTGGGCGTCGACGCCTCGGGCAACTTCGTCCTCACCGGCACCTTCACCGGCACGGCGACCTTCGGCGGGACGAGCCTCAACGCCAGCGGCGCCAACGACATCGACGTCTGGAAGGTCGCCCCGTCAGGTCAAACCCTCTGGGCCGAGTCATTCGCCGGCACCGCCGCGGCCTCGGTGGGGCGGGGGGTCGTGGTCTCCGCGTCGGGGACAATCTTGGTCACGGGCGACTTCGCCGGGACCGTCGACTTCGACCCCGGCCCCTCCTCCTACACGCTGACCAGCGCCGGCGGCACCGACGTCTTCGTGACGGCCCTCGACGCCTCGGGCAATTTCGTCGCGGCCCGAAGCCTGGGGGGGACCGGCACCGACTACGGCTTCGGGATCGCCCTCAACACCGCCGGGACCGTCGCCATCGCCGGCACCTACACCGGCCCGGCGGCGTTCGGGACAACGAATCTGGCCAAACTCGGGCCCCCGTCGATCTTCGTGGCCACCCTGAGCAGTCCCACGTCAACGCCCCCCGCGCCCAGTGCCCCGGTCCTAGAAGCCGCCAGCGACACCGGCGCCAGCAGCTCCGACGAGATCACCGCCGCCACCAGCCCGGTCCTCGACGTCAATTCCGCCATCGCCGGCAACCTCGTCGACCTCCTGAGGGACGGCGTGGTCATCGCCACCCGCAACGGGCCCGGAGCCCTGACCGACCCCGGTCCCGTCCCCTCGGGGACCCACGTCTACACCGCCCAGCAACATTCCAGCAGCGGCCCCAACAGTCCCGCCAGCGCCGCGACCTCCATCACCTTCCTCACCACGCCCCCACCAGCGCCCCCAGCGCCAACCCTCCTGCCCGCCGACGATTCCGGAACCCAGGGCGACAACCTCACCAACATCAACACCCCACGACTGACAGGAACCGCCACGGCCAACGCCACCATCCAGTTGCTCAACGCCGCCGGCACAGTCATCGGCTCAACCACGAGCGGAGCCGACGGCTCCTACACCATCGCCCCCACCGCGCCGCTGGCCGACGCCACCTACTCCCTGACCCTCCGAGCCATCGACGCCGCCGGCAACATCAGCAAATCCAGTCCAGCGTTGACCCTGACTATCAACACCACAGCCCCCACCGTGCCGGCCGCCCCATCGCTGCTCCCCGCCGACGACTCCGGAACCAAAGGCGACAACCTCACCAACATCAACATCCCCCGACTGACCGGAACCGCCGCCGCCAACGCGACCATCCAGCTCCTCAACGCCGCCGGCACGGTCATCGGAACCGCGACCGCCGCGGCCAACGGCACTTACACCATCGCCCCATCCGCCTTCCTCACCGATGGAACCAATCGCCTCGCGGTCCGGGCGATCAACTCCGCCGGCAATGCCAGCGTGACAAGCCCCAGCCTCACGCTGACGATCCTCACCACGCCCCCCCCGGCGCCCTCCACGCCAACCCTCTCGCCGGCCGATGATTCGGGAACCCAGGGCGACGGCCTGACCAACGTCAACCAGCCCCACCTGACCGGCACGGCCGCCGTTAACGTCAACCTCCGCCTGCTCGACGGGTCCGGCAACCTGCTGGGGACCGCCATCGCGGGAGGGAACGGCGCCTACACCCTCCAACCCACCAGCCCCCTGGCCGATGGCACCTACGCCTTATCAGTCCGGGCCGTGGACGCCGCCGGCAACCTCGGATCAGCCAGCCCCTCACTGACCCTCACCATCCAGACCACCGCCCCCAGCGCCCCCGCGGCTCCGACGCTGCTGGCCGCCGACGACTCCGGGACCCAAGGAGACAACCTTACCAACATCAACACCCCCCGACTAACCGGCACCGCGAAGGCCAGCGTCACCGTCCAGTTACTCAACGGTTCGGGCACGGTAATCGGCTCGACCACCAGCGGAGCCGACGGTTCCTACACCATCGCCCCAACCTCGCCGATGGCCGATGGTCCTTACAACCTGGCGATCCGACTGATCGACACCTCGGGGAACATCGGTCCGTCGGGCGCAACCCTCTCACTGACGATCGACACTACAGCCCCCGCCGCACCCACCGCCCCAACCTTGCTACCCGCCGATGACTCCGCAACCAAAGGCGACAACCTCACCAACATCAACAATCCCCGGCTGACCGGCACGGCCCAGCCCAACGCGACGATTCAACTGTTGAACGCCGGCACGGTGATCGGCACCACCACCACCGGCACCGACGGCTCCTTCACAATATCCCCGACCGCGACGCTCCTCGACGGCACCTACTCCCTGACCCTCCAAGCCGTCGACGCCGCCGGCAACATCAGCAAATCCAGTCCGGCGTTGACCCTAACCATCGACACCACGGCACCCTCCGCTCCAACCGCTCCCACGTTGCTCCCCGCTGACGACTCCGGAACCCTCGGCGACAACCTCACCAACATCAACACTCCCCGACTCACAGGCACCACCGCCGCCAACGCGACCATTCAGTTGCTCAACGCCGCCGGCACGGTCATCGGCTCAACATCCAGCGGCGCCGACGGCTCCTACACGGTCGCTCCCACTTCCTCGCTACCTGATGGGTCCATCGCCCTGACCGTCCGAGCCGTCGACGCCGCCGGCAACATCGGCAAGGCGGGCCCCGCCCTGAGCCTTACCATCGCCACGGCCCCGCCGGTCGCCCCCGCCGCGCCAACCTTGCTCGCCGCCGATGATTCGGGAACCAAAGGGGACAACCTCACCAACCTCAACACCCCCCGGCTGACCGGCACCGCGACCGCCAACGCCACGGTCCAGTTGCTCAACGCTTCGGGCACGGTCCTCGGCTCGACCACCAGCGGCGCCGATGGATCGTACACCATCGTCCTGGCCTCGCCTCTGGCCAATGGGACCCTGGCCCTGGCCGTCCGCGTGGTCGACCGGGCGGGGAATGTCGGCAAGACCGGAGCGGTGGTTTCGCTGACGATCGACACAACAGCGCCGGCGGCCCCCCTCGCTCCGACCTTGCTGGCCGCCGACGACACCGGAGTCCTGGGCGACGGGATCACCACCGTCAGCCGGCCCCGCCTGACCGGGGTGGCCGAGGCCGGCGCCACCGTCCAGATCCTCGACGCCACCGGGAAAGTGGTGGCGGTGGCCATCGCCGGGGCCGACGGGACTTACCTCGCGGGTCCGCTGGCGACCCTGGCCCCCGGCGGCTACCAGTTTCGCGCCCTCGCCACCGACGCCGCCGGCAACACCGCGGCCGCCGGTCCGGCCCTGGCCCTCACGATCCTCGCTCCGGTCGTCTCGCCGCCCCCGCCAACCCTGCTCTTGGCCGAACAGTTGAGCGCGGCCCAGCCCGACCAGACCATCGTCCGCCAGCCTCACTTCGTGGGAACCGCGGCGGCGGGTTCCACCATCCAGCTTCTCAACGCCAACGGCGTCGTGGTCGCGACGGCCAAAGCGGCGGCCGACGGTTCCTACCTGCTGGCCCCGGGCATCGTCCCGCTGGGGACCAGCGTCTGGCGGGTGCAAGTCATCGACACCCAGGGCAACGCCTCAATCCCCTCCGCCCCGCTATGGCTAACGGTCCTCTCGACCGCCTGAGGCCTCGCCCCGGCGATCAACCGGGTACATCCTCCTCCCTCGTGGCCCCGGTCCCCGGCCCAATGCAGGGCGGTTTCGTCCTCCATGTGCCGCGAAATCGGGGACTGGCTCCGCAGCGCAGCGCGGGTGCCTGGCCCCCCTTTTGCCGGGCTCGGCCAGGACAAGGGCCTCCCGAGCCCAAGGACCAGCGTGTCGTCCCTCGGTCAGCCACCTTGGAAAGACCCTGGAGACCCGCCCACGCGGGTGGCCCGGCCCCGGCCGCTCCGGTAGCATGTGGCCCGCGAACCTCCCCGGTCCGGCTCCGATGAGACCATCGGCACCCGCCCGCCCCCGCCCGTCCTGCCGTCCCGGCGACCCGTCCCCCCGGTGCCCGATGCGTAACCCGCTGCTCGTCCCCGACCTCCGCGAGCTAATCCAGGCGGGCGAGACGGCGGCATTGGCCGAGTTCTTCGACGAACACCACCCCGCCAGCCTCGCCGAATTGGTGGAAGACCTCGGCCCCGGCGAAGGCGACGCCATTTTGCCCCTGCTTGGCGCTCGTACCCGCGCTGAGGTCATCGGCTACCTCGACGCCGACGACCAGGTCCGTCTCGTCGAGGCGATGCCCCCCGCCGCCGGCGCCGAGCTGCTCCACCTGATGTCCCACGACGAACGCGCCGCACTGGTCAAGCACCTGGAAGACGAGACGGTCGACCAGATCCTCCCCCTCCTGGCCCGCGCCGAGCGCGAGGACATCCGCCGGTTGGCCAGCTTCGAGCCGGGGACCGCAGGCGCCGTCATGACCACCGACTACGCCACCCTCGCTCCCACCCTCACCGTCCGCGAAGCCCTCGACCGCCTCCGTCTGGAAGCCCCCGACAAGGAAACGATCTACTACAGCTACGTCGTCGACCCCCGCCGCAAACTCCTGGGGTTCGTCTCGCTCAAAAGCCTGATCCTGGCCCGACCCAAGGCCCGGATCGAGGACATCATGCGCCGGGACGCCATCTCGGCACGCGTGGATGAGGACCAGGAATCCGTCGCCCACAAGATCGAGCAGTACGACCTGATCGCCATCCCCGTCGTCGACGCCAGCGACCTCCTCGTGGGGATCATCACCCACGACGACGCGATGGACATCCTCCGCCGAGAGCAAACTGAGGATATTCTCGCCTTCGGTGGCGTGACCCGCGACTCCGAGGCCGACGAGGAGTCGTATTGGAAGGGACGCATCCTCACCAGCGTCCGCCGGCGGATCACCTGGCTCCTCTTGCTGTTCGCCGCCGGGGGATTCACCGGCTTCGTCCTGGAGTCGTTCAACTGGGTCGACGACAAATTCCGTCACATCGACTTCGACATCTTCATCCCCCTGTTGATCGGCACCGGGGGGAACGCCGGCAGCCAGACCGTCGGCACGATCATCCGCGGCCTGGCCCTCAACGAGATCCGCAACCGCGACACCCTCCGCGTCCTCTTCCGAGAGTGGCTCACCGGCGCCTGCCTCGGCCTGATCCTGGGCTCGATCGGCTTCCTCGGAACTCGCTACGTCGTGGGCTACTCGTACACCTTCGCCGCGGTCATTGGCCTGGCGATCCTGGGCATCTGCATGTGGGCCAACAGCGTCGGGGCCCTGGTGCCCTTGCTGGCCAGGCGCCTGGGGATCGACCCGGCGGTCGTCTCGGCCCCACTCATCAGCACTTTGGTCGACGCCACCGGCCTGGTCATCTACTACTCGATCGCCATCCTCTTATTGAGGTAGATCGCCCGGGAAATCCGCCATGATCGAGTTCGCGACCGTCTCCCGGGAGTTCCGCAGCCTGGTGGTCCGCCGCCGGGAACTCCAGACGCTGCTGGGGTCGGTCTTCGCCGGCCTCGGCGTATTCCTCCAGAACGCGGTCCAGGGTCAACTGCCCCCGTCCCTGCTGCCGATCGACCGCCACCTCTTCGCCACGTATGCGACCCTGCTGGCGGTCCCCTGCCTGATCCTGTCCCTGAGGATGGCCCGGCTCCACGGCGGGATGATCCTCAACGGCATCCTCTACGCCCGCCTGCTGCAGGACCAGGACTTCACCCGCCGGGGCGATCCCGGGAAGGCGGCCCGGCACAACTTCGCGGGCGTCTCGTTCGTCCAGTTCACCCTGACCGACGCCCTGGCCGCGTTCTCGACGGCCCTGCTGGCCCTGGCCCTGGGCGCATCGCCGGCGCCGGCGATGGCCCTGGGGCTCCTCGTGGCGGCGGCCTGGATGGGCCTGTACTTCCGGTTCCACCACCAGGCCGCCACCTTCGCGTTTCGCAAGATCGAGTCCGAGCCGTGCGGGCCGGTCACCCGGGACGAATGGCGGGGCCACGTCGCCGACAGCCTCGAAGAGGCCAACCTCGGGCTGCTCAACGACCTGTCCTTCGCCGGCCTGATCGTCTTCTCGGTCTTCGAGGTCCTCTCGGGCCTGGGCAAGATCGCCCCCGGCCTCGACCTGGCCCCCGCGTGGGTCCAACGCTACGGGCCGATCGCCTATACGGTACTGATGCTGGTCACCTGCCTGACGGGGCTGATCTCCTTCGCCCGGGTCCGGATCGCCATCGGGCACTTCTCGATTCAGATCGACCCCACCGACGACCCCTTCCGGCCCCTGCACCTGACCGACTCGCTGCTGGGCTACCTCCTGATGGCCTTCCTCTTCGCCACCGCGCTCCACCTGTTGCTGATCCAGATGGTGCCGACGCTGGCCAACCGTTTCGAGACCCTGCTAGCCATCGACGCCGCGGCCATCCTCCTGGCCCTGCTCGCCGAGCAATCCACCCTGGCCCTCAACCGTCGAAGAACCCGCCGATCCTGACCGACGACCGGTGGGATACGCCGTCATCCGAGATTCCTTGATGGGGCAACTGGCCCGCCAGGCCGACTCCAGCGAGGCCAGCAACCAAGTGCCGCCGCAAGCGGCTCCCGCCATCCAGAGACTCGACGAGTTAAAGGCCGACCCGATACCGAGGAACAGGAACGTACAAAGGGCGGACGAACAGCCAGCGACGAAGTTTAGGTTTGGATCGCAATTGCACCAACTGAAGTAAATCAGGGGAAGCCCGAGGAGAGCGGCCCAGCGGCCAGACCGCACGGCATAGCACACGATGGCGAGGGCGATGAGGATTGGGATACGCAGCTGGCGACGGTCGAAAACGTAATAAACCATGTCCGGCCTCACAAAGGCCGCCGCCGAACTTCGCTTGCATCTCCTCGGATCCGTCGGGATCGACCACGAATACGTCACCGCGCCTCGGCCGTCTCGTCGTCCATCTGTTCCAGCAGGTCGCGCACCTCGCGAGCCTGGCCAGCCCCTAGAGGATGGGCCTTCAATAGGTGAAGGACCAGCAATCCCGGCTCACCCTGATACAATTTGTCGACGAGGCTCTGGACCCGCTTTTGCCGGACATCCGCCGCCGAGATCGTCGGGGTGAACACGAACGCCAGTTCTCGGCGGTCGCTGGTCACCATCCCCTTCGATTCGAGGCGATCCAGCAGCGTAGCGACCGTGGCGTACGACCACTCCCGTCCGGCGGCTTTCAGCGTCTGCAACACTTCCCGGACCGTGGCGCTGCCCCGTTCCCAAAGCACTTTCAGGACATCAAGTTCCGAGTCGGGGATTGTCGGTGGGCGTTTAGGCATGGCGGCGCGTCTCGCTTCCCATCTCGGGCGGGCATCCCCCCCGGGAACCGGCCGGGCGGGTGAGGAGTCAAAGGACCGGGATCTTGACCGGGGTCGACGACGCTCGTATCCTAAGACAAGTGTCTCACGAAGTCAAGACGTTCGACGCAACTGACCGAATTCGCCCGAGGTTCCGGCGGGGAGTGGCTGGAAATGAATCCGATTTTCGAATTCTGGTCGCGGCCCCTCACGATCCCTCCTCGGGCCTACTCGTGGATGAACCTACGCATCATCCCGCTAATATTCCTCCTGTTCGGTGCGAATCAAGTCTGGACTCTGGCCCAAACACGGTTGGGGCTGGAATTCGGACTCTCAGGCGCTGAACTGATGGCTTCGGGCTACGGAGTCTGTCTCGAGGCGGTCGGTCGCGCCGAGGAATCGGGCCGGTCCTGGCGAGTCGCCATGCTCGGCGGCTTGGTGACCCTGGCCTTCGCGTTCGCGGCCTTCCCGCTGCTGGGACGGCTGGCGACGGGCGAATTCCAGGCGTTCCTGGGAACCGAGTTCATCATTGCCCTGATCCTCTGGTGGCCCGCCGGTGTCCTCGAAGTGTTGGCCCGGAGACGCGGCCTTGCCCCGGCCCACTGATTGGGCGGCTCGGCTGATGGCCCGGAGCCCGGAATCGCGAGAGGATCTCGGGCGGGCCCCGGGGCCCATCGACCCGGAGGAGGAGAGTCGATGGGCGGCGGCGGTCGGGGCGACGAGGGAGCCCCGGGGGACTGGCTTTGCGGCGGATGTGGCACGGCGCTGGGTCCAGCCGACGGAGGGGCTGGCGGTCTCGTCTGCCCACGCTGCGGGGCAACCTATCGCGCTGGGATTGCCGCCGAAGTGCCCGTCGGGTCGTTCGCCCTGACGGCCCGGGGCCTGGGACTGATCGGTCTGGAGTGGGCCTATCACGCCGGGGTCCTCGGCGGGACAGGGGCGTTGCTCGCAACGGGAGGATTCGTCCGGGTCCTGGCCGAATGGCTGGACGACCGACTCTCCGGCTGGAAAGGCGTGGTAGAGACCCTCGGCGGTGTCCACATTTCGACCGAGGCCGAGCCGCCCGGCGCCGACCTTGGGCCGGTCCTGGTCCGGGGCGACGCCCCGCCTTTATTCGAACTCGTCACCGAGGTCTCCCGAACCCTCGGAGCCCGGCCGCCCGACCAGGTCCGCCTGGCCTACCTCCCTTGCTGCGGGGTCGTCGCCAGCCGGCGAGCTCGGGCCGTGCTCATTGGCCTGCCCTTACTGCACATCCTGACCCGAGCCGAACTGCGAGCCATCCTGACCCACGAACTGGCCCATCTGGCCCGGGGCGACGCGACCCGCTCGGCCCGCTCGGCGAGGTTCGTCCGGGGGCTGGGCCTGGCGTTGGAGGCGACTCCGGGACGCTCCCGGGGTCCCCTACGTCAATGGGCCGGCACCTGCCACCGCCTCGGCGCCTCCTTGCTGGCGCCGGTGGCCCTCGGTCAGGAAGCCCGCGCCGACCGACTGGCCGCCGCCGGAGCCGGGGGAGGCGCCGCCGCCGAGGCCCTGGTGAAAGTCGCCCTGGTCCAACCACTCTTTCGAGAAGTCCTGGACCACTACGACCCCGAACGCCCCGGAACCCCCAACCTCTACGAATTCTTCCGAGCCTTCTGGGGCCGCCTGCCCCGCCCCACTCTTCTTGCCATGCGACAGCAACTGCTTTCCCGACGCCAGCCGGCCTCCGATGGCCACCCCCCCCTGCTCGACCGTCTCGCGATCGTCCAGGCCTACCCCGACCGACGCCCCGGCCTACCCGACCGCGCTCGCGCCTCGACCCTGCTGGGCGACCTCGAAGCCCTCGAACGGATGCTCCACGGTCGGCTTTTTGGCGGTCCAGCCGTCGAGCCCAGCGTCTTCCACCGAGCCGGCACCTGAGCCCCGAGCCGACCCCAGCCAACGCGGCCTTGGACATCCCGCCGCTCTGGTCGTAAAATGAACCCCACCCGTCGCCACCGACGACGGCCGAGCCTCCCGGAGTGCCCCGTGAACGGCGACAAGGCCATCGAATCCCTCCGCGAGGCCCTCCGCCTCTCCCCGGACAACCTCCCCCTGCGCCGTCACCTGGCCGAAACCCTCCTGGCCCAGGGTCGACCCGACCAGGCCGAGGCCGAATTTCGCGAAGCTCTCAACCGCGATGGCGACGATCCCGCCCTGAAAATGGGCCTGGCTCACGCCTTCATCCAGCAAGGCAAGCACAGCCTGGCCGCCGTCATCCTGGAAGACCTGACCCGGCGTCCCCAGGCCCCGGCCCGCGCCTACGTCCTGCACGCCCGCCTGCTGGCCCACGGTGGAGACCTCGCCGAGGCCGCCCGGCTCTACCAGCAGGGTCTGGATACCGACCCCGCCGTCGCCGACCCCGAATTCGCCGAACGCCTCGGCCTCCCCTCCAACGACGAGGACCACGACGAGGACGATGACGACGAGGATGACGACGACGACCCCAACGCCGACGTGGTCGAGGGGCGCGTCCGCTCGTCCTGGGCCGGTGCCGACTTCTCAGCCGAGGCCGAGGTCGAACGCCCCTCCCTGAAATTCGCCGATGTCGGCGGGATGGAACCGCTCAAGGACGAGATTCGCCTCAAGATCATCCACCCTTTGACCCACCCCGACCTGTACAAGGCCTACGGCAAGAGCACCGGCGGCGGCATCCTGCTGTACGGACCTCCGGGCTGCGGCAAGACGTACCTGGCCCGCGCCACCGCCGGAGAGATCGCCTCCAGCTTCCTGGCCGTCGGCATCGACGACGTGCTGGAGATGTGGATTGGCAACAGTGAACGCAACCTCCACGCCCTCTTCGAGCAGGCCCGGTCCAACGCCCCTTGCGTCCTGTTCTTCGACGAGGTCGACGCCCTGGCCGCCAGCCGTTCCGACCTCAAGGCCAGCGGCGGACGGCAGTTAATCAACCAGTTCCTTTCCGAACTCGACGGGATCGGCAGCCGCAACGATGGAGTGCTGGTCCTGGCGGCCACGAATGCCCCCTGGCACCTCGATCCGGCCTTCCGCCGCCCCGGACGGTTCGACCGCATCCTGTTCGTCCCCCCGCCGGATGCCCCGGCCCGCGCCGCGATCCTCCGCCTGCTCTGTCGAGGCAAGCCGTTGCAGGACGTTGACTTCGATCACCTGGCCAAGAAGACTGACAACCTCTCCGGCGCCGACCTGCGCGCCGTGGTCGACCTGGCTATTGAGGGGAAACTGCGAGAAGCCCTCAAGGCCGGCGTCCCCAAGCCACTGACCACTCGCGACCTCCTCCAGGCCGCCGCCACCGTCAAGCCCTCGACGCGGGAGTGGTTCGCCACCGCCCGCAACCACGTCCTGTACTCCAACCAGGGCGGGATCTACGACGATGTCTCCAAATACCTGAAACTCGGATGAACCCCGACATCCAACGCGCCTTCGTCCTGCTGAGGCAGGGACGCTACGACCTGGCCGACCGCGAATTCCGCCGCGGCCTGGCCCAGGCCCCCGACGACCCCCAGGCCCACGCCTTTCTCGCGCTCTGCCTGACCCACCAGGACCGCGACGACGAGGCCCTGAGAGAGGCCGAGGAAGCGATCCGCCTCGACCCCGACCTGCCCCTGGCCCACTACGTCCGAGGCAGCGCGTTGGCCTCGCTGGGTCGCCACCGGGAGGCCGAGGAGTCCGCTCGCGAGGCGATTCAGCTCGACCCCCACGACGCCGACCTGTACGCCCTGCTGGCCCAGGTCGAGCTGGCCCGCGACCGCAAGGCCGAGGCCCTCGACGCCGCCGACCACGGCCTGTCGATCGACCCCGAGCACGACGCCTGCCGCAACCTCCGCGCCATGGCCCTGGTCCAACTGGGACGCAAGGCCGAGGCCGCGCGAACCCTCGGCTCGGCACTGGCCGACGACCCCGACAACCCCCTGACCCACGCCAACCAGGGCTGGACCCTCCTGCACCAGGGCAACCACGTCCAGGCGCTCGAACACTTTCGAGAGGCCCTGCGGCTCGACCCCGACCTCGACTGGGCCCGCGCCGGCATGGTCGAGGCGCTCAAGGCCCGCTCCCCCATCTACCGGGTCATGCTCGGCTTCTTCCTCTGGATGGGCCGCCAGAGCCAGAAAGCCCAGTGGGCCATCTTCCTCGGCTTCATCGTCGGCCGCCGCGTCCTGGCCGACGTGGCCAAATCCAACCCCGGCCTCTCCCCCTACATCCAGCCGATTCTGATCGCCAGCTTCATCTTCATCATGATGACCTGGCTGGCCAGCCCTTTGGCCAACACCCTCCTGCGGTTCAATCGCTTCGGCCGGATGGCCCTGTCCCGTGCCCAGCGAGTCGAATCCAACTGGATCGGCGGCAGCGCCCTGCTGGCCCTCGCCTCGCTGACTGGCTACGTCCTCACCGGCCAGGTCCTGGCCGAGTTGATCGCGGGGTTCTTCGGCTTCCTCCTGCTCCCCCTGGCCGCCACCTTCCAGGTCCGCGCCGGCCGGGCCCGCCTCCTCCCCGCGGCTCTGACCGCCGTGATGATCGGCATGGGAATCGTGTTTTTTGGGTCCGCCCTTCTGGAGGATTTGCGCATCCCCAACCCCCTGCTGGCCGTCCTCGACCCCACCAAACTCGTCGGCCCCTTCATCCTCGGCGCATTCGCCTCCACGTGGATCCCGGCTCTCTCCATGACGGTCAACCGCGACCGCTAAACCGCTCCACGCCCGCAAAATCGCGCGAATCGTCACGGTCCCCTCAAGTCGCCACATCCCCCGAGCCGATCTTTCCGGAGAATCCACGCTTTCGTGCTGACGACAGGAGGAGACGAAATGACGAGGACGTCATGGCTACGTCGGGCTCGCGACGCGTGGATCCGTGCCTTGGGTCGGGACACGGGCCAAACGCGGCGTCGGGCCCTCCACCCCGTCGAATCCCTGGAAGGCCGGGCGGTTCCGGCCAGCGGGATCATCCCCTTCACCACGGTCGTCGGCCAGGTCGTCACCACCACGGCCCCGGCCCAGGTCGCCGTGTCGGTCGCGCCGGGGGAACTGGCGATGATCCACGGCAAGGCGGTCCTGTTGGGATTCTCAGCCCGGCCGCTGACCGGCTCAACGGTCAACCCGCAGGCCGTGGGCGTTCTGGGCCCCGGCGGGGGGCACCTCCACGCTGTGGCCGACACCGCCGGCGGCAACGTCATCATCAAACTCAAGCCGCCCCGGACCAAGGCGACCGACCTGACCGTCGCGGTGGCCAGCCAGAACCTCCAGACCGGTAGTTTCGGCCTGGGGCTGTTCCTGGCCGGCGATGTCAACGGCGACGGTTCGGTCGACGCCAACGACATCGCCGCGATCCGCGCCGCCTATGGCAGCCGAGCCGGCCAGGCCAGTTACAACCCGGCCGCCGACTTTACCAACGATGGACGCGTCAGTAGCGTCGATCTTCAGCTCGCCCGACGCAACTTCGGGGCCTACGCCAACGTGCCCGCGACGGTCGTCGCCACCGCGAACACCGCCGCCACGTTCACCGCGACCCCGACCCTCGTCGTCTCGACCCGAGCCCACGCACCGACTCCAACTCCAACTCCAACTCCAATTCCGACTCCGGCAGCGACACCGACTCCGGCAGCGACTCCGACTCCGGCAGCAACTCCGGCCGTCGTGCATCCCGGCCAGCTTTAACGCGGCGAGCGGATGGACCGATTTCTCGTCGCCAACTCGCCTTCGGTCGTCATCCGCTTCCCTCGACGCAATGGAAAACGCCCCGCCAGGTTGGGGCGGGGCGGGGCGTTCCACCAATCGCGTCGTCCGGCCGGAGAGGGGCGCCCCTGGGCAGGGGTGAGAGAACTTTGGCCGGAAGAATCGGGCGGTGGGGCCTGCGGTGCCTGCCGGATGCCAGGTCCTGGCCCGACCGCTCAACTCTGGCTGCGGCCGTGGGTGAATTCGGTTTCCAGATACCTCACTCGGCCGTCACCGGCGTCGGGGGCTTCAGGTTCGCGGCCCCGACGGGTCTCGGGGGCTTCGGCCTCGGCGGCCCAGATGCCGCTGTCGGGCGCCTCGGCCGCAATGGCCGGGCCGTGGATTGGACGCTGAAACGTGGAGTTCGGCTGCGGCGTGGCGACGGCCATTGGACACCTCCCCGCGCGACGCGGGAGAAGCCAGGGCGGGGAACTGTCGACCCGAGCAAGTCGGGCGATCCCCCGCCCGCGACCGACCGTTTCCTCTCGGCCGGCCGCGCGCCGGCCCAATCAGGGTCGGCGGTGGAGGTCCGGTGTCCGCTCTGGCCCACCCGGCAAACTTTGCCGCGGCGGGGAGTGGCACAGCCGGCCCTTCGCCCTTAAATTTACCCCTGCGAAGGCGCTTCGACCAGCGGAAAAGTCCGCGACGTGGCTTCCGGGCCTCGCCAACAGGTCGGACCGCGACCGTCTTGTCGACCGAGCCCGTCGGGGGAGTGGGACTTGCGCATCGGCATCCTTTCCGACACCCACGACCAAGTCGCCCGCACCGCCCGGGCCGTCGCCCTCTTGATCGAGCAAGGCGCCGAGGCCCTGGTCCACTGTGGAGACCTGACCGGACCCGACGTGGTCTTCGCCTGCGCGGGTCCGCCAAGCTACTTCGTCTTCGGCAATAACGACTTCGACGAGGATGGGTTGCGGCGGGCGATGGCCGTGGTGGGCGGCACTTGCCTGGGTCAGGGGGGCGAGGTCCAGCTCGGGGGCAAGCGGATCGCCGTCACCCACGGCGATCTCGACCGCGAGCTGCGCAAGCTCAGCGCCTCGGGCCCCGACTACCTCCTGCTGGGCCACTCTCACCAGACCGCCGACGAGCGTCGAGGGTCCACCCGCTGGATCAACCCGGGAGCCCTCCATCGCGCGACAAGGCGGACCGTCGCGTTGCTGGACCTGAAGACCGACGACCTGCGCTTCCTGGACGTCTCCTGAAATCAACCGTCGAGCCGGCGGACTGGTCGAGCGCCGCGGGCCGTCGCTATAATCGCGACCGCCAATGGCGACCCCCCTCCGACGGCCGGCCCGCCGCCGCCCGGGGTTCCGCCACCGTCTCGCCGCCGAGGGTTCCCGTCCCATGCGCTTGTGCCTGGTCGAAGACGACGCCGCGGGCGACCTCGACCCCCTGAGTCTGACCCGCCCCGTTTTCGACCTGATGCTGGGGGCCTCAACCCTGGGGGCCAAGATCGCCCGGGCCTTCGGGGTTGGCCCCGGTCCGGCCCGCCGGGGCGCGGTCGTCCGGCCCTATCTGGCGGCCGTGCGACGCGCCCGTGACCCCCACACCGCCGTCAACGACTCCGACTGGCTGGCCCGCGGCCCAGTCCTGGTGGCTAACGGTCGCTGGGTCCCCCCGGAAGGCTTCACCCCTCCGGAGGATGGCCCCCCGTGGGTCGGCACCTGCGAGGGACGCCCCGCCTGTGCCTCAGTCGGACCCGACCGCGCCGCCTCGCTGACGCCCGAGGCTGTCAACGGCTGGTTCGACGCCCAGCTTGCCGACGCCCCCCGCTTCGACCTGGGCGGCGAGTGGATCGGCCGGCCCTGGGACCTCGTCGCCCGCAACGACGAGCACCTGCGCCGCGACTTCACCGTCGAGTCGGCCAAGGGCCTCAGTAATCGCCACCTTTCGGCCGTCGCCCTGGTCGGCCCGGCCGACCGCCTGGCCATTCACGAGACCGTCCGCATCGACCCCTATACCGTCCTGGACACCACCGGCGGCCCGATCACCATCGCCGCCGGGGTCCTGATTCAGCCGTTCACCCGCATCGAGGGCCCCTGCTTCGTCGCTCGGGACACCCAACTGTTCCGGGCCAACCTCCGGGGAGGCGTCACCATCGGCCCGAATTGCCGCATCGGCGGCGAGGTCGAGCACGCGATCATCCACGGCCACAGCAACAAGTACCACGAGGGGTTCCTGGGCCACGCCTACGTCGGCGAGTGGGTCAACCTCGGGGCGATCACCTCCAACAGTGACCTGCGTAACGACTACGGAGAGGTCGCCGTGCCGCTAGGGGGCGACCCGGTGGCGACCGGGCAGGTCAAGGTTGGCTGCTTCGTGGGCGACCACACCCGCACCGGCCTGGGCAGCATGATTAACACCGGCACGGTCGCCGGGGTGATGTGCAACCTCCTGCCGGCCGGGCCGTTGCTGCCCAAGCACATCCCCAGTTTCGCGGCCGTGCGCTACGGCAAGGTCGCCGCGGGGTTCCCTCTGGAGCAGATGTTCGCCACCGCCCGCACCGTCATGGGCCGCCGGGGCCAGGAGTTCACTCCCCTGGACGAACGCCTGTACCTCGACATCTACGAACAGACCCGCCCCGAACGCGAACGCGCCTTCCAGAGGGCCCACGACCGCCGCAACGAACACTGGCCCCTGGGCGCCTCTCGCCACTGAGGGACGACCGCGCGACGCCGATGTCATGGGGAATGTGGGACCGAATGCTCGCCTCCTTCGACGCCAAGGGGAACTCGGGCCGCCCCGAGTGCTTCGCCGGCCGTGAACAGAGCCACGCCCAGAAGGACGACATCCTTGAGCAGGAACTGACCCGGCATCGCCGACAGGGCCGGGAACCCGCCCAGGCTTGGCTCCCAGCCGGGCGTGGTGATCAGGAAACTGAGCGTCGTCAGGAACATCCCCGAAGCGAGCCCACTGCCCGCGGCCGAGCCGAGAGGCCAGAACCGACGCAAGGCGATGAGCAAGCCGATGGCAATCTCAACGCCACCCAGCAGCCTGGCGAATCCTTCCACGCTCATGACCTGGTAAACCCAGTTCATCAGCGGGCTATTCGCCACCAGTGGCTTGATGCCCTCGGCCTCGTAGGCAGTGAACTTCATCCCGCCGATCCAGAGCAGGACAATCACCAGCCCGTAGCGGGCGATGGGTAAGCCGATCAACTTCAAGCGGTCGTTCAACAAGATGCCACTCCTTCCTCATCACGAAGTTCAGGAGACGCCACGCTTCACTTGCCTGGGTCGGCCTTGGTGAGTGGGGGATATCCGCGCATGTAGATCCAGTCATCCTTTTTGGCCGGGACGTGGCACCCTCGGCAGTCGGTCGAGTAGTCGGTCGCCACGTTGCGGTCGGGTGCGTCGGCCTTGAACAGGGCCCAGCCCCAGCCGTCGCCCCACAGGTCGTTCTGGGGGAATCGCCCCTTCGAGTCCTTGACCATCACGAACCAGACCTTGATGTCCGTGGCCCAGTGGGACTGTCCGGTGGTGAGATTCTCCGATCGGGCCCCGGTGATCTCCTTCACCAGCACGGCGCCGTCGGAGAACTTTCCATCTCGGCGATACGCTTTGATGTCCTCCGGCCGCGAATAGACGACGTGCATCTCGTCGACCGGTTGGCCCGGCTTGGTGGCGACCGCGTACGTGCCCAGGAATTCGAAGGTGTCGCGGTAATCGGTCGGCCGCGAGATCCCGCCGTCTTTCGTGACATAAGGCGAGAAGCCGTCGGCCTTGGGGGCGGGAGGGTCGTCCGGCCGCGCCGCGCCGAGCAGGATTATCGACGCGACGAGAGCGATCGCGGCCAAGTTGGTGCCGATCAGCCGGCGGGGAATCTCGGTCTTCATGGGTTCGACCTCCTGAGCCTGGTGAAGGGTCCGCGGCGAGGTCGGGGGGGCGAGACCTCATCGCGAACCGGCCTATCTCACTTTGAACGCGGAGCCGCGGCGCGCAGGACGGGATAGAACTGGCTAAAGACGTAGTCCTTAGCCGCGCTGGCCTGATGGCAAGCGTTGCACGAGGCGGCGTTCTGCTTCGGCGCCTCGGCCTTGAGCGGGTAGTGATGGCCAAAGGTGAAGAAGGCCCAGTGCCCCGGCTCGTCCTTGAACCGTTTCGAGTCCTTGACCGACGCCTCCAGGCCGAGGAAATCCCCCATGAAGTAACCCGTGCCACTGGTCGCCTGCTTGGTCCCGATGCCGACGAGTTCCTTGATCATCACGGTGCCGTCGCGGAACTCGCCGGTCTTCTCGTAGTGGGCGTAGCTCTCCGGGTCGATGTAGACCGCGTGAAAATCGGGGAACGGGGCCTCGCCGCCGTTGAGCTCGTTGGGGGTGATCGGCGTGCCGACATACACCCAATGGCGGTAACCTTCAGGCTTCTTGAGCTTCCCGTCCTGGGTGAACGCAACCAGAGCCGCCTGGCCCGAGGGCGGAGCGGCCCCGGTCATCACGATCGACAGGCCGGTAACCCCAGCCAAGACCGCGACACCCGCGGTCACTCGCAAACGATTCGATCCACGCATGGGGTTGCCTCGTCCCTTTCGGGGAAGGAATTGTCGTGCCCTTTCGCGCCGGATGACGGCGGTTATGAATGAGGAGATTAGCCTCCTCGCGGATTCAGGGATGTCATCCGGATGACAATTCCCGAAAAAGGCCCCGCGCGGCCGTGCGTGCCTCTTCTGCCCGCGACCTTACTGAGAGTGGTGCGTGAACACCGGGCCCGCTAGCGCACGCTTGCATGAGCCGTGGCGGCTCGCCAGATTGTCCGAGGAAAGGGGGGACGTACACTCGCGGCCGAGGTCCAAGGAGAACGCCTCGCGGGTGAGTCGCGAGAGCCAGTCCCTCGTTTGCTCGGGCGCGACAGGTTCGTGAACAATGCTCTAAGCCAAGAACTCAGGCCGGCCGCCTACCCTCCCCCACGGTCCCCTGGCGAGAACTTCACGGACCCCGGGCTGATGAGCGTCTCGGTTTCCTTGATCAGGGAGGAGATTTTCAGCACGGTCAGGGTGAACTCGGTGAGGGCATCGACCCCATCGGGGCAGATCCAGGCGTAGCAGTCGCCGCTCCTCCCGACGTAGCAAGCGTTCTTCGGCACGTCACGCTTGGAACCAATATGGAACCATCCCGGACGGATTTCGGCCAGATCATCCTGAATCATCTCAATCTTTCGGCAGACGTTCGCCGCCAGCGGCGATCGATCGATCGACGGGCCTTCATAGCCGCAGACGGTGGAGTCGTTGGTGGTGAGCACGTCGGCGTCTAGCTCTCGGGCGCTGCGGTTGGCGCGGCTGTGATATTCGTAAAACAACTCCGATTCGTTGCGGAGGTCGGCATTGGAGGCGAACTGGTCCTTCAACTCGTGGGTCAGCTCGTCGATGAACTTGGGCGACGGCATGTCGGGGGCACCGTGGGCGCGTCGATAAGCGATTCGCAGCAATCGCAGCTCCGTCGCGTCGACCACGGGAGCCATCCCCCACTGGGCCACGGCGGTCCTCGATCCAAAGAGCTGCGGGAACCAGGTGACTGGTGGGCCGATGTCCACCGCCGCCCCCCCGGAGATCGAGTCGGTAACCTGGGATGTCCCCTCTTTGAGATTCACATGCCAGGGAAGCGAGCCGGGGCGTGTCGCGAATTGCGCCAGGTTGTCCAGGACCTGCTCGTACTGCAACTCCGGCAAAGTGCTCCCCTGGTTGATCGTCCGCTGGCGGAGCCGCACGGTCGTGCAACCGGTGGCGCAGGCTAGGCCAATGACGAAAAGGATCCGAACGCGACGCATCGACCCTCCCGCCGTTTTCTGCACAGACAGTCAATGGGAATGAGATCGGCACCGATTGAGCCAAAAGTGAGGATTGCGCGGAACTTGACGCATCCTCCTTGTGCGAGCGGGACGCTAAACCGGCCCTCCATGGGCATCAGTGCTGAGATGAATCTCGTCCCCTGGAACGATCGCCGTCCTCGAAGGCATTTGGCCCAGAGGACTTGCGAGCATTGGTGTTCCTCCCGACAACCGAGCGGTCCGCCGGCCGGGAAGGCTATCCCGTCTGTCGTCGAAACGCAGTCATCCAGATGACCCACCCCAACTCCGAGACGATCATCCGGTGGCGATGCGATCCAGCCCGACCAGGTCGTCCACGCAGAAGTGGCAACGCGTGTACTCCACCAGCCCCTCGCGCTTCATCTGGACCAGTTCGGCGCTGATGACCGGCCTGGCCGCGCCGACGAGTTCGGAAAGATCCTGGTGACTCAGGCGAACGTCGATCGTGTGGCCATGCTTGCAGCGTTGCCCCTCGAAGCAGATCAAATCTCGGAGCGTGGCGGCGATCCTGGCCCGGATCGGCGTGATGAACTGCCAGAGCAGTCGCCGCTCAAGGAACTCCGCCCGCGTCGCCATTGATTCGAGCAAAAGGGAGGCAAGGCCAACGTCGGCGCGGGAGGCGAATTCCAGCTCTCCCCGCTCCAGTTCGAGGATCTCGGCGGGTCCGTGGGCGACGGCCTGCTCCTGCTGCGGCGAGTGAAATCCCCGAAAGGCCCGCTCCCCGAACGGACGATCGCCGAAAAGCCCGCCTTGGCCGACGATCAGCCGGATGGCGTGGTTGCCGTCGACCCGAGGGTCGAGAACCTTGACATAACCGGAGGCCACCAAACCACATCGCCCTTCCGGGAACGACGAATAAACGACCCTGCCGGAATTCAGTGATCGTCGCTGGGCCGATCTCACCCGGGAGCAGGTCCACAAAAACCGTTCAGCCCATTCGGATTTCAGGAGCATCGTTCGCCTCGCGAATCGCCGAGCCACGGGATCGATCGATGAGCCTCAGAATAGCCGCAACGGCTACCCGCCGCCCTGCCCGCGCTGCTTGGCAGGACCGTTCGTCGGCTTCGCCGACATCGGCATCGGGAAGACTCAGGGCTCCGGCTCCGAGAGGGGTCCGTCGCGGACGCCAGCCGCCTGACTCACCGCCTGTTCCCGAGGGGCTTCGACCGTGTTCGCCTGCCAAGGGGTCTTGATCTTCTCAGCTCCCCTGATGCAGACTTTGCATGCGATGTTTCCTTGAGATTTCCAGAAACCCCCCTTCGGCATCCTGGCGTTCGGGCGGAAGTTTCCCAGAAAACCCGCGTCGATTCCAGTGAACCACGCCCGACGAACCTCCAGGACGGGCCTGGGTGTCTTGGAGGCGCCGCTACCATGAAAAGATTGGACCCACTCGGCCGGCCGGCGGCGGACGGGTGGATGTCGGCTCGGGAATGAAAGGCGTGTCATGGCGGCCGTGGAGTGTGAGATCAGCCCCTTGCGGACCGCGTCTCGTCCAAACCTCATTGGATACGCCGCCCTGGCCGGCTTGATCCTGATCGGCTCCAGCACCGCGACGGCCGCCAAGACGGTGGTTCTCGATATACCCACCGGCTTGGTCCCCCTGGTCCGCTTCGGAGGCGCCGGGCTCGTCCTGCTGCCGTGGGTCTGGCGACGGGGGATGTTCGCCCGGATGGCCCGCCAGGACCCCGGCTGGCTCGTCGCCTCGGCCGCCTTCTGCGTGCCAATCAACCAGGTGTTCTTCCTCAACGGCGCGAAGCTAACCACCTCCACCCACGTCGGTCTGATCTACGCGGCCGTTCCTCTGGTCGTGCTGGCTTTGGCCTGCGCCCTGGGGCAGGAACGGCTGAACCGACGGCGATTGCGCGGGGTCGTGGCCAGTGTCGCCGGGGTGGTCGTCATCGCCCTGGGCAGCCTGCGACACTCCGGGCCCCGCCGGGGCCCACGCGGCCCTGGGCGACCTCCTGGAAATCGGCGCCGTGCTCGCCTGGGGCACCTACCTGACCGTCAGCCGCCCCCTGATCACCCGCCACGGCGCCTTTCCCGCCCTGGTGGCCACATTCCTGCTAGGCTCGCTCCTCCAGCTTCCGATCACCCTGGTGACACTTCCCGCCTGGCGGCCCCTTGGCGAGGTTCCGATGGTGGCCTGGTGGTGCCTGCTCTACCTGATGCTGGCCGTGGGCGTGGTGGCCCTGTCCTGCCAGAACATCGCCATGAGCCGCTTCGAGGCCAGCCAACTCGCCTCGATCGGCAACCTCGCGCCCATGCTCGCGGTTCTCTGGGGCGTGCTGATCCACCGAGAAACTGTCGGCCCAACCCTGATTCTCGGCGGAGCCCTGACCCTCGGCGGGGTCCTTTGGGCCGCCTCCTCCCGCCCCAGCACCGCCGTCGGCCAGTCTCGTCCGGTCGCCGAAACCTCCGCGACCTGACGCCGCCAGTTAAACCCCTTGCCCGGGGTGACGCGGTCCGGTGGGAACCTTGCCCGGAACGCAGGCCGAAGCTATCATCGGTCCGCCCTCGGGAGCCCCGGCGGCTGGGACTCGGGGACATCGGCGATGGCGGCGGCGGCGGGCGATGGTGGTACACCGGGCGGCCTGGCCGCGTATGTCACCAGCCACGGGTTCGGGCACCTCAACCGCTCCGTGGCCGTGCTGAACCGGGTGCCGACGGATGTGCCCCTGACGATCCGCTGCCACCCCGACCTGTTCCCCTCCTGGCGACAGCGGTTGACCCGCCCCGCGAACCTGGAAGACCACGTCTCCGACGCAGGGGCGGTCAACCCCCCCGGCGACAGCGCCGCCACCGACGGACCGGCCACCCTGGCCCGCGCCGCCGAGGTCCACGCCCAGGCCCTCGCCAAAGTGGACGAGGAGGCCCAGCGCCTGCGATTCGGCGGAGCCGCGGCGGTCCTTTGCGACGCCCCGCCCCTGCCCTTGGTGGCCGCCCAACGAGCGGGAATCCCCGGCTTCCTGCTGGCCAACTTCACCTGGGCCGACATCTACGCCCCACACGCCCGCAAGGCCGGTGGCGACGCTCCCCGCCTCGTCCACGAAATCCGCCGGGCCTACCGAGCCGCCTCGACGGTCTTTCGAGCCGAGCCGGCCCTGAAGCTCTCGGGCATCGCGCCGGTCATCGAGGTCGGCCTGGTCGTCACCCCCGGCCAGGATCGCCGGGCCGAGCTTCGCCAACAACTGAATATCCCCCCCGCCGATCGGCTGGTCTACTTCTACGTCGGCCGCTACGGGCAGGCGTCGATGGGCTTCGAGCGGCTGGGCCGGATCGCCGGGGTCCACTTCGTCACCTTCCACCGGCCGCCGGGCCCCGATGTACCCAACATCCACATCGTCCCGCCTGGCCACTGGACCGGCGCCGATCTCGCCGCCTCGACCGACGCCATGGTGGCCAAGGCCGGTTACGGGACCGTCACCGAAGCGATGGCCGCGGGCACCCCCTTGATCTACCCTCCCCGCGTTGGCTTCGCCGAGCACCGAGCCCTCGACCAATCCCTGCGTCTCTGGGGCGGAGGCGTCCCCATCTCCGCGAGGGTCTTCGACAATTGCCAGATCGGTCCGGCCCTGGGTCGGGCCTTCGCTCTCAGGCCCGGCCCGCCCCCTTTTCCCCTCAATGGCGCCGAGACAGTCGCCGCATACCTGACCGACACCTGTCGAGGCCACCCCGCTCGCGGATAGGATGCGAACTCGCGGGCCAGCCGATCACCTTACCGCCGCGGAATCTCGATCCGACCGTCCCAGGAGAACCAGGCGATGTCCAGGAACAAGTTCCGTCGACTCGGAAGCGCGGCCCTGCTGTTGCTGGCCTCGGCCGCGACCGCCCGGGGGCAGGTCGAGACGGCCCACGACCTGGTCTACGCCAGGGCCGGTGACACCGAGTTGAAGCTTGACCTGGCTCGCCCGAGCCAGGGAGACGGCCCTTTCCCGGCGATCGTGGCGATCCACGGCGGCGGTTGGAAGGGGGGCAACAAGGCCGACCTCCGCCCTCTACTCTCGGGGCTGGCCGCCAAGGGTTACGTCGCCATCTCGCCTCGCTACCGATTCAGCCAGGATGCCCCCTTCCCCGCCCAGATCCAGGATGTCAAGGCCGCGGTCCGCTGGCTCAAGCAGCACGCCTCCGAGTACAAGGTCGACCCGGCGAGGGTTGGGGCAACGGGTTTCTCCGCCGGCGGACACCTCGCCCTGTTACTGGGCGTCACCGGCCCCGATGATGGCCTGGAAGGGGACGTCCCGGCCGACACCCCCGCGGTCGACACCAAGGTCCGCGCGGTGGTCAACTTCTTCGGGCCGACCGACCTGGCCGCCGCCGACATCCCCACTGTCGTCCTGCCCTTGGTGCACGACCTGCTGGGCGGGTCGGCCGCAGAAAAGCCCGAGGCCGCCCGCAAGGCGTCCCCCTTGACCTACGTCTCGGCCGGCGACGCCGCGATCCTGACGTTTCAAGGAACCAAGGACCCTCTCGTTCCCTACACCCAGGCCATCAAACTGGGCGAGGCCCAAACCGCCGCGGGCGTCCCCGGCCGGGTCGAGTTGCTGGTGGGCGCTGGCCACGGATGGAATGGCGAAGACCTGACCCGTACCGTCGAGCAGTCGGTCGTCTTCTTTGACCAGATCCTTAAACCCTGAAACGCCTTGGCCCCACCGCTCGCCCCGATTCGGCCGGGGCGGACGGTGGGCTCTTGACCGTCAAGGGCGATGCCCGTTAGGCTAACATGACACCCGGGGCCCAACCGCTGGACAGGCCGGGAAGTCGGGAGAGAGTCGTCACGGAAGCGTCGATCACGATAGACCACCACCCGCCAGGTCTGCCCCAAGTCCCACCAGCCCGCCTTGCTCCGAGAGCCGGCCGAGCCGCTGGTCGACCCCTGAGGCCCAGGCTCGAGGATGCTGGCCTGTCGGATTCGCCCTCGTGCCCGGAGCAATCCGGGCCACCCTCTCCGTGTTGCCCGTCTGCAAAGCAAGAGCCAGCCTCGTGGGTTTGTCGCTTCGACGCGGACCGGGACAGCCCCGGCCGCCCCGCTCGCCGCCCGTTTGTTGGGTGGCCGGCGCGCCTCTCGCGGGCCGCTTCGCCCCGGGGTCGCATCGGCCCGACCGGGCTCGGTGGCGGAAGGATGGAGGGCTGGGATGAAGCTTTCGGATTTCGTGGTGCGTGAGGCGATCCTGGTGGATCTCCAGGCCACCGGCAAGGAAGGGGCGATCCGCGAGATCGTCAAGAGCCTCCATGACGCCGGGCGGCTCGCCGAGGCCGACCTCGACAGTGTCTCGCGGGCCATCCTCAGTCGAGAGGAACTCGGCTCCACCGGCATCGGTCAGGGGGTCGCCGTTCCTCACACTCGCCACCCTACCGTCACCCGGCTCATCGGCACCGTCGCCCTGTCTCGCAAGGGAGTCGACTTCGCCGCGCTGGATGGCGAGCCGGTGGACATCCTGTTCCTGCTGATTTCTCCGCCCAACCAGCCCGGCGACCACCTCCGGGCCCTGGAGAACATCTCCCGGCACCTCAAGGACGATCATTTCGTCAGCTTCCTGCGTCAGGCCAAGACCAAGGAGCAGGTCGTGGAACTGCTGGACGAGGCCGACTCGGGGACTGCCTGAATCGCCCCGGGTCTCGCGATTCTCGCCCCCGCTATCCCGCCCCGCCTGATCTTGCCCGTTCGCCCGGGCCTGCCGAGCCGAGTCGAGTCGCCGATGACCCAAGTTGCCCGCCGACAGGTCGAAATCCTCAATGCCCTAGGCCTGCACCTCCGGCCGGCCGACAAGTTCGTCCGGCTCGCCCACCAGTTTCAATCCGAGGTTCGCGTCATTCACGAAGGCCGCTCTTTCAACGGGAAAAGCATTCTGGACTTGACCAGCCTGGCCGCCGAGTGCGGCACCCAGCTCGACCTGGAAGCCCAGGGGCCCGACGCCGAGGCCGCCCTGGAAGCCCTGGCCGGCCTGGTCTCTGCCCGGTTTCACGAGGACGACGAGGGACCGGCCCCGTGACCCGTCGGGCAGTCCGGCCCCCCGGCCGGCCGATCTCACTCCCTGACATCGACGCCGACGCCCTCCCGTTGCCCGGCCGGCCCCCACTCGGCAACGGCAACCCACCCTGGGCTCCCCCCACCTTGAGGCGTCTCCCCAAACCTCCGGCCATGCAGGTTCTGCGAGGCATCGCCGTCAGCCCCGGCGTCGCCATCGGCGTTGCCCTGCGTATCGACCCCCGCGGCCTCCGCCTCCCGGCCCGTCTGGTCCCGGCCGAATCCATCGCCGACGAACTCACCCGCCTCGACGCCGCCCTCGACGCCGCCCGCGCCGAGGCCGAAGCCGCCGAGGCCGACGCCCTGGAACGCCTCGGCCCCCAGTACGCCGCCATCCTCGCCGCCCACGGCCGGATGATCGCCGACCCTGAATTGCGAAGGGCCGCCCGCCTCCTGATTGAGCGCGAACGCCTGGCCGCCGAACACGCCACATGCGACGTCCTCGACGGCTACGCCGCCCGTCTGGAAACCCTGACCGACAGCCACCTGGCCGCCCGCGCCGCCGACGTCCGCGACATCCAACGACGCATCCTCGATCGCCTGGCTGGCGGACGCCCCCCCTCGGCCCTGGACGACCCGGCCGACCCGGCGATCGTCCTGGCCCACGACCTGACCCCCAGCGAAACCGCCGGGCTCGACCCCTCACGAGTCCTGGGCTTCGCCACCGAGGCCGGTGGACGAGCCAGCCACACCGCCATCGTCGCCGCGGCGCTAGAGATCCCCGCGGTGGTGGCCCTGGGCCGCTTCCTCGACGCCGCCCAGGCCAGCCGCACCGCCATCGTCGACGGCGACGAGGGGCTGGTCATCCTCGACCCCGACGCCCCCACCCGCGCCCGCTACCGACGCGCCGCCACCCGCCGAGCCGCCCGCTTTGCCGGCCTCGTCGGCCTGGCTAACCTGCCAGCCCGCACCCTCGACGGCGTTTCCGTCGACCTTTTGGGCAACATCGAGTTTCCCGCCGAGGCCGACGCCTGTCTCGAACGTGGCGCCGCGGGTGTCGGCCTGTATCGCACCGAGTTTCTCTACCTCAACGCCCAGACGCCCCCCACCGAGGATGAACAGACCGCCGCCCTCCAGGCCGTCGTCCGCTCAATGCAGGGGCGCCCCGTCACCATCCGCACCCTCGACCTCGGCGCCGACAAACTCGCCCCCGGCCCCCAGCCTGGCAACCCCGAGGCCGACCACCGCAACCCCTCGCTGGGACTGCGCAGCATCCGCCTCTCGCTGCGAGACCCCCAGACTTTCCGCATCCAGCTCCGGGCGATCCTTCGGGTCAGCACCCTGGGCGACGTGCGGGTCATGTTCCCCCTGGTCTCGACCCTCGGCGAGTTCCGCGCCGCCCGCGCCCTGCTGCGTTCGGTCGCCGCCGAGCTTGCCGACGAGGGCGTCCCCGTCCGCCCCGACCTGCCGGTCGGGGTGATGATCGAGGTCCCCGCCGCCGCGGTCATGGCCGACCATCTGGCCAAGGAGGTCGACTTCTTCTCCATCGGCACCAACGACCTGATCCAGTACGCCCTGGCCGTCGACCGAACCAATGAGACCGTCGCCGACCTCTACAGCGCCAGCGACCCGGCCGTCCTGCGTCTCATCGCCATGGTCGTCGCCGCGGCCAGTCCCCGCGGCCTGGAAGTCACCGTCTGCGGTGCGATGGGCGGCGACCCGCTCTACGCCGCCTTGCTCCTGGGCCTGGGCCTGCGCAAACTCAGCATGCCCCCCCACCAGCTTCCCGAGGTCAAGCGGATCGTCCGAGCCCTGCGGGTCGACCAGGCCGAGGCCGTCGCCGCCGAAGCCCTGGCCTGTGACACCGCCGAGGCGGTCCTGGCCATCTTGCGACGCGACCCGGCCCGTCCGGCCCATCACGACGACGTCGCCGACCATGACGACGACACTTCGCCGGCAACCGTCGACGCCGCCGCTCCTTTGAAAACCCTGAACGTGTCGAAACAAAACCCGACGGATTGAACCCGATCGCACCTCGTCCCCGACCGGGCCCTGTCCGAGCCGACCGAAAGAGAGAGACCCCCTCGCCCGTGGCCACCACCAAGGTCCGGCTTCGTTTTGCCAAACACGGCGACCTCCGCCTGGTCAGCCATCACGACCTGATGCGCTGCCTGGAACGGGCGCTCCGTCGAGCGTCGCTGCCGATGGCCCACACCCAGGGCTTCAACCCCCGGCCCAAGGTCATGTTCCCCCTGGCTCTGGCCCTGGGGATCGAGGGCCGCCGCGAGGTCGTCGAACTGGAACTGAACGAGCCCCTTGAGCCCGAGGACGTCCTCGGCCGCCTCGCCGGCCAGTCCCCTCCGGGCCTGCAATGGCTCGAAGCCGAGGCGCTGACGACCACCCGCGCCTCGCAGGTCGCGACAGTCCGCTACCGCCTCGACGTCCCCAACGACCGCCAGACCGCCGCCCGAGACGCCCTGGCCGCACTCCTGGCCGACGACCGCCGCCCTTACCTGCGTCGGCGGCCCGACAAGACCGTCGAGGTCGACCTCCGCGCTGGCCTGGCTGACGCCGGGCTCGACGCCGAGGGGACCCTCTGGTTCCTCCTCAACGTCACCCCCGCCGGAGGCTCGCCCCGGCCCGAGGAAATCGTCGAGACCCTGGGCCTGCGCGACCTTTTGACCCGAGGCGCCATCCTCGCCCGTGTCGACGTCGAGCTCGCCCCGACACCGATACCCCCGAACTCTCAACTAGAATCGCACTGAGATCGCCGAATCGCACCCGGTCGGGCCCCGACCTCACCTCAAGACGCCTGCAAGCGGCTCAACCGCCGCGACCTGCCAGGATGACTCGAGGATTACGAGCCGGGAGCCCTTTACTGCACCCCACGACACACGCCGCATCGCCAGGAAATTCGCCAGCATGAAGAAAGAAATGCTGATTAACGTGCTCCAGCCCGAGGAATGCCGCATCGCGATTGTCGAGGACGGCATCCTGGAAGAGCTCTACGTCGAACGCACCAGCCACGAGAGCTATACCGGCAACATCTATAAGGGGAAGGTCGTCAACCTTGAACCCGCCATTCAGGCGGCGTTCATCGACTTCTCCGTCGGCCGCAACGGCTTCCTCCACGTCTCCGACGTCGAACCTCAGTATTACTTCCGCCACCTGCCCGACGACGCCGAACTCGGAGCCCGAGACCGAGGCCGCGACCCCCGTCGCGAGCGTGACGAGACCAGCCCCCGAGCCCCGCGACCCGCTCCCGAGGACCGCGTCCCCCGCGACCGCGAGCGTGATGACGCCCCCCCCGCGAGCCACTCGCCCCGCCGCCGAGGATCGCCCCCCCCGCGATCGGGATCGCGACCGCGACCGGCCCGACCGTTCCGAACGTGGTCGCCGCGACCGTTCCGCATCGGCCGGCCGCCGCTTCGGTGAGGGCTTGCTGGACGAGGCCTGGGGCGCCCCCGAGCCCCCGGCACGGTCCGCGCCCATCCTTCCGCCCTCGGCCCGTGTCGAGGAGCCAGCCCGACCCGCCGAACCCGAACCGCCCACCCCCCGCTTCGACCGCCCTGAGACGGCCCCCGTTTCGGCACGAGAGCCCGAGCCCGAACCCCAGCCCGAGTCCCGCCGCGACCCCGAAAGCGACGAGCCGATCGGCTGGGCCCCCCGCCCTCGCCGCACCCCCGAACGGTCCTCCTCCCGCTTCGCCGAGTCCCGCGAAAGCCGCGAGCGGGAGCGCGAGCCCGAGCCCCCCAGCCGGGTCGCTGACACCCAGGAACTCGAAGCCGACCTGCCCCCTAGCCGCACTGGCCAGCGCTCGCGGACCGCGCCAGCCGCCCGCGCCACCGAGGCCAGTTTTGGCGACGAGCCGCCCCGTCCCCGCACCTCCTCCGCCGCCCCCGCTGGCTTCCGCGACGAGCCGGAGCCCGCCTCCGAGCCCCGACGGACCCGGGGCCGGTCGTCCCGCCCCGCCCGCGAGGAACCGCGCGTCGAACCCGAGCCGGCCGTCAACGACCTCCTCGCCCCCGAAACGCCCCTGGAAGACCTGCCCGAAGGCCCCCGCCGCCGAGGCCGAGCCGCGATCCGCTCCCGAGGCGGCGAGCGTGAGCCGGAACGCCCCCGAGGCCACGCCCCCGAGCCCCTCGACGAACCCGAGACCGCTCCCGAACCCGAGCCCGAACTTGAGCGGCCCCGAGTCGAGCGCCCCGAGCCCCGTCGAGGTCGCGCCCGCTCGGCCGACCGACCCCGGGCGGCCGACTCCGACAGCCCACCCGCTGCCCGCGAGCCCCGCTCCCGTCCCCACGATCGCGCTGGTGAACCCGGCTACGTCCCGCGTCGCGAACGCTCCCGAGGCGAGGCCGAGCCCGCCCCCTTTGACTGGCTCGACCTGGAACCCCGACGCGACGACCCCGACGCCGGGTCCGCCGAACCCACCGACCTCGAAGGGGCCGACGAAGGGGCCGATCCCGCCCGCGCCGCCGACGGTCGGCGTCGACGTCGACGACGCGGCCGTCGCCGAGACCGCCCCGAGCGTGAGGACGCCGCCACCGGCGCCGACATCGACGCCGATGCCGATGCCGATGCCGACCTCGACGCCGACGAGGACGACCTCCTGGACGAACCCGCCGCCCCCTCCCGTCCCGGAGCCGCCGCCTCCTCCGAATCGCTCCTGGAGCAGTTCGACTTCGGCGACCGCGACGAGGAAGACGAGGAGGATGACGACGACGACGAGGCCGGCTCCCATGCCTCGGGCCGAGGCGAGCCCTCTCCCGACGACGAGATCGACCCTGAGTTGGAGGAAGAGATCCGCCGGGAGATCGAGGAGATCGCCGAACTTGAACGGGAAATGGGCCTGAGGGGGACCACCGAGGCCCGCCCCCGCCGAGGCGACGAGTTGGCTGCCTCCCAGGAACGCGGCGAACGCCCCCGAGCCCCGAGAGGACGGGCTGTCAAACCCCCCATTCAGGAGATCTTCCGTCGCGGCGACGAGGTGCTCGTCCAGGTCATTAAGGAGTCGATCGGCACCAAGGGCCCGACCCTCTCGACCTACATCAGCATCCCCGGCCGCTACCTCGTTTTGATGCCGGGCCTCAACCGCGTCGGCGTCTCTCGCAAAATCGCCGACGAAGGCCAGCGCCGCAAGCTCCGCGAGATCATGACCGACCTGAACCCCCCCAAGGGCCTCGGGTTCATCGTTCGCACCGCCGGCCTCGACCGCTCCAAGCGTGAGTTGGCCCGCGACCTGGCGTATCTGCTGCGGCTCTGGAAGGTCATCCTCCGGCGGATCAAAAAGGCCCGCACCCCCGCTCCGATTTACCAAGAATCGGACATGATCACGCGGACCATCCGCGACATCTTCACGGGGGAAATCGACACCATCTGGATCGACGAACCCGCCGCCTTCGAGCGGGCCCAGGAGTTCCTCCGCGTCGTCATGCCCAAGTTCGTCGGCCGACTGCGGCTCTACGAAGAGAAGGTCCCTCTCTTCCACCGCTACGGCCTTGAGGACGAGATCGCCAAGATCCAGCGTCGCCGGGTCGAGATGCCCGAGGGCGGCTCGATCGTCATCGACCAGACCGAGGCCCTGGTGGCCATTGACGTCAACTCGGGCAACTTCCGCGTCGAGAACGACGCTGAGAAGACCGCCTACGAGATGAACCTCCGAGCCGCCAAGGAAATCGCCCGCCAGCTCCGCCTGCGAGACCTCGGCGGCGTGATCGTCAACGACTTCATCGACATGCGCGACGAGCGCAACCGCCGAGGGGTCGAAAAAGCCCTGCGAGACGCGATCAAGCGCGACCGCGCCCGCACCAAGGTCCTCCGCATGAGTCAGTTCGGCCTCATCGAGATGACCCGCCAGCGCATCCGCCCCAGCCTGAAGCGGTCGGTCTACGAAGATTGCTCGCACTGCCGGGGCGCCAGCGTTGTCAAGACCGTTGAGAGCATGTCGATCGACGTGATGAGACTGCTGGCCCTGGCGACTAACCGCGAGGACGTCCGCCGGGTCCATGTCGCCGTCGCCCCTGAGGTCGCCGCCTACCTGAACAACCGCAAGCGTCGCGAGATCGCCCGGATCGAGACCGAGGCTAACCTGGTCATCATCATCCAGGGCGAGGCCCAGGCGCCGGCCGAACACCTGGCCCTGGAGTTCTACGACGCCCAGAGCAGCGAAATCCGCCTCACCCCCGCCGCCCCCTCCGCCAACGGCGGCCGGCGGCCCCGCTAATCCTCAGCCAATGCCCCCTACGGCGGGCCGGACCCTACGGCCCGCCGAATTCCCCCCTTCCCGACGAAGGGGCGACTTCGTTATCATCGGACCCTTTCGCCAAGCAAGCCAGCAGCCGCCCGACGCGCCGGTAACGATCGCCGCGACTTAGGGCTTTGAGGAGCGTCGGGGATGTACGCGATTTTTGAGGACGGCAGCCATCAGTATCGCGTCTCCGAGGGAGACGTCATCACCGTCGACCGCCGCGACGGCGACCACGGAGCCGAGATCACCTTCCCCAACGTCCTGCTGGTCGCCGGCACCGACGGAGAAGCCACCATCGGCGTTCCCCTGGTCCCTGGCGCCCGCGTCGTCGCCCGGGTGGTACGCCAGTTCCGCGGCAAGAAGATCATCATTCAGAAGTTTCGCCGCCGCAAGAACATGAGGCGCAAGCGCGGCCACCGCCAGTACCACACCACCGTCCAGATTACCTCGGTCGGAACCGCCTGAGCGGCTCGATCCAGGCTCCGAATTCCAACCCAGGGCCGGTGCCGATCCTCGATCGGCCCCGGCCTGTTCTACGTCCTATCCTTGCCCTGAAGTCAAACCCGGCGGCCCTTGCGGTCGATAGATGGTCTTGACGCCAGATTCGGCCCGCCCGGCACGATCGACCCAAACGGTAATCCGTGCCGATGAAGATCTCGTGATTTCCGACCCAGCGGCGGCGGCGCGTCAAGACTGATGCTGACCACCCGCGTCGGCTATGAAAGCCCGTCCACGTCGTATCTTCGACTGATCCGCGACAACGTCCAATCGCCCTTGGACTTCGGAGACGCTCGCGGTGGTTACGCTCGACTAAGCGATGCCCTATTGACTGTTCAGAACGTCACAAGTAGACTCCTGGACAGTCGCCTGATCGGCCTCTCTGATTTTCCCATCGCTTGGTCCGGCGATCGCAACTCACAAGACGTGATTGAGGCGAACCGGAGGACTCCATGGCAACGGTGAGCAGGCGGTCGAAGGCGAACGATGTGGCCCCGGCGAGCAAGGCGAACGGGGTTCGTCCCAAGGGGATGACGGTCCCTCGTGTGTTTAGTAAGCCCGGGGTCAGCCCCTACGACCAGGTGGAGTGGGACTTCCGCACCGCGGCGATCAAAGACGAGCGCGGCAAGGTCATCTTCGAGCAGGTCGACTGCGAGATTCCCAAAGCCTGGAGCCAGTTGGCCACCAACGTCGTGGTCAGCAAGTATTTCTACGGCGAGATCCGCACCGCCGAGCGCGAGACCAGTGTCCGCCAACTGGTCGATCGCGTCACCCGCACCATCGCCGACTGGGGCCGCGAGGACGGCTACTTCGCCACCCCAGCCGACGCCGACGCCTTCTATGACGAACTGACCAGCCTCTGCCTGAACCAGTACGGCTCGTTCAACTCGCCCGTCTGGTTCAACGTCGGACTGTTCCACCGTTATGGTATCGAGGGGCCGGCCAACAACTGGCGATGGGACGAGGAGACCCGAGCGGTCAAGCGGGCCGAGAGTGCCTATCGCTACCCTCAAGGGTCGGCCTGCTTCATCCAGTCGGTCGACGACGACATGGAGAGCATCATGAGGCTGGCCTCCTCCGAGGCCATGCTTTTCAAGTACGGCTCGGGGACCGGTTCGGACCTCTCAACCCTACGCTCCAGCCGCGAGAAGCTCTCCGGAGGCGGTCGGCCCAGTGGCCCGGTCAGCTTCATGAGGGTTTTTGACGCAGTGGCCAGTGTGGTCAAGTCTGGTGGCAAGACCCGACGCGCCGCCAAGATGCAAACCCTCAAGGTCCACCACCCCGACATCCTCGACTTCATCGAGTGCAAGACCAAGGAGGAGAAGAAGGCCCAGACTTTGATCCGCTCCGGGTACGAGGCCAACTTCAACGGCGAGGCTTATTCGTCGGTCATGTTCCAGAACGCCAACCTGACGGTGCGAGCCACCGATGCATTCCTCCGCGCCGCGGAGTCCGGCGGTGACTGGACCACCCGCGCCGTCACCACCGGCCGACCGATGGAGACGTACAAGGCCGGCATGCTGATGGACAAGATCGCCGAGGGAACCTGGCTCTGCGGCGACCCCGGCATGCAGTACGAAGACACGATTCAGCGCTGGCACACCTGCCCCAACACGGCGCCGATCAACTCATCAAACCCTTGTTCTGAATACATGTTTATCGATGATTCAGCCTGCAACCTTTCGTCCTTGAATCTGATGAAATTTCGCCGCGACGACGGCACCTTCGACGCCCAGAAGTTCCGCGCTGCCTGCCGGATCTTCATCACGGCTCAGGAGATTCTGGTCGACCACGGCAGCTACCCGACCGACAAGATCGCCGCCAACAGCCACAAGTTTCGCCCGTTGGGGCTGGGCTTCGCCAACCTCGGCAGCCTGATCATGGCCAGCGGCAAGCCGTATGACTCCGACGAGGGCCGCGCCCTGGCCGGGGCGATCACGGCGATCATGCACGGCCAGGCCTACCTGACCTCGGCCGAGCACGCTGGTCATCTCGGCGCGTTCGACGGCTACGCCCTGAACCGCGAGCCGATGCTGCGAGTCATGGAGATGCACCGCGACAGCGTCGAGGGGATTGACCCCTCCTGTTCGGCCGACCTGCTGGCCGAGGCTCGAGACGTTTGGGACGCCTGTCTCGACGCCGGCCGTCGCCACGGCTACCGCAACAGCCAGGTCACGGTCCTGGCCCCCACTGGCACCATCGCGTTCATGATGGACTGCGATACCACTGGAGTCGAGCCCGACATCGCCCTGGTCAAGTACAAGAGCCTGGCCGGCGGCGGCATGCTCAAGATCGTCAACCGTACCGTGCCGATGGCGTTGAAAACACTCGGGTACGATGACCCCGAGATCGCGGGCATCCTTGAGCACATCGACAACCGCGACACCATCGAGGGGGCTCCGAACCTGCGGGACGACGACCTCGCCGTCTTCGACTGCGCCTTCACCCCCCAGGGTGGCACTCGCAGCATCCACTATCGTGGCCACCTGCGAATGATGTCGGCCGTCCAACCGTTCCTCTCGGGGGCAATCTCCAAGACGGTCAACATGCCTCGCGAGGCGACCGTTGCCGACATCCGCAATGCCTATCTCGAAGGCTGGCAACTCGGCCTCAAGGCCCTGGCCATCTACCGAGACGGCTCCAAGGAGAGTCAGCCGGTCAACACCAAGGCCGAGGAAACCGCCGAGAAGCTCGCCGCCGCCTCCCCCTTGCCCGCCCCCGAGGCCTCGGCCGAGGTTTCGGCCATCTCTCTGCCGGTCATCGCCGCCAAGCCCACCGCCGCGGTACCCACTCCCTGGCAACCCCGCCGCGAACGCCTACCGGAAACTCGCCAGAGCCTGACCCACAAGTTCGACATCCAGGGGCACGAGGGGTATCTCACCGTCGGCTTCTTCGCCGACGGCCGCCCCGGCGAGTTGTTCATCACGATGGCCAAGGAGGGTTCGACCATCGGCGGCCTGATGGACACCATCGGGACGTTGGTGTCGATGGGCCTCCAGTACGGCGTGCCGCTGTCGGTGTTCGTCAGCAAGTTTGCCCACAGCCGGTTCGAGCCGTCGGGGTTCACCAAGAACCCGGACATCCCCATCGCCAAGAGCATCACCGACTACATCTTCCGCTGGCTGGGTATCCAGTTCGTCAACGGCTACCGAGAGGCCAACGTCCCGCGCCGCGAGGACGACGCCGACCCGGCCATTGAGGCCGCCCCGACGGTCAAGGTTAACGGCCACCGCAAGGCGACCGCCCACGACCTCGACCTCCCCGAGCCCCTCGCCGTTGCGACAACGGTCCGCGCCCCCGAGCCGCCGATGCTCGACACCCTGACCAGCCAGCAGGAGCAGTTCGCCCACTTCCAAAGCGACGCCCCCGCCTGCGACAACTGCGGAGCCCTGACCGTCCGCTGCGGAACCTGCTACCGCTGCTTCAATTGCGGCAACAGTATGGGCTGCTCCTGATCCCAGTCTGTTCGCCATCCCTTAACCATGCCGACCGCCGACTCCTTCCCGAGTCGGCGGCCGGCGTGTTCGTTTCCCCAGCACCAGTTTTCCCCGGTTCCCCCAACTCGCCCCGCGCCCCACGCCGTCTCGCCACTGAGCCAGAACTTTCGGGAACCGTACCACGACGAGCCCGGTCTAACCGAGAGGCTATCGTTCTCGCACCCGTCGCCGATTTGTGAGACCCACTCATGGCCGACACCTCCCGACCCCCAGCGCGCATTCCTCAGATTCGCCATCTTCTCGGATTTCCTATCGCCTTGGGCCTGGCCCTCGGGGTGGCCGGGTGCGCCGAATCCGGGGGCCCGGCTGGCAAATCCATACCCCCCGCCGGGTCGACGACCTCCGCGCCGGCGCCGTTGGTAACGACCCAGGACACCGCCAAATTTGGTGCGGCCCGTGCCCGTTTTGCCTCCGACTTTGCCCAGGCCAAAGGGGAAGTATCGGCACCGGCCGCGGCACGGCCGAGAACTGGTCGGAGAGGATCGATCTTTCGACTCGACTCCGCCCAGGCCGAAGGGGAAGTATCGGCACCGGCCGAGGCACCCCTGCCGGGGATGATGCCCGGGATGATGTCCGGCATGAACACCAGCCTGCCCGCCTTCCAGGGAATGGGCATGATGGGGAGAACCCCCGACGCCCAGCCTTCCCTGGAATCGGCCCGCGCCGACCGCAACGCCGAGGCGTATAACCCGATCGTCGACAACGCCTTCGTTCACGCCGACCGCGAGCCCCTGTCGACGTTCTCCATCGACGTCGACACCGCCTCCTACGCCAACGTCCGCCGGTTCCTCGACCAGGGGATGCTCCCGCCGCCCGACGCCGTCCGGATTGAGGAACTCGTCAATTACTTCCCTTATGACTATCCCTCCCCCTCGGGCGACAAGGCGTTCGCCGCCAACGTCGAGATCGCCCGCTGCCCCTGGAGCGTCGGCCACCGCCTGGTCCGCGTCGGCCTGAAGGGGAAGACGATCCAGGTCGACCGCCGACCCGCGGCCAACCTCGTCTTCCTGCTGGACGTCTCCGGGTCGATGGCTGACCCCGCCAAACTGCCGCTGCTCCAGTCGGGCCTGAAGCAAATGGTCGACGCCCTGGGCGAGAACGACCGCGTCGCCATCGTCGTCTACGCCGGGGCCGAAGGGCTGGCGCTGCCCTCCACGACCTGCGAACCGTCCCACAAGGGAGAGATTCTCGCGGCGCTGGACCGCCTCCAGGCCGGCGGCTCGACGAACGGCGGCGCCGGGTTGACCCTCGCCTACCAGATCGCCGTCCAGAACTTCCTGCCCGGCTGCACCAACCGCGTCATCCTCTGCACCGACGGCGACTTCAACGTCGGCCTCACGACCCAGGACGCTCTTACCTCCTTGATCCGCGAAAAGGCCCGTAGCAAGGTCTTCCTCAGCGTCCTGGGCTTCGGCTCCGGCAACCTCAAGGACGCCACGATGGAGCAACTGGCCGACCTGGGCAACGGCAACTACGCCTACATCGACTCGCTCCAGGAAGCCCGCAAGGTCCTTGTTGAGCAGATGAGCGGCACGCTGGTGACGATCGCCAAGGACGTGAAAATCCAGGTGGAATTCAACCCCGCCAAGGTCGCCGCCTACCGACTGATCGGCTACGAGAATCGCAAGCTCGCCAACCAGGACTTCCGCGACGACACCAAGGACGCCGGTGAGATCGGAGCCGGCCACACCGTCACGGCCCTCTACGAGATCGTCCCCCCCGGGGCCCCCGAGGTCGCCGCCGCCGAGGCCCCCGCCGAACCTTTGAAATACGGCCAGAAACCGGCCGACCCTCCCGCCTTCGCCACGCCCGCCGCCGCCGAAGGCACCGGCAACGCCTCCGACGAGACCTTGACGGTCAAGATCCGCTTCAAGGCCCCCGAGGGGGACGTCAGCCGGGAGATCGAGCGAGGGGTGGTCGACCCCGGCCTCGAATACTCGCAGGCCAGCCCCGACTTCAAGTTCGCCACGGCGGTCGCGTCCTTCGGAATGCTCCTGAGGGACTCGCCCCACAAGGGCCAGGCCACGCTGCCCGGAATCCTCGAACTGGCCGAGGAAGGCCGTGGCCCCGACGCCAACGGCTATCGGGCCGAGTTCCTCAACCTCGTCCGCCAAGCCCAGCAAATCCGGGGCACCACCACCGGCCAGCCCTGACCGCACCCCCGCCCCGGCCGGAAGCGTTCACTCGGCCTCGTCTATCGTCGCATCCGACCGGGGCGACTGCCCACGTAGTTCCACGTCCCAGATCGTGGCGCCAATATCGTCGCGAAAGCTGTTGTGCATTCGCTTTGGGTCATAGTCGCCCTGGGCATCCTTGCCGTCGGGCCCGACCGAGTACGTCACGAATTTTCCCTCCCGGCGCACCATGTGGAGAGGCCCTCCCGTGAAGGGGTCCGTCGGCGTTTCGGACAGGAATTGGGTGTCGATCGCCCCGACCGAGACCGAGGCCGGCCACCCGCCCCCGGACCTCCGCTGACGTTCGGCGGCCAGCACCACGACGAGAGAAGCCAGTTCCGCCTGGCTCCGCATCGAGGCCTTTGCAGCGGCATGCGCCGCCGGGGTCAGCAGGCGGGGGAGAATCGCTCCATATTTCTCGAACCGGCTGGACTCGACGCGCCGAACCTCGTTTTCCCAGGCCTCCAAGAGCTTGGGACCCTCCGACGGCGGCCGTCTCGCGATGGCGATGGCCGCGTTCATCCACTCCAGGCTGATGGCCCTTTGGTTGTCGAACATCAGCTTGCCCCATGGCGACATCGACAAGATCAGCCAGTCGGACGACCCCATCCCCGCGGTCCGGCTCAGATCCCCGACCGGCAACGTGCCGTCACCAATCCGGCGGATCAGTTCGTTATGAATCGCCCGCTCCCCCTCCATCGCGTAGGCCATCAAGGGCTGGTGCAACTCGTCGCGGGCGAGGGCCTGGACCCGGGCCAACGCCTCATCGGACGGCGTCCCCTGGCCCAGGACGCGGAGCGTCGCGTGGATGGCCACGCCGTCGAGCGCGATGCGGACCAGCATCGAGGTCAAGGTCGGCTCCTGGCCGATCGACTGGGCGAGTCGGAACAGGGCACAACACGAATCGAGTGCTCCGTCCAGGTCGCCCTCGTGGGCTCGGACCGCCACGTCGGCCTGCAGGACGCGGGCCAACTCCCGCGACCGCTGGGTCTCAGTTAGAGGGATTTCTAGCGGGTTGGGCCTCGAGTGCCACTCGTGCTGCCCTCGCGAGTAGTCGACCAGGGATCGGGCGAGCCAGACGGTCTCGGCCCGCTCCGCGAGCCCGTCGCGCAACACGACGGTGGTCGCCTCATCCATGCGGACGTTGGCTGGCGCCGCGGTCATCCGCTCGAACGCCTGGCTCGCTTCCGTGTCACTTGCCGCCAGGTTGGGGATTCTTCTCCCGTAAGGATAGGGCCAGGCGTTGGGCATCCGGCCCAGGGCCAGAGCCACGACCTTGGCGGAGTTTTCCCCATCGGGCACGACCTCGCGTTGGGCGATCAGGTCGTCCAGCCGCCAGTTCGGGTCGTCGCGATCGGCGGCGGCCTCGGCGGCGGCCAGGCGTTGGTGGACCGAGCTTTCTACGTAAGCCCCGACCGCCAGCGTGAGCAACAAGAATCCGAGAACTCCCAGGGCCACCCACCGACCTGGCCCCCACCACGCCCTCCGCGGCCGGTAGACCCGCTCCTTCGCCAACGGCTTGCGGCCCGACCGCCCGGGTCGCCGAGCGAATCGGGGTTTCCTCAACAACCACCCCAACAGGGCCAGAGTCGGGCGGCCCGTGGTCTCGAGCCTCTCGGACAGGGCGGGCGGGACCGGGTTTCCGACTCCGGAGTTCCTGGGTTCGACGGTCATGGGGTGATCCTCGAAGCGAGGCGGCCAGGGAGGTTCAGAGCGTGTCCCGATGTTCCACCTCGGCCCTGTAGGACGCTTTGACCGTCGCCACGGCCCTCCGCCAGCGACGCAGCGCCCCGGCCCGCCACGAAGGGTCGCGGCCGGGGGGAAACCGTCGGTTGCCGGCTTGCCGCCGGGTCAGCGCCGAATCCGGGTCGTCCCACCGCGTCTTGCGATTCCGGCGGGGGCGACTGTCCACGCAACTCCAAGTCCCAGCCCGAAACGCCGAGGTCGTCGAGGGGGCTCTTGGGCCAATTCTTGCGATCATAGGCGCCGCCCCCGTCCTTCAGGTCGGGGCCGACCGAGTAGATCGTCAACCGCCCCTCACGGTGAACCATCAGGAACGGCCGGCCCGTGAAGGGGTCGGCCGGCGCGTTCGGCAAGATCGACCGGTCGATCTCCCCAACCGACGACGGCCAACGGCCTACCTTGATGCGATGCCGCTCGGCGGCCAGCAAGAGGCCCAGGGCGGTCATCTCGCTCCGCATCCGAGTGATCGCCTGGTCCCCCGCGTGAAGGCCCGGCATCATCAAACCCGGGATGACCATTCCGTAAACCAGAATGGGGTTCTTCGTGGCCTTACGCACCCGGTCATCCAAGGCGTCCCAGAACGCGCGATGTCCGGCCGCTGGCCCCCTCGCGACGGCCAGGGCCTCGGTCGTCCACTCCAGGCTCACCCCTTTCTGGCTATCGAAAGACAGCCTGAGGAGGGAGGGGTTCAGGCCCTTGATCCCGTTGCGGATCTCGTCCCCAGCCACCCCGCGAAGGGCTTCGATGGGCAGCACGCCGGCGCCGACTCGGCGGATCAATTCATACTGGACGGCCCGCTCCCCTTTCAGGGCATAAATCAGCAGAGGCTTGGCCGCCTCATCCAACACCGTCGCCTGAAGCCTCGCCAGCGCCGAATCCGAAGCTACGCCCTGGCCGAGCACGCGGAGAGTGACCTGCCGACCGAAACCGTCGATCGCCACTCGGACAATCTGGGAGATCATGGTCGGCTCGTCGCCAATCGACCGGGCGACCTGGAACATCGCGTGGCATGAGTCAAACGCCCCGTCGAGGTCGCCGTCCTGGGCCTGGAGGGCCGCGTCGGCGTTGAGCAACCTCGCCACCCATCGGGCGTGCTCGGTCTCGTCCAGGGGAGTGTCCAGCAGGTCCGGCCAGGGGTCCCATTCGTGCCGGCCTCGCGAATAGTTCGCGATGGACCGCGCGACACGAACCACCTCCGGAAGTTCCCCGAGCCCCTCGCGCAATCGGTCGGCCGTCCGCGCATCCAGCTGGAGGTTGTCCGGCGTCGCGATCATTCGGCGGTAAGCCTCTCCCAGTTCCGTCGACTCGGACTCGACCCGGCCCCCCGGCCGAGTCACAGGCTCGTTGGGCCAGAATCGGGACAACATCTCGGCGGCTTCGGACACAACCGGGGCCGAATTTTCCTCGTCAGGCACTTCTTCGCGGTGGACTCTCATGTCGTCGAGCCGCCAGTGGGGGTCGTCGCGATCGGCGGCGGCCTCGGCGGCGGCTAACCGTTGGTTGACCGTCCGGCCCGCATAGACCCCGACGCCCAATGCCGTCGCCAGCACCAGCAACGCCAGCACGGCGCCCCCCCACGCCAACCACCATCCCACCCGCCAACGACGAGGACGCGGCCGACCCGCCGCGTCTCCCCCTTCCCTCGACGGCCACGCCATCAAGCTCAGGGGCCACACGCGGCGGACCAGCCGTCCCAGCAGGGCCAGGACCGCGCCCAACATGCCACCCAGGATCACGACGAACAGGAACAGCCCGGCGGATTTGGGCAGAGAGTCATGCCAACCCGACCACCGCCCCGAGGCCAGGCCAAACGCCATGAAGCTCAGCCCCATCAGCGCGATCAACCCGGCGAACGGCGTGACGACCCGCGCCGCGGAGACGGCCCCGGTCCTCGCCCCGCGGACCATCGTCTTCCGCGGAGAGAGGCTCGACTCCAACCCGTCCGTCGCGGATTCGCCGGGGCTCTCGACGGCGGGAGCCCTCCAGGGGTCCGGAGATTGGACGCTCATCGGATGCTCCTCAACGCGAGGTGGGCGGGGCTGATCAGGGCGAGTCTCGATGTTCTACCTCGGCCCGGTAGTGAGCCGTGACCGTCGCCACCGCCCGCCGCCAACGACGCAACGCCCCGGCCCGCCATCCAGGATCGCGGCCCGGGGGGAATGGCCGGCTGCCGGCTTGCAGCAGGGCGACCGCCGCGTCCGCGTCGGGCCACAACCCCACCCCCAGGCCCGCCAGCAAGGCGGCGCCCAGCGCGGTCGATTCGGCCTGTGGGCTTCTCACCAACGGCAGGCCCAGCAGGTCGGCCTGGAAGGTGAGGAACGGGTCGGAACGGGCCATACCTCCGTCGACCCGCAGGTCCGTCAGGGGGACCGGCAGGTCGGCGCGGATCGCGTCCAGCAGGTCGGCCACCTGGAAGGCCACCCCCTCCAGGGTCGCGCGTGCCAGGTCGGCCACCGAGGTCGCCCTCGTCAGGCCGAATAGTGTCCCACGGGCCTCGGGCTCCCAGTGAGGCGCTCCCAGGCCCGTCAGCGCCGGCACGAATAGCACTCCGGAGTCCGGGTCGGCCTGGTCGTACAGCGCGTCAATCTCCGGAGCCGCTCCCACCGCCTTCAAGCCATCGCGGAACCACTGCACCGCCGCCCCAGCCACGAAAACACTTCCCTCCAGGGCATATTGCGGCGGGCCATCTCCCAGCGTCGCCGCGACCGTCGAGATCAAGCCATGCCTGGAAGGGATCGGCTCGGCCCCGGTGTGCGCCAGCAAGAACGCGCCGGTGCCATAGGTACACTTGGCCTGCCCCGCCGACAAACACCCCTGCCCCACCAGCGACGCCTGCTGGTCGCCAGCCACCCCGGCGATCGGCAAGCCGTCGGGCAGGTAGTTGAGGCCCCGGGTCTGGCCCAGGACGCCCGAACTGGGGACGATCTCCGGCAGCATCCCGGGGGGGACGCCGAAGAAGTCGCACAGGTCGCGGCCCCAGGCCAGGGTTTTTAGGTCCATCAGCATCGTGCGAGAGGCGTTGGTCGCGTCGGTGACGTGCCGTTCGCCGCCGGTGAGGTGGCGGATCAGGTAGCTGTCCACAGTCCCGGCGGCCAGTTCTCCGGCCTCGGCCCGCCAGCCGGCGCCTTCGACGTTCTCCAACAGCCAGGCGATCTTGGTGGCCGAGAAATAAGGGTCGAGGACCAGGCCGGTGCGATCGGCGATCCAGGGGCGACGGCCCCGGTGTCGCTCGCAGAACTCGGCGGTCCGGCGGTCCTGCCAGACCAGCGACGGGGCGATCGGTCGCCCGCTGGCCCGTTCCCAGACGACGGTGGTTTCCCGCTGGTTGGTCAGGCCAACCGCCGCCAGCCGCTCGGCCCAAACCCCGCATCCCGCCAGGGCCTCGGCCACCACGGGACCGACCGAGGCGACCAGCCCTCCGGCGTCGTGCTCAACCCAGCCGGGCCTGGGGAACGTGGGCGAAACCTCGACCTGGGACTGGCCGACGGGCCTCAGCCGGGCGTCGTAGACCACCGCTCGGGTGCTGGTGGTTCCCTGGTCGATCGCAAGAATGTGGTCGCGGGCCATCGGCCGAAGTCTCCCCCGTCGCGTCCCGGCCTGACGATTGTCCCGGGTCCGCGTCGGCATGATACCCCCGGACCGGCCGGCCCCGCCACGACCCGGGCCGATCCCCAACGGCTCGCGAGGCGTCCCGGCAACGGAATCGCCGTCCCAGTGCCAGTCCATCCCCGAGGTTTCCAAACCCCGTTGAGACGCCGGCCCCGTCATGCGATCGTCGGGTCACCTCATCCCGCCCTCCGCCGGAGGATCGTCCCATGTCCACCCATCGCCACCTCGCCCGGTTCCTGGTCGCCTGGCTCGGCCTGGCCACGGCCGCGGCCGGCGAGGAGGCCCGGCCTCTCTCGACGCTGCGCTCCGCCTCGATCACGCCGGGGTCGTGCCGGCCGGGCGATGGCGCTCGCGTGACGTATCACTGGGAGGCCGCCCCCCTCGGCGCCCGTTGCAGCGTCTTCGTCCACCTGGAATCTCCTCCGGGGCGGATGATCTTCCAGGCCGACCACGACCCGCCGGTCTCCACCCAGGACTGGTCGGGCAAGGTCGACTATGCCCGGACGATCACCGTGCCGACCGACGCCCCGCCGGGCCTTTACGAGGTGGTGGTTGGCCTGTGGGACCCTCGACCCGCCGACGTCGGCGGCGGCAACCATCCCTTCCTCGCCGGCGAGGGGCTTACCTCTCTGCCTCATCAAGCCTGCCGGATCGGCACTCTGAACGTCTCCCACGCCGCCCCCGGGCCCACTCTCCCGCCGAAGACCCTCAACCTTGACGCCTACCGCCTGACCTTCGACGAGGACTTTCAGAAGCCCTTGGACATCTCGGCCTGGGGCCCCGGCACCCGCTGGATCGCCCACACCCCCTATGCCGGCGACTTCGGCGACGCGGGCTTTGGCGACCCGGGTCCTGACTCTCCGTTTTCGATCCACGACGGGATCTTACAGATCGAGGCCCGCAAGGTTGGCGACCGCTGGCGATCGGGGTTGATCTGCTCGGTCGACCCCAGGGGGGCGGGATTCTCTCAGAAGTTCGGCTACTTCGAGATGAGGGCCAAACTCCCGGTCGGCCCCGGCACCTGGCCGGCATTCTGGCTGATGGGCGTTCCGCAACTGGTCGAGCCGAAGGACCACAAGACGCTCACCCAAATCGAGATCGACGTGGTCGAGCAGTACGGAGTTGGGCCCAATGCGCTGCACACCACCGTCCACCTCTGGGGGCCGGGCGATTTTCACCGGGGCGAGGGGGACACCACCATCGTCTCGGGGATGACCGAGGGCTTCCACACTTATGGGGCCAGCGTGGAGGACGACGCCCTCATCTTCTATTATGACGGGGCCGAGATCCGCCGCGAACGAACGCCCGACGCGGCCAAGGTTCCGCTGTACCTGATGGTTGACCTGGCCCTGGGCGGCGGCTGGCCGATCGACAAGACCCCCAACCCCTCAAGGATGGCGGTCGACTACGTCCGCGCTTACGCGAAGCGCTGAGGCAGGGGAGATTGCCCCCGCCGCCACGACACCCTCGCCGGGAGTTGAACGATCGTCGCCAACGCTGGTGCCCCCCAGACCGCCATCAACGGTTCGAGCGGGACGTGGAACCGGGCCGAGACGATCGTCAGGGTGTGGAACGCGGCGATGAATCCGGCGGTCAGGGCCGTTGGCGCCAGCCGTCGCCTCAAGGCCGGGCCCATGACGACCCAGCCGGCGGCCGCCAGCAAGGTCAGGCCCAGGTGGCTCGCCCGGTAGATCATGCCGCGGGTCTTGGGGTTGGTCTCGTCAAAAAGGACGAAGTACCGCAACCGTCGCAGGCAGAGCCGCGGATACCTTGAGGGCTCGGCCTTCAGGTCGGTCAAGGCCCGGCGAAACAGCAGCCGCGACCGGGCCGGCTCGCTCAGATGAGACAACGTCCGATAGTCGTCGGGGGTCAGGGCAATGTCGTCGAGGTAACCGGCCTCATGGCGGGCGGCCCAAAGCGAGGCATTCCAGTCGCGCAGGCCGGCGACGGGGCGGGCCAGCGCCTTTTCGACCGAGGGGCGCACGACCTTGTCCGTCCCCTGGCTCAACGAGCAGTTGCCCTGCCAGAAGGCGTAGCCGAAAGTGCTCTTGATGAAGACAAACTCGCCGTGAACCCGGGCGTTGCGGGCGATCCAGGGCGCGATCCCCACCGACGCCACGAGAACCATCGCCGCGAGCGGGCCGACGGCCTTCCGTGGAGATCGGCCGCCCACGACCGCCCAGGCCATCGCGGGCGCCGCCATCGCCAGAATCGGGTCGGTCAACGCCAGCAAGGCCAGGGTCAGCCCGGCGAGCCCCGCATCCTGGCGTCGGCCGGTCCGCCCTGCCCGGTAGGCCAGGGCCAGCGCCGCCGTCAGCAAGGTCGCGGCCAATGCGGCGACCTGGACGTGCGTCGCCGCGTAAACCAACGTCGGATGCAAGGCCGCAATCAGCGCCGCGAAGATCCCCAGCCGGGGGAGATCGGGGGCGACCTCCCTGGCCAGGGCCTGCACCGCCAGCACCATCAGGCCCCCCAGCGCCGCCTGTCCCAGTTCCAGGATCAGCAAGGCCTTCGACGTGCCGACCCCGCCGGCCTCATAGGCCAGGGCGACCAGCAATGGGTACAAAGGGGCCTGCTGGGAAGTCAGACCATCGGCGCCCAGGAACCGCACCGAAAAGCCGCGTCCGGCCAGGAGGTTGGCGGCGATCTCCCCATGCTCGAATATGCTGCGGGGAACGGTGTGGCTCTGCAAGACCAGCACGGCCGCCATTCGAACAACGACGGCCAGGGCGACCAGGGTCCACCGCAGGCGACGATCGGTCATCCTTGGCCGACTCCCCGTCGGGGCAAAATCCGGTTCGCGACCACCCCGAACGGCGCAAACCGGGCCCCGGCGGGGGACTATGGTCGCGGGCCCGCGACCGGTCAAGGCCGATCCGGCGTCGGGCCCGGTCCCTTCGCCCGAGACGACTTCCCCGCCCGTCCGAAGACCCAGCACCGGCAGGGTGGCGCCGGAAGTCGCGCAGGGTCGCCGGGTCGTGAAGGCCCGGCGACCCTCGACGCTTCGCGACTGCGTTCAGTCAGGCGGGGCGGGCGACCTGAACCCAGGTGTGGACGTGGGGCGAGCCGTGGAAGTACCAGGCGAACGCCGGTCCTTCGAGCTTCCACATGTCCCAGACGCCGTCGTCGCCGATGTCGCCTTCCTGGAAGAAGGTCAGGCGGAGCTTGTCGGCGCCCCCGGCCTCATCGAGGCAGGAGCGGACCTCCTCGACGTCGAAGACGCGGAAGGGGCTGGTCAGGTCCTTGAGTAGCTGCTGGACCATCTGCTTTTGCTGGCCGTCGAGGTCGGCCACGGCCAGGCCAACCGCGGGCAGTTCGGCCCCCTTCAGGCGGATCGAACGGGGAGCGTCGGGCTCGGCCTTGGCGACCAGGGCGCGGGCCTTTTGCGAGGGTTCTAGGGTCTGGAAAATCTTGTTTGCCTGCTGCCCTTGATACCACCAGACGTTGTCGGTGTGCTGGGCGTCGTCGTTGCCCGAGCCGGTGGCGTCGTGCCCGTAGAAGATCGGCCCGCCAAAGGCCGCCCCCTGGACGCTGTTGCCGTCGGCTCTCAGGGTGTTGTGCCGGCCGGACAGGACCCACTCGAACGGCTTGTCGGTGCCGGGCTCGCCGAAGACGGCGACGTGGTAGTGGTCGAACCCGCCGTAGTCCTCGGCCATCTGGCGCTGGAACCGTTCGTGCCCCTCGTCGCTGCACAGGTTCTTGAAGATGTCTCGACAGAGGGCCTGCTGGTCGGGGGTGAGGTCGGAGATGGTCGGTGGGACGATCGCCCAGTTGTTCTGGACCTTGGATCGCAACGGGTCGTCGAAGGGGAAGCAAATCCGCTGTCGCTGGTTGTCCTTCAACGAGGCATAAAAGCGGGCGACGGCGGTCTCGGCCGGTGACGAAGGGCTGGGGCCCGGAAGTGGCTCGGACGCGAGGACCAGGCCCGGCCGGGAGACGGTCGCCGTCGCCAGCGAGGCGGCGCCCAGGGCCTTGACGAACTGGCGTCGCGACAGGGCCGACGAGGTTGTGTCGGCGTCCGGTCGGTTCGCGACGGGGCGGGGGTCCGTCATCGGGGGGCGCTCCTTCAAGAGGGAAGGGATCGAGCGGGGCGGGGGACCTTTGCCGGCGCGAACCGGGTCGGACCCCCCGCCATCCAGGCTAAGCCCACCCAGCGAGGCCGTCAACGCGCCAAGGCGGCTCAGGGCTTGTGGGCCTCGTTGACGGCCTTGGCCCAGGCGTTGTGGAAACGGCCGGCGTCGGGTCCCGCGTACTGGATCATGAAGACGGTCACGATCTTACGGTCGGGATCGATCGCCAGGTCGGTGGCGTAGGCTCCGCCGTGTCCACAGCGGCCGGGAACCGCCGGGCCGGTGCCTTCGGCGGATCGCTTCGAAGTCGAGAACCCTAGACCGTATCCCCCCGGTTCGTCGTTGCCGAGGATCGCCGAGGTCTGCGTCGAGGTCAGTTCGCGAACGGCCGCCTCCGAGAGATACCGGCGCCCCTCAAAGCTGCCTCCTTGATGGATCATCTGGCCGAAGCGGGCCATGTCGGCTGCCGTCGAGAACAGACCCCCAGCCGGACTGACTCCCCGTGAGCGGTTGGTCAGCGGGTAGGTCAGCTGCTCGACGGGGATCTCCACCAGCCCCTTCCCCTCGGGGCCGGCCCGGTACGATTTGGCAAGCCTCTGGAGTTGTTCGTCGGTCGGCCAGAAGGTGGTGTCCTTCATGCCCAGGGGGGTACAAAGACGCTCGGCCAGGACGGTTTCAAACGGCTGGCCGGTGACGACCTCGACGATCCTTCCGGCGGTGTTGATTCCCGCGTTGCTATAGGCGTACTTGGTCGCCGGCTCGGTGTTCAAGGGGCTCAGCGCGACGGTCAGGACGTGCTCGGCCAACGGGTATTCGTCGATCTTGTGCTGAACCCTGGCCATGAACGGCAACCCGGCGGTGTGGCTGAGGACTTCGCGCACGGTGATTGGATGGCGGGGCCGCTTCAAGACCATCCGGGCGTCGTTGGCCTCGGCGATGACCATCTGACCGCGGAACTCGGGCAGGTACGTTTCCACCGGGTCGTCCAGGCGGACCTTTCCCTCGTCCACCTGCATCATCACAACGGCGGCGGTGATCGGCTTGGACATCGACGCGATCCAGAAGAGCGCATCGGTCCGCAACGGGGTGTGGTTGGCCAGGTCGGCCGAGCCAATCGCCTCCAGGCTCAGGACTCGGTCGGGACCGGCGACCAAAGTCACCGCGCCGGCGAGCTGGCCGTCGTCGATGAACGGTTTGAGGGCGTCGATCGCGCGGGGTTCCTCGGCCGGGGCGTGTCCCACGGCCAGGGCCACCACGACCCAGGACCAGCAGGCGGGGCGAAGGAGTCGGCGCGGCATCGGTCGGTCCCCTGGCGTGGGTCGAGGTTCGGTGAGTCGGCCCGTAACCTCGCAGCGCCCGGTGCGCCTGGCAACCCCCCGGACGCTGGACCGGCCCGTCGGCTCGCCTTAAGATGCCCCCCACCAACAACCAAGCCCCGTACCCCTTTTCCGCCCGAGCCCGACCATGCACGTGATCCTTACTGACGTCGCCCAGGACCACTGGACCGAGCGCTGGGCCGTCCACTCCACCCAGTTTCCCGCCGCCAAGGGGACCTGGTCGGTCACGAAGCGGACCTTGCGCGGAGGGCGTCGCGACGGCGTCGATCTGATCGAGATTGACAACGGGGCTCTGGCGTTCTCGATCATCCCGACAAGGGGGATGGGGATCTGGAAAGGGGCGTACCAGGGCAACCGCCTCGGCTGGGACTCTCCCACCCAGGACGGCCCGATCCATCCGTCGCTGGTGGACCTCGGGGCCGACGGCGGCATCGGCTGGCTGGAGGGGTTCGACGAACTGCTGGCCCGCTGCGGTCTGGCCAACAACGGCGCCCCGTTCGTCGAGGGGAACGCCATCCATCCCTTGCACGGGCGAATCGCCAACCTGCCGGCCCATTACGTTGCGGTCCACGTCGAGGACCAGGCGCCTCATACGATTACCGTGGAGGGGCACGTCCCCGAGACGCGGCTGTTTGGCCTGAATCTCCGCCTGTCGACGCGAATCAGCACCGTGCCAGGCTCGGCCTCGCTGACGGTTCGCGACGAGGTAATCAACCTGGGTGACGTCCCGGCCGAGTTCCAGCTCCTCTATCACTGGAACTTCGGACCGCCCTACCTGGAAGCTGGCGCCCGGATCGTCGCCCCGACCCGGATCGTCGCCGCGAGAGACCCCCGGGCGGTCGAGGGGGTCGACACTTATGACACCTATGGCCCGCCCGAACCCGGATTCGCCGAGCAAGCCTATTTCTTCGAGCTGATCGGCCAGGGGACCGAGGGCCGGACCCTCGCCCTGTTGCGCCACCCGTCGGGCGAGCGGGCGGTGGGGCTGCGATTCGCCACATCGCAATTGCCCTGCTTCACCCTTTGGAAGAACACGGCGGGACTCAAGGACGGCTATGTGACCGGTCTGGAACCGGGAACGAACTATCCGAACCCTCGGCCATTCGAGCAGCAGAGGGGTCGGGTCGTCCGTCTTGAGCCAGGTGCCTCGCACGTCGCCGAAACGACCTTGGAAGCGTTCGAAGGCGTCTCGGCCGTCGCCGCCGCCGAGGCCGAGGTCGCCGCCCTGCAAGGCTCCCAACCGCCCGAGGTCCGCCGTATCCCCGGCGAGCCATTCTCCGCCGGAGCCTGAACGAGCCCCCCGCTCCCTCCTCCGTTGCTTCAACCCGATCGACCGCCTTCCGCTGCTTCAACCCAATCGACCGCGTCGACCTGCCCCACCCGGATTCCCATCTTGCGAATCCGGGCGAGGCGTTCGGGTCCATCCACGGCAATTTGCTCCAGGTTTTCCGCCACGCTGATGAATTCAAGGGTTCTCTACGCCTAGCGATAATCCCTTTTACGGAATTGACAAAAGCTTAAACGGGATGTAAATTGTACACGTGGGGAGGAAGTAGTTGCCGGTGGTCAGATTCGTAAAAAAACGCTTGCACTTGGGAGAGACTGCACATGGCCCGAACCCGTAACCCCCGGTACGCGCCCGAATTCCTGGAGCGTCGTCTGAGCCCCTCGACCGTGACTCCTCGTACGGTTCAGGTCAGTCACACTCCGGGTACGGACACTGATCCGCCCGAGCCCACTCCTGGGCCCGGGAACGGTTCGCCGCCGCCCACTTCGCCGCCGAATCCGCCAACCCCGGACTACCCGGCCTGAGGCCGCGGATGACCCCGTGTCGCGACGAGCCCGCCACGCCTTACCCGCGTGGCGGGCTCGTTCGCATTTGCGATACGCGTCGCTTTTTTCGGCGATACAATGCCAATTTCCTTGATCCCATGTGAGGGATCAGGCGTCCGAGGAGCTAGCGGTCCGGGCGGTTGGCGGGGGGTACGCCCGCCGTCCTGGCCTTGAGGACCGCCAGGAGGTCGCGACGCGCCGTTTCGAAGAGGGGATCCTCCGGGAACCACAGAGTGAGATAGCCCGGGTGAATGGCGGCGGCCTGTTCGAGATGCTCCACGGCTTGGAGGATGCGGCCGCGGTCGCCAGCACCCTGGGACGAAACGCCGGCCGCCAGGGCGCGGGCCACGGCGTAGTGCGACTCCCCCACTAGCCTGCCGAAATGAACCGATCGCTCCAGCCCTCGACAGGCAACGGCCAGTGCTTCCTCCGGCTCGCCCCGCAGAATGTGGTCCTCGGCGACCAAGTGAAAGGTCCTCAAGGTCAGCCCGTCCATGCGGTTGAGTTCCTCCAGGCGAGGGTGGTCCAGCAGCGCGGCAAAGGCCTGGGCGGCGGCGGGGTCGGCCCGATCCCGATCCTTCAGCAGCCAGGCGAACAGGTAGCGGGCCCGGAGGTGATCCGGGTTGAGGGTGAGAAGATCCCGGCATTGGGAGAGGGCCTCGTCGATCTGTCCGGCGTCTCGCAGGCGGGCGGCCAGGTCGTAGCGAAGCGCGAGGTCCTCGGGGTTGGCCCTGGCGGTACGGCCAAGCTCCTCGTCCTTGAGGTCCACCCCCAGCAGGCCGTCGACATCCCGTCGCAGGCGGCTCGCGGCGACGGGGTCGAAGGGGCGGACCAGGAGGTCGCAGCGGTCCAGGTCCCACTTCAACGCCACTGATTGGCCCAGATCCTTGCGAACGAACAACCGGGTGCGGTAGGCCACGGGGTAGTCGGGGTCGAGCCTCAGGGCCAGGTCGCAGTCCTCCAGCGCATCGCCCGGGCGATGCGCCGACAGCAGGCAAGAGGCTCGCAGGGAGCGCAGGGCCGGGTTGTCGGGCCGGAGCTTCAGGCAGCGGCCCAGGTAGTCGGCCGCGACGTCGAACTCTCCCAGCCGGCAAGCGACGACCGCGGCCCGGTAGTTGGCCCAGTACGAGTTGGGACGCGCGGCCAGGGCATCCTCGTAGAACCCAAGGGCCTCGCGGGCCCGGAGACGCTCGGCGGCCACGCCGTTGAGGTAGGCGTCCATCCACCCGGGGGCCGCCGGGGCCGTGGGAGGGGCTGGCGGTTCGGGCAGGCCGAGGCGGCCACGCAAGTCGCGACGCAGGACCTCCAGGGCTGTCAAACGAACCCGAGAGGCGACGCGGTCCAGCCCGGAAAGGGCGCGAGACCAGTCTTCCGGAGAGTTGCCGCGGGACTCCAGCACCGAGGCGAACCGCCAGGTCTGCTCCATCAGCCACGCTTCCAACTCCTCGCGATCGGTCCTCGGCAGGTGCTGGACATCGGGACGGTCTCGCCAGTCCTCGGGGCCCAGCACGTCGTAGCGGGCCAGGAGCCGGCCCGCCAGTTCGATCTGGTCGCCACCGTTTTGGACGATGTCCAAACGGGTGCGGTATCGGTAAACTCCTGGCTCATTGTGGGACCAAAGGGCTTCGAGCTTGGCCACGGCCTGCTCGCGGAGGGTCTCGCGATGGGCCCCCGTGACGGCGACGGCCGCGACGCCGCCGGCCGCGACGCACAGCAAGGCCGCCAGGAACGCCGCCCGTCGACGGCGGGCCCAGCGCCCCAGGTTGGTCAGGCCGCCGGCGCCCCCGGCGAATCGCGGAGGCAGGTCGGACCGCCAGCGATCCAGGTCGTCGGCGAGTTCCGAGGCCCGCCCGTAGCGGTCGGCCGGCTCCGGGGCCAGGCAACGCGCCAAAATCGGCCGCAGGCCCGGGGCGATCCCGACCAGCGACGGGTCCCGCCCTCGGAGGTCGGCCAGCGCCGCGGCCTGAGCCCGGGTCGAACGGCTCCGCCCTGGGACCGGGCCGGTGGGTTCCGACCCGGCCAGCATTTCGCGCAGGACCAGGCCCAGCGCGTACAGGTCGGCCCGGTGTCGGTCCGCGGCGCGAGGCTCGCCCAACGGCTTCACCCCGGAAACGGCCCGGAGGCGTTCCGGAGCCATGTAGGCGAGCGTCCCGCCGGACTCCCCCGAGGGGCTCGCTCGACCCCAATCGACCGCCAGGTTGAAGTCCAGCAGCATCGGCACGCCGTCGGCCGTCAGCAGGACGTTGGCCGGCTTCAGGTCGCCGTGGGCCACCCCCCGGTCGTGGGCGTGGTCCAGCGCCTCGGCCAGACGGGCGACGATCCAGGCCACGGCCCGAGGGTAGCCCGAGGAGGCCAACACCTCACGAGACGGACGACCCAGCCGGGGAGGAGGATAGGCGGGGTCACCAGCGCGATCGAGCTCCGCCAGCAGGTCGCGGCCCGAGCGGGGACGGACGCCCCGTCGTCGTAGGCCCGCCAGCACCGCCGACAGCGGCGCACCGCCCAAAAACGGCATGGCGACCAGGTGCAACGTCCCATCGGCGGTTTGGTCATGCCGAAGAACCTCGACGATGTGGGGGTGCCGCGCCCGGGCCAGCAATCGAGGCTCGGCCGAGGCCTGGGTCGAGACCTTGACCACCACCAGGCGGTCGTCCAGGTCCTCCTGCTCGGCCAGGAACACCCGGGCCAGGCCGCCGCGGCCCAGCTCTCGGAGCAGCCGAAACGGCCCGACCTCGTCGCCGGCCTCGGGAAGGTCTGTCGGTTCATCCAGGTCCCTCTCGGCACCGGGCAGGCCTGCGCCCAGCGCCTCGTGCAGGCCAAACATCCGGCTGAGGCGACCCCGGTGGTCGGGGAATCGCGACAAATACGTCTCAGGGTCGGGCCCCCGGCCGCTCGACTCGGCCAGGCAATACTCCTGATAGATCAGCGCGAGCGCCGGCTCGCCATCGAGTTCGCCCAGACGGCCCAGGAATGCCTCGACCCCCGGCGACTCCCCCCGGGCCCAGCATTCGGCCTGCTCGTCGAGTAAGGCGTCGAGGGGGTCGGCCACGACGGGCAGCCCGGCCAAGGGAGAACGGCGCTGCGGACGTCGGCTGGGGGTCAAAGCCATCCCCGGCCCTCCATCCTTCGACGGAGGTTCTCGACCACCCGACGGACCGAGCGGTCGCTGATGCCCAGGCGTCGGGCGATCTCCTCGAAGGTCAGCCCCGAGCGCTTCAGTTCCACGACCTCGGCCACGCGATCCCCGCCGCCTTCGAGCAACTGGCCCAGACGCTCGTCGGCCTGCGCGAGTTGGCTGGGGGACGGGTCCGCGGCGGCGAGGTCTCTCGGCTCGTCGCGGCCCGAGCGCCGGACGTAGAGCGGTTCCTCTCGGCCGAGTTCGTACTTGCGCGTGCGGGTGAGGCGGCGATGCTCGGCGAAAACCTTGTTGCGGACGATCCCGGAAAGGTACGCCCGCAGATGACTGCTGTTGGCGAAGGCCTCGTCGGGGGCCTCGTCCCCGCCGACGAAGAAGCTCTGCCAGACCGCCTGGGCGAAGTCCAGCGAGTCGAACCGCGACCGTAGGGCCTTCGGCAGGCGAACCCGGACCATCAGCCGGACGTCGGCCTCGAAGTGCCGAAGCAGGATCTTGACGGCCGCCTCGTCGCCCGAGCGCGCCCGGCCCACCAGTTCGATGAACTGCCGATCGTCCATTGTCGCATCCCCCGCCTCTGTTGGCGGTCTCGCCAAAGAACCTCCGCCGGTGGAGAGCGGGAGGTTCAACGATCGGCATTATTATAGCCGTCAATTGTCCCGTGGAAGAGGGAATCTGGTGATATCCTGGAAATTCAAGGGGAATTTAGCGATTCGCCGGAATCCTATACCTTATTAACGCTTGTGTCATTCCAAGATGCATGCGCCCATTCTGGCCAGATCGTGTATAGGTCAGGACGCGAAAAAAAACCAAAAGACTCCGCCGGTTTTTTTCAACGAGCGCAACTGGAGGGTTAGGACCCAAGAATGGCCCTCCCCAAGATGGGGACCCGTGGCGAGGCGGCCGCGGCGAGAGGGGCATCCCGGAGGGATGAACACCCGGATCCAGGAGCGAACTTCCATGATGGCCCACACCTCCCGACCGTTGGCGTCGAATCCGTTGGACTTGTACCTGCGAGAGATCCGCACGACCGACCTGCTCTCCGCCGAGGAAGAACGGTCGCTGGCCGAGGGGATCGCTCGGGGCGACGAGGCGTCGAAGTCACGGCTGATCCGGGCCAACCTCCGCCTGGTCGTGCGGATCGCCCGCGACTACGCCGGGCGGGGCCTGCCCATGGACGACCTGATCGGCGAGGGGAACCTCGGCCTGATTCGCGCCTCCGAGGAGTTTGACCCGTCCTTCGGCACTCGCTTCAGCACCTACGCCTGCTACTGGATCAAGCAGGCCATCCGCCAGGCACTGACCAACACCGCCGCGACGATCCGCCTACCGGCGCACATGGTGCAGATGCTGGGCAAATGGCGACGGGCCGAGCGGACGTTGCGTCGAGACCTGGGCCGAGCCCCGACCGCCGTCGAAATCGCCGCGGATCTGGGCCTGACCGATTCGCAGAAGCGCCTGGCCGAGCAGGCGTTGCGGGTCAGTCACCTGCGTCGCGACGGCTCGGGCTCGGGCTCCGGCGATGGCGAGGACGGATCGTGGTCCTCCGAAGACCTCGCCGCCGACGACTCCGCGCCCGACCGTTCCCTGGAACTCGCCGACGACCGCCGCGCCCTGATGGACCGCCTGGATCGCCTGGACGACCGCGAGCGAGCCATCGTGTCGTTGCGGTTCGGGCTCGGAGGGGCCGACCCTTTGACACTCAAGGAGGTGGGCCGTCGCCTGGGAGTGACCCGCGAGTGGGTCCGCAAAATCGAACTCCGCGCCGTGCGAAAACTGGACGACCGCAACCGCCCCGACCCGCCCGCGACACCGCCCCAACGAGGCCCAGGCCGACCCCGCCGCCGCCTGAACACGTCCCCCTCGCCGTCTCGCCGGACTCCGCCGAGGAACCCCGTCACGGCCTGGGTCGCCCGCCCGGCATGACCTGGGCGGCTCCGCGGGCGTCCGTCACTCGATGCCGTGCCGCCGGAGTTTCTGGCGAAGGGTCGCCCGGTGGATGCCGAGCAACTGGGCGGCGGCGGCCCGGTTGCCCCCGCAGCGGTCCAGCACGGCCTTCAGCAAGGGAGGCTCGGCCAGGTCGAGGAATCGCTCGTACAGAGGAGCCATGCCGGAGGTCTCGCCCGCGTCCCCGGCAAGAGCTTCCCGCCCGGCCCAGCGGGCGATTCCCTCGCCCAGGCCCGGGTCGGCCGCCGAGCCCTCCCCGGTCGGTTCCGGGCCCGACAGGGGCGGCGGCAGATGCTCGACACGCAGCGCCCGCCCCCGGGCCAGGATCGCCGCGTGCTCGATGGCGTTCCTCAATTCTCGGACGTTGCCCGCCCAGGGCCGCGACTGAAGCGCTTCCAGCACTCCCGGAGAGAGCTGCGCCTCGGCGACATCCGGCAGGCGGACTTGCCCCAGGAAGTGCTCGGCCAGGGCCGGGATGTCTTCCCGACGCTCTCGCAGGGGGGGGACGTGAATCTGAAACACGCTGAGCCGGAAAAACAGGTCTTCGCGGAACCGCCCGGTGGCCATCAATCGGTCCAGGGGGCGGTTGGTCGCCGCGAGGATACGAATGTCGGTGGCTCGGGGCCGGGCGTCACCGACGGGGGTGACCTCTCGATGCTCGATGGCCCTCAGGAGCTTGACCTGAACCTCGGCCGGGACGTCGCCGATCTCGTCCAGGAGCACCGTGCCGCCGCCGGCCAGTTCCAGCAGGCCGAGGCGGTCTCGGGTCGCGCCGGTGAAGGCCCCCCGGGTGTGCCCGAAAAGTTCCCCCTCGACCAGTCCGGGGCTCAGCGCCGCCAGGCAGACGGGCAGGAACGGCCCGTCGCGACGCCCCCCGTGTCGGTGGATGGCGCGGGCGACCAGTTCCTTGCCGGTGCCGCTCTCGCCGGTAATCAGGACCGGGACATCCGCCGGGGCGACCAGGGCGATACTCTTGAACAGGGCCTGCATGGCCGTGGAAGCGCCCACCAGGGTTCCGGGAACGGGGGCGTCGGCGGTGGTTCCGGCCTCTCGGCGGCCGGCGCGGCGTTCCAGGGCTCGGGCGATCAGGGAGGTCGCCTGGTCGAGGTCGAACGGCTTGACCAGGTAGTCGAAAGCGCCCCCCTCCATCGCTCGGACGGCCGTTTCGAGGTTGCCGAAGGCCGTGATGATGAGGATGGGGGTGGGGCCCAGGCGTTCCCGGAAGCGGGCCATCGCCGAAAGGCCGTCGAGGCCCGGCAGGCGAACGTCCATGACTACGGCGTCGGGAGGGTCGGCCTCGGCGATGGCCAGGCCCGCCTCGGCCGACGCGGCGACGTCGACGCGGTGCCCCTCATCGGCCAGGGACTCACGCAGGGCCCAGCAAATGCTGGCTTCGTCGTCGACGATCAGGACACGGCCCATGCAACGTTCTCCTCGCGCGAGGGTCGGGCCACCGGCAGTTCCAGGCGGAAGCGGGTCTCGCCGTTCCGTCGGCACCAGGACAGTTGCCCGCCATGCTCGGCCGCGACGCCCCGGGCGATCGCCAGGCCGAGGCCCACGCCCTCGGGCTTGCTCGTGACGAATGGCTCGCAAAGGGCCTGCGCCAGTTCGGCGGGAGGGCCGGGACCGGTGTCGGCGACCTCGACGGCCAAGGACTCGCCACCGTTGCCGCCGCCCAGGACTTCCAGGCGGACTCGCCCGCCACGACCGACCGCCTCGACGGCGTTAAGGGCAAGGTTTAGCACCGCGGCCCGCAAGCCCGAGGGGTCGGCCACCAGCGGAAATGGACCCCCCGCGCAACGATGGTCCAGCGCGACGCCGGCATGCTGGCAGGCCGGCCGGACCAGGAACGCCACCTCGTCGAGCAAGAGTCCCAGGTCGCAATGCTCGGACGGCCGGGGCCCGTCGCGGCCCAGCGACAGCAGCCCCTTGACCTGCTCCTCGGTCAAAGCCAGTTGCCTCAGGGCGACTTCCAACGACTGGTCGCCAGGGCGGGGGGGGAACCGTCGCAGGTGCAACTGGACGCTCATCCGCGCCCCGGTCAAGGAGTTGCGCAGTTGATGAGCCAGCCCCGCGGCCAGTTGGGCGAGTAGCCGAGACCGTTCCGAACGGCCCATCGCCCGGCACATCTCGTCCAGCCGAGAGCCCAGCAGGTTGATCGAGCCGGCCAGGTCGCGGACCTCGTCATCCCGGGGGCCGGGGTCCAGGGCGGCGAAGTCCCCGGCGGCGAGCCGGGCCACCTGACGCTGCACCGTGCGAATTCGGGCGCCGATGCAGTGGGCCGTCCAACTCGTCACCGCCGCCATTAACGCCAACGACCCGAACCCCAGGGCCAAAGGGGGCGTCGCGGCCTCCCAGCGGGCCCGTCGCCAACTGGTCTCGGGATAGAGCACCAACAGCGACGGTCCCCGGGGCGCGGTGGCGGCCGTCAAAGGAATGGCGAAGTACCGATCCCCCCCCACCACCAAGGTCGGCGAACCGCCCAGGGAGTGGAGCCGCCCAATCGAGCCGACAGCCCGCAATGCCTCGGGCAAGCGATCCAAACCCGGAAGAGTGGCATGATCCACCCGTCCCTCGGGCGTCAACGCGGCGAAGTGGGCCCCCGACAGCCCGCGCATCTTGGCCAGAACTCCGGCGGTATAAGGGAAATTCGCGTCGGTGAGGGTCTCGATGACGCCGTGGAGCCGGTCGGCGATCTGCCGGCCCGATCGGTCCGCGGCGAGCCTCGCCGTCGCCAGCGCGATGGACGTCACTGCGACGGCCTGGATCGCGATGATCGGCGCGAGAATCTGATTGCGAATCGACCAGCGCATCGACCACCGCCCCGAGGCCGCATCTGGCCGCCTCGTCGTCCCATCGCCTTGGGACGGGTCGGCCTCAATCAGTCTACCAGGACAACCTCGAAAGTTGCCCGGGTCGCTGATTCGGGGCGTGTTCGCTGGAATCGGCCCAGGAACGCGGCGGTCGGGTACGATTTACTTCGTCAGTCCAGGAATCTTGGGGATGGCGGCGTTGATCCCCTGAAGATGCCCGTTGGCCGTCCCCAGGTGCCCATTGGCGGTGCTAAGGAAACCGTTGGACGTGCCAAGAATTTGATTGGAGTTGGTCAAGCTCCGGTTGGCCGTGCCGAGTAGGCCGTTGGCCGCGGTCAAGTTCTGGTTGGCGACGCCCAGAGTCTCGTTGGCCGACCCGAGATTCCGGTTGGCCGTGCCAAGGGATGTGTTGGCCGTGCCAAGTTGGCCGCTGGCGGAGGTCAGATTTTGATTGGCGAGCCCAAGGTTCTGGTTGGCCGAGTCTAGCCGGCCGTTGGCATTGGTGAGGTTGCCGTTGGCCTGGTCGAGTTTGCCGGTGGCCTGATCGAGTCGGGCGTTGGCGTGATCGAGTTTCGCCGAAGCTTCGGCAAGTTGTGACGAGGCGACCCCGATCCGCTGGTTCGCCTCCGCCAAACGGGCGCTGAGCAGGTCGACCCGGTCGATAATCGAACAGCCCGAGGCGACGAGGCCCGGCAAAAGCATCACAATGGTGGCGAGTTTTCGGGTCGACGGCCGGGTCATGGTCGGCCCTCCCAGGCCGGGCGATTCGTTCATGAAGGACGGTTTCTTCCTCGTGGTATCGGCCGCATCCAGGGCGATCATGACCAAATTTGACTGGGCGACGCTGACCAGCTCGCCGGGCAGTGAGTTTTCCCCCCGACCCGACGAGCCGCCGCCTGGGGCTTCAGCCCTGATACGACTCGAAAATCTTGGAGAAATCGTAGGGCTGCTGCACGAGGCTGCTGGAATTCAAATCGACATAGCTCAACGCGCCCGAGGCGTTCTGGCGGTCGCGGTTCAGGTCCCACATCGAGATCCGTCCGACCCCTTTCCGCACGGCGAAGGCGGCGAGCTGGCTGGCGTCGGCCTGGGTGAAGACCTCGTTCGTGTCGTCGTTGAGGCCGATCATCGGCGTGACCCCGACCATGCTCCAGAGTTGCGAGTCGCTCAACGACGCGCCATACAGCGACTTCAACTGGTCGTGCAGGCTGTTGGCCACGTCGATGGCATAGGTCCCCATTTGCCCCTTGGGGTTGGGCGCGGCCGACTCGCCGTAGTCCATCGCCATGCCGTTGACCCCGGCGAGCTGAACGCCAAACTTCAGGGCCGACTGCACCACGTGCAGGCCATCGGCGGTCAGTCCGGTCGGCAGGACCGGCAGGGTGAACCACACGGCCAGCGGTTTGCCCGCCGCCGCGGCCGACTTCTGCAACGCCGCCAACGCCTGAGAACGGCGGTCGATCGAGGCGTGATCGGCCACCGCCGCCCCCTCGATGTCGAAGTCCAGGTGCGTCAGGTTGTAGGCGCTGACGACCGTCTGATAGGCGGCCGTCAACTTCGCCACATCGGTGATTGCCTGCGCCAACTCCGTCCCGCTCGCTCCGCCGAATGAAACCTGAACGTCGCCCCCCGCCGCACGGACGGCGCTGATTTGCGAGCGAATTCCCTGGTCGAACGACCCGCCGTTGACGTCATACGACGCATACCCGCCCCAGCTCGGGTTTCCCGACGGGTCGGCCGTGATGAACGCCAGGGTGAAGAACTTCACACCCCCGTTCTGAGCCGCCGAGGCGAGGTTGTACGTCGGATACAACCCCATGTCCACATAGGGGGCGAACACATGGGCGGGCCAGGTCCCGGCGGGCGTCGGGGCGACCACCGCCACGCTGACGGTGCCGGTGGCCGCCCCCTTCCCATCCGAGACGACATACGTGAACGAATCGGTCCCCACATACCCGGCCTTCGGCGTATAGGTCAACGTCCCATTGGCGTTGGCCACCACCGAGCCGTTGGTCCCCTGGGTGACCGAGTTCAGCGAAAGCGTGTTGCCGGCCGCGTCGGTGTCATTGGCCAGGACGGCAATCGTCACCGAGGTCCCCGGCGCCGTGGTCGCGGTATCGGCCACGGCTGTCGGTCCCGAGGGCGTCGTGGTCCCACCACTACCGGTCGCGGAACCGTTCGAGGTGAAGACGAAGTTCGTCGGGACGACAGTCCCCCCGCCGGGCGACGCTCCGAAGCCGAACGAGGTCGACGCCCCGGCGGCGATCGTCGCGTTCCAGGAGGCACCGGCAACGACGAAGTGATGGCCCACCTGGCTAACCAGCGTCGCGTTCCAGAACGAGCTGATTGACCCGGCGAAGTCAAAGCCCAGGGTCCACGTCCCGGTGGCCGTCGCCGGGGTGTTGGCCAGGTCCACCTCGCCGTTGAACCCCGTCCCCCAATCACTGGTGTTCTTGAAGGTCACGGCGACCCCCGAGGTCGGCGGGGACGTCGGCGAAGTGTCATCATTAAGGATCGTTCCATTCGCCAGGGCCTTGGCGATCGTCGCGCCCAAGGGCGAGGAAAGGCTCAGCGTCAGGGTCTCATCGGGCTCGACGTTGGTATCCCCCAGCACCGGCACGTTGACCACCTGCGTCGTCTGCCCGGGAGCGAATGTCAGGGTGCCGGAAGTCGCCGTGTAATCCAACCCGGCCGTCGCCGTGCCGTTGGCGGTGGCATATTTCAACGTCACCGCCGTCGTGCTCGCGGCCGACAGGCTCACCGTGAACGGCAAGGCGGTCGTGCCCGAATTCCCTTCGGCCACCTGGGCATTGGCCACCGACACCGTCGGCAAGGCGGTTGGAGGCGGCGGCGTTGGGTTGCCCGTTCCCGTGCCGATCGCCGTCCCGTTGACCGTCAAGTTCACCGGTGCCGCGGCCGTCGCTCCCCCGGCCACGTACCCAAAACTCAACGACCCCGAACCCGGCAGGGTCGCGTCATACGCCAGCCCCGCGATGACATAATGCGTCCCCACGTGGCTGACGACCTTCGCGTCCCAGATCGAGCTGATCGTCGCGTTCAGGTCGAACCCCAACTGCCAGTTCGCCACGGCCGTCGACTGGCCGTTGTTCAAGGTCAACGTCGCCTGGTAACCGGAGGCCCACGTCGAGGTCACGGCGAAGCTCGACGTGATCCCGGCCGCCGGCACTTGGCGAACCTCCAGCGCCTCGACGCCAAAAATCTCCCGGCCAGCGGCTCCCCAGCGCCTCGACGCCCGAGCCCGTCGACCGGCCTTCGACGAGGCCCCGTTTCTCCAACCCGGCAAGATCGGCATGATGTCCCCCGGCAAGCCTGCCAAACCCGCGACGGCCGCAACCGGGAGGTCACTCCCCGGCCGTTCGCGAAGACGTGTGGAATCTCGAACGCGACGTGGAGAAAGCCTAGGTCGTCCGCCCGACCCCAGCGCGCACCGTTCCCTCCGGCCCCGTCCCTCTCGGGAACCTGGAACCCTCGACCAGACCGGGCGCACCAACACCCCTGCCGAACCTCGCCAAGCGACGAGGCCCAGAATCAAAGGTTGAGCGAATCATCCCAAAGCATGGGCGGAGTGGAACTGGCCGAAGCGGCTCCGCTCCAACACTCGTTTTGACGCTCGATCAACGTGCGCCTCCTCGCCTCCGCCCAGGTTCGATCATCAACCAGACCTCGCCCGCCCCGCAAGCGAACGATGCCGATTTTCCACGGAACTTGCTTTCTCATTGATGCCAGACGCACGACATGCAATCCCCTATGCTTGCGTCGTCCGCGACAGCCTTCCGAGCCTCGGCGCACCCTGGCCGGCGACCCCAATCCGGGGTTTGACGACCCGACCCGGCCCCCGCCTATACTGTTGGAACCGTTCGCGGCCCGCCCCCCGCGACGAACCGAACCACGGACGAGGCCCCCGCATGCTCCCGAGGCTCCCCCGCACGCGAATCCCAGCCCTGGCTCTCACCTGCGCCTGGTGCCTGGCGACGCCCCCCCTGCCCGCCGCCGAGCCCGACAACCCGCCAGCGCCCGCCCGCCACGGAATCCCCGAACTCTTCGTCGACGTCGCCTTCCCCAAGCTGCAATTCGACAAACCTGTCGCCCTGGCCTACCCCGACGACGGACGCCACCTCCTCTTCGTCAACGAGCAGCACCAGGCCAAGGTCTGGTCCTTCCCCGACGACCGCCAGACCGACGACAAGCGCCTGTTCCTCCAACTCCCCGCCGAGATCAACCGCGACAACGAGGAAGGGCTCCTCGGCCTGGCCTTCCACCCCAAATACCAGGAAAACGGCCAGTTCTTCGTCTACTACTCGGCCCACGACGAGGCCCCGCACGAACGCCGTTCGGTCGTCTCCCGGTTCGAGGTCTCCAAGGACGACCCCCGCCGCGCCGACCCCGCCAGCGAGAAGCGCATCTGGGTCTCGGCCGATGACCCCTACGGCAACCATAACGGCGGCCACATCGCCTTCGGCCCCGACGGCTTCCTCTACATCACCCTGGGCGACAGCGGCGCCGCCAACGATCCGCTCACCACTGGCCAGGACCCCTCCGACTGGTTCGCCTCGATCCTCCGCGTCGACCCCGACCACCCCGCCGACGGCAAAGCCTACGGCATCCCCAACGACAACCCCGCCCGCCGCGACCCCGACCGCTTCGGCAAGTGGGCCCCCGAGGTCTTCGCCATCGGCCTGCGCAACGTCTGGAAGTTCAGCTTCGACCGCGCCAACGGCGACCTCTGGGCCGGCGACGTCGGCCAGAACACCTGGGAGATGGTCCACCTCATCCGCAACGGCGGCAACTACGGCTGGAGCCTCTGGGAAGCCAACCACCCCTTCCGCGAATCCTCCCGCAAGCAAAAGGCCGACCCCGCCTCCAAGCTCTCCAAACCCATCGCCGAGTACAAGCACGACGTCGGCGTCAGCATCACCGGAGGCTACGTCTACCGAGGCAAGCGTCTGCCCCAACTCGACGGCGTCTACGTCTACGGAGACTTCGGCTCGGGACGAATCTGGGGCCTCCGCGAGCAAGACGGCAAGGCGGTGGAAGGACCCAAGGAACTGACCCCCCACTCTCTCAAGCCCGGCCTCGCCTCCTTCGGCGAGGACAGCCAGGGGGAACTCTACCTCCTCGCCTTCGACGGCAAAATCCACTGGTTCGTCACCAACAAGCCCTGATCCGACCTGAACCGAACCGACCTCGCCAGGCTGACCAGGGACGACGCCTTCTCAGAAACGGGGAATGATACCTTGAAGCGACTTCACGCCTCCCGCGTCGCCTGGGCAGTCCTGGCCCTGTTCTGGACCTCCGTCACGCTCGCAACTCCAGCCAACGCCGAGGCGCCGGGGGCCGTCGTGAGCGAGGACGCCAAGCTCGAAGCCTTCTTCCGCGCCTACCTCGACGCCACCTTCGCCGCCCAGCCGGTGATGGCCACCGGCCTGGGCGACCACCGCTTCGACGACCGCATGGACGACCTTTCCCCCGAGGCCCGGGCCGCCAACGTCCAGCGAGACCGCCAAACCCTGGCCGACCTCCCCCTCCAGATCCATCAAGACCAACTCACCCCCAACGGCCGGGTCGACTTCGCGATTTTCGCCCACCACCTGACCCGAGAAATCTGGCTCGCCGAGCATTTCCACCCCTTCGAGGACGACCCCCGCGCCTACGGGGCCTATCTGACCGACACGATCTACAACCTGCTGACCCAATCCAGCCTGCCGAAAGCCACCAACCTCGCCAACGCCACCGCCCGCATGGCCCACGTCCCCGAAATCGTCGCCACTGCCCGCAAGACCATCACCAACCCGCCCAGGGTGAAAACCGAAACCGCCATCCGCCAGACCCGCGGAGCCATCCACTTCTACACCGACGACCTCTTCGCCCTCGCCGGCCAGCCCAAAGGCGAGGGCGAACTCGGCAAAAACGCCGAGGCCGCCGCCAACGCGCTGAAAGACCACCTTGCCTTCCTCGAAACCACGATCCTCCCCCGCTCGGGTGACGCCTGGCGCATCGGCCCCGAACTCTTCGCCCAGAAGCTGGAACTGGAACTCGACGCCGGCCTCACCGCCGACGAGGTGCGCGACGAGGCTCAAGCCGAGGCCACCCGCGTCGAACGAGAGATGGCCACCATCGCCCGCCAACTCTGGGGGACCACCCACCCGAACGAGCCAATCCCCCCCGACGACGAAGCCGGCCGCCGAACCCTGATCCGCAAGGTCCTGGCCAAGCTCTCCGAGGACCACGGAACAACCGAAACCCTCATGGCCGACGTGCGAGAAACGGTGGGCCAGGTCAAGGCGTTCATCCAGGAGCGGGACATCCTCCGCCTCCCCGACCCCGACCGCTGCCGGATCGTCGAGATGCCCGAGTTCCTCCGGGGCAACTCCACGGCCTACCTAAACCCCTCCCCCCCGCTCGACCCCCAGGGCTCCAGCGAATACGCCATCAGCCCCCCGCCGTCCGACTGGACAGCCCAGCAGGTCGCCAGCTACTTCCGCGAATACGACCGGCCGATGCTCAAGATCCTGACGATCCACGAAGCCTACCCCGGCCACTACGTCCAGCTCGAATACAGCAACCGCTGCCCCTCGCTGATCCGCCGGGTCCTGTCCTCGGGAACCTTCGCCGAAGGCTGGGCCGTCTACACCGAGCAAGTCATGCTCGACCAGGGCTTCGGCCACGGAGACCTCTCCCTGCGCCTCCACCAGTTGAAGTTCTACCTCCGAGCCGTCATCAACGCGATTCTCGACCGAGAAATGCAAGCCGGCCAGATGACCGACGCCCAGGCCATGGAACTCCTCACCGGCCGAGCCTTCCAGTCCGAGGGAGAAGCCCTGGGCAAGATCATCCGCTCCAAGCAATCGGCCTGCCAGCTCTCCACCTACTTCGTCGGCCGAACCGCCTTCACCCGACTAAGAAGAGCGATTCAAAACGAGCAGGGCGACCGATTCGACCTGGGCCGTTATCACGAAGCGGTCCTCTCGCACGGAACGCTGCCCGTCAAGTACCTGCCGGCCCTTGTCCGAGAGCGATTGTCTCAGGTTCGCTAATCCACACGAACGAAAAACTGAATTGACGCCGGTCCCCCCCCGCTTCCCCTCGAACGGAAAACCGAATTGACACGAATGGCACTAAGCTAAGGCGCAAATCTTGCAGAGGATAGAAGTTGCGACTCATACCCGGTGGCCGCTCCGGAGGCAATGTGGACATGAGCCTCTCTCGATCTGGCTGAGAATCAGGGACTTCCCGGATCGGTGATATAATTCTTATTTGTGTTTTCGTCCAATTAATCTGACCGGAAGTTCGTCCTAACCACCGATGACCCAGAGACTTTCGCTTCGCTTAATACCATTCCGAACTGACACCAGTTTTCCCTCCCGAAGGGCGTTTGAACTGTCCAAATGTGTGGTTCGACCTGCCAGGGGGATATGTCCGACAGGAGGGACTACGGTGCCCTGGGTGCGGGGAGATTGACCCAAATCGGTTCGTAGTGGACGATGAGGAGTACGCCGAATGCTTGGTGTGTGGGGTGGAATTTCCGGTTTGAACGTCTTGGGGACGAGTTATGCGATGTGAAGTAAAATTAAAACATCCTATAAGCTGCATCGCCGCCAAACCGGCTCAAGCGAACTCAAGGGTAAGTCACGGCGATGTCCTGGTACGTGAATTCTCGTCCTATGAGAATGGCGAACTCTTCATTTCGAGGTTGGAGATTTTTGTTAACACATTCCTTGGACTGATCCCAGAGGATCAACGCCCCCAACCTTCTACCATCGACAATTTGCTGGTCCTCATCAACCGAGATCAAACAGCCACGATTTACGTAAATGAGGTTATATTGGAGTTGACCGCTCTTGCGAAAACCAAGTACGAGGCTGGTCCCATTGATTTAATGAACGATCTGGCTGCTATCGAAGACGCTAAATTTCTGGGGAAAGAAGTCTCTGAATCAGTCGGGGTTGTTTATTTATTTTCGTTGGGGTGGCGAAAAGGGCTATTCTTCGATTTGGAGCCTCTAAATTATCCTTATCCCCTCAGACCCTATCCCCTGAGCGAGATCATCGCCAGATGCCTGGAGACGGTTCGACTGCAAATGCTCTGGAAGCTAACCGAAGACGATTGGGACAAGTTCTATGAAGCTAAATGGTTTCCATTCATCGCACTTAGTCAACGAACCATCGATAAGCTAAGCCAATTCATAAGAGCCGGGTTTGACCTGACGCATACGGTTAATAATATCAATGCTGAAATCCTCCCTCTGCTTGCTGCGAAGGTTGCGGCTTGGAAGACCAATCCCTTTTTTGAAACCCACTACGAAGTTCTGGCGAAGGCGGTAGAACGACACGAGAGTGGAGACTATCTTTGCTCTACGACTCTTTTTAATCTCAGGATCGAGGGCATAATGAAGTCTTATCATTTGACAGTTGACACCAGAAATAGTAGTGGGCAAAAAGCCCTCTATCTCTCGTCCACATCCAATCTCCACCATCCTGAGATTACCGCTAACTCGTTGTTGGCACCCCGATTTACACGTTATTTACAGGAAGTTTATTTTGGTCCACCTGATAAAGGGGGAGTAAGTGCCAACCAAATTACTCGCAACACCGTCGGGCATGGTACAGCACCCTATGACAAGCACACCCTTGAAAGCTCGCTCCTAGGTCTGCTCACTGTGGATCAGCTTTTCTTCTACTTGAAGCCAAAACCCAAAACTGAGAATGAAGTTAAGGGAGTGGCCGGAGAGGGGTCAGCTGTTAAAAAGGAGGAGACGACTCAGAATTAATCGACCTAAGGGAAAAAGGGGTCATTCTGAATATCGACAACTGTCGCAGACTATTGGAGGCTCTGTTTTCTCACGGACCTCACGGCACGAGGCCCGGATGGTTCGCGGCAATCCAGCTCTCAACTTCGGCCTTGAATTCCCGGGCCTTCTGGAGCAGTTCGGTGGATTCGGTGTTGCTCACGACGTTCGCACGTCGTAATCGAGCGTGCTCCGCTTCCTTCGGCAAAGCTCGAAGTAGGCGGCGAGCCTCGCGACGCCCGATCCGACCGCCAGCTCGGCGGCCTCGAAGCTCACTTGATGATGTCCCTGACCGACGACGCGGTATCCGGCACACGCAATCGCCATCTTCGCTATCTGGAGGGCGGCGTTGTAGGACGTGGCGAAGGAGCGGTCCGCCGAGAGTGCGGCGATGCCGGCGTCGTGAAGGTCTCGCTCGACGACCGTTCGTAGGTCATCAAGCGCCGGCTTGCTCGTCTGGTGCGTCTGAACGCGTCTCGCGTTCTGTAGCTGCCGCCAGGTCATCCTGGTCCCCAATGACGAACAGCTTTTCCTTGCTCATCACCGCCGAGAGGAAATGATGACCGGCGGCGAGTTTCTCCGCAATCTCTCCCGGCGAGTAGATCGACGGGTTCACGGGTCGAAGGAGCCTCTCCTCGACGTCTTTCAACGCTCCGGCAAGCTCCGCGAGGCCAAGCCGCCCGATGACCATCAAGTCGACATCGCTCCTCGGTTGCTCTTCCTTGCGGGCGAGCGAGCCATGGACGAAGGCGACCGCGATGCGGTCGCGAAAGGGTTCCAAAAACCTGGCAAGCACGTCTCTCAGCCCGGTCGTCCTGAGCAAGAGGCCCTGGAGGTCTCCAAAGATGGGACTTTCCCTCTCGGCGATGTAGTAAGCCCGATTCCCGTCGTCCCTCCTCCGAAGAAGGCCACCCGCGACAAGATTCGCCAACTCCCTCTGAAGACTCGACGGCTGCGACTTCAGATGCCGAGCCAGGTCCGAGAGATACCACTCCCGGGTGGGGTCCAGGTAGAGAACCGAAAGGACCGCCTGGCGAGTCTTGGGGAACAGAGCATCGAGGGAAGTGAACTTACGCATAATGTCCAAGATTATACGCAATCTGCGTAATAATCGAGTCCGTTATCGCAACCGCGGGAGGGGAGGGGAGAAAAGGGGTCGTTCTTAATATCGACAATTGTCGCAGACCGCCGCTCACCGGATCGTCTGCCTGATCGACAAGGAAAGTCCCTTCGTCACGGTCACAACGGCAATTTCGAACGGGTCCCGGCCCGCGCCCGAACGCTCGCCAGCGACTTCGCCGGGCAACCCGAACAACTCCCGCAAGACGACCCCGCCTCCCCACCCGCCGAACACCCCCCAGCGCCGCACCCACCCGAATCCGTCTCAACCTCCGACGACTCACCGAATTCCACATCCGGCCCCACCGGCTCAAACACCACGTCGAGCCCATGGGCTTCCCGCAAGATTCCCCGCAGCGGCCCGACATCCAACCGGTGCGGACCCAGGTAATGCAGCACCGCGCACCGATCGTCCAGCAAGGGCTCCAGGTCGACCACCTCCAACGGCCAGACGCCATCCCGAAACACCCGCTCGCACGCCGACAGCCAACCGCCCCGAACCTCCTCAAGCCGCCGGGCCCGGTCCAGATCCTCCGCACAGGCCACACGCAACACCCGGGAACCCGGCCCACCCGACGACGGCCCCTCTCGCCTCAATAACACCTCACCCAGCTCGGTCCCCCGGTGAGACCGCACCACCACCGTCTGCCCCCTCGGGTGATCCTCCCACTCCGACGCGAACAGCCCGACGTGCCTCGCCAGGCCATACCGCACGAGAAAGACGTGGTCGCCCATCAATCCAGACCTCGGCATCCCATTACCCCAACGACACCCCACCCCACCCCACGACTCTAAGCGAGCCGCCCAGCCCCAAACAAGCCGCCCCGAAAATTCCCTCCTTCGGCGCTCGCGCAACTCGGTCCCCCGCCTATAATTGGGCGTCGGCGAGGGATCACCGCGAGGCCCGGGGGATCGGCGCATGGGGCAAGACCGCTGCACCTTGAAGGTTCGGGGCCTCGACTGCCCCGCCGAGGTCGCCACCCTCCGCGCCGCCCTCGACGGCGTCCCCGGCGTCGAGGCCCTCACCTTCGACACCGTCGGCGGCACGATGGGCGTCACCTACTGCCCCGCCCGCACCTCCCCGGAGGGGCTCATCCAACTCGTCCGCGATCGCGCCGGCATGCACGCCGAACCCGCCAGGCCCGACAACGCCCCGGGCATCGACCCCGACGCCCCCGCCCCCTGGTATCAAGACCCCCGCTGGCTCGCCACCGCCGGATCGGGCCTGGCCCTTCTTATCGGCATGGTCTGCCGATGGACCAATGCCCCGTGGCCCCTCGCCAACGCGGCCTTCGCCCTGGCGGTGATCCTCGGCGGCATCGAACTCGTCCCCCGGGCCCTCCGCGCCGCCTGGCAAGGCCGAGCCGACATCCACGGCCTGATGGGCCTGGCCGTCGTCGGCGCCGTCGCCCTGGGCCAGTGGGACGAGGCCGCCACCGTCGCCTTCCTGTTCGGCCTTTCCGAAGCCATCGAGGCCCTCAGCCTCCGAAAAGCCCGCCGGGCCGTCCGCGCCCTGCTCGACGTCGCCCCCGAAACCGCCGAGCGGATCGAGCCCGACGGATCCACCCAACTCGTCGATGCCCGGGAAATCCAAATCGGCGACCGCGTCCGGGTCCGAGCCGGAGAGCGCATTCCCGTCGACGGCGCCATCGCCGAGGGTCGATCCGAAATCGACCAGCGCACCATCACCGGAGAGTCGATCCCCGTCTCCCGAGGCCCCGGCGACGAGGTTTTCGCCGGCACGGTCAACGGCGAAGGCGCCCTGGACGTCGAGGCCACCCGCCCGCTCGGCCAGGCCGTCGTTTCCAAGATCGTCGAAGGGGTCCGGGCCGCCCAGGCCAACCGATCCCCCGCCCAGCGCAGCATTGAACGCTTCGCCGCCGAGTACACCCCCCGAGTCATCGCCCTGGCCCTGGCCGTCGCCCTGCTCCCCCCGCTCGCCCTCATCATGGCCGGTGAACTGCCCGCCTGGCGCACCTGGATCCACCGATCGCTGGTCGTCCTGGTCACGGCCTGCCCCTGCGCCCTGGTCATCTCCACCCCCGTGGCCATCGTCGGAGCCCTCGCCGCCGCCGCCCGCAAGGGGATTTTGGTCAAAGGGGGCCAGTTCCTCGAAGCCTTCGGCCGCATCAAGGTCCTGGCGTTCGACAAGACCGGAACCCTGACCCTCGGCGAGCCCGAGGTCGTCGAGGTCGTCTCGGCCAACGGCCACCGAGACGCCGACCTCCTCCGCGTCGCCGCCGCCCTGGGCGACCGCGGCGGCCACCTGCTGGGCCGAGCCATCGCCCGCCACGCCCGCGGCCTGCGGCTCGACGTCCCCGCCGCCGACGACTACCGAGCCGTCCCCGGCCTCGGCGCCACCGGCAACGTCGAGGGGACTTCGTACCACATCGGCAGCCATCGCTACCTCGACGAGGCCGGCCTCTGCCCCCCCGACTTCCACGCCTCCCTCGGCGCCGCCGAGGCCGAAGCGGCCGGAACCTCCGTCGCCCTGACCGAGCCCGGCGGCCCGCTCGGCTGGATTCGCCTGGCCGACCGCCCCCGCCCCGAGGCCGCCGCCGCCCTCGCCGAACTGCGTTCCCTCGGCATCGACGCCGTGATGCTCACCGGAGACAACCCCCGCACCGCCGCCGCCCTGGCCCGCGAAGTTGGCCTCGCCGACGAGCCCCGCTCCGGCCTCCTGCCCGCCGACAAGGCCCGAGCCATCGCCGAACTCGACGCCGCCCGAGGCCCCGCCGGCATGGTCGGCGACGGCATCAATGACGCCCCGGCCCTCGCCGCCGCCAGCGTCAGCGTCGCGATGGGCGGAATCGGCAGCGGAGCCTCGCTCGAAGCCGCCGACATCGTCCTCCTGGCCGACGACCTTTCTCGCCTCCCCTGGCTGGTCCGTCACTCCCGGGCCACCCTCGCCATCATCCGCCAGAACATCGCCCTGGCCGTCGGTTCCAAGGCGATCGTCCTCGCCGCCGCCCTCGCCGGCCAGGCCACCCTCTGGATGGCCATCGCCGCCGACCTGGGAGTCAGCCTCATCGTCGTCGCCAACGCCCTCAGGCTCCTGGGCGCGGGCCGGGACGCGAGGTCCTCGAAAAATCGAGCCTGAGGCGAACCCGGACCGGAGCGAAAGCCTCAAAAGGATCGAGGACAAGGCCAACCCGGACACCAACCGGCCATCCGCCCTCTCATCGAGAGCCGATCCCAAAGCCAGAACCCTTCATGATCGTCCGGGACTTCTCGCCCCCATCGTCCCCCTCCATCGCCCAGCAGCAAGACGCCCTGCAAAAGGGGCTCGGCCGCGCCCACCAATGGGCCATCGACGGGAAACTTGAGGACGGGCCGCTCCTGGAAGCCTGCCTCCAAGACCTTCGCTACGACTCCCAGATCGACGGGCCGCGGGCCCATTGGCTCTGGACGATGGTCCGGGCCTCCGGCGCCGCCGACCGCTTCCGGGCCCCGATTCTCCAGGCCTTCAACGGCATGCCCGACGAGCGAGACCTCCATCAACTCTGCGCCATCGCCGCCCACTACGCTCTGACGGGGGACGAATCCTTTCGCCGCCGCCTCTACGAGATCGTGGAGCAAAGGCCCTACCTCGACCGATCCTGGCTCGGTGAAGAGGAGATCATGCAACTCGACGGCGAGGCCGCGTTCGCCTTCGCCGCCCGTGTCCGGGGCCAGCGTCTCATCGAGGGGGACAGCGAGTGGGATCACGACGGCCTCGTTCGGGAAGCCGTCGATCAGTTCGGCAAGGAACCGGTCGACAACCTGCTGGCCAACAACACCGACGAGGCGATCCGGGCGTTCGCGCAGGCCTGGCTTACCCAAAAGGCCGATACCCTCAAGCGACCCTCGGGTCCCTCGTATGAGGAACGGATGCGGACCATTTCCGTCGAAAGCGTCCTCGAGATGTCCGAGTCGGGCAACCCGTCCTACCGGCTCCGACGGTGGGGACGACTCGCCGACGACTCCCAACGAGAAGTGGTCCTCCGCCACCTCCGGACTGTCCAGGAACCGACGACACTCGCCAATCTCCTCTGGGTCTTCTCCGACCGAGCGGTCCCACAAGGTATCGACACCTTCCTCGCCCTGTCCCTTCACGACGAACCCGAAGTCTCTCGCCGCGCCCTCGGCGCCCTGGAGAACATCGCACACCCGAGCGTCCGGCAACTGGCTCTCGACAACCTTGGGACCGGCATCGGCGGGGGTTCAGTCGTCGGCCTCCTCGCCAGGAACTTCCAACCGGGCGACGAGGGGCGAATCCTGGAAGCCCTGGAAATCCCGGAGGAGTCTTCGACCCGTCACGACTTGATGATGGACGTGATCAAGATCCTGCAAACCAACGCCCAGGCCGACGCGGCACAACTTGGAGTCGTCGCCTACGCCACGACGCCCTGCGGGCATTGCCGCGAAAAGTCGGTCCGCCTACTCCTGGACCGCCACGTCGCCCCCGGTTGGCTGCTCGACGAGTGCCGCAACGACTCGAACGAAAACATCCGGGCCCTGGTCAACACCAACGACCGGCCCAACCCAGGCGAACCCGCCTAGAGCGAAGTGCGTTTTGTCGTAGCGGATTTCTTGGATTTCGACTACACTACCTTCCCAAACCCGGGAGGGGCAACGATGCGTGCTTTGAGCGACGACCTGCGGCTCAGGATTCATGACGCTTGCCAGGACGGCGACTCGACCGCCGAGGTTGCCCAGCGATTCGATGTCTCCCCCGCCTTCGTCCGACGACTCAAGCAACGCTTCCGCGAGACCGGCTCCCTCGCCCCCAAGCCCGGCGGACGCGGGCGTACCTCCAAGATCGAGGGCCGCGTCGAGGAACTTCGCCAGTCGGTCCGCGACCATCCCGACGATACCCCCGAGGAGCATGGCCGGCGGCTGGGCCTGGGCGTCGTCCGCACCACCGTGTGGCGGGCGATGCTCCGGCTGGGCCTGACGCATAAAAAAAGTCGGTCCACGCCAGCGAGCGAGACCGGCCCGACGTGAAGGCGGCCCGCGACGCCTGGCCCGCGACGCTGGCGGGGGTGGCCGTCGAGGACCTGGTGTTCCTGGACGAGACCGGTGCCAGCACCGCGATGCACCGCACCCACGGCTACGCCCCCAGGGGGCAACGCCTGGTGGCCCAAGCCCCGCACGACCACTGGAAGGTGGTGACCTTCGTCGGGGCGTTGACCGCCGGGGGCCTGGTCGCGCCGTGGGCCCAGGCCGAGGCGATGACCGGCGAGGTGTTCCTGGCCTATATCGAGCAGTTCCTGGTGCCGCGGTTACGGCCGGGGATGGTGGTGGTGATGGACAACCTCTCCAGCCACAAGGTCGGCGGGGTGCGTGAGGCGTTGGAACGGGCCGGCTGCCGGCTGGAGTACCTGCCGCCGTACAGCCCGGACTTTAACCCGATCGAGCAGGCCTTCAGCAAGTTCAAGCGGCGGCTGCGCACGGCGGCGGCGCGGACAGTCGAAGGGGTCTATGGGGCGATGAAGGACGCCCTGGATCACTTCCGGCCGGAGGAGTGCCTCAACTACATCCGGCATTGCGGCTATCCGCATGCTACACCGATTCGCATTCCGCTCTAGCCATGGGCCATCGAAGCCGCGACCCGTTCGACCGGGCCTCGACACCTCGAATCCCATCAAACCGAGCCCATCCTCAATCCTCGACATCCAGCCGATAAAGCATCGGGCCGATCGCCACCTCATCGCCGGCGCGCAACCGAGCCTCGACCACCGGCTGACCGTTGAGCTGCACGCCGTGTCGGCTGCCCAAATCGCGGATCAGCAGCCGGTCGTCGGCCAGCGCCAGGCAGCAGTGGCGTCGAGAGATGGCCCCCGACCCGATCACCACGTCGCAGCCGGGCAGGCGGCCGATCAGTGTCACCGAATGGTTCAACGCGATGGGCGGCGTGCCCGGGGTCAGGGGGACGAGCCGGGCGGGCATGGGGCCGGTCGCTCCTGGGCGTCGGGGATCAATCGGGGGTCGTGCTCGATAATCACCCGAATCCGCAGGCCATCGGGCAGGTCCGCGGGAATCGCCTCCCTTACGGCCGCGGCCACCTTGTCGCCGGTCCCCTGCGCCCCCTCGGTTGTGGCCGAGGACTTCGCCACCGCTGGAAACTTCGCCGGCTCGGGCAGGTCGTCGGACGAAGGCGGGCTGTCGGAGGAGGGGGGGTCGGCCAGGGTCGGCTCGTGCATCGGGCCATCAACCAGCCGATAGCGGATGTGGGCGATCGACAATTCGTCCCCCGGATGGAGGCGGCCGACCTCCACGCGGCGCCCGTTGATGCGAATTCCATTGGTGCTTCCCAGGTCCCGGACCGCGATCCCCTCCGGATCAGGGTTCAGGCAACAATGACGACGCGACACCCGGATCGAATCCAGCCGCGTGTCGCACTGAGGGTGCCGGCCCACCACCACCATCGGGCGGTCCAGCAAGATATCGGAACCCTCATCCATCGCCACCAATCGCGGCGGACCGCTCGCCTCCCTCGATCCTTCGAGGTGCGGCGGCATCCGGAGAGGACCTGGCGCGCGTGCGGGATTAGTCATGGGAACCCACGTCGGAGTCGGCGGGTCGGTCCGTCGGTCAAAGCCCTCGCCACCGCGGAAACCGACCGCGAAGGCCGGGGTTCCAGCCCCATCCACGGGGCCGGTCTCACGCCAGGCAACGCGGCTTGATTCATAATGCCGAATGCCCCGTCCCAATGCGCCACGGATTCGCGAATGTTCCGCCAGTTGGCTCTTTTACGCAAGACCGATGCCGAGATCATCCAAATCAACAGCGATTCCCCACCATTCCCACCAAAGCCGGCCCGACAAACATGCCAAAGATAGCATTTAAATGGGGCCTCGGGTGGAGGATGACTCCCAACCACGGTCCCCCGCCGACCGCCGCCGATCGGGCGTGTTGGCCGTCCTGGGGAGCAACCCCCGATCTCGCAGCCAGGCCAGGGCCTCGGCCAGCGCTGGGAGGATCGGCCGGGGGCGCAGTCCCAGTTCGTCGAGACTGTGACGGGCATCGAAGTGCATGGTCCTACGAGTCAGCCGCACCCCCGTGACGGTGGCCTGGGGAGAACGCCCCGTCACCCGGTCCGCCCACGCCTCGCTCAGGTACGCGAACCCCAACCCAACCAGGTAAGGAACCCGTCGCCCCGGGACCGGGACGCCCGTCAAGGCCGACAGGTGCCCAAGAAGGTCCAGCAAGGTCAAATTCTCCCCCCCCAACAGGTAACGGCGACCAGGCCGACCCGTCGCCATCCCCCTCGCCATTCCCTCGGCCACGTCTCGCACGTCGACGAGGTTCAGCGTGCAGTCCATCCGCGCCGGCAGCCGCCCCAGGGCGAAGTCACGAATCAGCCGCGAGGGGGGCGACAGCCCGCGATCCCCCGGCCCCACCGGCATCGTCGGGTTGACCACGACGATCCCCTCGCCGGCCCTCGCCCGATCCAACGCCTCACGCTCGGCCCGCAGCTTCGACCGGCAATACGGCCCCACCGCGTCCTCGATCCCGACCTCCACGTCCTCGGCGATCGGTCCGGTCGCCCGCGCGCAGGTCAAAATGCTCTCGGTACTGGCATGCACCACCCGCTCAGCCCCGGCGGCCCTCGCGGCGTCCAGGACGTGAATCGTCCCCCGGTAGTTCACCGCATCGAATTCCCGGCGGTCCCGCACCCACAAATTCGGGTTGGCCGCCAGATGATAGACCCAACGCCCCCCCGCCAACGCCCGTCCCACCGCCTCCCGGTCGCGAATGTCGGCCCGGACGATCTCGACTTCCCTCGGCAGGTGATCCACGGCCGCCCCCGGCCGCTCGACCACCCGAACGCGCTCACCCCGCCCCGCCAGCAGCCCCACCAGGTGACTCCCGATGAACCCGGCGCCCCCCGTCACCACCGTCAGGCCATTCATGGTCGCTCCCCCCAACACCAACCCGCCGAGAAGTCTCGGGCCCATCCTCCCCGAAACGGCGAAATCCCGCGAGGCGGATCGGATCGCCCACCGGCCCTTCAACGCGGCGGCAACACCCGATAAAGGTCCTGCCTCGGCCCCCAATGCCGCGCCGGCCCCAGCACCTTGTCCCTGACCAGCCCAGCGAACAGCTCAGGCGTCACGAACGGCGTATAACCGTAATTCCCCGGCGAACGATACCGGGCGATCTCGGCCCAGTCGACGTAAACGAACGTCACGCCCCGACGGGCCAACGCCTCGCGAACCTCGGCCGACGCTCGACCCTTCGCCATCCCCTCCAGGATCTCATCGTCAAAGACGGTGTTGTAAACGATCGGGTGATTCAGGTGAAAAACCGCCGCTTGCCCCACGAGCAGGATGCGGGCCCCCGGCGGAAGCTCGGCGTCCAGGCGGGCCAACGGTGGGCTCAGAAGTTCCGGGACGCTCTTGCGGAGCGTAACCAGATCCTCCGTCCAGTCATTCAACCCAGCCAGCGCCGTCGTGTCATAGGTGAAACCCACCAGAACCCCCGCCGCCAGAACCCCCGCCAGCAACCAGGTCCAACCTCGCCGCCGGGTCCAGTCGGCCCCCAGCCCCGCCAGCACCGCCAGCGGGGCCAGCATCGGCAACCAGAACCGGTCGAGCCGATGGGTCAGCAGCCACCAGGTCGCGAACAGATAGGCCGCATACCCCCACAATGCCCCAACGGGCCGCCGAGACCCCGCCCGCAGCCACGCCAAAGGCGCCAATGCCACGAACAACGGCGACTGCCAGTCCGACCGCCCCGCCACATCAACAAGACCTCCGCCCAGCGCCTCCAGCGACACCCCCCGAGGCCCATGCACGTTGACCCACTTCGCCTCCCGGGCCGCATCCCAGCCCCGCCCTCCAAAAACCCGCCAGCCCAGGGGATACACCGGGTTCCCGGTATCCACCACGTTCTTCGCCAACCACGGCCCCGCGACCAACGCCAGGCCCGCGACGAACGCCAGCGGAACCCGCCACGAACGCCGTCTCACTCCCGCCCCCAACGCCAAACCGCCAAACGGCACGACCGCCGACACCAGCCCCGGATACTTGCAAGCCAACGCTCCCCCGGCCAGAGCCCCCGCCACGCCCCAGAGCCGCCACGCCACCGCCAGCGAAGGTTCTCCCCACGCCCGCGCCGCCAACCAGATCAAACCCGCGTGGTAAGCGATCAGCGGCCCCTCGACATAGGGGATCGCCGCCAGCCGATAAATCCAGGGCGTCGAAAGGTAAACGATCCCCCCCACCCAGCCCGCCCGGGGAGAACCCAATCGGGTCGCGGCCATCGCCACGAACGCCGCCCCGACCGGGGCATGAAGCATCACCAGAAACTGACCCGACAACGCCCCCCGCCACCAGTCGCCGGCCACCACCATCGCCAGCAGGTGTAGCATCTCCACGCCGAAGGGCATGCTCGTATAAACGTTGTGCGGCAAGAAACTCACCCGCCCGGCCTGAAAGGATTCCTTCGGCCCCTGAAGGTGATACTCCAACGAGTCGAAGTCGATGGTCGGCAACATCGACGCCAACGCCATCAGCAACAGAAACGGCGCCACCACCAGCCCGAAACCGATCCACCCCCAACCGACCCGCGTCCGCTCCCGATCCACCGTCGAAGGCGCCCCGCCCCGCCGCCAACAACCCACCAACGCCACGACACCCAACCCCAACCGGATCGGCCAGGGCCCCAGCGCCCCCAACCGCCCCAGCAGCAAGGTCAGCAGCGAAAGCCCCGTCAAACCCAGCATGAACGCCAGCGGCAATCGTTCCGCCCAGGACAAAACCCGATCCAAGCCGAGTCCCCGCAACACCAACCGACCCAACCCAACCGCCGCCAGGGCGATCCCCGCCGAGACCAGCACGATCGGCAACCGCTGGGGTAGGAACTCCACCCGAGACAGTTCGATCGCCACCCGTCCCAGATGCGACCCAGCCACCGACACGCCCGGCACAACCTCCGGCAGCGCGTACGACAAGATCCAGAGGCGGGTCACTCCCCGCCCGGCATTGGGCAACGGCTCGCGCAGATCCCACGCGAACCAAAGCAGCTCCAACACCGCCAGGGCAACCCCAACCAGCACCCCCACCGACCGCCCCGCCCCCCTCGTTGCGCTCACAAGGTCGGTCCAATTTGCCAGGGAGCGAATTCCTCCTCGCCGACGCCCCGAACTTCCCCCTTCGTCACCCGGCCCCCGGCCACATCCAAAATCGCCTCGAACAAGCGACGCCCCACCGCCTCCACCGGCTCCCCCTCCAAAATCGTCCCGGCGTCCAGGTCCATGTCGTCGCCCATCCGCTCGAACAGTGGCGTATTCGTGGAGACCTTGAGGCAAGGTGTCGGCCGCAACCCCAGCACGCTCCCCCGACCCGTAGTGAACACCAAAACCGTCGCCCCTCCCGCCACCAACCCGGTGGTACAAACCGGGTCATACCCCGGAGTGTCCATGAACACCAACCCCGGCCCCACCGCCCGCTCTCCATAACCCACCACGTCCACCAACGGCGAACTCCCTCCCTTGGCCAACGCCCCCAAGGACTTCTCATAGATCGTCGTCAAGCCCCCCGCCTTGTTCCCCGGCGAGGGATTGTTGTCCGGCGTGATCCCGAACAAACCGGTGTACCACTCCCACCACTTGATCCGCTCCACCAGCTTCTCCCCCACCGCCCGGCTCACCGCCCGCCTCGTCAACAGATGCTCGGCGCCATAAATCTCGGTCGTCTCGGCCAGGACGGCGGTCCCCCCCTGCCCCACCAAAAGGTCGGCCGCCACGCCCAGCGCCGGATTCGCCGTGACCCCCGAGTTCCCATCCGACCCGCCGCACTCCAACCCCAAGACCAGCTTCGACAACGGCTGCTCGGTCCGCCGGCAAGCATCAACCTCGGGCAAAAGTTTCGCCACCGCCCGAGCCGCCGCCTCGACCGTCCGCGCGATCCCCCCCTCTTCCTGGATGTTCAACAGTCTCGGAGGCCGTCGCCCCGAAACCTTCGCCCCTCCCGGAACCAACGACCCCGCCTCGATCACATCGACCGCCTGGACGACCTCGCAGCCCAACCCCACCACCACGCAGGCCGCCACGTTGGGATGGTCGGCGAACCCCGCCAGAACCCTCGCCAACTGAGCATGGTCGGGCCCGCCCGTCGGCATCGCGCACCCCCCTTTGTGGGCGACGGCGAACACCGCATCGACGTGGGGAAACTCCCGGCGCCACTCCCCGCCCGAGAACCGATCAGCGATCAACCGAGACGTACTGGCCGAGCAATTCACCGTGCTGACCACGGCAATCGTGTTGCGAGTCCCCACCCGCCCATCGGCCCGCAAGTACCCGGGAAACGTCCGAGGCGTCTCGACAGTCCCTCTCGACGCAGGAACCTCGCTGGCAAACGCATAATCCCGCTCAAACAAATCGGCCCGAAGGTTATGCGAATGGACCCATGCCCCCTCGCCAATCGCCTTCGAGGCAAAGCCGATGACCTGCCCATACTTGCGAACCGCCGCCCCCTCCGCGACCGCCCTCACGGCCAGCTTATGCCCCAGGGCAATCGGCTCGACGGCCCGAACCGAGCGACCACCGACCTCGACGACCGCCCCCGCCGGGATCGGTCGGGCCGCGACCGCCACGTCGTCATCGCTTCTCAGCAAAACCGCCCGCCCCGAACCAACGCCCACCGCCATCGGCCTCGCCCCCGATTTCCGCATGAGACCGCTGCTCATCAACCTGTCGCGGGCGAGAAAACGGGGACTGGCTCTCGCGACTCACCTCAACAGACAAAACTCTCGCCGCCGGCCCGCGAGTGCCTGTCCCCATTTTCTCGCCCGCGACACGTTCCCCTACGCCCCAAGGAAAAGGGGACCAACACCGCTGACCGACCAGTCTAACTCCCCGACCGCGCCCGAGCGAGCCGGCCGATTCCGCCACCCCCGCCCCTTGCCCCGAGCCCACGCCCCCCTTAGCCTCAACCCCATCAGGGCAGGACCGGCACCCTCCCCGGCCACCGCCCCCACCACCGGGAACACCACCACCATGCTCCGACGAACCTTCGCCCCTCTCCTCCTGACGATCCTGGCCGCGACCTCCGCCCGGGCAGACGACCCCCCGATCCAGGCCCAGGGCCCCGCCCCCCACCAGGTCTATCAGCGAGACCTCTTCGGCAATGCGGCTTCCTTCCCGATCCGCCTCTCCTCGCCGTTGCCGGAGGGTTGGAAGTTTCGAGTCATCACCACGGCCAGGAATCCCGACGGTATCATCAAGATCATCGGAGATATGGACTCCGATCGCGCCGCCCTTCTACCCACGCCCCCCCCGTCACCGGCCATCCAGACAATTGAAGTCCCGTTTATTCCTACCGGCGGCCCCTACCACCTCCAACTGACCCTCAAGAAGCCCGATGGCTCGGTCCACTCGGAATGGCCCTTCGGCCCGTTCTTCGTCGGTGACCTCTGGCTCCTGATCGGCCAGTCCAACATGCAGGGGGCCGGCGACCTCGTCGACGTCACCCCGCCGAATGACCGCGTCCAACTCCTCGGCATGGACGGCCACTGGACCCGCGCCGAGGAGCCGCTGCACTGGCTGTCCGACTCCCCCGACCCGGTCCACTCGGGAGACCCCGCCACCCGAGAGGCCCGCTCCAAGGCCGAGCACCGCATCACCGTGAAGGGGGCCAGTCTCGGCCTCCCCTTCGGCGTGGCACTGACCGAGGCCACCGGCGTCCCGATCGGCCTGATCGCCGCGGCCCACGGCGGCACCAGCATGGCCGACTGGAGCCCCGCCCGCAAAGGCGAAGGCGGCAAAAGCCTCTACGGATCGATGCTCCGCCAGGTCGCCCTGGCCGGCGGCAAGCTCCGGGGCGCCCTCTGGTATCAGGGCGAAGGGGACGCCAACGACTCCGCCTCCCCCGTCTTCCCCAAGGCTTTCGCCGACTTCATCGCCGCCCTCCGCGCTGACGTCGGCCAGCCGGATCTCCCCTTCGACTACGTCCAGATCGGCCGCTTCCTCAACGCCGGCAACCCCAACGCCTGGGACGCCGTTCGCGAAGCCCAGCGGCTCGCCGCCCAGACCATCCCCCACTCGGCGGTCGTCCCCGCCATCGACCTCGTTCTCGACGATCTCATCCACGTCGGCACCGAGGGCCACAAACGCCTCGGCCGTCGACTGGCCAGGGTCGCCCTTCACGACACCTATACCAACCCCGCTGGTCGGACGGCGATCGACTTCGACCGCGTCACCCGAGGTCCCGATAACACCTTGCGCGTCCGCTTCAAGGGGGTCAACCTCCACAACGAAGGCGGCAAGGTTCTCGGCCTCATGCCCGCCACCCGGGTCCTCGGCTTCTCGATCCGCAACGCCGACACCTCCCTTGCTCCTTTGGTCTACGAGGCGAAGGTCGACCCCCACGTCCCCGACACCGTCATCCTCAAGCTCGACGCGATCCTCGCCAAGGAAATCCCCGAGGGGGCCCAACTCTGGTACGGCTACGGTTACGACCCGGCATGCAACCTCGTCGACGCCGAGGACATGGCCGCCCCTGCCTTCGGACCGATCCCCCTCGACGACGTCCGCCAGTGAGATGAACCGAACCACCCACGGAGCCCCTCGCATGCGCCGCATCCTCCCGTGCCTCGCCTTGATGATGATTTCAACCACCGCGATGGCCGCCGACGCCAAACCCCCGCGACTGCTCATCATCACCGGCGACAACGTCGCCCCGTTCCACGACTGGAAGGCCACGACCAAGGCCATCCGCGAAGACCTGACCGCCAGCGGCCTCTTCGCCGTCGACGTCACCGAGGCCCCCGCCAAGGACCTGACCGACGCCAATCTCGCCCAGTACGACGCCCTGCTGCTGAACTACGCGAACACTGACAAGGGAACGCCCGAGACCCAGTGGTCCGAGGCCAACAAGGCGGCGTTCCTCAAGGCCGTCGCCGACGGTAAGGGGCTGGTTGTGGTCCACTACGCCTCGGCCGCCTTCGCCCGCCCCAACTGGCCCGAGTTCGAGAAGGCCATCGCCGGAGGCTGGCGCACCCAGGGCTTCCACGGCCCGGCTCACGAGTTCACCGTCAAGAACGCCGGCGCGTCTCACCCGATCGCCGACGGTGCTCCCGCCTCGTTCGCCCACGTCACCGACGAGCTTTATCAGAACTCGATGCTAACCCCCGGAAGCATCATCCTCGCCACGGCCTATTCCGACCCGGGCAAGCCCAAGGGGACCGGCAAGGACGAGGTCGTCATCTGGGCGAACACTTATGGCAAGGGACGTGTCTTCAACGACGTCCTGGGCCACGATGCCGCCTCCCTGACCGACCCCGGCTCCCGAGACTGGCTACGCCGAGGCGCCGAGTGGGCCGCCACCGGCAAGGTCGAACTCGCCCCCAAGTAAGCAAGTCAGGAGGAGGGGAACCGTCGCGACCGAACCGAATCCCGCCGGGCCGAATTCCCGACCTCCGCCCGGCCAACGCGACTACAGCCGAGCCCGCCTGACCCGCCACGCCCTGGACCGCTTCGTCGAGCGGTTCGGCGGCGAGGCGAGCCGGGCCGAGGCCAACCTGCGCGCCGCCCTGAGCCGCACCCGTCGCCTCGGCCGCAACCCCGACAACGGCGCCATCGCCGTCCTGGCCGTCCACGGCGCCAGGGCCCTCGTGGCGATCTTCCAGGATTCCACCTGCCTGACCGTCCTGACCTGGCCCCTGTTCGAACCCCGCCTCTCGGAGTTCGGCCGCGACCGCCTGCCCCGCAAGCGCGGCCGAATGCTCAAGCGTTTGAGCCAACCACCCGAGGATACGGAAAAAATTCTATAAAATTCCGTCTTTTTTTGTGGAAACGTTCGTGACACTCGCTTAGGTTTCATGAGTGAATGGAAGGGGCCACCCATGTCTCGCCCCTCTCCTGCCTCTTTGCGTGATTCGCTGACCAACTCTGATCGTGGTGCCACCATGCGCAATCCTTGGGTGCGTCAGGTGTTCCTCGCCCTCATCTTGGGCCTGCCAGTATTGATGGGCCTGATGGCGAACCCCGACCTGTCGCCCCCCTCGCGGAACCTGATCGTGGGGGGCCGAGGCGTCCCCTCCTGGCTGGTGCTGGTCGTCCAGGTCGAGCCGCTGCTGATCGCCGGCCTCTGGTACGCCGGGGGCCAACGTCAACGCCTCCTGGATGAACTGCCTCTCCTGGGCGACGACGCCGCCTGAAAACCACCTCCGTCACGACGCTCCGCGGGCCTCGGCGATCAGGCGTGGATCAGTAAGGTGACGGACTCGGGCAACTGCTCGGCGACGGCGGAGATGACGTCCCCCTTCATCGCCTTCCACAAGGTTCCCCGTCGCGTCGCCCCCATGACCAGCATGTCGGCGCCGTGGGTGACGGTCATGTCGAGGATCGCGTCGGGGATGTCGCGGGCGACTCCGTAGAGGAGCCTCAGTGGCACCCCTTGCTCCTTGGCCTGCACGCGCATCCGCTCGAACAGTTCCTGCGCGGGCTCATCCTCGGCCAGGCTTGGGAAGGTGGTGGGGCCCATCGGCGTGACGGCCAGGTGGCGGATGAACAGGATTTGCAACTCGGCCAGCCGGCTCTTGCATTCCTTCATGGCGAAGGCCAGGAGCCGGGGGTTCCCCTGAGTGGCCACCATCACGCGCTCCTTGGCCGGGTACGACCCCGGCTGCATCATCAACTTGCGGGCTGGCGCTGGCTCGGTCGATCCGGCGTGATCGGCGTGCGCCATTGCGTCGCGGAACTTCTGGGTCCTTGAGCTGGCGTAGCCGATCCCCACGGCGATTCCCGTGGAGAGTCCGAAGTTCAACGCCTGCTCCCAGCCTTGCGACTGGGGCAGGAAGTCGACGCCGAACTCTCCCAGCACCGCCAGCACCGCGGCCGTCAGGTAGCCCACCCGCGTCGACCGGGAGATGGGCGTCGAGCGGTTGGCCACCACCGTCGCCAGCCGACCCGCCAGGCCGATCACCAGCACCAGCAGGGCGAAACTTCGAGCGTGCGGCTTGACGATGCAGATGGTCGCCCCGATCGCCACCATGATCGCCGTCAAGGTCCCCATGAAGGCCCGCTCCCAACCCTTCAGCGACAGCTTCGGGTTGGTGGACACCGAGCCCAGGTTGATCGAGATCGCGCCGACGACCCCGATCGCGTACAGGCCCGCCAGAGCCTCGACGTTGGGGAAGATCAGGACGATCACCGCCGGCACCACCGACGCCACCACCAGGGCCAGCACCGGCATGCCGAATCGGTTCAATCCGCTGAAGGCATGCGGCAACTCCTTATCACGAGAGAGCATGAACAGGATCGACACCAACGCGCCGACCGCCGTGTTCACCGCCGAAAGCAGCAGCAGCGAGAAGATCACCGCGCTGAAGTTCGAGAACATCGGCCCGACGTAATACTTGGCGATCACCTTGAGCATGTCGGCGGTGTGGGCCAGCGAGCCGTCGGGGAGCCGCTCATTGAGGATCGTGTCGGGCAAGGCGTTCATCGCCGCGGCCAGGATCAGGTTGAGGATCACGATCTCGGCCAGCACCGGCAAGATCGCCAGCCTCGCGGTGCGCTGGACCGGCTGGATCATGATGCCGGTCATGTTGGCGATCGCCTCGACGCCCGAGAGGGCCAGGACGATCTCGGTGAACCCGACCCATGAATTCCAGTAGCCGTGGGTGAACGGGCTCTCGACCTTGACGGAGTGGATGCCCAGGTGGGGCAGGGCGAAGACCGCGATTACCAGGGTTAGCGCCACCGTCGCCAGGGCGACGATCATCGCCAGGGTTCCGGTCTTGCTGGGGCCGAAGTAGTTCAGGGCCCCGACGGCCAGAATCGTCACGGCCGTCAGGATCGCCTCGACCGGCAGGCCCAGCCAGTTCACGCCGCTGAGGCCCAGGTAGTCGCCCAGGTAGTGAAAGGCGTCCAGGCACGACATCGACGCGGTGACGACATAGTCGGCGCACAGCAAGAGGCCACCGACGACGGCCAGCAGTTGGGAGCGCATCTGCGCGGACGAGTAGACGCCGCCGCCGTCGGGGAACAGGCGACAGACGATCTCGTAACTCCAGCCGACGCCGATCATCAGGACGCACATGGCGCCGATGAACCAGAACGAGGCGTGGCCGGTGAAGAAATAGGCCAGGCCCAGGACATACAGGCGGCTGGTGCCCCAGTCGCCAAAGAGCATTGGTCCGGCGTGAAACCACCTCAGCTCGCGCGGACGTTCCCCGGTGGACAGCATGGTCGCCCGTCATCCCCTTCCCCGAACCCGTCGCCCTTCCCCCCGGCGGGCGGACAGGAACCATAGAGGGCCTCGGCCCCGGCAGCTTAGCAAGCGATCCGCCCGGGAGGAAGTGGCGGGCGCGTCGAGTGAATGGGTTGGCGGTGGGACCCGGGGTCAGGTCAAGGGGGACCATCCCAGGCCCGGTCGTCGGTGTCGGCCTCGTCGACGGGCGCGGGCTCGGTGGATCGTCGAGGGGCGGATCGCTCTGGGAGGCGATGGCCCGGCCCTGGGCGGGCAGCGTTTGGGCCGTCGCCCGCGACGAGACCGGCTTTTGAGGGACCGCAAGGACTCGGCGAGCAGTTCCAGCGCCAGGAACAGTCCGGCCGAGACCGTTTCCATCAACCCCGTCCACGCCAACGCCGCCAGCCCGACGGCCGTCATGCCCACGACGACGGCCAGGCCCCTCGGCCTGGGTTGCATGGTCCGCCCCCAGGGAGTGGCGCCCGAAAACGCGCACTCCTCCACCCGGTCGGGACGTTGATCCTCGGTGGGGGGCCGGCTCCCCGTGGCCGGCGCGGCCGGGTCGTTCCCCGAAGGAAACCGCCGGCTCGAACTCTCGCCCCTCGGACGCCTGCGAGGTTAGCTGACGGGCTCGGAGCCGAAGGTTGCCCCGTCGCGCCTCAATCGGCGCGATTCGCCCCAAAAGTTGGGTCCCCCGCCCCCCCGGCCATTCCCCGGAGAGTTCGGCGATCACTGCGTCGCAATCCCGTACCGTGCCCCACCATTGCAACATTCGCTGATGCAAGATGTCAAGAAGATTCGCCGTCGTCGAATCCGATTCACCCAATGCCACCACGGCGCGACCCAACGGCTCGGACCCGACACGACAAGGTTCTCGCTGTTGATCTAGCTTAATACGGATTATCGTCTTGCGTCCAAATACTAATTCTGTTTCAGTTAGTAAAAAATTAGTATGAATGACCGGTTCACTGGCCCCAGTATTCCGAGGCCCGGCCCTTGAAAATTCCCAAGAGCCCCCCGAATCTCGAGTCAATCTGGCAAGACTCAACGCTCTGCGAACCCGGGGTGCTGGGGTCGATTTTCGCCGCTGGGGGCCGGGGGTTGGTCGCGGGTCGTTATGTCCATTGGGACAAACTCCGGAGGTTGACCCCGCCGGAGGGGATTCGCCATGAGCAATGGTGGCTTGGTCTCAAACTCAGCCGAGATTCGAATCGCCGCCAGGGACTGAGTTTGATGGAGGGGACGTCCCTTTCATTTCAACCTGGCGGACCCGATCCCCAGGCATCTTCACGAGATCGATTCGCTGGCAAGGGGGAGCGTGCAGGCCCCGGCCGATGTGGTCAACCCCGTGACCAGGGACCGTTACCTGGTCAGATCGTTGATGGAGGAGGCCATCTCCTCCAGTCAGTTGGAGGGGGCGACGACGACGCGACTGGACGCCAAGCGGATGCTTCAGGAAGGACGCCCTCCCCGCGACCTCGGCGAACAAATGATTGCCAATAATTACGCCACCATGCAGAAGATCC
>CBDAVP010000029.1:0-11766 GCA_965201075.1 Isosphaeraceae bacterium | reverse complement strand
CGACCTTTTGGAGGGTGGTTTCGTTCCGATACGTCCAGGTATAGGGCCGCAAAAGGGCCTCCTGGACACTCGGCCTCGCTGGACCCGTCGCGCCCGATTGCGCCCGCGACGGCCACCCCGCCGCGCCGATGACTGTCGCCAACGTCCCGACGCCGACCCACCACGCCCACTTCATCGGCGACCCTCCCGTTCCCCCGAATCTTCCCTGGCCGGCCCATCCTAGCCGAACCCGCCTCCCGTCGCACCGGGCGGTCCGACTCGGGGGTCAACTTGCCCGGGGTTGGATTCCCCCCTACGATGGGGCCATGAGGTCCGGGCCGTCGAGACGTCCAGATCTACCCCAGGGGTCCGAGAAGATGACGCGTAACCCGTCGCGATGGCTCCGTCCGGTCGTGGTCGTGCTGTTGGCGGCAGTGGCGGCGGGGGGGACCGCGGCGAGGGCCGAACCGCCCAAGCCCAAGCACAAGGATAGCTCCAAGGTCGTCAAGCCCAAGGAGGCCAACTTCTCCACGTCCATCATCCCGTCGAAGGCACGGCCCGGCGACGTGGTGGAGTACCGGGTCACGGTCAAGGTCGACGAGCCCTGGCACATCTACGCCTCGCTCAAGAAGCCGCCCAAGGGGGGGCCGCTGTTCACCGAGTTCGACATGTTCGACCTCGCCGGCCTGAAAATTGACGGCGACTGGAAGCCTGACAAGCCGCCGATCCAGAAGAAGGAGGACGCCTTCCCCGACGTCCCCGTGCTGGAGTACCACGAAAAGGAAGTGACCTGGACCCTGCCGCTGAAGGTGCCCGCCGCGGCCAAGTCGGGCCCGCTTGAGGTGCAAGGGCAGGTCCACTTCATGATCTGCGACGACAAGGTCTGCAAGCCGCCGGTTTACCACACCTTGCCCAAGACCAGCGTCACCATCCTCGACGGCGCCGGGGCCTCGCTCCAAGGGCCGAGCGGAAAGGCCGCGATGGCGGCGTTGCTAATCGGCGCCCTCCCCGAACCGCCGACAACCTCCGCCGCCGCCGCCGCCCCATCAATGGGCGTCCAGCGAGAGATTGACAAGGGCCTTCCGGCGTTCCTGCTGTTCTCGGCCGCGGGGGGACTGTTCGCCCTCTTGATGCCCTGCGTCTGGCCGATGATCCCCGTCACGGTGAACTTCTTCGTCAAGCAGGGGCAGTCTCGGGGTGGCGCGGGGACAACCGGCCTGGCGGTGACGTATTGCCTGGCGATCATCGGCATCTTCACGGGCGTGGGCCTGCTATTCTCGGCGCTCCTGGGCGCCTCCAGCCTGACTCGCCTGGCGAACAACCCCTGGTTGAATCTGGCGGTCGCCGGCACCTTCCTGGCGTTCGGCCTGAGCTTGCTGGGCCTGTTCGAGATCGGCCTGCCCAGCAGTTGGCTCAACGCCTCGGCTCAGGGGGAGAGCCGTGGCGGCCTGGTCGGCGTGATTTTCATGGCCCTCACCCTGACGATCACCTCCTTCACTTGCACCTTCCCGGTGGTCGGCGGCCTGCTGGTGCTGGCGGCGAAGGGGTCGTACCTGTACCCGACCCTGGGGCTGGCGACATTCGCGACCGTGCTGGCCCTGCCGTTCTTCGTCCTGGCCCTGGCCCCGGGGATGCTGGCCAAGGTCCCCCGCAGCGGCGACTGGATGAACTCGGTGAAGATGGTCGGCGGCCTCGTCGAGATCGGCGCGGCCTTCAAGTTCCTCAACTCGGCCGAGATTGGCTTCGGGTCGACCCCGGCCAACGCCTGGCTCGACTCGGCGATGCTGCTGGCCATCTGGGTGGTGCTGTCAGCCGTCTGCGGGCTGTACCTCCTGGGAATCTTCCGAACCGATCACGACCAAGGCGAGGCCAAGGTCGGCCCGGGACGAATCCTGTTCGGCTCGCTGTTCCTGACGGTCGCCCTCTACCTGGCCCCCGCCTTGTTCGGGATGCCGCCCAAGAGCCAGTTCTACGAGCGGGTGGTCGTGGGGTTGCTGCCGGCCGACTCGATCGACCTCGACGTGTCTCGCCACACGGTGATGATGGTCAAGGAGGAACTCACCCGAGAGCTGGACACCCTCGCCTCAACGACGGGGACGCCCGGCCCGAACGGCGAGGCGAAGGCCCCCCGAGAGGCGACCAACGAGGTCAAGGCGACCAGCAAGGTGCCCGAGGAGGCGATTACCCAGGAGAAGCGCGTCCACGGCGTCCGTTGGGGCATGAGCTACGACGAGGCCCTGGCCGAGGCGAAGCGGACGGGACGACCCGTGCTGATCGACTTCACCGGCGTGAACTGCGCCAACTGCCGGTTGATGGAACGGACCGTGATGCCCATGCCCGAAGTCATCGCCGAGATGCGAAAGTTCATCCCGGTGCAGCTTTACACCGACTTCGTTGACATCGAGACCCTGAGCCAGGACCAGCGAGAAGCTCTGGCCGAGGCGAACCTGGAGCGCGAGCAGCGGATGGTCGACCAGACGACCAGCCCCCTCTACGTCGTGGTTAGCCCCGAGGGAAAGGTGCTGGAATCGGTGGGCGGCTACAACGCGGCCCCGGTGTTCCTGAAGTTCCTGAAAACGGGCCTGGAGAAGCACGGCGCCGGGTCCGCCGAGGCGACCAAGGTCGGGATGGGCGACTGAAAGCCGACCCGCGACCTGTTGGGTTCCCACTCCGGAGGGATGGCAACGGCCGGGGGCGGTTTCGGACCGTCTCGTTCCTGGGACGAGTTACCTCACCAGGTGGGCCATCTTCTCCGGGTTGCGGAGGAAGTAGATAGCGGTGACCTGGCCTTCGGCGAAGTCGAGAGTCACGGCCGAAGGGGTTCCGTCGTCCTCGATCAGGATGAGGCCGGGCTGGCCGTTGAGTTGAGCGGGCTCGACGCGTTGGTAGCCGGAGCGGTTGGGCTTTTTGGCCAGGCCGAGGAAGAAGCGTTTGACCCGGTCTCGGCCGACGATGGGCACCAGGGCCGCGGCCTTCTTGCCTCCGCCGTCGGCGTGGAGGATGACGTCCTCGGCCAGCAGGCGTTCCAGTTCGTCGGCGTCTCCGTCCCAGGCGGCGGTGAAGAAGGCCGCCGTGAGCTTGGCCCCTTCCTCGGCGGGGATCGGGAAGCGAGGGCGGGCGTGGCGGATGTGGTCCCGGGCTCGGGCGGTAAGTTGTCGGCAGGTCGGTTCGGCTCGGTCGAGGGTCTGGGCGATCCGGTCGTAGCCGAGGCCGAAGATGTCGTGCAGGAGGTAGGCCGCCCGTTCCAGCGGTGAGAGGCGTTCCAGAGCCATCATCAGGGCCATGGCGAGGTCGTCGGCCCGCTCGCTGGCCTCGCGGGCGTTCCAGCCCTCGGGGTTGGCGACCGGCTCGGGCAGCCAGGTTCCGACATAGCGTTCTCGGCGGGACCGGGCGGTTTTCCAGTGGTCGAGGCAGAGCCTCGTCACCACTTTGGACAGGAAGGCCCGGGGGTCGCGGATTTCGTTGGGATCGGCGCGGACCCAGCGGAGGTAGGCGTCCTGGACGATGTCCTCCGCCTCCGAGACCGCACCCAGCATCCGGTAGGCGAGGCCGGTGAGGTGGGCTCGGTGAGTCTCGAAGGCGTCGGGGTTGAGATCGTTCATGAGGCGACCGACTCTCGGCGGATTCGAGCGGGTTGGCCCTGGATGGTCAGGCGAGAGCAGGACTGGGCGTGGCCCATCGCGGCCTTGATGGTGGGGTAGAATCGGGCGGCGGTGAGGGCGAACGCGAGGGAGATGAGGGCTCGGGGTCCCCAGCGGCGGACAATCTCGTCGCGGAGGGGGTCGGCCTCGGGGTCCTTGGTCAGCGTGGCCTGGGCGAAACGGGCGGCGAGGGCCGCGTCCTCGGGCAGGGCGTCGAAGTCCCCGGCGACGAGGGCTTGCAGGGTCGTCGCGGGGATTCCGGCCCGTTCCGCCATCGTGAGGCCGAGTTGGGTGCAAGGGCCGCAATCCTCGGTCAGCGTGCCGACGATCTTGGCCGCGAACCAGGCCGAAAGCGGGACGTCTCGGTGGTAGTGCGCCAGGGCCGAGACCTTGTTGATGGCCAGCAGGGCTCGAGGATCGGCCTGGAGGATCTCGCGGGCGAAGGTCACGTCGTAGTCGAACTGGCGGCTGAACGCGTTGAGGGCTCGGCCCAGAATCCATCGGAGCATTGGTGGGTCTCCCTTCCTCGTCAGTTGGTCAGGGGCATTCCACCAGAATCGACGAGGCGGAGAATCGGGTTGTGACAGGGTTGGGGCGATTCAGTCGGCGGCGGCTTCGGTGGTGGTGTCCTCGGTTCGGCGAATCCAGGGAATCTGCCGGAGCTTGGGGAGTTCTCCGTGGTCGTAATAGTTGGCCACGGCGAGGGCCGAAGCGCGGTCGCCGGCCGATTGCAGCAGGGTTTCGGCCTCGGGCCAGGGAGCCGTCCGGGCGACCACGACGGCCAGGGCGTGGAGGGCTCTTGGGTCGTTGGGGCGGAGCCGGAGGGATTGGTCCAGCGCCGAACGGGCTCCTTCGAGGTTGCCTCGGTTCAGGAGGATAAAGGCTCGGGCGAACCAGGTGTCGGGGTCTCGGGGCTGGGCGTGGGCGGCTTCGGTCAGGGTGGCGAGAGCCTGGTCGGCCTGGCCCAGCAGGTTCAGGGCCAGGGCGCGGTTGATGAGCGCTGGGACGCTTCGGGGGTTCAGGTGGAGGGCAATCTCGGTGTGTTCCAGCGCCTCGTCGGGGTGGCCGGAGTCTCCCAGGGCCGCGGCCTGGTTGAACCAGGCCGGGACGTAGTCGGCCTTGACCTGGAGGGCCGCTTCGTAGGCGGTGCGCTCCTCGTCGAAGCGGCCGAGGATGCCCAGGGAGGTCCCCTTATTGGTCAGTTCCCAGGCTTCAAGCTCCTGCTCCGAGGGGGGCTTGAGCGACTCCTTGCAGGCCAGCCAGAGGCAGCGGGCGAGGTCCTTCCGCAGTTCGAGGAACGTGGCGAAGCGTCGGGAGGGGTCCTTGGCCAGGCAGCGGCGGACGATCCGGTCGAGCGGTCGGGCGATGCGGGCGAATCGGCTGGGGACCAGGCGGGCGATGGAGGCGGGCTCGGCGCGTTCGTGCTGCTTGGCGAGCTTTTCGTAGGTGTCGCCCAGGAACGGACGCTGGCCGGCGATCATCTCGTGAAGGACGATGCCAAAGGAGTAGATGTCGGCGCGGAGGTCGACACTCTTGGCGTCGCGGAACTGCTCGGGAGCCATGTAGGGGCCGGTGCCCAGCATCGCGCCAGCGCGGGTGACGCCCACCGGCGGGGGTGCCTCCGGGGCGGGTTTCGGCTCCGGCGTTTCGAGGTTGGAGGGGAGCGGTTCGTCGGCGTTGGGGTCCCAGGCGATCGTCGATCGCGAGCCCTCCGCCACGTTGCTGCCGCGGGCGAACCAGGGGGGCGCGGGGGCGAGGGCCGCCGGGGTGATCGGCTCGGGGTCGCGCACCTGCTCGTGGTCGATCGTGGCGGTCAGGCTGCCTCTCGGTGGCGAGGGAGGGGGCGGCGAGGGAGGGTTGGGGTTGGTCCGGCGGGGGGGGCTTTCGGTTTCGGCCAGGGGGATCGGCTCGGCGAGGAAGTCGCCGGGCCAGCTGGACTCGTCGCGGACCTTGGCCAGGCCGAAGTCGGTGATCTTGAGCGAGCCGCCCTCGCTGATGAGCAGGTTCTCGGGCTTGATGTCTCGGTGGCAATGCAGGCCCTTGGCGGCGGCGTGCTCCATGCCCAGGCAGAACTGGATGGAGAAGCGGAGGATCTGGGGGATGTCGAGGCGGGGGGTGCCGATCCAGCGGCGGAGGTCGCCTCCGGTGACGAGTTCCAGCACGACGTGCGGCTTGCCTTCAAGCTCGCGAACGGAGTAGGCCCGGACGATGTTGGGGTGGCGGTCGAGGCGAATCCAGGCGTCGCATTCGGCGGTGAACCGGGCGATCGAGCGGCGGTCTCGGAGGAACTCGTCGCGCAGGGCCTTGATGGCCAGGACTCGCTGACCGGAGGCGCCTTGGTGGTCGTAGACGATGAAGACGATGCCCATGCCGCCGGTGTGGACGTCGAAGACCTCGTAGCGGTCGTCGATCCAGTCGCCGATGCGCCGTTCGTGGGCCTGCATGGTTGCGCCTCGCCCCCCCGGGGGAGGGGCCTCGCGGGGGTTTCCGCTCGGGGTTGAGTTAACCGTCCCAGGCGTCGGCGTAGGCCTCGTCGCGGTGGTCGTACAGGGCGGCCACGTCGTCGAATCGCAGTTGGTGGAGTTGCCGGCGGCCCTGGGGCGAAGCAGCGCAGAGGCGCAACTCGCCGCCGTCGGCCTCGCAGCGGCGGGCCAGGCCAATTAGGGTGGCGAGGGTCAGGCTGGGGATCGGGTCGAGCCCGGAAAGGTCGAGCACCAGGCGGCAGGGGCGCCGAGCCAAAACGAGTTCTCGGAGGCTTTTGCGGAGGGCTCGGCGGTCGGGCTCCTCGGCGACCTGGGCGGGACTGATGCCCAGGCAGATGGCTCCGGATTCGGGGTCGAGGTCTCGCGAGGCGAAGGCCACCGTCAGGGCATCGGCCGGCGGAGGCGTCGGGATGCGGGGAGAGGACAGGATGCCCACGGGCGTGGGGACCTTGGGACCGTTACGGGGCGAGAGGTAGACGCCCGACTGGCCGGGGAAGAACCCCGAAAGCCCCGCGCCCGGCCCGAGTCCCTGGGCCCCCAGGGCGGAAAGGACGTCGTCGATGGGGGCCGCGCTGGCCGGGTCCTCGGGCTCGATGCGGATGGCGAAAATCAGTTGGCCAACCTGGAGGCGGTCGCCGTCACCGACGCGGGCCTCGTCGCCCCCCTTGAGGCAACGGTCGTTGACGAGGGTGCCTGGCGTGCCGCCGAGGTCGCGGACCGTGACATGAGGACCCCTGCGGAAGATGGCGCACTGGCGGTCGGCGACCTCGGCGCCCCGGGGCCGAAGCTGGCAGCCGGGCGCCTTCCCAATCAGGAACGGATCGGTCTTCAGGGGAATGACCGCGCCCAGGGGCTTCCCCTCCACGACGACCAGGTGGATTGGCATCGGCGCGCCCTCCCCCGGAACGCGACCGGCCCCACGGCCCGGTCAGGGCCGGTCGATGACGGACTCCCACTCCTGTCGGATTCGCTCGATCATAGCCTCCAATTTCGTGGATTCCCAAGGAGTTCCCACTTCCTCACCATTCCTTCTTCAGTACGTGTATAAGCCAGGAACTCTGGGCGAATTGGGTGGTCATGTTTGGGTCATCGGGCGTGGGTGGGGTGCGGAACCCGCGGAGTTCTTGCCGGCTCGGACCATGCGGGCGAGGAACATGGCGTCGGTGTCGGCGTCCTGGGGCCAGAGGCAGGCGGTTCCGTCGGTGAGGGTGTCTTCGAGGGGGTGCGGGAAGGGGTCGAGCTGGAACTGTGGGTGGGTGTCGAGGAAGGCGTGGATGACGCCGAAGGTCTCGGCGTGGGTCAGGGTGCAGACAGCGTAGGCCAGGGTGCCCCCGGGGCGGACTCCGGCGGCGGCGTTGTGGAGGATGCGGGCCTGGATGGCGGCGAGTTCGTCGATGGCCGGGCGGTGGAGGTTCCAGCGGGCGTCGGGGTTGCGCCTCCACGTCCCGATGGCCGAACAGGGGGCGTCGACGAGAACTCCGTCGAACGACCCGGTCTTGCCGGGAACGTGCTTGCCGTCCCAGAGCTTGGTCGTGATGTTGCGGAAGGGGCCGCGGCGGGCCCGGCGGACGGTTTCCTTGAGCTTCCGCTCGGAGACATCGGTGGCGACGACCAACCCCTTGCCCTTCATCAGAGCCGCCAGATGAAGGGACTTGCCGCCGGCCCCGGCGCAGGCGTCCCACCAGCGGCCGCCGGGGTCGGGGTCGCAGGCGAGGCCCACGGCCTGCGAGGCGAGATCCTGAATCTCCAGCCGCCCGCGGGTGAACGGGGCGAGGTGGTAGATGTCGACATCCTTGTCGATCTTCGCGGCGGAGGTGATGCGTCGGTGGACCCAGGGGCGGACGCCAAGGGCTCGCAACTCGTCCCAAACCTTCTCGGGCTCGGCCCCCTGAGCGCGGACCCACAGGGGGGGGCGGGTTTGCAACGCCAGCAGGAGGCCGGCGAAGCGGGATTTGGCCGATTCTCCACCGGGGGGGAGGGGCAGGACCTCGCGCAGCCAGGGGGGGAAGAGGCGCCAGGGGTCGGCGGTGACGGCCTGGCCGGCGAGGAGCCGCTTCAGCCCCTCGGCCTTGGCGACCCAGGTGGGGGCGTCTCCCAGGGGGATGAGCCGTTCGGGGTCTCGCCCGAGGTTGCGGGCCCAGACCCGGCAGGCAGGGTGGATCGTGGGAGCGTCCAGCAGGATCGAAAGAAGCAGGCGCCCTTCGGCGGTGGCGAGGCCCAGGGGGTCGACCCACCCCTTCCAGCGCAGGAGGGCGAAGGCGGCCTCGCTGACGAAGCGGTGGTCGGGGGCGGCGAGGTCTCGGCGGCGCTTCAGGGCCAGGGCGAGGACGCGGTCGGCGCGCCGGTGGTCATGCAGAGCGGCGCGCTCAACTTCCAGGGCGATCTCGCGGGCGGATTCGGCGAGCAGCCCGAGCGGGGCGACGTGGGCCGCATAGCGGATCGGGCCGGCGGCGGGTTCGGCGGGGGCCGGCTCGATCGGGACGGGCGGTGGGGGACGGCGGTCGGAGGCATTGCCGGGCTTGCGAGGCTGGGGACGCGGCCTGGGGCGGGACTTCATGGGGCGGATCGCGGGCGGGGTGCGGGGCGTCGGCGGGGCCGTCCGGGTCGGTCGGCCCGCAAGCCCGCCATCATAGTCGCCGTGGCCGTGGTTGAGAACCGGAGCCGGCGCCCGGATTTCGTCCTCACGCCGGACCGACCGAAGCGGGGCCTCGCGATCCGGGCCCCGCTTCGGATTCGTACGTCACGGGTGAGTCGCGAGGACGAAGCGTTATTCCGCGGGAGCCGGGGCGGCCGGTTCGGACAGGAGTTGGCTGACGGCCTTCTCCAGTTCCTCGTCGCGCAGGTCTTTGTGGCGGATCACCCCTTCGGCGTCGATCACGTAGATCGTTGGGTAATAGGACACTTCCCAGGCCAAGGCGATCCCGCCGGTCGGGCCGTTCCAGCACTGGGTCCAGTGCAGCGGTTGCTTGGCCAGGAATTCGACCAGGGCCGACTTCTCCTCGTCGCAACTGATACCGATCAGGGCGAAGGGCTTGTCCTTGAGGCGTTCGACCATTTCTCGCTCGTGGGGGATCATGGCATTGCAGGGGCCGCACCAGGTGGTCCAGATGTCGAGGACGACGACCTTGCCCTTCATTGAGGAGAGTCGGACTTCCCCGCCGTTGACGTCGTGAAGAACGACCTCGGGTGCGGGCTGGCCGATGGCGATGGCGGGGAAGAAGTCGGCGTAGTCGGCCCGGAAGGAATCTTTGAGGGTTTCGACCTGGGCCTTGGCGCGGTCGCCGCTGGCCAATACCTCGTCGAGCTTGGCCTTGCCCTCACGCTCCTGGTAGTCCTTGAGGGACTCGGGACTGGAACGGATCCTGTCGGCGAGTTGGGCGGTCCGCTCGACCCGTTTGACCAGGCACTGGGCGGCGCCTCCTCGGGTGTCGCGGTCGGGGTTCTTGGCGAAGATTTCGCGGAGGACGGCCTCGCCTGCGGGGTCGTCGCTGGCGAACGACAGCGAGCGGTAGAACCGCCTGACGGCGGGGTCGGCGACGTAGCGGTCGCGGATCAGTTGGAGGGCGCCGGTCCAGACGTCTCCGCCGTCCTTTCGGGCGGATATTGCGGTTTGCAAAGCGAGATTCAAAGCCGGGAGGGCCTCGGGGGAATCGGGATGGTCCTGGGCGAACTGGAGGAAGCGCGGGGCGAAGGCCGGGTCGGGGCTGTCCTCGGCACGATAGATGGCATTGGGACCCTTGGCCTTCTGCTCCTCGCGGAACTTGGTGTTGGCGGCCTGGAACTCGGCCTTGAGGGCCGTCAATTCCGCCGGGACGTCGGCCGGGGCGTCGTCGGCCCACGCGGGGGCCGTCAGGATGCCGATCAGCCAGGTCAGTGAGGCAAAACGGAGACGTTTCATGGTGGCGCGCTCTGGGGGATGGTCGGGGTTCCACTCAGGTCAATAGTCGCTGGAGCTGACGACCTCGCCGCCTTTTCGAGTGGAGATTTTCTGCCAGACGCCGAGTTGAGCCGCCGAGGTGAAGGAGAAGATTTCTGGGGCACTCTGGGGGCCGTTGTACATGTTGGTGTAGTAACTCGAGGGTGCGCCGTAATAATCCGAGGCCAGGTTGGACCAGGCGTTGATCGAGTCCTTGATGAACCGGACCGAGCCGTCACCGAAGACGACGTTCACGCCGCCGGGGTGCAGGCTCGCCGCGCCGTTAATGACAACGAACTGGAGAAACGAATAGCTAGCGGGTATGTAGCGGCGTGGGTTGGGGGCGTACTGGGTGTCGATCAGTGGGATCGCACTCCAATCGACGTACAGCACATTCGATTGGATGTACGCTGGGGACAGCCAGCCGTATGTGATCTCAGACAAGAGCATCGTGTTGCTGGTGCCGTCGGTGACATCGGCAATCTTGGTGGAACTGCCGTTGTAAATGATGCCCATCGCGCCCGAGGCGTTCTGTGCGATTGGGCCGCTGATGGGGTGGTAGCTCGCCTGTGCCATTTTCCATGCCCCCGGGGGCATGCTATTGAAGCCAAATTCGCCGCCTAGGTTGGGGGTGTAGCCTAAAGGGTCTGGGCCCGTGAGATCCACCGAGTTGCTGATGTTCCCGTCGCTGGGGCATTGCAAGGAGCTGATGGTCACGCCGGCCACCGTGAGGTTGCTGTTGTCGCTGTTCCCGAGGGACGCATTGTAGGAGTTGTAGACGGCCATTTGCTCGATGTAGGGGAGCATTCGGACAAACAGGCCCATGTTGGATTGGAATGGAACGAGGTCGTTGGCCGGATAGACGGTGTAGGCGCTTTCATAATTCATGGCGCCCAGGCCCAATTGCTTGAGATTGTTGACGCACTGGGCGCGTCGGGCCGCCTCGCGGGCCGCCTGGACGGCGGGCAGGAGCAGGCCGATCAGGACTCCGATGATCGCGATGACAACCAATAGTTCGATCAGGGTGAAGCCGGTTTGGCGGTGACCCGGAACGCGATGGCGGGAAGGCATGGGAAGTCTCTCCTTGGTTGCTCGCTCGACTTTCGCTAAGGGAAGATCGGGGATGACGCCAGTCGGGAGAGAATGGCAAGGGTTTGACGTGGGGCCGGCGAGTGGCCGGCCGGATCATTTCGGCGGTCTCTGCGCCTGGGGCTTCTCCTTGCTGACGGAGGCCCTCAAGCGTTCGGCATGCTTGACCTTGACCAACTGATGATACTCCTCGAGGGTCTTGACCGACTTGCGCATCGCCTCCAGTTCGGCCGGGGAGAAAACCTCCGCGGGAGCGGTGGAAGGATCGGGCTTGGGATCCTGGGAGCACCCCGGCGCCAACAGGACCAGGGCCGACAGCCACGCGGCGAGTCGATACCGGCGGAGTGTAGCGGGATCGCGGGACAATGCTTGATCTCCTTTGGCGTGAGGACCGCGGACAATGGCGACGAGACCCCGACCCTCACCCTGTTGCGGCGGACCGAGCTGGAAGGCCCGGGGGATTTCGACGATCAGGAAGACAGCCTCTCGATCAGGGGAAAGCCGCCTCGCCACAGGGGCCGAGTTTCGTTGGGGACGGTCAGGCTTGCGGGTTTCGGGCGGGTGATGAGGGGTGTGATGGTGACGACGAATGCCTGGGCGTGAGAAGGATGACAGAGCCTCCGGATGAGGCGTGGACGGGGCCGGTTAGGGCGTGGGC
>CBDAVP010000028.1:0-314719 GCA_965201075.1 Isosphaeraceae bacterium | reverse complement strand
GCTGCCGTCGCAGTAGATGGCCTCCTTGCGGCCGATGTGCCACCAGGCGGGGGTGGCCATCTCCGGGTAATTCGCACCAAGTGCCAGCGGAAACAGGCGTTTGGAGAGGTCGGCGTTCCGTAAACTGAGCAGGACCACCGCCACCTGACCCGCGTTCACTGTCCCTCGGGAGGAGGTCAGAGTAAACAGCGAGGGCGGCGAGAATTTACCGTCCGCGTGGGTCAGGTCCTCGAACAAGCTCTTGAGGTCCAGGGTCGAATTTCCGAGACCGACGTAACTCTGCCCACCGATGGATCCTCCGTGGCAGACCATGCAGTCGATGGACAGCCCGAACGTCTTGCCATCCCTGGATTGAGCCCGACGCAATCCCATCGGTAAACCGTCGTTGGGATAGGGGGCGGGGTGCAGGCCGTACCGGAGACGGAACGCCTGGGCATAGCGCTCCGGGTCGCGGTCGGGATCGGGAGCCCCGCCACCCCAGGTCGCGCCGGCCTTCTTGTAGGCGTCGAGGCTCCAGGCCGGGGCCAGGTAACTCCCCATGGTCAAGGCGACCCGACCCCGTTCCACAGCCGGGTCATCCGGAGCGGCGGCCCGGACCTCGGCTCCCACAAGGCTGGCGATCAGCATCCCCAGCGCACACCACGAACCGCCACGCATGTCCCGGTCCTCTTGCCCATCGTCGCCGTTCTCATACTAGGTGTAGGCGGCGGTCAGGCAAACGGGAATGGGCAGCGGTCCTATCCCGCCGATGGCTCTGCCGAATCAGGGCAGGGGTTTGATCCGGATGTCACGGAACTGAACCAGACTCGACGAGGGGAGGTAGTGACCGTCGGTAAACCCGCCGTGGTGCTGCAGTTCAATCGCGCCGCGCTCAGGGATGCCCGGGAGTTGGGCGTCGGGGATGACCACCTTGTCATTAAGGATCACCTTGAGCCTGTCCCCCTTGAGGGTGATCTCGAACGAGTTCCACTCCCCGAGCGGATGATCGGCCTGGGTGCGGGGGGTCACGGCCGAGCGGACGGTCCCGGGCTGCTTCGCGTCCATACGGTAGCCATAACCTCGCCCGAGCCGATCGGCCAAAGCCAGATGTTGACCTGACTTTTGCCGTTAGGGTCTCGCAAATAGATCCCCGAGTCGCTATCCGGAAGCGCCAGCTTCAATTCCTTTCCGTCGCTCGCCCGGGCATGAGTGCCGTCGGGCAGGATATACGGAATGCTGGGATTGATCCCCGAGGCCTCCTTGAGTCGCCAGTCGAGCTTGAGGACAAAATCGCCGTACTGTTCCTTGCTCACAAGATTTTTGTTGCCAGGCGCTTCACTCCGGGCGTCGTAGTCGATCACCCCTCCAACGACCTTCCAGTGGCCATTGTCCCCCTCGGGAATTTTCCAGTGACTGAGGTCGGTCCCGTCGAAGAGGGTCACGAACCCCGCCTCGGAGTTACCCGGTCCCTCGACGGCGGAAGAAAGCGTCGGGGTCCCGTTCGCCAGGAGAAACAGGGCGATCAGGGTCAAGGCTCGCGACATGGATGAACCTCCGTGGGCAGGATTTTCGAATGGGGATGCAGTCACGGATTCGGTGTGAACGTCGGAACCGAGTCGAGCGAAGTCCACGCCTGGGAACAACCCTCCTCAGGATGAAACCACGCGCGGAGACGCGGATGAAGGGGCACAAACCAGGAAATTGCGACGATTGTGCGGATCGCGCCGAAAAGACTGACCATTTGTCCCAAATCTTGTACGCCAGTCCATCGACAAGGCGAGCGTTGGGAGATAAGTTGAGGAGACTAAGTTAGGGTCAAATCCGTCGCTTCCGAGGGAGTTCACTCATGGGGCCCGCTGAAATTGTCGCGAGCTTGAAGGAGCTCTGTGAGGAAGAAGGACCTCGGATCAGTACCGGACGGATTGTGGAATGGATCGAGCAGCAGGGCGGGTATGAGTCTGTTGGAGACCTGGTCGCCTACGCCAAGAAAATGAAAGCCCGCCAGTTCGCCCCGGCTGCTGATGTTCGAGGATGAGGAGACAGGACTTCGCATCAAGCGGCTTTGGAGCACCTACGACCGCGAGTCTGGCGAGCGTCATTACAACGACATCTTGCAACTGCCCCCCGAGCGACGTCGAAAGTTGATCGAGCAGTATGCCCAGTTCCTCGACCAGTTGAGGAGTGTGCGCCGGGCCTGGCTGATTATGTGGCGGGTCAGGAGTTCTTCGACTTCTACGTTTCCGAGAGCGAGTCCTCGACCAACGGACTGCACCCAGTCGGCCCGACCTTGCATTCCCCCTGATTTTGAGAGCGAACGGCCACGGGGCAACCCTTGACCCGCGTTGCGTCCACCCGGGAGAATGGCTCTTCGCCCATCCCGAGCCGACGAGGATTGCCCCGCGCATGCCCGCCACGACCGACACCGCGGACCCGATCGCATCACCTGCGACCCTTCCCGATGCTTTGGGACGTTACGGGGCCTTCGGTGGACGCTTCGTCCCGAAACCCTGATGGATGCCCTCAACAGCCTGACCGCTGCCTACGACGAAGCACGGGCCGACCCAACCTTTGGAGAGGAACTGGACTCGTACCTGTCGCATTACGTGGGTCGTCCCTCGCCGTTGACACTCGCCCAACGCATGACCGACGAGGTCGGCGGGGCCTCGATTTACTTGAAACGGGAAGACCTCAACCATACCGGCGCTCACAAGATCAATAACGCCATCGGCCAGGTCATGCTGGCTCGAAGGATGGGGAAGCATCGAGTGATCGCCGAAACCGGCGCCGGTCAGCACGGGGTTGCCACCGCCACCGCGTGCGCCCTTTTCGGCATTGCCTTGTACCGTTTACATGGGCGAGGAAGATATCCGCCGCCAAAAACTCAACGTCTTCAACATGAGGACGTTAGGCGCGACGGTCGTTCCCGTCACCACCGGCTCACGGACGCTGCGAGACGCCACCAACGAGGCGATGCGTGACTGGATGGGCTCGTCTCGGGAAACGCACTACACCATCGGCAGCGTGGTCGGTCCGCACCCGTTTCCGATGATCGTGAGGGACTTCCAGGCCATCATCGGGCGCGAAGCCCGCGAGCAATCCCTGTCAAGAATCGGCCGATTGCCCGAAGCGGTGATCGCCTGCGTGGGGGTGGTTCCAACGCGGCGGGGATGTTTTACCCATTCTTGAACGACTCCCAGGTCCAACTCATCGGAGCCGAGGCCGGCGGCCGCAGTCCCGAGCCGGGTCACCACGCCTCCAGCCTGACCCAGGGCCGCCCGGGAGTCTTGCACGGAAGTCTCAGTTACGTCCTCCAGGACGATGACGGTCAGACTCGCGACGTCCACTCGATCTCCGCCGGTCTCGACTACCCGGAGTTGGTCCCGAACACAGCTACTGGAAAGACCTGGGACGGGTCCGCTACGAGGCGATCACCGACGCCGAGGCTCTGGACGCTTACGGCCTCACCGCCCGCCTTGAAGGAATTCTTCCGGCCCTGGAATCCAGCCACGCGATTGCCCAGGCACTCAAGGAAGCCCCCGTCTCGGCCCCGACGCGGCCATCGTGGTTTGCCTCTCGGGTCGAGGGACAAGGACGCCTACGAGATCGCCCGCCTCCGTGGCGCGGAGATGTGACTCGTCCCCCTCAAAGGGATGACCCCCGACGCGGGGATGGTTCCGCCTTCCTCGCCAGGCCGTTCGGAACGCTCATGAACCGCATTGATGCCCTGTTCGCCCGCCTGAAGTCCGAGAACCGTCGCGCTCTGATGCCGTTTGTGACGGCCGGCGATCCCGACCTGGCGACCACCGCCGCCCTGATCGGCGAAGTCCTGTCCCGTGGCGCCCACATGGTCGAGGTCGGTATCCCTATTCCGACCCGGTCGCCGACGGTCCGGTCATCACCGCGAGCTATACCCGCGCACTGGACACCAAGATCCGCCTCGATGCCATCTTCTCGATGCTCAAGGAGTTGCGGTCGGGCGACGCTCCCCGTCAACGCTCCTCTCGTGACGATGGTCTCCTACGCGATCGTTCACCGTCTGGTGTCGACCGCTACCTGGCCGATGCCGCAGACGCCGGTGTTGACGGCCTGATTGTGCCCGACCTGCCCGTCGAGGAAGCGGGCGACCTGCTTCGTCGCGCCGAGGCGAAGAGCTTGAAACTGATCCAACTCGTCACGCCCACCACGCCCTGGCAGCGAGCCCTGGCCATCGCGCGAACTTCGACCGGGTTCCTCTACTATGTCTCGGTGGCGGGTTTGACCGGCGAGCGAACCACCCTTCCAACCGGTCTGGCCGAGGCCGTCGCCCGCCTGAGAGCCGAAACGTCCTTGCCCATCTGCATCGGGTTCGGAATCACCTCGACCGAACACATCCGGTCCCTGGCCCCACATGCTGACGGCCTGATTGTCGGGAGCGCCCTGGTCCGCCGACTGGCTGATGCCGCGGCCCGCCCCCGAGATCAGGTCGTCTCGGATATCGGCGAGTTCGTCGCGGACCTGGCGAAAGGCCTGGAGCCTCGCTCCTGAGCTTGCCGCCTGACTCAAACCTCGTAGCTGGACAGCAGTTCGGGGATTTCGACCGGCGTTTCCACGTAGGGCTGTAGCAAGGGGGTCAGGGCTTCCATGCTGGCCATCTCACCGTGAACCAAAAAGGCCTTGCCGATTTTGCCCTGGCTTTGCTCGAACCACCAGGCAAAGTCGTTGCGGTCGGCATGTCCGGAGAAGCCGTCGAGCACGTAAACCGCGGCGTTCAGATCGTGCCACCTGTCGAGCATCTGAATCCGCTCAGCTCCCTCGCTGATCTGACGGCCCAGGGACTTTTCCGCCTGATAGCTGACGATCACGATCGCGTTGTCGGGATCTTCCACGGTATGGTGCAAGTGATGGCGAATCCGGCCCGCGTCGCACATCCCCCGAGGAGGCGATGATGACCAGGGGGCCCGGAAGGTGGTTCAACCTCCGAGAGTCGTCCCAGGTGGCGCAGAAATGGACGTCCTTGGAAGAAAAATACGTCACGTCGCCATCCATCAGGCGGCGGGCCCCTTCGGCGAACGCTTCGGGATACTCTCGGTGGACGTCGGTCAGACGGACGAGACAGGGGACTGTCGACGTGGACGGGGATCGGTCGCACTCGCCCGGCCGCGAACAACTCCTGAAAGCAGTAAACCATCCGCTGCGTCCGGCCCAGACTGAACGCCGGGATCACAATCCGACTCTGAAGTCGGATCGCCCGCGCGACGATCGCGTGAAGTTGCTTCATCAACACGTCGTTGGGCTCTAACTCCTTGGCACCGTAGGTACTTTCGGTCACCAGGATGTCAATGTCGCGGATCGGCGTGGGATCGGGCAAGAGGCCAGCTCCCCGGCGTCCGAGGTCGCCAGTAAAGACGAACCGGCGGTTGCGGCCGTCCTCCTGATAGTCGAGTTGGATGATCGCCGAGCCGAGGATATGCCCCGCATCGTGGTAGGTCAGGGTGATGCCGTCGAGGATCTCCGTCGGCGAGGAGTAGGGAATCGGCCGGAATCGCTCGATGACCCATTCCACATCCGAAAGCTCAAACAGAGGCTCGACCGGGTCGGATTTGGAGTCCTGAAGGCTCGCCTGACGAGCATCCTCGCGCTGAATTCGGGCACTGTCGCGGAGCATGATGTTGGCGATGTCGCCAGTGGCGGGCGTGACATACATCGGTCCGTTGTAGCCAGCTCGGACCAGGCAAGGCAGCCGGCCGATGTGGTCGTTGTGGGGCGTGCGAGACGATGACCGCGTCGAGCTCTCGCGGGTCGAACGTGAAGCGGCGGTTGGGGCTATCGGGGCTCACGCGATCGGAGTCGAAAAGCCCGCAGTCCAACAAGATCCGGTGACGGCCGATCTCCAGGAGGTGGGCGGTCCCGGTGACCTGGCGGGCCGCCCCGTGGAACGTGATGCGCAACCGATGTTCCTCCCCCCGCCCCCGGCAACCCATCCTCAAGTAGGATGGTAAATAGCGGGCCGGCTCATTTCCAATTTTCTCAACGTCTCATGTTGCCAGGTTGGACCGTCTCGATCAAGGGCCGACGACCTCCGCTTGCGGAAATCGAGGCTACGGCGTAGAAGTTGCTACAAGCCGTCGCCGGCCTGAGAGTCCGGCATGGATCGCCCAAACCTCGCGGCCTTTTCGCCGCCTTTGGATAGAGGAGCATCCCGCATGACGCGCGAGCTTCCCGAGTCCCACCCCCTGCAACGACTCTTTCGGGGGTTGACCGAACACACCTTCTTGACCGAACTGGGGATCGGAGACCCGTCCCTAGTCGGCTACGTTTCGGACCTTCTGACCCGCTTCGTCCCCGAGTCCGCCGTCGGCCGGAATTCGGGATCACCAGGGCCGACGCATCGAAGGGGTGGCCGCGATGGTCGCCGAGGCGGAATCCGCGGGCGAGGCCGACCGTCGCCTGGAGTGCCACCGTCACGTCGGCGATTACACCCTGTTCTGGACCGGGGTCTACCCCGAAGCGCTCAACCGCCTGCGGCGGCCGGACTCCGCCGATCGGCAGATCAACTTTTGCGAGCAGGGGAAGCGGTCCTATTACCTGGCCAGCACCCTGGCCGGCGACCATGCGTCGGTGCTCCGTCGACTCAGCGACCAGTTCGAGTTGTGCGCGTTTGGGCTGTCCAGGGTTCGGCGGGAGTGGGAGGCCCATCCTGCCGAATCTCGGCGGGGGCCAATCCTCGGGGCCTGAACCGCGCTCGGGTGAGGGTAGAGTCGAGTGGCGAGGGTTGCTATTCTGTCGCGTCCGGGCTGCCCGGCCCTTCGCCGCGGCCCTCGGCCTTCGAGCGGTTTTCCGAGTGAGTCAGCCCGCCCATTACCGGCTCGACGATCTTCGCCGCCTTGCCGCGTCGTTGGGGGTCTCCGTCGGCCTCAGCCCGCTCCGGGCCACGGCGTTCGCCTCTCAGCTGCTTTGGTTCGACACGGCGGGGGCCGCGTCTCACGGAATTTCCACGCTGCCGGATTGGCTCGAACGGATGGAAACCGGGGAAGTCGACCCGTCCGCCGAGGGTGTGATCGCGGCGGAGAGGGCTGGGACGTTGGTTCTGGACGGGCGTCGCGGGCTGCCTTCGCTGATCTTGACCCGCGCCGCCGGGTTAGCCGTGGAAAAGGCCCGGGATGTCGGGATTGGGTTGGTGAGGGTCGAGGGGCTCGGGTCGGCCGGCCCGCCAGCGTCGGTGGCGGCCGAAGTGGCGAGGCTCGGCCCGGAGGCCGCTGCGGTATTGGGGCCGGGGTCGAGTTGGGCGCTGGCCCTCCCCTCCTCCACCGGGTTGCCGTTGGTGATCGACCCGTCGCTCCGGGATGCGAGGCAACCTCTGCCGCCGAGTGTGGCCCCCTGGTCCATCTTGATCCCCGACGAGGGTTGGCTGGTCGTCGCGATGGCCATCCGCGCGTTGGAGTCGCTCAACGCCGTTCACGGTCGAGTTGCCATGGCCCTGGCGAAGGCCGCCCCGGATCTTGGTCCGCTGGACCCTGAGTCCTGGGAAGCCCGTCGCCAGGATATCCTCGACCGGGGACTCGCGCCCGATCCGAGAGCGTTCGCGGTCCTGGTGCGTAGGGCGTCGGTGTTGGGTCTGACGATCCCCCAGCCGCTCGCGGGTTCCTGACGGACACGCCCCGCCCCTTTTCCGGAGTTCGCAGATGGTCATGCCGTTGGGGGACATGGAGCGGACCCGCATCCTGCCCATCGCCACCTATGTCCTGATCGCGATGAACGTCGCCGGATATTTCCTGGAAGTCGAGAGGGGCGAGGACTTTAAGGTCGCCTATGCCGCCACTCCCCACGAGATCACCCATGGGGAAGACCTGGACATCCCGGTGGAAGTCGACGAGCCGGCGGCCGACGGTCGGCCCGGGACTCGACACGTCATCCCGCACGCCCCGGGACCTTCCCCGATCTGGTTGACCTTGCTCACCTCGTTGTTTCTCCACGCAAGCCCCCTGCATTTAGCCGGTAATATGCTGTTCCTCTGGATCTTTGGCGACAACGTCGAGGAAGTGTTGGGGACAGTCCGATACCTGCTGGTCTACCTCTGTTGCGGGGTGATGGGGACGGTTGCCCAGATCGCGGCGAACCCCGACTCGCACATTCCAACCCTGGGAGCTTCCGGGGCCATCGCTGGAATCATGGGACTTTACGTCGTCTGGTTCCCCCATAACCGCGTGCGAGTCTTACTGTTCCGAATCATCACCGAGATGCCCGCGCTCTACGTCATCGGTGGGTGGCTGGGTCTTCAGATTCTCGCCGGGGTCGCTGCGTTCGACCGGATCGGGCGGGTTGGAGGGGTCGCCTACCTGGCCCACATCGGCGGCATCACCACCGGCATCGCCTGCGCCTTCCTCTTTGGAGACCTCGCCCGCGCCCATGCCGCCTCGGTTCACGATGAGAGCCTACCGATCATCTGACGCAGTGGTCAGGCCGGCCCAACCCACCACCCTCGTCGCCGCACCCTCCGAGAACGTCGGTTATAATCTCCCTAAAGGGACTAGACCGCCGATCTTATCGAGGTCATTCGCATGTGTGGGATCGCCGGCGCGTTGGATCGGAACGGTTCTCGGCTCTTTCCCGGCGACCGGTTGCGGGCGATGACCGGAGCGATTGCTCACCGGGGCCCGGACGACGAGCAGGCGCATCGGGAACCTGGAGTGGCGCTGGGGGCTCGACGGTTGTCGATTGTTGACCTGGCGGGGGGTCGCCAGCCGATCAGCAACGAGGATGGGTCCATCTGGGTCGCCTTTAACGGCGAATTGTTCGAATACCCGGAGTTGCGTCGCGACCTCCTGGCCCGGGGACACCGGCTGGCCACCCGTTGCGATACCGAGGCGTGGGTCCATCTATACGAGGATCACGGCGAGCGGATGTTCGAGAAGGCCCGAGGCCAGTTCGCCGTCTCGCTGTGGGACCGGAACACCCGCACTCTCTACCTGGGCCGCGACCGGGTGGGGATTTGCCCGCTGTTCTATGCCAAGGCCGACGGGTGGCTGCTTTGGGGCTCGGAGGTGAAGTCGCTGCTGGCCTCGGGCCTGGTGGAACCGACGGCTGACCCCCGCGGCGTGGACCACTTCTTTAATTTCTTCTGCGCCGGGACCACTCGGACGATGTTCGAGGGGGTCAAGTCGATCCCCCCCGGGCATTACTTGAAGGTCCGCGACGGCCGGGTCGAGTTGAAGCAGTACTGGGACCTGGACTTTCCCGACGCTGGCGACGAGTTGCGGCGAGATGACCCGACCCCTTTGATCGACGAACTGGAAGAGCGGTTGCGAACGGCCGTTGAGCGTCGCTTGAGGGGAGATGTCCCCGTCGTCAGCTACATCAGCGGCGGGCTCGACTCGACGGTGGTGCTGGGGCTCAGCTCTCGTCAGCGGGGCCAGGCGGTGCCCTCCTTCACGATCGGGCTGGATCGGGCGGGGCCGGATGAACGCGCCCACTCCACCGAATCGGCCAACGCCCTGGGCTCACCGTTGACGACGGTGACGATGAATCAGGCCGACATCGCCAACGCCTTTCCGGAACTGATCCGGGCGGCCGAGGTTCCCGTGATGGACACTGCCTGCGCCTGCCTGATGAGGCTGGCCGGGGCCGTGCATGGTCAAGGATACAAAGTTGTTTTGACCGGCGAGGGGGCCGACGAGGCCCTGGCCGGCTACCCTTGGTTCAAGATGCAGCGGATCCGCGACACCATTGCCCAGCGATTCGGCCTGGGTGTGCCGAAAATGCTCCGCAGGGTGATGTTGGGGGTGATCGGCGGCGACCCGGCCAGCAGCGCATCAAGGACGCCAATCCGCGACACGCGAACCGCTCAGCAGGACCTTTACGATGTCCTGGGGCGGGGTCGGTCGCTGGTCTATTCGGCCGGCATGTGGGACCGCCTGGGTGGTCATAGCGCCTACGACGATCTGGACATCACCAACGAGCGGTTCAACCGCTGGGCACCGCTGAATCAGTCGCTGTATGTGGGTTACAAGGTCATGCTCGCCGGCCTCCTCCTGTACTCCAAGGGGGATCGGGTAGCGATGAACTCGTCGGTTGAGGCTCGCTACCCCTTGCTGGACGAGGATGTCATCCAGTTTTGCTCCCAGATTGCCCCGGAGTACAAGCTTCGGGGGATGACCGACAAGTGGATTCTCCGCCAGGTCGCCGCGCGCACCTTGCCCAAGGCGATCGCCAACCGTCGCAAGACGATGTTTCGGGCGTCTCGGGGCGAAGCGTTTCTCGGACCTCACCGTCCGGGCTGGGTCGACCAACTCATGAGTCCCGAGTCGTTGCGGGCCTCGGGCTTCTTTGATGCCGAAGCGGTGGCTCGCGAACGCGCCGAGCACACTCGGATGACATGGCTATCCCCTCGCAAGGCGGCTCTCGACCTGATCCTTGCGTGCGTGGTCTCCACCCAACTTTGGCATCACATCTACGGCGGTGGCGGCCTTTGCGACCTGCCGTCCTGGGAAGCTCCGGGGTCGGCCGAAGGATTCCACGGCTCCTTCGATGAGGGAACACCGGTCGCCGGTTCCGCTCCCGTTTCGGCGGCCTGATGGGGAGTGGAAAGGCTCACCCTTTTCGACGACGGCGCTCCAGGATCCAGCCGATAGCCTGGAGCGTCGCCCACCACGAGATTCCGTAAATCGCGTAATGCCAGGCGGGCCAGCGAACCATCAACAGACCGGTGAGGTACATCCCCACCGCCGGGATGAGCCAGCGAGGGCCGAGTAACCAGGCCATCGTGGCGAAGCCAAAGGACGACAGGCCGCACCAGGATAGCTTGAACCAATCCAGGTTCCAGCCGGTCAGCGTGTTGAGCGTCGCGGAGTTGAACGCCAGGATCGCGAACGTCAGCCAGACTCGCGCGATCACGCCGGCCAAAGGCGTGGCTCGCCACCAGGATGGGCCGGCGGCCAGCCGCATGACCCCGACGGCCGCGGCAAATTCCAGCGCCCAGAGGCCCGGGTGTCGGAGGTCGGTGAGGATCTCCGGACGATATAGCGCTTGGCATGCCGCGAAGATCGCCAGATGCACCCAGCCAATGGCCATCAGGGCCTGGCCCCAATGCTGAGTCGCGGCGACCCTCGCCACCTCGGCCACCAGCCTTGCCCAGAGAGGCTCGGCCGATTGCTTCATCGCCGGAGAAACCCGCGGGGCCTCGTCGGCGAGGGGACGCGGGGTGCTCAAAGGTAGCCCAGTTCAGGGTGATACCGCAGGTGAAGCGTATTCAAGGGGGCTTGCCGCCGGACGTTGGGGAACTGGTTGTAAAGACGGTAGATAATCTTCTCATCGTCTTGCAGGTCGAACTGCAGGCGCGACATCCCATAACGGTAGTATCGCCCGAAGAGAACGGGGACGTGGACCAGCCGGCGACCATTGGCGGCAAGGTGCAGGAAGAATTCCCAGTCCTCGCAGACAATCCCGCGGACTTTCCAGAACGCTTCGGAGTCCTGAATCTGCTGAGCGTCGCAGAGGGAGAGCATGTCGATGTGGTTCATCCGGTATACACGGCTGAGAAAGCTTTCGTGGTTGAACCACTCCACTCCGAGAAACTCGTAACTCAGCACGTTGCCGAAAATGACGGCCGCGCCGGTTTCGCGCATCGCCCGGAGAAACAGGGGGAGATTCTCGTGTGCCAGTTCATTGTCGGCGTCGAGGAACACGACGTAGGGGGTGCCTGCCTCGGCCACGGCGCGGTCCCGGGCAGCGCCAGGTCCGACATTCTCTCGCAGGGCCAGAACGCGCAGGCCGTCGTCGTAATAGTGCGATTCCAGCTGGCGAAGCAACGCGCGCGAGCCGTCCCGAGAGGCGTCATCCACGACCAGGACCCGGCCGTCGATCCCTTCGGCCCTGAGGGCCGCCACCGCTCTTGTGGCCGATTGGATGGCCCGAGGCAGGACCAGCTCATGGTTCCAGTTGGGGATGATGATCGTAACTTCCGGCGCGTTCATGCGAGCACCTCCCGAGCGACCGAAGCGTTGGAGACGGGCATTCCCAGGTCTTGCAGGGTGCGTCGCAATTCGTCTTCCAGTGACGGAAGACTCAGGTATTCCGCCACGAAGGCATCGCGTGTCGCTTTGAATGTGTCCGGATTCATGGCCGAGACGAGGTCCTTCTGGGAAACCAGAAGGTTGGCGAAGGGGAGATTCTCCCCCTCGGGCGCGTCCTCGACCAGAACCTTGAGCGGCACGCAGCCCGCCAGGACCGACCGCCGATAGCGTTCCCCTTCCATGTAGAAGTAGGAGCCCTGCGACCGCCAGATCTGGTAGCGGGTGCGGCTCAAGACGTCCTGAAACCGCTCGTCCTTCAAACCTGGCCCGTCCTCGGTGTAGGGCAGGTGGTCGGTCAGGTAGAGAAACCCGGCCGGGTCGACCTCATCCACCAGGTATTGACCCAACAGGCTGCGCAGACGGGTCTTGAGGCCAATATAGGCCCAGGGGATGGTGCGACGATCGTCCTCGAAGCGGCCTTCGCGAACCCGCCGTTTCTCGGATTCAGTCAGCCCGTAGAAGAGGTAGCGGTAGACGGACCGCTGGTCGTCCTCCAGCGTTGCCGACTGGTCGTGGATGGCGTTATCCATCAGCAGGTCCACGCCATATTCGGTGAAGCGCTCGTAGGAGATGTCGAACCAATGTGTCCGGGTCGGCTCCAAAAGCCACATGACGGTGAGCCCGCAAGACCTCTTGAGTCGTTCGAGCTTTTCGGAGGCAAGGAGATCGTCGCCGCAACTGACGATCAATTCGTGAAGGCTGACCAGGAAGACAACATCGGCCCCGCCGGTCTCGTAGTCCCGTAACGAGACAACCTGGGCGTTCCAACCCAGCCCCTCCAGAGCCTCGGCCAACCTGCGGCCGGCGATGTTGTTGAACGCATTCACCGACTCGGGAATCACCACCAGGGCCGAGCCTTCGCCTTCGCGGCCGAGGATTGGTCGGTTCGACGCGCGTTGCGGGAGGGGCATGGGTCGCTCCAACGGGGAGGGGAAAATCGGGTCTTGGTGAGAGTGGCCAGGCCGCTCAAGGTCGGAAGCCCGAGCCTCCGTCTCGACGAACCCTGTCGGTTGCGTTTAGCGACCGCCCACGGTCTCCCGAGCTTTCCTCGGGTTGCGGGTTTGGTCGGGAATATGGTGGTGCGAAGGCGTTGGATGGCTCGTGGTGGTTGCGACTGGGAGGGCGGGCCGTCGCGGCTTCAAGGAGGAGGCCAGCCGGGCCTTGAGGCGGGAGAGCCGTCGCAGGACGGCCCAACCTCGACCGCTGGTCAATTGCACGATTTGAGCTTCGGTGGACTGTCGAAGCGCCTCTTCCCGCCGAAAAGCCTGAGCTGTCTCAGTCACTCGGTCTTCGGTCCTTGAGAGATGGCCCCGCAACTCCTCCACCGTCTCGACCAGGCTATCGTGGCGAGCTTCCCATTCTCGGGAGACGATGCCGACCTGGTAGAGCCGACCGTAGACCTCCTCGCAGGCGGTATGGGTGGCCTGGCCCCACTCCCGGAGCCGGAAAAATTCCGCGTCGAGGTCGCGGTGATTTTTCTCCCACACCTCGGCGCGAGTCTGCGCGTCCACGAGGTGGGACCGTAGCTCTTGAATCCTCTCGTTGAGGATGCCGTTCTCGTAGGCCAGCTCAAAGTTACGCGCAGCCAGCGCCAGCATGTCGAGGTTGCTGGCAAACAGGAGGCGCAACCGCTCCAGTTTGCGGAGGTGCGTTGGGTCGGCCGCCGGGGCCATCACCGCCACCCGCGAGGATTCAAGCGACGGCGAAAGGTCACGCATGGAGTTCAGGCGCAGGCCCCGCGCCTCGGACCAGGCAAGTAAGGGACCGACGGCAGGGTCGTCGCCGATTGGTCCCAGCGGCAGGAGCAAGATCACGGCATGGGCATTCCGATCATGGACGTCATTGAGGCGAGCGATCGTCTCGGTCGGATTGCCGGGAACCGCCGCCAGGCAAACCAGACTCGGAGCCGAAAGGCCCTCGACCTCATCTCCGGCCGTCATCATCTGGGCGGAATGCGCCGACTCTTGGGCCTCGTCGCGAAGGATTCGACCGAGGACGGCGCCCCAACCCTCGGAGGTCGCTGGGGTCTCCACCGAAAACCCCAGGGAGTTCCACAAGACCGTCGAACGCCCGCCGGTGGCCTCGCCCGCCAGGTCGACCAGCGTCGGCGAGGGATCGGTGATCGCCGCCCAGGCTTGCATCAGGAACGCATCCACCGCCCGGAGCGGGACCGGAGGGTGAGGAGTGAGCTTGCCGGACCGCTTCAAGGCCGCCTCGTAGCGAGCGACCGGGGCAAAGATCTCGGTCAGCGTGGCTTGCAAAAGGATGCCGGGGGTTCGCTGGTTCATCGCAACGGCCTCGGAGGGTCGGATTTCCGGTCGACCGTCCCGGAAAGCCGTACCCGATCCCGGGACGGCTTGACCGGTGCGGTTTGAGTGGTTGGATGGTTACGACGCGGACGAGTGGGCGGCGTGGAATTGAGGCCCCGTCACCTGCATCCGAATCAACCCGTCGGCCTCATGGGTGGCCTCGAATCCGACCCGTCGATATGTCTGAAGGGCCGGAAGGTTATCGTGGAACACTTCCAGGTCGACGGCGTCTAGACCCCAATGGTCCAGCGCCAGGGACAGCAGGAGAGCCGTGGCTTCTCTGGCGAACCCAGACCCCCGGGCGTCCGGCTCTCCGATCAGAATCCGGCCGAACTCGGCACGTCCGGCGTCACGGTCGATGTGATACAACCCCGCCTGTCCGATCGGCTTGCGTAGACGATCGATTTCCTCGATGAGGAACAGGAAGTCATCGTCGCGTTGCTGATAGCGGTCGAACCAGGCGCGGTGGGCATCGAGGGCCAGCGGGTCGGAATGAACGAACCAACGGCGGATGTCGTCCTGGTTGCGCCAGGCCAGGGTCATCTCCAGGTCGCGCTCCTCCAGCAGCCGGAGCCGGAGCCGCTCACCGACAAGCGGCCCGACCGGCGGTTTGAGGGCGACCAGGCCGCCCTCAGCGGGCATCGTGGAGGCTCCGCACGCGAGAGCCGTCGAGGTGAGGCGTCATCACCGAAGGGTGGGACGGGTGGCCCGTCAGCAGCCGCCTCGGATTTTGAGACCCCGTGTGGGCCAAAATCTGCCGCAGCGCCTCGCAAACGCGTTCCACGTCGGACCGCTTCAACTTCAGGTGCATCGGCAGCGAGACCAGGCAGTCGCTGGCCAACCGGGCGCGAGGGCATGGGTCGGCGTCGGCGTAGATCGAATACTCGGTGTTGTCCCGGTAGTGGACCCCCGGGAAAATCCCCGAGGCGTTCAGCGCCGTCATGACCTCGTCCCGGCGGTCGACCAGGATCTGGAACAGGTGCCGAGACGACTCACAACCCTCGGCGATTCGCACCATCTCCAGGCCGGGCTCATTCCCGAGTAGCTCGGTGTACCAGGAGGCGAGCTGACGTCGGTAAGCGTTGTCGCGGTCCAGGTATTTCAGGCCGACCAGCCCGAGGCCGGCCATGATCGAGTTGCCGTGGTACTTGAACCCCGCCCCCTCGACGTCGTAATACCACTTGTAGGTCCCCTGGTTGACGGTCCGGCTGTAAGTGTCCTTGTTAATTCCCAGCCAGGACCAGCGACGGGCGGCGGCGTCGAGTTCGGGATCGGCGAGGCAGATCATCCCGGCGTCGGCCGTCGGCAGGTTCTTGACCGCCTGGAAACTGAAGACCGCGGCGTCCCCCTCGGACCCGACGTGCCGGCCGTTCAAGCGGGTGCCGGCCATGTGGGCCCCATCGAGGATCAGTTTCAGGCCGCGTCTCCTGGCCAGTTCGGCGACTTCGGTCAGGCGACCCGTGTTGCCGCCGATCCCGACGAACAGGATGGCGCGGGTGCGGTCGGTGATCCGCGCGGCGATCGAAGCCGGGTCGAGGCACATCGTCTCGTCCACGTCGGCCATCACCGGGCGGAGCCCCGCGTGAACGATCGCGTGGTTGGTCGACACGAACGTCAAGGGGGTCGAGATGACCTCGTCCCCCTCGGCCCAGCCCCCCTGTTGGCGGAACAGATGAAGCGCCAGGTGCAACCCGGAGGTCGCCGAATTGAGGAAATGGGCGTGGGGAAGGCCGGTGTAGACCCGCCAGGCTTCCTCGAATTCCACGGTTTTGAAACCGATGCCGGTCCAGCCGGCTTCCAGGCACTCGCGTACCTGAGCCAGACATTCCTCGATGCGGAACGTGGGGACGAAGAGCTGGATCGATTCCATTCGATCATGCCTCGGGGGGATCGACTGGCCGGGCCCGGCAAACCTCCCCATCCCTGGGAGACCAAGCGGCGGCGGGGCGTGTGTCGGAATGCGCTAGCGAAGGCCCCGGCTAAATAGCGTTTTTCCCCAGGACGGTCAATGGGAAGCCACGGAAAACCGCCGGCGAATTCGCAACTCCCCGAGGTCTCCAAACGAGTTCGCCGAACACCCTGCCGATGATATATTAGGGGAGGTAGGGGGTTCAGCCGGTCGACGAGTTCGCCTGGCGGAATGCCCTTGTTCGTGTTTCGCCGAATGAGAACGGACCACGTCCCTAGGGATTCCGAATCATGGACGCTCCCGCCCGCCTTGAGGATCTAACCTGGGACGAGGTCCATCGCGCTCTAATCCCTCTGATGAGGGCCGACAACCGGACGAACTTCAAATATCTGACCCTCGAATGGGGAATGCTGATCGCGCTGCTGGGTTTTTGCGGTTGGACCTACCAGGCGTGGGCGGCGGGTCGAATCTCCACGTTGGGATTTGCGCCGGCCGCGCTGCTCGGCATCCTGGCGATCGGGGCGGTGCAGCATCGCCTCTCGGGACTGGCCCACGACGCGAGCCATTTTACTCTCTTCAAGAACAAGTGGGCCAACGAGTTAGTGTCGGACTGGCTGCTGATGTTCCCCTTGATGGCGATGACCCAACGATTTCGGGCGTCTCACCTCGGACATCATCGGTTTGTCAACGACCCGGTCCTCGACCCCGACGCCGTCCGACTCAACTCGCCGGTCCCCGAGCCCTTTCCGACCACTCCCCGGCGATTTTGGGAACGTTATGTCGTGGCGTCCCTGCTCTGGCCGCCGACCCTCCTGCGTTACCTGTACGGACAGGCCAAAAACGCGAACGCCGTGACCGATGAGGGACCGAGGATCCGTTCCCTGTACACCTTCAAGCAGGGACGTCTCATGCGGACGGCCTTCTGGCTGACCACGATGGCCCTGGTCTTCGCGACCCACAACTTCCCTGTCTTCCTTCTGTTCTGGGTCGTCCCCCTGCTCACCGCCTATCCCTTTCTGATGCAGCTTCGTGAGATCGCCCATCACTGCAACGCACCCGACGACGGGCCGTTCACCAATTCTCGGATCTTCCGGACGCACCCGCTCTTAGACTTCGCCGTGTTCAACTACGGCCAGGCCTTTCATGTCACCCACCACCTCTTCGCCATGCTTCCGCACTACCGGATTGCCCAGGGGCATGAGATCTTGATGCGTCACAAGCCCTATCGCGACGCGACGGTGATCTGTCGTGGCTACTTTTTCCGAACACCGGGGACCAATGGCCCGTCCGTCATCGAGGAACTCTCCAGAAAAGATCGCCCGAGCATGCCGACCCCGTTCCATTGGCAACCCTCGCCGCATACGGCATGAGCCACCCAACACTCGGTAAGGCCCCGGATTGGTTCATGATGCCGGTAAGGTGGACGATAGTTGCCAGACGCCTATTGGAGTGCCGTAATCCCGGCCGGTCGTGACGGGCTGGTACAGGCCACGACGGTCCCCGGCGCGACGCTGAACACCGACGAGTAGCGGGCGCATGGCTGGGCGACCGAATTGGGCCGGGGTCACGTAACGGTCAACCACGGGGTCGGCGTATGGGCCCGCGATGACGACGGCGATGGGATTCGCGAGGTGCACGTCGACACGATGGAGGGAACCGGGACGGGCCCGCGGAACTTCCTCCGGCCCTTGCGAGGCGTGAGCAAGTGGCACCCGGCCGGATCCTTGGCGATCTTCAAGTGGGCCAACAACCTCAAGCGAGTCACCGATGACTTCCTAGGGTTGCTCCTCAAACTACCGAGTTCCACCGATCTGGAATCATGAGCCAAGACCGGGGAATTGTGCCCAACACACAGATAGAGATTGGACGCGCCACCTCGACGTTTCGCGCGTGTCAACGAGTCGTCGAGGTGTGGACGAACATTTCGCAAACTTAAGGATTTCTTTAAGTTCAGACGCGATTAGGACTTCCGGGAGGGTCCAAACGAGGTCACAAGGTGAAATACTTCCGAATTTCATGAAAGATCCCCGATAAGATCATCCGAACGTGGCTCTGGTCTCCCTAGAATCTGGGGACGAATCGCCAGGGAAGGCGCATTGGTATTTCCTTCCCCCCAGACCGGAGCGATTCATGCGGCGACGCGCGTTCACGTTGATTGAACTCCTGGTGGTGATTGCCATCATCGGTGTTCTTATTGGGTTGCTGTTACCCGCGGTGCAGTCCGCCCGTGAGGCGGCAAGGCGTGCCCAATGCACCAACAATTTGAAGCAAATCGGGCTGGCGTTGCATAACTATGTTAGCGCTGTTGGCGCTCTCCCGCCCACCTCGGTCCTTTCGGGCGTGGAGACTGGTAGCACGGCCCCAAAGTTCAAGTCCAACTGGAGCGCGGTCGCCCGCTCGGCCCCGTTTTTGGAACAGGGGTCGATCTTCAACGCGATCAACTTCAACTTCAAACCGGGTGACCCTCCCAACTGGACCATTCAGCAGGCGACCATTTCCACATTCCTTTGCCCCAGCGATCCGCGTCCAGACCCGTCCATCAACGCGGACTCGGGGACGGCTGGCGTCATCAGCTATGGCAACGTCGTGGGTGACTGGTACGTTTGGGAGGAACTCGGCCCAATCAACCGGGTGGCGTTTAGTCCCAATGTCTCGAAGACGTTCGCCCAGTTCACCGACGGACTGAGCAACACGATGATTTTTTCCGAGTCGCAGATCGGTCACTACGAGTTCCGCGGTTGCACCTCCACCGGTGGCCTGGGGTACAACACCATCCCGGATGTGCCGAACTCGCCCGCGGTGATCGCCGCCATCGCGCCTTCGTGCAGCACCAGCAAAAGCGGTCCGCAAGGGCACATCGCCTGGACCAACGGGAGTGTTTTCAACAGTGGCGTGACCACCGCGTTGACGCCCAATGCGAAGGTGCTAGTTCCCGGCTTTGGGGCCAACGCCTATGACCTGGTGACCACCGACGAGAACCAGGGTGGCCCGGTCTATGCCGCCCTGACGGCCGATAGCTACCACCCCGGCGGCGTGAATAGCCTTTTTGGCGACGGCTCAGTACGGTTCCTCAAGGATTCGGTCAACGGCCTCACCTATCGGGCGCTGGGCTCGATCGCTGGGGGCGAGGTCGTATCGAACGACTCCTATTGATCCGAGGCTCTTCACTTCGTTGAGTCGTTGCCGGGTAGGGCGGGGGACCTGTTGTTCTCCCCTGCCCGCATCGACTCCTGTCCGTTCGTTCCCTGGTACGAGGCGCTTCGATGAGATCTTACTGGCGATCCATGATCTTGGCATCGTTGGCGATGGTGGCCATGTCGATGGTCGGCCCGGCCCGGGCCCACGACGAGAATGGCAACGATGATCACCCTCCCGTCAAGGTCGCCGATGCCGATGCCCATCGCCCCTCGGCCATCCCCGACCGCATTCTCCTGACCTGGACTGGCGATACGGCGACGACCCAGGCGGTGACCTGGCGGACCGATGCCAGCGTCAATCACCCCCTGGCCCAAATCGCCCCGGCGACGGCCGCCCCCCGGTTCGTCGATGCCTCAAGGGACATAAAGGCCGAAACCCAGGAACTGGTCACCGACCTTGGCCCCGCGCGGTTCCACTCGGTGAATTTTCAAGAATTGCAGCCAGGGACCCTTTACGCCTACCGGGTCGGTGACGGCGCAAACTGGAGCGAGTGGTTCCACTTCCGCACGGCCGCCGCCACGGCCGAGCCGTTCAGCTTCATCTACTTCGGCGACGCTCAGAACGAGATCAAGTCGCTGTGGTCACGGGTGATCCGCGGGGCCTACACCGAGGCGTCGAAGGCCCGATTCATCATTCATGCTGGCGACCTGATCGACCACGGCACCAGCGACGCCCAGTGGGGCGAGTGGTTCGCCGCCGGGGGTTGGATCAACGGGATGGTTCCCAGTATCCCCACCCCTGGCAATCACGAGTACGAGCGGTCGAGGGCGTTGCGAGACAACGAGAAGAAGGAATGGGACGAGGCCCACGCCAGGGCGATCGCCGACGCCAGGGCCGCCGGCAAGGAGCCCTCGCCCGCACTATCGGCCGAAACCTTCAAGCCCCGCCCGGTTCTTTCGGACCACTGGCGTCCCCAGTTCGCCCTGCCCGAGAACGGCCCCAAGGGGTTGGAAGAAACCGCCTACTTCCTGGATTTCCAGGGAACCCGGATCGTCAGCCTGAATTCCAACGAGCGCTTGAACGACCAGGTTGCCTGGCTGGACCATGTGCTGGGCGACAACCCGAACAAGTGGACCGTCGTGACCTTCCACCACCCGGTTTATTCCTCGGCGAAGGGGCGCGACAACAAGATGGTCCGCGAACTCTGGCAGCCGGTCTTCGACAAGTTTCGAGTCGACCTGGTCCTTCAGGGCCACGACCACACCTACGCCCGCAGTGGATTGCGGACCTCGGAGAACGTCGCCACTGGCACCAGCGCCCGTGATGCCGGCGGCACGGTCTATGTCGTCAGCGTCAGCGGCCCCAAGATGTATGACCTCGAGCACGAAGACTGGATGAAGCGAGTCGCCGAGGACACCCAGCTTTACCAGACCATACAGATTGACGGCGACAAATTGACCTACAAGGCTCGGACGGCGATCGGCGTGCTCTACGACTCCTTCGAGCTGGTCAAGCACGCCGGCCAGCCCAACGAGTTGATCGAGAAGATCCCGGCGACCCCCGAGTTCCGCCGAGAACGTCCGCTGGGCTCGGTCAAGCCCGGCGCCGCGCCCAAGCCGGTACCGGCCGGCGCCTCTGCCCCCTGAAATCTAAAGTCACCCTCCCACGACCACGGCCGGGCCCCTCTCGATCGAGGGAGGCCCGGCCGTTCGTGCTTAAATCAATCGTTGGGCGGTCCATTTCGACGAGGCGGGCCATCGTCGGGCAGGCCTCCCCCGGGCGGGCCGCCGTCCGGGGGACCGCCTCGGCGACGGCCGCCGCCCGGGGGCCCGCCGCGTCCGGGAGGACCGCCGGGCCCTCGCTCCTGCATCTGCTTGAGCTCGCTCGCCTGCTCACTCGTCAGAATCTTGGCGATCCGGGCGTCGACGTCCCGCTGAAGTTCGTCGAGCTTCTCGGCCTGGTCGCTGGTGACGTTCAGATGTTGGCGAAGCATGCCCGGCATGACCTCGCCCGGCCGACCGAAGCCCCGACCCGGTGGCCCTCCCGGCCCCCCTGGACCAGCCGGACCGCGGCGAGGGGCGGAATCCTCGGCGGTCAGGCTCGCCGCTTCGGTCTTGCTGACAATCCCATCCTTATCGGCGTCAAGGCGGTCAAAAAGGCGTCCGAGCCGCTCGTCGGTCAGTTCGACCCGGGTCAGTTTGCCATCCTTGTCGGCGTCGAATTGCATCAACCGGGCGGCAGCGCCCCCGGCGGTGATCGGTCCGCCACGGTCGGGTCCCTGCCCCATCGCCAAGGGCGCGGGGCTCAACGCGGCACAGGTCAAAATTGTCCGTAACGTCGCTCTCATGGTGCCCCCGGGGGTCGCGACCCGATCAAACGACCAGGGCGGACGGTCCGCCCCGTTTTTTCTCCGCCGTGTTCAAACTCCCCAGCGTCGCAAGGCCTCGCGTCGCTGGCTCACTTCGTCCGGTGTCCGGCCCAGGACGATCTCAAAGTTCGCGGCGAGTTCCCCGACCTTCGACCCTGGCAAGGGGCGGAAGTCCGCCTGGACGAGTTCGCGGTCCACGGCGTCGCCGGAGTCGAGGAAGATGCCGTCCTGAGCGTTGCCCGGAGCGCCGGCCACGAAGATCTGGGTGGTCAGAAGCTCGCGTTCGCCTCGCCGAACCTTGACGTGGATGTGCCCCGCCGGACGGCCCGGGTAGGGGACCGGCTTAATCGTCCGGAACCGATAGCCGCCGTCGGAACCGGTGGTGAACTGGCCGTAGCCCTGGAAATTCTTGTCTTGCGGAAACGTCGTGGTTCCGCTGTCCGCGGAGTGAAGGTAGACCTGATTGGCATCACACTGCCAGATTTCAATGGTGGCGTTCCGGACCGGCGACCCATTCGGACCCAGGAGCCGCCCAGTCAGGTGCGTGATCTCCCCGAGGGCGGGGGTGGTGTGATCGCTAACCACGATCAGGTCATTGTCCCGATCGAGGGGGAGCTTATCCGGGTAGAATGGCCCCTCGGTCAGTTCCGGGGTGCGGGAAAGTTCCTCGGCGAATGCCCCGCGGGTGGTCCAGCAGGCCAGACCCAGGGCAGCCAGGAATCGCCGGCGATCAAGGTCCAGGGTCGTCGGACGCATGTGCCCGATCCTTTCAAATAGAAGGGGTCGCCGAAAGGTGTTGAAGCCCGAGGAGACGGTTGCCGCGACCGTCGACATCCCGAGTAACGGGAGGCTTGCCCAGTCGGAGACACGAAAATCGTCGATCCCGGTCGCGGGATCAACTTTGACGCGCAAGGCACGCCTCGACAAGCCGGACGTCGATGGTCAGCGCGGACGAGGCTGGCCCAAAGCGTTGGGAATATCTCAGCGAAGCCGACGAATCCCCCAGTAGAAGGAGACGACCACGTGCTTTCGTGGGCCGAAGATCTGGGCCGATTCACCGACTTCACGTTACGAGTCGTCGCGGCGATCCCCGAGGCGCTCGTTCGACGCCCCTTGGCCATTCTGCGGCAGTTCGAGCGGGTCGCATGGGGGAGTCTGCCGATCGTCGCGACGGCTGGGGCGAGCGTCGGGTTGGTGACCTGGCTCCAGGTCCGCCGTCTGCTTGAATCGTTTGGGGCCGAGTCATCCTTGCCGAGCGTGCTGGCGGCGTTCGTGCTCGACGAAACCGGTCCGATCCTGGCGGCCTTGCTGGTCGCCGGTCGGCTGGGAGCGGGGCTCGCGGCCGAACTCGGGACGATGACCTTGACCGAGGAGCTGGACGCCCGAGACGTCCTGGGGGCGGCCCCCCTTCCCTCCCTGGTCGCCCCTCGCGTCATCGCTTGCGCGGTGGCGGTCCCCTTGCTGACCGTGGTGATCGACGCGGCGGCGCTTGGGGCGGGCCTGGCCGCGGAGCTGTCGGCCGGTTCGCTGTCGACCGCTACCTTTGGTGCGAGGGCACTTGACCTTCTGGCGCTGACCGACGTGATTCCCGCGACACTGAAAACCGCCGTCTTCGGCCTGCTTGTGGGCCTGGTGGGCTGCTGGACGGGCTTGAGGGCCGACCGCTCCGCCGAGGCCGTCGGTCGAGCCGCGACCCGGGGCGTGGTCCATTCGATGCTCTCGGTGTTCGCGGCGGATGTGCTTCTGGTACCGGCGATTCACGCGGTTGTCGCCGCCTCGGGCTGGACGGTGTGAGCGTTCATCGGGGATGCTGGGAACTCGGCGGATCGAGGTTCATCCTGGGGAGAAACCCGCGATGCGAGGCGAGATCGGGCGGGGACGGGCTTTGGCCAACGGCCTGGCGGTCCTGGCGGTCCTGGGTCTGGCGGGGTTGGGGATCGCCCGGATCTCGGCCCGTCAGTGGCGCTGGCAGCCGACCTTTTCGGCAAGGGCCGAGTTCGCCGAAATTGGCGGAGTCGAGGTCGGGGCCAAGGTCCGCGTTCAGGGGATCGACGCCGGAGTTGTCGAGGGGATTCGTCCCCCTTCACAACCGGGTCGGCCCGTGACTCTGCTGCTCCGTGTCGACGCTCGCCTTCGGCCCCTCGTGCGGTCCGACGCCTCGGCCCAGGTCGCCTCGCAAGGAGTGGTCGGCGCCCGCGTCGTCGAGATTACCCCCGGCCGTCCCGACGCCCCGCCGCTTCCCGACGGCGGCGTCCTGCGCGGCGAGCCCACGGTTGAGGTGGCCGACCTCCTGCGGGATGCCCGGACCTCGCTGGGCCGGATCGACCAGGCCACCCACGCCGCCACCAACGGCCTCGACGAGATGCATGCCCTGGTCACCTCGGTTCGCCGGGGGGAAGGGACTCTGGGAAAGCTGATCAAGGATGACGAGGCCTATCGCAGGCTCATGGCCCTCTCCACCCGAGGCGAGCAGACAGTCGTCAACCTCGGCGAGAACCTGGAGGCTCTCAAGCAGACCTGGCCGATCTCTCGCTACTTCAACCGTCGGGGCTTCGACGACCGTGACCGGGTGCTCTATCAACCGGGCTCCGAGCGTGAGGACCGCGTGCTGGCCGAGTCGGATCTGTTCGCGCCCGGTCGCGCGATGTTGACCGCCGCCGGACGGACCCACCTGGACGAAGTGGCTCGCTGGTTCCGCGCCACGAAACGGCCGGCGACCGAGGTCGTGATCGCCGCCTTCACCGACGAACCTAGAGATGAGGACCTCGCCCAGGTGTTGACCCAGGAACAGGCCGACGCGGTCCGCAACTATCTCATCAAACACCACAACATCGACGCCTCCGGCTGGTTTGGTCATCGCAAGGTCGCCGCCGTCGGTTTCGGCAGCCAGGTTCCTCGGGCCCGTGAGGGCACTCCGCCGATCAGCCCGCCACGTCGTGTGGAAATCATCTTGTTTACCCCGCAGAACACCTAGCTGACCCAGTCCGGGACAGCCGGATTCGACGATTTCGTGGCGGCCCGGCGGCGTTTCGAGCGGCCCGCCAACGGGTTGACGCTCTTTGTCATGGTCCGTTAGCTTGAACCGGGGAGACGGACGGACGCGCCGCCATCCACGAATGTCCGGCGGAGGGAGGGTGCATTCCGTGGCCTCGTTGTTCGTGATCCAGGGGTCCGACCAGGGAAAGCGGTTCGAGCTCAAGGCCCGACCGATGGCTCTGGGACGTGATGGATCCAACCCGATCCGCCTCCACGATACCGAGGTCTCCCGACGACACGCCGAGGTCCGCCCCCAGGAGGATCTTCGCAACTATCGAGTCGTCGACCTGGGCTCGGCCAATGGCACCTATCTGAACGGTCGATCGATCGACCAGGCCCCCCTGCGATCCGGCGACCAGATTCGCCTGGGCCAGACGGTCATGCTCTTCAGTGAGGGGAGTCCGCCCCCGGAACGCGACCTGACCGACCGGGTCGACGTGCTCGCCCGGTCAAGTCCTGAGGACCGCTCGGCCATCGTGCGCAGTATTTCGGCCGCCGACGGGTCGAGGGTCCTTGAGGCGCCGGGCTCGGCGGCCGACTGGCTCAAGGTCCGCCTGGCCAACCTCGCCGTCATGTACCAGGCAACCCAGGCGATCAACCACGTCCTGGACACCGACGCCCTGCTCGACCAGATCCTCCAACTGGTCTTCGAGTCGATTGGCGCCGATCGCGGAGCCATCCTGCTCACGACCGAGGAAGGCGACCTTCAACCCAAGGCCGTCCGCTGGCGAGGCGACGCCGACCCCGAAGAGCGGATGACGATTTCGAGGACGATCGTTGATCACGTACTAGGTCAGGGCCAGGGGGTGGTGACCTCCAACGCCCCAGCCGACGAGCGATTCGGGCCGGCGCAATCGATCCTGAACTTCGGCATCCGCGAGGCGATCTGTGTCCCAGTCCAGGGCCGCCACGCGACCCTGGGCGTCCTTTATGCCGACATTCGCACCCAAAATGCCCTGAGCGTGGCCGGTTCTCCGCCTCGCAAGCGAGGACGCTTCACCCAGGAACACCTGATGCTGATGGTCGCCATCGGTCACCAGGCAGGCCTGGCGATCGAGAACACGGCCTTCTACCAGGCCAAGGTCGAGGCCGAACGTCTCGCCGCCGTAGGTCAGACGATCGCCACCCTTTCGCACCACATCAAGAATATTCTCCAGGGGATCAAGGGGGGCAGTTACCTCATTGACATGGGGCTCAACAACAAGGATGAGGCCGTTGTCCGCCGAGGCTGGGCCATCGTCGAGAAGAATCAAACCCGCATCTATCATCTCGTCATGGACATGCTGTCCTTCTCCAAGGACCGAGAGCCCGTACTGGAGCCGGCGGACCTCAACCTGGTCGTCGCCGACGTTGTCGAGTTGGCGCAATCTCGCGCCCAGGAATTGGGAGTGACGCTCGACTGGAGCCCCATGGACGGTCTGCCTCCCACTCTGCTTGACTCCGAGGGAATTCATCGCGCCGTCTTGAACATCGTGACCAACGCCCTCGACGCGGCCGAGGAGCGGCCCGAGGCCCGGGTGCGGGTCGCCACGGGGGTGGATTCCGCCGCGGCGATCTTGCGAGTGGAGGTCGAGGACAACGGCGTCGGAATCGCCCCGGAAGATCTCGCCTCGATCTTCGGCGTCTTCGCGTCGACCAAGGGAACGCGGGGAACCGGCCTGGGATTGCCCGTCTCCCAAAAGATCGTTCGGGAACACGGTGGCCAGATCCTGCTCAACTCCCAGGTCGGCCGCGGGTCGAAATTCGTCGTGGAGTTACCCATCCGTCAGCCCGAGGTCCGCGACACGGGGGATGGGATGCCCACGCTCTCCTGATTCCATTCCATTAGGATCGGACAGTCCGTAGCCGAGCTGCCCGGTCTCGTAGGTCCGACCAGGGCTTGGCTAGCTCCCGAGGCCCATCATCCGGTTCAACGCCCAGGGGCTCAGGCCGGCCATCCGCATTGACCTGGACAAATTGCATCAAACCATCCATCCAGGGGATGATTCTTCCCGGCAGGGGTGTCCCAAAAAGGGCGATGATCATTTGCGCCCGGGCGCGAAAAACCTCCCGGCCGCGGATCTCCACGACCTGGCCAACCGGCACGGGGTCGTAACAGCGAAGATCCAGGACCCGTTTGAGGACCAGGTTGGCCGACGGCCCAGCGGCCCGATACGCCACTGCGTAGCCCGCTTCCAACGCCAAGGCTAGCAACGAACCGGCGTAGAGCGTGCCGTGATGATTCGAATCCCTTGGCAGGACCAGGCGATGGGTCAAAATCTCCCCACTCTGACCCTCGCCCATCTCGCGAATCTCTTTGTTTCCAGGAAAGCCCGACAACCCGAGGGCAAATTTATCAAGCTCGATCAACCCCCGCAATCCCCCAAAACTCGGGAAACGGACACCTTCTCGTTTGCTCGGTGAATCGTTCAGTGTTGTAAAGTAAGGTGTGCATTACGGTTGTTACAGTCCTATCATCCATAATCTCGATCACTCAAATGGCCGTGCATGATAACTTGGGCAAACAAAGAATTCCAGAGAATTGCGTCACAGCCGACGAGTGCTGCCGTAGAGCTACAGTAAGACGAAAAAAAACACCCGGCCGAAGCCGGGTGTTAAGTCGATCAAGAAGTTGCGCCGGCAGGAATCGAACCTACGACCTCCAGGTTATGAGCCTGGCGAGCTAACCGCTGCTCCACGGCGCACATGAACTATACCTCAGCCTCGGCGTGAAGGGAATAGGGTTAAGGGGATTTCTTTTGAGTGAAGAATGCGAGGGGCGTCGATTTTCCCTTGCGGTTTCGGCTCTAGCGACGTCGCGGGGCAAATGATTGGACTCAGTGCTCCGGCGAGTCGGTTGTGTGGAACTCTTCCGGATTGTGAGCGGATTTCAGGAGGATGGGTTCGTTGACGCACCCAGCAGTCGTAGGCTTCTTGGATTACCTCCGCGTCGAGCGTCAGGCGTCGGTGCATACCTTGCGCTCCTATCGCGAGGATCTGGATCGCTTCTGTACTTACCTGGCAGATGTCGAAAAAACGGATGGATGCGACCCCTCGGCGGCCGATCCGAAGCGGTTACGCGGCTATTCGGCGTGGCTGACCACGCAGGGGGCCGCCCCCGGAACGGTGGCCCGGCGATTGGCTAGTCTCCGTTCCTTCTTCCGCCACCAGCGGAGGCTCGGCTTGGTCGAGGGCGACCCGACGGCCGGGCTGCGTAACCCAAAACAGCCTCGGCGTTTGCCTCGTCCCCTGCGCGCCGATCACGTGATTGGCCTGCTGGAATCCATTCCGACGGCCGAGTTTCTCGGAGTTCGCGACCGCGCCCTGTTTGAAACCCTGTACGGTGGGGGGTTGCGCGTCGGCGAACTCGTCGCCTTGAACGTGGCGGATGTCGACCTCGAATCTGGCCTGGTTCGGGCCCGGGGCAAGGGGCGCAAGGAGCGACTTTCTCCGGTCGGCCCGGAAGCGGTGACCTGGCTGGGTCGCTGGATTTCCCTGCGACGCCCTGCCCGATCGGAAGAATCGGCCCTCTTCCTGAATAAGCTGGGAACTCGACTGACGTCGAGGAGCGTGGGACGGTCGTTGGAAACCTATCTGACCCTCGCCGGGCTGGACCCCAAGGCCAGCCCCCACACCCTCCGTCACAGTTTCGCGACCCACCTCCTTGACGCTGGAGCCGACCTTCGCAGCGTTCAGGAATTGCTGGGCCACCGACGATTGACAACCACCCAGATTTACACCCACGTCACCCGGGAGCGACTCCTCGATGCCTACCGAGACGCCCACCCTCGCGCCTGATCGCGCCTCGAAATCTAGCCAGCCGACTTATTCGTGGCGGAAACTCGTCAACTTTTGACGAATTCACCACCGTGGCGTATATCCCAGGCAACGTGACCGCTCGGCCATGCCGAGTTTTCGGGACACAGGAGAGGCGGGCCAAGCCGCGGATCTTGGCTGAGATCGCTCGGATTTCTCCCCTCCCCAGTCTTCTCTCAGGGATGACTCACCGGCGCCGCCCTTGGGCGGTCACCATTGAGAGAGGTCTTCGATGAGCAACTCGCGAATTTTGATCCTTCACCCCGAACCTTCGATCGTGGCCCTGATGGGCTCGATGTTGCAGACCCTCGGGCACCGGATTGAGGAGGCCACTCACGACCGCGCGGCGGTGAGGGTCCTGGAGCAGTTGGGGCCATTCCAGTTAATCCTGGCGGGAATCGAGCCGTCGGACCCCGACGCCCTGGAATTTTTGGAGTACGCCCGCCGCAAGTACCCCAAGACGCCAATCGTCCTGCTGTTTCCCGGCCCCCACCCGGAACGGGCCCGCGAGGCCTTGCAAAGAGGGGCCTGCTCCGTCCTGCGATTTCCGATGCCCGCGACTCAGTTGCGAGCCACGGTCGCGCAATGCATGGGGCCGGCCCAGGAGTCTCCGCCCGCCTCCCCCCCGAGCCAGGCGACGGCCGCGACCAACGGTCGTCATCTCCCGGTCGAGCCGGTCCCGGCTTCCCGGCCGGTTGAGTTGGTCCCGGCCCTCGTGTCGGCCCCCCCGAACGGCACCCACTCTTCCGATCGGGAGTCGCCTGCGGAACCTCCCGTGTTCGTCGGGGAAGACCCCGGCGTTCGCCAGGCGATTGAGCTGGTCCCCACGATCGCCCCGAGCCGCGCGGCGGTCCTGATCCTGGGAGAGCGCGGGACGGGTAAGTCGATGCTGGCCCGCGCTCTGCACGGGGAGAGTCGCCTCACTGGCCCGTTTCTGGAACTGTCCTGTGGCAACGCCAAGGAAGCTTCGCTGGAGGTCGAATTGTTCGGCCGCAAGGGGGGCTTCGGCGAAGGGCCGCATGACCTGCCAGGCAAGATCGCCCAGGCTCGGGGCGGAACCCTCTTTCTCGACGACCTGGGCACGCTCACCCCGGGACTCCAATTCAAGCTCCTGCGAGTGTTGCAAGACGGATCGTACGAGCCGGTTGGCTCGGCTCAGACGATCAAGGCCGAGGTCCGGTTCATCCTGGGAGCCCGCCAGGACCTGGGGCCGCTCGTCGAGCAAGGGTCATTCCGCCAGGATTTGTTTTACCGGGTCAGCGTGGTCACCCTGAAACTTCCCCCTCTTCGTCTGCGGGGCGAGGACATCGGACGGTTGGCCGAGCATTTCCGGGCTCGGTTCGCCCGTGAGCAAGGTAAGCCGGTGGTCGGATTCACCGACGAGGCCCTGGAGTTGCTTCGCCGTCACGACTGGCCTGGCAACGTCCATGAGTTGAGCAACGCCGTGGAGCGGGGAGTCGTTCTCTGCCGAGACGACCGGATCGAGGCGGCCCACCTGGCGCTCGTCCCCCGAGAAGCCCGCGTCACCCGGCCCGGAACGCCGCCGTCCCGACCTCACCTGACCGCCGCGATCCGCCCACTCAAGGAAGCCTTGGAAGAACCCGAGCGCCAAATTATCCTGCAAGCGCTTGAGGCCCTAAACTGGAACCGTCAGGAGACGGCCCGCATCCTCGACATCAACCGCACGACGCTCTACAAGAAGATGAAAAAGTACGGGCTGCTGTTCGACGAGCCGGCCTGGGTCAATTGACTCAGGCCGGCATTCGCATCGTCAGGGGTTCAACTCCTCGACAATCCAGTCGGCCGAAGCTCGCCGTCGTTGCCGACGATGCGGGTGAATAGAGAGGTCCAACCGCTCGACGAGTTTGGGCGTCACGACCAGCACTTCGAAGGCCAGGGGCGGAACGCCACCAGGGCCAAGACGTTCCGGGAAGGCGGCTGGGTCTTCCACGCGAGCCGCTCCGGGAGCGGGCCAGGCGAACAGAGCACGAGCCGAGTCGGACAGCCCTTCCCAGGCGTTGGGAAGGTCGGCGACGGGCAGGAAGGTCACCGGGCCGGCGACGCGGAACTGCTCGCGACGGTTGGGTAGCCAGAACGCCAGTTCCGCCGCGGGCCGCTCGCGGACCTGGCGATTCTTATCGCTGAGGGCGTGGCTGGTGACCCAGAGCGTGCTGCCCTCGATTCGCCTCGTCACGACAGAGCGGACGTGAGGATGGCCGTCGGCGTCGCTGGTTGCCAGGGCGGCCAGCCAGGGTCGGTCAGCATATTCGTTTCGGAGGGCTTCACGAAGTTCGGCCAAGGGGTCGCTCATGTCGGAAGCTCCTCCTCCACCACCCGTCCGGCCCGTTCGAGGCGTCCGAGCCGACCGACTTCGGGCCAGATCGCCATGACACCGACAACGACCAGGATCGCGCCCACCCCCCCCGCGACTACGGCGACCACCGGCCCCACCAACCACGCCGCGAAACCCGACTCGAAGCTGCCCAGATCATTCGACGTGCTGATAAAGATGCCGTTGACCGCCGAGACGCGACCCCGCATGGACTCCGGCGTGAGGACCTGAAGCAAGGTCGAACGGACGACGACGCTGATATTGTCCAGTGCCCCCATCACCACCATCATCGCCAGGGAGAGAGCGTAGTTCCGGGAAAGGCCGAAGACCACCGTGGCAAGGCCGAAGCCGCCGACGGCCCAAAGCAAGGTCGGGCCGGCGCGTCGCAGGGGCGGTCGGTGGGCCAGGGCCAGGGCCATCGCGAAGGCGCCGGCCGACTGGGCGGCTCTCAGGCAGCCGAGTCCCCAGGCACCGACCTCCAGGATGTCGCTGGCGAAAACCGGCAGTAACGCGACGGCTCCGCCCACCAGCACGGCCACCATGTCCAGGGTGACGGTCGCCAGGATCAAGGGGGTCCGCCGGACAAAACCGAGCCCCGCGAGCAGGCTCTCGCGGGTCATCTTGCCGACGGCCTCGCCGATGGCCGGCCGCTCGGCGATACCGCTGAGGGTCGCGACCACAAAGAGGAAGAGGACGGCGTCAAGGGCATAGGCCCACCCCGCGGCGCCGGCCCCCGTCGCGGTTGATCCGACGGGATCGAATCCCACGATCAGGCCGCCGAGCGCCGGACCCACGACGCTGGCGACCTGCCAGCCAGTGCTGTTCCAGGTCATGGCATTGGCCAGGGCCGAGGGTGGCACCAGTTGCGGGACAAGGGCCCACTTCGCCGGCATGCTGTAAGCCGATGCGCAGCCGATCAGGAACAGGAGAACGTAAATCGCCAAGATCGGCCCTCGGGCGAACGATACCACGGACAGCCCCGCCGCCCCCAGGGCCATGACCAGGTGGGCGACCCGGGCAATCTGCCGGCGGCTCATGCGGTCCGCCAGGTGGCCCGCCGGGAGTGCGAGCGTGACAACCGGCAGGCCCAGCGTCAGCCCGACCCACCCCAGAGCCAAGGGGTTTCGGGTTCGCGTGTAAAGCTCCCAACCGACCGCCACCAGCAGCATCTCGCCGCCGATGGTGGAGAGGATGCTGGAGACCAAGTAAAGGCGATAGTCGCGGACGCGAAGCGCGGCGTAGGAGTCGTGGTTGTCCGCGACCGGAGGCCCCGCGTCGGTCCCCTCGGCGGGGTCGGCTTCCATCATGGCGTCGGTTGAACCCACCAAAGGGATCAAAGAAAGAACGACCCGACTGCTGAGCCAAGCGGGTCCGCGGGACCAGCCCGGCTGGCGTGGTCGGCCGATCCCGCGTTTTAGCTTTTCAGGATGTCGCGATACGTCCCGCCCGCCGGGATCATCGGCAAGACGTGCTCCTGGTAGGGGACCAGGACATCCAGAACATAGGGGCCGTCGTGGGCGATCATTTCCTTCAGCGCCGGGATGACGTCGCCCTTTTGGCGGACCTGGCGGGCCGCGATACCGAACCCCTTGGCAATCGCCACGAAGTCGGGGTACGTCTCTACGGGGAGGTCGCCAAGACCCTGACCGGTGTACTCGGGGTGGTCGATCGGGCCGAGATACGTGTGGGCGCGGTTGCCGGCGTGGAACCGATCCTCCCACTGAACAACCATGCCAAGGTGCTGGTTGTTGAGGACGATCATTTTGACCGGCAACTTCTCGCAGGTCAGCGTCGCCAGTTCCTGAATGTTCATCACGAACGAACCGTCACCGTCGATGTCGACCACCAGCGCGTTGGGGAACGCCGCCTGGGCCCCCATCGCCGAAGGGATTCCGAAGCCCATCGACCCGAGGCCGCCGGAGGTGACCCAGGTGCGGGGCCTGGCGAACTTGGTCCACTGGGCGGCCCACATTTGATGCTGCCCGACCCCGGTGGTCATGATGAAGTCGCCCTTGACCAGCTCGGAAAGCTGTTCAATGACGTACTGGGGCATGATCGCGTCGTCTCGCTGGTCGTAGGTCATCGGGTCACGCTCTCGCCAGGCGTCGACCTGCTGGTGCCATTCCCGGTAGTCGCCAGCCTCGACCAGTGGGTTGATCGTCTGGAGAAACTGGCGGGCGTCGGTGTGGATCGGGACGTGGGCAGTCTTGTTCTTGTTGATCTCCGAGGCGTCGACGTCGACGTGGACAATCCGTCCGTGCTTGGCGAACTCGGCGAGCTTGCCGGTCACGCGGTCGTCGAACCGGACGCCCAGGGCCAGCAGTAGGTCGGCCTCGTTGATGGCGTTGTTGGCGAAGACCGAGCCGTGCATGCCGAGCATCCCCAAGGACAGGTAATGCTCGCTGGGAACAGCGCCAAGGCCCTGGAGAGTCATCGTGACCGGGATGCCGGTCTTGTGCACGAACTCGCGAAGCTCCTCGGCCGCGTTGCAGCCGATGACGCCGCCGCCACAATAGATAATCGGCTTGCGACTGGCCTTGATCGCCGCGAGGGCCACGCGAATCGCCTCATCCGTCGGCGGACCGGGGAGGTGATAGCCGGGCAGGTCCATCGGCGGGTCGAGGTCGGGGTCACCGATCAAGGTGTTCTGGATGTCCTTGGGCATGTCGATCAGCACGGGACCAGGGCGACCGCTGCCGGCCAGGTGGAACGCTTCCTTGACGATCCTAGGGACGTCCCGGGCGTTCTGTACCAGGTAGGAGTGCTTGGTGACGGCCCTACAGACCTCAACGGTGGGGGTCTCCTGGAAGGCGTCGGAGCCAATCTTATCGGTGGGAACCTGACCGGTGATCGCGACGATCGGCAGGCTATCGAGCTTGGCGTCGGCCAGGCCAGTGACGAGGTTCAAGGCTCCAGGGCCCGAGGTCGCCATGACCACGCCAGGCTTGCCGGTGACGCGGGCGTACCCCTCGGCCGCGAAGATGCCCCCTTGCTCGTGGCGGGGCAGAATCGTGCGGATGCGGTCTCGGTGCCGAGTGAGCGCCTGGTGCATCGGCATGCTAGCGCCGCCAGGATAGGCGAAGATGACCTCGACCCCGTGTCGAACCAGCGAGGCGACCAGGGCGTCGGCCCCGGTCATGGGGGATTGGCGGGCAGTCGCGGTCTGGCGTTCTTCAATGGTGGCCACGTCGGTCCCCTTCTCCTGGCTCGTTGCGGCCCAAGGCGGGCGAGTCGAATATTCTAGGCGAAGTCGTCCCTGGGGACAACCGGCCAAGCCCCAAGGTTCACGTCAAGACGATCCAAAACACGACGAGGCACCGGTTGCAAGGAAGTGCGGCCGGCGCCTCGTTGAATGGGGTCGTGTACGGTTCAGTTCAGGCCTTGACCAGTCCCCAGGTACGATCGGGGCCCCAGTGGCGTTCGAGGTTCCAGATCCGCTGGAGCTGGCGGTCGGCCTTGCCAGGCTCGTAGCGATAAATGCCAATGTCCCCGACAGTTTCGTCGATCGAGGGGGGATACTCCAGGCGACGGCCTTCGGCTTCTCGGTATAAGGCGCGAAGATGGGATGGGCAGGTCAAGCTGTAGGTCTTGAGTTCGACAAATCGACCCCCGGACCAGGGCGCGGCGATCTTGTAGGCGGCTCGTTCACGGCAGCCAGCGACTTCGCAGGAGACGACCGTCTTGAACATCGAAGGTTCCCCGGGTGAGACCTCCAAGGTGTGCGTCGTTCCCTCACTCCAACTTAACACGATTCCTCCACGCGGGAGGCTCGGATTTCCGTCATTTCCGGGGATTTCCCGGCGTTCGTGGGGAAATCTCAACCTTTTGGTCTGGAGACTGCCATTCGGTAAGGCTTACCTGCCTTGTAGAGTTGCAGACGCTCCTGATAGTCGTTGCGATACCTCGTCCCCTTCAGCAGATCCAGAGCCCTGTCTTGCCATTGCACCGCCAGGGGGAACTGACCATCCTCGGCCAGTGCCGCGGCATAGCCGCTCAGTGTGTTGTGGTTTTTCCAGAAGGTCCGGACGCAGGCCTGGGATGCCATCGCGACCGCCTGCTTGCCATCGCGGAACGACGCGTCGGGGCACGCCGCCCTGATCATGGCCAGATGGTGATAGGCGATCGCCAGAGTGGGATCGATCGCCAGGGCTTGGGTGTTGTCGGCGACCGCACGGGCATAATCGCCCATCTTAGCAAAGACCCCGGCGCGATTGCCGTAGTAGGACGCCGCCATCGGCTGGAGTCGCAGAGCTTCGGCGAAGTCGGCCATCGCGCCGTCAAAGTCTTTCTTGTCGGCTCGGGCGATCGCGCGGTTGTTGTAGGGAACCCCTGAGCCGGGAAGCAGGCGAATCGCCTCGGTGGAGTCGGCGATGGCCCGGTCGTAATCCCCGAGTTCCCGCAAGGCGACGGCCCGATTGGCGTAGCCGTTCACGACGCCCGGCGCGAGTTGCACCTGGCGGTTGGCGTCGTCAAAGGCACCGTGGAGGTCGCCCCGCTCGAACCGGGCGAGTCCCCGATCGTTCAGCGCCTTGTAATGATTGGGGTCACGCCGCAAGGTTTCCTCGTTAGCGGCAATCTCGGCGTCCAATTGCGAATCATTGGCCCGCCATTCCTCGCGTCCTCGGACGAGAAATCGGTCGGGCAATCGCGAATGGGGCTCGCGGCGGTCGTCCGGCCGGGTGAGTTCCGGGAGGTTGGGATTGGGATGAGGAGCGGCTCGGGGGGAGTCGGCCGCGGCGGAGGCGGGATCCAGCCGGATCGCCTCGGCGAAGTCGGCCGCGGCTGCCTGGTCATCACCTCGGCCGCGGCGAATCTCCCCGCGAGCCGAGTACGCCCCGGGGAGGTCGGGTTGGAGCCGAATCGCTTCGTCGAGATCGGCCAGGGCCGACTCCGCTCGACCTGGCCGGTCGAGGAGGGCCTGGCCACGGGCGAAATGGGCGAGCGCGGAGTTTGGGTCGAGTTTAACGGCCTTGTCGAGATCCTCGAGCGCGCCCTCGACATTCCCCCGCTCACGTCGCAGGGAACCACGATCGATCCGCGCCGCGGGATCATCGGGGGCCAGGCGAACCGCCTCGTCGTAATCCTTCAGGGCGATCCGCGGCTCGCCTCGTGCCTCCCAACCCAGGCCCCGGCCCAGATAAGCCCAGGAGGCGTCGGGCCGGCGACTGAGAATCTCGGTGTAGAAGTCCACCGCGTGCTCGGTCCCCACCACCTGCCAGGGCCGGACCCATCCCGCCTGCCGACCAGACCGGACCCAAAGCCATCCCCCCTGTTCCTGGGTCACGCGAAAGACCTGTTGCAGGGGGCCGACGGCGTGAGGCTGCTTGCCAACCCGCAAGGTGACCCGCGAAGACCGAAGCAGAACCGACCGGCCGACCCATCCCTCGTCCGCCGAGGCCACCACGCCGGCGCCGACCAACCCGAGAACCAAGGCCCAACCACCGGAGGCTGAGGCCCCGCGACCATGTCCTATCATCGTGATGACCCCTCGCCCGCGCCGCCGTTTGTGGCGAGTTGACCCGGGGGATCGATCAAGCAAACGTCGCGCCCAACCCGTTTCGCGGCCGGGGCTTGGCGGCGGCGGGCGGATTCGCCATACTGACGACCCGCCGGGGACGACGCCGCGCCTCGACGCGCGGTTCAGCGATCGGGAAAGGACAGGGGATTCTCAATGGTCGGCCAGTCAGACCTCTTGGGTAAGTTGCGGGAACTGGCGCGCAACCTTTGGTGGACGTGGCAGCCCAACGTCATCAATCTGTTCCGGGAGCTCGACCCGGTCCTCTGGCGGACCACCGATCATAACCCGATCGAATTTCTCAACCAGATCCCCCGAGAGCAGTTGGAGCGACGGGCCGCCGAGATGGCCCTCCACTCCCGGATCGACTACGCCTTCCGGCGGCTCCACGAGTATCTGGCCGACACGGACAGTTGGGGCGCGATGTACGCCGCTAGCCTCCGGCCCCGCCCAGTCGCCTACTTCTCGGCCGAGTTCGGCTTGCACGAGAGCCTGCCCATTTATTCCGGTGGCCTCGGGGTCCTGGCTGGCGACCACCTCAAGAGCGCCAGCGACCTGGGCATCCCCCTGGTCGGCGTGGGCCTGCTGTACGACCAGGGCTATTTCCGCCAGTGGTTGAACTCCGACGGCTGGCAGCAGGAGCAATACCTCGTCGCCAACCGCGACCTTCTGCCGGTCGAGGAGGCCGTCGGGCCCGACGGCAAGCCGGTGACCGTCAGCATCGACACCCGCGCCGGAGTCCTCCACGCCAAGGTCTGGCGGGTCGAGGTCGGTCGGACGTTGTTGCTGCTGATGGATTCCAACGTCATTCAGAATAACGACTACGACCGAGCCCTGACGGCCCGTCTCTACGGGGGCGACACCCGCATCCGCATCCGCCAGGAAGTCTTGCTAGGCATCGGCGGAGTCCGGGCCCTCCAGGCCCTGGGCATCCACCCCTCGGTCATCCATCTCAACGAGGGACACAGTGCTTTCGGTGGGCTGGAGATGGTCCGCTCGGCGATGGAGACGCAGGGCGTTTCCTTCGGCGAGGCGGTCCGCGACGTCGCCGCCATGACCGTCTTCACCACCCACACCCCGGTCGCCGCCGGTCACGACCGCTTCAACGCCGACCTAGTGGAAGAACACCTGGGCAAGATTCGCGAGTCGCTGCATCTCTCCTTCGAGGACTTCATGGGCCTGGGACGGGTCTACCCCACCGACCCGAATGAAACCTTCTGCATGACGGTGCTGGCCCTGAAGCTGTCCCGTCACGCCAACGGCGTGAGTGCGTTGCACGGTCAGGTTTCCCGAAGGATGTGGCACCCCCTCTTCCCCGTCCGTGGAGAGGAAGAGGTCCCGATCGGCCACATCACCAATGGCGTTCACGTCCAGACCTGGCTAGCGCCCCAGATGCACCTGCTTTTCGACAAGACCTTCGGCGTCGACTGGCCGGGAAGGATGCGCGACCCCCAGACCTGGCGAGCCATTGACGATGTGGATGACGGCGAACTTTGGGAAACCCATCAGGTTCTCAAGGCTCGGCTGATCGAGTTCGCCCGCCGCCGCCTGGAAAGTCAGGCCAACCGACGCGACGAGGGGGAAGAGGCGGCGAAGAAGGCTTCCGATGTCCTTGACCTGGAAGTCTTGACCATCGGCTTCGCCCGCCGGTTCGCCACCTACAAGCGGGCCAACCTCATTCTCAGCGACGTCGAACGACTGGCCCAAATGGTCGCCTCGAAGGACCGGCCGGTTCAATTTGTTTTCGCCGGAAAGGCCCATCCCGAGGATCAACTGGGCAAGGCTTTGATCCAGAACATCGTCAAGTTGACGAGAGACGCCAAGTTCGCCCACCGGATCGTCTTCGTCGAAGATTACGACATGAACGTCGCCCGCCACCTGGTGCAGGGGGTCGACGTCTGGCTGAACAACCCGAGGCGGCCGCAGGAGGCCAGCGGCACCTCGGGCGAGAAGGCGTTGCTCAACGGCGTTTTGAACTTCTCGATCCCCGACGGCTGGTGGGCCGAAGCGTACGACGGCGCCAATGGGTTCGCCATCGGCATCGGCCAGACGCACTCCAACATCCAGGTGCAGGACGAACGCGACCACGCCGACCTCGCCCGCACCCTGGCCGAGGAAGTCATCCCCCTGTATTACGACCGCGACGCCGCCGGCCTGCCCCGCAAGTGGATCGCCCGGCAGAAGAACGCGATCCGCGGCCTTGGCTGGCGGTTCAACGCCGACCGGATGGTCATGGATTACGTCCAGAACAGCTACCTTCCCGCGGCGCTGGGGCTATCTTGCTCAATGCCCAAGTGATCGAAAGATCCCAGGGTCTTGGCGGGGGTGGGCGGCCCGAGGGTCGGCGACTGGCCGACGCACCGCCCACCCGTTAGCATGGTTCGTCGTGGCCGCCCCGTCCCTTCTCGCGACCGCGACCTGGGTTGACTCATGATCGGCCAGAAGCTCGGTTCGTTCCGGATCGAGGAGAAGATCGGCTCCGGCGCGATGGGCGTCGTCTATCGAGCCGTCCATGAGACGACCGGCCGTCCGGCGGCGATCAAGGTCCTGGTGGCCGAGGTCGCCCAGCGGGGCAACGCCTCGAAGCGGTTCCGCCGCGAGGCCGACATCCTCCAGCAGTTCCGGCACCCCAACATCGTCCGCTTCTTCGCGGTGGGTCGGTCGCAGGGGACGTCCTACTTCGCGATGGAGTACGTCCGCGGCCGGACCCTGGATGACCTGCTGACCGAGCGCGGGACGCTGCCCTGGAAGGAGGCCGCCGCGGTCGGGTTACAGCTTTGTGAAGCGCTCCAGTACACCCACGAGCGAGGGGTCTTCCACCGCGACCTCAAGCCGTCGAACCTGATGATCGCCGAGGACGGGACGGTCAAGTTGACCGACTTCGGCATCGCCAAGGACGAGGACGCCACCGCCCTGACGGCCACCGGCCGGACGCTGGGGACCGCCGCCTACATGGCCCCCGAGCAGATCCGCGGCACGCCCGAGACCAGCCACAAGACCGACCTCTACTCGCTGGGCTGCATGCTGTATCAGCTCCTGGTGGGCGAGGCCCCGTTCCAGGGCAGCTCCCACATCATCTTGATGCACGCTCACCTGTCCCAGAAAGCTCCCCGCGCGGGCGAGAAGGTCGAGGAACTTCCCCGAGCGTTCGACGCACTCGTCACGCAACTGATGGAGAAGGACCCGACCGATCGACCCTGGGATGCCGCCGCGGTGGGCCTGGTCCTCTCCGACCTGCTGCAACGGGCCGAAAAGGGAGAAGAGATTCCCATGGTCTGGACCCGGTCCGACTCCGGGCTGACCCTGACCGAGGAGCTACCCAGGGCCAATGACCCGTCCCGCCCCCGCCAGTCCTCCCGACGTCGACGGCGAACTTCCCAGGCCGGTACTCCCCCCGCCTGGCTGGCCACCGCTGGGCTCGTTGGGGCGTTGGCGGGAACCGTGCTTCTGCTGGCCTACCTGGTGTGGCCCCCCTCGGCGAACTATCTGTACCGCAACGGCGCCCACTTGATGGCCTCGGAAGATCCCGACGACTGGCGACGGGCCAAGGCCGAATACCTGGACCCGCTCGCCCGTCGGTTCCCCAACGACTCGCGGCTGGACGAGGTCCGCGACTGGACCGACCGCCTTTCCTTGCACCTGGCCCGCGAGCGGGCGTACAACCTGGGCCGGGCGCTAGGCCGACCCCGCGCTGGTGTCGAGCAGGATTACGATGACACCCGCCGCCAGGCCGAGGAGGTTAGCAAGGAGGGGCGAGATGGCGTCGCCGCCGCCCTCTGGGACGACCTGGCCGAGCGTTTGAAAGCCAAAACCGAGAGTCGTGGCTGGTCGCTGCTCGCCCTGGAGCGGGCCAACGACCTGCGCACTGCGATGGCTCGCCGCCGCGCCAAGGTTGTCGACCGGCTCGCCGAGGCCGACCGGTTCGCCCGCGCCGGCGACGAACTCCGCGCCGCCCAACTCCGCCAGACTGTCATCGCCGAGTACGCCAGCTTCGCCGATCTCGCCGACCTGCTCCACCCGGCCACCCCGTCCCCTTGAATTCTGAAGCTCTGCCCGGACGCGAAACCTGGTACGAATGGCGACGATGCGTGGACGGGGCGAATCACCACGAAGCGAGCGTCTGAGCTTACCGGAAGCCGGTGGCTTGACCCTGCTCTCGGGGCGGTTTAGAGTGACAGTGACACATCTTCCGGGGCACCGCCCCTCGATCGAACTTGCCCCCCAAATCGCTCGCTCACGGCCGCTTCCGGCCCGAGGATGGCCCATGTCCCAACCCCGAGTCCGCTTCATCGGCTCTCGAGAGTTGCACCGCGAGCTGCCCAAGGTGCTTGACGCCCTGGAAGATCCCAAGTCCCGATTCGTCCTGACCATTCACAGTCGACCCAAGGCCGTCCTGATCGGCGCCGAGGCCTTCCTCGCCCTGGTCCGAGGCTTGACCCCTGCCGACAAGCTACTGGCGCTGCAACTGGAAGCTCTCACGCAAGGTCTCGAAGCGGGATCCTCGGGCGAAACCGCGGTCGTCTCCGGCGAGCCGCTGCTGGCCGTTTGAGCCGCGGGAGATACCCCTCAAGACCTTTCGTCGCTGTTGGTGAGCGCCTTGAAAACTCGCCACGACGATCGATCGCCCATGGGACAATCCCCCCATCCCATGCGGACGAGTCTCGATCGGCGAAGTTCTCGGGGGCGGCTTGTCGATGAACTTCCCAGGGGCGGTTATCGGCTCGTTTGCCATGCCACGCGCCACGTGGTTAGACTGGAGTGGAAGCCTGTCCAGTCCAGTCGATTTCGGCGCGCGGCCTTGCCGCCCACCTGATTGATCGAACCTGGCCGCGCCGATGCGGTCCTGTTGGGGGATGTTCATGCCCAGGCCGTTCACCCACCTCCATTGCCACAGCCATTACAGCCTTCTGGACGGCGCGAGCAAGATTCCCGACCTCGTCCGCCACGCCAAAGGGTTGGGGATGGACGCCCTGGCCGTCACCGACCACGGCAACCTCCACGCGGCGGCCGAGCTCCTTCGAGAAGCCAAGGCCGGCGGCATCAAGCCCATCATCGGCCTGGAAGCCTACGTCGCCCCGTTCCATCGAACCCAGCGGACCGGCGGCGGCGCTTCGGGTAACGAACACTCCTTTCACCTGACCCTGCTGGCCCGCAACGCCGAGGGATTCCGCAACCTGATGCGGCTCTCGTCGATCTCGTTCCTCGAAGGCTTTTACTACAAGCCCCGGATCGACAAGGAAGTCCTCGAACGTCACGCCGAGGGGCTGATCTGCCTCTCCGGCTGTGCCTCGGCCGAGTTTTCCGACCATATCCTGCACGGCAAGCGTGAAGAGGCCGAGAAGCTCTGCGCCTGGTATCAGAAGATTTTCGGAGAGGAAAACTTCTTCGTCGAAATCCAGGACAACGGCATCCAGATTCAGCGAGATTGCGCCGCGGGCGCTGTCGAGATCGCCAACCGGATGGGCCTGCCCCTGGTTGGTACCAGCGACGCCCACTATTTGACCCAGGCCGACGCCCAGGCTCACGACATCCTCTTGTGCATCAACACCAAGAGGACCGTTGACGACCCGAAGCGGATGCGATTCGAGAACGACCAGTTCCACGTCCGCAGCGCCGACGAGATGTACGCCGCGATGCCCGGCCACCACGAGGCCCTGGCCAACTCGGCCCTGATCGCCGACAGGGTCGAGCAGGATTACGCCAGCCTGAACTTCGGCAAACGGCAATTCCCCTCGTTCCAGCCCCCCGCCCAGCAAACCCCCGAAGAGTACCTGCGGGAACTCTGCGAGGCGGGTCTCGCCAAGCGTTACGGCGGTTCGCCCTCACCCGCGGCCGTCGCCCGGCTCGAACACGAGCTGGGCATCATCAACCGGATGGGGTTCGCCTCCTACTTCCTGATTGTCTGGGACTTCGTCCGCTTCGCCCGCGAAGCCGGCATCGCCAATTCGGCCAGGGGTTCGGCCTGCGGCGCCATTGTCAGTTACCTCCTGGAGCTGAGCCACGTCGACCCCCTGACCTATGACCTCCTCTTCGAGCGGTTCCTCGACCCGAACCGATCCGAAGCGCCCGACATCGACATCGACCTTTGCCAGGCTCGTCGCTACGAGGTCATTGAGTATGTCAAGCGGAAGTACGGAGAAGCCAACGTCGCCCAGATCGGCACCTTCGGCACGATGGCCGCCAAGGCCGCCATCAAGGACGTGGGCCGCGCCCTGAACATTCCCCTGGCCCGCGTGGACCAGGTGACCAAGCTCATCCCCCAGAAACTTCACATCACCATCGCCGAGTCGATCAAGGAGGAGCCGGGGCTCAAACGGCTGATGAACGAGGATGAGGAGATTCACAAGCTCCTCGATTACGCCACCCGCCTCGAAGGCCTCAATCGTAACGCCAGCACCCACGCCGCCGGCGTCGTCATCGCCGACCGTCCTCTGGCCGACATGGTCCCGCTCCAACGGCTTGGGGCCAAGGGCGAGGAAGTTGTCTGCACTCAGTGGAACATGGGGGACGTGGAGAAGGCTGGCCTGCTGAAGATGGACTTCCTCGGCCTGAGGAACCTAACGAGCCTCGACGACACGATCCGCCTCATCAACGCCCGACGGCCCGAGAATCCGCTCGACCTGAACGCCCTGCCCCTCGACGACCTGAAAACGTACCAGCTCCTCCAGAGAGGCGAGACCAAGGGCGTCTTTCAGATGGAGTCCGCCGGCATCCGCGACCTGCTCATCAAGATGAAGCCGGACCGCTTCGCCGACATCATCGCCACCATCGCCCTCTACCGCCCCGGACCGCTCAACGGCGGCATGGTCGACGAGTATGTCAACGTCAAGAATCGTCGCAAGGAGGCTGAGTACCTCCACCCTGTCCTGAAGGACGTCCTGGAAGAGACCCACGGCGTGATGGTCTACCAGGAGCAGGTCATGCGGATCCTCAATCGGCTGGGGGGGATCGAGCTGTCCGTCGCCTACGGCACTATCAAGGCGATTTCCAAGAAGAAAACGGAGATCATCGCCAAGGGACGCGACGCCTTCCTCGCCGGGGCGGTCGCCCAGGGACTGGCCAAGGCCCAGGCCGCCGAGATTTTCCGCCTGATCGAGGAGTTCGGCGGCTACGGCTTCAACAAGTCGCACTCGACCGCCTATGCCCTGGTCACTTATCAGACCGCTTACCTGAAAGCCCATTACTCCACCGAGTTCATGGCCGGCCTGCTTTCCTCGGAGATGGACGGCGCCGAGCGTGGCAAATTCTTCGTCGAGCACATCGAGGATTGCCGACGCATGGGGATCGAGATCCTCAAGCCGGATATCAACCGCGGGGTCGCCACCTTCCAGTTCGCCGACCTGGGTAAGGTCCACTTCGGGCTTGGGGCGGTTCAAGGGGTCGGTCTCAAGGCGGTCGCGGCGATCGTCAAGGCCCGAGAGGGGCGTGGGCCGTTCACCGGCCTCGATAACTTCTTTGAGCGGGTCTCGGTGAAGGAGGTCGGCCAGGGGACCGTCGAAACCCTGATCAAGGCCGGAGCCTTCGACACCTTCGGCGCTCGGCGTGCCCAGCTTTTGGCGGTCCTGCCCCGAGCCGTTCAAAGTGGCCAGTCACTCCAACAGGACCGCCGTCGCGGTCAACCCTCGCTCTTTGACGCCCCGGCCGAATCGGCTTCGCACGAGGTCGTCGCAATGAGTCTGCCGGATGTCCCGGAACTGCCGGACAATGTCCTGCTCGCCGAGGAGAAGAAGGCGCTGGGATTTTACATGTCCAGCCACCCGCTGACTCGCCGCGCCGCCACACTCCAGGGATACGCCACCCACCGTGTCGAGGACCTGGCCGACCTGGGCGAGAAGATCGAGGTCCTGCTGGGCGGGATGGTCACTGGCTTGCAACTGAAGACCGTCACCAAGAGCCGGTCGGGGCTAACCCGCATGGCCAAATTGACTTTCGAGGATCTGACCGGCAGCGTCCCGGCGATGCTCTGGCCCGAGGAGTTCGCCAAGAACGAGTCTTTTCTGAAGGAAGACGCCATCGTCTTCGTCAAGGGGACGCTGGACCGACGGCGAGACCCCGCCGAACTCATCATCAATCGCATTATCCCGGTGGAGCGTGCCGACGCCGAACTCTCTCGGATGGTTGTCGTGACTCTCCGCAAGGGAATCCACCAACCCGAGCAAATTGAGCAACTTTACCGCAAAGTGCGGGTCCGACCTGGCAATCTCGACCTCTATCTGGAAATCCTCGGGCTGGGGCAGGTGCGGAGAGTCGTGTATAAAGCCGGTTCAAATATCAAGTTGCGCCACGATGATCGCTTGCTCCTGGAACTTGAGGAGACCGTCGGGGTCGGGAACGTCCGACTGTTGGGCGCCGCCGGCGCCTCGACGCGACCGGCTCGCCGGCCGACCCCCCCTTCCGTCTCCGACGAGGACGCCGAGGTGGCGTGAGGCAACGCCGACGGACAGTGCAATCGGCGACCCTCTGAATCCAGCGCAACACGAACCCTTGCCGTTCCAAAGCCAACATTCCTGAAGAGACTTACGGCCAGCGGAAAACGATCAAAGCCAGTCTTCACTCAATCTTCATAATTCAGACACCGACCCATCACGAAGTGGGAGTATTCTGCTTCGGCACGCAGTGCGGTCGCGGGGTCGTGCATGGCGCCTCGCAATCCCCTTGCGAGAGTCCAACCCAGCGACCCATCCCACCCCGCAGAGTTCGTCCCGCCGCGAGGAGACGCAATGTCGACGTCGCCCCTTCCCACCGGAGCCCGCCAAAAGGGCTTCACACTCATTGAGTTGCTAGTCGTTATCGCCATCATCGGTGTCCTGATCGGCCTGTTGCTGCCGGCGGTGCAGGCGGCCCGTGAAGCCGCCCGTCGCGCCCAGTGCACCAACAACCTGAAGCAGCTCGGTCTGGCCATGCACAACTATGAGTCGGCCAACACCTGCTTCCCCCCCGGCGGCGAGTCGACCAACTACACCGTTAGCCCGGCCGGCACGCAGTTCGTCGACGGCCAGTACAGCACCCTGGCCCGCCTGTTGAGCTTCATCGAAAACAGCTCGACCTTCAGCGCCTTGAACTTCAACCTGCCCTACAACTCCAGCACCGGCGACAACATCACCGGGGCGTCGCAGGTCATCAACGCGTTCCTCTGCCCCTCGGCCGTGAGCCAAAACTCGAGCGGTAAGGATAACCCGGCCGACCCGGCCGACAGCTATGCTTCCAGGTTCAACGGCTACGGCACCGGTGACTACGGCCCGACGGTTTACACCGACATCGACCCGGGTGGGAACGGCGGCGGCACCGGTAGCACCCGAGCGGTTCCTTACCGCAACCAGCTCGCCCGCGTTGACGGCCTCTTGAAGCTCGGCAAGACCCGCCTGGCCGAATGCACCGACGGCCTCAGCCAGACCATCGCGATTGCCGAAGATGCCGGTCGGGATGCCACTTATCAAAGCCCTTACATGGAAAGCCGGACAGTTCCCGGGGGATCAACGACCGGGACTAACTTCTCGGCCGCCTATTACTCCCTGATCGGGACGTCCACCTCAGCCTACAAGCGATACTGGCGATGGGCCGATCCGGACGCCGGTTTTGGTGTGTCGGGTCAGATCAATAACAAGTACCGTCCGATGAACTGCCCGACCCCTTGGACGGTCTGCGCGGACACTTCACCCAACCCCGCTCAGACCAATGTCGCCGGCAACAACGCCGGTGCCAACGATGAGATCTTCTCCTACCACCCCGGCGGGGCAAACTGTCTCTTCGGCGATGGGTCGGTGAAGTTCATGAGAGACTCGACCAACCTCGTCGTCCTTCGGAAGATCGTCAGCCTAGCCGGGGGCGAAGTCGTCTCCCAGTCTGACTATTGATTCCAGAAACAGTTGGGCGACAACAGCCGTTCAGTGTTCGGATCAAACCCTAAACGGCTCGCGACCTCCTGGTCGCGGGCCGTTTTTTTGTGTGCCAAATTTCACGACACTCCCGGCCGCTCCTTCAAGAAATTTTAATCTCGATCGAATTAATCAAGAATCATCTTGACCAACCCGACCTACTTGGGTAGATTTCGTCCCTCGGCCGGTGCCTGCCGCACCGAGTGACTGAGTAAACGGGACCACGGCACGATTGGACGTTTTTCACCAACCTGGTGGAACGGGCGATCCAACGATTCGGGGGTGGATGATGCGGATGACACGCGGACCAATACGGGTTCGGGCGGCTGGGTTCACGCTGATTGAGTTGCTGGTGGTCATCGCGATCATCGGCGTGCTGATCGGACTTCTACTCCCGGCGGTGCAGGCCGCTCGAGAGGCTGCCCGACGCGCCCAGTGCACCAACAATCTGAAACAGCTCGGCCTGGCGCTGCACAACTACGAGTCATCGAACACCTGCTTTCCGCCCGCGGGTCAGTCCACGAATTACTCAACGCCGTCGCCGACCATTCAGTTTCTGGACGGTCAGTATGGAATCCTGCCCCGGCTCCTCAACACGATCGAGGGAGGAGCGACTTACTCGGCCTTGAACTTCAGCCTCCCGTACAACGTCAATACGGGAGCCAACTACACCGGGGCCTCGCAGGTCATCAACGTGTTCCTCTGCCCTTCGACGGTCCGCGGCGGCGGCGACGGACGCGACACTCCGGGCGATCCGAATGGTGGGGCTTTTGAGACCAACGGTTACGGCATGACCGACTACGGCGCGACCTATTACTCGGACATCGACCCCGCTGGGAATACGGGCGGACCGGGCTCCAACGTCATTACGCCTTACCGAAACCGCAACGCCCGAGCCGATGGCCTGTTGAAGCTAGGGAAAACGCGGCTCGCCGAATGCACCGACGGGCTGAGTCAGACAATCGCTCTCGCCGAGGATGCGGGGAAGGATGCGACCTTCATCGGCCAATACGCCGAGAACGACCCATCCACGACCCAGGCCAATAACAACTTCTCGGCGGCCTACTGGCAGAGCGTCCAGGGCTACTCGGCGGGGGCTCTGAAGCGGTTCTGGAGGTGGGCCGATCCGCACAGCGGCTTCGGCGTCACGGGGGGAATCAATGGAAAGTATCGCCCCGACCACTGCCCGACCCCTTATGTCGTCTGCACCGATCCAATCAATCCGAGCATTCCCATCGGCGGAAACAAGGCCGGGGCGAACCAGCAGATCTTCAGCTATCACCCAGGCGGCGCGAACGTCCTGATGGGTGACGGATCGGTGAAATTCCTCCGAGACTCCACCAATGTGGTGATCCTCCGCAAACTGACCACGCTGGCCGGCGGCGAGGTGGTCTCGCAAAGCGACTACTGATCCCCCGCATTCCCGCGGCGGAACAACTCTCTCCGGCTCGCGGTCTCAACGACCGCGAGCCTTCGCGTTTCCGAGCGACGGGACGATGGCTCCCCAACGGAGGCTTGGGTACGATCGTGCGACCCATCGCTCGCGGGCCAGAGCCCGGAGGCCTGGCCGCCCGGAGCCCGACTCCATGCCGTCCGACATTCCCGCCCCTTCAACCACCGTCGTCGATTCCTCGCGAGAGGAAGCTGTTCCCTGGTATCGCCTGCTGAATGGCTATCACTGGTTCGTCCTGGTCGTGGCCTCCCTCGGCTGGTTGTTCGACACGATGGACCAGCAGCTTTTCAACCTCGCGAGGGTCCCCGCGCTTACGGAATTGCTGGGACTGCGGCCGGGAGAGACGGGGCTGGCCGGCAAGGTCGGGCCCTCGGCGGCGTACGCCACTGCGATCTTTCTCGTCGGCTGGGCCGTGGGAGGATTGATCTTCGGAGTCCTGGGCGACCGCATCGGCCGCGTCCGGACGATGCTGGTGACGATCCTGCTCTATTCCCTGTTTACCGGTCTGAGCGCCCTGGCCCGCGACGTTCCCGCCTTTCTGGCCTTCCGATTCCTCACGGGGCTGGGCGTCGGCGGCGAGTTCGCCGTCGGCGTGGCGCTGGTGGCCGAGGCGATGCCCGAACGAGCGAGAGCCAACGCCCTGGGCTTGCTGCAATCGCTGTCGATGGTGGGCAACATGCTGGCGGCGCTCATCGGCATCGGCCTGGGCCTGCTGGAGCGCTCGGGTCAGATCGTCTCGTCCTGGCGGCCCATGTTCCTGGTCGGTGTCCTGCCGGCCCTGCTGGCGATCCCGATCATGGTCCGCCTGAAAGAGCCGGAAAAGTGGCAGGCGACCGCCGACGCGCGCAAGCGGCGCCGATTGGCCGGTGAGCCCGACGAACCCGGTCCGCTCGTCGGCCTATTCGCCGACCCCCGCTGGCGACATCACACCCTGGTCGGTCTGGCCCTGGCGTTCGCCGGGGTCGTCGGCCTCTGGGGCATCGGGGTCTTCAGCGCTGATCTCGTGACCGGCATCCTCCGTCCGCAACTCCGTCAGCAGGCCGTCGAGGCGGGTCTCTCAGAGGCCACCGCCACGGCGTTCGTCGATTCCCGGCTCAGCCTCTGGCGGGGCTTCACCCTGTTCCTGTTCAACTTCGGCGGATTCTTTGGCGTCACGGCCTTCACTCGTTACACCGCCTCGGTCGGTCGCCGTCGGGCCTTCGCCGTCGCGTTCGTCCTGGCCATGTTGGCAACGGCGTTCACATTTTGGAACCTCAAGGGCATCAACGACTTACTCTGGATGATGCCCATAATGGGCTTTTGCCAGCTCTCGGTCTTTGGTGGCTACGCGATTTACCTGCCGGAACTTTTCCCGACTCGGCTCCGAAGCACCGGGACGTCGTTCTGCTACAACGTCGGTCGACTGGTGGCGGCGGGGGCAACGCTGATCCAGGGCTACCTGATCCAGACGGTTTTTCGCAACGACACTCAGCCGCTACGGTACGCCGGAGTGGCGATGTGCTCCGCGTTCCTGGTCGGCCTGATCGCCCTACCCTTCGCGCCCGAGACCAAAGGGCAGCCACTGCCGGAGTGACGTCCCCTTGGAATCCCTGGCAAGCCGGCTGACGAATGGCACCTTGCGAGCTCGACCATCCTCCCCCGTGCCGATCGCCCTGGTGATCACCGACCTCGACGTCGGAGGCGCCGAGCGGGCACTGCTGGCCCTGACTCTGAAGCTCGATCCGAGTCGCTGGAAACCGTCGGTGACGTGTCTGGGGCCCGAGGGCGCCCTCGTCGAACCCCTGAGGAGGGCTGGGCTCGACGTGGCCTGTCTGAATGGGGATCGCCGCCGACCCTTCGCGGTGGTCAATCGCCTTGCTCGGAGATTGCGAGCGGTTCGCCCGTCACTGGTGCAGTCGTTTCTGTTTCACGCCAACCTCGCGACTCGACTGGCCGCGCCTTGGGCGGGACGACCGTGGGTTGTCGGCGGCCTGCGAGTGGCCGAGCGCCGGGCCGTCTGGCACCTCTCGCTGGATCGGTGGACGGTCGGACTGGCCACGGGATCGGTCTGCGTGTCGAAGGGGGTCGAGCGGTTCGCCCGTCAAGAGGGCCAACTCCCCGCCGACCGGCTCACGGTGATTCCCAATGGAATCGACGTCAAGACCCTGGACCACGCCTTGCCGGTCGACCGCCGGACGCTCGGCCTGGCCGATGGTCACCACCTCGCGCTGTTCGTCGGACGGATCGAGGCCCAGAAAGGCATTGGCCCGCTGCTGGAGGCCGCGGAAATTGTCGCCGAGGCTCGAACGGATTGGTTCCTCTTGATGGTTGGCGATGGGCCAGATCGCGCCCGTTGGGAGGCGGTGACCCACAAGTCCCCTCAATTGCAAAACCGGGTTCGCTGGCTCGGGCGACGGTCCGACGTGCCGGGCTTGTTGAAGGCGGCCGACATCGTGGTCCTGCCTTCGTTATGGGAAGGCATGCCAAACGTGGTCCTGGAGGGGATGGCGGCTCGCCGGGCAGTGGTCGCGACGGCCGTCGAAGGGTCGGAAGACCTGGTCATCCCCGGACTGACGGGCTGGCTGGTCCCCCCCGGCGAGCCAAAGCCTCTGGCCGCTGCCTTGAGGGAAGCCGCGGCGGACCCCGATCGCCTGTTACGATACGGCCAGGCAGGGCGGGTCCGGGTCGAAGCCGATTTCAACGCCGAACAAGTCGTCCTGGCCTATGACCGCTTGTGGTCCCAGATCCTGGGCTATCGAGATTAAGACGAGTGGACAGCCCACATCCACAAGGGTCATTGGGCCAGGTAGAGCATTTGCGGAGTCTGGAGTCGGAGCAAGGCGTCGGCGTCGATTCTCAGGGAGGGGCCTCGGGGCTGGGCCTCGACGTCGAGCAGGGCATTGACCAGGCTGAGCGGCTGGGCGTAGCGGATCACCCGAGCGTCGGGCACCTTGCCGAGGAGTTGCGCCTCCTTGATGGCGTCGTCCAGATAGCCGATGCGATCGATCAGCTTGAGGCTCAACGCCTCGTTGGCCGTGAACACCTTGCCACTCGCCGCGGCCAGGGCGGCTGAGCGGGGCAGCTTGCGTCCTTGCGCCACGACGTTGACGAATCGTTGATAGGAGTCGTCGACCACCTCCTCCCATCGAGCCCGTTGACGATCGGTCAGGGGAGAGAAGGGGGAACCTGACGCTTTCCAGTCATCATTGGGCTTGGCGATGGTGGCGACGCCGACCTCCCATTTGGCCATGAGCTTATCCAGTTGGGGGAGCTGCATGATGACGCCAATCGAGCCGGTCCAGGTCGTCGGCTCGGCCAGGATGACATCCGCGGGCGCCGAGACGTAATACCCGCCCGAGGCGGCCATCCCCCCCATCGACACCACCAACGGCCGCGGATCGGTCTGATCCTTCAGCGTGGCCAACTCCCTCCAGATGCGGTCGGAGCCCGAAACCGTGCCGCCGGGAGAGTCCACTCGCAGGACAATCGCCTTGACCTGGTGGTCTTCCCTCGCCTGGCGGATCTGTCTCAGGACGTGGTCGACCTGACCGTCCATGATGACACCGGTCACCTCCACCAAGGCGATTTTGGGGGCTCGGGGCGAGAGGACCTTCCCCGCGACGTAGCGCTCTTCCATCGGCTTGGGGATCAGGCTGTTGTCGCCGGGAAGGAAGACCAGATTGAGCAGGACGGACAACAGCAGCAGAGGCCAGACCATCCTCCGCAGGCAGCCGCCCGCCTTGGCCTTGCGCTCGAAGACAATCGCCGGGCCCGACCCCGTTGTCCCCTCGGACTGGTTCCCCGACGTCGCCATGCGGAAGCCTCGATCGATGCGGACGCCACGATCCCGGGACTTCCGGGTTTTTCGGATCGTAACAAGACGGCCCAAGTCTCGCCAAGCGGGGACGACCGTGCGATTCGCCCCGGCTCCTGGAGAGTTACAGGAAGGTTTGCTCGAACGACTGGAAGTTGGACACGGCGACTTGCGAGGTCGTATTGCTGAACTCGCTAGAGAGAACGACCTGGAGAGTATGACAGACGTAGGCGTCGGCATCCAGGCTGATGGTCGCCGATTGGAGGCCGCCGCCCACCAGCGACGCGTCCATCGCGAAGGCGACGTTGCCGTCGGCCAGGACCACCAAACGGTCGCCAGGCTGGTAGTTGGTGAACTGATAGTTAAAGGAGATACCGCTCTGCCCGTAGATCGAGGGGGCCGTGTAGTCGATCACCGAGGAATAGGCGCAGGTCCCGGACTGGGTCACGGCAACGCCCGCGACCCCAAGGGGATTGAAGGCGACCGTCTCGCCCGGTGCCGGAGGGTTGGGGTTGAGGACGAATTGCTGGTTGGCCGGGGTCGAGAATTCCCCCCAATTCTGTTCCGCGTAGGATGGCAAGCTCGGGTCGGGGTTGGCGCTTCCCGCATTCGCCGGCAAGAGCGGGGACCAGTACTGACCATTGGTCTGGCCGTGGGTCACCGAAGGTTGGCCGGAACCGGCATACCAGGCGGCCGAGTAGGAGTGGCGGTCGCCGGGGTCGTCATGGCCGTAGATGTCGGGCGTCAGGTTCGTGTCGACCACCTGCGAGAGGTTGGCTCCATACCCCGAAGGCGCGCCAGTGAAGGTGATGCCACTGTAGGGAACGGCGAACTCCGAGATGTAGCTGTCGACGAACGGCCCGGTGCCATTCGCTCGGTCGATGCCCTGCAATTGCGAGATCCAGAACCAGTTGAAGTTGGCCGCGTTGACGACGACGGTGCCGTCGTCCTCGGGGGAATCCATCAAGGTCAACTGGTTCAGAGGCATGCCGGCCTGCTGGAGGGCCACCGCGGCGACCGAGGCGACTTTTGAGCCGTGACTGTGCCCGGCTAGCTGAATCTTGCCGGTGAACGCCTTCCCTCCCAGAGCGGTTCCCAGGGCGTTGGCCAGCCGCTCGCCATTGAGGGTGGTGAAGGCTTCGGACTTGTAAGCGTTGGCGGGGACCGATCCGTCAAGGTAGGTGCCGGTGGCCGATTCATCAATCCAGGAATAGGCCAGGACCACCGAATTGGGGTCGGCCGGCGCGCCAGTGGCCGGGTCGACGCGGTTGACGATCGACTGGGCCAGCCCTTGCGGGGTCACCGTCACGCCGTCGGCGGCGGTCGGGCCGAACAGCCAGGCCGAGTCGGGCGCGGTCTCGTCGTTGGGATGGGTCATGGCCCATGTCGGGTCGTAACCAGGCTGTCCCGGCTCGGTCCCCCACCAGGTCAGGACCTGCCCCCTCTGGGCCTCATAGTTAACCCAATTGATATACCCTGGGGCCCATCCGTGGATCAGGACGGTGATATCCTTGCCCACCAACCGGGGGTCGTCCGCCTGGACCGGGACGAACTGGCCGGTGGTCGGGTCGTAAAAGGCCAGTCGCTGGAGGGTGGTCAACGTCCGCGAGAGGGGGTTTTCCAGGTTCGCGACCGCGACGGCGGGTGTGGCGTCGGTGACGGAACTCGCGGCGGCCAGCGACGCCCCCCGCCCATTGGCCGCGATCTGAAAGACGGTCGTGGCCGTGGGCGAAAGGGTTCCCACGGGCAACCGGCCCCAGGACCGTGGACCGCGACCTGGCGCCACCGACCGGCGAGAGCGCCAGGGTGTCGAAGGCCGATCCAGTCGGTCTCAGGGCCGCGATCAGCACTCCGCCGGGCCCCGCCGCGCCGGCAACTCTTGTGTCGAGGAATGACGGACCGCCGCTGGCCGGATAACCCTGGAGCCTGACCTCGCGAGAACGGCCGGCCAGCGGTGTGGCGATCACCACGTCGGCCCGACGGTCTCCGTTGAAGTCACCCACGGCCACCGACGCCCCCGATTGCCTCGCGCGGGATGGCGTTCCATAGGTCCCGAGCAGCGCACCGGTCCGCCCGTCAAAGGCTTGGGCAAGGTCCGCCCCGGAGGCGGGAATCGCCACGATGTCGGCGCGGCCGTCACCGTTGAGGTCCCCGGCAGCCACACGAGCCCCCTGGAACGGGCCCGATTGGCGGCTCGCCTGGTCGGCGCGGAAGACCTTCACGGGAGTTCCGGTCAACCCGGAATACACCTGAATCCAGGGGGCCCCGCGGCCGGGGCTGACAATGATGTCGGCGCGGCCATCGCCGGTCACGTCGCCCGTGGCGACAGACAGGCCACCGCGAGAGATCGCGGCCGGTACGGCGAACTGACCGAGTAAGGCGCCATCGGTCGCGCGGAAGACCTTCACGACCGGCGGAGCCCCGGGACCCGGCACCGTGACGACATCCAGGCTGCCATCGCCGGTCACATCTCCCAGGGCGACTCGCACGCCGCTCCTCTGCCGCGCGTCATAGGCCAGAAAACTGGAAACCGCGGCCCCGGTGTCGGCATCGAAAAGCCGAACCTCGGGTGCCACTCCGGCGCCGGGACCCTGGACAAGCAGACGCGTCAACAGGGAGCGGGTTTCCAGCGCTTCAATCCTCGGCAAGGCCCGCCGGATGCGTCCGCGAGGGGGGACAGATCCGACGAGACGAGGACGCATTTTGGCGAGACGGTTCGCGTTCAAGGTGGACGGCTCTCTGTTGAGATTTTAAGGGTGGGGCACCGCCCGACGGAATCCGTTACGAACCTCGGGGCGAATCGTGTCGGTCGACGGGACTTGCATCCAACCGCAGGGTTTGGATAGGCCTAGAGAAACACGGACCAGACGGGTCGTTCGATCTGGCGATCGACCCTCGCGATCATCACGCCGTCGAAGCTCCCCCGATCCTGGCAGCCGTCAATAGCTACCAGGCGCCGCAGGACAACCTCTAAACACCCAGATCGCCCAATTACCCCAAATATTGAAACACGCCGTAACTTTTCCCGCCAGGGGTTTCCAAGAACAGTTCTTAACGAGTGTTAAATGGTGGGGCTCGGCGGAATGTCAGCCGCGGCGCAACCAGCGGGCGACGTCGGGGGCGTGATAGGTGATGACGAAATCGGCGCCGGCTCGCTTGAAGCCGACGAGGGTTTCCAGGACGACTCGCCGTTCGTCGATCCATCCTTGACGGGCCGCGGCCTTGACCATGGCGTACTCGCCCGAGACGTTGTAGGCCGCGACGGGGACGCCAAACTGAGCCTTCACGCGCCAAACGATATCGAGGTAGGCCAGCGCTGGCTTGACGATGACCCAGTCCGCCCCTTCGGCCACGTCGAGGGCGACTTCCCGCATCGCCTCGTCGCCGTTGGCCGGATCCATCTGGTAGGTGCGACGATCGCCGAAGGCGGGGGTGCTTTGGGCGGCGTCTCGGAATGGGCCGTAGTAACCGCTGGCGAACTTGGCGGCATACGAAAGGATCGGGACGTTCGAGAATCCGGCCGCGTCGAGCCCTCCCCGGATGGCGCCGACCATCCCGTCCATCATTCCCGAGGGGGCAACCACGTCGGCCCCGGCGCGGGCGTGGCTGGCGGCCTGGTCGGCCAGGAGGGGGAGTGTCTCGTCATTGTCCACGTCGCCTGAGGCCGTCAGCGGACCGCAATGGCCATGATCGGTGTACTCGCAGAAGCAGACGTCGGTCATGACCAGCAGCCCCGGGGCTCGCCGTTTGATCCACCGGGTCGCCTCCTGGATGATCCCCCCCTCGTCGCAAGCCGAGGCGCCGCGGGCGTCCTTCTCCTCCGGAATGCCGAACAGAAGGACCCCCGGAATGCCGAGATCGACCACCTCGTCAATCGCCTCGTCCAGCCGGTCGATCGAGATTTGGAATTGCCCCGGCATGGAGACGATCTCTCGACGCAAATCCTTGCCGTGGTGAAGGAAGAGGGGGTAAACCAGGTCGTGAACCGTCAAGGTCTGTTCGCGAACGAGGTCGCGGAGACCGGGATGCGAACGGAGGCGACGGGGGCGAGAGGCGGGAAACGCGGGGCTCGTGGCGGGGATCATGACGGCGGGCCTCGGCGGCGGGGCGGGATCAGGTTCCAGTTTATGGGGAGGCAGGACGGGCGTCGAGCGTCGAGGCCGTCGGACAGTTCGCCTTGACCGCGCGGCCCACTCGGGGTATCGCCTGCGACTCAGGATTCGACCCGACTGAACGAGACCGCCGATGCCGCCCCTGTTGAGCCTCGTCGTGCTCCTCGGCCTGACCGGCCCCTCGGCCCGGGTCACGGCTCCCTCGCTGGAGGTTTTCGACGCCCCCGGTGGCACGGCGACGAGGACCGGCCGACTCAAGCAGGGGGCCACGGTGGTGGTCCGGGGCCAATCCGGCGACTGGCTGGAGATCGTCCCGCCGCCGGGATCGTTCAGTTGGGTCGACGGTTCGGCCATTGATGAGGCCCAGGATGGCCGCGCCCGGGTGATTTCCCAGCGGGCCGAGGTCCGCACCGGTCGCCCCGGAGCCAGGCTCCCCGGTCCCCCCGGGATTGTCCTGGAACGAGGCCGGGAAGTTCGCCTCTTGAGCCGGCCGCCCCTGCGACTTGGCGAGGGCCGCTCGTCGCGAGAGTTTCGGGCGATCACGCCTCCGGAGGAAGAATCCCGGTTCGTGAAGGTCGCCGGGACCGACCGCGACGAACCTCCGGAGATCCTCGACGACCGGACCCGTCGGGTCACTCTGGGAGTGGTCGACCCCGGCCTCGACAGTCCGCTCGACCCGCCCTCGGAGGTCGCCCCGGCCCTGGAGCGCATCGAGGTGGACCACCGACGGGCCTTGCGAGGCTCCCTGGAACTCTGGCATCTGGAACCGATCCGGGATGCCTACCGGACGTTGCTGGAGTCGCAAACCAGCCCCTCCGCCCGCTCGGCGGTGCAGGCCCGGCTGGACCAGACCGAGCGGCAGATTCGCCTGGCCGACGACGCGAGGACCCTCCGCTCGGCCCTGGATCGGGGCCGAGGGCGCGACCACGACCTCCCTTCCGCCCGTCGGCCGAGGAGCGATCTCGCCAAACGTCCCCGCCGCGATTACGACGTCCGCGGCCTGCTCCAGCCCTCCTCCAGGCAGGTGGACGGGCAGTCGGTCTTCGCGATCATCGGTCCCGACGGCAGTACGACCGCCTACGTGGTCAGCCCTCCAGGGTTGGAAGCCGGCCGACTCATCGGCCATCAAGTGGGGATTCGCGGCAAGCCTCGCCCTCGTCTGGAGTTCGGGGCCAAATTGCTGGAGATGCAAGATCTCGATGACCTGAGCGATTGAGCGCTCGGGGGGCGAATTTCTTCCCCAGTTGCCCTGAGGAAGTCAGGCAGGCTGGGGAAATTTGGGGAGATTCACGCGCGATGAGCGGGCAATGGCTTTGACGCGAATGGGTGTTCGTCGTAGGATTTATCCTAGAGGAATCGGTCCGCGAACGCGCCCGGCGCCTCGGGATTGTTTTCCCCCAAGGAGGTTTGTTTGATTTCACGCGCAGACGAGGAGGCCCCCACGGCGTTCTCCTCCATCGGGCTGAGCCGACGCATGCTCGCGGCCCTGAAACGTATCCAGTATATCCATGCGTCGCCCATCCAGGCCGCTCTGATCCCCGAGGCCCTTGACGGCCAGGACGTGATCGGACAGGCCAAGACCGGGACCGGCAAGACCGCCGCCTTTGGCATTCCTGTGATTGAGATGCTGGAAGAGCGGAGCAAAGGTCCGCAGGCCATCATCATGGCCCCGACCCGAGAGCTGGTCCAGCAAATCGTCGTCGAGATGCAGAAACTCGCATACGGCCAGGATGTGGCCATCTGCGGCATCTACGGCGGCGAACCCATCCAGAAGCAGCTCAACGCCCTGGCCCGTGGCGTTGACGTCATCGTCGGTACGCCGGGGCGGGTCCTCGATCACATCGAGCGACGGACCCTCCACATGGGCGACATCTTCCACGTCGTCCTGGACGAGGCCGACCGGATGCTTGACATTGGCTTCCGGCCCGACATCGAACGCATCCTGCGCAAGACCCCCAACCCCCACCAAACCATGCTCCTTTCGGCGACCATCAGTCCGGAGATTCGGACCCTGGCGCGAAAGTACATGCACGATCCGGTGGAGTTGAATCTCTCGAAGGATGAGCCGTCGGTGGAGTCGATCGCTCAGTTTCACGTCACGATCGAGCACGATCGCAAGATCGAGCTCTTGCTGCACCTGCTCCAGCGGGACCAGCCGGGCCAGTGCATCATCTTCACCCGCACCAAGCGCGGGGCTGACAAACTGGCGGAGCGACTGGCGAATAAGGTCCGGGGAATCTCGACGATTCACGGGGACCTGCCCCAGACCACCCGCAACCGGGTCATGAAAGGCTTCCGGGACGGTTCGATACCGGTCCTGGTGGCCACCGATGTCGTCGGTCGTGGGATTGATGTGAATGACATTAGTCACGTCATCAACTACGACATCCCGGATGACCCCGAGAACTACGTCCACCGCATCGGCCGCACGGGCCGGATGGGGAAGGACGGCATCGCCTACACGTTCGTTTGCCCCGATCAAGGGGACCCGCTCACCGCCATCGAGTTGTTGATCAACAAGCCGATCCCGTCCCTGCCCCTCGACGGATTCATCGCGTATCGTCGCGAAATCAAGAAGGAAGTGCGGGAACTATTCAGCACCGCCGGCAGCCGATCGGTCTCCGCCTGGGGACGCTAGTCAACCCGCCGCCGCAATCTCTCTCCTGATGGATTGGGAGGCACATCGTCGACCGTCTCGAATGCGACGCGGCCCGAAGTGCCTCCTCCCCGCCGAGTGTTTGATCTCCCGCGGCCTTCCGCCAAAGCCTGGAAGACGTCCCTGGCTCTTTTGGCCACGCCAACCGGCGCCGCGGAAGCTCCTCCATAACGAATTTGGTCGCAAAGTTCGAGCAGTTCGCCCACGAGACGGGCGAGGTCGGCCTCAACCGCAAGACGTTCCAGAGCCGCCTCCGCCTCGGCCGGGGTTAAGGCCCCTGGGGGTCGGCCGATGGCCAGATGGAAATAGTCCGCGAATCCCTGGAAGACTTCCCGAGCCAGTTCCTCGGAGGTATTCCCCGTCAAAACCTCCTGGTCGAGGCGGTTGACCCAGCCGCGGGCAAAGCGGCGGGCCATTGCCTTGGGTTGTCTTGCCGCGGTCCTCAGTCGACTCGCCCACCAGGTCCCGACCCCCAGAACGACGCCCCCTCCCAAGCACCAAGACAAAAGCTCGCGCGACCGTTGACCAGTTGGCTCAGGGGTTTTGGCGATGCGGATGTCTTGCGAGTCGAATCCAGGGACGTCGTTGACATGAAGGATGACCGACCGGCTCGCTCGGGTCAGATATCGTTGTGATTTGGGATCGAAGGTGGCCACGGCGAGGGAGGAGAGCGGGGCCTCGCCGGGGCGCGCTGGTCGCAAGTTCCAGCGAATGACTTTCCGGGGCGGGTCGACCGTGAGTTCCTCGGGAAGTGGTTCCGAGGCGATCGCGAGTGCCGACAAGGCCGGCCCGGCCAATCGCGGCCGGACCGTGGACCCAAGAGCTCCAACGCCATCAAGGGTGAGGCGGAATTCGAGGCGTTTTCCCAATGGGACCGAAGCGGGGCGAAGTTCGGCCGAGACTGTCAGCGGGCCGACGCCGCCGAGAAATTCCGCCGAGCGGCCCGCGGTGGGAAGCGACCGGATCGTGAGTTCCAGGGGATCGGCGCGAGCGGTTTGGTCACCATCCCGGATCGAGACGGCGGGTATTCGCAAACGTCCGGCCTGTCGAGGGATCAGTCGAATTACGCCCGCGTCTGGGCGGAGGAATATCTCGACAGTTTTCGCCAATCGCGGGGCGGACAAACGGGGATGGGAACCAGGTGGGCCGGTCGCGACCAGTTCGATCACCTGCCCGACGAAGTATGGTCCGGGTGGGGCGACCAGTCGGTATCGAGGCGGGGCTGCGTCCTGCGAAGCGAGCGAAAGAGCCGAGAAGCCGACTAGCAAGGATTGGGATGTGATGGCGCGAAGAATCGCGAGAACAGACGTCGGGATGGCGAATGTCGTGGCCTGGTGATCGGAGATGGGACGACCTCGACGGGAAACAGAGATGGCGGACAGCACTCGCGAAGTCTCTCGGGAATGGTACGATCGCGGACCTTCTCCGCCCAGGGTCGAGCCCCGATGATCGCTCAAGAACCGTTCCCAGGGATTGCGTCCTCAAGTCGTCCCGGGGCGATCGTCCTGTGCGGGGGCGAGAGTCGGCGGATGGGCCAACCCAAGGCCTGGCTCCCCTTTGGCGACGAGACGCTTTTGGGACGGGTTGTCCGGCTCGTGAGCCGCGAGGCGTCCCCCGTTGTTGTGGTCGCCGCGGCCGACCAGACCTTGCCACCCTTGCCGCCTGGGTTCATCCTGGTCCGCGACGCCGTGGCCGGTCGCGGACCGATCCAGGGGCTGGCCACGGGTCTCGAAGCGATGCCTAGCGAGGTGAGACTCGTCTACGCGACCGCCGTCGACGGACCCTGGCTCGCTCACGGATGGATCGGGCGATTGGTCGCCGGTTTGGGGAACTACGACGCGATCATCCCGTCGATTAACGGCCGGCTGCACCCACTCGCGGCCCTCTACCGCCGGGAAGCGGCGCTTGCCGCGGCGAGGGAGGGGCTCCGGACCAATTCGTTACGAGTCATCGACCTCCGCGGGCGGCTCCGCGCCAGACAGGTCGAGGCCGACGAATTCGCCGACCTCGACCCCCAATTCCTGACGGTTCTCAATCTGAATACCCCCGAGGATTATCGGAGGGCCCTCCTGGGGATCACGCGAGTTGAGAGGCCGTGAGAGTCCATGTCGCCAGTCGGGTCCAGGGTGAATTTCCACAGGAATGCGCTGCTGGTCCCGTCGCGCACCTCACGAGAGCGGACGCCAATCTCAATACCGAGCCTCCCGTCTCCGGGTTCCTTGTTGCACATATTCACGTAGGGAGCCGCCGTGTCCTCAGAAGCATTCAACCCCCAGGTGAATGCCACGTTCTCCTTGAGGCCACGCGACATTGCGTAAGAGGTTCGTCCGGGGTGCCGACCCGTTTGAAGGTCGTGTTGACCCCCTCTGGGCATCCTGCTATGTTTCGCGGCGCCCCGGGGCCATAGGTCTCCGGGGCGCCCCCGTCGGGCCACGCAACAGGGCGCCGCAACCAGATTCGGCCTCGCCGCCAAGTTTGGCGGAGGCTCGGGTCGACGGGGTTTGTTTTAGGGACGGTCGCGGGGCGGAATCCCCCGGCCGGCGGGTCGATGATCGGCTCGCGAACTCGGACCGGCCCCGCCTGGGCCGGTCCATCGATCAACCCCGGAAGATCGAGACCATGACTTTGCCCACGATTCGCACCACCCTCGGGGCCACCCTGGCCCTCTCGCTGGCGTTCGCGCTTCCCACGGCCGACGCCCGCGCCGCCGCCATCCAGACGTTGGACGAGCAGGCCCTCACGGCCAGCCAGTTCAACAGCCTGTTCGACCCGATGTCGAACACCCCGGCCATGAACCAGACGTACCAGTACGCTGGGGCGCCCGTCTCCGGCAGCGTCGGTTCCCAGGTGTTCGAGGGGAAGGAAGGGACCGCCGCCGCCGGCCTGTACGCCTACGCCTACAGCCTGGCCGTGGCCAGCGGCACCACCAATGGCGGCGAGCCGCTGCACACCGACAGCGCCTCGTTCCAGTACAACGCCACGCCGCTAGGGACCGACCTCAGCGGCGCCGGCAAGACGACCTATTCGTATGCGATCACCGACGGCTCCATCGGCAGCCTCAGTCAGGCCGTCGCCGCTCCCGGGGGCCTGATCCAGACCCCGGTCGTTTCCTGGCAGGCGGGTCAAGCGGTTGGCACGATCCGGGCCCAGTTCGTCGACCCCTCGCAGGCCAACACGCAACCACTGGGAGCTGGAGCGAATAGCTCGATCTTCGTGATCCTGTCCAGCCAGCCGCCGACGACCCAGCTGGTCAACCTGCAAAGCTCTCTGCCGACCAGCGGCAACGCTCCGGCGGTCTACGCGGCGACCGGCGGGTCGATCCAGCCGATTCCCGCTCCCGAGCCGGCCACCGTGCTGGCCTGGGCCGGCATGATTGGCGCCGGCCTGTTCGTCCGACGAGTGCGCAGGACCCGCGGTTGATCCCGTCGGGAAACTACGTTGGTTCGCGAGCACCCGAGCCCCCCGCCCGCCGCGGGGGGCTTTCGTGCGCGCGGGAGGCTCGCTAGGATCGGCCGGAACTCGCCACGCCTCGCCCTGCCTCGTCAACGGATGGATGAGCCCTCGACGATGGACCTGCCGACAATCGCCCCGGTCCTCCAGCGATTCGACCAGCCCGAGGAACTGGACCCACCCTCGGCCGTCGCCCGGGCCATCCGGCAAAGCCGCATCGCCGAGCGCATCCGGCCGGGAGGGTCGGTCGCGTTGACCGTCGGCAGTCGGGGAATCGCCGGCATCGACCGGATGGCGAGGGCGGCGGTCGACACCCTGCGCGGCCTGGGATTCTCGCCATTCGTGGTCGCGGCGATGGGCAGTCACGGAGGCGGAACGGCCCAGGGGCAGCGGGCGTTACTCGCCGGGTTTGGCGTGACCGAGGCGGCCATCGGCTGTCCGGTCCGCTGCGAGATGGACACCATCACCCTGGGAACCGACGCGTTCGGCCTGCCGATCCACTTCGACCGCAACGCCTTCGAGGCCGACGGCATCGTCCTGCTCAACCGGGTCAAGCCGCACACTTCGTTCACCGGGCGTTACGAGAGCGGCCTGTTGAAGATGCTGACCATCGGCCTGGGCAAGCGTCAGGGGGCCGCGCAGGTCCACAAACTCGGGCTGCCGGGCCTCCTGCGGATGCTGCCCGAGGTCGGGGCCTTCCTGCTGGAAAAAACCCCGGTAGCCCTGGGCGTCGCCTTGCTGGAAAACGCCCACGAACGAACGGCCCGCGTCGTCGGGGTCGAGCCCGAAGACCTGCTCACCATCGAGCCAACTTTGCTGGACGAGGCTCGCGACCTGATGGGCCGGCTGCCATTCGACCGCCTCGACGTCTTGATCGTGGGAGAACTGGGCAAGAACTACAGCGGCACGGGGCTCGACCCCAACGTGATCGGCCGGCAACGGGTCGAGACGATGCCCGACCTGCCCCGCCCCGTCGTGACGAGGCTGGCGGTGCTGGACCTTTCGCCCGAAACGCAAGGCAATGCGCTGGGGATCGGCCTGGCGGATCTGGCGACCGATCGCCTGGTGGCGGCGATCGACCCCGAACCGATGCGGATCAACAGCTTCACCAGTAACTTCCTGACCCGCGCCCGAGTGCCAATCTCGTTGCCAACGGACCGCGACGTCCTGCGAGCCAGCCTGCAAACCTGCCGGGCCCCGACCAATGCCCCAGCTCGAATGGCCCTGATCCCCAACACCCTGGAACTGGCGACCGTGTGGGTGACGCCCTCGCTGAAGGCCCAGGTCGAGGCCCATCCTGACCTGAACTTCGACGGGCCATTCCGGCCGATCCCGTTCCTCGACGACGGCACGCTCGACCAACGCCGGCTGTTTCCCGAGAGCGTCCGCGGTCGACGGGTCAGCGCCTCCGAGACCGAAGCATGACCCCCGACACCCCGATTCTCGCCGTGGCCCTGGACCTCGACGGCCTGATGTTCGACACCGAGGCCCTGTTCGTCAGGGTCGCCGTTGAAATGCTGGCCGACCGGGACAAGGTGTTCACCCCCGAGATGATGCGGGCAATGATCGGCCGGCAGGCGGCGGTGGCCTACCCGGCATTCAAGGCCCTGGCAGGGCTGGACGAGTCGGAGGAGGGGCTGCGGGACGAGGTCCGCGAACGCATGAGCAACCTGCTGGACACGGCGGTCCACCCGACTCCGGGACTCTTCATGCTGTTGGACCAGTTGAAGGCGAAGAAACTGCCCGTGGCCGTGGCGACCTCCTCCCGGCGGGTCTACGCCGAACGATTGCTGAGAAATCATCGGATCTGGGATCGCCTGGCATTTGTCCTGACGGCCGAGGACGTCGCCAGGAGCAAGCCCGACCCGGAGATTTACCTATCGGCCGCGGCAAGGTTCGGGATACGGGCCGGCGCGCTGTTAGTGCTGGAGGACAGCCCGGCGGGCATCGCCTCGGCGAGGGGCGCGGGGGCGTTCGCGGTGGCGGTCCCCCACGAGCACAGCCCCGCTGAACACCTGGGGGACGCCAACCTGGTCGTTCCCCGGCTCGACGACTCGAGGTTGTTGGCCCTCCTGGGCTCGGCGGATTGACCGAGTTGCCGCCCGGAGACGATAATCGGGCCGGTCCGCCGAGACGCAGGGGGGAATGGGGTCGGTGATCACGCTCGACGATTTCGCCCCCGTTCCCGAACGCGCGAAGGGGGCTTACCTCGCGGTCGGCAACTTCGACGGCGTCCACCGGGGCCATGCCCAACTGCTGGCAAGATTGAGGGATCGGGCCCAGGCCGCGGGCGTCCCCGCGATCGCCCTGACCTTTGACCCCCACCCGGCGACGCTGCTGAGACCCGACAAGGCCCCGCCCCCGCTGGTCTGGGTCGAGCGCAAGGCCGAGTTGCTGGAAGAGGCCGGCGCGACCGAGGTCGGCGTCTTCCGCACCGGCGCCTGGCTGCTGGGTTTGACCGCCCGGGAGTTCTTCGACCGGGTCATCGTCGACCAGTTCGGCGCGAAGGGAATGGTCGAGGGGCCGAATTTTGGCTTCGGCCGCGACCGAGGGGGGGACGCCCAGACCCTGGCATCCTGGTGCGCCGAGGCCAAACTCGATTTCGAGGTCGTCCGCCCGATCGAGGACGGCGGAGGCCCCATCTCCTCGTCCCGAATCCGCCAAGCCCTGGCCATCGGGGAGGCCGCGGAAGCCGCTCGCCTGCTGGGACGACCCCATCGACTGCGGGGGATCGTCTCTCACGGAGCCGGTCGGGGATCGGGACTGGGGTTCCCAACGGCCAACCTCGACGAGATCGACACCCAGATCCCCGACGACGGGGTCTACGCCGCCAGGGCCTCAGCCAACGGAGGACCGCCCCGCATCGCCGCGGCCTGCCATATCGGCCCCAACGTCACCTTCGGCGAGCAGGACCGCAAGGTCGAGGTCCACCTGATCGACTTCGCCGGAGACCTGTACGGCCAGACGCTGGAGGTCGACCTCCTCGAACGCCTCCGCCCCAGCCGGAAGTTCACCGGGCTGGACGACCTGCTGACCCAGATCCACGCCGACGTCGAGCGAGCCCGACAACTCGCCGATTGAACCCCGGGCCGGCTCAGCGAAACAGGGCGTTCAGCTCATTGGCCAGGCGAACCCCGGCTCGAGCGAGACGGTCCTCTACGATTGGCCGTGCCAGCCGAGCGTAATCCTCAGTCAGGGTGAGGCCGACCCGCACGTCTTTTTCCGTGCCCGGCGGAAACTTGTACGCCGTCTTGGCCGCGGCCAGGCTCTCGTTGGCCCAGTCTTCCACGTTCCCCTTGGACCACTCGGCGACATGCTCGGGGGTCAGGGACTTCTGGATCCGCTCCATCCACTGTCGGTCGTCGAAGTCGACGTGGTCGATCAGGTCGGAATCCCAGAGCCGGTGCAGGTTGGTGCCGCGTCCCCGGAACCGGACCTGGGTGTCGTTGCCTCCATGGTCGCGGTTGTCCCCAACGTGCAACGGCTGGTGGACGTCTTCCACGAAGTGGACCAGGAACAGCAGCGCCAACTGCCGCTCTTTGCGAGGGGCATGCGGATCGGCCAGAACCTTGCGATATTCGCGAATCTTGGACACAACGCAACCACGCGGGGGACAGTCGCGTTCCTCATAACGCTCGGCGCTGATCGGCACGTTGACGTAATGCCAGGGGGCCGAGCCGGGGACGACGTCGTGCCCCTCGTGGTCGGCCCAGTCGCAAATGCCGACCAGGGTATCTCCGGAGTTCAGCAACTCGCGAACGGCCTTGGCCGCCTCGGGGGTCAACCGCCCCTCAGCGACGCGAGTCGCCAGGCGATGACCATGAGGGCCCCATGCACTGGCCTTCGTGCCGAAAATCCCCACGACCAGCGTCGCCACCAACAACGGACGCAGCCCACGGAACCGGCCCATCGGCATCGGACGTTTCCTCTCAACCGACCGACGGAACGAAACCCCCGGAAAGCGGCCGGGGCTCCGCGAGGGAAGCCCCGGCCCGCCTTTCGGTCATTTGACGGTGATCATGTCCTGAATCTTGCCGAACTCGACATCCTTGATCCCCTTGACCCCCTTGATGTCCTCGATCGTCGTGAACGGCCGCTTGTCAATGATCGCCTGAGCGCGGACCGGGCCGATACCGGGCAGGCGGTCGAGTTCATCCTTGCTCGCGGTATTGATATTGATCTTCTGGCCAGGGGCCAGACCCGTGGCGGCCTTGGCCTTGGCCTTGGGGGTCGTCGTGGCGGTCTTGGATTTGGGGGTCGTGGAGGTGGTGGTCGTCGTGGTCGGGGAAGCAGGTTCCGTGACAACCGGGGCGGGCGCGGCGGCACCCACCTTGACCCGGTCCTTCACGGCGGCGAGTTTCGCGGGCCCCATCCCCTTGACCTCCTTGAGGCCGTCGACCGAGGTATAAGGCCGTCCAGCGATGATCGCCTTGGCCAGCGCCGGCCCGACGCCGGGCAGTTCCTCCAGCTTGGCCGCGTTGGCGGTGTTCAGGTCCACGCGCTCGCCCTCGGCGGCGGCCTCCTTGGCCTCCTTCACCGCCTCAGCCTTCTCCATCTTCTCGGTCGTCCGGGCCGCCGCGGGCTTCCTCGTGGTGGGTGTCGCGGCGGCCTTGCCGACCGTGGCCACCGGACGCAGCTTCTCGATGGTCCGCTCGGGGACACCAGCGCCCTTGAGGTCGTCCATCGTGGCATACGGGCGGCCGTCAACGATCTTCTTCGCCGTGGCATCGCCAACGCCGGGAAGCTCCAGCAGTTGCTCAACCGTGGCGGTATTCAGGTCGATGAGTTTGCCAGCCTTGGCCTTGGTCGGCTCCTGGGCCGGAGCGACGCTCAAAAGGACCAAAACCAGCGGAATCGCGGAAGCAAACCGGACAACGGGGCTCGGGCGCATCGGGACCAGTCCTCGCGAAGGAGATGGGACCGCGACCTCACCCCCGTTACGGCCCGGGAGACCCCGGGGCTCTGGGCTGGCGGGGGGCTTGACACGGTCCTATCACGATAGTCGTCCCCGCGACGGCTTCGCAAGACTCCTCGAACGATCCACCTCGAAAGATTCGATTGGCCATCGCGACCGATCCAGCTCGGATGGCCGGAAATTCACATTAAGATTCTGCGAGGACATAAATTATGGCCACCCAATTCGGCGCCGCCACCAGCACCGACGCGGCCATCATTAGCCGGATGATCCGCCCCGGCGCGGCCGACCTCCCCGGGGACGCGGCCAGATACGTTCTCAAAATCTTCCGCCTCGATCCGAGCGACCAGCAACGGCTCCACGACCTTCGCCCGGATGCTGGCCAAGACGTATTTCCGGGAGGACGCCGAGGCGATGGTCGCGGCGATGGAGGGTAAGTCAAGGGGTTGAGCGTGCTCTCCGTCCCTTCGGGATGGGGATCAGGGGCCGGCATCGGGTCGGACGGTCGCTTCCAACCGGCTGACGCCAAGCGGTTCAATCCCCATCTGGCCAGTCCTCGCGTCTCGTACCTCAGTCGGCTGAAGCCCCCAGCCGGTCACAACTTGCCAGCGAGGGCCGACGGGAAGGATATCGCGGACAATGCCCCCATCGGCCTTCGCGTCGCCGATTACCCGACCCGATTGTCTCACCAGCGCGAGCAGGCGTCCATCCTGGCCGCCTAAGGCAATCATTCCTCCGTCACCCGAGAGGCTCAAGAAGCTAGCGAAGGTCCCGCTCGGCGTGGGGATTTTCCCGAGGAGCTTGCCCGACGAATAATCGAGGGTGACCACCTCATGGTCGCCCGAAAGGTTGGCGATCCACACCGCGGCCACCCGGCCGTCCCCCGAGATCGCCACGAGGAGGGGTTGGGGGCCGGGGGATGATCCGGGGTCGATCCGCCGGTGCGAAGGTTCGAGTAAGTCGATGAAATACAGAGCGCTGGCCGAGGGATCATGGGGATCGACGGCGATCGCGGCACACCGACCCGTATCGCCGTCGAATCCGCAAGCGGCCCAGGCATACGGAAATTTCGCCACCTCCAGCGGCCCGTCGACCTTGCCAAGGTGTTGCCCGGTCGCGATATCCCAGCGGTCGAGGTCGAGGCGGTGACTGACCGAGAGGATGCGTCCACGCCTGCGGTCGAAGGCGACCGCGGCCGGAGGAACCCCACCGGGCGATAGATATTGCGAGATAAACCGGCCAGATGCCCGATCCCAGAGCCCTGCCATGCAACCGCTGTATACGGGGTGGTTTCTGCCTGGGCCGCCGGGGACGAGGTTGCCGCGAGACATCGGCCCGGCGACAAGAATTTGCGAGTCGCCGACGAAATCGACCAGCGTGGGCGCGGGGAAACCGGTTGATATCGTCTGGATCAGATCCCCGGTCGAGGAGTTCCATATCAGGACGCGGCCGTCACGACAGCAGGCCGCGACGTCGCGGCCTGACTCAGACTGCGCGATGCCTCGGATGCCAGCAGTGTGGCCCGCGAGTCGCCGCATGGGCTGACCGACGGGGAATTTCGCCTCCTAACCGCCTGCTTGCGAGCAGATCAGGCTCAATGCGACGAGTTGGGCAGCGAGCGGCCCCGGATGGCGTGACGGTGACGATCCCATGGATGAACTCCGCCAAATGCCCGGTCGGTACCCAGGTCCTGTTGCTCAGATTAGTTGCCAGCCGGCCGCGACGATGCCCGAAGATCGTTGCGTCCAGGCGGGGAATCGAGGTGCCCCGGTGAGTGCGGCGGAGGCGATTGGGCTTGGCGTGGACACTGGGTTGGCCAATGCGGAGTAAAGCATATTCGTGATCGTACCGGTCCCGCCCCATGCCCAGTCGATCCGTGCCAGGCCGATCCAGGCGGAATTGGTCCACGGCCCCGCCGTACGAGGCCGGTTCCGTCACCGTCGCCTTCGGTACGAATCCGTCGAAATTGGCATCCTGGGGCCAGAAGACTTGCTTGTTCTGGGCGATCTGCGTGGTCCCAAGTGTCGCGGTGAAACTGAACGTTGGCGCCGCGGCGGAGGTGAAGTTCACGGTTGACTCGCCGGTGTTGCCGCTCTTGTAGAGGACGGCGATCTTGTTCGTGAATGCTTTATTGGGTTCGTCGACCGTGAATTGGACGGATGGCGTCGTCAAGTCCGGGGTGGCCGGGACGCCCTGGATGGCCGGGGGCGCGGAGGCGGGATTCGCCGTGGTGTAGGCTCCAAAATTGCTGGACAACGTCCAGGTATATGTGGTGATCGGATCGCTGCCGTTCGGTGTGGCGGCGCTGGCGTTGATGATCGTCCCGATGGGGATCACCTGCATCAAGGTCTTCGTGCCTCGGACGTTGTTCGCCCCGACCCCCGGGCCCCCGCCGACGGTCAGGTATGGGTTCACGACGGCGGCGGCGGCTTGCGGCCCGGTGTCGGTCGTTGATGTCGCCGGGACCACTTGCGTGGCAGGCGGCGCGGCGGCGACGTAAGTGCCGCCCTGGGTGGACGCCGGGGCGGCAGACGTTGGGGCCGTCGCGGGCGTCTGTTGCGTGACCACGGATTGGGACTGTGACGCCGTCCGCGGCTGGGGTGCTCCCGAACTCGATGCTTGGCCGTCGGGAGCCGAGGTCAATGTAATGATCCCCAAGGCCGAGGTCGTGGTCACGCCGGTGAGCAGGTGATTGTCGGGGCCGAGCATCGGGATCGCCACAACGGTCGCGGCCTGCTCGGCCGCTGTGGCGACCGCGGCCGGAGGGATGTCCGGCAATGTCAGGGCCACTCCGCTGTCCTTCGTCGCATCTTGCTCAGCGGTGTCGGATTCGCCCCGGCTCAACTCGACCGTCGGGACTTCCGAAAATTCATCGGGCGTGGAGACTTGGTCGGTGGCGAGCGATCCGAAATCGGCGAGCATGGTCAGCGACAAGTCGCTCTAACCGTCGAGTGTTGGGGCGAAATTGAGGGGCTGACGTGGGCGGAGATTCAGGGTTGCCTCGGGGGCGGAGCTCTGTTGGTGCGTCTCACGGCGAGGCGGCAGTCTCTCGCTTGACTCCCTCTTCTTCGGCCGGCGTCAGATTACGTAAGCGTTGACCCCCGTGGCATCCCACTGCCTCAGGATTCGGACATTTCCACGAGTGTTCTTGAGATGTTGGATGCAACGGATTTGAGATGGCCCTTCGGAGTCGAAGCCTTCACCGGGATGAGCTGGTGTAGGAGACGTCATGTCCGTCTGGCAATGGGAAGTTGCCTTGCAGATACGCGCAAGCCCCTTGACGCATCCACGCTTGCGCGGAAGTATCGTAATGATGGCCCCATTCAGGCACTTGGACGGGACCGTGGTCAAACCCCCTCGGCCGCACGACCATCGAGGTGTTGCGGAGGAATCACCCCCCGCTGGTGGAACTCCGCGAAATCCTTATGGCGGCCGGTCTCTTCTGAAAACCTTCGACGTCGGAAAAGAGGGTTGGGCACCCGGTTCGCCCTTTCCCCTTCGGGAGCCGTCGCAAGGATGGACCGCTGGCGTACCCGGTCCCGATCAGTGACGCACCAGCGCCAATACGACCTCCAGCGCGATCAACGCGATCACGACCAACTCCAACGCCTCGGTTCGCGACCCGCCGGCCTGCTGTACCAAGAGGTCGTAGACGTCCCCCACCGTGTCCAGCTTGCGGCGGATCGACTGCTGCCACTCGTCCAGGTGGAACCGGGCCGAGGCCTGCTCGAAGACTCGGGAAAGATACTGGTCGCCGATCAGCTTCAGGGCGTTATCGGTCCGCTCGAAGAGGCTTGTGGCCTCGATCTCCAGTTCTCGCACGCTGCGCAGGGCGTCCTGGTGGGTCGGCTTCCAGAAGCGGGGGCGACGCGCACCGGGGCGAATCAGGCGATAGGTCGCCTCAAGACGGTCGTCCAGGCGGTCGTCGATGTGCCGAAACTCCAGCAGTTGGACGTTGGCGAACTCGATGACCTGTAACGTTTCGGCGCAGTCGCGGTCGGCGACGAACGCGGCGGCCCAGTCCAGGACGACCAGGTCATCAGGGGCGTAGGAAAGGCTGCGGCGGGTCGCTTCGCCCACCTCGGCGTGGCTCAGGGGGCCGGCTTCCAGACGGACCAGCCCGGCGATCCAGTCTCGATGGTCGGCCAGCCAGTCCGGGCGCGGCTCGGCCACCTGAAAAATCACGTATTCCTCGCTGAGGTCGCTGACCTCGAACCCGATCACCACCGGCCGGATGCGCTCGACCCAGGGGGCCACCACCAGTCGGGCCGAGGCCGTCAACGGGCCGGGCTCGGCGAGCTCCCCAGCCAGAACCAGCAGCTCCGCGGGCGTCAGGCGGACCGGAAAGCGCAGTGTCAGCGACAGGGCGCCGAAGTCGAACAAGGCAAGCTCGGCCCGGGGTGGCGCCGCCGGCGCGACTCCCGGCAGGGCCAGGCCGGCGGGGTCGAGGTGAGCCCTCAACGGCGCCGGTCGGTAGCGGATCGACTCGGGAGTGCGGCGACGGCGGGCCAGATGGCCTGATTCGCCCGACATCAAGGGCCGAGCGCGGTCCAGGTCGATCTCGTAGCCGATGTCGAACGCGAAACTCAGGTGGACGACCGCATCGAGCGCGGCGGACGGCTGCGATTCCATCGGGCGGGCGACGCCTCCGGAGTATGGGTCAGTCCAGAACTCGGCAGGCGCGGGCCTTGAGGATCAGCGAGACCACCGAACCCGGCACCAGCCCCAGCGCCGCCACTGCCGAGGCGACCACGCTGACGATCCAGGACGTCTCGCCGACCCGAACCACTACCTCGGCCTCGGAACCATGGGGGACAACCCGCTCGACCACGCCGGGCAAGACGTTGCGAGCGCTCAGGCCGCCGACCGGACCGCCCGCCAGCAAGACGTCGTCGGCCCGAACCGTCACGACCCTCGACGACCCAACGGGCCCGCCATTGTACGGCACGATCAGCGACGGTCCACCTGCCAGACGCAGGACCGTCTCACCCCGTTCGGCGTCGTTCGACTCGATGGTGCCTCGAAATACGTTGCGCAGGCCGTCGAGTCGCGATCCCTCCGGCCCCGTCCGCGACGCAAGGACATCCAGCGGCGCCCCTTCGGCGACGATTCGCCCGCTTTCCAGCAGGAACAGCCGAGACCCAACCGCCACCGCCTCGGCCGGGCTATGCGTCACCAGCAGCAGGGGAATCCCCTCGGCGCGTCGGGCCTCGCCCAGACGGTCGAGCAGGGCAAAGCGGGCGTCAAGGTCCAGCGCCGAAACCGGTTCATCGGCCAACAAGAGTCTCGGCCTCGGCGCCAAAACCCTGGCCAACCCCACCCTCTGTCGCTCTCCTCCGGAAAGCGTGCCGGGCCAGCGATCCAGCAAGACCGACACCCCGCACAACTCGGCGACCTCGGCGACTCGGCAGCGCATCTCGTCTCGGGGCCAGCCCTTCAGCCCAAAGCGGAGGTTGTCGACGACCCGCAGGTGGGGAAACAGCAAATCGTCCTGGAAGATCAGGCCAACCCGCCGAGCACGCAACGGCCGGTCAACAAGTCCGGCCGAGTCGTACAGGGCCGAACCGTCCAGGGTCACCCGACCGGAGTCGGGGCGGGTCAATCCGGCGATCATCCGCAGGGCCGTGGTCTTGCCCGCCCCCGAAGGGCCAAACAGCACGGCCGAGTCGTCCGGGCCAACCTTCAAACGCAGGTCGAGCCGCAGCCCAGGGTGGACCCGCTTGACCAATGTCGCCTCCAGGCCGCTCATTGGCGAGCCCGGGACGCCGGCAAAGCCCCCTGAATCACAACCAGCGCCGAGACCGACACGGCCGAGACCAGCAGCGTCAAGGTCCACGCCGTGGGCCAGTCGCCGGCGCTCACCGCGTCGAAAACGGCCATCGGCGCCGTCTGGGTCAGCCCCGGGTTGTCACCGGCGACCATCAACGACGCTCCAAAATCCCCCAACGCCCGGCAGAAGGCCAGCAGGACACCGGCGGCCAGACCCCTCCAGGCCAGGGGCAAGGTGACGTTCCCGAAGACCGACGATTCCCGGCGGCCCAGCAGCCTCGCCGCGTCTTCCAAAGCCGGATCAACCGCCTCGATCGCCCCCCTCGCCGGCAGCAGGAACAGCGGGAAGGCCGCCACCGCCGAGGCGATCACCGCGCCGCTCCAGTGGAAAACGACCATCCGGCCGGTCAACGCCTCCAGGGTCGCCCCGAACCACCCCCGGCGCCCCAAAATCCGCAACAGCACGAACCCCAACACCGTCGGCGGCAAAACCAGAGGCAAAACCAGCACCCCGCCCAGCAGGCTTTTGCCCAAAAACCGGCCCCGGGCCAGCACCAGAGCCATCGGCAGACCGGCCGCGACGACCAGAACCGTGGCCAGCGAGGCGACCCGCAGGGACAACCAGAACGGGGCGAGGTCCGTCGTCATCATCCGGCCCTCGCCCACTCGTTCAACCCTTCAGAAACTCGCCCAGGGCGTCGAACCCCCGTCGCAGGGTCTCCAGATCCGTCGCGAACGACAAGCGGGCGTACCCCTCGGCTCCGAAGGCCGAGCCCATCACCAACGCCACATGAGCCTTGGCCAGCGCCGTCAGGCAAAACGCGGTGCTATCGGGGATCGGCTCGCCCGCCAGCGTCCTCCCGAAGTGGGACGACACGTTCATGAACGCATAAAACGCCCCGCCCGGAGCCACGCACGTCACCCCCGGCAACTCCTCGACGCGGCCCAGGACGTACTCGCGGCGCTTCTGGAACTCGCCGAGCATCAAGGCCACCGCGTCTTGAGGGCCGTTGATCGCCTCGATCGCCGCGTACTGGCTGATCGAGCAGGGATTGCTGGTCTCCTGGCTCTGAAGGTCGGCCATGAACCGCGAAACCCCCGTCGGCGCCACCGACCAGCCAATCCGCCAACCCGTCATCGCATATGTCTTGCTGACCCCCGAGACCGTCACCGTCCTTGAGGCCAACTCCGGCCGCAAGGTCGCGAAGCAGGTGGCCTGAGCGTCGCCATAAAGCAGTTGTTCGTAGATCTCGTCGGAGAGGACCGCGACCTCCGTCTCCAGCACCGCGTCGGCCAGCGCCTCCAGCTCGGCCCGTGCGTAAACGACGCCCGTGGGGTTCGAGGGGCTGTTGATCATCAACAACTTCGTCCGAGGAGTCACCGCGGCGCGGAAGCGGTCGGGCTTGAGCTTGAACCCCTCGGCCTCGGTCGTCTCCAGGATGATCGGCGTGGCGCCGGCGAGCTTCACCAGGTCGGCGTAGCTGACCCAGTAGGGGGCGGGGATGATGACCTCATCGCCCGGCCCGCACAAAGCCATCAAGGCATTATGAATGGAATGCTTCGCGCCATTGGAAACGACCACCTGGACCATCTCGGTGGGCAGGCCGTGGTGGCGGGTGTAGTGCTCGGCGATCGTCTGGCGCAGCTCGGGGATTCCCGGGGCGGGGGTGTAGTGGGTATGCCCGGCCCGCATCGCCCGCAGGGCCGCCTCCTGGATGTTGGCCGGAGTTGGGAAGTCCGGCTCTCCCAGGGCGAAGTCCAGGACGTCCACCCCCTCCCCCTTGAGCCGTTTCGCCTCGGCAGCCATCGCCAGGGTCGCCGACGGCGCGATCAGCTTCGAGCGTTCGGCCAGAATCAGTTGCATCGTCAAACCGCCTCCTCGCCCGGCGACGATTCGCGAATCGTCCCGACCCGGGTCGAACCACTTTACCAACTGGGCCCCAGGCCGTCACCCGGTCGCGATTACCCCGTAATCCGTCTATCCGGCACCATCGGCAAATCCGGCACAACCCATGTCAAAACTCACCAATTCCTCCCAGATCGCCCCAGGCCCCCGACCGAAACTAAACTCTCGGGCGGAAACGATGCCGTCCCCGTCCCGGACACCGCATCGCCGTGTGACGTTCAAGCCTCCTGCGAAAGTCGGCCCGGACCGGAGCGTCTACTCAGTCTCCCTTTTCTACGCAAGTTCGCCAATTTGATTTGCATCGTGAGGCAGGGCGTCTTAAACTGCGTAGGAAGGGCGAAGGTTGAGGGCCGCAGCGCCGGGCCTGCATCACAGACGACGTTCGGGGGGTTCCGATGCACCGCGTGGTGGTCACCGGGATAGGCGTGGTTTCGCCGAACGGTATCGGTCGTCAGTCGTTTAGCGAGGCGATTGTCGAGGGTCGGTCGGGCGTCAGCCGGATCGAGTCATTCGACACGACTGGCCAGTCGATCCAGTTCGCTGGCGAGGTCAAGGGGTTTGACGTCCAGCCGTATCTGGGCGACCAGAAGAAGAGCGGCAAGGTGATGAGCCGCGCCGTGGGGTTTGCCGTCGGAGCGGCGTCCCTGGCGATGGACGACTCGGGGCTGGACCGTTCGCGGATCGATCCCGAGCGTTTTGGCGTCTGCATGGGGACCGGAATCACCCCTGTCGACGTGACCGAATTGGCCGGGCCGATCGCCAAGGGCATCGGTAACGACGGGGCCTTCGACGTCGGTCGGTTCGCCGTGGCCCAGGCCGAGTCAATCTTTCCGCTCTGGCTCTTGCGGCACCTGCCCAATATGGCTGCGGCGCATATCTCGATCCTGCATCACGCGATGGGGCCGAATAACACGGTGGTTACCGCCTGCGCCGCGGGAACTCAGGCCGTGGGAGAAGCGTTCCGGCTGATCGGCCGAGGTGATGCCGACCTGATGCTGGCCGGCGGATGCGATAGTCGACTCGACCCCCTCATGTTGGTCGCCTACACGGCCATGAACGCCGTCAGCAAGTCGAACCGCCCCCCTTCGGAGATTTCTCGACCCTTCGACGGGGAGCGTGACGGCTTCGTAATGGGCGAGGGGGCTGCGGTCCTGATCCTGGAAAGCCTGCGGCACGCTCGCCGCCGACGAGCCAAGATTTACGCTGAGGTCGTCGGTTACGGCTCGTCATTCGACGCCTACGGCATCACCCGCCCCGAACCCGAGGGCAAGGGAGCGGCCCTGTCGATGAAGTCGGCCCTTCGAGAGGCCAGGGTCGACCCCGACCGCATCGACTACATCAACGCGCACGGCACCAGCACCCGGCTTAACGACATCATGGAGACGGTGGCAGTCAAGCGGGTCTTCGGCCACCGGGCCCCTTCGATTCCCATGAGTAGCCAGAAATCGATGGTGGGCCACCTCATCGGCGCATCGGGAGCCCTTGAGGCCGCCGCCACGGCGTTGTCTCTGGAGCGTGGTGTCGTGCCCCCGACGATCAACCAGGACACCCCCGACCCCGTTTGCGATCTGGATTACGTCCCCAACACCGCCCGCGAGTATCCTTTGCGAGTGGCCCTGTCGAATTCCTTCGGCTTCGGCGGGCAGAACGCCACGCTGGTCATGGCCCGAGTTTGAAGTCAGTCTCAAGTGCGAGTCCATAGGAGCCGATCCCGAACGATAGGGTCCGATCCGGGGATCGGCCTTGATGATCTCGGCAACTTGGGCTAGCTTCGCCGCGAAGACTTGCGGGTCTTTTCGGCAGAGCGGCGGCACCTCGGATGCGTCGGGATCGCAACTACCGAGTTCGGCCGTGACATCAGAGCGTCGCGGGGCTCGGGTCTCGGGGAGGTCCGATGGTCATTCGCCGTGCCTGGCCGGGTGTCTTGATACTCGCGGGGCTGGTTGGCTGCCGAGCCTCCGGCTTCAACCAGGGCCTCACCGCGCCGGAGCCCCTGCCCGCCCAGGCTCCCTCCCAAGCGGCCGAGTTCATCGAGCGGACCAACGCCAACGCGGCCCGGGTCGCCAGCCTCGAATCGCCCGCCTCGATCCACATGGAGCGCAACCTTCAGGAACGGCGGATGGCCTTCTCGGTCTCCGGCGAAATGGCCTTGGAACGCCCGCGAAGCTTCCGAATGCTGCTCTCGTCGGTCGCCCGCACCGAGGCGGACATCGGCTCCAACGATAGCGAATTCTGGTTCTGGACCTCGCGTGACAACCGGGACCGCGCCATCTACGTCTGCGAGTACGGCGAAGGCGGAGAAGCCACGCTTCCCGGAGCCATGCAGCCCGACTGGATCATCGAGGCGATGGGCCTGCGCAGCATCCCCGCCGACGAGGCCGTCGCCGCGACCGTCAAGACGTTGCCCAGCGGCGAAACGCTTCTGACAACCCGGCGCCGAGGCTCTCAGCCGGGCGAACGACTCATCAAGGAAACCGTCTTCGACACCGCCACCGGCCGCGTCAAGGAACACCGTCTCCTTTCAGAACTGCAAGGCGCCGCTCCCAGCCTGCTGGCCTCGGCCCGGATCAAGACCTCTCAGGCGTTGCGGACCCCCTCCGCGACCGACCCCAATGAAGACGAGGTTGCCACCATTCCCACGGCGATCACTCTGGCCTGGTATCAGCCCCGCGAGGCCAAGCCGCACTACCAGATGGACGTGACCCTCTCCAAACCCATCCTCAACCCCAAGTTCGACGCCGAGCGCCGGACGGAGTTGTTCACCGAGCCGGTCATCCGTGGCTTCGCCCGTCGCAGCCTTCGCGACAACACCGCGATGGCCGCTGAAGTGCCTTCGACCCGCAAAAGTCGGTCGATCCCCCCCTCCCCCTCCGCTGGGCGTCCGGGATTCGTCAACGACGACAACGGCGTCGAACTGGGCGAGCCCGAGGCCGAGGACGGCGACCTCCCCCCGGTCCGAACCTCCGCCCCGGCTACAAAACCGGCCACAACGCCTCGCTCGCCATCGCGCCTCACCCCCGCCGACGACCTACCCCCGATCAGCGCCATCCGCCCCCACTCCGCCGAAGCCGTCATCAGCGCGAGGGTTCCCACGGCTCCGATCAACTACTGACGGAGAAGGGTCGAAGACCGCCCCCTACCCTCGTCCCCCCCCGTCCTCCTGGGGGACGCCTTCCCCAACCGCTTCGCGGCCCCGTTTGCTGCGAACCCAGGCCACGATTCGCCTCGGCAGCGGCGAGCGGGACCACTGCCTCAAGGGGCCGGGGCAACCAGGATTAAGGGCAGTAGCCCCAGAATCGAGAGCGACACCTCCGCTCGTCCTCCCCGTTGACATGATACGACAAGAGTCATACCCTGCGGTTTCGGAGTAAATCTGACCGCCGGCATGACGCCAACGGAGAAGGTTGCCCGTAACTTCGGCCTGTCGGCATCCGTCCGAAGATCAGACCATGACTCCACGAGCGAACCTTAGTCATCTGTCCTTGGTCGGTCTTCTGAGCCTAGTCGGTTGGTGCGCCCTCGCGACGGGTGCGGAGGAGCCGCCGGGCGGACCCAAGGCAACGTCCCGACGGCCCGAGCCGTTTCCGCTCGACCTGGCCTTCTCCCGACGGAAGGATTTCTCCGACTTCGAGAAGGCGGCCGTCAGCCCCGACGGTTCCCGGTTCGCCTACGTCGTCGTCACTCCAGGAAAATGGCGTCAGGACGTCTGGACCCTGGAATCGGGGCTGCCCGTGGTCTTCCGAGGGGCCCGGGTCCACGTCACCGAGGTCGCCACGAAACATACCAAAGCCCTGGGGGCCGAGGGGTCCACGAGTTTCGCGCCGGTCTGGTCGCCGGATGGGACAAAACTGGCCTATGACTCGGACGAAGGGGGAACCCTTCGCGCCTGGATCTTCGACACCGTCAAGGGGACGTCGGCGCCGGCGGCCGACGTGAGAGTCAAGGTCCACATCTACACCACGACGGTCATGCCCCCGACCTGGAGCCCCGACGGCCGGGAACTGCTCGTGGGGGCCCTGCCCTCGTCCGAAATCGGGGCCGATCCGCGACCACCCCGGGCCGGCATCACAACGGGTCCGGGGCGCCGGAGACCGGGGCCCGACGCCCTCGTCCTCACCTCGGGCGACGAGCCGGCCCCTCCCGAGAAGGACCGGGCCGAGACGTTCAGCCACTATGATTCGCTCGTCGACCTGACCGCCATCGACATCGGCGGCAAGACCTCAAGAGTCCTGCTCCCAGCACACCCGCCCGGCTGGAAAGGGACAGGGCCGGCGTTCGCCCGCTATTCCCCGTCCGGCCGGTATCTCGCTTATGTCTCCGGGCTAAGGCCTGGACCGTCCGTCGGGGGCGTCGTCCAGGACGTGCTGGACCTCGGCGTCGTCAAGGTCGGCGAGACGCAGCCCCAGCACGCCGAGGAAATTTCCCGCTACTACGAAGGTCGCGAGAGTCATTCGGGCGACCACCTCGGCAGGGCCGGGGTGGTTCTCGCCTGGCACCCGACCGACGACGTCCTGCTGTTCCTCAACGGCCAACAACTCCGTGTCGTCGACTTCACCCGAGGACCCAAGCCTCGGACCGCGACCCTGGCCGCGGAGGGGAAGCTGACCGGCGATTGCCTCGCCTTCGTCCCGGGACGACACGCGGCCCTCGTGGGCCTTTTACCTCCGGACGAGTCGGCCAATGGCCACCGCCTCGCCGCGCTGGGCCTCATCCCGCTCGACGGCGGGGCGGGCCGGAAGTTTGCCCTGCCCGAAGGGTTCGACCGGGGTCAGGTGATTCGCGGCGACGGGGCCTCGCTCTGGCAGCCGACGGCCGACTCGGCGACCTTCCTCGCCGTGGCTCCGGATGGCTCGCGGACTCTCGCCCATCGCCTGGACCTGGCAAGCGGCGATTGGAAGGCCCTCCCCGCCGGGCCGGTGGTGATGGAGTTCCAGGGAATGCCGAGGGACGGGACGTTCCTGATCGGCACCGTGCAAAGCCTGACACAGCCGCCGGATCTCCACCTCTTCGGCGTCGATTTCTCGAAGCAAGACCGTCTCAGCACGATCGAGCCTCGGCTTGAGGGACAGGCGATCGGGCCAGCCGAGTCGTTTGAAACCGTGATTCCTCTCCACGACGGTCGGCTCAAGGCCGTGAGGACGTCCGTGCTACTCCCCCCAAAGGCCAAGAGAGGCGACCGCCTGCCGTTCATCGTGGAAGTCTACGGAGGTTACGACTCATCGCGGTCGGCTCGCGGCTATGGCGGAGGGGACGTCGCCACGATCCCAGCCCCGGTGTTCACAAGCCGGGAGTTCGCGGTGCTGCTGGTCGACGCGCCGATTGGCCCCGAAGGACAACCGGGCCAACCGCTTGAGGAGCTTCGAGACGCGGTGTTGCCCCAGGTCTACCGGGCCGCGGAGCTGGGATACATTGACATAGGCCGGGTGGCCCTGGCGGGTCAATCGTATGGCGGGTACTGCGTGGCGGGTCTGATCTCGACGACGAACCTCTTCCGAGCAGCGGTCGCCGTCTCCGGCATCTACGACCTGACCGCGAATTACGGAACACTGCGGCCGGGCGACAACTGGCCCGTCGAGTGGTCCGAGACCGGCCAGGGTCGCATGGGACTTTCGCCCTGGAGCGACCCGAACCGCTACCTCGACAACTCGCCGTATCACCGGGCCGACCGCATCCGCACGCCCCTGCTGATCCTCCACGGCCGGGAGGACAGCGCCTGCCCCGTGCAGCAGGCCGAGATGCTGTTCAGCGGGCTCCGCCGACTCGGTCGCACCGCCCAACTCGCCGTGTATGAGGGCGAAGGGCACGTAATTTCCGACTGGGAGCCGAACCACGCGATCGATGCCACCCAACGCGTGCTGAGTTTTTTGCGAAGGCACACAAGCCGGGGTAAGGACGCGGGCATCAGGCCTTGAGGGACTGTCCAGACCGGATCCAAGGGCAGGCAAATCCAAAAGTCAGCCGCTTGTGCCGCTACGTTGCTGGGCCGACTGACGGAGGCGGAGGCGGGCTCGGGCGAGGATCGGACCAATCGAGTTTTCCGGTAAGTCCAGTTGCTTGCCAATCTGCCGGTAGGTCTGTCCCTTGAGGTGGTACAGACGCACGACCTCGGCCTCGCGCTCGGGAAGGTCTTCGAGCATGCGGTCCACTTCCTCGGCCGCGGCGATTGGCTCGTCGGCGGCTGAAGTGTTGGCGGCGTCGGTCACGGCCGCTCGGTGGGCGACGGAATGGCCCAGCTCCGCCTCTCGGTGGCGTCGGACGACGTGCTTGACGCAGATCCGCCTCGCCACCACCGTCAAGTAGGTCGGAAGGGAACTCGTTCCCTTGAACCGCCGCAAAATCGCGTAGTCGTCGGCGACGATTGCCAGCAAGACCTCGGCGGCGACATCCTCGACGTCAGCCTGGGACAGGGGGATGGTCCGGGCGTGGGAGACATGATGGATGACGTGGTAAATCAGACCCAGGTAACGGTCGACGAATTCGTTCCAGGCGCCGGGCTGGTTCTGGAGGCAGGAGTCGAGGATCTGGCGATCAAGTTCGCGCAAGGGCACGGCCAAACCTCCGCCTCATCGAGGGTCGCCGGGCCGAGGGGGGGCGTCCCGGGAACGTCGGGGATCGACATGAAGGGCTTATCTTTATCTTGACACGCTGATGGGGCTCTGGCAAGGCGTCGAACGTTGCCAGCCCATCCCGTTTGCCGTCGCGGCGCCACCCATTCCCGGATAGAATCCCCGACGGCCCCCGGCGCAAGGGCCTGCCTCGCCTCGCCAGGCCTCGCCGGGCCACGGAGGACGTTGCGCATGGAACTGCCCAAAGGGCCGCCGAAGATCCTCATCGCCGATGACAATCTTCAAAACGTCGAGTTGCTGGAAGCCTACCTCAGCGAGGTTGATTGCGAGCTACGCACCGCCTTCGACGGCGAGGACACCCTGCGAGTCGTCGAGGAATTCGCTCCCGACCTGCTCTTGCTCGACGTGATGATGCCCCGCCTCTCGGGCTTCGAGGTCTGCCGAAAGCTCCGAGCTACCCCCGCGGCCAAGGACACCCTGATCCTGATGGTCACGGCTCTGAACGAAGCCTCCGACTTCGAGCGAGGCGTCCAGGCCGGCACCGACGACTTCCTGACCAAGCCCGTCAACAAGGTCGAACTCCTCTGCCGGGTTCGCAGCCTCCTGCGAGTCCGCCACCTCAAGAGCCAGCTCGACCGGACCCTCGCCTACCTCGCCGAGGTCGAAACCGCCAGTCGTTCGTGAGGCGTGCGAGGTTCCGTCCGCTGAGTTCTGGGTGAGTCGAGGCGTTTCGCGGAGTCGGGTTTCCGCCCTTCAGGGGCTCCGGGCGAAGACTTCGCGGATAGCCGCGAGATGCCGCGTTTCGTGGGAGAAATCGTCGCCGCCGGGCCTCACTTCGTGCCTGAGGCCGAGGGCGGGTCCATCCCGAACCGCGACGGGTCCGGCGGATGTCGTTACCATGAGGAATTCCCCCGGCCCATACCGTAGCCTTTGATTGAGCATTTTCCCAAGGTTCGGACCCAATGAACGACCCCGAGGCGACCACAACCACAACTCTGACTCCAACCGCCGACACCTCGCCGCCGACGTTCCCTCGAGTCGTCCTGAAACCAAGAATGGCCCGGCCGTTCTTCGCCCGGCATCCCTGGGTGTACGAAGGGTCGATCGGCCGCGTCGAGGGCGACCCCGCCCCCGGTGACGAGGTGGCTGTCATCAGTCGGGAAGGCCAGTTCGTCGCCCGCGGTCTGTTTAACCCCCGCAGCATCATCCGCACTCGCTTGTATCGCTGGGAGGATGCCCCGCTGGACGAGGCGTTCTGGACCGACCGCCTCGCGTCGGCCGTCCGCCTGCGCACCGAGGTCCTCGGCTTCGGAAACCCCGATCGCCCCTGCCGACTCGTCTTCAGCGAGGCCGACGGCCTGTCCGGCCTGACGGTTGATCGCTACGGCCCCCAACTGGTCGTCCAGTTCACTAGCCTCGCCCTCTACGAACGTCGCGAACCGATTCTGGACATCCTGCAACGACTCACCAACGCCACCGGAGTGATCCTCCGCACCGAAAAAGGCATCGGCACGCTGGAAGGGCTGGAAGTCCGCGACGGGGTGCTGAGAGGTCCCGAGCCCGAAGGCCCGATCTCGGTGGAGGAACACGGCCTGACCTACGAGGTCGACCTCCGCACCGGCCAGAAAACCGGCTTCTACCTCGACCAGCGAGCCAACCGCCGGGCCGTCGCCGCCTACGCCGAGGGCCGCACGATGCTCGACCTGTTCTGCTACACCGGAGGCTTTTCCCTAACGGCCCTGCGTCACGGAAACGCGACGCACGCCCTGGGATTTGACGCCTCGGCCCCGGCGATCGACCTGGCCCGCCGCAACGCCGTGACCAACAAACTGACCAACGTCCGGTTCGAGGTCTCCGACGCCTTCGACGCCCTGGAACGCCTCCGCTCAACCGAACAAAAATTCGGCCTGGTCGTCTGCGACCCACCCAAGTTCGCCCGCCACGCCCGAGGCGTCGACGACGCCCTGAAAGGCTACCTCCGCCTCAACCGCGCCGCCCTGGAAGTGCTGGAGCCCGGCGGCCTGCTGGCGACCTGCTCATGCTCGGGCCTGGTCGACCGGGGCCAGTTCGCCGGAGTGCTCGCCCAGGCCGCCGAACTCTCCGGCCGCCCGATCCAGTTCCTCGAACGGCTCGGCCAGGCCGCCGACCACCCCGTCTCGGCCTCCTGCCTGGAGACCGAATATCTCAAATGCTTCATCTGCCGGGTGGAGTGAACGTTCCCTCCCGGCGAGGCGAGCGGGACCGCCGACCGGCGTCCATTCGCCGAGTTTCCCCACCACGAATGCCGACGACCTTCTCGGACCAGCCCGTACCCCTGACGCTGAAGGTGGCGGATCAAGTCGTGCCGCTTCAACTCGCCAGGATCACTTCCTCGAAAGCCCCGGCGGCCCGGGCCTCTGCGTGGTTCATCTCCAGTGCCTCCTCCAAGGCGTCGTGCAGGTTCTCGAGCAACTCTTCGCGAGAGGCTCCCTGGGAGTTCACGCCGGGAACCTCCTCGACCCAACCGATCCACCACTCGCCGTCCCTCTGGATGATGGCGGTATAGCTCGCGCTCATCGGACCCTCCGCTCGACAATTGGCCTTCAGATTGCCAGATTCTTGAGTGAGAGGCTGGGGTCTGGTCTTCCAGACCCCGGGTTGCGCCCTGGCCCGGGGTCCCGCGGACGAGACCCCAACCACCCTGGAAACCGAGAGCCATTCCGTCCGAGAACGGAACGGCTCACAAGCAATCAGCCCAAATCGACGGTCACGGTCTTCAACTCGGTGTAGTTGTCCAGGGCCTTTTCGCCCAACTCGCGGCCGATGCCGCTGCGCTTGAACCCGCCAAAGGGGGCGGCGGCGTCGAACACGTCGTAGCAGTTGATCCAGACCGTGCCGGCTCGTACACGGTTGGCGACGTTGTGGGCCTTCTTCAGGTCACGGGTCCAGATCGCCGCGGCCAGGCCGTAGTCGGTCGTGTTGGCCCGGTGGACCACCTCGTCGACCTCGCTGAACTTGATGACCGACAGCACCGGCCCGAAGATCTCGTCTCGTGCGATGTCCATGTCATCCTGGACGTCGGCAAAGATCGTCGGTTTGACGAAAAACCCTTTGCCGCCGGCCGCCTCGCCGCCGGCCACGCAACGGGCGCCCTGCGCCTTCCCCTTATCAATGTAAGAAAGGATCTTGTCGTACTGGGCGCGGTCAACCTGCGGGCCCATCTCGGTCTTCGGGTCGAACGGGTCGCCCAGGCGGCGGTCCCTCGCCCGTTGGGCCAGGCGGGCGACGAATTCGTCGTACACCTTGTCCTGCACGAACAGGCGGCTGCCGGCGCAGCAGCACTGCCCCTGGTTCAAATAGAGTCCCAAAATCGCTCCGTCCAGCGCCGCGTCAAGGTCGGCGTCGTCGAAAACGATGTTGGGGCTCTTTCCGCCCAGTTCGAAGGTCGTCCGCTTGACCGTCTCAATGGCGTTGCGGGCGATGATCTTGGCCGTCGTCCCCTCGCCGGTAAAGGCGATCTTGTCAACCTCGGGATGCTTCACCAGGGCGTCGCCAGCCGTCTCGCCGAAGCCGTTGACGATGTTGATCACACCCGCCGGGATGCCGGCCTCAAGCGCCAGTTCCCCCATGCGCAGGGCGGTCAGCGGGGTCTGCTCGGCGGGCTTCAACACGATCGTGCAGCCGGCGGCCAGGGCCGGGCCCCACTTCCAGGCGACCATCGCCATCGGGAAGTTCCAGGGGATGATCTGCCCGGCCACGCCCACCGGCTCCTTGCGGGTGTAGCACAGGCGATTGCCGCGGATCGGGATCGTCTGGCCGTGGATCTTGTCAGCCCAGCCGGCGTAGTACCGCATGGTGTCGATGACCAGCGGCAGGTCGCCGTTACGGCTCTCGTTGATCGGCTTGCCGTTGTCCAGCGTCTCCAGCTCGGCCAGCTCGTCGATGTTCTCTTCCAGCAGATCGGCGAGCTTGGCCATCATCCGGCCGCGGTCTCGGGCATCGGCCTTGCGCCAGGGGCCGGACTCGAACGCCTTGCGGGCGGCCTTGACGGCCAGGTCGATGTCGGCCTTGTCCCCCTCGGCAACCTCGGCGATGACCTCCTCGGTGGCGGGGTTGACCGTCTCGAAGGTCTTGCCGCTGCGGCTGTCCTGCCATCGGCCGTCGATCAAGAGTTTGGTCTGGAAGGTGCGTCCCGCCTTGCGCCGGGGCTCGGTCGCCGTGGCCATCGCGTGGGTCTCCTTGGAATGGAAAGAATCGTCCAATCCGCCCGAAAGTCTCGGCCCGCCCGAATTCGATCGATGGATCGGGGGCCGTCGTCCCTCATCTTACGAGGGTCGACAACCGCAAGATAGACGCCGGAGAGCCTGGCTCAGGCGATTGAATCCTGGGCGCAAAAAAGGGCTCTCACGAAAAATGCGAAGGTGGCGGAATCGTTTCGCTCGATGCCTCCAACTTCAAGCTCGACGGTGAAGCACCTCGTCCGGTGCGGGGATGCGGGGAAAATCGTCGGGTCTGGTCTTGCGGATCGAGGGGCCGGACCGGCATAATCGCCCGATGCGCGGCTTTCGGGCCGTGACGCCTCGAACTGGTTTCGCCTCGCAATGCAACGCGGGCTGGGACGCGTCGGCCTTGACGAATGCGTTTCGTCGAGCGTCCGACCCACACCCTGGCCCATCCGAATGAAGGTCCGCCATGGCAGACGCGGTGACGATTTCGGCCCAGGCCCGTGATCCTCAGAAGAACAAGGGAACCGGCTCTCGGGTGGCCCGCCGACTCCGCGCCCAGGGGCGCATCCCGGCGATCATCTATGGCCACAAGCAGGCCCCGGCGCCGATCTCGCTGGCCCGGGAGGATGTTTGGGCCCTGATCAAGAAGGCGAGCCACCTTGCCCAGCTTCAGGTGGATGGCGCCAGCGAAATGGTCCTGGTCCGTGACCTTCAGTGGGACCACCTGGGCAAGGAAATCCTTCACGTCGACTTCGCCCGCGTCAGCGCGGATGAGTCGATCCATACCCAGGTTTCCATCGAATTGCACGGCACGGCCCCCGGGATCGCCCAGGGAGGCGTGCTGGAGCAGTTGGTGAGGAGCCTGGAAGTCGTCTGCCGTGCGACGGCGATTCCCGACCATATCCGGGTGGAGTTGGGGGAATTGAACCTCAACCAGGGGGTCCATCTCAAGGACCTGAAGCTTCCCGAGGGAGTGACCGCGGCGGGCGACCCTGACCTGCTGCTTGTCCATGTCGTCGAGCCGACGGCCGAGGTCGAGCCCGAGCCGACCGCCGATGCCACCCAACCCGAGGTCATCGGCCGAAAGGCGGACGATAAGGACGCCGACAAGGACAAGGCGGACAAGAAGTAACCCCCGGCCTGGCGGTTCAGCCTCCCGATGCGGAAATTGGTCGTTGGCCTGGGTAATCCGGGCAGCAAATATGAAGGAACCCGTCACAACGTCGGCTTCGAGGCCGTCGATCGCCTGGCCCGCGCCGGGTCGGGCGTGACGGGATCGAGGAAGTTCGAGGGGTGGCTGGCCGAGGTGGAGATTGACTATCACAAGGTTCTGCTACTGAAGCCCGAGACGTTCATGAACCTTAGCGGGCGGAGCGTCAAGCAGGTGGTGCAGTTCTACAAGCTGGAGCCGACCGACGTGCTGGCCGTGTGCGATGACCTAACCCTGCCGCTGGGCAAACTCCGCTTGCGGGCCGGGGGTTCTGACGGAGGCCAGAAAGGCCTTCGGGATATCGGTGCGCACCTGGGCACGACGGAGTTCCCTCGCCTGCGGGTCGGCCTGGGCGACCGCGGGCCCGTCGACGCGGCCGACTATGTCCTGGGACGGTTCCGCCCGGCCGAACGACCGATCATCGACGACGCCCTGATCGCTGCCACCCAGGCGGTCTCCGTCTGGGCCACCCTTGGGCTCGACGCCGCCATGAACCGGTTCAACGGCCCTTCGGAACCCCGATCCTGAGCCGGTCATATCCCCCGGCCCCACCTCGACTTACCGATTCACCCTGACCCTTTTCGGAGATTTGTCCCTTGCCCGTCAGCACTTACGAGGGGATGTTCCTCCTCGACAGCAACAAGGTCGCCGTCTCCTGGGACGACTCGGTCCACCACGTTCACGACATCCTGACCAAGCACGAGTCCGAGATTGTCGCCAGCCGCCCCTGGGATGAGCGTCGACTGGCGTACCCGGTCGATGGTCACAAAAAGGGCACGTTCCTGCTGACCTACTTCAAGGCCGAGGGCGCCCAGCTCAAGGAGATCGTCGCCGACTGCCGCCTCAGCGACGTGGTTCTTCGCGAGTTAATCCTCAAGGTCCACCCGAAGCTGGTGGACCAGTTGGTGAACCAGTCGATGAACTCGACCCCCGGCGAGGACGAGGGTGGCGCCCGAGAGGACGACCGCGACGACCGTCCCCGCCGCCGTCGCCGTGACGACTGATCTCCTCAGACGCCGCGTCGAAGTCATTCCCGGCGATCCTCTCGGCCGATATCCTGGAGACGAACGGCGTAGTCGGCAGCTTCATCACCCATGCTTGTCGCCCGACCGGTCGTGTGGTAGGTTTCCTAGGGAACGCCCGTTTACCTCATCCACGAATCGAGTCCGGGGGCCCTGGGGCCTGTTGCCGGCGAAGCCGAGGGGGATCGAGGCGATGGCCGACTTGAATAAGGTCTTCTTGATTGGTCGACTCACCCACGACCCTGAGCCGCCGCGGTTTACCCCCAGCGGCGCCGCGGTGGCAACCCTTCGACTGGCGACGGGCCGGACTTACACCACAAAGGACGGGGATCGTCGCGAGGAAACCCTGTTTATTGATATCACCGTCTGGAACCGGCAGGCCGAGAATTGCTGCCAGTACCTCAAGAAGGGGAGCCAGATCCACGTCGATGGCTACCTGAAAATGGACACCTGGCAGGACAAGACCACCGGCGAAAACCGTTCCAAGGTCAAGGTTGAGGCCGAGCGGGTCCAGTTTCTGGATTCGCGACGCGATGGATCGAACACGAGTCCCGACAGCGCCGGCGAGGACGACTTCAGCCCGCCTCCCGGTCCCTCGGGGCGACGGTCGGCTCCGGCGGAGCCTCGCGGAGGTTTCTCCAACGGCAGCGGTGGCGGTGGCGGTGGCAGTAGCCGTCCCGCCGCGCCGCAGGCCGCTCCTCGACGACCCGCTCCGGCCGCAGAGCCCGAAGATGACGATATTCCCTTCTGAATTCCCCACGCCCTGAACCGAGCCGGCCCCCGGCGACCGCGGCCCGAGGCCGGCGGGCCGACCGATTGAGCCGACGCAACGCTTGCAGCGACGGAGAGTTCCGCATCATGGCCAAGATGACCGACAAGAAACCCGGCAAGGCCAAGACCAAGGTCAAGGCGAAGGCGTCGACCAAGGCCAAGGCGAAAGCCGCCGCCGGCGCGACCGCCACGACCTCACTCGCCACCACGCCGACCGTTCGCCAACCCGGCGTTGAGCGCCGCAAGAACCACCCCGCTCGCGCCAAGGATGGGCAAATGGAAGTGCTGCTGACCCACACGGTCCCCCACTTCGGCCAGCCCGGCGACCTTGTCAAGGTCCGGCCCGGCTTCGCCCGTAACTACCTGCTTCCGCAAGGTTTGGCCACCTTCGCGACGCCTCACAACCTCCGCATCGTCGAGAAGCACCGGGCCCGGCTGGTTCAGTTGGAGGAAGCTCGTCGCGCTGACTTGCTGAACCTGGCCGCCCAGATCAAGGAGCGGTCGATCACCATCGAGGCCAATGCCAACGCCGAGGGGCATCTGTATGGGTCGGTCAACGCCGACCAGATCGCCGCGGCCCTGCGCAAGGACAATCTCCCGATCGAGGAGGAGAACGTCCGCATCGAGGGCCCGCTCAAGGAACTGGGTCTGTACACAATCCGGCTCCACCTGGGGCAGGATGTCGACGCCGAGGTCAAGCTCTGGGTCGTCCCGACCCATACCGAGGATGTCTCCTGAACGAGTTCTTCGCCAAGCCAGGGGAAATCCCTTGTGTCGCGATACTGGCCAGGTGTATCCTTAAGGATACGGCTGGCCAGTTCTGTGCGCCCGTCGAGAGTGGAACGGGCTCACGAAGCGGCGGGCCGAGAGCCGATTGAGGACGGGGAGAGGTGCGCCGGAGATTCCCGGGTGCCTTTCCGACTCGACCGGTTGGAGGCTACGGGACGTGTCCGCCATGACCCACGGCAACGGCTATCACTCCAACGGCAACGGTCAGGGCGTGGGTCCCGCCCTGCCCTCCGCCGCCGATCGTGTTCCTCCGCAAAACATCGAGGCGGAGCAAGGAGTGCTCGGGGGCATCCTGCTGGACAATGATGTCCTGCACGAAGTGGCCCCGCTGCTGAAGCCGGAAGACTTCTACCGGGATAATCATCAGGTTATCTATCGGGCCATTCGCGACCTGTACGACGTGGGCAAACCGGTCGACGTCATCATCCTGGCCGAGGAGTTGCGTCGCCGGGAGGATTATCAGCGAGTTGGGGGTGACGAAGTTCTATCGCAGATCCTTGGCAGCGTCCCTCATGCGGCGAATACCAAGTATCACGCCCAGATCGTCCGCGAGAAGGCAGTCGCCCGCGCCCTGATTGAGAGTGCCAACGAGATTTTGCGAGAGGGTTACGCCAACACCCAGACCTCGGACGAATTGCTGCAGAATGCCGAGCGGCGCATCTTCGCGATCACCGAGGAGCAGGTGACCGGCGAGACGGTTGAGCTAAAGGACGTCATCACCGACGCGATGAACCGGATCTCGGCGAGGGCCGAGTCGAAGCACCCGATTACCGGCCTGGGAACCGGCTACCTTGAACTCGACGACATGACGGCGGGGTTCCAGGGGTCGCAGTTGATTATTCTGGCCGCACGGCCCAGCATGGGAAAGACCGCGTTTGCCTTGAACATTTGCGAGCACGTCGCCGTCAGCCTGCGGGCGGGGGTGCTGTTCGTCAGCCTGGAAATGGGGCAGTTGGAACTGGCCGAGCGGTTACTGTGCGCGCGGTCAAAAGTCGATGGCCACAAGCTGCGGACGGGCCAGGGGCTGGGCAATCGCGAGCTACAAATGCTGGGTAAGGGGTACGACACGCTTCAGGGTTCGCCGATCTTCATCGACGACACGCCGACCCGGAACGTGCTCCAGATCACGGCCAATGCCCGGCGTTTGAAGATGCGCCATAACATCGGCATGGTGGTGATTGATTATATTCAGTTGGTTGACTCGGAAGAGACTCGCGACAGCCGTCAGGAGCAGATCGCCAAGATCAGCCGTCGGCTGAAGACCCTGGCTCGCGAGCTGCACATTCCGGTGATCGCTCTTTCCCAGTTGAATCGGGCGGTGGAGAACCGCGAGGATCGCCGGCCGAGAATGGCCGACCTGCGGGAGTCGGGGGCGATCGAACAGGACGCCGACATGGTGTTGCTGTTGCACCGGCCTGAGTATTACGACCCTAACGACCAGCCGGGCATCGCCGAGTTGATCGTGGCGAAGAACCGCAACGGGGCAACCGGGTCGGTGAAGTTGACGTTCCTGAAAAACTTCATGAGGTTTGAGAACCTCGCCGCCGTGGCCGACCCAATCGACGCCGGCGCGTTCTGACAGTGGGTCGGGTCTCTCGGTTCAGAAGCGCATGGCCGTGAACCCGCCGTCCACGTAGATCGTTGCTCCCGTGATGAAGCTGCCGGCGTTGCGGGAGAGCATCGTTAGAGTGGCGCCGACGAGTTCGTGGGGCTCGCCGAAGCGGCCTAATGGAGTGTTGCGCAGGATGTTGTCGACCCGGGTGGCGTCGAGGATCTTGCGGTTCTGCTCGGCCGGGAAGAAGCCGGGACAAAGGGCGTTGACGCGGATCTTAAGAGGGGCCAGTTCGCGGGCGACGTTTTGTGTCAGGTTGATGACCGCGGCCTTGGACGCCGAGTAAGCGATCACCCTGGACAATGGTAGGTGGGCGGTGACGCTGGCGATGTTGAGAATCGACCCGCCACCGGAGTCGGCCATATGCTGGCCGAAGACCTGGCAGCCCCAGTGGACGGCTTTGAGGTTGCTGTCGAAGACGCGGTCCCAGTCGTCGTCCTTGAGGTCGAAATAGGGGCCCGCGTGGTTCACCCCCGCGCCGTTGATGAGCATGTCAACGCGGGGGACTCGCTGGAGTGCGGCGGCCAGAAGATTTTCGATCGAGGAGCGCTGGGTCACGTCGACGGGGAGGAAGATCGCCTGTCCACCTTCGGCTTCAATCTCATGAACGCGCTCGGCCCCTTTGGAGGGGTCACGGCCGGCGACGATGACGGTGGATCCAGCCTGGGCCAGACCGAGGGCCAGGGCTCCTCCCAGGACGCCCGTGCCGCCGATCACGATGGCGACCTGACCGTGGAGGCCGAAAAGGCGGCCCAGGAAGTTTTCGGAAGCTTGTGTCTGTTGAGGTTCCATTGGGTCGCTCACATCCCGGCCCGGAGGGCGTCCAGGTGACGGCCGAAGTGCTCGGCCAGGATTTCGGCGTAGAGGTCGGCGAAGCCCGCCACCGTGTCGCGGACCTCGGGTCCGAGGGTGGGGTCGGTCAGGACCGAGCCGAAGGTGCAGTGGAGGATTTGACGGCCAGGCGCGGTGAATCCCTGGCCGGCGGGGACCTCGTCCCAACGCTGGAGATAGAGGCGTTCAAGGTCGTGAGGGTCGGTCACCGCATCAGGCGATGGGGCCGAGGCGAGAGTGGCGGAGACGTGATAGGTGGCGCGGTCGCGTTGGTAATGGTCGCGGGCGAAGGCAATCACGCGGGCGAAGAGTTTCGGGTCGCGGTGGGCCAAGACGCGGAGGGCTTCCAGATAGCTGGTGCCGGCGGTCTTGACGTGGAAATGGCCCCGGGTGGCTCGGGCGAGCGGGGCGTAGATTGAGAGCTTGTCGGAACCGGAATGGAGACTTAACTTGTAAGGGCCGAGGAGTTTGGCGATGGCGGCGTGGTCGTCCAGGGAGCGTTTCAGGGCCGCGAGATCCCCCTTGTAGTCAATGCCTTTCTCGAAGTCCCCGACAAAGCGCGGGGCGAGGCTGACAAGCTTCATCCCTCGATAGAGGCACTGGTCGGCGATGATGTAATGCTCGGCCAGGGTGGTGGGCTGGTCGGTCTCGTCGACGCTGAGTTCGATCTCGTGATCGGGGGCAGCGCCGGCGATGTGGTCGGCCAGGGCGAGGGCGTGATTCAGGGCCCGTCCATACTTGACCGCGGCTCGGAGGCAGGCCGGTTCGTCGAGCGTGATCTTCGTCCCGTTGGGCAGCCGGACGGCCTGGTCTCGGTAGATGTCGAACCAGGGGACCTCGGCGGCGACGGCGGCGAAGCGGTCGCGGAGGGTCGCCTCGTCGTAGGAGTCGGCGCGGGGATCGACATGGTCGGACGGGTCGATGGTAAAGAAGGTGAAGCCGGCGGCGGCAGTGCGGTCGACGTCGTCGGGGGTCTTGAGGTGGTCGGCGTCGGCGCCGGTGGGTCCGTCCCAGCCGGCGTCTCGGGCCCCTCCAAGGGCGTCGGCCAGCACTCGCTCGGGGGTTCTTTGGGTGCGGGCCATCTCGCGGATGGATTGCTGGGGGAAGATGGGAGCGATCCCGGCGCCGCTGGCCTTCATGGCGGCGACATGCCCCGGGGTGGCCAGGCCGAGGCGGTCTCCGAAACCGAAGCTGGGGGCGACTCCCAGGAGCGAAGGGGATAAGGGGCGTTCCATCGGTCGGGGAGGCTCCGGTTCAGGGGGAAAGTCGATAAAAGCGAGTGGCCGTCCCGCCGAAAATCGCCGCCCGGTCGGCCGAAGACAGTGGACCGAGGACTTCGTTGAGAGCGTCGAGGATCTGGCCGTAAGAGCCGGCCAGTTCGCAGACGGGCCAGTCCGAGCCGAACATCAGGCGGGTGGGACCAAACGCGTCGAGCGCTTCCTGGATGTAAGGGGCGAGGTCGTTGGGGGTCCAGGTCGTCCAGTCGGCCTCGGTGGCGAGTCCCGAGAGCTTCGCGTGGACGTTGCGAAACGCCGAGGCGACGCGGAGTTCGTCCCGCCAGTGATCGAACCGACGTCCCTTGATGTCAGGCTTGGCCAGGTGGTCGATGACCATGGGCAGGTCCGGCAGGGCGCGGGCCAGGGTCGGGACGTGAGGGAGGTGTCGAGGATGGATCAGCAGGTCGAACGGGACCGCGTGTCGCTGAAGGATCTGGAGCCCCTTCAAAACGTCGGTGTGGATGAGGAAGTCGTCCTCGGGCTCGTCCTGCGTGAGGTGCCGAACTCCGACGAATTTGGGGTGATCGAGAAATTCGAGGAGTTGCGTCTCGCAGGCGTGGCTTCGGAGGTCGACCCACCCCACGACACCGGCCATGAAGGCGTGACGCTCGGCGAGTCGGAGGGCCCAGCGTGTTTCGGCGACGTCGTGCTGGGTCTGGACGCAGATGGCTCGATCGACCCTGGCGGACCGGAGATTGTGTTCCAGGTCGTCGGGTGTGAAGTCGCGGCGGATCGGCGAGTGCGTGGGGGCTTCGAGCCATCGGTAGTCGAACGGCTGAGAGCGGTCCCAGAGGTGGTGGTGGGCGTCGATGATCATGTCGATTCAGTCCATCCGCACGCCGATGGCCAGGAGGATGTTCGCGTAGCGTTGCTGGTCGCCAGTCTGGATCGTCAGGACGTGGTCGGGGGCCTTGACAGCCTCGTAAAAGGCCCATTTTTCCAGGGGTTGGAGGTCCAGGGCCACGCCCGCGGCCGAAAGCTCGGCGCGATATTCGGCCCAGACGGGCGGGTCGCCTTCGATGACGTAGGGGCCGTCGTCCTCGGGTTGCATGGTCTGAATCGCCTCAATCGGGACGGCCGAGAGGACCGCCCTCAGAGCCTGGGCGCAGTTGACGAGGCCGGGCATCAGGTTCAGGGAGATGACCTCGGCGTTGGGCCCTTTCTTGGAGGCGGCGGGGTAGTTGCCGTCGGCGATCAGGATCGTCGAATGGTGTCCGGCTCGACCGAGGATCTCGTTAATCCTGGGGTGGATCAGCGTGTGCTTGAGCATCAACGGTTCCCGAACAGGCGGCGGAAGGTGGCGATGGTGGCGGCGGCGGCGGCCTCGGAATCGGGCAGGGGGAACGCCTCGGCCGAGGCATACCCGTCATACCCGATCTCCCTCAGCGCCGCCACGATGGGGGGAAAGTCGAGGTGTCCCGTGCCGGCCGCCTGACGTTGCGAGTCGACGAAGTGGAGGTGGCCGAGATGTTGGGAGGTGGCTCGCAGGGCTTCGGCAAGGTTGGATTCCTCAATGTTCATATGGAACAGGTCGGCCAAAAGTTTCACGTTGCGGGTCGTTAGCGACTTCAGCAAGGTCACACCAGCGCCGAGGGTGTTGGCCAGGTTGGTTTCGTAGCGGTTCAAGGGTTCGTAAAGCAGGGGAACGCCGTGTCGCGAGGCGTGTTCACCAAGGTCGTCCAGAGCTTCAATGAGGGATTGCCTGGCCTGGTTCGCGTCAAATTCTGGGCCGGCGCGCCCCTGCATGGAACCGATGATGGCAGGCGCTCCGAACGGTGCGGCGAAGTCGATGATCGCGCGGATGAACTCACGGGCCCGGGAGCGGGCCTCGGCATCGGGGAGAGTCAGGTTCAGTCTGTGCTTGACCCAGCCGGCGCCGGTGCCCACGGCGGCCAGGGCAAGGCCGTGGTCGTCGAGCAGGGTCCGCAGCGTCGAGGGATCGACGGCGTCGGGTCCTGGGGGGAACAGTTCGATTGCGTCGAAACCCAGGACCTTGGCCGATCGGCAGGCGGCGGGCAGGTCGTGCCAGAAAACGAATGGGCCGCCTCGGGCTTCCTCGACGAGGCTGACGGTCACGGCGGATCGGATCACGGGGCGACCTCTTCCGTTGCGGGATGCGGTTCAGTCAATCTCGATGATCGCCTTGATGACGCCGGTCTCGGGACGGACATAGGCCGGGAACCGGTCGGGGGCCTCGACGAGCGGAGTGCGGTGGGTGATCCAGGGGCGGGTGTCGATCGCCCCTCGCTCGATTAGGCCAATAATCCGGGTGAAGTCCGCCGGCAGGGCGTTCCGAGAGCAAAGCAACGTTCCCTCGGGGCGGTGGAAGGTGGGGTGGCGGAAGTGGACCTCATCAGTGGTGATTCCCACATAGACGAGGCGGCCACCCGGGGCAACCAGGCCGAACGCATTCGACATCGACGCGGCGCTGCCGGTGGCGTCAATCAACACGTCGGGCAGGTGGCCGTCGGTCGCGGCCCGCAAGTCGGCTTCCAGACGATCCGACACCGTGATGGTCTGATCGACACCCAGGGCCGTCCGGCAGAAGTCGAGTCGGGCCGGGTTCAGGTCGAGGACGATGGTTCGGACGCCGGTCATCCGGGCGAAGACGGCCGTGGCCAGTCCGATCGGGCCGGCGCCGAGGATGGCGATCGACTCGCCGGGCTGCGCCGAGCCCCGGTCGACGGCATGACAGCCGATGGCCAGGGTTTCCACCAGGGCCAGTTGGTCAAACGCCAGGGTCGCAGAGGGGTGAAGTTTGCGGGCCGGCAGAACGAATCGAGGTCGCATACCGCCGTCTCGATGGACGCCCAGGACTTGCAGACGCTCGCAGCAGTTGGGACGACCGCGACGGCTGGCGTAACTGTCGGGGTCGTTGATGTAAGGCTCGACCGAGCAACGATCTCCCGGCCGGACGTTGGCGACCCCTTCGCCCACTTCCAGCACTTCGACGCCTAGCTCATGGCCCGGGATGCGCGGGTAGCTGAAAAAGGGCATCTTGCCAAGGTAGCCGCTCAGGTCGGTGCCGCAAATCCCGACGCAGTGGACCCTCACCAGGGCCTCGCCGAGCCCGGGAGCGTCGGGCTCGGGGGTGTCGACTACTCGAAATTCGCGGGGGGCATCCAGTCTCAGCGTCTTCAAAGGAGATTCCCCAGTGGTGCGGAGAGGAACCGAAATTAGTTGCCCGGATGATCTGGCGACGGATCATTATTCTCGGGGCGACCCTCGATGTAGAACCAGTTGTGGATCGGTTTGAGGATCGCCAGGACTTCGGCGAGCAGTTCCCGGTCAATCGGTTCGTCCGTCCACCTGGCCCAGTTGCGGACGTTCTCAGGGTTGGCCGAGCCGACGATACAGGTCGCCATCGCCTCGTTTTCCAGAGCGAATTGCAGGGCGAGCTGGGCGATGTCCACGCCCCGTTGATGGCAATGCTCGGCGGCCCGGCGGGCGACCTCGCGGACCCTTGGCGTGGCCTTGTGCCAGGGAGGCAGCGTGGCGTTGGTCAGCAGCCTGGCCGAGAACGGGGCGGCGTTCATGATCCCCACCCCCTTGCCTTGCAGGTAGGGAACCAGGTCGGCGAGCATCGTGTTCTGGAGTGTGTAGTGGTTGTAGGAGAGGATCACGTCGAGGTCGACGCGGTCCAGCACCTGGCGGAAGATCCTCATCGGGTAGCCGCTGATGCCGATGAAGCGGACCTTACCCTGCTCCTGGACCTTCCTCAAGGCCGGGAGCGTTTCCTCGATCACCCGGTCGATGGCGACGAACTCGATGTCGTGGCAGAGCATGAGGTCAAGGTGGTCGACACCCATCCGGTGGAGGCTGATGTCGACGCTTTCGACGACGCGTTGGGGGGAGAAATCGAAGTGATCGCGGTCGTAGCGGCCGAGCTTCGAGCCGAGAAGGTACTGGTCGCGAGGGACCCCTTTCAACGCGAAGCCCAGGAGGCACTCACTCAATCCTCGGCCGTAGAAGGGGGAAGTGTCGATGAAGTTCAGGCCGAGGTCCAGCGCGACCCGTACGGCTCGGGTAGCTTCATTGAGGTCGACTTTCCGAAATTCCTGCCCCAGGGACGAGGCGCCGAAACTGAGAGCGGGCAGATTCAGGCCGGTGCGGCCCAGCGGTCGGGTCTTCATCGCGGCGGCCTCGTTGGGAGAGACGAGCTCGCCCGGCGAACCGGGCCGAGGGCCATCGTATCGCCCCAGCGACCGATTGCCAGACGCTTCCGCCAGTCATCGATGCGACGTCAGCGAGCGCCGGTTGGAGGGAGGGCCGCGACGGGAGGCATCATCCTGGCCGTGGCCCACTGTCAGCGCTGGCCCAGGGCCCGCTGCATCTCGAACTGGGCGGCGTGGGAGTTGGCGATGGCGGTGAAATCCTGGAGAGAAGCGGTGAGTTTCGGGCGATGATCGCCGCATCTGGAAGTAAGCGGAAATTGGTGTCTGAGCAATCGTGTTCGGCACGAGGTTTGGCCTGGCACGGTGCGAGGTCGGTGATTGAGGCGTGCGGCGATATCGGAGCTGGCGACCTCGGTCTGATCAACAGAATCGAGTTCGATGACGCGGTGGACGGACCAATCGCATCCAATAGCGACCGCCACGCGGCCCCGGGTAACACGGGGGCGGTGGTGCCGTCATTTCGCGTTTTTGACCGTCCCTGCCTGAACCTGGAGACGCGAGACATGGGCCACGACCTCATCCAGGTCGGCCCAGCCCATCACGTAATAACACAGCATCTCGCACGTCCGCCGCGTTGGCTGACGCCCGGTTGCCTGGTGCATCAGCACGCACGCCAGGATGGAGCAGTACGTTTCCAGCACGATCCCCCGCGGGTGCTGCCAGTAAAGATACCCGCACCCCAGCATATGCTTGAAAAAGCGGAAAAAGATTTCGATCCTCCAGCGATACCGGTAGATCAGCCCGACGACCTCCGCCGGGACGTCGAGCAAGTTGGTCGCCAGCAGGAGTTCGCCCGCGCTCGAGGGGCCGGCCGCCAGGCCAGGGCGACCGCCCCGCTTGGTGTGCGGCTCGTCGCGGATCCTCACCAGGCGGATCGGATGGTCGGGCCGACGCCAGGGGGGCGAGGACTGGCCCAGGCGCACGACCTGATCGCTCAGCACACCGGCGGCGGCCGCCTCGGGCGTGACCGGACGCGACTCGAGGAATGCCGGTTGGGTGTTGTCACGGAGGCGGCACACGTCGTCGCTGCCGGCGGCCACGATGGCGTTGAAGAGGGGGAACTGGGCGAACCAGCGGTCCATGACGTGGGTTCGCCCGGCCTCCAGACGACGGCGCATCACGGCTTTCTCGTCGTCCGGGCCCGAACCCGTCGGCCCGTCAGGTCGACGCAGCGGGGGATGGACGAGTCGATGTCGAGGTGGCAGTGGAGTCGCCAGGCGTGATGATCCTGGCCGTTGCAGGTGGTCTTGTAGTGCGAGGCCAGCAGGGTGGGCAGAGCCTTCAACAGGGTGCCGTCGACGGCTGTCAGCGGGTTCTTCAAGGCGGCCAGGCGAGGGTCGCGGATCCCGTCGCCCATCGCGCCGGTGAGTTCGCGGATGACACGGGCGATCGGCTCGGGGTCGAAGAGGCGTGCCGCCTCGCTGAGCGATCCGATCGAGGCGTGGGTCACGCCGAACCGCTTACGAACCTGCTTCAGGTCGCTGAGTTGGGAGAGGGCACGGATGCCTCGGGCAATAGGGTTGAGCAGGGCGACCATGACGAGGCTGGCCAGCTGGTGGAAGTGGAGAGTGCGGTTGCCGGCCTTGTCGCGAGCACAGGCCTGGTCGTGGAGATGGGCAAAGAGGTCGCGGAGGCGTCCCAGGGTCTACAACCCGGTGAGGCGTCGAGGAGCATCATTGTCCGCTTGGCATGGTTGCATGCCAGAACAGCATGCCCAACAAATCCACCTGGCGCAAGTCCCCGGTAGGCATGAAAATGCGGCTCAACCGCCGCGCAAATCTCGTGTCGAACACGATTGAATTGATACCAATAGTATTCCACTCGGCTTGGGCAACGGTGGCTCGCCTAGATTTGATGCGATGCCGGCCGATATTTCGCCCCGCGGCCCTCCAGCAACCAACTCGGCTCAACCCCGGTGACGACCAGGTATCGGAGCAGCACATCGCCGGGGATCGTCACCCCGTGCTCATAATTGACCCACGTTCGCAACGGTAGATCGAGCAACTCGGCGACATCGCCAGCCCCATCCTCGCCGTATTTCTCCTCGCGGATCGACCGCAATCGGGCCGCGATCTCTGGCTTTCCGGATGTCCCAGCCTCTCCCTTGCGGCGATGTCTCATCGGTTGCCCTCCCGAGACGTGTAGCCGAAAGCCGACCAGTCGAGGCGGCACAGGCCCTCATCCAATTCGGACAACAAGACGAACCGTTTTTTTGAAATTAATGGCATCCCACACTCCTCGAACGCCTCGACGAATTCTCTGTTCAGCCTCTGCCCCACCTCGTGGCCGTACCGCGCGAGGAGTGTCACCTCCACCACCCTGAGGACTCGCTCCTCCGTCACGTCCGGAGGGGGATCCAGCTCCATCAGCCAGCCGACGACCAACGCGACCTCCAGGCCCATCCGCTCCCTCGCCAGCTCCGTCCGTTCGCCGTCGTGATACCGCTGGAGCAAAGACACGCAGCGGGCCGCAGCCTCCGGGAAATGATTTCGCATCGTCACGCTCTCAGCCCCCTTTCCTCGGTCCCTACTGGGTACGCACAACCACGACATCGTCCGCAAGGCGAAGTCGCTTGGACATCTCTCGATCAAAGGCCACGTCGCCGAATTTCTCTGATCCGAGCAGCTTCCTCGCGACCGCTGCGCGGCGAAGCAAATCGCATCAACGCCATCGTGAGCACCATCGCCTCATCGTTCAGCTAGCAACCGTACACAAGACAAAAATTTTGAGCGAATCGCAGAAATAGCCAAAACGTGCCCGCCGCGGTAGGATGGGACTTCGCGAGATCTCGCCGCCCGGCGGACGCGTCACCAACCTCGGAGGCATTCATTCCCGAGATTCCGTCACCTCTTCGACATCGGCCGGCCCGCGACGGCCGGGCCCGTGCCATCGGTGGCCCTCTCTTGAGGGACGAGTGGCAGGGCAAGACCATGTCGAATCGACCGCCATCCGCGGACCAGTCGCGCAATCGCTTCCTGGCCCGCCTCCCGGAGGATGAATACCGGCGGCTCCGGCCGCTCCTGGAGCCCCGGACGCTCCCCATCGATCAACTCCTCTACGAGGCCGATGGGCCCATCGAGTACGCCTACTTCCCCACCGGCTCGGTCCTCTCGGCACTCGCCGTCATGCTTGACGGCAACGCCATCGAAGTGGCGACCATCGGGACCGAGGGGCTCGTCGGCCACTACGGTTTCGACGGCAAGACCTCGCCCCACCGCGTCGTCGTCCAGATCGGCGACGGGGCCCTCCGCATGGCGTCGAGGACCCTGGCCGACGAGGCCGCCAGGGACGGGCCGTTGCGGATCCTCCTGGCGGCCTACCACGTCGCCTTCATGGGCCAGGTCTCGCAGTCGGTCGCCTGCAACGGCCTCCACCGCCTGGAGCAGCGTTGCTGCCGGTGGCTCCTGATGAGCCGCGACCGGGTCGGCTCCAACGACATCCGTCTAACCCACGAATACCTGGGCATTATGCTGGGGGCGCGGCGGGCAAGCGTCACCGAGGTCCTCGGGCCGCTCCAGGAGGCGGGCCTGGTCCGCTCCGGCCGGGGCAAGATCACCATCCTCGACGGGCTGGGGCTGGAGGCCCGGACATGTGAGTGCTACGTCACCGTCAGGGACCGCTACGACCGCCTCCTGGGCAAGCAGATCGACGGTCCCTGAGATTACAAAATCCGGTGCCAGTTCAGATTTCCGTAGGCAATGAGGCAGGATAATTCATAAACATTATGATATGAAGGTAATTTTTTCGATTCCCTGATTTGCAGATCTCGGCCCGAGAGCCGGCCCCGACCCTCTGGAAGACGCCAGGTGGTGCCGATCAATCCCGACGCCGGGAGCCCTTCGCCTCGGGGCGGGCCAACAGCGGTGCGTCGGGCCAGGAATGCCGGGGGTAGCGGGCCCGCAAGTCCTTGCGTACCTGGAAGTACGTACTGGCCCAGAAGCTTTGGAGATCGTCGGTGACCTGGACCGGACGGAAGTTCGGGCCGAGCAGGTGGAGCAGAACCGCGACCCGTCCGTCGGCGATCCGGGGCGTTTCGGGGCAGCCGAATAGCTCCTGGAGGCGGACGGCCAGAATGGGAGGGCGGCCCGACTCGTAGACCAGGCGGATTCGGTTGCCGCTGGGGACGACCAACGCTTCCGGGGTCAGTTCGTTGACGAGTCGAAGCGTCGAGTGACCGACCCACCCGAGAATCCAGTCGAGCAAACCGCCGCCCCGTACCTCCTCGATCGACACTTTGCCCCGGCAGGCGCTGGTCAGGATTTCGGCAAGGTCGACGTCGTCCAGGGCTGGCCACTCTCGCTCGGGGCACCATTGGCGGAGGCTTTCGAGGCGGTCCAGAAATGAGGCGATGGCGGGTTCCTCTCTCAGGAACGCGCGGGCAATGGGCACCAGAGCGGCGGCGATCGCCTCGCCGGCGCGGTCGGGATCGACGGCGGCGTGGTCGTCTTCCCGGAGGACGAGGCCCCGGTAGGTCCAGGTGTCGAGCCCGACGACCCGCCCCCGCCGCTCGTCGAACCGGACCGATCGACCGCGCGCGACCGAACCGGGGAAGGCGGCTTCGAGCCACTCGGGGCGAACCTCGCTGGCCAGGGAAACCCGCGCGACGGATGAGCCTCCTCGACGGTCGTCCCGGGGGTCGAGCGCCAGGATGAGGGGGGACTCTCGAACGATCGAGGACCGCTCCCGTTGGATCCCGCGTCCGCCGACCATGACGCCCGAGCCGGGCGTTTCTCCGCGCAGCCTGGCCACGCGGTCGGGGTAGGCGAGCAGGGTCAGTCGCAGGAGGGTTTCCTCGTCCACCTCGGCCTCGGGCACGCCGGGTCGTCCCAAGCGGGTCGAGCGGAGCAGGTCGTCCCGGGCGCGGGCGACCTGGCGAGCGGCGACCGGGTCGATGCCCTGGTCTCGCAGGTTCGGAGAAAAGTGGCGGGATTCCGCCTCGTTCAGGGCGTCGAGGCGGGGAAGGAGGTCGGAGGGACCTGGAGCCGGCGCTTCGCCTCGGTGCGCGAGGAGGTCCTTTTCGGTCAGGAGTGCGGCGAGGGTCGCCCCGAGTCGTGGAATGCCCTGGTCGGCGGCGGCCAGCAGGAGCCGGCCCAGCCTGGGATGGGCCGGCACCCTCAGCAACCGTTGGCCAATCGGGGTGAGGGGCCCGTCCTCCGCCTCGGTCGCCCCGAGCCAGAAGAGGAGCCGCTGGGCGCCTTCAAGATGGGCGGTCGGAGGAGGCTCGAACCAGGGGAATTTGGCGGGTTCGGGGTGTCCCCAGGCTCGGAGGGCCAGAACGGTTTCGGCCAGGTCGACGCGGTGGACCTCCGGCGTATCGAACTCGGCCATCCCGCGTTCCTCCCCGGCCGACCACAGACGGACGCAGCGCCCAGGGCCCAGCCGCCCGGCGCGTCCGGCCCTCTGGGAGGCCGACGCCTTGCTGATCCGTCCCAGCTCCAGGCGGTCGAGCCCCCGGGCGGGGTCGTGGGCCGCGAACCTCGCCAGGCCCGAGTCGATCACCGTCGTCACGCCCTCGATGGTCAACGACGTCTCGGCGACGTTGGTGGACAGGATGACCTTGCGGACCGGGGCTGGGTCAAGGGCGCGGGCTTGCTCCTCGGCCGAGAGTCGCCCGTGGAGCGGTAGGACCCGGCAATCCTCCCGGGTGGCCCACGAGGCGAGTTCTCGGGCGGTCCGCTGAATCTCGGCGACCCCGGGCAGGAAGACCAGGACGTCGCCGGGCGGGCCGACTTCGACCGCCGAGATGACCGCCTGGGCCACGCGGAGGGCGACCGGCCCCGGCGTCGCGGGGGCGTATTCGACCGAGACGGGGAACGAGCGGCCGGGGGCCTGGATGACGGGGCAGTCGCCCAGGAACCGCGAAATGGGTCCAGGGTCGAGCGTGGCCGACATGACCAGGAGGCGGAGGTCGTCGCGGACGGTGTCCTTCACCTCCTTGAGGAGGGCCAGGGCGAGGTCGGTGTGGAGGCTCCGTTCGTGGAACTCGTCGAGGATCACCGCGCCCACGCCTTCCAGGAACGGATCGGCCAGGAGGCGGCGGGTCAGGATGCCCTCGGTGATGACCGTGATCCGGGTTTCACGACTGACCTTGCGGTCGAACCGCACCTGATAACCGATCTCCCGGCCGACGGTCCAACCGTTCTCCGCAGCGATCCGCGCGGCCGCCGCGCGGGCCGCGACGCGACGGGGCTGGAGTAGTAGCATTGCCGGACAGCCGGGCTCGTCGCGAAGCATTCGCAGGATGGCGGGGGGGACGCGGGTCGTCTTGCCGGCTCCGGGCTCGGCGACCAGGACGGCCGCGCCCCGCGAGGCCAGGGCGTCGAGCAGTTCGGGGAGGGCCTCGTCGATGGGGAGCGGGGTCATGGGGCGGGTCCGACGAAGTCCCGGATGTTTGTTCGGGGTAGCCCCCGGCTAGACTCAAGGGCGGCGGGAGCCGGAGGCCGGCGTCGTGCCGTGCTCCTCTCCCGCTTGCGACCCTTGAAGGGAGGAACGGTGATGATCACGATACTCTCAACCATGTTAGCGGGGAGCGCCCTGGCTCTCGGGAATCCCGACGAGTTCGAGCCGCCGGTCCGGCTGGAGGCCGACGGCGTGCCGGTCCGTGTCGAGTCCCCCGGCTACGCGGCGCCTTGCTGGGCCGATCTCGACGGCGATGGCCGGAAGGATCTGCTTGTCGGGCAGTTCCACGATGGGAAGATCCGGGTCTACCGGAATCTCGGCGATGGAAGGCTCGCTTCGGGCGAGTGGCTGAAGGCCGACGGCGAAGTGGCCGAGATTCCCGGCGTTTGGTGATGCACGAGTTCGACTCCACAGTTGGTGGACCTCGACCGCGACGGCCGGCGCGACATTCTTTCCGGCTCCTATTCCCGCATGGACCAGAACATGGCGGGGCTGTTCCAGGTCTTACGAGGTAAGGCGGACGGGACGTTTGGCAAGGCGGAAGTCCTCAAGGGGACCGACGGCGAGCCGCTCATCATCCCGCTCAACGGCCGGCAGATGACCGAGAACATCTGCACGCGGCCCTTCGCCATCGACTGGGATGGCGATAAGCATCTCGACCTGCTCGTCGGCACCTTCGCCGGCACGTTCTACCTGTTTAAGGGGCAGGGCGACGGCAAGTTCGCGCCGAAGCCGGATCAGATTTTGTCCGGCGATGCGCCCCTGACCAACGGAAACGCTCACAGCGACCCGTTCGTGGTTGACTGGGACGGCGACGGCGACCTTGACCTGCTGAGCGGATCGGCCAGGGGCGGCGTGCAATGGGCCGAGAATCGCGCCGGGCCGGAAAAGCCTCCGACCTTGGGACCGTTTCGGACGTTGATCGAGAGCGGCCCACCACGGGAGTACGGGCAGATTTTGCGGGATGCGGATCTCAAGGGGCCGGTCACCGATACGCGAATCTGGGTCGATGACGTCAATACCGACGGCAAGCTCGACATCCTGGTCGGCGACAATGCAACGTTGATCTCTCCCGTCGATGGACTGAGCGAGGCGGAGTTCAAGAAGCGATTCGAGGACTGGATGAAATCACACCAAGAGGTGACCGATAAGATGCGGTCGAGGCTGAACGACGAGACGGAGCGATCGAAAGCGCAGCAACGCATGCAGGAGCTTTACCAACAGCGAACGCAGTTCATGAAGGAGGACTCGACGGGGTTCGTCTGGCTGTACCTGCGGAAGTGATTGCGCCTGGCCCGAGAGGGAACCGACAGGTCCCGGCATCAACGACGGTTTTGCCGGGCCTGTCTGGGTTGGCTGAAGGCCCTAGGAGAAGGCACGGGGCGAGCCGGTTCGAGGCTTGGGGAGCGTGGCGGTGGAGTTTGTGGAGGCGGAGAGGTCTTGCGTCGGATCACGACTTGCGTTAAGTCTAGCAAGAACTTGTGTGACCGCGAACGGTCCCCGAACTGGTCCCGATGAAGCCCACCTGTCTGCTTATTGCCGGGGTCGCCTTTCTCCTGAGCGTGGGGAATCGGGGCCTGTTGAAGTCGGTCGAGACCGGATCGTCGGCCGGTCCGGCGTGGGTTCAAGCCTCGTCGCGGGTCATCCTGCCCGCGATCCGCAGGGCGTCCGAGTCGCCCGGGCGCGACGCCCAGTCCGACGCGGACGGGGAATGGACCGCGGGCCGGGATGAAGACAACGACGACGATTCGGACGACCTCCACTTCGGACTCGTTCCTACAACCCTCTCGCGCCGCCCGCTCCGGGGAATCCTCCGAGAGCCTGGCGTGTGCCCCGTCTCTCCTCTCCCTCCTCCTCGCTCACCCCTGCTTCGCTGCTGAGGAAACCGTCTTCGCGTTCGCTCCTTTGCGCGGGCCTCACCGGGCCGCGTGCGAGTGGACCGCGTTGGGGGCCGACCCGCCCGACCCTCGCGAGTCAGGGCCAGGGCCAGGGCCGCTCCGATGGGATCGGCCTCGGGCCCATCGGGATCGACGTGGATCCGGTGATTCCGATGCAGTGGGCCTTTCCCTAGCCCCCATTTCCTCAGCTGTTCGTCCTCCGCGGAGACTCCTTAGATGCCATCGACCCTCCGGACGGCCTTTCTCGCGGCGTGTGGGGTGTTCGCCTCGTTGATGTTCGCAACGGGCCAGTCCCCGGCCCAGGCCCCACCCGAGCCGGCCCCGCCGGCCGAGTCTCCGGCGACCCCGCCAGAACCCGCCGCGACCGAGGCCATCGGAGGTCAGGCCGAGGCCCCGGCCGTCGAGGCCAAGAAAGAGGCCGACTCGCCCGCCGCCGAGGTGAAGTCGGAGGCGGAGGCCAAACCCGAGGAGGCGAAGGCGGAGAAGCCCGAGCCTCCGGTCCCCAGCGACCTGTCCGGCGTGGTCAAGAAAATCGACGTCGACGCTCGCAAGCTCTGGATCGTCGAGGACGGCACCGGTCGGGAGCGCGTCGTCGTTCTGGCCGATCCTTCCAAGTTGAGCCTCACGAATCAGGTGAACTCGACCCTCGGCGGCGGGAAGAAGTTGAACTTCGCCCGCCTCAAGCCCGGGTTCCACGTCGTCATCCGCGACACGACCGACGCGGCCGAAATCCAGGTCAAAGGCGCGTCGATGGGGAGCCTGGCGGCCTATGATGCCGCCTCCCATAAATTGAGCCTCGTGGACGACTCGTCGAACAAGAAGGTCGATCTGATCGTGGCCCCCGAGGTTCACGTGGTGGGGCCCGACGGCAAGGTCAAGATGGATCTGGCCAACCTGCCGGTGGGGACGCGGTTGTCGGCCATCCACGGGGCGTCGGACACTCCCATCGACACGGTCATTGTCGAGGCGATCCCGCGGAGTATCGCCGAGGACTTCTTCGACAACTTTCGCCACAACCTGTTCAAGCCGCTCCTGCTGTTTTTCTACATGGGGTTCTTGGTCCCGATCCTGAAGGTGAAGTTCGAGTTCCCCTACGTGATCTACCAGGGGTTGACGATCTTCCTGTTGATCGCCATTGGCTGGAAGGGCGGGGAGGAACTGTCGCTGCTGACCGTCGAGGAATTGCCCCCGGCGCTAGGATTCATGGCGACGGGGTTCATGCTGAACTTCCTCATTGGCCTGATTGCTTATCTGGGACTTTCGGCGTTAGCTCCCAAGATGCGACGAATCGACAAGGCGACCGTCTCCGGCTATTACGGCTCGGACTCGGCCGGGACGTTCGTAACCTGCCTGGGCGTGCTGGCGACCGCCGGCATCGCCTACGAGGCGTACATGCCAGTCATGCTGGCGGTGATGGAGATTCCCGGCTGCCTGGTGGCGCTTTACCTGGTCTCTCGACTGCGAGCCAGCGGGATGGATCCAGCGGGAACCATGCCCGACGAGGTGGGTTATGACCCCCACGCCCCCGCCCCCCTGGCGGTCTCCGAGGGTCACGGCGGCGGCGGCGGCCACACCCAGAAGGAGATCGCGCTGGAGAAGATGGAGCATTCCCTCGGCGGCAACGGCGCCCGGCCCAAGGGGTTCCTGACACCGCAATTGCTCCACGAGGTGTTCCTGAACCCGGGGCTTTACCTGCTGTTCGGCGGCATCCTGATCGGATTCTTCAGCGGGTTGCAGGGCCCCAAGGTCACCCGCGATGACGACAACTTTTTCATCGTGCTGTTCCAGGGGATTCTGTGTCTGTTCCTGCTGGAGATGGGGATGACGGCGTCTCGAAAATTAAAAGATCTGGCGGCCGCGGGCCCTGGCTATGTCGCCTTCGCGCTGCTGTTTCCGAATATCTTCGCGACGCTAGGGATAATGGTGGCGCACCTCTACAGCCATTTCACCCACACCCCCTTCCAGTTGGGGACCTACGTCCTGTTCTCGGTACTCTGCGGGGCGGCGTCGTACATCGCGGTGCCGGCCGTGCAACGATTGGCGATCCCCGAGGCGAGTCCTACGCTGCCGCTGGCGGCGTCGTTGGGAATTACGTTCTCCTACAACGTGACCATCGGCATCCCGATCTACATCGAGATCGCCAAGTACGCCATGCGGACGTTTCCCGTGTAATCGGCGACCCGACCCCAACCGGCGCCCGCGGGTGACCCGCGAGCGTTGGGCGGGGTCTCCGGAGACCCCGAGGTCTCCGGCTCGTGACCGAGGTTCGTGCTCCCGGGGGGGAAGGCACGGGCAACGGGGCGAGCCGGGGACTCCGGGGCCTCCGGGCGGCGAGAGAAGGGGATGCAGCCGCAAAGCTACCCTCCGGAAGCGGCCCCGAGGTCCCCGGCTCGTGGTGTCTCATCGTGCTCCCGGGGGGGAAGGCACGGTGTGCGCTGCGAGTCGGGGACCCCGGGGCCGCGAGTGCTTTTGATTCGAGTCGAATCGACTCGGGGCGAACGAGTTGGGCCGCGTTCAGTCTTCGCCTTCGAGAATGGCGACGGTCTGGCGAAGGCCCTCGTTGAACGGTTGGAGCTTCAGGGCGCGGCGGAGGGCGGCGAGGGCCTCGGGGCGGTCGTCCAGTTTCATGTGGCACTGGGCGAGGCCGCCGAGGGCGCCGATGTGGTAGGGGTTGCGGTCGAGGGCCTGTCGGCAATCGTCGGCGCTGTCTCGGAAGCGATTGGCGAGGAAGCGGGCGATGGCTCGCTGGTTGTACGCCTCGGCGAATTGGGGGGCCCGCTCGATCAACCGGGTCGCCAGGGTTTCGGCGGCGTCGAGGCGGTCCTTGGCGATCAGATCGCGGACCTCTCGCAACGTCTGGTTGTTGTCCGGACGGTCGGCGCGGAACCAGATCGACCAGAGGGCGTCGTGGGCCAGTTCTCGGACGATGGGGTCGACATCGCGCAGACCTCGGGCCACCGCGGCGTTGCTCTGAAAGCTCGCCACCTGTCCCAGGGCCAGCACCGAGGCGCGACGGGCCCGGACCTCGGGGGAGTCGAGCAGGCGGACGAGAGTCCCCTCGGTGTAGCGCTGGGAGACCTCTCGGCGGAACGTCTCCAGGTCGCGATCGCGGAGGTAGGCTTCAAACTGTTCAAGGAGGATCGGCGGCACGGCGGGCATGGGCATGGTGGAGGCCCCGGATCGGTCGGAACCGGGCCCGGCGGATGCGATCCGAGGAGCCGGGGCCATCAGCAAGGCGGCCAGGAGCACCCGCAAGATCGGCCGGGTTCGCCAGGTCCGCGAGGGACCCGAACGAACGTCGTGGGCGAGTCTCGGCATGATCGATCATCCTCCGACCGGCGACCCTAGTTGACAACGAGTCTAGCAAGCAGCCGTCGAGGAATCCAAAGGTCGACCGTCGCTTGGGTCACGGCGCGGCCGGGCAGAGGCTGAGGATCTCGGCGAGCGGGACGTCCAGGGGCCGGCCGTCGTCGGTCTTGAGGCGGAGACCGTCGCCGAGGTGGGCGTCCTCCAGGCGGCCGAACCGCTGGCCGGCGGCCGTCTCGACGCGGACCGGACCGCCCAGGAGTTCCAGACGGTCTCTCCACGACGGGGTTAACGCCGAGGGGCCGCGGTCCAGGCCCTCGGACAGAAGGGCGTCGAGCCGGCGGATCAGGGACCGGGCGAGTTCCGAGCGGTCAAGCGGGCGGAGGTCCGGGCGGAGCCTCGCGAGGGACGTGGCCGCGTCCCGAAGTTCGGGCGGGAAGTCGTCGTCGTCGGCCGAGGCGTTCAGGCCGATCCCCACGACGGCGCCCGCGCCCCGCTCGACGAGGACCCCGGCGATCTTCTGGCCGCCGACTCTCACGTCGTTGGGCCACTTGATGAGGGCGGGCCGGCCGGTCCACGCCTCGACGACCTCGGCCGCTGCAACCGCTCCCCAGGCCGTCAGCCACGCGGGGTCGTCCAGGGTTGGGGGTGGGAAGATCAGGACCGACATCAGCAAGGCCGAACTTGGGGGGGCCACCCAGGACCGTCCTCGACGCCCACGACCGGCGGTTTGCTCCTCGGCCAGCACGACGAGGCCGTCGTTGGCCGTGGATTGCGCGGCTCTCGCGGCGACGTCGTTGGTGCTGGCCACCCGCCGCCAGACGGCGACTCTTCGCCCGACCCTCCGGGTGTGGAGTTCCCACTCGATCTGGTCCGGACAAAGCCTCGGCGCTGGCCCGCGATAGGCGACGCCGCGATGGGGGTCGCGATCGAAAACGAAGCCAAACGCGGCCAGGGCGTCGAGCGCGGCGTCGGCATTGGGGCCGAGGGTGGTCGGATCGAGATAAGACCCGCCCGCGGCCCGCAGGCGTTCGAGCAGCGGAATGTCGAGGCTGGGCGGTGACGGGTCGGTCATCCGCGAGGGGTCTCCGTGAAGTCGAGGCCCAGATCCAGAGCCGGGGCGGAGTGGGTCAGGGCGCCGATGCTGATCCGATCGACCCCAGTGCGGGCCAGCGCGGCGACGGTGTCTAGCGTGACCCCGCCGGAGGCTTCCAGCAGCACGCCCGGGGCTCGCGAGTCGCGCCGACGGACGGCCTCGGCGAGTTTTTCGGGTCCGAGATTGTCGACCAGGATGATGTCCGGGACGCAGCCCAGAGCCCGGTCGAGTTGGTCCAGGGTGTCGACCTCGATCTCGATGACCGTCCCGGGCGGGGCTTGCCTACGACACGAGGCGATGGCCCGGCCAATGGGGTCGGCCTCGCCCGAGAGCCCGGCCAGGTGGTTGTCCTTGATGAGCACCGCGTCGAACAGGCCGATCCGGTGATTTCGGCCTCCGCCGCACCTGACGGCGTATTTTTCCAGGGCACGCCAGCCCGGGGTCGTCTTGCGGGTGTCGAGGATCTGGGCGTTCGAGCCCGCCACGGCCTCGACGAACCGGGCGGTCAGGGTCGCCACGCCGCTGAGGTGTTGGAGGAAGTTCAGAGCTGTGCGCTCGACGGCCAGAATCGCCCTCAATGGGCCGGCGATCGTCGCGACGACGGCGACGGCTTCGACACACGCTCCGTCGCGTTCGATCGCTCGCCAATCCAACCCGAACCGATCGGCGAGGAGCGCAACGACGGGCAGGCCGGCGACGACCCCGGATGTCCTGGCCGCGAAGTTGGCCGAGCCCCGGGCCGATTCGGGAATGGTCGCCTGGGCGGTCAGGTCGCCCGCGGCTCCGAGGTCCTCGGCCAGCGCCAGGGCGATGAGGGTTTCGGCGTTGGTGCGTTCGGCCGAACCGAACTCGGGCTTGGGGGGCGTCATCAACCGGTCTCACGCGTCGGGGTGGGGCATCACGGTTGGGGCTTGGGCCGTCGCATCGCCTTCTTGCCCCCGCCGCCCCCGGCGTTCGCCGCCCGGGCCTTGGCCCGGGCCCCCTTGGACTGGGCCGAGGCGACCGGGCGGCCCGTCCCGCCTTCAAGCTTGGCCCGAACCTGCATGATCCGGTCGCGCAGGGCGGCGGCTCGCTCGAACTCCAACGCCTCGGCGGCCTGGAGCATCTCGGCTTCCAGGGCGTCCAGATATTCCTCGTTGGCCTCGGTCGCCTCGTCGCGTCCGGCCGAGCGGGCGACGGTCACCTTGGCCTGCACTTCCTCCTCAATGCCCCGGCGGATCGCCTTGCGGATCGTTTCGGGGGTGATGCCGTGCGCCGTGTTGTATTCCAACTGGAGAGCCCGACGCCGGGATGTTTCGTCCAGCGCCCGTTGCATCGATTTGGTCACCTTGTCGGCGTACAGGATGACCTCGGCGTTGACGTTGCGGGCGGATCGGCCAATCGTCTGGATCAGCGAGGTTTCACTGCGGAGGAACCCCTCCTTGTCGGCGTCCATGATGCAGACCATCGACACCTCGGGGATGTCCAGCCCTTCCCTCAACAAGTTCACTCCCACCAGCGCGTCGAAGGCCCCCTCTCGGAGTTCTCGGAGGATCGTCACCCGCTCGATCGCGTCGAGTTCCGAGTGGAGCCACTTCGTTTTGAGCCCTTCCTCTTTCAAGAACGACGAAAGGTCCTCGGCCATCCGCTTGGTCAACGTGGTGATCAGGACTCGTTCGCCGATGGCGGCGCGTTTCTTGGCCTCGGCCAGCAGGGCGGGGACCTGGCCGCGGGCGGGCTCGATGCGGATCGGCGGGTCGAGCAGGCCGGTGGGGCGGATGACTTGCTCGACGACCTCGCCGCCGGACATGCCAATCTCATAGTCGGCCGGGGTCGCCGAAACGTAGACCCGCTCGCCCAGCTTGGTTTCCCACTCGTCGAACCGCAAGGGGCGGTTGTCCATCGCGCTGGGGAGCCGGAAACCGTGCTCGACCAGGGTGCTTTTGCGGCTGAAGTCGCCCGCGAACATTCCCCGGACCTGGGGAATCGTAACGTGCGACTCGTCCAGGAACATCAGGGCGTCGGTTGGGAAGAAGTCGAGCAGAGTATTCGGCGTCGCCCCTGGCGCTTTGCCCGAGAGGGGCCGGCTGTAATTCTCGATCCCCTGGCAGTAACCGACCTCCAGCAGCATCTCCATGTCATAACGAGTGCGGGCCGCCAGGCGTTGGGCCTCCAGCAGCTTCCCCTGTTCCTTGAACTGCTGCAGCCGCTCCTCCAACTCCTGCTGGATCGCTTTCACAGCGCCTTCGATGCGGTCCTCGGGCAAGACGAAGTGCTTGGCCGGGTAGACGTACATCTCGTCCTTTTTCTCGATCACCGAGCCGGTCAGGGGGTTGATGACCGCGAGGGACTCGATCTCGTCGCCGAACAGTTCGATGCGAAAGGCGACTTCCTCATAGGCGGGCCAGAGTTCCACCACGTCGCCACGCACCCGGAACTTGCCGCGCTCGAAGGCGACATCGTTGCGGTCGTACTGGATGTCGACGAACCTCAGCAGGACGGCGTCGCGGTCGATCGTCTCGCCGACTCGCAGTTTCACGAGCATCTTCTTGTAGTCCTCGGGCGAGCCGAGGCCGTAGATGCACGAGACGCTGGCCACGACGATCACATCCTTGCGGCTGACCAAGGCGGCGGTGCAGGCCAGGCGGAGGCGCTCGATCTCCTGGTTGATCGAGGCGTCCTTCTCGATGTAGATGTCACGCTGGGGGATGTAGGCTTCGGGTTGGTAGTAGTCGTAATAGCTGACGAAGTAGCGGACGGCGTTGTGGGGGAAGAATTCCTTGAACTCGCCGTAAAGCTGCGCCGCGAGGGTCTTGTTGTGGGAAAGCACCAAAGCGGGCTTGCCGACCTGGGCGATGACGTTGGCCATCGTGAAGGTTTTGCCCGAGCCGGTGACGCCCAGCAACGTCTGGTGGCCCTTCGACTCGCGCAGCCCCTGGACGAGGGCCTCGATCGCCCTGGGCTGGTCGCCGGCCGGGTCGAACGGGCTGACCAGTTGAAACTCGGGCATCGCGATCGCTCCTCCATGTCCGTTCATCGGCGTCGGGTCGCGATTCCGTTCAAGGTTCGCCCACTCGGACGAACGGCCGCAGGACGAAGACCTTCGCCGGACCGATGCCGGAGACCCGGGCGTCAAGATCGTCCAGGGAGCGGATCGGGTCGCGGTCTCGGGCCTCAACAATTCGGTTGGCCAAACTCGGACCGAGACCGGGCAAGGCCAGCAGGACGTGCCGGGGGGCCGTGTTCAGGTCGACCCGCAAGGCGAAATCCGGGGGCGGGAGGTCGCCGTCCGAGGCCCGGCCGGCGACCGCCAGGACGAGCGAGCCGGCCAGGGTCGCCGCCGCCAGCGCCGCCCGGAGCGGCGGGGACCAACCCCAGGTTGCCGTCCGCAAGGGGGGAACTCCCGTCCGGGCCGATTCCGGCCCGCCGGATCAGTCTAAGCCGGGGTGTCCTCCCGTTCAATGACCCGAGGTTCCGGCAGGGCCTTTCCATAGTCAATAGGCCGAGGTCAATGGGGACAGGCCCCACGGGGCAGGGGCCTGTTCCCCCACCGACCGGCGCATCCTTGCTTGAAGCCCCAACCTTTGAAAGATCCTGGGTGGGGGCGCCACCGGAACGCGCTGCGGCGGTGCGGGGTCCGCTGCAGCGCGAGGTTAGGCCCACGCCATACGGCTGAGCCCTTGAATCAAGCTTGCTTGAAATCGTCCCAGGAGATCCCGAGTTGACGGACGACCCCTCGAATCGTCCCCAACTTCAGATCATCGCCTCCCCAGTCGGGTACGACCGTGATGTTATCCGTCGCAGGGTTGAACCACTTGCGGTGCGACCCATCGCCGGTCCGGGGTGACTCCCGACAACCGAGAGAAGTCAGCTTCTTGGCGACCTCGCGATACTTCACGGGACAGCAACGACCATCTCCGCCCATACCGGGCCCTTCAGGTCCGGGATCAGGAGGTTTGGTGGTAGCATCCTGCCAGTTTCCTGGTACGCCTCGAGGACGGCTGCTAGGGCATCCCGAACATTCTCCACGGCGTCTTCGAAGGTGTCTCCTTCCGTGATCAGTTCTGGAAGCAGGGGAGATGTCACTGTAAACCCTCCTTCGGGTTGGGGATCGAAGACGAGAGGTAATTTGAGATGTGCCATCGAAAGTCCCCTCCACGACCGATCCCGACACCATCCGCGCGTGCGGTCGTCGCTCGCTAGCAGCCTCTCATCCAGATGAGGAAGGCGATGGCTAGCAGGATCAAGCAGCCGCAACCTTGGCCCGAGTCACCGCCATCGACGTAGACCCACTGGCCCATGATAACCCTCGCTGAGCTTGGAACGGAAGGCTGAGAGCCGAACGGCCAAGCTCAGCGGACCCGCACCGCTGAGACCGCGATGATAGTACAGAAAGCGCCGCGGCGGTGCGGGGTCCGCTGCAGCGCGAGGTTAGGCGGCCGGCTTATCCTCTGTACGTCTTGAATGGATGGCGATTACGTGCCGCGACTGGAAGTGGACATTCATGCCGGGTTGCATCACGTCTGTGGTGGCCGGCTGGTTGTCGAGGGCTTCGACATAGCCGTCAGCGTCCTTATCCCCGACGATCACCCACATACGCTCGACTTGCGATTCGCCAGCCTTCGTGATCCTGAACATCAACTTGACGATCTGGCCGGGCACGAGGGCCTCTCGTGCCGCCAGGCTCGGGATCTCGAACGTGTCGGGGGCATCGCGGTGATAGAGTTCGCCGTCTTCCAGAGAGTAGATGACACGGGGTGCAACCTGGACCGAAGCTGCGGCGCGGTCGTCGGTGACGCGACCGCAGGAGATGGGTACGACGGTAAGCAGGATGAGGGACGCCGCAGAGCCTCTCGCACGCATCGTCGTCGCCCTCACCCGCCGCCTAACGACTAAGCTCAGCGGACCCGGACACATACCGGGACGCCGCGCACGATCATAACGCGCCCGCGTGGCCGGGTCCGCTGCAGCGCGAGGTTAGGCGTCCCGCGCCCAGACCGTGGCTGGCCCGGCCTCCGCAGACATCTCCAGGACCGCGTCGAGCCAATCGGGACGGATGCCGGGCAGGTGGGCCGACAGGCCGGCAGCTACTTCGGGAAAATCGGCCCAGTTGCTGAGGATCTCTTCCCAATCATCGTCGTGATGCACCTCGACGACCGCGATGGTTTCTTTGATGTCCGGGATGAGGTAGGCGCGGAGTTGAGTCACGGCGTCCCAGGAGAAGGCACGCAAGGGGAACTCGTCGTCGCCGACTCGAACGCCCCAGCCGTCCGCAGTCAGAGAGTTCGGGAACCACCCCAAAAGGAACGCTCCGAGCTGCCTAACCTGTTATTAGGCAGACAACAATCTGCCTAACATTTATGATCGTTCTGTCTAATGTGGAAGAATAAGGGTCCTTGGCAAGAAGTTCTTTCCCATGTCGAAACCGATCATAATTTTGTCCTGGTCAGGTTGTCAACCAAAGCCTCAAGAGATCCCCACTTCGATGTTTCCATCTCCCGCGATTGATCCGAGGCCGCCGAAGCTGCTTGATCGTGTGCGGGGAACTCTGCGGCTCCTGCACTATGCGATCCGAACCGAGGAAGCCTATGTCGATTGGATTCGTCGCTTTATCCTCTTTCATCACAAGAAACATCCGGCGGAGATGGGGGCCGTCGAGGTTGAGGCGTACCTGACCCACCTCGCCGTCGATCGGCAGGTCGCGGCCAGCACCCAGAACCAGGCGCTCGCGGCGATCCTCTTCCTCTATCAGCGAGTGCTAGGGATCGACCTCCCGCGACTCGATGCCGTCCGCGCCCGACGCCCCAAACGCCTGCCCGTGGTCCTCTCGACGGCCGAGGTCCGCGTTGTGTTAGACGGATTGACCGGCTCTCCCCGTCTCATGGCCGAATTGATGTATGGCTCGGGCCTCCGGCTGCTGGAGACCTGCCGGCTCCGCGTCAAGGATCTCGACTTCGACCGGGGCCAGGTCGTGGTCCGCGAGGGCAAGGGCGAGAAGGACCGGGTCGTCCCGCTCCCCAAGCGGATCGAAGGCTCGCTACGCTCGCAGGTCGGGCGGGTCGAGGGGATCCACCGCTCCGACCTCGACGCCGGCCACGGCCGCGTCTGGCTCCCCTACGCGCTCCGGGAGAAGTGGCCCCGGGCCGACCGCGAACTGGGTTGGCAGTATCTGTTCCCTTCCGCCCGGCTCAGCGTCGACCCTCGCGACCCATCGGATGCCGACCCACCGAAGCGTCGGCACCATGCTCACGAGAACGTCCCTCAGAAGGCGGTGCGCAAGTCCGTCATCGCGGCCGGGATCGCCAAGCCAGCGAGTTGTCACTCCCTGCGCCATAGCTTCGCCACCCACCTCCTCGAATCCGGCGCGGACATCCGCACCGTGCAGGAATTGTTGGGTCATCGAGATGTTTCCACGACGATGATCTACACTCACGTGCTGCAACGGGGGGCCGGCGGCGTGGTCAGCCCGTTGGACCGGCTCTGAGCCATCGCAACGTCCGGTGTCGCAGCCGGGCTGGGGTCGAGTCCTGCCGGGTCGAGGCCGAGGCCGAAGTCAAACGGGGTAGGTCGGGACCCTGGCCCCGGGCGTCCTGGGTCGCTAGAATCGGCCCGAGACGATCCACCCCGAGACCCCGCCGCATGCCGTTCGCCGCCGACCTCCAGCGGTTCGGACCTGATTCCCCGACGGCCGTCACGCCGGACGAGGCGCGGGCTTACTGCGCCCACCTGACCGCCTCTCACTACGAGAATTTCAGCGTGGTGACGTGGTTGACGCCCCGACAGCTCCGGCCCGCGTTCGCCAGCATCTACGCCTTTTGCCGGTGGTCCGACGACCTGGGGGACGAGGTTGGCGACCGCGACCGCTCCCGAGCCTTGCTGGGCTGGTGGCGCGGGGAACTGGCCGAGATGTTCGCGGGGACGGCCCGTCACCCGGTCATGATCGCCCTGGCCGACACGGTTCGCGAGTTCGCCATCCCACCCGCCCCGTTCGAGGCGTTGATCTCGGCCTTCGAGCAGGATCAGGACGTGACGGATTACGCCACCTACGACCAGTTGCTTGACTACTGCACCCGGTCGGCCAACCCGGTGGGGCACCTGGTCCTGTACCTGGCCCGTTGTTACGACGAGGCCAACGCCCGGCTGGCTGACTGCACCTGCACGGGCCTGCAACTGGCCAATTTCTGGCAGGACGTGGCCCGAGACCTGGCCATCGGCCGCATCTACCTGCCCCGAGAGGATCGCGACCGCTTCGGCTACCCCGAGGCCGACCTGCGGGCCCTGCGGTTTACCCCCGAGTTCGCCAATCTCATGGCGTTCGAGGTCGGTCGCGCTCGCGATCTGCTGGAACGGGGTCGCCCCCTGGTGGCGAGAATGCCCAGGGCTCTGGGCGTCGATGTTGAGTTGTTCGGCCGCGGCGGGATGGCGATCCTCAAGGGAATCGAGACCCAGAAGTATGACGTCCTGTCGAGGCGGCCGACGCTCTCCAAGGCGGCCAAGGTGGGCCTGATGCTGGGTGCGCTGGCTCACAAGGTTCTGCCGTTGCGGTCACATTCGCGGTCGCGACGGGTGACGCTCGGCCGCGCCGAGGTGGGAGCCGGACTCGCCTCCGGGCGTCGGGCGTGAGTGACGACGCGACCTTGAGAGTGAGTTACCGGTTTTGCGGCGACGTCGCCCGCCGGGAAGCGAAGAACTTCTATTACAGCTTCCTGCTGCTGCCCCCAGGGCGTCGTCGGTCGATGTGCGCGCTTTACGCCTTTTTGCGAAAGACCGACGACCTGGCCGACGAGGTGGGCGAGGTCTCGGCCAAGCGTTCCGCGTTGGAAACCTGGCGGGCCGAACTGGACCGGGTTCTGGGCGGAGAACGCGCGGATTGGCCGGGCTTTCCGGCCTTGGTGGACACGGTTCGCCGCCATGACCTGCCGCCTCGGCACCTTCACGAGGTGATCGACGGCGTGGTCATGGACCTGGAGCCTCGGCCGTTCGCAACGTTCGACGACCTGTATCGCTACTGTTACCGGGTGGCCTCGGCGGTGGGCCTCAGTTGCATCCACATCTGGGGGTTCCGCTCCGAGGGCGGGCTGGCCGAGCGGCTGGCTGAGTCTTGCGGGATCGCCCTGCAACTGACCAACATCCTGCGAGACGTGCGCGAGGATGCCCGGCTCGGACGAGTCTACCTGCCGACCGAGGATCTGGACCGCTTCGGGGTGGGGGCCGAGGACCTGTTGGCGACCCGCCCGAGCGCGCAACTGCGGGCGCTCCTCGAATTCCAGGGCCGCCGCGCCTACGATTATTACGGACGGGGCGCGCCCCTGGTCCGGCTGGTCGCTCCGGTGGGTCGTCCGGTCCTGCGAACGATCGTCGGCATCTACCGGGCCTTGCTGGACGAGATCGCCCGACGAGACTATGACGTCCTGGCCGGGCGGGTCGCGTTGCCCCCCTGGCGAAAGGCGGCGATCATGGCCCGGTCGCTGCTGCCCGACGCTTGACTCCCAGCCGCCGAAGGACCCACCCCGCCGTTGAGCGCGACCCCCTACCACCCCCCGCCGCCCCGAGTGGCGATCGTCGGCGGCGGCCTCGCCGGACTGGCGGCGGCCGTCGCGCTGGCCGATCGCGGCTTGGCGATCACCCTCTTCGAGAGCCGCCCCCGACTTGGCGGACGCGCCAGCTCGTTCCCCGACCCCACCACCGGCGAACTCGTCGACAACTGCCAGCACGTCAGTATGTCCTGCTGCACCAACCTGACCGACTTCTGCCGCAGGGTCGGCACCGCCGAGTTGTTCCGCCCCGTCCCGAGAATCACCTTCCTCGACCCCGAAGGACGAACCTCTCACCTGCAAGCCGGCCCCCTCCCCGCGCCCTTCCACCTGGCCGCCAGTTTCCTGCGGACTCGCTACTTGACCCTTCGCGAGCGTCTCCAGGTCGCATGGGGTCTAGCCTGCCTGCACCTGGACCGTCGAGACCGCCCCGGAGAGACCTTCCACGACTGGCTGGCACGCCACGGCCAGTCACCCCGGACGATCGACCGCTACTGGGGCACGGTTCTGATCTCGGCCCTCAACGAGCGGCTGGACCGGATGGACGTGAGCCACGCCCGCAAGGTCTTTCTCGACGGGTTCGTCCGCAATCGTCGGGGGTTCACGATGGAAGTCCCCCTGGTCCCCCTGGGCGAGCTCTACGGCCAAAAGCTGGAGACGTGGCTGGCGGGCAAGGGGGTGGAGGTCCGCGCCGGAACCGGGGTTCGGTCGATTGACATCGACGAGGACGGGGCGGCCCGTGGCTTGACGCTGCGCAACGGCGAGGTCGTCCCCGCCGATTTCGTGCTGCTGGCCGTCCCGTTCGACCGTGTCCTCGGCCTGATCCCCGAGGAGGCTCGCGCGTCGCTGCCGGGGCTGGATGGGGTGGGCAAGATCGCCGCCGCGCCGATCACCGGCGTCCACCTTTGGTTTGATCGGCCGGTCTGCCCAATGGATCACGCGGTCCTCGTCGGCCGGACGGTGCACTGGGTGTTCAACCACTCGGCCTTGCAAGGAAGGGAGTCGCCGGAGGGCGGTGGCCAGTACCTTCAACTCGTCGTGAGCGCCGCGTATGACCTGGTGCCGCTGGACAAGGACGCCATCCTGAAAATCGCCCTGGATGACCTCAAGGCGACCTGGCCGTCGGCGTCGGAGGCGGTGTTGCGGCACTGGCGGGTCGTCACCGAGCACGGCGCGACGTTCGCGGTCCGTCCGGGGATCGACGCCCTGAGGCCTTCTCAGCGAACGCCGATCGACGGCCTGTTCCTGGCCGGCGACTGGACCGCCACCGGTTGGCCCGCGACGATGGAAGGGGCCGTGCGTAGCGGGTACCTGGCCGCCGAGGGAATGACTCGCGACCTCGGCCGCCCGGCGGTGTTCCTCCGCCCGGGGCTGCCCGACGGGCCACTCGCCCGGTTGTTGCTGGGCCGACCCGAGCCCGATCGGCCCATCGGCGTCGGCGCGGTCAAGGCGTCGACGACTCCAAGGACGGCGGCGGCCCTGTCGAGACCGGCTCCTTGAACGGTCGGGCCGGCTGATCGGCGCGGTTCGGGCGTCCCACGGCCCGATCGAACCGGGCGATCGTGCCCCTTGTCAGCACGAGGCCGGCGAACCCGTAGGCCAGCGTCCCGAGCAACGAGAGGATCACGGTCTTGTCGGTGTCCGCTCGGAACGGGCCGTGCCCGCCGAGCAGCGAGTCGAAATCCGTGTACGAGAGCAGCGAGAACCCGACCAGGAGCGGGCTGACCCCCATGGTCAGAATTTGCATGTCCGGCCCAGTGAACAGGAAGGCCAGTGGTGACCCACACAGGAGGTAGCCGCCGTTGAGGAAGATCAACAGACCGATCGTCCAGCCCAGGGCGCCCAGAGTGGTGCGGGCCTTCAACGAGATCGCGGTCCCCAGCGCCGCGGCGAATCCCAGGAAGGTCGCGGTTTCGATGAGCATCGCCGGCAATCCCAGGGGGAAGACCGACCCGGTCGCGATCCCGATCAGGCAAAGGGCCACCATCGTCGAGACGATCCAGCGCACCGACCAGATCGCCCCGGCCATCTTGTCCAGCACGATTTCCCAACCGGTCAGGTCGGTCGTCACCAGGCTAATCCAGTGATCTCCCTCGCGTTCGCCGGTCAAACTCCCCGCGGCTGCCGACGAGACCCCAAACATCGCCAGCACGAACAGGGCGGCATCGACGGAGCGAACATAGACATTGAAATTCATGCGCGGCCCGTATCCCTGAGAGGCGATGTAGCCCTCTCGGCGGGTTTCCTGGAAGGCGTCGGGCGCGAGGTAAAGCACCCCATAGGCAATCCAAAACGCGGCGATCAACCCCACCACGTACTGGACCCAGCGAGTGACCCCCCGCGACCGCCGGAAGTGCAACTCCTTCCACAGCATCGGCCGCTCTCCGCAGGACGGGCGACGGATCAGTTGCCACCGAGGCACCTTCCACCTGGGACGCCAGCGGCGGAATCGGCCCGATCCCTCGGCGCGGAAGGCGGGCCGAAGCCTCCAGACCGCCGTGGCAATCAGGAGCAAGGCGTAGGCCGACTGGAGGCCGCAGGTCCACGCCAGGGCGCTGAGACCGACGCCCGCGGGGGTGTTGAACCGCTCAAGCAACCACGCCGGATGGGTCGGATAGACCCAATCATTGACCGCCTCGACCACCTGATTGGTCACGCCCAAATCCGGCAGACCCTGGGCGGCCAGAGGCGGGAGGCAAAGCCACGCGGCGACCAACAGATAGGCCGTCGTGATCGCGTCTCGAGGGCGCTTGGTGAGGGTGGACACCAGGATCGACACCCCGGCCACCAGCAGGACCGTGGTCGTCGTCACCGCGTAGAGCGCGAGGATTTCCGAAGGGTCGACGCCGCCGAAGAGAGTCAGCAGGCTCAGCACCGGCAGGCCGATGGCGATGAAAACGAAGACGTGGAGAAGCCGGGCCAGGAGTTTCCCCAGGACGATCTCCCCGCCCGAAAGACGGCTGGCCAGCAGGTAATGCAGCGTCTTGCGACGGGCCTCGTCGGCGATGGCGCCAGCGACCAGGGCTGGGGTCAGGCCCAGCAGGGCGATCGACTGGAAGATCGCGAATGACGCGAACATCCGCCGCCCAAATGTGGAAAGCGTCGCGGTCGAGTGCGCTGAGTTCCCGCCCATGCCCATCGGGCCATAATTCGAGACCAGCAGGATCAGCAGGGCGAGGCCGTAGAGGGTCCGGATGGCATAATAGCGGCGACGACGGGCCGTGGTCAGCAACTCGACCTGGAAGACGGGTCCGGGAAGCATGGGGCGATCGCCCTCGGGACGGATCGGTCGAGGAGGGGGAGTCCATCGGAGCCCTGACCATACGAACGCCGAATCCCCATGACAAGCGTCACGGCAGAGGATGTTCCGCCCTTCACCTCGCCGCCCGATCGTTCCAAGGGTTACGCCACGAGAGGAGATCATGAGCGAGAACGGACCGGAGAACACCCCCCACGCCGCGATCTTCGGCCGACCCGGTAGCGGCAAGAGCAGCCTGGCCGAGCAGGTCGGGGCGAATCGAGGGTACACCCTGATCCGGACCGGCGAACTCCTGAGAGCGGCGGTCCGTCGTCGCGACCCACTGGGCCTGCGGGTCGAGGCGCACATGGCCGCCGGGGAATTCGTTCCTGACGCCCTCGTCGCCGATCTGCTGGCGGCCGTCCTGGCATCGGCGTCCTCTTGCCCGCTCCTGTTCGACGGGTTTCCGAGAAACCTGGGGCAAATCCCCTTGCTCGAAGACTTCGAGCGACGCCTGGGCTTCCACGTCGGCCGCTATCTGAACATCGACGTCGGCCGCGAGGAGGCGGTCCAGCGGATGAGCGGCCGGCGGGTGTGCCCTCGCTGCGGCGCCACCTACCACGTCCGCAACCAACCGCCCCGACTCCCCGAGATCTGCGACCTCGACGGCGCTCCCTTGCAATCGCGCCCCGACGACCGCCGAGAGGTGATCGAACTCCGGCAACGCCTCTACGACCAGAACACCGCGCCCATTTTGGCCTATCTCGCCGCCAACTTCCCTCGCGAGTTCCGCGAGATCAACGGCGAGCGCTCGCCCGAAGACGTTCTCGCCGAAGCCCTCCAGGCCCTGGATTCGCCCACGGGAGCTCGGCCGGTCGCTTAATCCTGGACCTCGCCGTTGCCGACCTCCACGCCCCGGGACACCGGTCGCGCCTGCGAGGCGCTCAACCCGATCAGACGATCCAGCGAGGCCTCGACTCCCAGGCGCCGGATCAGCTTCAAAAGGGTGATCTCGTCGTCGGTGACCACCACCCACTGACCGGCCGGCCGGACCTCCAACTCGTCATCGGCCAGGTAGTCCAGCGACACCCCAAGCGCCTGCGCCAGGTCTCTTGCCTTGTCTAATTTGGGGACCTGGCTGCCGTTGAGAATGCGCGACATCGACGACTTGGTGAGCCCAACACGGACGGCCAACTCGGATTGGTCCATCCCCCTCAGGGCGCAAATTTGCCGTAGTTTATCAGCGTATCCCATGTCACCTAGGATACGGAATCCAAAATCTCAATCAAGTACCTCCTAGAAAATGCCATAAAAAGAAACCTTGGGCCTTGATTCGACAGAAGTCGCGAGTAGCATTCATGCAACGCAACTCGGTTGCAAATTTCGCAACTCGAGTCGCGTCTCCAGGAAGGTTGTTTCAGGAAATTGGTTTAATCAGGCCAGTTTCCTGGTGTCCGTAAGCCCCACGTTCTGGGACGCGCTCAGGATGAGGTAAATCTCCCCAATGCCTAGACTCCGCCGAGTTTGGAGCGCCGTTCCGATCGCCTTCCAAGGCAACGGGGTGGGGGAGGTTATTGCCGACGAGTTCGGGTCGGACACCGCGCGAACCCTCCCGCGCGGACAAGTTGTCGCGCACCCGCGCTTCACTCAAGGATGGCCAGACCGATGGTCCCGCTCGTTGGGTGGGCGGGTCCTTCCCAATCGGTTCCAGGAGGAACGGCCGGACCCAATGCGGGGATTCGACGGAGAATCTCCCAACCCGCGCGACGTGGATGAGGTCGCCATGATGTCCCAGATCCTGCAAGAGACCGCGACGGCCCCTCGGCCCGCCCTCTACCATCCGCCGGCCGCGAACAGCCAGGTCGGGCGTTGGCGGATCAACGGTTACGGGGCGAGTGTCATCATCTGGACCGTGGCGGAGTGGGAAGCGCTCTCGGAGCGACCCACCGATGCCCAGTACTACCCTTGCGGCATCTGGTGCGCTCTGAGGCTGGATTGAGAACCCAGGCCAGGCCGCCGGCCTTCCGCACACGTCGTTTCCAAAGGAGGTGGATCGTTTCTCAGCCCCTTCGCCGAGCCTCGACCAGCGAGGCTGGGTCGTCGGTGAACAGTCCCGAAACTCCCGAGGCGGCCAGCCGCTCGGCCAGGCCCCCGGGAGTCGTGTCGTTAACCGTGTAAACCAGCACCGGAACGCCTCGCTCTCGCAGCCGTCCAAAGGTCGCGTCACGACGGCAGGTCGAGGCGGGTGGAGTGGGGCCGGCCGCTTCTCCCAGGGCCGAGACGGAAGGATGGTACGCGTGGGCACCCAATCTCTGGAGATACGTCGCGGGATCATAAAGGGGCGAGGTCGTCAGCGCCCCGAGGGCCAGACTCGACTCCCGGGTCGCCAGGCTGGCAAGGTCTTCGTGATCGAACGACGAGATCAAGACGCGGTCGGCGAAACCCGCCTCGGCGATCGCCCGCAAAGTCGCGTCCACCAGGGCCGACCCGCCCCCGAACTCCGACTTCAACTCCACGTTCACCCACCAATCCGCGTCCCGGGTCCACGCCAGGGCTTCGGTCAACGAGGGCACGCGGACTGTCCCCGAGGCGAAGCGGTCGACCTGATCCCCGGGCAACGTGTCGAGCGTCCCGAACGCCCGGGCGGAGCGGTGGCCGCCCGAAGGGTCAATGAACCAGAAGCCCGCGTCGAGGTCGCGAATCTCCCCCCAGTCGAAGTCGGCGACGCGAAACCCTCGGACCGCCCTCTCGTCAGCGACGAACCGTCGAGCCACGTCGGTGGTTCGGGTCAGGGTCGCGTCATGGATCACCACGGGTACCCCGTCCCGGGTCAGCCGGACGTCGAGTTCCCAGCCATCAGCGCCTCCTTCCAGGCCAAGACGCGCGGCCTCCAGGGTGTTTTCCGGCGCGAGAGCCGAAGCCCCTCGATGGGCGAGGATCGCGGGCCGACCCGGGACGCGGCGATCCAGCAGGCGCAGGAGCGCGACCGGCAAGGTCACGCCCCGGCCCGGCTTTCCCGGAGCAGGTCCAGCAGCGAGCGCATATCGACCGGTTTGACGATGATCCAGTCAAAATCGTTGGCGACTTCTTCCGGATCGAGCTCGATCGACCATCCCGTGATGAGCGCGATTTTGGGAGGAGGCGTGAGGGTCTTGGCCAGTTTCGCCAGGTCGCGACCGTCGGCGTCCGGCAGGATCAGATCCGTCAGGACGAACTCCGGAGGAGGCGAAGTCCCCAGGCATTGCCGGGCCTCCGCGCCGCTGATGGCCATCGCGACATCGTAGCCGCTCAATTCGAGAAATTTTGACAGCGCGCGACAGCCCTCGACGTTGTCGTCGATAATCAGCACTCGCGGGCGAGGGGCCGGATCGACGATGGTCGCCATGGCGGACCCTCCTCTGGCCAGTCGTTCCAGATTTGGCGTCAAGGGCACGATGACTGGCCCCGCCATTCGACGTCCGAGAGTTTTGCCAGGGTCAGCATCAGGGCCTGGGTGCCACAACGCCCCCGACCCTGGGCCGCGGAGGCTCGATAAAGTTGTTCGGCCAGGGCTAGCCCCGGGAGGGCGAGTTGAAGCCGACGAGCTTCCGCGAGCGCGATCCCCAGGTCCTTCAAAAAATGGTCGATGAGGAACCCCGGGGCAAAATCGCCGCCGATCATCCGGGGGCCGAGGTTGCTCAGGCTCCACGAACCTGCCGCTCCTCCCGAGACGCTTTTTAAGACCGTATCGGGGTCGAGCCCGGCGCGGCTGGCATACAAGAGGGCTTCGCACAGACCAATCATATTCGTCGCGATCAAGATCTGATTCACCATCTTCGCATGTTGGCCCGCGCCGGGCGGCCCCTGGTGGACGATGCTCTTGCCCATGAGGCCCAGCAACGGCCGCAGCCGCTCGACGACCTCGGCCGCGCCGCCGACCATGATCGACAGCCGGGCCTCGCGGGCCCCCACGTCCCCACCGCTCACTGGCGCATCAATGGCCTCGACCCCCCGAGCATTCGCCAGGCCCGCGATCTCGACGGCCAAACCTGGCTCACTCGTCGTCATGTCGACCAAGATCGTCCCAGGTCGAGAACCTGCGAGGGCTCCGGTTGGCCCCAGGATCACTTCCCGAACGTCGGCGGGCAGGCCAACGATGGTGACGACGACATCCGAAGCCTCGGCGACTTCTTTCGGCGACGATGCTTCGCTCGCCCCCCGGGCCAAAAGCGGTTCGAGCTTGGTACGGGTCCGGTTGAAGATTGTGACGGGATATCCGGCGGCAAGCAGATGGCCGCACATCGAAGCCCCCATCACGCCCGTGCCGATCCAGCCGATTCGCGTCTCCTCGGGGGAAATGGGTCGGTTCATCGGTCCTTATCCAAAAGGGTCATCGCGGCCATTTCCAGACGTTCAGGAAGGAACCAACCCACAACCGACTTGCCAGGAAACCTTTGGCCCACGCCGACCCGATTCACGAGGGATATCGTCGAGGAAGAGGGGATATGTAAGCAACTCAGGTGCCGACGGGTGGTTGCACACGATCCCTGGCAGCCCATCGCCAGCCTTCGGTCGGGGCAAGGTCGCCACAATGTTCCGGGTCGATCGCCGCGGCGGCGATGGCCAGGCTCTCCAACAGTCGAGGCCCAGGCCGCGAAAAGAACGCGGACCCATCAACCAGCGCCACTCGACCAGAACGCGTGGCCGGCAACGCGTTCCACTCGTCCCGAACACTCAGCGCTTCCCACTCCCGAGTCGTCCTCGACAGGGGGAACCCACAGGGGCTCAACAGAACCACCTCGGGGGCACTCCGGGCCACTTCGGCCCAGGTCGACCGTCGGGAGGTCTCGCCGGCCTGTCCCAGAACCTCGACCCCTCCGGCCAACTCGATCAATTCGGGATTCCAGTGACCGGCGAGGAACGGCGGGTCAAGCCACTCCAGCAAGGCCACGCCCGGCCGGTCCTGTCCCCTGCGTCGAACAGCGATCTCCTCGGCCAGAGCCTCGAATCGAGAGACGATGCGTTGGGCCGCCGCGGCGTCGTCCAGCAACGCCCCCACTCGCCGAAACATCTCGTGGACCGTGGCGAGTGAGGTGGGATTGACACTCAGGACAAGAGGATCGCCCGGCAGGGTCGCGGCCACCTGGCGGACCGTTGCCTCGGCCACGGCGCAGACGTCGCACTGGGATTGGGTCAGGATCAGGTCGGGCCGCAGGTCGGCCAGGCGCTCGGCGTCGAGCCGGTAGAGACTTCCTCCCTGGGTCGAGACCTCGGCGTCGATGGCGGCGGAGGAGGCGTCGGCGTCGACGAGGCTGGCGGTCAGGCGGGGGAGGGATTCGGCCTCGGGCGGGAAATCGCACTCGTGAGTCACGCCCACCAGGTCGCCGCCGCGTCCCAGGGCGAAGACCAGCTCGGTCAACGAAGGCAGGAGGCTCACAATACGCATCGACGGTCCGAAGCCCGGAGAGACCCAGGGGCCAAGTCGCGCACCATCCTGACTCGCGTGGCCGTCGCCCGCAAGATGGCAGGGCCCGGAATGAATGAACGCCGCCCACGCCCGCGACGCTTGACGACCAGAGCCACGGGCCCGGACAATCGCCCTCGCGGAGAGCGCTGACGCAGCACCCTCCCGGGGAGATTGGCGGACGATGGCAACCCTCGATCGGCCCAAACTTCGCCCTCACTCCGCTCGCCGGACCTTGAGGAACGGTCGGCCCGTGGTGGTTTTGGAAGACCCTCTGGGCGTCGCCGAGCCCCTCTCGCTACCCCTCGACGGTCAAGACCACCGGCTCGTTTGTCACTTCGACGGCGGCTCCACGTTGGAGGAGATTCGCGACGGGATTCGCCTGGAGTCGGGCGACGAGATGATCCCGCTCCGGGAGATGGCCGACCTGGTGAATCGCCTCGACCGCGCCCTGCTCCTCGACGGCCCATCGTTCGCCGCCCATCGAGCCGCCTACCGATCGCGGGAGGTCCGCCCCGCGGCGCTGGCCGGCCGGTCCTATCCCGCCTCCCCCTCGGCTCTCCGTGACCAACTGGCTCGCTACTTCGCCGACCCCCAAGGCTCGGGCTTGCCCCAAGACGACGATGCGAACCCGCTCGACCGGCCAATCCGCGGAGTCTTCAGCCCCCACATCGACTTCCAACGAGGCGGACCCACTTACACCTGGGCCTTCCGAGCCCTGGCCGAACGCACCGAGGCGCGAACCTTCGTCCTCCTTGGGGTGGCCCACCAACCTTGCGCCCGGCGATTCGCCCTGACCCTCAAGGACTTCCAAACGCCCCTGGGACTCGCCCGAACCAATCGAGACTTCGTCGACCGCCTGGCCGCCCACGCGGGCGACCACTTCTTCGACGACGAACTCGCCCATCGGACCGAGCACTCGATCGAGTTCCAGGTCGTCTTCCTCCAATATCTATTAGGAGGCCGGCGCGACTTCACCATCGTGCCGATCCTGGCCGGCTCGTTCCACGACCTGCTGAAGGCCCGGTCCGACCCGATCCAGGACCCCGAGGTCGCCCGTTTCGTCGAGGGCCTGCGACGAGCCGAGGCGGCCACGACTGGCGGGGTGGCCTACGTCGGCGGGATCGACCTGGGGCACGTCGGCCCCGAGTTCGGCGACCCCGGCCCGGCCGACGACGCGATGCTCGGCGACCTCGGCCGGTACGATCGCGCCCTGCTCGGCCACGCCGCCGAGGGAAATCCGGCCGGCTGGTTCGCCCAGGCCACGGCCACCGGCGACCGCTGGCGTACCTGCGGGTTGGCCGCCGGTTACACGATGCTGCATGCCCTCGGCCCGGCACGGGGGACGCTTTTGCGTTACGAACAGGCCGTTGACCGGCCGCGCAGCTGCGCCGTCAGCTTCGCCAGCATGGCCTTCGAGGCGGGGACGGCCCCGTCATGACCGACCCAACGCCCACGGAGATCGCCAATCCGCCCGTCGCTGACTTCGCCGCCGAGGTCGCCGCCTTCGACGCCGAGGCCGAGGTCGACCGCTGGCAAGGTCCCCGCCACCGCATGACCTTCCGCGTTCTGGGCGCGGGCCCCTCGACGCTGGTTCTTTGTCCGGGAATCGCCTCGACCTATCGAGGCTACGCCCCGTTGCTGCGACGGCTCGCCTCGAAATATCGAACGGTGGTTTTCGACTACCCGGGCGACCATCCCGACGACGGCGCCAACCTGCGGCGGATCACCCACGAAAACCTCGTCGACGACCTGTTCGGCCTGCTCGACCACCTGGGCACCGACTCCGCCGGACTCGTCGGCCCCTCGTTCGGCTCGACGCTGGTTCTCCGGGCACTGGATCGTGCCCCGGGCCGGTTCCCCCGAGCGGTGGTGCAAGGGGGATTTGCCCACCGACGATTTACTTCCCCCGAGCGCCTCGCCCTGATCCTGGGCCGGCAGTTCCCCGGCCATGTCGGTTCCTTGCCGTTTCAAGGACCAATCGTCTCGCTGACCAACAAGAGGCATTTCCGCGGAGACCTGGCCGCCCACTGGACGCACTACCTCCAGCAAAACGCCCTGACACGCCTGGCCCCGCTGGCCCACCGTCTCGACCTGGTCGCCCGGCTCGACCTGCGGCCGAGGCTTCCGGAGATTCACGACGCGGTCCTGCTCCTCCAGGGAGCCGAGGACCGCATCGTCCCCCGCCGCCAGTTCGACACCCTGCGCGCCGGCCTGCCCCACGCCACCGCGGCGTTGCTGCCCCGCGCCGGTCACCAACTGCACTACACCCACGCCGCCGAAATGGCCGCCTGGGTCGACACCTTCCTCGCCAACGGCCACCTTGGCGGGGCCGTCGCGGGGCCGCTACAATTCCCCTCGACGCCAACCCCGCCAACTGGGCGAGGTCCGCGTCCGGACTGAGACGGTTTGAGGGCGCCGACGGTGGATCAGCAGCCGCAATCGCAATCGCAATCGCAAACCAAGATCGTCATCGTGGGGATCGGCGACGACGGGATGGCCAGCCTGACCGGCCCGGCAAGGTCGCACCTGGGCGGGGCCGACCTGATCCTCGGCTCGGTGGCGACCCTGCGCCTGGTCTCGGACCTCCCCGCCCGCAAGGTCGTCCTCGACGCCGACATGAACGCCGCGGTCGCCCAGGCCCGAGACGCCCTGAACGCCCGCCGCCCGGTGCTGGTCAGCGGCGGCGACCCCCTCTTCTACGGAGTCGCCCGCTACCTCTGCGACCGCCTGGGCAAGGAACACTTCGAGGTTGTCCCCCACGTCAGCACCATGCAACTGGCCTTCGCCCGAGTCAAGGAAAGCTGGGAAGACGCCTACCTGACCAGCCTCGCCGGCCGCCCCCTGGAGTCGGTCCTCGACCGAATCCGCACGGCGCAAAAGGTCGGCCTGTTCTCCGACGACGCCCAACCGCCGGCCCGCGTCGCCCGAGCCCTCCTGGACCGCGGTATCGACTACTTCCGCGCCTACGTCTGCGAAAACCTCGGCTCCCCCGACGAGCGCGTCACCCAGGCCGAACTGTCGGAACTGGCGACGATGGAGTTCGACCCGCTGAACGTCCTGATCCTGGCCCGCAAGCCCGGCACCCCCGACAAACCGGGAACCTCTCCGCGTTACCGACTCTTCGGCAACCCCGACGACGCCTTCCGCCAGAGCCAGCCGCAAGGCACCCTGGTGACGATCGCCGAGGTCCGCGCCATCGCCCTGGCCGACCTTGACGTTCGGCGGGCCGCGGTCGTCTGGGACATCGGCGCCGGCTCGGGCTCGGTGGCGATCGAGGCCGCGCAACTCGCCAACGAGGGCCTCGTCTACGCGATCGAGCCCAACCCCGCCGACCTGGAGTTGATCCTGGCCAACTGCGAGGCCTTCGGCGTGGGCAACGTCCGCCCCGTCGCCGGCCGAGCCCCCGAGATCCTCGCCGCACTGCCCGACCCCGACTGCGTCTTCATCGGCGGAACCGGCCGTCGGGTTCCCGCGGTGCTGGAAGCCGCCTATGCCCGCCTGGTCCCCGGAGGACGCCTGGCGGTCAACGTCGCCAGCATCGACAACCTCGCCACCGCCCACAACGCCATGAAGGCTCTGGCCGGCGCCGTGAGGGTCTGGAACATCTCGATCGCCCGAGGCATCGAGCAGCTCGACCGCGTCCGCTTCCAGGCGGTCAACCCCTCGTTCCTCCTGGCCGCCACCAAACCTGAGGGGTAGTTCGCGAATCGGATCAAAGCCGACCGCCTCCGCTTCGATCATGCGGAAAACTGAACTGACACCGGATTTGTGTGCGCATGTTCCAATTGACCCGACCTTTTGTGGCCCCGGATCTCGCCGATGAAAGGCCGAGGGGTGAGTTAACCGAGTTGCACACCAAACCGCCCGTCCCCTGGCGACTTGCTGGCCCCATTCCACGGTTGGGAGGTGTAAAAACCACTACTCTCGGCTTGGGGTCCCGCGAATCGACAACTTACCCATTGATGAGACGGCCCGACGGGGTTGATTGATTCGTTGAATCCGGCGATAGTGCTAACGATTAAGAGGACTACCATACGGAGTGGACGAGCTGTGTATACACAACTCTTTCCTTCCGGTTCCGAGCGCATCCCCTCCGGAACCGGCGCGACTTCCCCGCGCAGGGCTTTCACCCTCGTAGAGATGCTGGTGGTCGTCACGATCATCGGACTCCTGACGATGTTGATACTCCCAGGGGTGCAGGCCGCCAGAGAGTCGGCCCGGGGCGTGAAGTGCAGAAACAGCCTCAAGCAAATCGGGCTCGCCCTGCATTCCTATCACAACCTCGCCAATGTCCTGCCGGCCGGCTTCCTTTCCTCGACAGACGGGATCACCACGGGTTGGGGATGGGGATCTCAGATCCTCGGTCTCCTCGAGCAACGCCCCCTCATGAACTCGTGCAATTTCAGCCTTGCCATCTCCCAGGCATCGAACTCCACCTCCGTCTTTTGTGCGGTATCCACCTTCGAATGCCCTTCCGCAACGTCCGGACCATTCAGCCTCGGCCATCTGGGGTTTACGCTCGCGGGAATGGATCACATCCCTCCCACCCAGTACATCGGCTCCGCGGGCACGTTCAGTTCCTCGCAAGATCCATCAATCAACCCATTCGTTACTTACGGTGTCGGAGATGGGGTATTTTTTCGCAACAGCGTCATCGATTTTCCTTCCATCACCGACGGACTATCATCCACCTTGATGGTGGGCGAACGATCCCGCCAAGTCGCAGACGCCACCTGGATCGGAGTTCCACTAGCGACAGCGCCCCTTTGCACGAAATCCGGATGGGATAATCAGTCCTGTGACTCCTGTATGTTCCTATCCCTGGGTCGCACCGGAAGCGTATCACCGGACGCCTACCACATCGGAGGGCCTACGGACTACCGGATCAATTCCCGTGGAGGCGGAGCTGACGGGTTTTCAAGCCAGCACCCCGGTATGGCGAACTTCCTTTTCTGCGACGGTTCGGTCCGCCCGATCAAGAATCCCACCCAACTCGCCGTCCTGTCTGCGCTATCGAGTCGGTCCGGGCACGAAATATTCTCCGAAAATGCTTACTAGTCCTGAAACAAGCAGAATGCGAGCTCATTACTTGGATATCGGGCCATTTCGACTAAGTCCAGAAAACTACTGGTATCAATTCACTTTCATACTAAACACTATCGGTATCGATTCACTTTTATAGAGAACGGCCAGTGCGAACGCCAGGGGAGACCGAGTTGACTGAATCAATCCAAGCGAGCGACAAGATGAATTGACACTAATTCCGCCCAGGGAGTGCGAACCCCGTCAGGCATCCCGTGGCACCGAGAAAGGGAGAAACGGGTGACCAACTCAGCACTAGATTGGTTCTGTCAATTGCTCATCTCAAACGTAAGAGACGAATCAATCGAAATTTGGAAATTGATAACCGATGGCCGTATGAAAGGAGAACGAGCGTCCAAAATTCGTCAACAACTACAGAATTTTAGCGAGGACGGTCGCGACTTGTTTACGGCCTTGATCCCTGAGATTGTCGACAGTGTGTTGCACAATTTGCCTGTCATGCTTGAGCAAGACAACGGTGTCAGCGTTTCTATAGACACCGACGAGATATCTGCTCCATCGCTCAAAGACGTTTCTGATTGTCTCAGCGGGGAACTCTACTCAGATAGGGGTTGGAGTTCTCGGTTCAGTAAGACGTGATTTAGTTGTGGACTTTTTTAATTTGCGGTGCGAAATCATCTTGTCACCGAGCTTTTGATTTGCTGAGGGCAATCCTTAAGAACCGCCACGAACGGTCCGAACTGTCCGCCTTGGTCCCCAGATTGGGCTCCGCTTCGTGTCCCTGTTGAAATCACTCGACCGCCTGCTCGACGACGAAATTGTCGACCTCATTCGCGGCGACTTTGCGTGTTGCTACCCGAACTCGGTCTCGAGGCCGGCTTGCGGTAGACTGGGACGGCCCTCGGCCCGAAAATCCGGGAGAGGTGGGAACTTCAAGAGAGGACCCCGCGTCCAACATGGGTGTGACGACCGGGCTCGACGATGAACGCCTGATCGAGGCGTGTCTGGCGGGGGAGAAAGAGGCGTTCGGATCGCTGGTCCAGCGTTATCAGGACCGGCTTTACCCAACGGTCTTCCGGATCTCCGGTTGCGCCGAGGACGCCCAGGACCTCCTTCAGGACGCGTTCCTACGGGCGTTCGAGAAACTCGACCGGTTTCGCGGCGGTAGTTCTTTCTATACCTGGCTTTACCGCATCGCCGTCAACCTCGCCCTTTCCGGGCGACGGCGGCGACACCCGCCCACCCCCCGCCTGGCAATCGACCCCGCCGACGACTCCTCCCTGACCGACCCAGCGATGCCGGCCGAGCGTGCCGAGCGCGAGGCGATCGTCCAGAAGGCCCTGAACGCCCTGGCGCCCGACCACCGGGCGGTCGTTGTCCTGAAAGACCTGGAGGGCCTCCGCTACGAGCAAATCGCGGCGATCCTCGACGTCCCGATCGGCACCGTCCGCAGCCGTCTGCACCGCGCCCGCGGCGAGTTGCGAGACCTGCTGCACGTACTGGACGACGTCGACCCCGCCTCGCAAGTTCCGTCCCTCCTTGCGGAAACGTCATTGGGACCCACCACCCGAGCCGCCCTGACGCCCGAATCCCCGCGAACGGAGTCCGACCGCACGGCCCTTCGGCCGAACGAGTTGCCATGAACCTCCACGACGAAACCCTCCTCAGCGCCTACCTCGACGACGAACTCGGCGCCTCCGGGCGAGCCGAGGTCGAGGCCGCGCTGCTGGCCAACCCCGACTTGCGTCTCCGCCTGGCCGACCTGGCCGGGATCCGCGACGTCCTCGGCGGCCTTTCGCGTCCGTCCGCACCCCCTCATCTCGCCTCGATGGTGCAAACCCGCCTTGCCCGCCAACGGCCCCGACGCGTCGGCCTCCTCGTCGCGGCGGGTTTGACGAGCCTGGCCGCCTGCCTCGTGGTCGCCCGGGTCGGCTCCCTTCCCACCCGCCGAGAGGCCGTCATGGTCGCTCAAAAGTCCAGCACTCCGGCGCCGCCGCCGGCGGACCACTCGCCGATTCGTCGGATGAGCAAGACCGAGGTGACGCCCGCCTCGCCCGCTCCCCTGCTGGCCCGTCGCGCCCCGGAATCCCGGAACCGCTTGAAGCCGGCCGCCGATTCGGCCCGCCTCCATTCCGCGCCCGCCGCCTCGGCGAAACCGGTCGAACTCTCGGTGACCTCACGCCCGGTGCCGTACGCTGGCGAAGCCTCCAAAACGGCGGCGGGCATGGACTCTCCGGATCAGGCGGAACTTCGTCGCTTGCTGACGCGCCCCGACGTGGTGCGGCTCACCGTCACGGTCGACGTCCTCGACGATGCCTCCGTCGCGACGATGAACGGCCTGGTCGAGAACCTCCACAAGAAGCGGCCCGACTGGGGTCAGCTTCGGGTCGAGCAAACCGTCGTGATTGACCCGGCCCGGCCCGGCCGCGCGGTGATCTATGCGATGGTCCTGGACCAGCCCGAGCGTCAACGGCTCGATCGGTCGCTCCACGAGTCGTTCCCGGATCGGGTCCGCCAGGATCGGCCGGTCCCCGCGGTCATGACGTGCCTGGGCGAGCCCGTTCAGGTCGGCAAGTTCACGCTGCACCAGGGCCAGGCCGTGGCCGGGCTCCTCCCGGAAAACGTCATCCGCGACCACTCGATCATGCACTTCAAGGCCGAGCGGGACGCCGCCGCACCGCTCGGGCCCGACGCCGATGGCCCAACGGCCCAAGCCGAATCGCCCCAGGACCGAACCCTGACCAATAATGCCCAGTCCGAAGCGACCGCCCCACGCCCGGCAGTCCGCCCCATGCCCGAGATCCTGGCCAGGGGGAACTCGAAGGACAACGCGGATAAGGCCAAGACTCGCCTCGACGACTCGCGACAGGCTCCTCCGTCGCCGTTGCGCGAGGAACTCTCCGACGACCGGACCTCGACGATCCTGGTCTGGATGACCGCCGCCCGTCCCGGCGGTTAGTGGATCGCGGTCGCCTTGGGTTGGTTGGGTCGCGGACCGTGGCTTGACAGGATGGCCCAGCCGGTTAGAGTCGCGCCGGGACCGGGCGGGGTACGCTCGTGGTCCTCTTCATGTCCCTCGGCGAGTCGTCCGTTGGTTCCCGAACCGCCCAATCCCCCGCCGCCTGTCCACCGGCCCGTCCTGAAGGATGAGGTTCTGGAGGCTCTCGCGCCCCGTCCGGGGATGGTCATCGTCGATGGCACGGTCGGCGCTGGCGGCCACGCCGAGGTGCTGGCCCGAGCGGTTGGTCCGTCGGGCCAGCTCATCGGCCTGGATCGCGACCCGGAGATGCTCGACCTTGCCCGAGAGGCGACCCGGGACCTGCCGGTCACGCTGGTCCGGTCCCCCTACAGCGCGTTGGCCGACGTCCTGGATGACCTGCGAATCGGCAAGGTCGACGCCATCCTCCTGGACCTCGGCCTCTCGTCGGATCAACTGGCCTGGGGACACCGCGGGTTCAGCTTCGCCGAGGACGGTCCCCTCGACATGCGGTTCGACCCGAGCGCCACCCGAGAGTCGGCCGCCGACCTGGTCAACTCCCTCGACGCCGACGAGCTGGCCGACATCTTCTACCAGTATGGGGAAGAGCGCCATAGCCGGAGGATCGCCCGCCGACTGATCGAGGCCCGCCGGGTCGAGCCCATCCGCACCACCGCGAGGCTGGCCGACCTTGTCAGGCGTAGTATCCCCGGGAAGTGGGGCGCGATCGACCCCGCCACCCGGGTCTTCCAAGCCTTGCGAATCAAGGTCAACGACGAACTGGACCACCTCGACGCGATCCTGACCGAGTTGTCCGACTTGCTCGCCCCCGGGGGCCGCGCCGCCATCATCAGCTTTCATTCCCTGGAAGACCGCCGCGTGAAAATTGCCTTTCGGGACGACCCCAACCTGCACCCCCTGACCCGCAAGCCGATCATGGCAAGCCCCGAGGAGGTCCGATCCAATCCCCGCGCCCGAGGCGCCAAACTGAGGGTCGCCGAGCGATGCACGATCCCGACCAGCGTCTAGAGGCCGAGGGCCAGCCGCCCGCCGATGACGCCTCGGCCCCTCCCGAGGCCGACGACCTCGACCGCGACGGCGATGGCGACGAGGCCGCCGCCCCCTCTCGCCGACGCTTCCGCCTGGCCTGGCGATTCGACGGGACGCAGGCGATCAAACTCGCGGTGGTCCTGTCGTTCCTGATCCTGCTGGGCGCGATGGTGACCCAGCGGTTCCGTCGCCCCAAGGACAAGGAAAGCGCTCCCCAGATCGCCTCGGGGAAGCCTTCGAAGGGTTCCGGGGGCAAGACCTCGCGCAAGCCATCGCCTCCCGCGTCGACGCCCGCCGACGAAGATCCCTCGACGGTTCCTCGCGCCGACCCCGAAAATCTGGCCCAGGCCTCGCCGTCGCCCCGGGTCCGCGCGCCCGTCGCGAAACAGGCCCCTGCCTCTCTCGAGCCTCAACCCGCGACGGACCTGGCCGAGCCCCCCGAGGAGAAGCTCGCGGCGGTGACGGAGGACCAGTCGCCGACCCCCGAGGCGCCGATCCCGATGCTCGAACTCGTTCCACCCCCCTCCCCCGCCCCTCAACCCTCGGCGGCCAGCCCGCCCGTCGCCGAGGCGAGCCCCGCGCCCGCCTCGCCGACTCCGGTCTCGGGCCCAGACCCGCTCGTGATGGACGAAATCGCGATAAAGGACGCCGCCACGACCAGTATCGCCGCGGCCTCGACGCCCGCCGAAGCCCTGCCCCCAGACCCGACGCCGATCCCTTCTCCCTCCCCGGTCTCCGTCGCGCCCGCGCCTCCGGACCGCGAAACCCGGCCGGCCTCGGGGAGCCTCGGCACCCTCGCCGCCACCGAAGCGCCGGCGGCGACCACCGCGGCCATCGCAACGCCCGCCGCTGGCAACGCGGTGGCCTGGATTCCCCTGCCCAGCATTCGCCCCCGGCGCGACGTTCAGGCCGCTCCACCGTCCCGTTCCGACGACGGACCCGAACCCGCGCTGGCCTCCGCCGAGGGCTCACGGCCGACGCCCGACCCGGACCCGACTCCCGCCCCGCAGGTCCGCCACATCGTCCAGTCCGGCGAGAATTACGCCTCGATCGCCCGGGATTTCTACAGTTCCACCCGCTTCGGCGACGCCCTTCGAGCCGCCAACGGGGGGAAGCCGGCCCGGGTCGGGGCGACGATCCAGGTGCCGATGGTCGAGGCCCTGGACCCGGCCAAGATCCCGGCCGAGTCCGATGCCCCCCAGATCGCCAGGTCCGGAACGTCGGACACCGATGGCGACGCCCCACCAACGGGGGGTTCCGGACGTCGATCCCGAGGTGTGTCGCCGCTGCTCCCGATCGCTCGCCAGCGCCCCGAGCCGATCCCGCTGGATTCCGAGCCGGAGCGCCGGCCAATCCACGTCGTCCGGCCAGGGGAGACCCTTCGCTCAATCGCCCGCGACACCCTCAATGACGCCCACCGCGATTCCGAGATCCTGGACCTGAATCGTCCCAAGATCACCGACGGCGCCCGTCTCCCCGAGGGCCTCCGCCTCGCCCTGCCCTTCGACGCGGAAACGGGCCGACGCCTTCGCTGACACCGGCCCGTCCTCAAGATCAAGCGTGCGCGTGCCCCTTGGCGTTCCAGTAGCCGACGACCTTCGCGTGTGCCTTCAACCCATGCAACTCCCGGGCATGCTCCCGAGCCTGGGCCAGTTCCTGGCGGACCTCCGCCCGATGCTGGAGGACGTTGGCGCGATGCTCCATGAGTCTCTGGAGCCTGGGGGAAGCGGCCAGCGAGTCGCCCGCGAACGCCTGACCGCCGATGGTGATGATGTCGAGGTCGGTCGCCGGTTGGGCACCTGTGCGGCCGGCCCGACGCGTGGCATTGCCCAGAACCGTCGCGGCGGTCTCACTTCCGGGGGTCGGGGCCATTTCCGAGGCGCCCCCACCCCCGCCGTTCGGCTGCCAAGTGACGACCGTGTTGGGAGGGGCGACCGGCGCCATCGGCGTGGACGAGAAGTTGACCTGGAGCCCGAACGCCCCAATTCCCCCGACGTCATTCTGGGCCGCCTGACAACGGATGTAGTAGCCCGTCCCGGCCGTCGCTCCGGTGATCGTCGCGACGTCGGTGGCGCCATAACTGTTCGGGGCGGTGACGTTGGCCAGGATGGTGCTGTGGTTGGACGCGTAGACCACCAACTGGGGACACATAGAGCTCAGGTTCGTCGACTGCATCGTAACGGTCAGCGTCCCGGAGGTTGACGCCGGCGCCGTGACGTAGAAGTACTTCACGTCGCGATTGAAGACGTTGTCCACCAGGTTCAGGGTCGTCTGGCCGTTGGCGTCGAGGGAGGACGTCAAGTCGGTCGCGTTCGCGAAGCTGTTGTTCGCCGGCAGAGCGGTTGATCGGGCTCCGTAGATCGACTGAATGCCCGCGATGTCGTCACTGGTCAGCGACTGCTTCTGGTAGTTGTAGGTGGCATACATGTCCGCGGTACTGAGGGAGGAGTGGTCCATCCCCAGGGCGTGACCGATCTCGTGAATGGCCACGGTCTCCAGGTCGAACGTCTGGCCAGTCGCGGTCCAGTAAATCGTCGAGTTGAAGAAGATGTCTCCGGCATGGGTCCCCCCGTTGGCCGGTGGGGGCAAGAGACAGAAGGCCAACTGACCGCTGACTCCGGTGTTGTAGCCGCCGATGCGGATGTCGCCGAAATTCGGGTCGTCCTGCTGATTGCCGTCGGAGCCCATTGGGGCACCGTTGTCGGAGACCCTCGCCAGGTTGATGTTGGCCACCCCTTGCCAGACGGACATGGCCTTCTCGATCTGCAACTCATATTGCGAGGCCGTGATGCCCCGAGCGGCCAGTGCCGCGTACATGTTCGAGGGCGCCCCACCGATCGAGGTCCCATCGGGCATGAAACTGTAGGTGATTCGCTGAGGGTATGCCCAGGCATTGCCAGAGGTGGCGAAAAGCAGGAGGCGGTCCTCCAACCCCTCGACCCGCGGGGTGGACGATCGGGCCGGGCTGGAACGGCGGGCGAATCGCTGCCGGAGGCTTCTCAGGGCGGTCATGCGTCGTGCCTCGACTCGGGGGAAACGCGGAGAGGGGGATGGCTCGCGAGCCCATCGCCCGCGAACGCTTCGGCTAAACTACGCTCATCACCGACCGCCCGAAGATAGTCTCGATTCGGCTACCCACAACTCATCGTTGCACGCAATCGACACAATCGCGTTTTATGATGCAGTTTCGCCCCAGAAATCCCGTTTGATTTGACAATCCGTGAAAGCGCGACGCATCTCAACCCAAAGAAAGCCTAGGCCAGTTTTGGCGAGAACCGCGAAATTTTCAGGAGTACCAAAGGTGGTCCGAACGGTCTGGGGATTCGGCTTCCGGATTGGGGAATCTTGGCGTAGACTTCCGCAACGCCCAGGCTGTGGAATTGCGGAGGGCGCGGGGGGTAGCCGACCATGCGACGGATCGCGGTCTTGAATCAGAAGGGCGGGGTGGGCAAGACCACCTCCACGGTCAACCTCGGCGCCGCGCTGGCGGCCGAGGGGCACCGGACCTTGGTCCTGGACCTCGACCCCCAGGCTCACGCCACCTTGCACCTGGGGCTCCTGCCCGGCCGCTCGGGGCCTTCGCTCTACGAGGGGCTGACGCAAAACCTGCCGCTGGAGAAGATCCGCCAGGAAGTCGCCCCCAACCTGTTCGTCGCCGGCAGCCACATCGACCTGGCCGCCGCCGAGGTTGAGTTGATCAACACCGTCGGCCGCGAGGTCATCCTCCGAGACCTGCTGGACGCCGAGCCCGACCCCTGGGACTTCGTCTTGATGGACTGCCCCCCGTCGCTGGGCATCCTCACGCTGAACGCCCTCTGCGCCGCCCGAGAAGTGTTCATCCCCCTTCAGGCCCATTTCCTCGCCCTGCATGGCCTGTCGAAACTGTTGGAAACCATTCAGTTGGTTTCGAGACGGGTCAATCGCGACCTGAAGGTGGGGGGGGTCGTGCTCTGCCTGTACGACTCGGGGACGCGACTAGGTGGCGAGGTCATCGACGACCTGGGCCAATACTTCGACGGCCGTCGCCACGCGAACTCGCCCTGGGCCGACGCCCGGCTATTCAAGACGCGCATTCGGCGCAACATCCGCCTGGCGGAGTGCCCCAGCTTTGGGCAGTCAATCTTCCAGTACGCGCCGACCAGCCGAGGGGCCGAGGATTACGCCTCGCTGGCCGCCGAGGTCCTGGGCCGTTCGCCCGCGGCGATCTGGGGAGACGCCGACGAGTTCACCGCCGCGGTCGCCTGAGGCCCCCGTAAGTTCGCTCGCGGAGCCGACATGCGCTGGGCGGGGATCGACGAGGCGGGGTACGGGCCCAACCTTGGCCCCCTGGTGATGACGGCGGTGGTGGCCGAAGGCCCCGATGGGCCGACACCCGACGTCTGGTCCGACCTGGCACCGGGCATCTCCCGGGTGGGGAGCCTCCCTCCGTCGCTGTGGGTCGACGATTCCAAGAAACTTTACCGGGGAAGGCGGGGCCGGGACCGGCTGGAGGCCGCGGCCCTCGCCACGGTTGACGCCGCGGTGGGCTCCGGACCGATCGCCTCGTTTGGAGCGCTGCTGGACGTCGTGGGCGCTGGGACGCTTGCTGACGCTGAACTCGACCTGTGGCTCCCTCCCGGCGAAGATCCGCCGGTCCCCTCGGCCGCGTGCCAATCGTTCGTCGCCGACGCGATCGGTCGGCGGACCTTCGATGGGGCCAACTGGCGATTGGTGGGGGTCCGATCGGTGGTCGTGGGTCCAGCGAGGTTCAACCGTTGGCTCGGTGAAACCGGGAACAAGGCCGGGGCCCACTTCTCCGCGTTCGCCCCGCTGCTCAGATGGCTTTGGGAAGGTACCACCCCAGCCCAGGAGACCCGGGTCCGTGCCGACAAGCACGGCGGGCGGCACTTCTACCTCGGCCCGCTTTCGGCGGCGCTGCCTGGCCACGTCATCGAGCCATTCGCCCAGGGTCCGGCGCTCAGTTCCTACGAGATCCGGGAACAGGGTCGCACGATGAAGTTGGACCTGCTTCCCCGAGCCGATGCCGAGGATGGGCTGGTGGCGCTGGCGTCAATTGTCAGCAAGACGCTCCGCGAGTGGTGGATGGACGCGTTCAATAACTACTGGGTCGGGCGAATCCCGGGCCTCCCACCCACCGCCGGCTATCCCGTCGACGCCGTGCGCTTCCGGGCCGCGATCGAGCCAACCTGTCAAACTCTCGGGCTCGATCCCGCCCGTTGGTGGCGATTGCGCTGATGGGTCCGGATCAAGACGACGCGAACGTCGCTCGCCGTATGCCCAGGAGAGCGGCTTCGACTGCTAGATTGTAGGCAGTCACAATATCCGGATCGGGCTCGGAACCACCGGGAGCATGGACCGGCCTGGCCAGGAAATCCGCCAGGACGCGAAGTCGCTCTGTCTCCGCCCGGTGTAGCGCCAGCGACCGGCGCGCCTCCCAGCGATCGAGGGCGGTCAACCCACGGCCTCGTTTCTCGCCGACGTTAACCCTTTCAGCCGAAAGAGTTTCACCGATTTGCCCAGAAGCGACAGGATTCGCGGCCAGCTCGGATTCGATCATGGGATCTCCTTGGGCGGTCATTGCCCTGTGAGCCACCTGGCTCGGCCCCAATCGAGAAGCATGCGTGGCAAGTCGAACAACGGTCTCCCAAGGCAAAAACTGGACCAAATAGGATCCGTGAAAAAATCGCGCGCATTTCTGACGGTGATGCCAGAAAACATGGCACCGCGGCGAATCGTAACATTCTCTGTGGAAATTCACGCCCATCCGAGGGGGGGTGGGGCGGGCGACGGGCGCCGGACTCGCCAGGGAGTGCGGCGCGGTCGCCGGGTGTTTCGGCGAGGGAGGGCGGTTTAGCGCTCTCGGTAGACGATCCGCCCCTTGCTGACGTCGTAGGGGGTCAGTTCCACCGTCACACGGTCGCCCGGGACGATTCGGATGAAATTCTTGCGCATCTTGCCGGCGATATGCGCCAGGACGCGGTGGCCGTTTTCCAACTCAACCATGAATTGCGTATTCGGCAACGACTCGACGATTCGGCCTTCGGTGCGGAACGGTTCCTCTTTCGCCACGCGGAACTCCTGCGACGTCCGCCACGCCCGGTCGCGGCGATCGTGGTTGCGACGAGATCAGCGGCGGGCCACATTGGGGAGGCCCTACGCACCCTCCCCCTTCGCCCATCGAGGCCAGAACCGGGGACCGGCCTCGATCACGCACGCTCGCCCATTGAGAGTAAACGATTGTGGGCATCTTCGCTAGCGGTTCCAACGCGGACTACGAGGGCATCGGCTGGAACTGGGGCAGGCGGCCGGCGACTTTCAAGGCGATCCGGTGGACCGAGTCGACGGCGGTGATCGCCAGTTGTCGGCCCTCGTCGCCGCACCAGGCGAGATTCGACGGGCGTTTGGGGGTCTCCAGGATGCCCAGGAGTTTCCCGGTCGGCTCGAAGACCCAGACGCCCTGGGCCACCGCGACGTAGACCCGGCCCTCGGCGTCGACCTTCATCCCATCGGGACCGCCGGGCCCTTCGGGGTCAAGGGTCGCGAAAACCCGGCTGGAGCCCGCCGCGAGCATCCCGACCGGCTCGACCTCGAAGGCCCGGACGTGGTAGCGGCCCGTATCGCAGATGTAGAGGGTCTGCTCGTCGGGAGAGAACGCCAGGCCGTTGGGCTTTTCGAAGTCGTCGACTAGCAAGGATAGGTCGCCGCCTCCCGCGTCGGCCAGGGCGAAGACTCCTTGATACGGCAACTCGCGAGTCTCGGCCGTGACGCCATAGGGCGGGTCGGTGAAGTAGATCCGCCCATCGGAACGGCAAACGATGTCGTTGGGGCTGTTCAGCCGCTGGCCCTGACAGCGTTCCACCAGGACTTCGTAGCCCGAGCCATCGCGGGCCATCCGGGAAACGCGACGGCCGTCCTGTTCACAAAAGACGACGCGGCCGTCGGGCAGATAGGTCTGGCCGTTGGCGCCCTCGGTCCGCTCGCGGACCTTGGCGACCGAGCCGTCGGAAGAAATTCGGTAGGTGATGGCGGCCTTGATGTCCTGGACCAGCAGCGAGGCATCGGCGGGACACCAGAGCGGCCCCTCGGTGAACACGAAACCGCCGGCCAGGGTTTCCAATTCGCCGTCGAGCAGGTCCGAAAGGCCCGCGTCCCGCAAGACCGTCGCCTTAGCCATCGCCGTCGCTCCGAGGTCCCCGGTTCGTCGCTCGCCGGTTATCTTGGGCTCACGAGGGCAGGCTCGCAATGGAGCGACGCTCGCAATGTCTGGCAATGGGCGCCGATTCGGCTAAGCTAGGGGGGACCGGCCGACCGGCCGCCGCGAGCGTGCGGGCATACAAGTCTCGCGGCCGGCGGCGACGCCCGCGCCTCGGGAGGGGCGACTCGATGAGTTCCGCGTCGGACAATCAGGGGGCCATGAAGAAGGCCCAGAACTTGTTCCAGCACGGCAACGAGGCGGCCGGCAAGGGGAACCTGGACTATGCTGTCCAGATGTATCGCGAGGCATGCAAGCTCGTCCCGGGCCACCTCCCCTTTCGTCAGCTCCTCCGCGGCGTCCAGCGCAAGAAGTACGACAACGACCCCAAAAAGGTCGGCGGTCTCACCAAGGCCCGGGTCACCACCGTTCGCCTGAAATACAACGGAGCGAAGCGCAAGGGGCGATGGGCCGAGGTGCTGGAAGGCTGCGAGGACGCCCTGACGCTCAACCCCTGGGACATCTCGGCCACCCGCGACCAGGCCGAGGCCGCCGAGGGGCTCAACCAGCCCGAACTGGTCCTTTGGCTGTTGAAGTCGGTCGAGGCCCAGGGGGGCGAAGACCTCGACTTCATGAAGCACCTGGCCCTGGGCTATGAGCTAACCCACGACTTTCAGAAGGCGATCCAGATCTGGGAGAAGGTCCGCAAGATCGCCCCCACCGACGACGAAGCCTCCCGCAAGATCAACGGCCTGGCCGCCAACGCCACCATCGCCCGGTCGGGCATCGGCACCGCGCTGAAGGCCGCCGACAGCCGCATCGCCGCCAATTCGTTCCAGCCCGACCCCGAGGAACTCGCCGAACTCGCCCTTGCCCCCGAGCAACGCCTGCGCAACCAGATCCAGAGCGACCCCCAGCGAGTCGGCTCCTACCTGGAACTGGCCGACATGCTCCGCGCCCAGGGAAAGCTGGACGACGCCCAGAAGGTTTTGGCCGGCGGCCTCAAGGTCAACCGCGACGACGTGGTCCTGATGTCGGCCCACGCCGAGGTCCAGATCAGCCGCCTTCACAAGGCCAAGGACGACCTGGAAGCCCGAATCAAGCGCTATCCCGACGACCCCGAGTTGCCCGGCAAGCTCGAACAACTCATGGGGATGCTCAACGACTACGAGATCAAGGAGTTCCGCCGCCGGCTGGCCCAGCGTCCCGGGGATCAGACCACCCTGCTAGAGTTGGGCAAGCGGTTGATGAAGGTGGGAGATCACGACGCGGCCATCGAGGTCTTCCAGAAGCTCCAGAACTCCACCGACCATAAGGTCACGGCGCTCCTGCTGCTGGGACAGGCCTTCGAGGCGATCGGCGACCCGGACCTGGCCGAACGCAAGTACGCTCAGGCCCTGGAAGCGTTGGAACCCTCCGACACCCCGAACATGCTGGAGTTGCATTACCTCCTGGGGAGGTTGGCCGAAACCAAGGGAGATACCCGCACGGCCAAGGACCATTACCAGGACGTGGCGGCCTATGACTACGGCTACAAGGACGTCGCCAAGCGGTTGCGGGCCTTGAACCAGCCGCCGGCCTCATGATACACTCGCCCCTTCGCCAGGGCCCGCGCGCCTGGGCCGCCGAATCCGTCCTGAATCAATGGTTTAAGAGCCCCCGGACCCCGCCATGCCCAACAGCCCGTCCGCGATCAAGCGTCTGAAGCAGAGCAACAAGCGTCGGCTCCGCAACCGGATCACCAAGAAGATCATCAAGACCTACACCAAGCGGACCCTCGCCGCGGTGGCCGCGGGCGAGTTCGACAAGGCCGAGTCGGATTTCCGCCTGACCACCAGCAAAATCGCCCGAGCCGGCACCAAGCGGGTGCTGCACCCCAACACCGCCGCCCGCCGTCGCAGCAAGTTCACCCGCGACTACACCGCCGCGGTCGCCACCGCGCGGGCCAAGTCGGCCTGATAAGTTGTGAGGCGGCTTTCCCGCGAGTGCTCGGGGTCTGCAATGTGGCTCGGCCGCAATCCCACCTGAGGACCTTCGCTGCCGTCGTCGCTTTGGCAGGCGCGGCCTTGGGCCTGGCCCTCCGCGACGCCCGCGAGGGCGGCTCGGGCTCACCCCGATCGGGCCTCTCGTGGTGGGTCCTGACCAACGGCGGCCTCGCCCTTTTGATCTGGACGCCTGGCGCGTCGGGCGTCCACGCCCGACAGATCGCTCGGTCGATTACCGCGGTGGTTGCCTGCGGCGTGTTCGCGGCGCTGGTCGGTTTCGCCCTGGATACCCTCAGTCCGTTCCCCATGCTAATGGCGTTGGGCTCGCCCCGCCCTCCGACTTCGTTCTGGTTGGTCGGGGGTGGTCTCGGTCTCTTGGCAGGGGTGGTCTACATCCGGGTAGTGGCCATCAACCACCGGCGGGCCGCCTAACCTCGCGTTGCACCAGTACCCAGCCGATGCGCCCGTTGAGGATGCGACGGGTCCCGCCGGGTGGCGGGGTTCTTGATCTTTCAGGCCCCGGGTTGTGTCTCGGGCCGGGGTCTCGCGGACGAGACCCCAGCCACCCAAGGGGGCCGAACCTTTCCCCAGCCCGCGGAGCGAACCCGAAGGAAATGGCTGAGCCGTCACAAAAATCCGGTCTTGACCTCATTTTCATTAGAATTTAAGGATACCAGCCAGACGAGACCGTCGGCCACGACGGCCGCCCCCCCGAGTGGATCTCCAAGGAATGGACGATGATTCACCGCATTCGCACGACTGCGGGTCTGGCCCTGATCGCCGGCGCATGGATTTCGACGACCGCCTCCGCCGCCACGACCTACACCTTCACCGACCTCCCAATCCCCGCCGGTCAGCAGATTAGCAACCTCGGCGGCTTCAGCCCCGACGGCACTTTGATCGGCTATTACACAGACCCCAACACGGGCACCACCACCAACTTCACCACGACGGCCGCAACCCCCCACACGTTGACCGTCCTGCCCAGCGACGACCCCTATCTCGTCCTGTCCGGGATCAACGACGACGGGCTGGCCGTCGGTCATGGTGGGCTGGGCGGTTCCGTCACCTACAAGGGCGGGACGACAACCGCGGCCCCGGCACCCCCGGACGGCCTGGTTTTCCCGGTCCTCACAGGCATCAACGATTCCGGCACGATCGTGGGCCTCTACTCCGACGCCACCGTTTACACCGCCAACGGGCTGACGCTCTCCGGTAGCACCTATACGCCCCTGACCAACCAGGCCGGGTACGACTCCTCCGTGCCGTTCGGCATCAACACCTCTGGAGTGATCGTCGGGTACCACTTCGTGGGGTCCGAGGACAGCACGGTCTCCTATTACCGTAATCCCGACGGGACATACGCCACCCTGAACCTGCCGACCACGTTGATGGGGACCGGCGCATCGGTCTTCCGGTCGGCGTTCCTGGGCGTCAACGACGCGGGGACTGCCGTCGGCGCCCTCCAGGATGTCAACCACGTCAACGTCGGCGTCATCTACGCCAACGGCGTGGCGACTCAGGTCGTCGACCCCAACGCCGACCCCGCCAGCGGCGGCACGATTCTGACCGGAATCGATGGCCGGGGCGACCTCGCCGGAGCCTACACCGACGTCAACGGCGCCATGCACGTCTTCGTGGCGACCCCCAACGCGGTCCCCGAGCCGTCGTCCCTGGCGATGATGGGCGTCGGCGCCCTGGGGGGCCTGGTGGCTCGCCGACAGTTCCGCCGAGCCTGATCCGCCGGCCCGGGAAACCCTCATGGCCAGGCGAGACGACCACGGTCCGAACCTTTTGCACGCCCTTGCCGCGCATTACGGCCTTCCGGACCGCTCGGCAGCGTCGCGGCCGGGATCGTTCCGCGCGGTCGTCGCCGCGTTCCTGAGCGATGGGGACGATCCCGGACGTCGCGAATCGCTGGCGATGGCCCTCGAACGGGCCGGTCTGGACGAGGCTCGGGTCTGGTTGGACCGCGAGGCCGGGGATCTGCTCTCGGCGTTGAAGGCCGAGGGGATTTCCCGGACCCCCAAGGTCATCCCGCCGTTGAAGCGGCTGGCGAATTGGTGGACCGCCCAGGACTTCGGGGCGGACGTGATCCCCAACGACCTTGCGACGGAAGCGCTTCGAGAGGAATGGCTTCGGCTCAAGGGGCTGGGGCCGTCGACGGTCGACGAGATGCTGAGACTCGGGGTCGGCCGAGCGGTTTACCCCGTCGATCGCGCGAGCTTCCGCATCGCCGCCCGCCACGGCTGGGTCGAGCCCTGGGCCGACTATGACGAAGCGCGTTCGGTCCTCGAACGGTTGGGAGGGGAGGACGCCGCCGGGATGGGCCGGCTGGCATCGTGGCTCGTTCGCGTGGGTCGCGACTTCTGCAAGATCGGGTCGCCCCGCTGCGAACGCTGTCCGCTCCGGCCCTGGCTGCCGGAGAGTGGGCCCATCGGCTCGGAGGAATAGCGACCCGCCAAGGTTCAGGGGGTCGGCGAGGGCGCTGGGGCTGAGACTGGATCATCGAGCTTGGGCACGCCGATCTCGGGGGTCAGCGTATCGCCCGGAGTGGGCGTCGATCCGCCCGCGTTGTCCCCCTTGGCTTCCTCGTTCTGGAGCGAGTTGAGCTTCTGGTCGAGACGGTCGAGCAATTCCTTGGTGCTGTCAGCGACGCGGTTGGGGTCGGGCGGGGCGAAGGCGAAGTCGGCCGGCCCGAGAGCCGGGTTGAGGTTCACATTGCCATAGAGCAGGACCAGCCGGCTGGGCAGATCCTTGCCCCGGGAATTCGCGGGCCTTGAGGCGGCGGGCGGGGCTCCGGGCTTGCCGAGGCGGGGCTGCGAGAGGACCGAGAGGGCCCGGCCTTCGAGCTGGATCTTGTACGGCCAGCCGTCGTTGCGGCCAATCCAGGCGACGGCGAGACTGGGGACATAAGGCGGCAAGGGGCCCACCGTTGGGGGTCGGGCCTTGCGGGGATCTTTCTCCAGCAGGGCCTCGCGATCCTGCCACTCGCCGCGCAAAACCCAGACGTCGCGCGACTCGGTACCCGTCGCCCCGGCCTGGACGTCCAGGGTGCCGGCTTCCTTTTGCTCGAAGTGGATCGCTTTGCGAAGCCCGGTCAGCAGCGATTCGGGGCCGCCGAATCCGAGGGACGCGATCACCTGGTCGCGGAACTCTCCGGCGAACTCCGGAGCTTCCAGCTTCTTGACGACCTGGTCGATCCGCAAGGTCTGGCAACGGCTGGCGTTAAGAACCTGCTGGAAGTCCCAGAGGGTCGTTCCGTCGCTGACCTGCACCATCTGGCCGCCGCCGTCGGCCAGGCCGGTGACGCTTAATTCCAGGCGAGATCGATACCCCGGGGCTTTCAAGTAACGCCCCTTGATGGTGAATTTCTGGCCGAGCATGTCGGCGGATTGAGCGACGTCGGCCGAGACGCTGGCCAGCCCCTTGACCTTGGCGATCGCCTCGTCAAGCGCGAGCTCTGCCTCGGTGGGAGGCGCGGCGGGCTCGGCCTTGGATGCTTCGGACGGGGTCGGCGGGGGGGTCTGGGCAAAGCCGACGGAGGAGGTCAGTAAGAGGAGCGACCCGAGGAGGAGGCTGGGCCGAAGATTGGGCATGGTGGGGTCGTGCCGGATTCGTTCAAGGGTCCGGAAAGGAATGCCCGATCTTATCGGTAGGTGTCCCCAGACGCAAGTCCGGGCGTGCTGCCCGTCCCCCTGGCCGAGACGGTCGGCGCGGGCCTCCAGGATCGCATTATTCCCCCCTCGGGAGGATCTCGGCAGGACGCCGGGGCCAGGTGGGGGACGGAAGGAGTCCGCATGTTGAACGCAATGGGAGTGGTCCTGCTGGCGGCCGCGGCGGCCGGACAGCTTGGCGGGGCGCATGTTGGAGGCAAACGCTTCCTCCGAAGTCATGCCGTGGTCTCTGGCCCCCCGCCCCAGGGCGGAGCGATGGCCGGCGGCATGGGCGATCCGAATTGCCCCCCCGGCATGGGCGGACCCGGCAGCATGGGCGGACCCGGCATGGGTGGCCCCGGCGGCATGGGCGGACCCGGCGGTATGGGCGGACCCGGGGGACGTCGGTTCCCCAACGTCCGCAGCCAGATCTACTTCGTCGAGCCGGCCGGTATGAAGGTCGGCTGGCAGACCGTCGCCGGGGGTGTCGAGAAGGTTTATCTTCCCGGCCAGCTCTCGGTCCCGGCTCGCTATAACTTCCTCCAGGGCTACATCTACCGACTCAAACTGACCGACATCCCGGGTCGCCCCGGTCTGCAGCTTTACCCGACGATCGAGATCGCCCCCTCGACGCCAGCCACCGACGCCTACCTGACCCACAACCCGATCCCGGCGCAGTTCACCGAGGAGGACTTCCAGCAGGTCACCGCCGGTAACTTCGTCACCAAGGTGGTCTACCTGCCGGACCCCCGCTACCAGGAGCTGGCCATCGCGACCGAGACTTTGGTCTCGACCCGCCTGGAACCCGGGGTTGACCCCGTTGTCGAGGCGGACCGTCGCGGGACGATCCTGATGATCCTCCGCGTCGGTGCGATCGACCTGGAGATGCCGCAGGCTGGGGCGATCGTCACGGTTCCGGGCGTCGCGGCCCCCGCGATGGTGCCGGGCTCGGCTCCGGGAACGTCCTTGCCGCCGGGCTCGCTGCCGCCGGGGACGGTTCCCGAAGTCCCGAATGTCGCCCCGCCGACCCCGCCGGCCGCCGACCCGACGGTCCCGGTCGACACCGCGGCGCCGGTCTCGCCGACGACGCCGCCGGTCCCCGAGGTCAACCCGACAGCGGAGCCCGCCGAGCCCGCCACCCCGACGGAGCCCGCCGAGCCGGCCGCCCCCGCCACCGAGGAGATGCCCGCCGCCGACCCGGCCGCCCCGCCCGCCGAGGCTCCCCCGGCCGAGGCGATGCCTGGCGACGCCAAGCCGGAGTTCTGAGTCGAGTGGCGTGACCCGGCCCGTTGGGACGGGTCACGCCAGGGTTCCACGGGCCGCCCCGGTGGGTCGCCAACACGACCTTTTGCCGGGGCGGCCTGGCCCGTTGTCGCCACGCCGCAAATTCTGGCCTGACAGGCCGATCGGTAGCAGAGACCGCCCCGGGGCCGGAGCGCCTTCGGGTTGCAGGAGGGTGGAACCGATGAGCCGACGAGGGTCGATCCGCCGAATGGTGGGCCCGCTGCTGCTGGCCCTGGCGACCCCCGGAGCCCTCCCGGCCCCGGCCCGAGGTCAGGCCGCCCCCCCGCCGCCGACGCCGCTGCCCATGGGGCCGGCGCCGTCATCAGTGGTCGTGCCGCCCGGCGCGATGGCCGCGGAGGTGTCGTACCCAGTCCTGCCGCCGGGCGTTCAGGTGGTCCGCCTCCAGCCGCCGCCGGGGGCCGTGGTCGAGGTCCTCGCCCCGGAGACCGAGCCGGTCCCGGCCACCGACCCGACCGTCGTGGGCATGAGGGTTGGCGTTGCCTACCAGCTGAGGGTCACCGGGTTGGAAGGCCGACCCGAGGCCGAGGCGTTCCCGGTCGTCGAGGTCGTCGGCCACGTCCACCGGCCGCCGGTGGTCGAGCCGTCGCGGTTCCCGATCCGCATTCCCTTGAACCGGGAAGACCTGGAAGCGGCCGTGGACCGGGGCCAGCTGACCACCGAGGTCGTCTACCTGGAAGACCCCGAGCAGGCCACGCCAATCACCTTGCCGAAGGACGAACTTCCCTCGGCGACCCTGACCGCGACCGAAGACCCGGTCAAGGTGGCCGCCGCCCTCGGGCGAGTCATGGCGATCGTCCGAATTGGCTCGCGGACGCCCGGGACCGAAGGGGCTCGGGGTCCCGACCCGTTGATGGGGCTGGCGAACGTGCCCTGCCCGTTCAGCAACCTCGAAGGCGGCCATTGCCCCCTGCCCTGCGGCCCGGCGCGGGGAACGCCCCCGGCCCAGGATCGCGCCTGGCTGCCTCGCGATGAATTCCTCTGCGACGGCGGCGACCGGGCCGAGGCGATGCACTTCGGCGGCGATGGGAATCTTCGGGGGATTGACCCCCGCGATGCCTCGATCCAGTTCCGGGTTCAGGACCAGCTCCGCCCCCGCGTCCTGCCGACCAACGTCGTTTGTATCTACTCCCCCCGGTTCGCGGTGGTCCGGGTCAGCGTCGGACCGATCCAGGCGGAGGTGGTCCAGCCGTTGCGGGGCCTGGAGAACCTGCAACGCGACTCGACCCGGGAGTTGACGCAAGGGCCGATCCCCCTGATCCGCCAGGAGCCGCCGGTCCTGCTGAGGCATCGCGCCCGGGCGTCGGAGGCCGCGTTGAACGTCGTGGCTAGCACCCATGCCGAGTACCGCGTCCTCCAGGGGTTCGACACGATTGCCAAGACCGCGCCGGTGACCCAGGTGCAGGTCACGATGGTCGCCAAGAATCGCCAGCAGGCGTCGCTGGCCAACGGGGCGATCCCCCCCTTGACGATCAAGACGGCCGAGGGGGTGGTGGTGACGGGGATCATTCAGGGGGCCAACCAGCGGGTGATGGCCTGGAAGCCCCAGGAACTCGCAGCCGTCGAGACCCCGCCGGATCGACCGGGCCTGGCGATCATCAAGCGGGCGAGTGCCGGGGTGGCCGACTCTGGAGACCTCATCAGCTTCGTGCTGCAATATCGGAACATGGGGAATTTGCCCATCACCGCCCTCTCGGTGGTCGACAGCCTGGTCCCCCGTCTCGAATACGTGGCCGGCTCGGCCCAAGGTCCCGCCGGCACCGTTTTTTCGTCGGGAGAGAATCGGGCGGGGGGGACTGAACTTCGCTGGGATTTGCCCCGGGCGCTGGCTCCGGGCCAGGAGGGGCGAGTCACGTTCTCGGCGAGGGTCCGTTAACCCCTCACGCACGCCGGCTCGCTTGCCTCCCGTTCGCCGGGGCGGTCGGGCCGGCGAATGGCCCAGGCCTGGTCGCGGTTCGACCCCCTTGGCCGTTATCCTGGGAAAGTGGGTTGTCCTCGACTCTCGCGTTCCTTGCAGTCACCCTTGGGATCGGCTAACGTCGAAGTCGCATCCGAGGACGGGGTATTTCATGCATGTGACCATCACATGTATTCACTGCGGCCAACTGCTCCGAGTCCCCGCCGAGGCGGCTGGGAGGCGGGTGAAGTGCGGGCATTGCGGCCGGGAGTTCCCGATGCCGCAGGGGGCCGACCCGTCGTCGTCGCCCATCGTGCCCATCGCCCGAGATCCGCTGCCGGGACGCCGGCAGGCGACTCAGGAATCGACGCTGAGCCGTTCGATGATCGGGACGCGGTCGGGCATGTCGTCGGGTCCGACCGATGAGATGCTCTGCCGGCTGGCCCCCGGCACCCTCCGTTGGATGGGGATCACCGACGCCGCTCGGGAGTTCCTGGGGGCCAACCTGGAGCAGTTGAAGGGGCAAAGCCTCTTCCAGTCGCTGCATCCCGACGACCGAGGACTGGCCGACGACGAATTTCGCCAGGCCGCCGAGCGCGGCGAGCGTCATGACTTCGTCCTGCGGATTCGCGGCGCGGACCAGGCCTGGCATTACGTCCGGATCTACGCCCAGGCGCGGTACGACCCCGACGGCCGTATCAACCACATCCGCTGCAACCTCAAGGACGTGACCGACCGCGTCCGCTCCGACGAGGAATTGCGACGTCGGACCGAGCAGTTGACCACGGCCAACGAGCAACTCCGCCAGGCGAACCTCAAGATCAAGGAGGCCCAGGGGCAACTCGTTCACTCGGAGAAGCTGGCGTCGTTGGGGACCTTGGCGTCGGGGATGGCTCACGAGATCAACAACCCCCTGGCCTTCGCCTCCAACAACGTGGCGATCCTGGAGCGCGACATTGCCTCGCTGCTGGAGATCCTGGCGACTCACCAGGCGGGGCTCGACACCTTGAGAACCCACCGCCCCGACCTGGCCGAAACGGTCGACCGGCTGGCCAACGAGGCGGACCTCCCTTATCTCCAGGAGAACCTCCTTCGCCTGACCCGCACCACGCGCAAGGGGCTGGCGAGGGTGGCGAGGATCGTCGAGGACCTGCGAGGCTTCGCCCAGTTGGATCGGGCCGAGATTGGCGTGCTGGACCTGAACCAGGCGATCGACCAAAGCTTGGGGATGCTGTCGGCGGCGATGGACCGGAGCGGGATCACCGTGGAGAAGGAGTACGGCGACCTGCCGCCCCTGGAATGCGCGGGGGCCCACCTGAATCAGGTTTTCTTCAACCTGCTGACCAACTCGGTGCAGGCGATTGAGGCGACGGGACGGCGAAACGGGCGGATACGGATCGCCACGCGGGCCACGCCCGATGCGGTGGTGATTGAAATCGGCGACGACGGGCCCGGCATTCCCCCCGAGGTCATGAACAAGGTCTTCGATCCGTTCTTCACGACCAAGCCGATCGGCCAGGGGACCGGCCTGGGGCTTAGCATCAGCCACGGGATCATCGCCGAGCAGGGAGGGCGGATCGAGGCGTCCAACGGACCCGACGGAGGGGCGACCTTCCGGATTACCCTGCCCTTACGGCGGCCAAAACCACGCAAGGATTGACCCCCCAGCGGCTCTCGCGGGGGTTCCTCCTCGGCGTGATCCCACCGCTTCGGTTCAGTCTCGCCAGAGCCAGGGCTTGTCGTTGTAGGTTACAAACAAGGGGGCCTGGCAGGATCGTTACCAAGCCAGACCCCCTCGTTCGTGTGACGCTATCGCCGTAAACTGCTGCCCGTTACGACTCTTGTGCGATCCGTCACTTGATGAACAGCATTTCCTGGTAGGACGGCAGCGGCCACAGGTCGTCGGCGACCATGGTCTCCAGCTTATCGCCGGCGGTGCGGACGGCCATCATGGCCGTGACGACCTTGTCCCGCGAGTGCTTGGCGTGGGCCATGGTGTCGCCGGCGGTGTGCTCCTCGGAGGCCTTGACGAGTTCGGCGGTCTTGGCCTGGAGGGTGCTGATGGTCTCGCTGAGTTCCTTGAGCAACTCGGCCTGGCTGGAGGGGATGGCGACCCCGGCGGCCTTGAGGTGGCCGATCGAGTGGGCGACCTCCGACTGGTAGCGGATCGCCGCGGGGAGGATCTGGCGGCTGGCGATCTGGGCCGTCAGCAAGCTTTCGATGTTGATGGTCTTAATGTAGTTCTCTAGCAGGATCTCGAACCGCGAGTGCAGTTCCCGCTCGGTGAACACGCCGTACTTGCCGAACAGGGCGATCGACTTGGGAGTGATCAGGTCGGAAAGACTGTCTACGGCGTTGCGGCGGTTGGGCAGGCCGCGCTTCTCGGCTTCCTTGTGCCAGTCTTCCGAGTAGCCGTCGCCGTTGAAGACAACCTTCTTGCTCTCGGCGATGTACTTGGGCAGGATCGCCTGGATTTCGGCGTTGAGGTCCTTGCCCGCCTTGACGGCCGCTTCCAGTTCGGTGGCGATGTCGTCGAGGCTCTCGGCCACGACGGTGTTCATCACCACCAGGGGGCCGGCAATTGACTGGCTGGACCCGACGGCGCGGAACTCGAAGCGGTTGCCGGTGAAGGCGAAGGGGCTGGTGCGGTTGCGGTCGCCCGCGTCTCGGGGCAAGGTCGGCAGAACCGAAACGCCGATCTGCATCGTGCCGCCGGACTTGGTGCTCTTGGCCCCGCCCTTCTCGATCTGCTCGACGATGTCCTGGAGCATCTCGCCCAGGAACACCGAGATGATCGCCGGGGGAGCCTCGTTGGCCCCGAGGCGGTGGTCATTGGCGGCCGTGGCGACGGAGACCCTCAGCAGGTCGCCGTGACGGGCCACAGCGCGGAGGACCGCGGCCAGGAAGACCAGGAACTGGGCGTTCTCGTGGGCGTTGTCGCCCGGACGCAGGATGTTATTGCCCAGGTCGTCGGCCATCGACCAGTTGACGTGCTTGCCCGAGCCATTGACCCCGGCGAACGGCTTCTCATGCAGCAAAAGCTTCAGGCCGTATCGACCGGCGACGCGGTTCAAGGTCTCCATGACCATCATGTTGTGGTCGGTGGCGACGTTGGCGTTCTCGAAGATCGGCGCGATCTCGTACTGGGACGGGGCGACCTCGTTGTGGCGGGTCTTGACCGGCACGCCGAGCTTGTAGAGTTCCTGCTCGACTTCCAACATGCAGGCCAAGACGCGCTCGGGGATGGCGCCGAAGTAGTGGTCTTCCATCTCCTGCCCCTTGGGGGGCCTGGCGCCGAAGAGGGTGCGGCCGGCGTTGATGAGGTCGGGCCGCTCGAAATACAGGTGCTTATCGATCAGGAAGTATTCTTGCTCGGGCCCGCCGGTGGCGAAGACGTGCTGGGCGGAGGAGCCGAAGAGCTTCAGAACGCGGATGGCCTGCTTGGAGAGGGCGTCCATCGACCTCAAGAGCGGGGTCTTCTTGTCCAGGGCCTCGCCGGTCCAGGAACAGAAGGCCGTCGGGATGCAGAGGGTGGTGCCGTTGGGGTTTTCGAGGATGAAGGCGGGACTGGTGGGGTCCCAGGCGGTGTAGCCGCGGGCCTCGAAGGTGGCGCGGATGCCGCCGGAGGGGAAACTGGAGGCGTCGGGCTCGCCCCGAACCAGCTCCTTGCCGCTGAACTCGGCGATCGCCTCGCCATTCTCGCCCACTGGGGCCAGGAATGAGTCGTGCTTCTCGGCCGTCAGGCCGGTCATCGGCTGGAACCAGTGGGTGTAGTGGCTGGCCCCCTTCTCCAGGGCCCATTCCTTCATCGCCGTCGCCACGACGTCGGCCACGCTAGGGTCGAGCGGAGCCCCCTTGGAGATTGTTTTCTTCAGCGCCTTGTAGGTGTTCTCGGGCAGGCGGGCCCGCATGACCTCGTCGGAGAACACGTTGATGCCAAAGTAATCGCGGAAGGGGTGCTTGCCGTTGGGGACCTTGCGACCATTGGTCTGCCAGGTGTTCACGGCCTCGACGGCGTTATGGCGCGCGGTAGGATGGCCCATCGTCGGTCTTGCTCCCAAAGGAAGAAGAGGTCACAGGACGTCAACCCACCCCCCGATCTTCTCGGCGATGGGGGAGCAGCCTAGGTGGCGAACGTCGAGAGGCCCCAGCCCTTGAGGGAGTTGTGAAGGGGATTCGGCGTTCGGACCACTGGGGATAGACGACCGATGAACCAGCCGGCGGGAATCCGCGCCGCAAAGGGGGGAGTATGCGACGGCGGCTCCCGGGAAGAGGGGCCGATCTCGGGGTCCCAACGTCCTCGACCGTCGTCCCGCCGGGCTTGGCGGGGGTTGGGTCAGGGACGCCGTCCCTACGTGCTCGGGGGCGTATTGTAAGCAAGCGATCCCCGGCTTGCCTAGCCCCCCGGGGATCGCAAATCGTGGCCCCGGTTCACTTCCCGATCTTGGCCAGCGCGGTTTTGGGGTCCTTCTCAAACAGCTTCTTGCACCCTTCGCAGCAGAGGTAGGCCGTCTTTCCCTCGGCGGTGACCTTGATGGGCGTGTCCATGCTGCCAAGGTGGTGGCCGCTGATCGGGCAAAGCTTCTGGGCCATCGCGGCGTCCTGGTCCTCGGCCGGCAAGGTTTTGACCTGGGCAATCTCCTCGGCTGTCAGCGGAGCGGCGGCGATGGCCTTCTCGTCGGGAGCTTCACCCGGAGATTTGGCCCCATCAGCGTCGCGGTTGGACACATCGGCCGGACCCGAGGCCGACATGCCGCCAGTGGAGGCCGGGGCCTCGCCCTTGGAGGCGTCGGTCGGTGGGACGACCGAGGCTCCTGTCGTCGGCGAACTCGCCACGTCCGAGGACGGCGGATTGGAGACCCCCGCGTCGCCGCAACCGACAAACGCCAACACGCCCAAGGCCAGCCACGCACTCTTGCCAATCATCGAGAGCCTCCCCATTCCGCGGGTCTCCCCCGACCGAGCGGCCGCGGGGCCATCTTCCACGGATCCATTGTAGGTAGGGCGATGCTGGGGGACCAGGGGCGGCGCTCAGGGCAGGGTGTCGTCGACCGGTTCGTCCTCGGGCAATTCGACGGGGATGCCTCGATAAAAGCGGCGATTGTCGACGGCATAAATCTTGTCGGTGAACCCATCGTCCTTCGAGTTCCGCAGCCCCTGGGCGACGGCGTTGATCTTCGCGTCGATCTCATCGGCGTAATGGACGATCAAGGCTTCCAGGGTCATCGGCGACTTGGGTGCGCCATATTCCGCCTTGCCGTGGTGGGCCAGGATCGCATGGTCAAGCAGTAACTGCGTTTCCAGAGGGATGTCGCCCAGGTCGCGGGCAGCGTCGCGCACCATATCCCGGCCAATCAGGATGTGGCCGATCAAGGTGCCCTCCTTGGTGTACCGAGCCTCGACCGAACTGAACTCCAACTCCCGGAGTTTACCGATGTCATGGAGGATCGCCGCCGCGACGATCACCCCTTTGTTCAGCGGCGGGTTCAGTTCGTCATAGTAGTTGCCGTAATGATTGGCCAGATGAATGGAGACCCGGGTCACGCTCCAGACATGCTCGATCAGGCCTCCGACGAAGCCATGATGGAGCGACTGAGCGGCCGGCATCTTCTGGAAAAGGTCGGCGTGATCGTCGAGAACCCGCCGGACGAGTCGCCGAAGCGAGGCGTCGCCAATATACTTGTCGACAAACTCGTGGATCTTGGTCAGACGGGAGCCGAAGGGATATTTCGAGCTTTCGACCAGGTCGAAGTAGTCGTAACCGTCCTGTTCATCCTCGGCGACCGCGGGACGGATCTCGAAGAGTTGAATCTGCATGCCATAACGAGAAGTCTGCTCACCGCGAACGCTGATGCGATAGCCGACTCCCTCGGTCCACGAGCCAGCCTGTTGGTAGAGGCGAGAGTCGTGCCAGAGCATGGTCGGCAACGACACTCGCTTGTCTCGGAAGGTACAGCGGAGGTACGGCTTATCATTCTTGGCCGTACTTCGCTCTTTCTTGACCAGGGCCGCGAAGCAGGTGGCCTCCTGGCCATCCTGGATGTCCGAAAGTCGAATTACCGCGGTGTCCGTGCCGGCCATCCCCCACCGCCTTTCCCGACGACCGAACCGTCCCCAAGCCCCCCGCCATTCCCCTATCTTCGACCGGGCGAGGGGTGAAACTTTACTGACCGCCTGACGAGTAGGATTCAAAGGAATAGCATGTCCGTCCGTTCCACGCAATCATGAACAGACGAACAGACCGCTCGGACCGGGGAGGTGGCCCCGCCCTCGGGATTCGCGGGTCAATCTGAGCGGTGCCGGGATCAGCCGCGAGGGGTATCCATGACCCTGCGGGAGAACTCGACGAACAGTTCGGCGGCGCGGGCCGAGGTGTAGTGGGCCTGGCAGCGCTCCTCGCCGGCGAGCGCCAGTTGCCGGCGGCGCTCGGGAGACTGGAGAAGCCCGTTCAGGGCCTCGGCCAGCGCATCGGCCCGCCCTTCCGGAACGACTATTCCTGCGTCGCCGATGACGAAGGGGATCTCGCCGGAGTCCGAGCCGATGACGGGGATGCCGCAGGCGAACGCCTCGACGATCATCCGTCCAAATTGCTCGCACCAGTTCGGTCGGGTGAGGCTAGGGGCGACCAGCACGTCGATCGCCTGGAGGAATGCCGGAACTTCCTCATGCCCAACCAGTTCGATTCGCACGCGATCCTCAATGCCCCGGGCCTCGGCCCAGCGGAGGAGGGTCTCTTTTTGCGGGCCGCCACCCAGGACCAGCAGTGACCACGGCGGGGAGACCGTGTCGAGTGCGGCGGTCAGGACGTCGAGCCCCTTCTCCGGCGTCAACCGGCCGACGAAGCCCACCACCGGCCCGGACAGCCCCAACCGCCGACGCACCGCAACCCCGGTGGCCGGGTCGGGCCGGAAGCGGGTCTCGTCGATCCCCAGAGGAACGACCGCCGAGGGTTCGGGGTAGCCCCGTCCGCGCTGGACCTGCTGAACCTGGTGGCCGATCCCCGTCCAGCCCGCCGCGTTCTCGACACAGAATCGCTCAAAGGCGGCGAACGGCCAGGGATAATTCTTGGCCAGGTTCTGACACGTTTGAAAGACGAACCGGGTCCGCGTCGTTCGGGCGAACCGCGCCAGTTGATAGCCGGCCAGGATGTAGGGCTCTTCCCAGGCGTGGAGGATATCGAACCGTTGGCCAGCGAGTTGCCGAGAAAGGTCGCGGTAGCGGAAAACGTGGACGTGCCGCGACAGGCCGACCCGCGTCGCGGTCAGTTGGTAGGGGGCGTCGCGAGAGTTCTGGAGGCTCAGGGGGCCAAAATCGCCCCGATACCACTCCGGGGCCACGACCGTCAGGTCGATGCCCGGGTGACGCGCCACGCGGTCCATGACCGCTCGATTCAGGGAGACTACGTAGGAATGCCCAATCGTGGCGATCCGCAAGGGCGTCATGAGCCGTGCCGTGCCTGGCGTCGATCGTCGAATCCTTCGGTTCGAGACGTGTGCCATAGCCATGCGGTCCGGGTAATCGCGTCCAGTGTCGAGAGGGTTGGGGTCCAGCCGGTGTCGCGCACCAGGGTCTCGGGCGAGGCCACGAGTACCGGCGGGTCGCCGGCTCGTCGAGGTTCCTCGACGACCGGAATCGCCTGTCCGGTCACGGAACGAGCCGCGGCGATGACCTCGCGGACGCTGAATCCCTGCCCCGTGCCGACGTTGTAATGCAGGGGCTGGCCGGGCTCCAACCGTTCGACCACGAGCCGATGCGCTTCGGCCAGGTCCTCGACGTGGATATAATCGCGGACGCAGGTGCCGTCGGGCGTGGGATAGTCGGTCCCGTAAATCTTGATCCCGGGTCGTCGGCCCATGGCGACTTGGAGGATGATCGGGATGAGGTGCGTTTCGGGTTCGTGATCCTCGCCGATTGAGCCATCCTCGGCGGCGCCGCAGGCGTTGAAATAGCGAAGCGCCGCGAACCCCAGACCGTAGGCCGAGGCGTAGTCGGCCATCGCCCGTTCGATGGCGAGCTTGGTGAACCCATACGGGTTGATCGGTCGGGTCGGCGCGTCCTCGGTGATCGGCAGGGTCTCGGGAACCCCGTACACCGCGGCGGTGCTGGAGAAAACGATCCGCCGAACTCCCGCGGCCCTCATCGCGTCCAGAAGGTTGAGGCTGCCGACGAGGTTGTTTCGGTAGTAACGCGCGGGGTCGGCGACGCTTTCCGGGACGGAAGTCCAGGCGGCGAAGTGCATCACCGCGTCAAAGCTCGACGAGGCGAAGGCGGCTTCCAGGGAGGCCCGGTCGTCAAGGTCCCCTCGAACCAGGAGCCCATCGGGCACGGCGCGGGCATGCCCCTGGCTCAGGTTGTCGAAGACGCGGACCTCGTGGCCGGCCGAGAGCAGTCGGCGTACCGCGTGGCTCCCGATGTAGCCGGCCCCTCCGACGACCAGGATGCGCATCGCTAACGTCCCAAGGAAACAGGGGAGCGAGGCCGGGGCCTCGACGAGATCCATCGCGTTGGGCGGGGACGAGCGTCGCCAGGAGGGAACGGCCGGGCGGACTGGACCGGTGCCTCACGACTCAGTCGTTGGCGACGGACCGGAAATACTCCAGGGTCCGCCGCAGACCGTCGGCGCGCTCGACCTGGGGCTCCCAACCGCCCAGAAGGCGGCGAGCCCGGGAGATGTCCGGCTTCCGACGCTTCGGGTCGTCCTCGGGCAGGTCTCGGTAGTCGATCGTGCTGCGGGTGCCAGGCTCCATGGCGATGATTTCCTTGGCCAGCTCCAGCACCGTGATCTCGTTAGGGTTGCCGATGTTCACCGGTTCGCTGAAGTCGACGTCAAGCAGGCGGCGGATACCCTCGACCAGGTCCGTCACGTAACAGAAGCTGCGCGTCTGGTCGCCTCGGCCGAAGACGGTCAGGGGCTCGCCGCGTAACACCTGGCCCATGAAGGCGGGCAGGACGCGACCGTCGTTGAGGCGCATCCTCGGCCCGTAGGTGTTGAAGATCCGGACAATGCGGGTTCGCAAGCCATGCTGGCGGTGGTAGGCCATCACCGCGGCCTCGGCGAACCGCTTGGCCTCGTCGTAACAGCCTCGGGGACCGACCGGGTTGACGTTACCCCAGTACTCCTCGCGCTGGGGATGGATTTCCGGGTCTCCGTAGACCTCGGAGGTGCTGGCCATCAGGAAGCGAGCGCCCTTCTCCTTGGCCAGTCCCAGGGCATTGATCGTCCCAGCGGAGCCGACCTTCAACGTCGCGATCGGGTGGGCCAGGTAATCGGCCGGGCTGGCGGGGCTAGCGAAGTGCAGGACCGCGTCGACCGGGCCGTCCACCCGCAACGGCTCCGAGATATTATGCTCGAGGAAGCGGAACTTGGGATGATCGACAAGGTGGGCGATGTTACGCCGGTGGCCGGTCAACAAATTGTCGACGCAGAGGACCTCGAACCCATCGGCCAGGAATCGCTCACAGAGGTAGGAACCGACGAAGCCCGCCCCGCCGGTGATGACACTCCTCACGATCCAGACCCTCGAATGGTACAAGTGGTTGATTCGCTTGATGGAGAGACCACCATAGCCAGGGATGTTCCCGTTCGGCAAGCGTAGCTCTCGTGGTCTTCATGCGAGGTTGCAATTCAGGGACGAGCCCAGCGGGAAGCGATTTGTGGGGGGAGGTAATCCTGGATCGGCAGACCCTCCAGGCCCGCGACTTCGGCCAACCGCGCGAAGCCAGCGCTCACACGCTCCTCCTCCTCGGCGACGAACGCCCTGTCGAGGCCCGCCTTGGCAAACGGCCCCGCCACCTCGACCGGCCCAAACCCTTCGGCGATGATGAATTGCGCCAGAACCGGGTTGCACCGGATGTGGCGTTCGGGCAGGACGTGGAGCGTCTCGGGGTCGACCTCGCCGAGGATGAATCGAAGATAAAGGTCCGAGTCGGTCAGTCCCTCGACATCCTCGCCGCAGACCTCGCACAGATATCCCATCTCGCAGGCCGCCATGCCCGGTCCTCCATGTCCCGCCGCCGCCGCTCATTGGCCGAGCAGGTCATCCATCGTGTAAAGCCCGGCATCCTTACCGGCCAGGAACCGGGCGGCGTCCAGCGCCCCCCGGGCGAACCCGTCGCGGTTCAGGGCGCGATGGGACAGTTCGAGACATTCGCCCAACAGGCCGAAAACGACCGTGTGCTCGCCCGGGTTGTCTCCGGTCCGCAGGGCATGCATCCCAATCTCGCGCCGGGGACGTTCCCCCACCACCCCCTCTCGGCCGTGAGCATATCCCTCGGGCCCAACCCCCAACACGCCGCCGACCACCTCGGCGATCCTCAAGGCGGTGCCGCTCGGGGCATCCTTCTTGAAGTGGTGGTGACGCTCGACGATCTCCACGTCGGCCTGGCCCTTCAACGCCTCGGCCGCGACCCTCGCCAGGCGGAACAGGAGGTTCACGCCCTTGCTGAAGTTGGCCGAGATCAACACCGGGATGGAGGCCGACGCCGCCTCGACCCGCCGCTTCTGGTCGGGGTCAAAACCGGTCGTGCCGACCACCAGCGGAATTTGTTGCCGCACGCAGGCGTCAATCAGGCCGAGGGTTCCGGCGGGCGAACTGAAGTCGATCAGGACGTCGAGCGGCCCAACCAGCTCGGATGTCAGAGGCACCCCGATCGGTCCGAGGCCGATCCGTGGCCCAACGTCCTGGCCCAAATGCGTGTGATCGGGCCGGTCGATCGCCGCTCCGAGGCTCAGCGAGGGGTCCTCGCAAAGCAACTGTATGATCCGGGCGCCCATGCGCCCGGTCGCGCCGTGCATCCCGACGCTGAGGGGTCGATCCGGCACGGCGCGAGGCGCTCCCGGGAGTGATCTGGCCAAAGCGAGCGCCCGCGCCCGAGAGCCCGGGCGGGTCGGTGATCAACGCTTGGAGAACTGGAAACTCTTGCGGGCTTTCTTGTGGCCGTACTTCTTCCGTTCCACCTTGCGGGCGTCGCGGGTCAGGAAACCTTCCTGGCGGAGCGTCCCTTCCAGGTCGGGGCGATGTTCCATCAAAGCGCGGGCCAGGCCTAGCAGCACCGCGCCGGACTGAGCGCTCTTGCCGCTGCCGGCGACGTTGACCCGGACGTCGATGCGGTCGGCCATCTCGGTCGCCAGCAAAGGCGCCCGGATGTCGTTGCGCTGGGTCTCGACCGGGAAGTACGCGTCGGCTTCGAGGTTGTTGACCAAGAACTTGCCGGACCCTTCGCTGATCCGGACGCGGGCGACGGCAGTCTTGCGACGGCCTGTCCCCCAGATGAATGCGGATTGCGTCTGCGTCTCGGCCGTGGCCATCGTTGTCTCGGTCCTTCGGGGAGAGATCGTGTGCGGTTTTGGGAATCCCAGGTTCAGTCAGCGGCCGTTGGCTCGGCGGCGGTCTCGGCCAACGGCTCAACGGCGGTCGCGACCGGGGCGTCAGGGATGGCCGGGGTTTCGTGGGCCGGCGGCTCGACGATCGGAGCCGGGGAGGCTGTCGACACTGCCGAGGCCCGAGCCTTGGGGGTTCTGGGGGTCGGCTCCGGGGTCAGGATTGCGCCGGAGGCGGCGGGACGGCCGTGGATGGCTTCCAACGGAACCGGCTGCTGGGCCTGGTGAGGGTGCTGGGTGCCCACGTAGAGCTTCAGTTTGCCCTGCATGTGCCGGCCGATCTTGTTCTTGGGCATCATCCGCTGGATGGCCAGTTCCAGAACGCGCGAGGGGCGTCGCTGGATCAGCTTGGCGGCCTGCTCTTCCTTCTGACCACCGGGGTGACCGCTATAGCGCTGGTAGAACTTCTGCTGCCACTTGTTGCCGGTGAAAACCACTTTCTCGACGTTGGTGACGATAACGTAGTCGCCTGTGTCGATATGAGCGGTGTAGGTTGGCCGGTGCTTTCCCATCAAGATCGGTGCGATTTGAGCGGCCAAGCGGCCCACGACCTGATCGGACGCGTCGATAATATACCACTGCGGGGTCAGCTCTCCCGCCTTCGCCTGATAACAATTCATGACCGTGGGCTACCTGCCTGCGTACCGATGGGCCACTGTCCGGCCGCCGAGCAAGGCGACCCGCCCCCTCGAGGGCGAAACGAACACCCTATCCACCGCGTCCCCGAGATTCAAGCCCTCTCCACCACGCCATCGCCAGCAAACGCCCGGTGAAGAGTCTCGGGCGAACCCTCGTCTTGGCGATGGAAGGCGATGTGATGGGCCCAGGAGGGGTCGGACGCGAGGAAGTCCTGGCGGGTGTGGACCCCGCGCGACTCGGTCCGTCGCGCCGCGGCGGTGATCGCCAGCCGGGCGATCGTCAGCAGGTTCTGGAGGGTCCAGCCCGCCGGGTCGTCGAATGTCTGGGCCAGGGCGTAGCGGCCCCAGAAGTCGACCTGATCGGCGGCCTCGGCCAGTCCGGCGGCGTCTCGAACGATCCCCACTTTCCGCCACATCAACGCCCGCAACGAGTTACGGATATCTGCCAGGTCCAGCGGCTCGCGGACGGGGGGAGCCAGGGGACTCGGTAGCCGGGGCAGTTCCAGGCGGAGCGGCCCAGGGTCGCCCAGCAGGCTACCGGCGATATCCTCGGCAGCCCGAGCGCCGTAGACGAGCCCTTCGAGGAGACTGTTGGAGGCCAGGCGGTTGGCGCCGTGGAGCCCGGAACTGGTGACCTCGCCGGCCGCCCACAGTCCGGGCAGGGTCGTGCGGCCGTCGTGGTCGACAGTGGCGCCCCCCATGTAATAGTGGGCGCCGGGGCGGACCGGGATCGAGTCTCGGGTGATGTCCAGGTCGAAGCCCCGGCAGAGGGCGTCGATGCCCGGGAACCGCTGGCGAACGAAGGCGGCGTCGAGGTGCGAGAGGTCGAGGAAGACGCAGGGCTGCTGGGTTTTAGCCATCTGGGCGACGATCGCCCGCGAAACGTCGTCGCGGGGGGCGAGTTCGGCTCGTGGGTCGTAGTCGGGCATGAACCGGTGGCCGTCGCGGTCGCGCAGATAGGCCCCTTCGCCGCGCAACGCCTCGGTCAGCAGGTGACGGGACGACCCGGCGATATACAGAACCGTCGGGTGAAACTGCATGAACTCCATGTCCCGCAGTTCGGCCCCGGCGCGATAGGCAAGGGCGTGGCCGTCGCCGGTGGCGATCGGCGGGTTGGTCGATTCCCGGTAGAGTTGCCCCGCGCCGCCGGTGGCCAAAATCGTCGCGCGGGCCCAGACCAGGGTCAGCCCTCGGTTCCGGTCCCAGACCAGGGCCCCCCGGCAGCGGCCGTCCTGGGTCAGCAGGTCGACGGTGAAGCTGTTCTGCCAGATCCTCACATTCGGTTGCGAACGGACGCGGGCCATGACCGCCCTCATGACCTCCCGGCCGGTGGCGTCGCCCAGGGCGTGGACAATGCGGGCGTGCGAGTGCCCCCCTTCCAGTCCGAGAGCGACCGCGCCCCCCACCCGGTCGAACGCGGTCCCCCAGCGAATCAGTTCCTCGATCCGGGCGGGGGCTTCGCGGACGACCATCTCGACGACTTCCGGGTCGCACAGGCCCTTGCCGGCGGCCAGGGTGTCGGCGATGTGGTCGTCGAAACGGTCCTCGGGGTCAAGGACTCCGGCGATTCCCCCCTGGGCGTAGGTGCTGTTGCTTTCCTTTAACTCGTCCTTGGTGACGACCAGAACCCGCAGACCATCGGGCGTGCCTAGCGCCGCGCGGAGGCCGGCCAGTCCGCCGCCGATGATCAGGACGTCGGTCACGCGGTGGGGGAGGTCACGAGGGTCGATGCCGACGAGGTAGCGACGAGGGACGGTCGCGGACGGCGCTGGCATCGACACCCTTCCTCGCCGGGCCTTAGCGGCCGGCGTGCGAGAGACTCTTCTTGTACGCCTCAACCCGGGCCCGAATCTCGGGAGGGGGTTGCGAGCGGTTGCCCTGGACGTTGCCGCGTTCGAGATCCTGAGGCGACGAACCGGCCCCTCGCTGGCTCCGGCCGCCGAAGGTGGAGCTGGCGGCGGGCCCTCCCACCTTGCGTTCGGGGCTGAGCTTGGGCTCGGGCGTCGTCGTCGGCTTGACGTCGATCTCCTTGCCGGCTCTCGATGGGTCAGAGGGGGGCTTGTCGAACTTCTTGGCGAACTGCTCGATCCGTTCACGAGACATCCCCGTGGCCTTTTCCAGCTCCGCGGCGGCGGCGTCATCCTTGAGCAAGTCTTGAAGCTGTCGGAGGTTCAGCTCCGGAGGCGGCTTCGGCCGACCGGTGTCGGGCGTCAGGCCATCGGCGCCGGTCATCGGGGCCTCGGAGGATCGTTCGGTCGCGGTCGAGGCATCCTCGCCCGGAGTCGCGGTCCCCCCGCTCCGTTCGCCTCCCGGACCGGACGGCGAGGCCTTGGAGTCGGAGTTCCCCCCCTGACTCTCGCCCGAAGGTTGGCCGGCGGGGGTCCCTTGGCCCGGTCGGCCCGAATCCCCCCCTTCGCCCGCCGATTTCCCTCCTTCGCCCTGGGTCGCCGCGTTGTCGCCAGCGCCCGAGGGCTGCCCCCCCTGGCCCTTGCCGCCACCTTGTGGGTCCGCGCCCCCGGCCTGCTCCCCCGGGGTTGGTTTGCCCGCCGAGGGATCGCCGGGAGTAGCCTGGCCGGAGTTCTGTCCCGAGCCTTCCCGAGTCGCCCCGCCCTTCCCGCCCGGCGTACCACTGCCCGATGGTGTCGCAGCGCCGGGGTTCGACGCACCGCCCTGACCCGGCTTCCCAGTCCCCCCGGACGAAGGAGCCACGCCCGATGGACTGCCGGATGGGTTTCCGCCACTCGGCGATGAGGGCGAGTTGCCCCCGGCCGGCTTGCCACCGCTGCTGGGCGGTGGGTTCGGGGTTTTCGCATCGCCAGCCGGTTGACCGGGAGAGGGCCCAGCGCCGCGATTGGGGCTCGAACCTGGACCCGTTGAATTCGGAGTTCCCGAAGAAGACGAACCGCCGGAACCTTTGCCGCCCAGGTTCGGTGAACCGCCACTCGCCGGGCTGCCGCCGCTACCCGCCGAGGATTCACCACTCCGCGTAGTCCCGCCACCAGTGGGGGAACCACCGCCGCCAGTCTGGCCACCGCTCCCAGATTGGCCTCCGCCGGATTGACCTCCGCCGGATTGGCTTCCACCGCCGGACTGACCACCGCCCGGCTTTCCGCCCTGCGGAGGCGTGGAGCCTGATTGACCGCCTCCCCCTCCACCCTGAGACGCGCCGGGTGCGCCGGGAGGCGTCGGGGGCGACTGGGGAGGCGTGGGCTGTGGTTGGGATTCGGGCTCCTCGGGTTGCGTCTCGGGCTGATCCTTGGGTTTGGGGGGGGTGCGGCGCGGCTTCTCGGGGGCCTTGGTGTCCTTCTCGCTGGTGAAGGGACGATCCTCGGGCTTCTTGGGATCGGTCGGCTTGTTGTCCTTCTTTTCGGAAGGGCTGACCAGCTTCTTGGTGTCCTCAGTCTGACCCCCCTTGGTCGCTTTCGATTCGGTTCCCGCACCCTTCGGCTTGTCGGTCGCGGTCTTGAGGTCGGTCTCGGCCGTCTTGAATTGGCCTGGGGCCTGGGCACCCACTGGAGGATTGCCCGAGGGCTGGCCCTCCTGAGAATTTTGGCCCTGCTGGGGACTCTTCGAGTCGTTGCCGGGATTCCCCTGGGCGGGGTTTCCTGTCTGCTCGGGCTGGGACGGCTTGCCTTTCTCGGCGCTCGAGGCGTCGGCGGGCGGAGCCCCTGACTTATCGTCTTTCGCCTGAGGACCCTTGGACTCCGCAACGGGCTGGCCGGGCTTGTCTCCCGGTCGAGCTTCGGCGTCCGGGGCCTTGTTGTCGGGTTTTGAGCCAGCCCCCTTCTCGGGCTGATCTCCCTTCGGGTCCTTGCGGTCGCCGGGTCGTCGTGGCCCGTCGTGGGGATTGGCGGGGTCTGGCTTCCCGGCCTGAGGTTTGGGCAGCTGGCCAGTCGCTCCGGCCTGGGGGGTTTTGGAATCGGGACGCGAGGCGTCGCCCGTTGGCCTGGCCGGATCGGACGGGGAGCCGGGGTTGGGCATCCCTCCCGAAGGATTCGCGGGGTTCGGCGGCTGACCCGGGGGATTCCCGGCGTCGGAGGTGCCGCCCGGCGGATTGCCCGCTTCCGCTGGTTTCGATGAGTTGCCCGGCGGGTTCCCTTCGCCCTGGGTTTGGGGCGAGCCGCCGGACTGAGGCGCGTTGTCCTCGGACTTGGAACCGCCGCCGGACTCCGCCGGACTGGTTGCTGATTTGGAGTCCGCGCCGGGGGAACCGCCTGGCGAGCCGGAGTTGGACGAGGGAGAGGGCTGCCCAGGGGTAGCGCCGGACTTGGCGTCTCCTCCCGGGGAACCGCCCTTGTCGCTGGACGCATTCGAGCCCGAGGCCGGTTTTCCCCCGCCTCCCGAAGGTGAGGCGTTGGCCTTGGTGCTGTCCTGGGGTTGGGTCGAGCCGGCCGGACCGGGCTGGTCGCCGTTGGGCTTCGACGGGCTCTTGGGGTCGTTGGTCGGCTTGGAACCCGAGGCTTCGGGACGTCCCTTCTCGCCACCGGCTGGACGCGATTCGCCCGCTTTGCCCGAAGGCGACTGAGACTTGCCGGCACCGGACGAGCCCTCGCCACCCGGTTGGGGATTCGAGGCATCACCGGTTTGGGAATCCGAGCCACCCCCAGCCGCAGGGCTTCGGTTGGGGCTGTTGGGGGACGTGCCCAAGTCTGGCTTCCCGCCCGTTCGCGGGTTCGCGGTTTTGTCGGTACTTCCCCCCTTCGGCGCGTCGGAAGGTTTCCCGGCGTTCGGGTTCGCTCCCGAGTTCCCCGACGACCCCGCCTCGTTGGAGGAGTCATTCCCCTTCGTGGAGGACGAGCCGGAAGCGCCAGACTGGTCGCCTCCCTGATGGGGGGACTGGCCAGGAGCCGCGTTGCCGTTGGGATGGTCAGTCGATCGGGGATTCGCCGGCCCCTCGCCCGGTTTGCCCGGGTTTTCACCGGGCTTCGCCCCGCTAGACGGCGTCGGCGGATTCGCGCCCTTCTCTTGATTCGGAGCGCCACCGCCGGGGTTGCCGGCCGATGGGGACGCGTCGCCCGGCTTCATCCCCGTTCCAGGAGGGCTGTTGGGGCTGCCGCCCGGGGTGCTGGTCGACGGTTTGCCTGAGGAAGACTTGCCCGAGTCGTCCGCCGCTTTGGGCGAATTCCCCTTCTCGCCACCCTGCCCCGGATCATTGGGGTTGGCAGCCTTGGCGTCGTTCGCCGGCGGGGACGAGTTGCCACCGCCAGCCGAGGCTTTGGAGTTGGTTCCAGTCTCACCGGACGGGTTTCCCGACTGGGACGGTGGCGTTCCCGCGTCTTGTGACCCTTGATCCGCCGCGGTTTTCCCCTGGGATTGGTCCCGTCCGCCGCCGGTCATCTCTCGGCCGGCATTGTTACGAGTGTCTCCTCCCTGAGCACCTACCGGCGGATTCGCCTGCGGCTTGCCCTGAGATCCAGAAGGGTTCGCCGATGGAGCGGATTTCGAATCGCCCGGGACCTTCGATGAGTTCTCAGCCTTGCCGGAATCGCCAGTTTTGCCCGAAGCCCCGGCCTTGCCGGAGTTGTCGGGCCTGGGATTTCCCGACCCATTCTTGGAGTCACTTCCCCCAGCCGGATTGTCGTTCTTGTCGCCGCCGGACTTTGTGGGATCGCCGTTCGTGGGGTCCTCTGGTGATGGATTGGACGGTCCGGCCTGGCTTGGCTCCTTTGGCGGACTTTGCGATCCGTTCTTGGCGCCTCCCTCCGACCCTGATGGGGTGCCCGCGGGCGACCCGGCGGGGTTCGCGGAGGAACCGGCCTGAGTTCCTTCCCGAGTACTGGCGGGGTTATTGGTACCCTGAGTTGGGGATTGCCCCGGTGTAGCTCCGGACTTTTCCCCGGAGGCAGGCGTTGGGTCGCCGGTTTTGCCGGGTTGATCGTTCGGCTTGGCGGCTTCTCCAGGCTTTGTTTCGCCCGGAATCTGAGTGAATTCGGCAGATGGGGACGCGGTCGGATTGGCCTGATCGCCTCTCTTTCCGCCGCCGGAGGGGTTGGCCTGATCGCCATTCTTTCCGCCGCCGGCGGGGTTGGCCTGGTCGCCATTCTTTTTGCCGCCAGCCGGATCCGCCTGGCCACCACTCTTACCGCCACCGGCCGACTTTGCCTGATCGCCACTCTTTCCGCCGCCGGCCGGGTTCGCCTTGCTTTCCTGAGCGTCCTTGCCGGCCGCTTTTTCCCCGGGCGGATTGGCCTGTTCGCCGGCTTTGTTGTCGCCTGGGTTGGGCGGGTTGCCGGCGCTCCCCGGACGAGGGGGATTCGCTTGATCGTCGTTCTTTCCGTTGCGGGCGGCGTTGGGTGATCCGCCCGCGGAATTCGGATTGGGATCCGCGGGATTGGCCACGCCCTGAGGTTTTGGTGCGCCCTGAGTGGCATTGCCGTTGTTCTTTCCAGCCTCCCCGGACCTGGGAGCGGCCTGCGAGCCCGGCTTGGTGTTTTCTCCGTCGGACTTGGCGCCGTTCTCGCCATTCGCGTTTGACCCGCGCTGGGTTGGGGCTCCGGCCGTTGCGCCGGAATTCTCTCCGGAGTTGGAGGTTCCGCCACCAGTTCGCTCGACGGGGGGCGTGTTCCGGTTGGCGGCTCCAGGATTTTCCAGCGTCCCATTTTGCTGGTTCGCACGCGACGCGGGTGGAGTCGCGGACCGCTGGACGGGACTGTTGGGCGAGTTGGATGATCCCGAGCCCTGAGAAGTCGTGGAACCCTGGCTGGTGCCGGACCGTGCCGAGGGGCGGGCTCCGGCGGGATTGGGATTGCGGGCGACTTCCCCGCCTCCGCCGCCACCGGAGTTGCCAGGGGTCGAGGCGGTCGAGCCGGCGCCCGCGGGGGGTTGCGGGCCTGGGTTTCCCTTGGGGTTCGTGGGAGCTCGGCCCGCGTTGCTGGCCGGGTTGGACTTCTGGGTGAGTCGCTGGACCTGCTCCCGGAGCTTCTGCTCCATGGCGAGATCCTCGGCGGTCGGCTCGGGGTTGGCGGCCGGGGGAGGTCCGGCGGCGGGCGCCTCATCATTTTCCGGGAGAGCAGGCGGCTTGGTATTGGGCAAGGGGGGCGGCTCGGTCGCCGAGGGCGGGGCCGGGGCCGGCGGCTCGTCGGCGGCGCGGTCCTCTCCCTGGGGGAGGGGCGACTCGGCGAGGTCCGGGGCGTTGGGGTTGGGGGCGACCTCGGCGGCCTTGGCGGCTTCGTTGGCGAGTTTGCGCTGCTCGTCGGCCAGCTTCTCGGGGGCGAGTGGGGGGTCGATCAAGATGACCTGCTTGGCGGTCTCGGTCCGGTGGACGTCGTCGCTGTTGTCTCGGGCGACGAGCCAGTACTCAATCTTGCTCCCTGGCCTGAGTCGCAAGGGGGCCAGATCGAGGATCTCCTCGCCGCGGAACTCCCGAGTCGGCGGTCGATGGTCCAGCAGGTTCACCGCCTGGCGGACAATGTCGTTGCCCTGGTGGACGTGGAGGATCAGGTCCTTGAGGCCGAAATCGTCCTTGGCGGAGATGGTAAGTGGAACGCTGCCGTTGGCCGCCGCCTGGATCTTGGGGCCGGGGCTGAGGAATTGCACCTCGGGGGCGAGGTCGGGCAGGGCGTGGATCTCGTAGACGGCCGGGTCGGGGTTCTTCTGGCCGTCAGGGGTCTCGAAGAAGACCTTGTAGGTCGCGTCACTCTGGACCTTGAACTTGCCGACGAGCGTCTGGCCCTGGGCCGACTCCGTCTCAAGCGTCGTGGGAGAGATTTTGGACCGGTCCTGATCGAAGTCCAGCGTCCCGCTCGCCGCCGGCAGGTTGGTGCGGGCGTGGACCGTGACGGTGGTGCCGACAATCGCCTCGACGTTGCCCCCATCGATTCCCGAGCGGCGAGGGAACCCGGTGTAGGGGGGGAAATCCAGGTCGAGGGACACGCCCGTGACCATCGGCGCCGGCAGGACTCGCAGCTTGTAGTGCTTGGACTCGGCGTCGCCACCGGTGAGGTAATACACCAGGTCGGTCTGGACGTTTCGGAGGGTCGCCTTCCAGGAGGTGTATCGCCCTTCCATCTCCAACGTGGTGAAGAACTTGCCGCCGTCGGTGCTGGTGTGCAGGACGACCTTCCCCGGCCGGGCCCCCTGCGAATCGGCCGAGACCACCACGGTGCTGCTGGCGACGACCTGCGAGAGCTTGGGGTCGTCGCCGGGCTTGATGTTCAGCAGGCGGGTGTTCGTCGGGCGGGCGACGTCGGCCAGCAGGGCACGCTTGAGCGAGTCGACAATGCTCCGGGGCGTCAACAGGAGGTAGCCGCAGGAGATGACGACGACCCCCGCCAGGACGTAGCAGACCTGGATCAGCCTGCGCTGGTCGACGACCGAGTCAACCTCGACGCGAGTCAGGTCGTCAACGGCCCGAGCCTCGATGGCGGCGAGGAAGGCGGGCGAGACGTCCTCTCGGTGGCGACGGAGGTGGAGGTAGTTGGTCAAACTGTCCTGGAAGGTCGGGTCCACCCCCTCGATCGCTCGGGCGGCGTAGAAGCCGTTGACCCGCCAGATCATCGGCAGCAAGATTCTCCGGACCCCGAAATACCCCCCGACCAGCAAGGTCGTCAGCAGCACCAGCCGACGGACCATGAAGGGAAGGCCGATGGCGTGGTCCAGCAGGACTTCCAGGAAGAGGACCGAAACCAGGGCCGCCGACAGGGCGACGGCCGCGGTCATGACGTCGGTCGTCTTGATCCGGCCCCGCGCCTGGCGGATCTGGTGGTCGATGTACTGCTCGAAGTCGAGCACCTTCCCATGTGGCGGCGAAACCGTGGCCATGGCGCGCTCCTGGAGGGCCCCCCACTGCTGGGGCCCCTTCATTATAGAGCCACGGCCGCCCGATTGTCCGCAACCCTGGGGAAATTCTCCGACAACCGTCGAAGACTGTCAGGGAGATGTCTCGCCAAGCGTTTCCCCACGCGGAGGTTAGGGAGCATCGCCGAGAAGGAATCGACGCAAAAAGAGGGTCCGGGCGGCCTGGTCGTAGTCCTGGTTCCGTTTCTTGGCGAAGCCGTGCCCCTCGTTCTTCCCCACGACGTACCAGACCGGGCCGCCCCGCTCCCGGACCTTGGCGACGATCTGCTCGGCCTCGCCGATCAGCACCCTCGGGTCGTTTTTCCCCTGGACGACCAGCAAGGGGTTGCGAATCTGGTCGGCCGAGGTAAGGGGGGACATCTTGATGAGTTGTTCTCGCATGGTCGGGTCGCGCTCGTCACCATACTCGGCCCGGCGGAGGTCCCGGCGGTAGCCCTGGGTGTTTTGAAGAAACGTGACGAAGTTGGAGATTCCCACCACGTCGATGCCCGCCTTGAGTCGATCGCCGAAGTGCGTGAGGGTCGAAAGCGCCATGAACCCTCCGTAGGAGCCGCCCGCCACGGCGACCCTTGAGGCGTCCAGTTCGGGACGAGTCGCCACCCAGTCGAGCAGGGCGCCAATGTCCTTCACCGCGTCCTCGCGAAGAGGGCCGTTGTCCAGAGTCAGATACGTCTTGCCGTAGCCGGAGGACCCCCGCACGTTCGGGTAGACCAGCGCCACCCCCAGCTCGTTGAGAAGGTAGTTCGCCCGGCCCAGGAACCCGGGCCTGGCCTGAGACTCGGGCCCTCCGTGGATCTCGATGAGGACCGGGCGAGGGCCAGGAAACCTGGGGCCTGGCCGGTAAAGGAACGCGGGGATCGACCGGCCGTCGAAGCTGGGGAAGTGGACGAGTTCCGGCTCGGCGAACGTGGAAGCATCGAGCCCACCGGTCTCGCTCCGCGTCCAGCGGGTCAGGGTGCCCGTGTCGAAGTCGAACGAGTAGGCGTCGGAGGGGGTCTGGGCGTTGCTGAGGGTGAAGCCGACCTCCCGGGAGCCCGGACGGAAGCGGATGTGGACGATGACCCCCCTGGGCAACTGGGGCGGGGGACGATCGGTGGCACCATCGGCGTCGATGGCGTAGAGGCGGGAAAACCCATCCTCGTTCGCCACGAACGCCACCGTCCCGCCATCGTCGGCCAGGTCAAACGCCTGGATGTCCCAGGGAATTCCCGGGCTGAGGACGCGATTTTCCCGCGTGTTGAGGTCGTAACGAGTCAGTTGGAGGTGCTCGGAGTCGCGGTCGGTGGTCCAGAACAGCGATTGGCCGTCGCGAGACCAGCGGACCTCCCGGTAGGCGACCTTGATCCCGCCAGCCGTTGGCCGGGGAGTCAACAACTCGGCGGCGCCCGTGGCGATGTCCACCAGCCAGACGTAACTCTCGTTGATCGAGATCGTCTCAAGCACCACGACCCGCTTTTCGTCGGGCGACCAGTCGGCCACGGTCCATTCGCCCGAGACGTCCTTGAACCGGCGGATGGTGGACGGATCGGACGGATCGCCAACGTAGAGGTCCAGATCCTTGCCGTTGCGGACGTTGGAGCTGAAGGCCAGGAGCCGGCCCGAGGGGGACCAGCATGGCGAAACGTGGCGAGACTGGCCATCGGTGAACCGCCGAGACACCTCCGATTTCAGGTCGAACCGGAAGAGTTGATAATTTTCCGCGCCCCCTTCATCCCCCGAACCGACAAACTCTTCCCGGCGCGGCCTCGACAGGGCCTCGCCAATGCGGTCGGCTCCAAACGTCAACTGGTAGCGAGCCCCGCCCGGGGATTCGACGCGATGCACCTGGGGGACCTCGGCGAACCGGGTCAGAATGAGCATCTCGCGGCGACCCATCACCCAATCCTGGAACTGGGCGACCCGCACGTTCTGGTAGCGCTCCAGGGACTCGACCAGTTCCCCCGGGATCTCGGGGACGCCGACGGCCTCGATCGTCTCAGGAATCACGCCACCGGCGGCCGGCTGGTGATCGGCGAACAGCAACAACAACAGGGCGATCGCGACAACCCCACGACCAGTCATGGGCAACCCTCGGCGAAGATCCGGGCGGAGGGACCTGTTCTCAGCCCGATGTCCCATCGTTCCACCGAGACAGCCCGTCCGCAAGACGGGGCAGCCTTTCCCCCGGACCTCCCCGACACGGCCATCCCCCGGGGGTCCGAAGGAAATCAACGATCCCGGGAATGCCACCGTAAATTGAGGTCTCATACGAGTTTGAGAACAGGTCTCGGGGCGGCCTACAAGCCTTTTGAGGGTTGATCGTGGCAGGTCCGTCATTCATAATGGATTCCGAAGGGACGAGGCGTTCTCCCCCACGCCGGCCGCCCTACGCGGTTCTGCCGACACGAACCCCGCCGAGTCCATCATGCGACTGGCTTTCAGCACCAATGCCTACCTCCGGTTTCCCTTCGACGAGGCGGCCGAGCGGATCAAGACGCTGGGTTATGCTGGCCTGGAGTTGATGGCCGACGTACCCCACGCCTGGCCAGCGGGGTTGCTGCCAGGCCCGAAGCGGGCGATTCTTGAGGTGATGAAGCGGCATGGCCTGGCGTTCTCCAACGTCAACGCCTTCATGATGCACGCGGTGGCCGACCCCCGAGGGCCGTTCCTTTATCCCTCGTACATTGAGCCCGACCCACACTATCGGCGGATTCGGATCGACCACACCCGCCGGGCTCTCGACCTGTGCGCCGAGTTGGGGGCGCCGCACATCACCATCGAGCCGGGAGGACCGCTGGAGCCGGGGATTTCCCGAGAGGTGGGCCTGGACCTTTACGTCGAGACGCTGCGTCCCCTGGCCGAGCACGCCCAGGCCGTGGGCGTCGGCCTGTTGATCGAGCCGGAGCCGGGATTGCTGATCGAGACGACCGAGCAATACCTGGAGGTCGCCCAGCGGCTCAACTCCCCGGCCATTGGCCTGAACTTCGACGTTGGCCATGCGTTTTGCGTGGGAGAGGATCTGCCGAGGTCCATCGACCGCCTCAAGGCCCACACCCGCCACTATCACCTGGAGGACATCGCCGCGACGAGAGTCCACCACCACCTGGTCCCGGGCACCGGGGCGATCGACTTCGCGGCGGTGATCGGGGCGATTCGCGGGACAGGTTATTCGGGCTGGTTGACCGTCGAACTGTATCCCAACGTCGACGACCCGGACTCCGCGGGGCGCGGGGCGATCGAGCACTTGCGCCCCCTGCTTTCCCCGGGCGCGGCCTGAGCGATGGCCCTGAAGCCTTACTTGCAACTGGTACGCCTGCCCAATGTCTTCACGGCCGCGGCCGACAGTCTGGCCGGCTGGGCGATCGTGAACGGGGGGTTTGACGAGCCTCGTCGTTGGCTGCCGCTGGCCTTGGCGTCGATGGCGATCTACGCGGCGGGCATCGCGCTGAATGATGTCTTCGACCTTGAGATTGACCGGGTCGAACGGCCCAATCGACCACTCCCTTCGGGGCGGGTGTCGCGGAGGTTCGCGGCGTCGTTGGGGTTTGGGTTGCTGGCGACGGGGCCGGTCCTGGCGATGGCCAGCGGGTCGGGGTGGAGCCTGGCGGTCGCTTTGATCCTGGCTGGCTGCGTGCTGGGCTACGACCTGGGCCTGAGACGCACCGTCCTGGGTCCCGAGTTCATGGGCACCTGTCGGGGGCTCAACGTTCTGCTGGGCGCAAGCCAGGCGACGGCGATGGGAGGGCCGGTGCTCTGGGGGTTCGCCGGGGGGATGGCGCTGTTCGTCGCGGGCCTGACCTGGATCAGCCGCCACGAGGCCGTCGAGGGCCGACGCGATGGGGCGATCCTCGGGACCGCCTTGCAGGCCTTGGCACTGCTGGGCCTGCTGGTGGCGGCGGCCCTCGGCCTGGGATCGGTCCGCCGCTCAGAGGTCTTGCTGGGGATGGGAATGGGGGGAGTCGTCCTGGCCGGGGTCGCCGGGGTGGTCGGACGCGCGGATTTTCGGGCCATTCGCCATACTGTCCCGAAAACTCTCCAGGCGGCCGTCAAGACGGGCGTGCTGAGCCTCGTCTGGATCAACGTCGGGATGACCGCCACTCTGGCCGGGCCAGGTCCCGCTCTACTGGTCGCGGCCCTTTGGCCCCCGGCGTTCCTCTTAAGTCGTCGTCTTTACTCGACCTAACGACCCGTTCGTCTCAAGTTGAGTGCATGGATTTATCTCGTCCCTGTGAATATTGGTACTGGCTAAATTTGGGTGTTTTGAGAAACAATCCTTGAGGCAGGCAGGATTGAGTCCATGATTGCCAGCAACGCCGCTCCGTCTCCTCCCACGGGTCGATTGCTGGCTTCGAGACTGACCGCCGAGAGTTTCGGACATTTCCGGCGCGTGGGGTCTTGAGGAATCGACGCTCGAAGCTTCCAATCATCCATCGGAACGCGTTTTCTGGAGGAGCGGGTCATGAGGAGTTTGAGCGGTCGACGCGGTTTCACCCTGATCGAACTGCTGGTGGTGATCATGATCATCGGCGTGCTGGTCGGCCTCATGCTGCCGGCCGTCCAGGCGGCTCGCGAAGCGGCGAGACGGGCTCAGTGTACGAACAACCTCAAACAGATTGCCCTGGCATCGCTTAATTACGAAACCATCTGGGCCGCCCTACCGGCGGGGATCACCTACATGCCGGTGCCCCGCACTCGCAACGTCAGTAGCACGCACGGAGTCTTCGTCTCGTTGCTGCCGTTCCTGGAAAACGAGGCGCTGTTTGACTCAGTGAACTTCAAATGCTGCATCTGGACCAAACCCAACCTGACGGTTTCGGCCATCGGCCTCAACACGTTGTGGTGCCCCAGCGACTCGGGCGTGGACCAGGTCCGCCAGTTCGACCCCGGCGCCAGCTTTCTCGACCCGTTGCCCCCTGGCGTCTTCCGCATGCAATACACCAGCTATAGCGGTAACGCTGGCACCTGGTTCCAGACCGTCAGCGGGTTGACCCCCTCGGGACTGCTTCGGCTTTCGCAGATGAACGGCCTGTTCTTCCCGAGGTCGGCGACCAGGATGGCCGGGGTGCTCGACGGCGCCAGCCACACCTTGGCCTTTGGGGAGCACGCGCACTCGATTCTCCAGGGGGACGACGCCATCTCCTGGCATTGGTGGGATTCGGGCAACTATGGCGACACCTTGTTCAACACGATGTACCCGATCAATCCTCAATCTCGAACGGGCAACGCCCACGACACCGACCCCTACGACGGGACGACCGCCGACATCGAAGCCTGTTCCAGCCGCCATCCGGGGGGAGCGAACTTCGCCTTCCTTGATGGTTCCGTTCGATTCCTGAAGGACACGATCGACACCTGGCCGTTCGATCCCGCGACCCAGATGCCCGTGGGACTCATTCAGCACCCCATCCCGGCGGCTGGGGACGGCCTGTACGCCCTGACCCACGCCGGCCGCATGCACGTTTACCAGATACTTTCAACGATCGCCGGAAGGGACGTGGTTAGCGACGATTCGTTCTGACCTCGACGGAGTGCTCCGCCGCTCTCGGGACGAATGCGAAGCGTCGGGACTGGCGGAAGAACGTCAGGGGGTTGTCGTGGACCACCGTGCGGATGGTCGACTCCGCGTGCCCGCGGGCTCGCATTTCCAGGATGAACTCCGGCACGGCCAACGGGTCGCTGTGCCCCCAGTCGCCGGCTGAGTTGACCAGAATCCGTTCGGTCCCGTACATCTCGACGAGGTCGGCGGCGCGGGCGGGCGTGCATTTGGTGATGGGGTAGAGGGTCATCCCCACCCAGTGCCCGGCTTCCAGCGCTGAGCGGATCGTGTGCTCCTCGACATGGTCGATGCAGATCCGCTCCGGGGCGATGCGCCCGTCGGCCCGGCACATGTCCAGGATCATCCGGGTCCCCTTGTACTTGTCGGCCAGGTGTGGGGTGTGGACCAGCACCAGCTCCCCCTCGCGGGCCGCCAGGTCCAGGTGCTCCTGGAAGATCGTCGCCTCGTTGGGAGTGTTCTTGTTCAGACCGATCTCGCCGATGCCCAGGACATTCGGGTCGTCGAGGAACTCGGGGATCAGTGCAATGACGGCGCGGGCGAGGCCAACATCCTCGGCCTCCTTGGGGTTGATGCAAAGCCAGGTCCGGTGGGCGATGCCGAACTGGGCGGCGCGACGCCCTTCGAACTCGGTCAATTGACGGAAGTAGTCGCGGAACCCCTCGGGGCCCGACCGGTCGAACCCCGCCCAGAACGCCGGCTCGCTGACCAGGACGCAGCCGGCCAGGGCCATCCGTCGGTAGTCGTCGGTGGTACGCGAGACCATGTGGATGTGCGGGTCGATGTAGCTCATGATGGTTCTCTGAAACCTTCCAAGCCCCTCGCGGCCGGCGACCGACCGCGACGTCAGTCCGGGCCGAATTTCCCTGGCGTCTCTGGCGGAAACTCCGACGTGTTGGCCAGCGAATTCTCCAGACTCGCGGCCCCCCGATACCAAGCGTACCGCTTCCGAAGGGTTTCGCAAACATCATCGAAGGTAACGCAAATGACTGCGTTTGAGTCGATACGCACCTTATCGGAACGCCACCGAAGCCGGGTACGCTTCATAGGGTCCAGACTTGCGGACCGTCCGATGATGAGCAGGCCGGTGAACGAAACGTGTCCGTGACCAAAGGTTTTGGTGAACCCGTAAGTTTTCTTATAATCGTCGAGGTTGAAGAACCAATCCGTCAGTTGGCTAAAGCCGTGCTCGAACCTCGAGCTCCACTCCGGGTTGGGTCGGTTCGGTTGCTTCTTGAAAAGGCTATCTGGCCCGGCGTTCTCGAATTCAATCACGCAGAAATGGTTTGCCGATAGGTTTCCGACGAGTAAATCGGCCTTGTAGTCACCGAAAAAGGGGAAATCGTACGCGAGGTGTGTCGCCGGCCCGATATCTGGGGAGAAGACACCCAGGAAGGCTGACAACTGTTTGCTCGCCTTGAATAGCGGCTGGATGTCGCCCATCTCGGACAAATCAACCTTTGATGCCAAAAGGCGTTCCAACGCAAGGAATTCTGCTTCAAAGCGGGCGTGATCGAAAATGATTGATTCCAGGACGGCACCCACCGGCGATTCCTCTAGTGGGAGCCGGTCCTCAAAATGGCCTGCTTCTTGGCCACGTCGAGGATAGTGATAGTGTTGCCTTCGATCGAGAAGAAAATCCGTAGATCGCTGCCGGTTCGGAGCACGCGGACGCCGGGGATATCCTCTAGGACGTGCGAATTTGCTTGCAAGAACGAGTCGTTGTCCCAATTCGCGAAATGGAGGAACCAGGCATGAACCCGCCGAGCCTCATCCGAATTGAGGGTTCGCAGGGCAAGATCAACTTCCGGCGTTGTGACGACGTTCTTCATGACGTCATTTTACAACAACCCGAGTCGATCGCGAGTCCAAACTTGACGCACTCAGCTTCAAGACGACGCTCGAAAGGTTCCGAAGTTGTCCAGACCCGTATCGAGAGGCTTGGCAAGACTCGACGACGAAGGCGATGCGTAGGGAACGATGGAAGGATTCGCTGATCGGACGCGACCTCGCGGCGACCGCCCGGGTCGCCGTCCCTAGCCGTGGAGGCTATCATCACGAAAGGCGGCCTCTTGAAAAACCGGCCTCGACCGGTTCGACACCATCCCCGCCGGCCCCTCAACGGAGGACCTCGCGATGTCCGACCCTGTGAACCTCACCGACGAGCAATGGAAGGAACGACTGTCCCCCGATCAGTTCCACATCCTCCGCGAGAAGGGGACTGAGCGGGCCTTCTCCGGCCTCTACTGGGACGAGAAGCGCCCGGGGGTTTACACCTGCGCGGGCTGCGGCGAGGAGCTGTTTTCCTCGGATTCCAAGTACGACTCCGGCAGTGGCTGGCCCAGCTTCGACCGCGAGATTGCCGCGGGGAAGGTCCGCGAGCATCAAGACCGTAGCCTCGGCCGGGTCCGTACCGAGGTCACCTGCTCCAAGTGCGGCGGGCACCTCGGCCATGTCTTCGATGACGGGCCCCCCACCACGGGGATGCGTTACTGCATCAACTCGGCCTCGGTCCAGCTCGACCCCAAGGAGTAATCTGAACCGCCGCGGCCTAACGTTCCAGCTCGGCCAGCCAGGCGGTCGCCTCGGCGTCGCTGGGCATCCGCCAGTCGCCTCGGGGAGACAGGCTCACCGTGCCGACCTTGGGACCGTCCGGCACGCACGACCGTTTGAATTGCTGGGCGAAGAATCGCCGGTGGAAGGTGACCATCGTCGAGCGAATCTCCTCGTCGTCATAAGGACGGGAGAACTCGGCGTGGTCGGCCAGGAACCGGATCTTGGCCGGCGAGGCCCCGCCGCGGATCATGTGGTAGAGGAAGAAGTCGTGCAATTCGTAGGGGCCCAGGGTCGCCTCGGTCGACTGCTCGATTTCCCCGTCGGCGGAGGCCGGCAGCAGTTCCGGAGAGATGGTGGTCCCGGCGATCGACATCAAGGTCTCTCGCGCGGGCCCCTCCGGATATTCGCTCAAGGCGACATGCTCGACCAGGAACTTCACCAGGGTCTTGGGAATCGAGGCGTTGGGGTTATACATGCTCATATGGTCGGCGTTGTAGGTACACCAGCCTAGCGCCAGTTCGGAGAGGTCCCCGGTGCCGACCACGAACCCCCGGGACATCAGCAGGAATGTCCGCAAGCGGGCCTGGACGTTCTCGAAGACCAGGTCCTGACGGCAGGCGGCGGGCACCCTCGCCAGGGACGCTCGGAAGGCGGGGAGGTCGAGCCCCCGGGGGTCGAGGCCGAAGGGACGGTGACCCAGCTCGCGGAAGGCGTCCAGCGCCAGTTGACCAATGTCGATCGTGTCGCAAGAGACGCCCAGGTGCCGGGTCAGGTCGAGGGCGTTGGACCGCGTCTTTTGAGTCGTCCCGAAGCCCGGCATCGTCAGGCCCGCCACCCGCTCCCGGCCAATCCCCAGCAGGTCGCAGGTCCTCACCAGCACCAGCAGGGCCAACGTCGAGTCCAGGCCGCCCGAAATTCCCAGGTTCAAGATCGTCCCGGCCGGTAGGCGTTCGACCCGCTTGGCCAGACCCGCGCACTGAATCCCGAAAATCTCGACGCAGCGACGGTGCAACTCCGAGGCATCCGTCGGGACGAACGGCCGGCCGGGAACCCGCCGACGCAGGCCGGTCATGGCGTCGCCCGTGGCGAACCCAACCGTTCGGTAACTCCCGGGCACCGTCCGACGTCCCTCGAAGGCCGTCGAGCCACGTCGTTCGGCCCGCAAACGCTCGATGTCGACGTCCTGGGTGACCAGGTGAGTTCCCCGATCGAACGGTTCAGGCCCGCCCACTCTCGAGGATTCGGCCAGCAAGCGACCGTTCTCGGCGATCAGGCAATGGCCGCCGAAGACCAGATCCGTGGTCGACTCCGAAGGGCCCGCCCCCGAATAGGCATAACCGGCGATGCAACGTCCCGACTGCCCCACCACCAGATCGGCCCGGTACGCCGCCTTGCCGATCGTCTCATTGCTCGCCGAAAGGTTGAGCAGCAGGTTGGCCCCAGCCACCGCCTGACGAGAACTCGGCGGGATCGGCATCCACAGGTCTTCGCAAATCTCGACCCCGACGACCAAACCGCCCCCGGTTCGGAACAGCAGGTCGACCCCGAACGGAACCGGTCGGCCGCCGAACTCGACCGTCGTTGGCTCCGAGCCGTCAGCGGCCCGGAACCAACGGGCTTCGTAGAACTCCCGAGAGTTGGGCAGAAATTGCTTCGGCACGATCCCGAGGACTGACCCGTCACCGATCATCACCGCGCAGTTGTAGAGTCCATTGTCCAGCGACAGCGGCATCCCGACGGCGACGAGTTGACGACGCCCCCTCGTCTCCTCGACCAACCGACCGGCCGCCACCTCCGCGGCCCTCAGCAATGCCTCCTGGCCGAACAGGTCGGCGCAGGTGTACCCGGTGACACTCAACTCGGGGAAGACGACGACATCGCTGTCAGCGACCCGCCCCAGGGCCTCCAACATCTCGTCGACGTTGCGCGAGGGATCGGCCACGGCGGTCCGAGTCGAGGCGACGGTGACCCGGGCGAAGCCGAACCGATTCATCGCGGACCCTGCCCAAAAAGGATTGCTTTAGTTCGCCCCGGGGTCGCCCGGCACGACCTTCAGGCCCAGGTAGCGAGCCAGATTTCCCGAGCGGGACGCGCGACTCAGGTCGTCCCAGAGGTCGGTGGTGGTGTCTCGGAAGAGGTGCTCGGGACTCGCCGGCAGGTGGTCCCAATCCGCCCTCTCCAGTTCCCCCTCCAACTGTCCGGGGCCCCAGCCCGCGCAGTTGGCGATGATTAGCGACGGCTCGGGCCGTTCCCGGATCAACCTCTGGATCTTGGTCGTCAGGAACGTGCTGTAGACCCCGGGCAGGATTGTCCGGTCGGCGAATTCCTCGACCGTGTGCAGGACCAGTAGCGGGCCGGCGACGGGTCCTCCCAGGTGGATCACCTTGTCCCAGGAAAACGGCTCCTCGAAGACCTGTTCGGCGAGGTCGCTCACGGTCGCCTCGGTCGCCCGGTTTAGCACGACCCCGGCGGCGCCCCGCTGGGAATGCTCGAAGAGCAACAGGACCGTTCGGGTGAAGTTCGGGTCGAGGAGCTTGGGACTGGCCACCAGCAAATGGCCCGACAGGGAGGTCATGGGTCGGACTCCGTCGACGGGACGTTCCGGGGGAGCGGTCGGGCCGCTCGGAACAACTCAAGGACGCGCGCCGAGCTTCGTCACATCGAGCCAGTGAGGGTCATAGTCGTCGGAAAACAGTCGCTGAATCGTTTCCGCGCGACCCGGGCCCGGCTCCAGCAACGCCTCAATCGCCTGGCGAAGCTGGGCGAGACGCCGGTCCGGAGACTCTCCGGGGTGCGCCGCGGCCCGATCCAGGCGGTCCATCGCCGCGGCCAGATCCAGAATGCGCCCGCGAGTCTCCAGGAAATCCCGGCCGAGCACCTCGGAGACATCGCGAATCTCGCTGCTCGGCATGGGCAAGCCCCTCAAATCACCAGGAGACCAGGCCGGCCTGCCTCGTCTTCCCTAATATCTCACCCAGCACGCCATTTGTCGAGAATCGGCGAGAACCGCACGACCGGACCCTTGGTGACGTATCTTTGGTTTGCTAAAGTGGGAAGGATGGGGTTCCCACCCTCCCAGGTGAGATCCCGAGAGTTTCGGCCCCGGAGATGCCGCCCATGCCCCTCCCGATCCGCCTCCTCTGCGTGACCGCATGCCTCGCGGTCGGTTCGGTTGCCCAGGCCCAGGCCCTCCTCATGGATTCGGTCCTGGCGACTCCCTCGGTCTACCTGGCCCCGACATCTTACGCGATTCCGACCGCCTACTATGCCCCATCCTCCTATGTGGTCCCCACTTCCTATGTAACCCCCACGGCGTATTCAACCGGTTACGCCCTGACCCCGACGGCCTATACCTCGACGGCGTCCTACCTGAGCCCGAGCTATTACGAAACGAGTTATTTCTTCCCCCGACGGTTCCGTCGGCGCTCGTTCGTCGAGACTCGATACGTGGATTATGGCGTCACACCCGCGAGTTACGTCACGCCAACAACTTACGTCACGCCGAGTGCCTACTACGTCCCGACGACCACGGTCCTCGCGGCTCCCGAGATGATGGCAACGGCCAGTGTTTGCAACGAGCCGGCCCGGGTTTCCACCGGCCTGCCGACGACCGACCCGAGCCCGACCTCGGCGACCAACCGCCGGGCGCCCGCGATCACGTCCTCGCCCGAGTCGTCGGCCCCCCCCGTCCGACGGAGTTCGCCCCGGGAGACCGAGCCAGCGCTCCAGGACCCGGCGCCCGTTCGGGGCCCCGAGCCCCTGGAGACAAATCCGCCCCAGGCCGATACCCCCCCGCCGATCCAGCTGCCCCCGACCGGCAACGCCGCCGCCCCCGATCCGGTGGCACCGGTTGACGACCTGGGCGACCCCAAGCCGGCCGCCCCACGGTTCGCCCAGAAGCCGGTCCCCCCGGCCTTTGGGGTGCTTCGCGGCACGCTGGTCAATGGCGCGTCGAAGGAGCCTCAGGAAGGAATTCTGGTGGTCGTCGAGAACGTTGACGATCCCGAGAAGTTCACCCGCCGTCAGGGGATGACCAACGCCGACGGCGACTTCGCCATCACTGTCCCTCCCGGCGACTGGACCGTCAAGTACGCCAAGAGACCCAACGAGTTCGCCGGAGACCTGGTCATCACGGTGGTCGCCGGGCGGGTCACCACCAGGACCGGCAAGGACTTCTCCAAGGTCATCATCAACCGCTGACCTGGGTTGCGACCACCCCGACCGATCTCCTTCCAAGAGCCGGAGTTCGGTCGGGACTTCGGCAACCTTTGGGGAGTGACCCGCTCTGCGGATCTGCTTTGTCCTAAGCCATTTCCAGCCCGTGGCCAGCGGCGCCGAGCGCCAGGCAAGGGCCCAGGGCGCCGCCCTCGTTCGCCGGGGGCACCGCGTCCACCTGGTCACTCGGGAGGTCGCGGGCTACCCCACCGACGAGGTTGTCGAGGGGATCGAGGTCCACCGCTGGGTCCGCACCTCGACTCGCGGCCCGCTCTTCGGCCTGAGCTTCGTGGCTGGAGTGACGCGGGCCCTGCGTCGACTGCGGCCTGACTATGACCTGATCCACACCTATCAGGGGCTCTGGGAGGCAATCTCGACCGGCTTCGGCCGCTTCGCCTTCAAGGGGGCCCCCGTCCTGATCGAGCCGGCCTGTTCGGGCTTTTTCGGCGAGGCCCAGGAAGTCGGGCGTACCCGAGGCGCCCCCGCCTTGCGTGCCTTGATGAGGAACAACACCGCCTTCGCCGCCATCTCCGCCGAGATTGAGCGGGAATGGCTCGCCCTGGGCATTCCCCCGTCGAAGCTCCTGAGAGTCGTCAACGGCGTCGACGCCGACCACTTTCGCCCCGGCCCGCCGTCGCCGGAGGTTCTGGCCAAACTGCCCGATGGCTTCCGGGTGGCGTTCACCGGCCGTTTGCATCCCCAGAAGAACCTGGACCTCCTGCTCGACGCCTGGCCGATCCTCGCGTCGAGGACCCCGGCGCAGCTTGTCTTGATCGGCCAGGGAGGCGAGCGCGATCGCCTGCGAGACAGGGCCGGGGAACTGGGTGTCGCGGATCGGATTCACTTCGTCGGCTCGGTGGACGACCCGGCCGACTGGCTGCGGGCCTCTCATGCATTCGCCCTGCCCAGCGTGGCCGAGGGGATGAGCAACTCCCTGCTGGAAGCGATGGCCACCGCCCTGCCCTGCCTGGCCTCGAACATCGGGGGCAACACCGACCTGCTGGACCACGAACGCTCCGGCCTGCTCCTGCCGTTGGGCGACCCGGCGGCCTGGTCGTCGGCCATCGTCCGGGTGGTGGGCGATTCCACATTCGCCGACGGCCTGGGGCAATCGGCCAGGCGGCGGATCGAGGGGGATTATGCCTTGAGTGTCACTGTCGACCGCCTCGAAGCCCTCTATCGGCGACTGCTGGCGGGCCAATCGCCCCATCCGCCCTCCGCAAACGAGCCGATCGCCGCTACGATGGATCGAGGAAGTCCCGGGGCGGACGCGTCAAAGGCGAGGTGACGGCCGGATGTGCGAGTTGATGGGGATGTCGTTCCGGGAGGCCGCCGAGGCCGATTTCTCGATCCGAGAGTTCGCCCTCCGAGGGGAAGAGAACGCCGACGGCTGGGGCCTGGGCTGGTATCCCGACCGTTCGCTGGCCATCGTCAAGGAGCCGGTCAAGTGGCGAGAGAGTCGCTACGCCGACTTCCTCGAAAACGACCAGGAACTTCGCTCCCGGCTGTTTCTGGCCCACGTCCGGTACAAAACCGTGGGCGCTGAGTCGAGCCGGGCCGACACCCACCCGTTCTCCCGGGAGTGGGGCGGTCGCGAGTACTGCTTTACCCACAACGGCACGCTTGAGGACTTCGACCGCTTGCCCCTGGGTCGATTTCACCCCCTGGGCATGACCGACTCGGAACACGCCTTCTGCCACCTGCTGGACCAACTGGCCAGCCGGGGCCGGCCCCTGGACGACGAGTCCGACTGGCGATGGCTGTTCGACGAGTGCCGTCGCCTCAACGCGATGGGCAAGTTCAATGCCATGTTGTCCGACGGCCACCGCCTGTTCGTTTACCACGACCATAACGGCTGGAAGGGCTTGAATTTCCGGACCTTGATCCTCCGTCCCGGCGAGACGCGGCGGTTCGCCGACCCCGAACTGTCCGTCGAGTTCGAGGGGGGCCCGGCCAACCGCGGAGTCGTGGTCGCCACCCGCCCGTTGAGCGAGTCGGGCTGGCACAGCTTCCGACTCGGCGAGCTCATCGTCCTGGAAGCCGGCGAAATCCGGTTCTCCAGCCATCGGGGACGCCAGGGGGACGCTCTCGACTCCCCGAACCTGGCGCCGGCCGCCTCGACGAGTTAAGAGGTCGGAGGGTGTGGAACCCAAGGCCCTGGACGGCTGGGGGCTGGCCCGTGAGAATCTGGTCCAGGCCCCTCCGCGCAGTTTCCCAGAGCAGACCCGGGCCACCAGAAATGGTCGAATCTCCAGACGTTTCCCCCGTCCGACCGCTGATCGTCGCTGAGCCTTGGGCAGAGACAGCCACCCTCGGCGATTCCGGCAAACTCACTGCCGTTGCGGCTGGAAAACCACAAGAGTTGACGCAGGTCTTTTCCAAACCTATGGAAGTGTGGGTATTTCGGTTGGCTTGAGAATTCTCCGAACTCCGTTGTTCTTCGACCCGGCCCTTGACCGGCCAGGATCGATCCTCGTGCACAGCTCTCGGTCGCGGCGTGCATGGTGGGGAGGCGGCCTGTCGAGATCGTGCCCTTGTGGAGAACTTGCACGAACGGTTAATCCCACGCGATGCGGCGAGGGCTCCGTTTGCGACCGATTGCTTTCCGGCTCAGGAATGAAGGATTGAATCGATGGGTGCTCCACGCATCTCTCGGCGTGAGATTGACGACATCCGGCCCCGGTCGCGAAGGCCCGTCAAGAGGCACTCGGCCCCCCGCCTCGAAGGGCTGGAGGCGCGGACCTTGCTGGCCGCCTCGGTCCTGGACGACGCTTACCGGGCCATCGCCGAAACTCCCTTTAGCGTCAACGCGGGCGGGGTCCTGGCCAATGACATCGCCAGTTCGCGCAATCCGCTCGTCGTCACGGGGAATACCGCCCCAAGTCACGGCTCGCTTGTCCTGAACTCGGATGGCACGTTCCTTTATACGCCGACCCCCAACTACGTCGGGCCGGACCGATTCACCTACACGGCGGCGGACGCTCAGGGCCACAGCGGAACCGCCAGCGTCAATCTCACCATCGTCCCGGCGACGACCGAGGCCGCGGTCAGCGCCGGCACGCGGCTAGCCAGTGTCGATTCGACGCAAGGGGCCCTGCTCAACGCCGTGCTGGGCAGCCTCACCGGCAGCACGCTCAACCTCACGGCGCTGGACTACAACGGCCTGGCGAACAGTCAAGTCAACGGCGGGGACCTGGTCAACTCGCTCCAGATGCAACTCGGCCTCGCCACGCCGTCGCAGGCCCTGGCGACCAACATTACCCTGGCGCAACTCTTCGCAGCCTCGGCCAACGCCGCCCAGGCCGAGGGCAACACCGCCCTCGCCAACGTCTTCAACAGCCTGGGGGTCCAGGTCGGCGGTCTGGCCGGCACGATCCAGCTCGGCAACCTGCTGAACATCGACCCCAACGACGGCAGCCTGGCCAACACGAACCTGAACACGCTGGACCTCGTCACGGGCTCGGCCGAGCTTTTCAACTTCGCCAACGTGGCGACCACCCCGACCCCCGTCACCGTCTCGGGCGACGCCCTGGGACTGGGCGGAGTCGTCAACAGCGCGACCCTCCAGGCTCAGGTCGTCGAGCCGCCAGTCTTCATCCGCGGGCCGGTCGGCACCCAGTTCCACACGGCCCAGATCCGGCTGAAGACCGACCTCGACCTGACGGACCTGGCGGTGCCCCTGGCTGGGCTCCTCCCCGGCGTGACCGCGTCGGCCACTCTCGGGAACCTGTCCCTCTACACCGAGGTGGCCAGCGGTGACGGGACGATCGCCGCGATCGACGCGATTGGCCGCTCGGTCACCATCCAGGCCACTCCGGGGGTCGCCGACGTCTACCTTGGCAGCATCCCCGACGCCGTGTTCTTCAACCGCGCCAACGCGATCACGCCGGCCGACGTCGCTTTCGGAGACATTGGCAGTCTCGCGGTCAACGTGGAAGGAGTTCCCGCGGCGACCCTCGGGCTCCAGGCGAAATCGACCGGGCTGGGCCAGGCGCCGACGACCGATACCCTGGTCTTCAACGCCCCGTTCCCCCAGACCCAGACCGACTCGACCTCCGCGACGTTCCTGGCGAACCTGACGAACTCCCTCGTGAGCAACCTCGCGGTGCAGACCAACGGCTCCTTCGGCGCCTTGCCCCAGGCCGCGGTCAACTCGATCCAGGCGGTCCTCCAGCCGACGGTCGCCACGGCATTGACGCCGGCCCTGACCACGGCCCTGGCCAACGTCGCCGATCCGGCGCTCCAGACGCTCGGAGTGGGGCTGGGCCAGGAGATCATTACCGTTGAGGCCCTGGGTCGACCGCCCGAGGCCAACGACGACTTCGCCCTGACCGCCGAGGGCAACCCCGTCGCCATCCCCGTCCTGGGCAACGACGCCGCCGCGCCCGGCGACCCCGTCACCGTCTTCGCCGTGACCCAGCCAGCGCACGGAACCGCCACGATCAATCCCGACGGCACAGTCACCTATACGCCCACCGCCGGGTTCGTCGGCCGCGACATGTTCGGCTATGCCACCACCGACGGCCTGAATGGAACCTCCTACGCCGTCGTCTCCGTGGACGTCGTCGCGCCCCCCGTCGCCAGCCCCGACACCTACACCGCGACCGTCGGCACCCCCCTCACCATCGGCGCACCCGGGGTCCTCGGCAACGACACCGACTCCAGCGGCCAGCCCTTGACGGCGACGGACCTGACCCAGCCGGCTCACGGCACGGTCGTCCTGAACTCGGACGGCTCATTCACCTACACCCCGACCGCGGGCTACCAGGGACCCGACTCCTTCACCTATCAGGCCGCCGACAGCCTCGGCACCAGCAACCCGGCGACCGTCTCCATCAACGTGGCCGCGGCCCAGGTCGTCGTCGCGAACCCAGACGCGTACACCGCGACCCTCAACACCCCACTGACAATTCCTCCGACGGGAGTCCTCGGCAACGACAACGGACCTCCGGGCCAGGTCCTGACCACCACCGGCTTGACCCAACCCACTCACGGTACGGTCGTCCTGAATCCCGACGGCTCGTTCACCTACACCCCGGCCAACGGCTACCTGGGTTCCGACTCCTTCACCTATCGGGCCACCGCGACGGCCGGCGTGAGCAACCCGGCGACCGTCTTCCTCACCGTGGCCGCCACGCCCCCCGTGGCGAATGATAACACCTACACCGTAGGCGGGGGGACGACGCTGAATCCCCCCGCTCCGGGCGTGCTGGCCAATGACTCCGGTCCAGGGACCGGGACGTTGACCGCCGTCCTGGCCACCCCGCCGTCTCATGGGACCCTGACCCTCAACGCCGACGGCTCCTTCACCTACGTCCCGGTGGTCGGCTACATCGGCCCCGATGCGTTCGCCTACCGGGCGCTTCAAGGGGGCATCTTCAGCAACCCGGCGACCGTCTCCCTGAACGTCCTGCCCGCCAGCGGCGACGTCAATCCTCGGGTCGTCAGCATTACCCGCCTGGGTTTCCACTCGCAGCCCACATCGCTGGTCCTGACGTTCAACACGGCGCTTGACCCCGCCCGGGCGCAGGACCCGGCCAACTACAGCCTGGTCGCCCTGACCGGCAACCGCGTCGGGCCGACCCGTGCCGGCACCGCCTACGCCTTCGCCTCGGCGACCTACGACCCCGTCGCCCACACAGTGACACTCGTCCCGGTCAATCGCGGGCTGGTGCTGCGAGTGGTCTACCAGTTGACCATCAACGGCTCGGCGGCCACTGGCCTGACCAGCGCCAGCGGCCTGCCCCTGGACGGTCAGGGCAACGGCACCGCCAGCGGCAACTTCGTCACCAACATCACCCCGGCTAACCTGGCCGGCCCGTCGCCAGGAACCGTGCTCAGCCCGGCCCAGATTCGGAGGGCTCAGGTCGTGGCGAACCAGGCCAGGGTCGCCGAGGCCCGCGCCGCCGCCGTCCAGGCCAGGCTCGCCGCCCAGCAGGCCCGGGCCCACGTCACCCACTTCGCGGTGGCCCACCCGAGGCCCATCCGCATCAATCGCCTCCATCGCTGAGCCTACCTACCCCGATCGACCCGGCCGGCCGTTGCGGACCCCGGCCGGGACGTCGGGCCCGGATGCCGATCCATCCACGCGGGACCGACGGCGGGCGACGAATCCGGGCCCTTGGCCGTCGTCGGTCTCGCCGCGATTCCCAGGCCGGACTTGCGATCGTGGCGTCTAGGGGACCGGGCCGACCGGCGTTTCCTCGAAATGAACCAGCGGAAGTTCCTGCACCGCCTTGCGCAACGCTTGCTCCCAGTGGGTGCGAACCGCGAGGAGGTCGGGGTCTTGATCGGTGAACCGCCGGATCCGGGCGAACCGCAACTCGTCCCGGTGGTAGACCGTCATGTCGATCGGCGGGCCGACGGTGACGTTGGACCTCATGGTCGAATCCAGCGAGATCAACGCATAGCGGACCGCGTCGTCCAGGGTCGTGCGGTCGTAGCGGATGCCCCGGTCCAGGATCGGCCGCCCATACTTGATCTCGCCGATCTGGAGGAACGGAGCATCCTCGGTCGACTGGAGCGGGTTGCCCTGGGGATAGATATGATAGAGGTCGTGCCGTTGCCCCTTGATTTGCCCGGCCAGCAATAGGTTCACGTTGAACCGGAACTCGTCGCGCTCAAGCGCATCGCGGTCAAGCTGGGCGACCCGCCGGACCTCGTCGCCGACGACCCGGGCGGCCTCGTAAAAGGTTTCCGCTGCCGCCAGCCCTCGACCGCTGTCGAAGTCGCGGCCCAGCAAGGTGATGACCGACTGGGTGCAGGACAGACTTCCGCTGGCGGCCAGGACAAACACGCGGTCGCCGGGCTTCTCGAAGAAGTGCATCTTGCGGCAGACGCTGACCGAATCAACCCCCGCGTTGGACCGGGAATCCGACGCCAGGACGAACCCCTCTCTCGTGACAATCCCCACGCAATACGTCATGGCCCGAATCCTCTCAATCCCGGTCGGTCCCCGCGCAACCCGTTTATAATCCAACCTTTGCTCATTTCCAACCCATCGCCCTTTGATTGGGCGGACCTGCCAACTACCTCGGCAGCCCCCCAACCCATCCTTTCGCACGGCTTGCGCAACCCCCGAGAAGTCCGAGACTTGTCGCCTTGGCAACGTCCACGGTTGAGGGAACCACATTTGCGAGAGGATACACGATGACGCGACCAATTGGGCCGCGGGCATCGAGGCGAAATGATCATGCTGATCCGCGTCGGGTTTGACATTGCGTTCGATTCTCCTCGACCGGTGCCGATGGTACTCATGCTCGACACTCGACCGGAGTGGGACGCCTCGATCGTCCGGCCCGGCCAGTTCCGGACCGAGCCCGAGATTCCGGTCGAAACTTTCGTCGACAGCTTCGGCAATCGCGGCAAGCGCCTGCTGTTGCCCGCCGGCCAGGTCCGCCTGATCGACGACGCGGTTTTCGAGGATTCTGGCCGGCCTGACGCGTCCCACCCCGAGGCCATCCAGCACCCGGTGGAGACCCTGCCCCCGGAGGTTCTGCCGTTCCTCCTGTCCAGCCGCTACTGCGAGGTCGACCGCCTCTCGGACATTGCCTGGAACCTGTTCGCCAACGCCCCGACGGGTTGGGGGCGCGTTCAGGCCGTGTGCGACTGGGTCCACAACCATGTCAAGTTCGGCTACCACTTCGCTCGCTCGACCAAGACCGCATTCGACGCCTACACCGAGCGCGCCGGGGTCTGCCGGGACTTCACCCACTTGGCCGTCACACTCTGCCGCTGCCTGAACATTCCCGCCCGCTACTCCACCGGATACCTCGGCGACATCGGCGTCCCCCTCGCCGACGCCCCGATGGACTTCAGCGCCTGGTTCGAGGTCTTCCTCGGCGGTCGCTGGCACACCTTCGACGCCCGGCACAACATCCCGCGCATTGGCCGGATCGTCATGGCCCGAGGTCGCGACGCCGTCGATGTCGCTTTGACTACCAGTTTCGGGCCCAGCACCTTGAAAAAGTTCGTGGTCTGGACCGACGAAGTGCAGTCGGCCGACGCCAACTGACCAAGCCTCCGCCGACGAAGGCCGGTCGGCCCTCGTCGGCGAAGGGTTCTCTTTCAGGTCTGCTGCTGCTGGCCTTGCTGGGACCGATACCCGGACCGCGTCCCCTGAAAGTTCATGCCGCCGTGGGATCGACCGTTCCCCTGTCGTTGCATCTGGAACGGCCCCGACCCCGACCCCGAGCGTTGGGATTGCGATTGCGATTGCGATTGAAACTGATACTGGCCGGCCTCGGCATAACCCGCGGGCGGACCCAGGTCGTACCAGTCCGGCGGCATGCGGTCGGCGGGCTCGACGCTGACGGAGACGGCGATGGTCTCCTGGGCCCGGCCTCGCCAGAGGCCACGGTTGGGAGGGACGTCGGTGTAATCTCGGCCGACGGCGGTCACGACGTAGTCATCCCCCCCGTAGCAGCGACGAGTCGGGTCGACGTCGATCCAGCCGGTGCTGGTTCCTCCCCAGACCTGAACCCAGGCGTGGGTGGCGAGTTCGCCCGGCTGGTTGATGTAGCCGCTGACATAGCGAGCCGGCAGGCCCAGACCTCGGCAGCCGGCCAGGCAAAGGTGGACGAAGTCCTGGCAAACCCCCCGGCCCAGTGAAAGCGCCTCGGTCACGTCGGTTTTGGCCGTGGTGACCGCCTTCTCATACCGGAGGCGGCTGCCGACGGCCTCCATCACCCGCTCGACCACGTCGGCCAACGTCGACGACGACTCACCCTTCAGCGCGTCGCAGAAGGCGGCGACTTCGGGGGAATCATTGACCAAGGGGCTGGGACGTAAATATTCCAGGGCCTCGACCCCCACGGGCTCCGAGCCCGGCGCTCCGAGTTGGGCCAGCCGAGTTTGACCAGGACGGCGATGGGTTCGCACGAAGCTCGTGGCGCGAACAACCACTTCTCGGTGGGGCGTCGGGATGTTGAAGAGGTCCACCCGGTTGCCAAACCCATCCCGGTAGCCGGTCACGGGCGCGGTGGGCTCAACCCGCAAACGGTAGCCCAGGGTCGTCTGGTCCTCGTCGGACATCGGACCCATACGGACCTCGAAGACTGTCTCGGACACCGGCGCCGAGTAGCTCAACCTTGTCTCATGGCTCACCCTCAACAGCATGTCACGGCGCCTCACGCTTAAAAGGGGGTGGGTCGGGTGTCGGTCGTCGGCGACGGGCCGATCGGCGTGATTCCGCTCAACTCGGGTTCAGGTGAAGAAGTAAGCCTGGTGAATCTCGTCGCCGACGCGGTTACAGGCGGCGGTGATCCCGCTCAGGAAGGTGGACAGGCCCCGCTCGAAAATCTCTTCCAGGTCGATGTAGCGCAGTTCGCCGTCGAGCCGCCCCAGGCGTCGCTCGGCCTCCGAGGCGTAATTGTCGTCGTCACCGCCGCCGATCTCGTGCAACGACTCCTGGCAGCGCGCGACGCAGAACCGCACGGCTCGGGGAAAATCGGCGTCCAGCAGGAGGTAACGCACGGCCGTTTCCCCATCGAGCCGCTCCTGATACTCCCGCAGATAGGCGTCGTAAGCCGAGCAACTGCGCAGGAGGCTTGCCCAGTGGACCTGTCCATGGGCTGGGGGCATCGCCGCGCCGTCGCCGCCCAACGCCCGGGTCTTCGCGTCCAGGATGCGGCAGACCTGGTTGACCCGCTCCAGGTGCCGGCCGAGTTGGAGAAAGTGGTAGCACTCCGACCTGGGCAGGGTGCTGTCGATCAGGCCGCTGAACAGGATGCAAGAGCGCTTGACCGCCTCGTAGAACCGCGACGGGCTGGCCGTGTACCGACGCTTGGCCCGCTGGCTGGAGAGTTCCAGGTAGAGCCGATTGAGCTGGCTCCAGGACTCGGCGCTGAGGGCTTCCTGGGTGCCCCGGGCATTTTCGCGGGCTCGGGCGATCAGGCCGAGCATCGAGTGGGGACTGTTGCGGTCGAAGGTCAGGAATCGCAGGACGGCGTCGCGGTCCCCATGGCCGTGCTGACGCTCGAACTCATCCCGGCAGGCCAAAATCGTCAGGATGCTGTCGATCGGAGTCCGCCCCGTGTCCCCCAGCCCCGCGGCGTCGAGGTCGTGGAAGAACCCGGCGTCGAGCAGTCTCGCCACGTTCTCGGCGCGCTCGACATAGCGGCTCATCCAGTAGACGTTCTCGGCGACTCGGCTCAGCATTTCGGTAAACCTCGTTCGCTCGCCGTCAGGGAGAGGATGCGTCGGCCGCCGGCCTCGGGGTCGCTGGCGGGTTCGGGCCGCGGAGGACCCAGGTGTCCTTGGTTCCGCCGCCCTGCGAGCTATTGACGACCAGGCTCCCCTTGGGCAGGGCCACGCGGGTCAGGCCGCCGGGCAGGACCGTGATGTCCCGGCCGAACAGGATGAACGGCCGCAAGTCGACGTGCCGCCCCTCGATCCGACCGTCCACGAACGTCGGATGCTGGCTCAGACTGATCGTCGGTTGGGCGATGAACCCTCGGGGGTTGTCCTGGATCTTGGCGGCGAATTCCTCGCGCTGCTCGGCCGTCGACGCCGGGCCGATCAGCATCCCGTACCCGCCCGACGAATCGACCGGCTTGACCACCAGCTTCTCCAGGTTCGCCAGGATGTGCTGGCGGTGGGCCGGGATCTGAGGGCGATAGGTCTCGACGTTCTCCAAAATCGGGTCTTCCCGCAGGTAGTAGCGGATGATCTCGGGAACGAACGGGTAAATCCCCTTGTCGTCAGCCACGCCGGTCCCAACCGCGTTGGCCAGGCCGACCCGTCCCGCCCGGTACGCCCCGACCAGGCCAGCGACACCCAGCAGGCTGTCCCTACGGAAGCTCAAAGGGTCGATGAAGTCGTCGTCGACCCGTCGGTAGATCACGTCGACGCGCTGAAGCCCGCGCGTCGTCCGCATGTAGATCTGCCCCTTGTCCAGTACGAGGTCTCGCCCCTCGACCAGTTCCACCCCCATTTTGCGGGCGAGAAAGCTGTGCTCGTAGTAGGCCGAGTTGTAGACTCCGGGCGTCAAGACCACGACAGTCGGGTCGGTCACGCCCTCGGGGGCAATGTGCCTCAGCACTGAGAGGAGGTCGGAGGCATACGAGTCGATCGAGCGGACGTCATATTGCTGGAACAAAAACGGGAAGACCTGCTTCATCACCTGGCGATTCTTGAGGACGTAGCTGACGCCCGAGGGGGTCCGCCCATTATCCTCCAGCACCAGATAGCGCCCATCGGCGTCGCGGATCAGATCCGTCCCGCAGATGTGGATGTAGATGTCCTTGGGGACGTGCAGGCCAACGCACTCCCGCCGGTAGCCCGAGGCCCCCAGGACAAGCTCGGCGGGGACCTTCCCGTCCTTGAGGATCAAGCGGTCGTGGTAAATGTCGTGCAGGAACAGGTTCAGGGCCCGGACTCGCTGCTTCAGGCCCGTTTCGATCCGCTCCCACTCATTGTCGGCGACCAGGCGGGGGATCGGGTCGAAGGGGATGATCCGCTCGACCCCCTGGTCCCGTCCGTAGACGGTGAAGGTGATTCCCTGATGACGCATCATCAGGTCGGCCACCTTGTGGCGCTCTTCCAGGTCGTCGGCCCCCAGAAGTGCCAGGCGCTCGTTGAGCCGGGCGTAGTGGGAGCGCACCTGGTTAGGGCCGGCGAACATCTCGTCGAACCCGGTGATCGCGTACTGGCCAAACAGCCCCGCTTGGGAGCCGGGTCGAGTCGATAGCATGGTGTCCAACCAAAGACGAGGCCCGGGGCCTCGCCCCCGGACAAGACCCGGCGTAAGCGGGTCCACGCTGACCCCAACATCGCAAACCTCACACCACCGCCGCTTCCCGATCCCTCAACTCCTCAAGATTCGGTACGCCATCAGCTTAGAACCAGCCGAAGGAATTCCGAATACGTCCATTATGCCCGATCCCGCGACACCTTGCGGGAAATCCGCCCGAAGATTAGGCAGGCCCGGGCGAATGCTTCCCGCCGGGGACGGTCCCGGGCGATGCGGCGGTCGGACCCGAAGATGTTGACGCAGTTCACCCATCGAACCCTCCGCGAGCCTCACTCATGGCCGATCACGAGACCAATGGCATCGTCCCCGCCTCCGGGAAAAGCGTGTTGGCCCGCTGGCACCGCACGCCCCTGTATCTCCGCATCGTGGCGGGGTTGGTGCTGGGGGTGATCGTCGGCGCCCTGCTCGGCCCAGGGTCGAAAGCCCTGGGGGTTTCACCGGGGTGGGAACGGTTCAACCTGGGGCTTTTGCACGCGCTGGAAGTCCCCAGCAAGCTCATTCTGAGGCTGCTCGGTGCCCTGGCCCCTCCGTTGATCCTGTTGGCGGTAATCCACGCCTTGATGACCGCCGAGATCAAAAGCGCCGTCGCCGGGAGACTCGTCCGTCTGCTGGTCCTGAACACCCTGGTCGCGATCGTCATCGGCCTGCTCGTCGCCAACGTCGTTCAGCCGGGCCGGGGCGCAGTGCTGGTTGACCGGGCGACCAAGGCCGCCGCCAGCGGGAAAGACCCCCTGAGCCTGTTCCTCGACAACATTCCCCGCAGCATCCTGGGCCCGTTTGGCGACGAGGGGAAAATCCTCAGCGTCATCATGATCGCCCTGGCCTTCGGCCTGGCCCTGCGCAAACTGCGGCGACGGCCGATCGCCAACGCCGAGGATCTGGTCGTCCTCGCCCTCGACTCCCTGCTCCGGATCTTGCACTGGGTCATCGACCTGGTTCCCCTGGGCGTCTTCGGCATTGTCGCCGGCCTGGTGGGCACTCAGGGACTTCGACCGTTTCAAAACCTGGCCTGGTTCATTGTCGCGGTGATTTTGGGCCTCACGCTTCAATCGGCCTACTACCTGACCCGCATCCGGTTCGGCTCGTGGGTCCGACCCGGGCAGGTGTTGAGGGGCACTCGCGACGCCCTGACGATGGCGTTCTCGACGGCGAGTTCCACGGTGTCGATGCCCGTCACGTATGACTGCCTCCGCAAGAAGGTCGGCCTTCGGGAAGAATCCGCCAGTCTGGGGGCCCTGGTCGGCGCCAACTTCAACAACGACGGCACGGCGCTGTATGAGGCGATGGCGGCACTCTTCGTCTCGCAGATGCTGAACCGGTCCCTCGGCTGGGATCAGCAAATCCTGATCGTCTTGACCTCGGTGGTCGCCTCCGTTGGCGCCGCGGGAATCCCTGAGGCGGGCCTGGTGACGATGACCTTGGTCTTCACCGCCGTGACGCCCAAGCTGCCCGTGGAATACATCGCGTTGCTGCTGCCGGTGGACTGGTTCCTCGACCGCTGCCGGACAACCATCAACGTCCTGGGAGACATCAACGTCAGTTGCCTGCTCGACGGCAAGGTCCGCGAAGCCGAACCCCTGGCCGAGACTCCCGCCCCCCCGGCCTCAGCGTTAGAATCGCCGGTCGGCTAGCGTCCGGCCCGTTCGCGAGGCGGGGGGACGCGCGACGCCCGCGCCCTTCTTCCGGAGACTTCCCCCGTGCGCTTCCGCCCGCTTTGCTGGCTCCTCCTCCCCCTGTCCACCGCCTCGGCGACGGTCCTGGCCAACGACGCCAAGGTCGAGACCGTCGCCTACGGAGGCTGGGCCCACAACGTCCGGCTGGCCAATGGCGAGGTCGAGGTGATCGCCACCCTCGACGTCGGCCCCCGCGTTTTGGTCTACCGACCCCTCGGCGGCACCAACGTCTTCAAGGAGTACCCTGAGCAACTCGGCAAAACCGGCGAGTCGGAATGGATGATCCGCGGCGGCCACCGCCTCTGGACGGCCCCCGAGGACGCCACGAGAACCTACGCCCTCGACAACGGTCCGGTCCGCCTCACCCCGATCGGTCCTGGGCACGTTCGGCTTACCCCCGCTCCGGAAAGCGTCTATGGGCTCCAGAAGGAAATCGACTTGAAGTTGGAGCCAACCGGAACCCACGTCACGGTCGTTCACCGGATCACCAACGTCGGCCAGTCGCCCACCGACCTTTCGGTTTGGGCCTCGTCGGTCATGGCCCCCGGCGGCGTCGAGTGGATTCCCCTTCCGCCCAGGGCGCCTCACCCTGGCAGCGTCAAGAACGCCAAAACGGCCGACGCCTTCTCCCCCAATCAACTCTACGTCGCCTGGCCCTACACCGAATTGGACGACCCCCGCTGGTCGTTCGGCTCGAAGGCCATCACCCTGAAACAGGACCCCAACCGAGGCCCGACCAAACTGGGCATCGCCCACCGGACCGGCGGCATCGGCTACCTCAACGGCGGCGTCCTGTTCGCCAAGCGGTTCGGCTACGAACCCGGTCACGCCTACCCCGAATTTGGCTGCAACTACGAGACGTTCACCCGACAGGACATGCTCGAACTCGAAACCCTCAGCCCCCTCCACCACCTCGCCCCCGGCCAGAAGGCCGAGCACGTCGAGCGCTGGTCGCTCCACCCCGGGCTGACCACTCCCGATGATCGCGAAGGACTCGAAGCGAAAATCCTCCCCCTCCTCCTGGCCCAAGATCCCCATTGATTCGCGAAACCCTCCCCTTGCCTTCACTACGAATCTAGTAGATACTAGATTCATAGTAACCAGGTGGGGGAGATTCGCCATGACGCCGACACGCCCTTCGGAGTTGGAGTTACAGGTATTGGGGGTCTTGTGGGACCGCGGGCCGTCGACGGTCCGCGGCGCCCTGGAGGCGATGCCCGACGGCAAGGAGCGGGCCTACACGACGATCCTCTCGGTCTTGCAAGGGTTGGAAAAGAAGGGACTGGTGGACCACGCCACGCTCGGCCAGGCGAACGTCTACCGGGCCAGGGTCAAGCGAGGGGCCGTGGCACGCCCGGTCTTGAAGGACCTGCTGCGCAACGCCTTCGGAGGCAGCCCCGCCAGAGCGATTCAGTGCCTGCTGGAAGGGGAAGCGGTCTCCGAGGCGGATCTGGCGGCCATCCGCGAGGTAATCGGCGAGGCCGAGGCGTCGGCGAAGGGGGGCGACCAATGAACCCCTGGACCACCTTCGACCAACCCGTCTGGCGACACCTGGTCTTCGCCTTGGGGCACACTCTCTGGCAAGGGCCGGCCCTGATGCTCGGGCTGACCCTGGCCCTCCGCCTCCTGCCCGCCCGCCGCGCCGATTGGCGATACGCCCTGGCCCTGACTTCGCAGTTCAGCCTGGTCGTCGCCCTGTTCGTAACCTGGTCGATCCTGGATCGGACCACCGCCCCCCCGCCGAACCCGGCCCGCCCCGACTCATCGGTCCCAAATCATGTCCCGGCGGTTGGGACGTTGGTCGCGATCGGCCACACGACGGTCGTCCCTCCGGCTCCGTCGACGCCGACGAGGCCGGACTGGACGGCGTTGACGGCGATGGCGTGGCTATTCGGAGTTTTGGCGATGGGGTCGAGGGTCATCGGTTCGGCCCTGAACGGGTTGCGGCTCGTCCGAAACCCCCGCTTCACCGACGAGGCCGTGGCGATGGCCGTCGAGCGGGTCCGACGAGAACTGGGCCTGCGGCGATTGGTTCGCGTCGTCAACTGCGGAGAAAACGTCGGCCCGGCGGTCCTGGGGATTTTCTGGCCGACGCTGCTCTTGCCGGCCTCGGCGGCGACCGGCTGGCCTCCCGAGTTCCTCCGAGCCGTCCTGGCCCACGAACTGGCGCACATCCGCCGCCACGACTACGCGGTGAACCTCGTCCAGATGGCCGTCGAGTCCTTGCTGTTCTTCAACCCGGCCGCCTGGTGGTTGGGTCGCCAGGCCCGTCTGGAGCGAGAAGCCTGCTGCGACGCCACGGCCGTCCGCCTCACCAGCCGGCCCCTGGACTACTCGCGTTGGCTCGCCGACCGGGCCGAAGCCACCTCCCGTCTCCGCCTCGCGATGACGTGGAAGGGCCAGGATCGACGCTCCACGCTGCTGGAACGCATCCGCCGCATCCTCCGACCCAGTGACCGCCCTGGCGTCCTGCCCCTCACGGTCCCCGCCCTGTTCGTCGCGGCGCTGCTCGGCCCGCTGGTGTTCCTCGGGCTGCGGTCCGGCTCGTCCGCGGCCGTCGCCCTGGCGGCGCAAATCCTGACCCCGGCCGAGCGGATGCAACGCCTGGAAACCTTGAAGACCGAATACGCCGCCGCGGCCCCGGGCCCCGCCGACGGAAAAGGGAAGGCCACCTTCCGGGGCCGGGTCGTTACGCCCGACGGCCGACCGCTCGCCCGCCCGACCCATGGCTCTGTCTCGGTACAGTCGGTCGGGAACGGGTACGGAGGGAGTGCGGGCCCTTTCACCGACATCTTCAATATCGAAGTCCCGCCCGGGACGACCTGGCTGGGGATTCAGCCGGACGACTACGCCCCGGCGATGCTCGGGCCGTTCCAGACCCGTGCCGGCCAGGTCGTCGACGACCTGACCTTCCGTCTCGAACCCGGCTTCCCCGCCCAGTTCCGCATTGTCGACGAGACCGGCGCCCCGATCCCGGCCGTCCGGCTCAACGGCGGGTTGCGGATCGGCGGGGCCGGGTCGTCCGTCGCATCCCTCGCGAACATCGGCAGCCCCTCCGACGCCGAGGGACGCATCACCCTCCCGCACGCCGCGAAGGGGCCCTATGTCTTTTCGGCCGAGGTCCCAGGCTTCCAGCCACTCGACCCATCTCACGCGGACGTCACGCCCGACGCCCCAACGACCTTGACCCTCCGCCACGCGCGGCCCATCCGCGGCCTGGTGGTCGATGAAATTGGGCACCCGGTCGCTGGCGCCACTCTTCACCTGCTCGACGAACGCGAATTCCAAAATCATCATGAGCACGGAACCTACGGCCCCTTACTGGCCACCACCGACGGGGAGGGGCGATTCGTCCTCGATCGGATCAAGGATGGCCTGACCATCGCCGTCTTGATCCAGTCGCCGGACCAGGCGCGGTCGGTGGCCCAGGGCCTGCAACCGGGACAGGACAACCTCCGACTCGTCACCGGACGTCCCCTGGGGATTCGTGGCGTCGTCAAGGGCGACCTGGCGAACGCGGTTTCCGCGGGCTCGAACCGCAAGGTCACCATCCTTCAGAACATCCCGGGTACACGAGGGGGCGAGTCGATCGGCTGCCGATGGGACATGGACCTTTCGACGGAGGGCCGGTTCGCCGCCGATGGACTTTTGCCCGGCCCGGCCCGGGTCGAGTTCGCCGGGCGATCGGTCAACGTCGTGGTCGATCGGCCCGAAACCTTGGTGACGCTCGACCCGAGCGAACAAGCTTCCGCCGCGTCAAACCGTCGAGTGATTCTCCAGATTCCCACGCCCGAGGGATCTTCCGAGCCAACCGGAACCATCCGCGTCACCTTGCAAGAGAAAAACAGGGTCGGATCGTTCGCCGAGACCTTTCACCCGATCGTCCGTGGAGAGGTCGTGCTCGACGCCCCTTTGCGGTCCTTGCTCAGTTACGAGCCCGGCACGGTCCTGGGCCTCTGGTTCCACGGGGAGTTCGTGGAGGTCCAGCCCGGCGAGGGCCCGTGGGTCGTCGACGTCCCGACCGTGGCGGCTGGGGCGATCGCCGGCAGGGCCTTCGAGGCCGATGGTTCTCCCTCGGCGGGGAACCTCAGCCTGGGTGTCCGGTCCGTCGAACCACCGCCGGGCGTCACCCGGTCAACGGTCTCTCTGAACAATGTCCACCCGGACGCCGAAGGACGATTTTTCCTCTCGCCGCTCCCCCTGGGCGGGCGTTACGTCGTCAGTGCCTCAAGAGGACACAATGTCCAGGCCATGCCGCCCCTGGCCCTGGACGCCTCGCATCCCACCGCCGACGTTTTCTTGCGGATGAAACCGCCCGCCTCGGCCTCGGGCCGCGTCACCAACGCTCAAGGTCAGCCGATGGCCCAAGCGCCTTTGACGATTGCGTTGGAGCACCCCACCGTCGGCACGAGTTGGAGCCCGCCGATCGCCACCGACGCCGAAGGCCGATTCCGCGTCGACGACCTGAACCCCGAGATCCAGACCTATCGCGTCATCGCCGACCGCATCAGCGGCTATCTGCCCGCGACCGCCGACCTCCGCGTGGGCGGGCCGCCGATCGAGGTCGTCCTCGAAGCTGGGCTGGTCTTCGAGGGTCGCATCCTCGACGACGCCAGCGGCCGACCGATCCCGGGCGTGGAGGTTTACGCTCACCAACAGGTCTTCGTGCCCAAACTTCGCTTCGGTTACGAGGCCGAGGGAAAGACCGACGACGCCGGCCGATTCCGGTTCAGCAATCTCCCGCCCGGCGAATGGGCCCTGGGCCTGCGTAACGCCAATCAGTCCAAGGAGCCGACCTTCTCGACCCCGACCCCGCCCGGCCCCTTCGACGTTCGCGTCACCTTGCCGCCCAAGAGCGAGCTCAAACCCGTGGGGTCTTCTCCCTGAGACCGAAGCGCCTGGCGAGCGTTTTCCTTCCCCAGATCAGGACGTCCCCGTCCGTCGACGAGCCCGATGCTTTCCCAGAGGACTTCCCGATGACGCTTCCTCAATCGCGGGCGACGGAGGCGTCGGCGGCGGGGGACTCGGCAGCCGCTTGGCGACCGGACGGGCCGCCGCCGGCTTCGCTTCCTCCCGAGGGGTCAACAACTCCCGAAGGACCGTTGAGACCCGCGACGCTCTGGGATTCTTCTCCTCCAGGGGCACATACGCCGTCTTCTCGTCAACCAACCGGACGCGGGACGGGTGGGCCTTGGCCAGCGACTCGATTCTCCGGGGGCTTCGGTAGGTCAGGACGGCGTATTCCTCCTCCAGGTGGATGCGCCCGAGTTGCCAGCGCTCGGCCAGGATGCGCAACTCGGCCTCGGCCAGCAGGTGTTCGGCGGGCGTCGGCAGGGGTCCGAAGCGGTCCAGCAACTCCTGGCGGAAGTCGGCCAGCCGCTCGGCGCTGCGCACACGGCCCAGTCGCCGATACAGCTCGACCTTGACCCTCGGTCCAGGGACATAATCCTTGGGTAAGTACGCCCGCCAGGGCAATTCAATCGAGCAGTCAAACGCGGGACGATCCGGCTTGTTCGTCAGGTTGCGGACGGCGCTTTCCAGCAACGCACAGTAAAGCTCGTAGCCGACGCTCTCGATGTGCCCCGACTGCTCGGCCCCCAGGATGTTCCCCGCCCCCCGGATTTCCAAATCGCGCAAGGAAATCTTGAACCCGGCCCCCAGCTCGGTGAACTCCTCGATCGCCTTGAGCCGCTTCACCGCGTTGGGCGTCACCGGCCGGTCCGATTCCAGCAATAAATAGGCATAGGCCCGGTGCTTGTATCGCCCGACCCTCCCGCGCAACTGGTGCAGGTCGGCCAGTCCATATTTGTCCGATTCGTTGATGAAGATGGTGTTGACGTTGGGGATATCCAGGCCCGACTCGATGATCGTCGTGGCCACCAGAATGTCCGCCTCGTGGCGGACGAACGCCAGCATCGCCTTTTCCAACGCCTCGCCGGTCATCTGACCGTGGCCGATCAGGATTCGAGCGTTGGGAACCAGGTTTTGCACTCGGTTGGCAATGGTCTGAATGTCCATCACGCGGTTGTGGACGAAGTAGACCTGGCCGTCGCGGTTCAGCTCGCGGTTGATCGCTCGGCGGATCAAGTCGTCATCCCAGCGGCTGATGCGGGTCTCGATCGCCTTGCGGTCGGGGGGCGGGGTTTCCAGGTTGGAGATGTCGCGGATTCCCAAAAGGCTCATGTGCAAGGTGCGGGGGATCGGCGTGGCCGAGAGGGTCAGGACGTCCACCGTGGCCCTCAAGGTTTTCAGCCACTCCTTGTCCTCGACGCCGAAGCGCTGCTCCTCGTCGATGATGACCAGGCCCAGGTCCTTGAACGCCACATCCTTCTGGACGATCCGGTGGGTGCCGATCAGCACGTCAACCGTGCCGGCGGCGGTCCGTTTCAGGACGTCCTTGATCTCGGACTTGGGCCGGAAGCGGTTGATCGCCTCGACGACGAAGGGGAACTCGGCCATCCGTTTGCCGAAGGTCCGGCAGTGCTGCTCGGCCAGGATGGTCGTCGGCACCAGGACGGCCACCTGCTTGCCGGCGTCGATCGTCTTGAACGCCGCCCTCATGGCGACCTCGGTCTTGCCGTAGCCGACGTCTCCGCAGATCAGGCGGTCCATCGGCCGGGGAGTGGCCATGTCGGCCTTGATCGCCTCGATCGCCCCGAGCTGGTCGGGCGTCTCCTGGTAGGGGAACGCGGCCTCGAACTCGGCCAGGTAATGGCTGTCCTCGGCCGGGTAGGCGATGCCCGGCTTGCTGGCCCGCGCCGCCTGGATGTCGATCAGCTCGGCGGCCAGGTCGACCACCGCCTCGGCCACCCGCTTCTTCCGCTTCTCCCACGCCGACGACCCGATCCTCGACAGCGTCGGGGCCGCTTTTCCCCCCCCAACATACTTTTGAACGAGGTCGATCTTGGCGATCGGCACATACAGCCGGGTTCCCTCGGCGAACTCCAGGACAAGCTGCTCCTCGCCGTGCTCGGCCCCCTTGTCGACCACCTGGAGCCCTCGATAAAGAGCGATCCCGTGGTTGACGTGGACGACCAAGTCTCCCTCGTTCAGGTCGAGGAAACTATCAATCGCCCGGCTCTCATAACGGCGGCGGGTGGTCGGGCGGCGAACGTCGGCGCGGTCGAACAGTTCATGATCGCCAACAACCAGAATCCCCGCGTCGGCCATGCGGAACCCAGCGCGAATCCGCCCCTCGGTCAGCCGCAGCCGTCCCGACCGGGCGATCTCCGAATCGTTGAAGACCTCCCCCAGACGCTCGACCTCCGCGGCGTTATGGCAGGCGATCAACACCCGCTCGCCGCCCGAGGCCCCATCGAGTTCCGCCTTGACCTTGCCGACCTCGCCCGAGAATCGCTCGACGCTCTCGACCCGCAGGTGACAGGTCGCCTCCAGGGAATCGGCCGAAAGAGTCGCCAACGCGATCGACGGTCGTTTCAGGAGCTTCGCCATCGTCGCGTCGACGGCGAACAGGCCCCTCGGGTCGTCGACGCGGGCCAGGTAGTTCCGCGCCTCCTCCCGAAGGTCGTTCGGCTCAACCAAAGCCACCCACGTCCCATCCGGCAAGGCATCGGCCGCGTGCCCCAGGTCTTCGAGGCGGACGTTCTCCATTGATGGGATCGAGGTGATCGTGAGCGCGTCCAGCCGCCCCAGGGAGCGCTGGGTTTCGGGGTCGAACGGGCGGATCGACTCGACCTCGTCGCCGAAGAACTCGACGCGGGCGGGAACCTCGGCATCCTGGGGGAAGATGTCGAGGATGCCGCCTCTCAGGCTGAATTCCCCCGCGACCTCGACCACCTCGACCCGAACCATCCCCTGCCCGACCAGCCAGCGGATGAGGTCCTCCACCGGCAAAAACTCGCCGACCCGCACCACCTTCGAAGTGCCGGCCAGAAGCTCGGGCCGGGGGATCGGCTGGAGCAGGGCTTGCAAGGTCGTGACCGCGAACCTCGGGGGCGCCTCGGAGTTCCACCCCTTGACGACCCTCAGCCGACGGCCAAAGACCTCGTCGGCGGCGCCGGACTCCCTGGGAAGGCGTTCCCAGGCGGGGAAGACCTCGGGGGCAACCCCGGCGAACGTGGCCACGTCATCGCGAAAATCATCAACATCGCCGACATGGGCTAAGACAGCCAGGAGCATCGTCGGCGCATGCAGTCCCAACCCGGCGACCGCCAGGGGCCCGGCCGACCCCCACGCCCCGTCCACCGTCGCCCCGTGGCCGTTGCGCAGGGCGGCGACGATCTCGGGAAACCCCTTGACCCGCTGAACCTGTCGAGTCAGGTCCTTGAGCGACCCCACCGTCAGGGCGTCGCCCACGATTCCGTCCGCCATCCCGCACCCATCCTCGTTTCCCGGTTGGTTTCTCCGACAAGACGAGGCCGGATGATGCATTCTAGGCCGGTCGTCGCGGTTCGGCCAACGAAGACCGCCCCATCCTGGCCCCGACCGGCGTCGGCGGGACCGCGTGCGGCCCCTCGGCCCTCGGCGAGAAGTGCCAGCGGTCCAACACATACGCCAGGTCGGCCGGGTCGCACGGCAGGTCCAGGCAGGCCGACGCTCCCAGGGACCGAGCCCTGGCCACGTTGGCGCGGTCGGCGAACCCCAGCAAAGTCAGCACCGGCCTCGTCCGGGCGGCGATGGATAGCGACCGGCCCCAGTCGTCGTCGAGCACCGGCGCGACCCAGACGGCCATCACTCCCTCGGGAGCCTCGGCCCAGGTCCGGACCATCGTCACCGGGTATCCCGCCGCGGCCACCCCGTCGGCCACGGTCTCCCGGACCGCGACATCCCCCCCCACCACGACCACCGCCGACTTCCGCCCCGAAGGCGCCAACCGTCCCCCCGCGCCGTCGAGATGCCGGGCGACCGTCTCGGGGGCCACCGCCTCGGGCAACGCCACGTCAATCCACGGCGCCCAAGCGTCCCACTGGTGTTGCCGGACGTAGGCTCCCCACGCCAGCACCACCTTCGGGGGCAAGCCGCAACTCGCCTTCCAACGGGCCAATCGCTCGGCGTCGGGCCGGGTCAGGGTGGCCCGATGCACCACCAACGTCCGGGGCGACAGGTCCCCCGGCCACTTCTCGGGCAAATCCCCGACGCACGGCAACACCACCGCACCCACGGGCAAGGCGCGGGCGATCGCCGACACCCAGGGGTCGGCCAGGTCGCCCGCGAACCAGGGGTGGGGGTCCGGTCCCGTCGTGGCCATCGCGGGCTCAGGAGGCCATCGCCGGCACTTTGTTGAACATCTCCGAGGCACGCCGACCCATCTCCTCCCGGGAAACGTTCTCGACGTGGGTCGACACCGACCATTCCTGACCGACCACGTCCACGAACTTGCCGTAACGGTCGCCCCAGATCATCAGATCGACCGGCATGATCGGGGTCGCCCCGGCGGCAACGGCCTGCGCGAACGTGGCGTCGGCGTCGGCAACGTTGAGGTGGACCGTCACGGCGGGCAGACCCGCGCCGTTCGTCGAGGCGTGGCGTCCCGATGGGCAGAAATTGTCGCAAATCATCAGTTGGGCATCGCCGATCTTCAAGGCCGCGTGCAGCACCCGGCCATCGGGCGTCGGCAACCGGCCGAGTAACTCGGCGCCGAACACGTCTTGATAGAACGCGATGGCACGATCGGCACCTTCGACCATCAGGTGGGGGACGATCGACGGCATACCACTGGGGTCCGACTGGGCGGGCTCGCTCATCACCAAGGCCTCTTGGCAAACGGGAGATCGGGGGCCGGCCGGCGGAGGGACGTCCTCCCGGCCGGCCCTCGCGGCGCGCGAACCTTACCCGATCCAGCCCGATGCCACAATCGGAGTCGGCGCCAGCCTCAGGGCCGTATCCTTCACACTTGGGACAGGTCGACCGTCCCCCCTTGAGTCGCTCACTTTGCCGCCGAATCGAGGGCGGATTCGACGACTTATCGAGAAGAAAACGACCCTGGCACTTGACCGGATGGAGCTTGACAACGGTATGATACCCAGTTCTCGGTACGACCTCCTGGCTCTGAAACTTGAAGAGAAGTGATTTTCTTGCAGGTCTGTTCACAACGTTCCTTGTCGCTTGCGTTGTTCCACCGGCTGTTGCCGGCGGCGATGCTCGTCCTCGTCCTGGGCATCACCAGCGACTCGATGGCTTCGTCGCCTGGGAAGGCCTCGCGTTTCGATTCGGTCGAGCATGCTCACCAATGCGGATGCGGGAGGAATTGCCGGGGAGATTCGTGCTGCTGCGGTCGGAGCAAGCCGAAAGCCGAGGCTGGCAAGGACGTACCGACTTCGGGGAATCCGGTTCGTCGCGCAAGTCTCTGCTGGGGTAAGGCCCCTTGCCAGAACTCGGAGCTTCCTCCCGTCTCGTCGGCCGGCCCGATCGGCAAAGCCGCCACGCTGACCGCGTGCGAGTTCCCCATGCCGAGGTTGAGCCCTCGACGCTTCGATTTCTCCTCAACGTGTGGGCTGCCGGAACGCCGGTTCGCTCGCATCGACGATCCACCGGAATTGGCCCCTCGCGGCTGATCCCTCGATCGTCAAGACAACCGTGCCTCTTGCCAGCGGGCTGATGCCGCCGCGGGAGTCGCCACGCCGGTTGTCAAGCGAAACCTCGTGTCATGCGTACCTTCGCCAACCGGGCGGCAAGGTCCATGCCGTTCCATGCACACGTATGTTTTTGGGAGATTTCCGAATGCTCCGACGTCGAGCCTTCACACTGATTGAACTGCTGGTAGTGATCGCCATCATCGGCGTCCTGATCGGTCTGCTCCTTCCCGCCGTCCAGGCGGCTCGCGAGGCGGCTCGCCGTGCCCAGTGCACCAACAACCTCAAGCAACTCGGCATCGCCATGCACAACTATGCCTTCTCCAATACGACACTCCCGGTCGGCTTCCTTTACAACCCCAATGCTCCGACGTCGGGCCCGACGGAGAGCGCTCCATTCCACTACTGCTGGTCGCCCCTGGCCCAGATGACGCCCTACCTGGAGCAGACCAACGTCTATAACGCCGCGAACTTCGATTGGCCGTTCGCCGCTGGGCCGGCGGGAGGCTACGCGATCTATCCCGCGAACCTGACCGTCATGCGGACGACCGTCTCGCTGTTCCTCTGCCCCAGCGACGGCGAACCGGCACCCGACCCGAATTCGGGCCCGACCAACTATGTCTTTTGCACTGGGGACGGCATCGTCAGCTCGGGAGCAACAGGAGACTTCACCGTCGGGGTGGGATCGGTGACGGGGTCCAACGGTGCGTTCGTCCGCGACCAACCGCAATCCTTCGCCACGATCACCGACGGCACGAGCGGGACGGTGGCCGCGTCGGAAAGCCTCCTTGGCAATGGCTCGGGCCCCGGCTCGGTCATCCTCGCGCGGCGCCTGACGTTCACCTCCGCCACATCGCTGACGGAATCGGCCTGCCAGGCGGCCCGAATTGGGAGACTTGCCCAAGGGTTCCCAGTGGTATTGGGGCGACTACCGCAACGTCCTGTTCAACCACTATCTGACGCCAAATTCAAAGCGGCTGGCCGATTGCGAGGGGGGAAACTACCACATGCCAGGCTGGAAGGCGGCCCGAAGCCTCCATCCGGGCGGCATCAATGCCTTGTTCTGCGACGGTCACGTCCAGTTCGTCAAGGATTCGGTGGATCAGGCCACATGGCGGGCGTTGTCCACCCGCGGGGGTAGCGAGGTCCTCTCGGCGAATGCTTACTGACCATTCGCTCCCTCCCTCCCCCCCCGGACCCCAGGAAACCTCGCCGATGCGGAACACAACATTGATGGCCGCCCTGGCGTTGGGACTTCCCTGCGCCCTCGGCGGCTGCGAACCGGCGCAGCGGTCCCCTGCTGATGGGTCTGCGTCACTCGCTCCCGATCCGGTCGCGAAGGCCGGCATGGAATTGGCGACGGCCCAGCGTCAGGAGGCGGCCCGCAAGACGGCCGATGCGGCCGCGACCTATGAGCGAATCGTCAAGCAGTACGCCGGAAGCCCGCAGGCGAATTTCGCGGCCCAGCGGCTGGCGGCCTTGCGTGGCAAGAAACGCTGACGCGCTCCCACCCGTCGGTCCAGTATTCCAACGCGAAGCCGCGACGAGACGAGAGTTGCGAGGAAATTTAGGATCATGAGCCGAACCGCCAACCGGCCTTCGTCCTCGTGTTCGCGACCCTCGGCGGTGTCCTGAGGAGAAAGGCAACAACAATCCATCCATTTCGAGAAGAATCGCATGTTGGGGTGGCTGGGGTCTCGTCTTCGAGACCCCGGTCCGGCTAGGCGACAACTGGGGTCTCGAAGACGAGATCCCGGCCACCCGCCGCAATGATGGAATACCGACGGGAATCCGAGAAGCCAGTCGCACCACGATGAGCCCGGGGCGCCGACCGGTCCCGTTCCCGAGGATGCCTCCTGGCCAGACGGGCCCACGCGCGGCTGCCCGGGAGTTGGCCTGGGCAGTCGCCGCTTGACAGGATTTCCCGGAGCCGGTCGCCCTCCCCGCGACCTCTCAGCTTGCCGGAGCGAGCTTCGCCCGTCTCGCCTTGAGCCGGATTGTCTCGGCCTGGTTGTGCAGTTCCCGGGCGCGAAGGTCCAGTTCCTCGGCCTGTCGGTCGAGCGATTCGGCCTCCTTCTCCTTCTCCTTCGCCTCTCCCGCGGGAGCCGCCTCGGGCTTGAGCCGGGCGATGGCGTCCTCCACCTTGCGGGCGTCGATCCGCGGACCTCTCGTCAGCCGCCCTTCGAGCTTGGGCAACGCCTTGGTCAGTTTCAGGCGGGCCAGCCCCTCGAACGTCGAGGCGCGCACCTGGGGCGAGCGGTCGTCGATCAGGCCGATCAGCAGGTCCTGCAACTCGGCGTCATCCCTGGCGAGTTTCCCCAGCGCCCGGACCGCCTCGACCCGCAAGTGATCCTCGCGGCCCGGCTGCACGGCCAGCACCACCGCCTGACGGGCGTCGGGCCCTCCCTTGTCGGCCAGCAGCCCCAGCGCTGTCGCCGCCAGGGTGTCCTCATACGACCTCATCTCCATTGCCCGGTTCAGCAGGACGAGGCGGTCCGGCACATCCCAGCCAACCAGTCCCTTCAAGGCGGCCTTGCGTAGCCCCGGGGTGGACTTGGGGTCGTCGAAGGCCGCTCGGAGCAGATCCTCGGCCACCTTCTCCCGCTTCAACCTCGATAGCCCAGCCAGCGCCGCCGCCTTGACCCGGGGGTCGGGGTCGCCGGCCGCCGCTAGCAGCCCCAGACGCGACGCCTCGCCAAGTTCCGCCAGACGGTGGATGATGGCCGCCTTCGCCTCGTGGGTCTTCTCCCGAGCCCACGCCGCCGCCAGAGCATCCTTCGCTTCGGCGTCATCCTTCAACCGCCCGAGCGCCCGGGCCGCCTCGATCCTTCCCAGCACGTCCGGGCAATGCTCCAGTTGGAAGATCCACTCCCCCGTCGGCTTGTCCCACTCCCAGGTCGCCGGAATCCAACCCTTGGGGTCAACCCTCACCATCCTGGGGGCCGACTCGGCCGGCACCACGAATTCCTGGCTGGTCCCATCGATCACCACGGGCACCGACCGAGTGGCCGAGGCGCTCTCGCCCATCAACTCCAAAGTCGTCGGCAGGCGGAACAGCGGGGTCGACTCATCCACCGCCTGCACCTGGTCGATGCGCACCCTCACCGTCTTGTCGGCCGCTTCGTACCGCCAGCGCCCCTTCAACTCCGGGTAGCCGGCCTTGACGGTCCACTGCTCGAAGAACCAGCCCAGATCCCGGCCCGAGGCCGCCTCCATCGCCCGGCGGAAGTCGCCGGTTTCCACCAGCTTCGCCTCGTTGTCCTTCACGTAGCGGCGAATTCCCGCCCACCAGAGGTCATCCCCCAACAGGCCCCGCAAGGCATGGAGGACGCACGCCCCCTTGCCGTACGCCACCGAGTCGAACAACCGGTCCGGGTTTTCGTAGCGGTTCTCGACGATCGGCCGACGATACTGGGCGTCCCCGCCGACGACTCCCTGGAAGGTCCGGGCCATGACGATCCGAAACGTCTCCTCCCCAGCGGTCTCTTCTCGGGCCAGGGCGGCGAAGTACGAGGCGAATCCCTCGTTGAGCCACAGGTGCGACCAGTCCCGGCAGGTCAAGAGGTCGCCGAACCACTGGTGGGCCAGCTCGTGGGCGACCAGGTCAAACGAGTCCCCGTCCTCGGCCGCCGCCTCGTCCCGGAAGATCCGGTCATTGAGGGTCGTCGCCGAGATGTTCTCCATCCCCCCCATCGCGAACTCGGGGACGCTCACCTGGGCGTACTTGGCGTAAGGGTACTCCCGACCGATCACCCGCCCGAACCAGTCGATCAGGTGGGGGGTCATGCCCAGGGTCCGCCTCGCGGTCGCTTCATCCACCGACGAGGGGACGTAGTAATCCACCGGCAAGGTTTTCCAGGTGTCGGCGAAGTGGGCGAACTCGGCCGCGGCGATCGAGATCAAATAGCTCGAATGCGGCACGTCGATCGACCAGTGAAACGTCCGGGTTTCCCCCTGGGTCCGGGTCCTCCACCAGCCGCCCGTTGGAAACGACCGTCCACGCCTTGGGAACCGTCACGATCATCTCGCTGGTGGCGCGGTCGTTGGGAGCGTCATAACAGGGGAGCCAGTCGTGGGTCTCCTCGGCTTCCCCCTGTGTCCAAACCGTCGGCCGGATCTCGGGACGGGTCGGGTCGGCCGGGATGAAGTTCATCCCCCGCTCCGGCGCCCCAGAATACTCCACCGCCAGCGACAGCGACTCGTCCGGCGAGTAGGGTCGGTCCAGGGTAATCGCCAGCTTCTCTCCTTCGTGCTGGAAGGTCAGTTCCGGCCCCCCGACCAGCGATACCCGGCCGACCTTGAGCTTGGGCCCACAATCGAGCGTCACCACCGAGAGCTTGGGGTGCAGCGGCTTGAGGGTATGGGTCACGGTCCCCTTGAGCGTCGCCGCCGAGGGGTCGATCGTCAACTCGGCCCGGATATGCTCGACGTCGAAGGTGCGCACTCTCTCAGACCGTCGAGGCGTCCCAGGCTTGACGAACGGCCTACGATCGGCGCCGGGGGTTGGGCTCACCAGGATGAGCCCCAATGTCAACGCGGCCAGTCCCACTGCGAGCCCTCGGGGCAAACGCGGCAAACTCATGGGCGAGAACCTCGACGGAAGGGGGAAGGATGGGGTGACGGCGCCAGAAGGTGAGGGGGCGGCGGCGACGGGGTGGGACAGGAAAAGTTTGGCGTGCCGTGAAGGCGTCCGTGGGCGGAGAGAATCCGAGGGCCACTCTCTGTCCGAGTGGCTCCCGTTTTGCCCATCCTGCCACAAGCCCCCCTCGCTCCGCAATCGACCCCGACCGGGACCCCGACGCCGATGAAACTCTGGGCGATCGCCGACCTCCACCTCTCCCACGCCCGGCCCGACGACCGCGCCCGCTTCGGCGACCGCTGGCGAGACCACGCCCGAATGCTGGAAACGCGTTGGAGGGAGACGGTCGGCCCCAACGACCTCGTTCTTCTCCCAGGTGACGTCTCGATGGCCCGCAACCACCGGGACGTCCAGCCCGACCTGCAATGGCTCGACCGCCTGCCGGGCACCAAGATCCTCTCGGCTGGCAACCACGACGCCTGGTTCAACACCGTGGGGAAGGTCCGCCCCCTGCTCCGTCGATCGCTCCGGGCCGTCGGCGGCGATGCCCTGGAGACCCACGGCCTGGTCGCCTGCGGCACGCTCGGCGCCCCCGTCCCCAGCGACGACGCAAGTGCCGACCAGCGAGCCGCCTCCGACCGCCAGCTCTCCGCGCTGGACCGGGCCCTGACCCACGCCGCCACCTTGCGAACCCCGGGGATGCCCCTGGTGGTCCTTTGGCACTATCCGCCATTCGACGAGGCCGGGCACCCCGGGCCGGCCGTCTCCCGGATCGTGGCCGCGGGCGCCTCGGCGTGCGTCTACGGGCATCTCCACATCGAGGGTCAGTGGTCGCGGGCCGTCCAGGGGGTTGTCAATGGCGTGCGTTATCACTGCGTCGCCGCCGACGCGGTCGGGTTTCGCCCCTTGCGCATCCCGCTGGGTTGAATCGGCCCGGGACGCGATTGTCGGAACGGGGGGAAGTGGTTAGGATTCCGTCCGATTCGGTGGCAAGGGACCGTTGTCGGGGCGAGGGACATGGACGTCGAGCGTTTCTACTATCGACCCACCTGCTCGGCCGCCGATTGCGAGGCGATCGCCCTCTATAAGGTCGCGGCGGCCTGGAGCGACGGGACCCGCCGCGAACTCAAGAACTACGGACTCGCCTGCGAGGCCCACCGAGACGCGGTCCTGACCGACGCCCGTGACCGCCGCGACCGGCTCAGCCTGGCCGAGGGGGAAGTCGTCGCCCAGGTGCAGCTCTGGCGACTGGTGCCCGGGGCGCGCGACCTCGAACTCAGCCGGGCGTGACTGACCCCTCCAAGGATGGAGCCCCCTTGATGCCCCTTCGCCCCCGGAGCGGCCCCCTGGTCTGGATATTCCTCCTGGCGACGGCCTCCATCCACGCCGCCGAGGTTCCGGCCGATGCCCCGCTGACCCAGTTCACCCTCCCCAGGGAGTGGCAGGACCGATTCTGGGCCGGGGCCGGCGCGAAGGCCGTCGCGGGCCTCGACACCAAGGCGCTGGCGGCCCTGGTTCCCCAGCAGGCGGGCCTGCGCTATTGCCGGTGCCCTTCCTGCGACGCGACCGAGCAGGACGACCCCCTCTCCTGGTCGGCCGAGAACCCGGGCGTGGTCACCTGCCGACGCTGCCACGCCGCGTTCCCCAACGACCAGATCCCGGCCAAGGTCGGCCCCCCCGGGCCTGACTGCAAGGTCCCCGAGGACGCCATCGAGGTCCTCCGCCACGTCGTCCACCACTACCCCTATCACGGCGTCCCCCTCGAACAACAACGCCTGCCCGACGAACGCCTTTACCTCGCGGCGAAGCGGGACTACGAAGCCCGCGAGTTCCTTGCCAAGACGGCCCTTTACGCGGCCTTGAAGTCTCGAGAAACGCCCCAACCCCCCGGCGGGCCCGACCACGCCCGGCTCGCTTGCACCCTGGTCCTGCGGTTCGCCCAGGTTTACCCCGCCTACGCCGTCCACTTCGACCAGCCCGGCCACTCCAAGATCCTCCAGCCGGCCAACCTGCCGCCCCCCTATCGCCAGGGGTATGGAACGGCCAAGTGGGACTGGTCGGGCTGCCTCGACGTCCCCCTGAATTTGGTCCTGGCCTACGCCCTGGTCCGTAACGCCTCGGTCTGGGACGCGGTCGGCCGCGACCTGGGAGAGGCGCGACCCAGGGCCAAGGTCGAGAACGACCTCTTTCGCGCCTCGGCGAACTTCGTCCTCAAGCAACCCGACCCGTTCCAGGAAGAATCCCTCCTGGCCTACCGAGGGCTGCTGGCGGTGGGAAGGCTCCTGGACGACCGGGCCTTGACGGCCTCGGCGATGGGCCAGTTGGAACGCTTCGCCGAACGCGGGTTCACCCACGATGGACTCTGGAGGGGAGCCGACCTCGCCGCCCATCAACGCGTGGTGGCCCAGCTTGACGGCTGGCTGGCGAAGCTTTTACCAGGCACCCCTCCCCCTCCCCCCATCTTCCACCTCGCGCGAACGCTCGACCCACCCCGCAAGCCTGTCGCCAATGGCGACGGAGTGACGCTCGCCTCCTGGCCCGACCCCACCCTTCCCAACCCGACGGCCCCTCCGGCCGAGGGCCCGGGTCTGCTCGGCGGGGCGGCGCGGGCCCGCCTGGCGCTGGGACGCGACGCCGGACGTCTGGTGATCGACCTACGAGGCTTCGGCGACCTCGGCCGCCCCCACTCCAACCGCCTTTCGCTGCGGCTGGCCGTGGGCGGTCGGCCGATTCTGGGCGACCTCGACGACCTCCCCTCCTCCCCCGGTGGGTTCGAGCACGCCACCGCCAGTCACAACACCGTCACCGTGGACGGCCTCAACCAGCGAGAAACCCTCACCCTCGCCCGAAGACCATCCCTGGCCTCGAATTGCATCTTCTTCGCCGCCGATCCCGACTTCCAGGTCGCTTGCCTGGACGACCCGCGTGCCTACCCAATCACGACCACTCGTTATCGCCACACGGTCGTCGCCTCGGCCGGTCCAGCCTCGTCCTACGCGGTCTCGGTCTTCGAGGTCTCCGGCGGCAACCAGCACGACCAATTCGTCCACGCGGCCCCGGGCCTGAATGTCCAATGGGAGCTTTCGACACCGACTCGCCCCGGCCCCGCGAGTCTCCTGCCGAAGTCGATCACCCGCGTCCACTCAATCCGCCCCGACGACGGCCGCTGGTTCGTCCAGGCGATGGGAGAATTCGGCAAACTCCACCACGCCTCGGTCGCCGGACCCACCGTGGCCGACCTGACCACCTCCGACGGACCGGGAGTGCGTCTCCACCTATTCCCCCAAGCCCCTCAGATCGCGTTCCTCGGCACGACTCCCAACCCCCTCGCCGCCTCCGCCGGATCGACCGGACGCTCGGCGATGATTCTCCGCCGACGGTCGACCGATGGCTCCCCTCTCTCCACGGCGTTCGTCACGGTCTTCGAGCCGACAGGCCCCGGCGCCATCCCTTTGAAGCGGGTCGGCCGGGTCGCCTCGCCCGATGGGACGATCGCCCTGGTGGTCGAGACCGCCGACGGGCCCGAACATCTGGTGTTCCACCTCAGCCCGGCGAAGAAGACGAGCGTCACCCTGACCAACGGCAACGTCCTGGCGACCGACGCCCTGGTGGTCCGCGCCCGAGGCGACGGGCTGACAATGGCCGGCGGAACCACCGCGACCCTCGGCCCCTGGGAGATTCGCGAGTCGACCCTCGGGGGCACAATTCGCCAGGTCCTTCGACGGGGGACGCCGGAGGGACTTGGGGTGTTCCTCGTCGATGAGACGCTCGCCGACCCCGCTTCACTGGCGGGCCGCACGCTGCTGATTCGCCACGGCGAGGACGGGCCGGTCCGCGGTTGGACCCTGCAACGGGTCGAACCGCCGACGACGAGGAACGGTCTCACCCGCCTGGTCGTCCGCGAGGAACCGGGGTTCACCATCGACCCCCAGGATGGGCGAGCCCACGACTATCAGGTCCCCCGAGGCGTCTATCCCGGCCCTCACACCTTCCGAATCGCCACGATCGCCCGGTCGCCGGGGTCGCCTTGAACCTTCACGGGGGGAATCGGCAACAGTCTTGACTCGCGGGGCGTGTCCTCTACGATTCAGGGAGCCGGAGTCGGGGATCATCCTTCATCCAACCCCGCCAAATGCCTCGACGCCGCCGGTCTTTTCTCCGTACCAGTCCCGGCGACACGCTTTCGGGTGGGTCGCCGGGGTTTTTTGTTGGCCCAGGCCACCGGGGCGACTCGCGATGACCCGACGCTGGGCCACCCAGGGCTCCGCCTTCGAGATCGACTGGGCGGGCCGCTCCTGGACACTCCGACCCGACGCCGACCGTCCCGGCCTCTCCCCCTCCGAGGGCGAGCCTCTCCAACTGCTGGCCCTGGCGGGCGTGGCCGAGCCCGGTCGCTGGGAACCGGGTGTCCTCTCGGCCGCATCCCTGGTCGACCTGGCCGTTCGAGCCCAACGGGTCGAGGCAACCTACCGGCCGGCCGGCTGGCATGACCTGATCGTCCGCGCCTCCTGGAGCCCCCGGGACGCCGACGGGATTGACCTGGAAGTTCAGGTCAACACCCTTTCCGTCGGGCAACTCCGGCGGGTCGAGGTGTTCGTGGCCAGTTCCGCCGGCCCGCTTCCCCATGCCTCGGACCCGCGAACCGTCGTCCCGGCCAACGCCCGAGCGGCCGGCCTTTCCTATGATGGCCGAGAACCCAACCTGACCGGCCTGACCACGGCCCCACCGCTTGCCGTCGGCCCCCGCCTGGTCTCCACGGCCGGAGAGGCCCAGGTTTACGCCGAATGGGCCCACCCGCAGGACACAACTCGACGCATCGAATCGACTTCCGACGACGGCTGGACGACCCGCCACGGGTTGTTCGGTCACGACCTAGAGAAAGGATTCGTCCTGCGGGCCCGCCTGCGAGGGTTCTGGCTCCCACCGGCGGGCGCGGAGGAGGCGGTTCGCTCTCGCTACGACCAGTTTCTCAACGAGCCGCCCCCGCTGCTGACCTGAATTCGGTTTACGAAGCCTTGGGAGTGTAGAGGATCTGGGGAAGGACGCCCGTGTTGATCTGGCCGAAGGCGTCGGACTCGGTGATGGTGAAGGCGTTGGCCCCCGGTGTCAGGTTCAGGACGAGGCGATACTTCCCATCCGCGCCGGCCGTGGTGGTGGCGGGGGGGGCCTGTCCGGTGATCGCCGTGGCGGTCAGGGTCGCCCCGGGCGTGGCGGTTCCGGCGAATCCGAGGGCCTGGACCGAGGTCATCAAGGTCTTGGAGTCGACGGCGTCGGCCGGGTCGGGGGCGCCGGAGAGGGTGGGGCTGACCGTGGTCGAGACGCCCAGGTTGCGCCGGGCGATCGTCAAGTCGGTCCGGTCGATCTGACCGTCCCGGTTCGCGTCGGCGGCCAGGACGTACCTGGTGTTCCCGGCCACGAGTTTCTGGTCGGCCTGAATGGTCTGGATGTCCTGGGACGTCACGGCCCCATCGCCGTCGGCGTCGCCGGGTAGGAAGAAGGAAACGCCGACGCCTCCGGTCGTTTGCCCCTGAGAGGCGACCTCGACGGTGAAGTGCCCGGCCTTGCCGTGGCGAAGTCCCGAGAGGTTGAGGTTCACCGTGACAGCGCTACTGACGGTTTTGCCATCGAGGAGCTTGCTGACGGCCGCCGGATAGGTCGAGTGACGGAGCGCCAGGGGGTGGCCATTGGCGTCCAGGACGGACACGATCCGAGGAGTGGCCGCGTTGGTCCCCTGCCCCGAGACGTCGATACCCAGGGTCATCGAGCCGTGGGTGGCCTTGAAGTGGGCCGGGTCGACGGTGAAGGGGACGGCCACCGAGGCACCCGCCGCCGAGATGGTGGCCGGGATGTCGGCGAAGACCGAGCCAGCGCCCCCCGTCATCACCGTTCGGGATTCGAGGCGATCGGTGACGGGTCGAAAGCGGGGCCGGGAACTGTGATCGCGAGCCATGCATCCTCCCCGCCGGGCCGTCGAAAGGGACCCGGCACTCTGTTGAGTGGGAAACCCAAAGGCTTCGGCTCCGGGCCTTGGAGCCGGGGGGGGTTGCGTCGGGGGGGATCAGTCGATTGTTGGGATTATCGGGATCGGGAGGGCCCATCCTTGAGGCCAGGAGGGGCGACGGGGGAAAGGGGGCCCTTGGCGCCCAAGGATGCAACCCCGAGAATCGTTCGGTCCGCCCCTCGCGTGGGGGCCGACTCGGAGGGGCGATGGTCGCGACCTGGATTGAATCGGCGGCGAGGGGCAGGCACGGCGGGCCCGTCCGCGCTGGGAAGTGGGCGGCCCTGGTGCTGGGAACCCACCCGGTGGAGGCCGACCAGGAAGTCTGGCTGGAGATTGCCGTCGACGACGTGCCGCTGGGCCCCCTGCCCGCCTACTGGGTCGAAAACAAGGGGGTCAACAGTTTCTGGCACGTCCCGATCCCCCCCCAGGCCGTCGGCACTCGTCTGCGCTATCGGGCCGCGGCGCGTCGGGGCGGCTCGGCGACCGTCACCAGCCCGTTCCAGGAAGCCACGGTCCGCCCAAACCTCCCGGACGAGACCGACGCCGTCGAACCGATGGCCGGCACCCCCGAGGGGCTGGTCGGCAACCGGATGATGACGGCCAAGGTCGATGACCGAGGGTCAACCTACGACGTCTACTTCCCGACCGTCGGCCTCCACTCCGACGTCCGGCCGGCCGAGGGGGACCTGCCCGAGAGCCGTTCGCACTTCCGCGCCATCGTCGGCGGGCTGGCGGCGGGCCGTCGGCTCGACTGGTTCTCCGAGCGGTTGAACTGGGACACTTTCCAGCATTACCAGGGGGCCACCAACCTCTTGACGACCGAGTTGCGGTCGAGACGGGGCCCGCTGCGGGTAGTGGCGCTGGACTTCGTCGCTCAGGGGCCGGACCTGCCGACAACCGCCGGGGGGACCGAGTCTCCCGGCCAGTATCTGAAGCGGTTCCGGGTCTTCAACGACGGCGGCGAGACCCGGGAGGCGGTCTTCGGACTGTTCGTCCAGGCCGAGGTCAACGGCGGCATCGGCGAGCCGGGCCTGAGCTGGCAGGATTCCGACCGCACCTTGCTGGCGACCAACCGCGGCCACGGCCACGCCAACCGCAAGCTCGCCCGAGACGCCACGGTGGAGTTCGCCATCGCCCTGGACGATCGGGGGAACGTGCACTGCGAGCCGACCGGCTCGAACTCGGCGATCTTGATGAGACGGCTGACCCTGCCGGCCGGCGGGTCGGTGTCGGTCGACGTCCTGATCAGTGGCGCCTTCACTGGCTGGCGGGGCGACTCGGGGACGTTCGAGCACTGGCTTCGCCCGGCCCTGGAATGGTTCCGCGCCGCCGACCTCGACGCCGTCGAGCAGGCCACCGCCGCCACCTGGGACGACTTCGTCGAGCCCTTGCCGGTGCCGCACTTCGCCAGCCCCGCACACGGCATTGCCCTGAGGCGCTCGTCCCTGGCCGCGGCGTTGCACGTCGACGCCAAGTGGGGGTCGATCGCCGCCGGCTTCGATCGGGGCCTCAACGCCTATTGCTGGCCGAGAGACGCCGTGTGGACCGCCGAGGCCCTGGATCGCGCCGGTCATCCCGACATCGGCCGGGGGATTTACGAGTGGTTGGGCAGGGTTCGCGGCCACACCCGACCGTTCGCCTACTGGTTCCAGAAGTACACCATCGACGGCTGGCCGGAGTGGGAAACCCCCGCCCTCGACCAGTCGGCCATCCTCCCCATGGGTCTGGAGCGTCATTATCGCCGGGACGGCGACCTCGCCTTCGTGGAGCGCTGCTGGCCCAGCGTCGAGCAGGCCGCGGCGGTCTGCGGGGGCGTTTCGGGCCACCCGGGACTTCGCTGGCTGGACGACATGCACCTGGTCTCCTCGGCCGGGCTCTGGGACAACCGCTACGGAGCCTTCCTCTATGGAAACTCCTGCGCGGTGGCGGGCCTGCGGGCGGCGGCCGCCCTGGGCCGGGCCCTGGGCAAGCCCGACAAGCAGGTCGAGGCGTGGTCATTGCTGGCCGACCGGATCTGGAACGAGGGGATCATCCCCACCTCCCGTCCGGGAGAAGCGGGCCCCGGACTGGTCGACGCCGAGTCCGGTCGATTCCTCGACGCCCGCCGCCTCTCGACCCGGATGGCCCTCTGGAGCGACCGTCCCGAGACGTTGATGGACCGTTCGGGGGCGATCGACGTCAGCCTGCTCGGGCCGGCAATGCCGATGGGCTTGTTGCCGGCCTCGGACCCGCGCCTCCGCGCCTCGGCCGAGGCGATTCTGCGACACAACGCGGCCTCTCGGTCCCCCCACGCCCTGACCTGCTGGTCCGACCAGCCGGGAACGCCCCAGCCGCAGCGATCTCCCAGCGAGGCGCACCGCCAGGACCCCTCCAGCCTGGCGAGCCTGTGGATGGCCCGCTACCTGATCGCCCTGGGCCGAGAGACCGGCCAGGGGGCGCACTGGACCCGCGCCTTGACGATGATCGACGCCCTGCTGGCCCGCCTTGGGCCGTTGGGGCTGTCGTTGCGTCAGGGGACGCGACGAAGCGACCCAACCCGGCCCGACCAGGGCATTTGGGGGTTGCACGCGATGCTCATGGAAGCCCTGCTTGACCTGGCGGGGCTGGCCTTCGACGCGCCCGACCGGACCCTCTCGCTCAGGCCGGCCCTGCCGCCGGGTTGGGCGCGGGTGGGGCTCGACTGGCCGATGGCCTGCGGCCCGGTCTCGTATCGGCTGACCCGTCGGGAGGGGACCGCGGCCTATACCCTGTCGTTGGAAACCCGGCTGGAGCGTCCCGCGAAACTCCTGGTCGACGTCACCTGCCCGGGTCTCGCCGACCTGGGCACCTGGACCCCCGACCGCGAGGGGCCGCCGCCGACATTCCGGTCGTTGCCCTCGCAGGTCTCGTGGTCGGCTGAACTACCGGCGGGGGAATGCCATCGCGAGTGGTCCTGGGGCCGAGAACCCGGCGAGTCCGGGTCGGTCGACCTGTCGGACCTCGCCACGGCCGCTGGCGGCTGAGCGATCAGGAACGTCCCGCCCATGTACGCCAGCTTCAACGCGAGGGCCATCGGCCGGACCCTCAACGCCGAAACCACGGTCGACCTGGCGGCCTCGGCCGGATTTCCAGGGGTTGACCTGCTGGTGCGCGACCTCCAGGAATCGGGGGCCGACCCCCTGGTCCTGAGGCGTCGGATGGACGACCTGGGCCTCCGAGGCGGAGCCTGGCCCCTGCCGGTCGACTGGAGGGGGGACGCCGAGCGGTTCGCCGCCGACCTGGAAGCCCTGCCTCGGCTGGCCGACCTCGCGGCGACCCTGGCCCTGACCCGGACCGGGACCTGGCTACTCCCGGGGCTCCCGCCGGCTCCCCCCGGAATCGACCTGGCGGATCATCGACGGTCCGTGGTGGACCGCCATGTCGAGCGGCTGACCGCGATCGCCAGGGTACTAAACGCCGCCGGGACCCGCCTGGGCCTGGAAGTCATCGGCGTGGAGTCGTCGAGGACCGGTTCACTGGAACCGCTTTACGCCCGGCTGGGCTCCGACGCGGTTGGCGAACTGCTGGACACCCTTCGACAAGAGGTCCCAGGTGTGGGACTGCTCATCGACACCTTTCACCTGCAAGCGGCCGGCGAACCCTGGGAGGTCGGCTGGAGTCGCCCCATCGAGGATGTCGTCTGGATCCACCTGGCGGACGTGCCCGAGGCGGTGCGTGAGGATCGGCGCACCATCCTTGACGCGGAGCGAGAGCTTGCCGGCGTGGTCGAGTTCGAGACAACCCGGGAGTTCCTGCTTCGACTCAGAGGACAGGGATACGACGGACCGGTGACGGCCGAACCCATGGGGAAGTGTCGCTCGTTGACAGGTCTCAGCATCGAGTCAGCGGCAAGGCGCGTGCGAGAATCGCTTCGACACGTCTGGCCGAACCCCCTCTGACCGGACGAGGGAATCCACCTTCAAGAAATCGTCTCAGCGGCTCAGGGCGGCGTGGGCCACGGCGTCGACCCGGGCGGGAAGAATTTCCTCGCGATAAACCGGCACGTCGGCGGGGGCTTCGATGCCGATGCGGATCTGGTTTCGGTCGATCTTCACGACCGTCACCACGATGTTTTCGCCGATGACGATCTTCTCACCGAGCTTCCTGCTGAGGACCAACATGGCGAGGCTCCCGCGTCTGGATGACTTCTCACGCTGCGGCTCGCGAGTCCCACATCGGACCCGTCGCGACCTACGCGTGCGATCTAGAATGCAGCCCGCGTACCAGAATCGCAAGAAGGCTACTCCCCCGATACCTAATCCCTTACGCGCGAATCGGATAATTTCCGAATCTTGCGAACCACGCCCCACCGACCCGCCTGAGAGTTTGTCAACTGAACCGCCCCTTCTCAAATGTCGTTTGTAGAAATGGGAAGAAAACAACACACACCATCCATCCAGCCTGACTTTCCTAAAGGTCTCGGATGCCGGGGCCGGGGCGTGGGTTGGGGGTCCATCGGCCTTTGATGGGGCTGCCGCATTTGTTGCGAAGATGCCGCTGGGGTTGTGGGGGTGAGTCGTTTCTTCGTGGTCCCTGCTCGCTTACGATGGTCGGGCCTTCGCAGTCCAGGCGTGGAGTGGGCACGCGATCGGCGACGGTGAGGTTGCGGCTGGGGGGGACTTGTCGTGAGCGGATCGTGGATGAGGCGGGCGTGGATCGTTTTGCTGGGCGGGGCGCTGATCGGTTGCGGCGGGGGTGAGGTGGAGACCGCCAAGAACACCTCGGCGACCGGGGGCGGCGCCACCACGTTGACGAAGCGGCCGAAATTCCTGTTCATCACCAACAGCATCGCCGACTGGTGGAACGCGGTTGAGAAGGGGATGGACGATGCCGGCAAGGAGTTCGGCTGCGACGTCGAACTCCGACATGCCGACGGCCAGGTTCAGGGACAGGTCGATCTGTTACGCGAGGCGATGAGCCTTTCGGGGCTCGATGGCGTGGCGGTCTCGGTCCTGGAGGCCGACGCTCCCGGGATCGCCGACGCGATGCGCGAGTTGAAGGAGGCCGGCAAGGTGGTCATCACCTATGACTCGGACATCGCCGCCGACCATGCCGACCTGCGATCGGCCTATATCGGCACGAACAACTTCAAGGGAGGGGAGGCCGGCGGCAAGGCGGCGGCCATCCTGAAACCCAAGGGGGGGAAGGTTGTCGCGTTCGTCTCGACCTTCCAGGCCGCCAACGCCCGGGAGCGTCGCGATGGGTTCCTCGCCGGCGCCGGGCCCAAGTTCACCCTGGGGGAGGGGCAGTCGTGGGAGGATGGCGCCGAGAAGACCCGGGCGCGGTCCAACGTCCAGTCCGCTTTGACGAGGACCCCCGACGCTGGCCTGTTCCTGGGCCTGTATTCGTACAACGCGGTGCCGATCGCCGAGATCGTCCACGAGTCGCCGGCCGTCCGGGCCAAGGCGACGGTGGCGACGTTCGACCTTGACGAGGCGGCCGTCAGCCAGTTGGAGCAGGGGAACATCGACGTGGCGATTTGCCAGAACCCCTATGACATGGGGTATTACGGCACTCGACTGCTGAAGGCGCTCTGGCAGAAGGACGAGAAGACGGTCAAGGAGATCCTGCCCGACGGCAAGGCGCGGGATACCGGCGTGCGGCTGATCGTCCCCAAGGCCGATTCGCCGGTGAAGGCCGCGTTGCCGGATGTTATTACCATTGAAGAGATGAAGGCGTGGCTGAAGAGCAAGGGCCTGAAGTCGTCGTGAATGCCCCGAGGCTGGTCGTCTCGCCCGGGGGGCCTCGCTGGTGGTCGGTCTTCCTGGCCCCCGAGTGGGGTCTGCTGGCCGCGATCGCCGGGGCGCTGGGGGCGATCTACCTGCTGGAGCCCACTCATGGTTTCTTCGGGGCTCACAGCCTGAAGAACCTGTACCACATGCTGGCGCTCTACGGAGTTCTGGCAGTGGGGGCGGCGGTGGTGATCATCGCGGGGGGGATCGACCTGTCGGTGGGATCGGTCGTGGCGCTTTCGGCCGTCGTGGCGGCGCGGCTGCTGACCGAATGGCTGCCGGGGGCGAGGCCCGCCTCGGGACCGTTGCCCTGGTGGCTGGTGGGCTCGGCGGTTGGGCTGACCTTGCTGCTGGGGATGGCCATTGGCTTGCTCCACGCGTTGATGATTAACCAGTTTCGCCTGCCGCCGTTCATCGCGACCCTGGCGACGATGGCCGGCCTGCGCAGCGTGGCGATTGTCCTGAGCAAGAACCGGACGATCAACGTGCCCTCGGACTCGTTCCGGTTCCTCGGCCACGACAACCGCTACGCGATCCCCCTGGCCGTCTCGGTGGCATTGCTGGCCAGCGTGGTGATGGGGGCGACGGTGCTGGGCCGGCACCTGTACGCCCTGGGCGGCAACGAGGCGGCGGCGAGACTCAGCGGGTTGCGGACGCAGCGGCTCAAGGCGGTGGCCTATGCGACTTCGGGGATGCTCGCGGGGCTCGCGGGGATCTTGTTCGCCGGCGATAACGGCATGGCCGATAGCCGCATGGGCATGACCTATGAGCTGTTCGCCATCACCGCGGCGGTCGTCGGCGGTTGCAGCCTTTCCGGAGGAGTCGGGTCGATCCGCGGGACGGTGCTGGGCCTGATCCTGATCCGGATCGTGATCCAGGGCACGGGCCTGGTGGTCAAGGGGATCGAGCCTTCGCAAATCGAGGGGATCGTCCTGGGGACGGTCGTCGTCCTTGCCGTCGCCTTCAACCAGCGCTTCCGCGTCGACCGGAACTGACCGGGACGTCCGAGGCGGTGGCCCGTTCCAGAACCTGGGCGAACGGCACCCCGGCCAACGCCCCAAACCGCCGGTGGCCGCCGAGCCGGGCGCGGCTGGCCGCTGGGGAACTGATCCCGCAGAGGAACCGGGCCAGTTGCCGGGGCGTGCCCAGCGCGGGCAAGCGTTCTCCTCGGAGTTCGTCGATCCAGGTTCCGGCCTGGCGAAAGGCCGAAGGGAGCGTCGGCGGCGGCAAGGGCTCGGCCGGCTCGCCCAGGCAGCGGCCGCAGTGGCCGCAGTCGTCGGAAAGATCCTCGCCGAAGTACTGGAGCAGGCCACGGGTCAGGCAACCCGGCGACTCGGCGAATTCGACGACCCAGCGCAGACGTCGGAGGTCGGCCGCCTCGCGATCCCGGAACCGTTCGGCCAGGGACTCGACCAAAGCGGGAGAGTCGAGATTTTCGCGGAGTCGTCGATACCCCTTGCGGGCGCCGGCGGCCTGGAGGTCGAGGTCGCCCCGGTCGGCCAGGTAATTCAGGGCCGCGAGGATGCGCTCTCGGGGCTCGCCCAAGGCTTGCGACGCGGCCTGGGCGTCGAGGGTGGACCAGGTCCGTCCCTGGCGAGCCTGGGAGAACACCTGGCCGAGGAACTCGGCGCGGGCCGGGTCGAACCCCGAGACGATCTGATCCTGGGGGCGTAACGCCCGATACTTGTACTCGACGAAGAACGGCCCGGTGGCGGCGATCCAGCCGTCCAGCTCCAGGTAAGTCAAAGCGGTCTCGACAACCAGGGGGCGGACATCGCAGGCGCCCGCCAGTTCGTAAATCGAGATGTCGAAGGTGGGCTCCTGGCCCGCGATCGCTTTCAGCAGCGCGGCGAGGGATTCGGGCGTGGGGGTGTCTCCATAAGTGAAGTTTTCCAGGGTCACGACGTCGTCGGCGCAGGCCAGGAGTTCGCAGGTCGAGGGGAGCCCGTCGCGGCCGGCTCGGCCGATTTCCTGGGCGTAACTTTCCAGCCCTTTGGGCAGGTTGAAGTGATAAACGTGGCGGATGTCGGCCTTGTCGATCCCCATGCCGAAGGCGATCGTGGCGACGATGATCGCGTCGGTCGAAGCCATGAACCGTTCCTGGATCGCGTGGCGGACCTCGGCGTCGAGCCCCGCGTGATACGCCTCGGCGGGCAAGCCCTCGGAGGCGAGGAAGGCAGCGACGTCCTCGGCGGTCTTCTGGAGCGTGACGTAGACGATCGTCGCTCCCCGAGGACGCGAGGCGATCCGGTCTCTCAGAAGGGCCAGCCGCTCGTCGGCGGAGGTTCGCATGACGCGGAGATCCAGGTTCGGACGGTGGAAATCGGTGCGAACCACGTCTTCCTCGGTGATGCCGAAGGCTCTCGCCACATCGTCGGCGACGCCCGGTGTGGCCGTGGCCGTCAGCGCCAGCACCCGAGCGACCTTCAAACTGCGGGCGAGGCCGGGGAGACGCAGGTAGTCGGGCCGGAAGTTGTGCCCCCATTCGCTGAGGCAATGCGCCTCGTCGATCGCCAGCAACGCAATCGAAACGGATGCTAACGTCCGAAGCGTCCGCTCGTTCCCCAGACGCTCTGGAGAAACGTAAAGGATTTTGGTCTCCCCTGACTTCAGCGATGCGATGACCTGGCGAAATTCCGAAGGGGTGAGACTCGAATCGAGGCGAGAGGCGCGGATGCCCAGTCGGGTCAGGGCGTCGATCTGGTCCTTCATCAAAGCAATCAGGGGGGAAACGACCAGCGTCAGCCCATCCAGCAACAGGGCGGGGAGTTGGTAGCAGAGGCTCTTGCCGCCTCCGGTCGGGAAGATGGCCAGCGACGAGCGACCCTCCAGGAGCGTTTGGATGACCCGGAGTTGCCCCTCTCGGAAATCCTGGCGACCGAAGACGCGGCGCAGGACGTCGAGCGGTTCGTCGGGGGTGGGCTCATGGGTCATCGTCGGGGTGGCTCCGTCGGGCTGGGCCGCGGGTTGGGGCGTCCGGCCGATTGACAGGCTGGGGGCGTCGGCCCAGAATCCCGGGGGGTGGGCTCGCAAGGTCGGACAGGGTGTCGAGGGGTCGGCCGATGGCGAAATTCGCGTTGATTTTGCCGGCGGCCGGACGATCTTCTCGGTTCGGCGACTCGGGCCGCAAGAAGGTGTTCATCGAGCTGGCCGGACGCGCTGTCTGGCTGAGGGCGGCCGAGCCGTTCCTGGCCCGAGAGGACGTCCACCAGGTCATCCTGGCCGTGGCGCCCGGGGATCGCGAGGGGGTCGAGGCCCGCTTTGGAGCCAACCTGGCGTTCCACGGCATCCGGCTGGTGGAGGGCGGGGCCGAACGGGCCGACTCCATCGCTCGGGCCTTGGAGGTGGTTGACCCCGCCTGCGACCATGTGGCGGTCCACGACGCGGCGCGGCCGTGCGTCCCGGCCGAGACGATCGAGGCCGTCTTCCGAGCCTGCGTCGAGCACGGCGCGGCCCTGCCCGGCCTGCCCGTGACCGATACGTTGAAGCGGGTCGACCCCCACGGCTGGATCGCCGAGACCGTCCCGCGTGAAGGGCTGGTCGCCGTGCAAACCCCTCAGGCGTTCCGGCGAGACCTGCTGGTGAGGGCCTACGAGCATCGAGCGGCCGTCGGTGACGCGGCGACCGACGACGCCCGGCTGGTCGAGGCGACGGGGCATCGTTGCTGGGTCGTCGAGGGGTCGCCGCTGAACATCAAGATCACCACGCCCGCCGACCTGCGGCTGGCCGAGGCGATCTTACTGGCCCGTCCCGAGCCGAAGTCCGAAAAGCCCGCCCATCCGTTCGCCGACGAGCGGGCGATGTGGTGAAACCGACGACGTGGGCCTCGGCCCGTCGGCAAACTCACTTCTCGTCGACAAGGCTCCAGAGCGTCGGCTCGATCGCGTCGGCCCAGCGACGGTAGCCCGCCGGGGAAAGGTGCAGGAAGTCGGGCATGACTTCCTTGGAAATCGTCCCATCGGCCTCCAGGAACGCCGAGCCAATATCCAGGTACTTCAACGCCTGGCCATCGTCGAGGCCGGCGATCCCCTGGTTGATCGTCTTGATCCGTTCACGCATTTCGCCGGGCTTCTCGGCGCGGGGGAACACGCCCAGCAGCAGGATCTTGGTCCGGGGCAGGGCCTCGCGAATCTCACCCACCACGGCCTTGATCCCGTCGATGATGTCGCCGTCCTTGTCGCCGCCGAGGTTGTTGGTGCCGATCATCAGGACGACCGCCTTGGGGTCGATCCCCTTCAACTCGTCGTGGTCGATCCGCCAGAGGACGTGGCCCGTCTGGTCGCCGCCGATGCCGAAGTTGGCGGCCTTGCGCGGGGCGTAATAGCGATCCCAAATTTTCGGGACGCTTTCCCAGCCCTGAGTGATTGAGTCACCCAGGAACAGTACGCCGATGTCGCCCTGATGACCGCGATCCAGGAACCGTTGGTGCATTTGCTGCCAGAACGGAAGATCGCGATCCTGGGGCTTTAATGCATTCGGAGTCGGTTTCTCGGGCTCCTGACCCACAACCCAGCCGTTTCCAACCAGGGCCGCCAGGCCGATCGCGAAACTCACTCCAAGGCGGGCCGGATGCCGCATGCTCTGCTCCTGAACGGGGACAACGAGGTTCGGCCGCGAGGAATCGCATCCTATGACGGCGGTCCAATCCACGCCACTGCCCGCCTGCGTCACCTCATGAACTCGATCCAGACCGAATTCGTTCGGCGATATTCCCACATCCAAAACGTTGTAAATCGAGTGAGATTCCGAATCTGGGATGAAAGGCAGTGCACGGGATGACCGTATGCCTTACTGATGGAGAACCCCTCCGTTTTCGGTATATTCCCCCCAGACCTCCCCGTTATACTTCTTCCACCAGTGTGCACCCGGAGTTTGCGAACGATGTTATGGAGTGAGCAGCGGCGGACCCAGGGTCCGAGGGTCCGGTCTCGGCGATGCGGCCGATTCGAGGTTTTGGAGTGCCGGGCCTTGCTAGCGTCGACGGTCTTCTCGGCGCCGGACATCACCACGTTCGCGAGGGAAGCGAAGGCCGGCCAGAACACCGCGCCGGCGACCATCTCGGCGTTCGTGAATGCCTTGCAGACCCAGTTGACCAACGGGCCGGTCGCCGACCTTCAGGCCGGGACGGTGGATGCCTCGGGTTTTCAAACCGAAGTGACCGACCTGCTAACCAGCTTCGCCTCGGCCACCGACACCGCGCTGTTGCCGAGCTACCCCAACGTGGACGCGATTATCAAGCTCAGCGGCACCAAGATTGGCGCGGAGTTGACCTCGATCGGCCAGCAGCAGACCGTTGGGCTGATCGACACGACCACGGCCGAATCGCTGGGTCAAACGGCGATTGCGGGCCTGACTTCCGGGCCTCTGAAACCGCTGGGGACGACGCCCGCCGCCCTCAAGGCGCGGTCGTCCACCTTTGAGAGCGACCTGAACGTCCTGGCCCAGTCGCTGGCGACCTCGGCCACCACGTCGCTCACGATCGACCAGGTGAACACCACCGCCGCGGCCGAGGCCGATGCGTATGAGGCCGACATCAACGCGTCGCTGTACGGACGCAAGGCCGTGACCACGGCTTTGGCCAACAGCATCTCGACGTTCGAGTCGACGGTCGCCTCGATCGCCGACGGCACGAGCACGGCCACCGGAACCGACCAGGCCCAGTTCCAGGCGGCGTCGTCGGCTTTGATCTCGTCGCTGCCGACGTTGCTGAGGCCCCGGTCAAGCTGACGCGGAATGGATGGGGCCGGGGTCTCGCTGGCGAGGCCCCGGCGATCGTTCCCCAATCAGACGTGGGCGGTGGCCGAGGCGACGCGGAGTTGCCCGCGAGCCCGGTCGACGGCTCGGGACTTCTCCGCCTGGGCGGCGGCGGTTGAGCCCGGCAGGGCGCGGGCTTTGTCCAGTTCGGCCTGCGCGGCCTGGGCGTCGATGCGCTCGGCGGGAATCGCCCGCCCGGTCAAGACCGTCACGACATTGTCGCGGACCTGGACAAAGCCGCCATCGACGAAGTAACGGTGAGTCGCCCCGGCCTGGCGGGTGCGCAACTCACCGAAGCCAAGGCGGCCGATCAACGGGGCGCGGCCGGGCAGGATGCCGAGCTCACCGTCAATCAGGGGGAGGGCGACGAACTCGGCCGCCTCGTCGAGGGTCGTGGTCTCGGGGGTCACGACCAGGCAATGCAACGCGCCCTGGGTCTTGCCCTTGGACACGCCTTTTTCCGATCCCACCTCGTCGGTCGCGGTCGCCATCGGGTTTGCCTCAGTCTTTCAGCGATTGAATTACGGGGTCGTCCGGGAAGGCGGTTTTCGCCAGTTTCAGGAGGGCGGGTCGGGCGTTGTCGAAATCCTCGATCTTGTCGCGGATTCGTCCACCCCGGGCGTCCTCGACGACAAAGTTGAGTTCGTTGCACTGGAAACAGAGGATCACTTCGAGGGTGCCGCCCGGCGTTCTGATGCGGAAAGCGACTCCCGGCTCGAACATGCAGCCCTTGGAAAGCTCGAAGCTGTAAGTCGCGGCGTCGAGGAGGATTTTGCGAAGTGCGTTTGCGAAACGCTCGTCCTGATCCTTGCCCCTCGAAAGGATCGGGTAGTTCTGGATCAACTCGCCCTTGCGTTCGCTCGTTTGGATCGGATTGATTCGGTACACCTCGACGATCTTGGCGTCGTCGAGGATCGCGATCGCTCGATCACCCAGGAACGCATTCGCGGTCATCCGCGTCGGGGTCGCTTTCGGCGAGGGGGGATCGGCCGAACACGCCGGAATCGCAAGGAGGAGGGCCGACAAGGCCAACACGCCTTTGCCGCACAACATACGCGACTCCTGCGGGCGATCCACCCCACGTCGATGAACTCAGCGGGCCATCTTCTTGGCCTGTTCCTCAGCCTGCTCGACAACGCCGACGTAGCGGAAGGCACCCACGGGCAGGTGGTCCCACTTGCCGTCGCAGATCTCTCGGAACGAGCGGATCGTCTCGGCCAGCGGGGTATATTCCCCCTTCTTCCCGGTGAAGACCTCGGCCACGACGAACGGCTGAGACAGGAAGACCTCAATGCGGCGGGCCCTCTCGACCAGCAGCTTGTCGTCCTCGGACAGCTCGTCGACGCCGAGGATCGCGATGATGTCGCGGAGTTCCCGGTAGCGCTGGAGGATCGTCTGGACGCGGCGGGCGACGTCGTAATGCTCCTGACCAACGTACTGCGGGTCGAGGATGCGCGACGACGAACCCAGCGGGTCGACGGCCGGGTAAATCCCCTTTTCGGAGATCGCGCGAGACAGGGAGATGAAGGCGTCGAGGAAGCCGAAGGTGGTGGCCGGGGCCGGGTCGGTCAGGTCGTCGGCCGGGACGTACACGGCCTGGACCGACGTGATGGCGCCCTTGGTGGTCGAGGTGATGCGCTCTTGCAGGGCCCCCATCTCGGTGGCCAGGGTCGGCTGGTAGCCGACGTTCGACGGCATGCGTCCCAGCAGGGCCGAGACTTCCGAGCCGGCCTGGGAGAAGCGGAAAATGTTGTCGACGAACAGCAGGGTGTCGGCCCCGGTCGAGTCGCGGAACCACTCGGCGTTGGTCAGAGCCGAGAGGGCGACGCGGAGGCGGGCGCCCGGCGGCTCGTTCATCTGACCGAAGAACATGACGGTGCTGTCGATGACGGATTTATCCGTCGTGCCGATCTTGGTTTCCTGCATTTCCAGCCAGAGGTCGTTCCCCTCGCGGGTCCGCTCGCCGACCCCCGCGAAGACGGAATAGCCGCTGTGGACGCTGGCGATTCGGGCGATCAGCTCTTGAAGGATGACCGTCTTGCCCAGCCCGGCCCCGCCGAAGAGGCCGATCTTGCCGCCTCGCACGAACGGAGTCAGCAGGTCGACGACCTTGATGCCGGTTTCCAGGACCTCGGTCTTGGGCGAGAGCTGGTCGAAGGCCGGCGGGTTGCGGTGGATTGGCCAGCGTTCCTTCGCGGCGACGGGGCCCCGGCCGTCGATCGGCTGCCCTAGCAGGTTGAAGACGCGGCCCAGGGTTTCCTTGCCGACCGGAACGCTGACCGGCCCCCCGGTGTCGACCACCGGCATGCCGCGGACCAGGCCGTCGGTCGACCCCAGGGCGACGCAGCGGACGCGGTTGCCGCCCAGGTGCTGCTGGACCTCGCCGGTCAGGTGGATCGAGATCCCCTTTTCCTGCCCGTCGATGATCAAGGCGTTGTAGATCTCGGGCAGGTGCCCCTCGTCGAACTCGGCGTCGAAGGTCGAGCCGATCACCTGGGAGATTCGGCCGGTCGTGGTCGCGGTCGCGGTCGCCATGCTCAAGTCCTCGGGAAAGGCCCCGCGGGGTCCATCAAGAATTCGGGAGGAAACGGCGGGTTGCCCTCGCCGCTCGGGAGTCGTTGGGATCATTCCAGAGCCGCGGCGCCGCCGATGATCTCGGCCAACTCGCGGGTGATTTGTGCCTGCCGGGCCCGGTTGTAAAGCCTGGTCAGGTTCTTGATCATGTCGTCGGCGTTCTCGGTGGCCCCCCTCATCGCGACCATCCGCGCGATCTGCTCGCTGACGGCCGCGTCGAGGAAGCACTTGAACAGGCGGACCTTGAACGAGACCGGGACGATCTCTTCCAGGATGCTCGCCGCGTCGGGCAGGAACTCGTAGGGGACGCGGGGCTTGCGGGACTCGGCGTTCTGGTCCTTCGCGTCGGTTTTGGAGGCGACCACGGCGGTCATCGGCAGGAGAGTTTCGACGATCGCTTCCTGACGGGAGGCGCTGAAGAACCTGGTGTAGACGACGTTGAGGCGGTCGATCTCGCCGTTGACGTACTGAGCGATGTAGCGGTTGGCCAGGACCTCGACCTCGGAGAACTGGGGACGGTCCTCGAAGTGGGTGTACGTCTGGTTGGGCGGGTTGCCGCGGAACTTCAGGTAGTTGATGCCGCGCTTGCCGGCGACCTCGACCTCAACCTGGGCCCGCCCGATGGCCGAATCTTGCTGGGCGCGGAGGGCCGCTCGCAGGACGTTGCCGTTGTAGCCGCCGGCCAGGCCGCGGTTGCTGGTCAAAACCAGGAAGCGGACCTTGGCGGCCGGCTCGCGGGCTTCCAGCAAGGGGTGGGAGACCTCGGCGCCGGTGGCCGCCAGGTCGGCGACGAGTTCGGCGATCTTGCGGGTGTAGGTCTCGGCCTCGGTGGCGCGATCCTGGGCCTTCTTGTACCGGGCGGTGGCGATGAGCTCCATCGTCCGGGTGATCTTGCGGATGTTCTGCACCGACTTGCGGCGCTTGACGATCGCTCGGGCCTTGGCCATCGGAAAAACTCGCAGGGGCCGCGGACGGACGGTGCGGGGACCAGGAACCAGGGCGATTGCGGGGCGGGCCACTGGCCATCCGGTCCGGGACCGAACATCGATCCCGAACCCGATCCAGCGGCCGGAACGTGAGAGGTTAGACCTCCGCGCCAACCAGCGCGGCGCTCTCGGGCTTGTCGGCGGTCGACGCCTCCGAGGTCGGGTGGAACTGCGTCTTGAACTCGTCCAGGGCCCCCTTGAGCTTGGGGACCAGTTCGTCGGTCAGCTTGCGAGACTTCGCCAGCTCATCGCGAACGTCGGAGCGACGCTCCTTCATGAAGCGGAGAAATTCCGTCTCCCAGTGCTGGACTTCCTTGATCGGCACGTCGTCGAGATACCCCTCGGAGCCGGCGAACAGGCCGAGCACCTGGTCGGTCACGTCGAGCGGGTGGAACTGGGGCTGCTTGAGCAACTCCACCATCCGGTAGCCGCGGTCCAGCTGTCGCTGGGTCGCCTTGTCCAGTTCGGTGCCAAGCTGGGCGAAGGCTTCGAGTTCCCGGAAGGCGGCCAGGTCGAGCTTGAGCCCGCCGGATACCTTCTTCATGGCCGGAACCTGGGCCTTGCTGCCGACGCGGGAAACGCTGATGCCGACGTCGATGGCCGGGCGGATGCCGGCGAAGAACAGGTCGGGCTGGAGGTAAATCTGGCCGTCGGTGATCGAGATGACGTTGGTGGGGATGTAGGCCGAGACCTCCCCTTCCAAGGTCTCAATGATCGGCAGGGCCGTCAGTGACCCACCCGACTTGGCCGTCTTGACGACCTTGTGCCCCTGGGCATAGTGGGCCTTCAGGTCGTGGTCGGCTTCCTCCTTGCCAGGGACGCCGGTGTAGACCTTCTGGTTGACGCCCCAGGTTTCGGTGACGGGGTTCGACGGGTCGTCGGTCGGGGCGTCGCTGGGGACGATGACGTACTTGTTGGCGAGCTTGGCCGACCGCTCCAGGAGGCGGGAGTGGGCGAAGAAGACGTCGCCGGGGTACGCCTCGCGACCCGGCGGGCGCCTCAGCAGTAGTGACAGTTCTCGGTAGGCGACGGCCTGCTTGGACAGGTCGTCGTAGACGCAGAGTGTCGCCCCGCCCTTCTCGTACATGAAGTACTCGGCCATCGCCGTGCCGGCGTAGGGGGCCAGATACTGCAAGGGGGCCGGGTCGCTGGCGCCGGAGGCCACGACGATCGTGTAGTCCATCGCCCCGCGAGCCCGCAGAACCTCGACGAGCGCGGCGGTGGTGGATTCCTTCTGGGCGACGGCGACGTACACACAGATGACGCCCTGACCCTTCTGGTTCAGGATCGCGTCGATGGCGATGGCCGACTTGCCCGTCTTGCGGTCGCCGATGATGAGTTCGCGCTGGCCCCGGCCGACGGGGGTCATCGCGTCGATCGACTTGACGCCGGTCTGCATCGGCTCGTCGACCGGCTGACGGTCAACGATGCCGGGCGCAGCGGATTCAACCAGCCGGGAATGCGGTGTGTTGATCGGCCCCATGTTGTCGATCGGCTCGCCCAGGGCGTTGACGACCCGACCGACCATCGCCTCGCCGACCGGCACTCGGAGGAGTTCTCCGGTGGCGGTGACGGCCTCGCCTTCCTGGATGTGCTTGTAGTCGCCCAGGATGATGACGCCGACGGACGACTCTTCCAGGTTGAACGCCAGGCCGCGGACGCCGTTGGCGAAGGCAACCATCTCGCCCGACATCACCCCCGAGAGCCCATGCACCCGAGCGATGCCGTCGCCGACCTCCAGCACCCGGCCGACCTCGGTCTTGGTGACCTCGGCGCGGAACTGCTGGATCTCCTCCTGAATAACCCTGGTGATCTCGTCGGCTCGGAACTTCGCCATGTTGGTCTCTCGCTCGGGGGCGTTCGCGTCACGACTGGGCGGGGCGACGATGCGGGGCACCCGGTCCGGTCGCGTGGGTCGGGGGGAGGGAGAAACGGCTCAAAAGCCTCAGGCCTCGAACAGGTCGCGGCGGCCCGACGGCCCCGCCGACTTGGACGCGACGATCCGCCGCCGCATTTGCTGCAAGCGGTTGCGGACCGAGGCGTCATAAACGTCGTCGCCAACCTGGATCACCAGGCCGCCGATCAAGGTCGGGTCGACCTCCTGGCGAAGCACTGGCGTGCCGCCGATGAGCTTCGCCACCCGGGCGACCACGGCCTCCCGTTGCGAATCATCCAGCGGCGAGGCCGACCGAACCGTCACCGGCCAGCGCCCCTGGCGGCGGTCCCAGCGGGTCCGGCACAGCCGGGTGATCGGCCCCAGCAGGTCGAGCCGGTTGCGACGGTTCAGGACCCGGAGGAACTTCAGGACGGTCGAGTCGACCTGTCCTTCCAGGGTCCGGACCAGCATCCGGTCCTTCTCGACCACGCTGACGCCAGGACCCAGCAGGAGGTGGGCGAACTCGGGGTGGGGGTCGAGGATCTCCCGGCCGACCGACTCCAGGTCGTTCAGAGCCGCGTCGGCCGAATCGCCCGCGCCAATGAGGTTGAGGAACGCATCGGCGTAGTTGCCGGCGGCGACGGAGGTCTCTTCCCCCCGCGACGGGTCGGTGGCGGTCGCCTCGGGGCTGGCGGAGCTCATGCCGAGGCCCCCTCGCCGTGCCCCTGGATGGCGACCGCCGGCTTGGTCGGCAGGGCGTTCAGGGCCGAGTCCACCATCCGTCGGCGGTCGTCCTCGCCCAGGTCACGCTCCAGAACCTTGCCGGCGACCGAGACGGCCAGGTCGGCGGCCTGGTCCCAGACTTCCTGGAGAGCCTGGTCACGGGCCGATCCAATTTCCCGCTTGGCCCGTTCTCGGGAGGCATCAGCCTCCTCGCGGGCCTTGCGGACGATCTCGGCCGAGGAGGCCTCGGCGTCTCGGCGGCCCTGTTCCAGCAGCGCCCGGACCTGGTCGGCGGCCTGGGCCAGCTGGGCCCGGTGGTCGGCCAGCAAGCGTTCGGCGTCGGAGCGGGCCTTCTGGGTCTCGGACAGGGTGTGTTCCAGGTGCTCCTCCCGGTGGTGGAGCGCCGTCATCAACGGCTTCCAGGCGAACTTCGACAGGGTCGCCAGCAAGACCACGAAGACGATGACCGACCAGATCGCCAGGGGGAAATCCAGCGCCAGGATATTCGGCGAGGCGGTTTCGGCGGGGTGGTGGGCCGAATCGGCCTCGGCGTGCCCCTCGGCCTTGGCCTCGTCAATGGCCGCGACGGCCGCGGGCGTGGGGTGAATCGGGGGCTCGGCCCCGGCCTGGGCGATCGAGCGATTGGCGATCAGGCCCAGGACGAGCAGGCCGAGGGCCAGGGAAAACCGGCGGGACATGGGTCGCGACCTCTGGGGGCTGTCTTTCGGAATTCAATCAAGGCCAGGGCGCCGGAATCGGGTCAGGGCCCGGCCGGCGACGGGCGTCCGTCCGTCCCGAAAAGGTCGGAGGAGCGTCGCCGGCCCGGACACGACGATCGTTCACTGCCGGAGGATGAAGCCGATGATGATCAACGCGAAGAACGCCACGCCTTCGATCAGCGCGGCGGCCAGGATCAAGACGCCGCGGACCGAGTCGGTCACTTCCGGCTGGCGGGCGATGCTCTCGACCGACGACTTGGTCAGGCCGCCGATGCCCACGGCGGCGCCGATGACCACCAGGCCGATGCCCACGGCGTGAAAGTTCAGGGACGGGGCGGCAACCACCGCGTCTCCGGCGGGGGTGGTGGTGGCGGTCGCCTGGGCGAAGCTCGGGGCGTGCGCCAGCAGCAGCAGGGCGACGGCGAGGGCGGCGGTCTTCAAGGCTTTCATCGGACCCATCACTCCTAAAGGAAGACGACTGCCCGCGTCGAGGCGAGGCGGGGGGGTCGAGCGGTGCCGAACCGGGCCGGGGCGGCCCACTCGGCGGGCGAGGGCCCTGAGCCCCCACCCCTTTCCAACAACCTCACGACCGGCCCGCGCCGACGGGGCCGGCCAACTCTCAAGGTGAATCGAATCAGTGTTCCGGGTGGGCCGCCGATCCAATGAACAAAGCGGCCAGGAAGACGAAGATGTACGCCTGAAGGAACGCCACCAGCAGTTCCAGGAAACTGAGGGCCACCACTCCCAGGACGCTCACCGGGGCCACCACCAGCTTCAAGTAACCCGAGGCCGCCACGGCGAACCCCAGAATCACCGCCAGCACGATGTGGCCGGCCAGCATGTTGGCGAAAAGCCGCACCGCCAGGACCAGGTGGCGAATGAACAGGCCGACCACCTCGATCAAAAACAGCAGACCCCACAGCGGCCCCTTCAGCAAAGGGGGCACGTCGAGTTTGGGCACCAGGTTGACCCAGTAGCCGACCGGGCCGGACGCCTTGATCCCCGCGGCCAGCACCACGCCGAAGGTCATCAGGGCCAGCACCGCGGTCACGTTGATGTTCGCGGTGGCCGACGCCCCGCCAGGAATCATCCCCAGCAGGTTGTTGACCAGGATGAAGAAGAACATCGTCCACAGGAACGGCAGGTAGCCGTCGGCCCCGTGGCCCCCCAGCGCCGGACGCGCGACGTTGTCCCGGATGAACAGGAGCATCGCCTCGAATGCGTTCCAGAACGGGCCCCGGCTGACCGGGTAGCGGGCGACGTGGCGGGTCAGCGGGATCAAGATCACCAGCAGCAGGGCCGCCGCCACCAGCTCCATGACCATGAAGCGCGTGACCTGAACCCCCAGGAGCCGGGGCAGGTGCGTCTCCCCCCAGGGAAGGTCCAGGAAGACGTTGTCGACGACGTGGTTGAGGGGGTTGCTGCCGTGGCCCGATCCTGCCGCCATTGCTCGCTGGGCCTCGTCTAGGGTTCGCGGTTCGGATCCACCCGAGGGCTTCGGTCCGAGGGGTTAGGCCGGGAGAGCCTCAAGGTATGCCACATGCCGGCGCCGAAGCCAAGGACCGCGCCCAGGAGAGTCAGCGCCGGGGAGGTGCCGAGGCGGCGATCCAGCAACAGGCCGCCGACCACCGGTAGGGTGAACTCGGCGGCCAGGACGACGCCCCGTTGGGCCATCGCCAGGCCAAGGCCCACCGCGTCCCCGGAGTCGGGTCGTCGCACCGCCGAACCCTCGGATCCAGCCCGGCCGCGCCCCATCACCCAATGGGTCGGGTCGAGCCACCGGTCATTTGCGGGACCCGGGTCGACCTCGCACGCGCCCCGGTCCAGAGGACGGCTACGTTTTATCGGCGCCCTGGAGCAGTGTCAACCAGCCAGCGGCCGATTTCGAGAAATTTTTCACAATGTCGGTCCAGCGGTCCTATCTCACCGGGGATTCAACATTTGCGGAAAACCTGGAGGGACCCACTGGGAATTCACCCCGGACACTCCAATGGCATCGACAAGAGGCCACGGTCGAAAATTTTTGATTGACAACGACGGCGAGTTCTGGTAATACACAACAACTGGTTGCTTCGTCCATTGCGTCCGATTCCCCTCCCGTAACGGGGACCTGCCATGCTGGCACCCGTCCGCTCACGACCGATCCGACCCTTGGGGCGGCGTCACTCCTGAACAGGAGCGATGGCCGCCCTTGGTGTTTCGGGACCCCGTGATCGGCCAGGCAGGACCGTCGGGATCGGGGGTCCACGGGGCGAACCCGTTTGTCTGGGGTGCAAGGAGCGCCCTGGATCGGCCCACTCACGGATGAACCTCGCGTTCCCTGGACCGCCAGCGCCGCGGCCCCCGGCCGGGCGACCTGGGCGGCAGACGGAGTGGCCCGCATGACCGTCGAGACGCTGAAGGATTGTAACAAAAAGGCCCTGGCCCGCATGGCCAAGGACCAGGGAATCGTCGGGTGGCATGCCATGCGCAAGGATCAATTGATCCGTGCCCTGGCCCCGCCTCCTCCCGGTTCCAAGAAAGTCGACGCCAGTCGCGTCCCGGCGAAATCTCCCGGTTCGTCCCCCTCGGGCTCTCGGCGTCCGGTCATTCCGGTCTCGTCCCGATCACTGGCCACCCTGCCACCGCCGCGTGCCCTGGACCACGCTTGCGCCAAGGACCGCATCGTCACGATGGTGCGCGACCCCTTCTGGCTGCACGTCCACTGGGAGTTGAGCCGCTCGACCCTGGGCCGCGCCCAGGCCGCCATGGAGGCGGATTGGCACGGCGCCAAACCAATCCTCCGCCTCATGGACGTCACCAGCGAGGACACCACCAGCACCGGGGAGCGTCACGTTCGCGACGTTGAGATTCACGGCGGCGTCAACAACTGGTATCTGGACGTCAGCGCCCCGCCTCGTTCGTTCCGGGTCGACATTGGCTACCTGACCCGCCGCGGCAAGTTCTACGTCCTGGCCCGCTCCAACGTCGTCGGCACCCCCAAGGCCGGCGTCAGCGAGTCGATCGGCGAGGGGGCCGCCGCCCACGACGACTGTCGCAAGATCTACCACCAGTCCGGAGGGCCGGGCTCGGCCTTGACCGGCGACCTCCGCGACCTCTTCGAGCAGCGATTCGGCCGCTCGATGAACCCTCTCTCGATGCAGACACTGATGACCGGCGCCCTCCCCTCGGCCGGCGGCAAGTTCCACTTCGAACTCGACGCCGAGTTGATCGTCTATGGCGCCACCGAGCCCAACGCCCGCGTCACCCTCCAGGGCGAGCCGGTGATCCTCCGCCCCGACGGCACCTTCACCATGAGGTTTAGCCTCCCCGACAGCCGCCAGATCATCCCCGCGGTGGCCGCCAGCCCCGACGGCGTTGAGGAGCGCACGATCGTCCTGGCCGTCGAGCGCAATACCAAGGAACTGGAGCCGATGATTCACGACGGCAACGAACTCTGATCGTTACCGATCCGTTCGGTTCGCCGCCGTTTCGCCATGTTTTCCACTAGACGCCGCGCGACGCTCCGCCTCGGACGGAGCGTCGCGCGGCGTCTCCCGTTGATCGCCGGTCGGGCCGGTCCTACACTGGGGAAGTGACGACCCCGCCGGCCTTCGGCGAGGGGGGGACCCGAGGCCGCTATTGTGAGCAAGGACATCTCGCGGATCTTGGCCGACTGGCCGCACGACCCCGCCGACATGCAGGTTCGCCTCGTCCGCTCAGCCGACGGCCGCGAGAAACTCCAGGTGCGGCTCGACCTGGGCCTCTTCCAGATGGAACTCGATGGACGGCCCGACGGCCAGCGGCCCGAGGGCGCCGAGACCGTGCTGGACGTTTGCGAGGCCCGGGCTCGCGACGCCGAGGAGCGGAGTGAGGACTACGAGCCCGACGCAACCACGCTGGCGGAGTTGTTCCGCGAGGCGTTCCAGTATTACCACCGCTACCTGGCCCTGTTTCACCTCGGTCGCTACGACCTGGTGGCCCGCGACACGGCCCGCAACCTCCGACTGTTCGCCTTTGTGGTTCGCCACGCGACCGACCCCCGCGACCGCCTCCAGTTCGACCAGTACCGTCCCTACGTCACGATGATGCACGCCCGAGCCCTGGCGCAGCGGGCGATCGATGCGGGAGAGGCTCGCGAGGCCCTGAAGCGGATCGACGAAGGAGCCCGGGGCATCCGATCCTTCCTGCGCGACTATGGCCACGAAGAGGCCGACGCCTCCTGCCGGGAACTGGAATTCCTGCTCGACTGGCGACGGCAGGTCGAGCGCGAGCGGACGGTGGGACCCGTCGAACGCCTGGAAGAGCAGTTGGGCCGGGCCGTCGCCTCGGAGGATTTCGAGGAAGCCGCCCGACTCCGGGATCAGTTGCGACGCCTCCGCGGCTCGCCCCCCGCCACGCACCCGGCCTGAGTGCTCGCGAACCCATCGGATCGGATCGGCTCGGTTCGGTTCGCGAGGTTTCCGGAATTTCGCTTGCGGAGCTTCGACCGCTCGGCGATCCTGAATTGGCCCGCCCGCCTCCCCGACTCCGCCTTCCCTCTTCCCCGCGCTCCGCGGGCGAAACGATCCCCAGGGACGACCCGCCTTCATGGAATGCCTCGGTCCCCAGTGCGCTTCGATCTTGCTGGACTGGCTGAACGGTCGAGCCAACGAAAGCGTGCCCACCCGGTCCGTCGGGAACACCCAGGGCCTCCTGTGGAAGGCCACCGCGTACCAGGAGGAGTCGCCGACGATCCGCGACGCCCCGGAATTCGAGGGGGCGATCGAGCACCTGGAATACGCTGTCTACCGCCGCTACGAGAACCAGCTCACCCGCGCCGAACGAGCCCGGCTGGACAACACCATTCGCAACGCCCTGTACAAGGTGGATCGGTTCGTCGAGCGTCAGGACGAGGCCGCCCGACCCGCGTTCGAGTCGCGTTGCCAGGCGGTCCGCGAGACTGTCATCCAGGGGCGCGACCACGCCGAGCGCCTGCGACGGCAAGCCCGCAACGCCGAGCAAAAGCTCTCGCAGCTCGGCTCGCTGACACCCGAGGGATTCGAGGAATTCGTCGCCGAGTTGTTCGAGGCCCTGGGCTACGAGGTCCGACGGGTCGGCGGCAGCGGCGACGAGGGGGCCGACCTCAGCGTCCGCAAGGAGACGTTGATTGGCGTCGTACAATGCAAGTACCACACGCGGGGGGTCGTGGGATCGCCCGAGTTGCAGAAGTTCCTGGGGACGGTCCACCACACCCACAGTCACAAGGGGTTCTTCGTCACCACGAGGACCTTCACCCTCGCCGCGGAGAAGTTCGTGGCAACCCACCCGATCGAGCTGATTGATGGGCCAAGGCTCGTGGAACTCGTGAGAGAAGTTCTCGGACCCGGTGCCAAGAATGAACCGGAACCTTCCTGGTTCTGAACCCACCAACCCCTCTCCTGCCCCGATTCTGGGCAGCCCCGCCCGACCTTCCGTCTCCAACCTTTGTATGACGAATTTTTATTTCGTTGCCCGGCTGGATCTTGTGGACAGATCCAAACCTCGGCGCGTCACTTGCACAAGACCTGGGCGTATGACAGTCATGATGCGACGCCTTGCGGCCCGGGAAGTTCCCAGAGACTTGACTGGGCCACTCCCGTCGACTAGGTTCTTCTCGAATCGAGAGGAACTCGTTTCGACGCAACTTGCCCAGCCAAGGAGGGTCTGATGGCTACTTGCGAACGCGACACGGCCTTTTCCACTCTTGCCCTGCCGGCCGAATTCGAGGATCTCGAAGGGCTGCTGGAGACCGACCTCCGGGCCATCGTCGGCATGGTGGCGACCCGGGCCCACGAGCGGCTGATGCTGACTCGCCGTCAGTACGCCCAGCTCCAGGAATCGCTCTGGAATGGCCTGACCGACGCCCTGAATGACGCGGTTGCCCCCCTTTCGGCCGACCAGCGCTGAGCCCGAGCGACCCGCCCGAGTCTCCCCGATGGCTCACCTCGTCCTCGGCGTGACCGGCTCGGTCGCCAGCATCCGCGTCCCGTCGCTGTACGACGGGCTTCGCGACCTGGGCCACGCGGTCCGGGTCGTCGCCACTGAGCCGTCGCTCCACTTCTTCGACGCCAACGCCCTCGGCCCACCCGACGCCGAGGGCGGCCCGGTCTTTCGCGACCGCGACGAATGGGCCAGCGGCGTTTACGAGCGTGACTCGCCCATACTCCACATCGCCTTGAGGGGCTGGGCCGACGCCCTGGTCGTCGCCCCGCTCGACGCCAACACCCTGGCCAAGTTCGCGTTGGGTCTGGCCGACAACCTGCTGACGAGCCTGTTCCGGGCCTGGGACTTCGCCAAACCGGTCGTCCTCGCCCCGGCGATGAACACCTTGATGTGGGAGAGCCCGGTCACCCTCCGAACCCTGCGGACTTTGCTGGAGGATCGAGGCGACGGCGGTCCTTCCCATCGCTGGTCCCTGGACGAAGCCCCGGCGATCTTCGAGGTCCATGCCCCCGGGCTCGTTCTCATCCCGCCCCAGTCCAAGCGACTGGCCTGCGGGGACGTGGGGATGGGGGCGATGGCCGAAGTCTCGGCGGTCTGTGCAAGGGTCGCCGCGCTCGGCTTCCCGACAGGCCGCCGCAACGGCGGCTAGCCGCGCTTGGTCTTGTAGCCGAGCCCCAGCAGGACAGCCTCGACCGTGGCGAGGTGATCCCCCTGGATCTCGATCCGCGCGTCCTTGACGGTCCCGCCCGAGCCACAACGGGTCTTCAGGGTCGCGGCCAGCGCGGCGAAGTCGGTCCCGACGGGATCAAGGTTCGCCACCACCGTGACCACCTTCCCCTTGGGCCGCTTCTCCAGTCGCAGGCGGGGCGACTGTTGAGCGGGTTCGAGGAAAACCGGGGCAACGGTCGGCGGAGGGCAGGCGCACTCGGCTTCAACCTTTCCACAGCGCTCGCAGGTGGGGGGCCGGTCCCAGGGGGTTCCGGCGAACAGGCGTCCCAAGGCGAATCCTCCCAGCCCTGGCCCATCTTCTCTACGTCGAGGACAGGGGTCAAGATGGGAAGGGATCAAGGCGAGAGAACCCCAACACGTGGCCTACCAGAGAGATCGGATATGGACTGGCGAAACGCGCCGATTTTCCTGAGGCCTCTCTTGACGGACTCGCTGAAGAATCCGTAACCTAACCCTCCATTGAGACTGAATCTCAGTATCAACGAATTTGGCTTCGGTCGCTGCTGGTCCCTCGGCCGTGCCTCGTCCAGGAAGAGTCGCCGTGTTTGGAGTCGGTTCGTCTCAAGGCCAACGACTCGTGGAACGCGAGAGGACGGCCTGGGCGATTTGCTTGACCTCGCCGACCCAGACGATGGGTCTTCCCCCCTAAGGGTTAGCCGTACCGTCTCGTTTCGGCGCCCGCGGCCTGGCTCCGCGTTTCCCTGGTGGGACGTTCGGCCGCGAATGGCTCGGCGACCTCGAGTCCCGCGTCCTGCCCTGCCGCGGCGGTTTGCGGACAGCGACCGAGAGTTTCCTCGCCAGGGGCAACGCCCAACCGGTCGATGCCGGGAGCGAGGCGGAGATGGCCCTGGCGTCCGCGAACCTTTGAGAGACGAAACACCGGTATCGAACGCGTGGTCCCCGCGTCATGCCGATCGCGAAGGGCGAGGCGAACCTCGCCCGTGACGGAAAGAGTGAGTGATGGAAATGCGCCTGAAGATGAGTTTCTGGACGGTCCGCCCGCTCGTTCTGATCGCGGCCGTGGCCGCCGTGCTGGCGACCGGCTCGGCTCACGCCGCCTTTGTCGATCCGGCCTTTTACGGACAGGCGAACACGACCTCTCAACTGTGGAACGGGTTCACCACCCCGGGAGGACCGAACCATCCGACGTCGGCGAACAACGTCAACGGGGCAGCCAACGCCTTTGATTCCACGGCGGCGACCGACGGAGCCTTCATGGCCGGCAAACACATCTACTCCTTCAGCGGGGTGGTCCACCCCGAGATCGGCGTGCCCAACTTCAACAAGGGCGACTCCTACCAGACGGCGGTCGTGCTTCAGGTTGAGGTGATTGGCAGTCCGATCGATCCGAGCACCTTCACCCTCGCCGCCGGTTCGGCCGGGTCGACAATCGCGCCCAACTCCGTCACCGCCGTCGACATCGGTTCGAGTGGAAGCGGATTCGGCGGCGGGGACTATGTTTATACGGTCAACTGGCTGGTGGCCGGGAACTCGGCGAGTTATACGCTGAATTTCACTCCGAACGAGACGTCGAGCTCGCAGATCGCCTACCGGGTTGACACGCTCGCGAGCCTTAGCCCCGTCCCCGAGCCGACGTCGATCGCCACGATCTCGCTCGGCCTGATCGGCCTGGCGGGCTGGCGGGGCCTGCGTCGTCGGCGCATGGCCATGCGGCCCGACGCGCTCACGCGTTCCGGGGTTTGACGAACGTCGCGTCCACCGAGGAGGGTTCGCATTCCGGCGATTGGGTCGTCGGGACGCGGACCCTTCTCGATGGCGTGGCGGAAGGGCCGCGCAGCGAGCGACGCGGGCTGTTCCTGGGCAGGATCGAGAGTCTGTTTCCGAAAAACGCTCCTGGGACCGGCCCGATTGGTTTGAGGCTGGATCCGATCACCCAGGACGTTCGAGAATTCCGCACCCCCTATAAGGTCAAATCGCATGCACACACGTATCCGACATGGTTTTACGCTGATTGAACTGCTGGTGGTGATCGCGATCATTGGTGTCTTGATCGGACTCCTCCTGCCGGCGGCGCAGGCGGCCCGCGAGGCGGCCCGCCGGGCGCAGTGCACGAACAACCTCAAGCAACTCGCCCTCGCCCTCCACAACTATGAGGGGAGCCATGGTTGCCTGCCCGCCGTGGCTCAGGGCATTCGAGACATGCCGTCCGGGGGAGGCTATTTTATTGGCATTTGCTATATGAATTTCACTGGCTATCACATGATGCTTCCGTATCTCGAACAGGGGAATGCCTTCAACGCCACCAATTTCCACTCTGGCAGCCCTGTTCCGCCTTACGGTTCGTGGTACGGCTGGTCATTCCCCCAGAACACGACGACGTTTCAGAACCAGATCGGGATATTCGTCTGCCCCTCCGCCGGCCGCGACACGAGCGAGGCGGGCTACCAGTTCGACAGCCCGGTCACCCTCACGGTCGCCAGGGGCGCGGTGACCGATTACCTCTTCAACGGCGGGGCCGACAATTATGCCACGCCGCCCTACTTCTCCGCCGCGCGTCGGGGCCCGTTCGGCTTCAACACGGCGACGCGATTCGCCGAGATCCTCGATGGACTGTCCCAAACATTTCTCTTGGGCGAGGCCGTGGGGGGCAACGCGAGGAACAAGCTCATTGCCGAAGGAGGCATCGGCGGACGCGGGAGGGTGTGCGTGACCACGGCCCAGTTCGCCAGGGACAACGCCTACAGCGCCGTTTATTACGACAACTTGATGTTCCAGGCGTACGGCCGGTCCCACCCGGCGGCGGGCGGTGGCACGTTCGTCGGCGGCCTGGTTGCCAAGACGACCGACGCCAACGGGGCCTTCTACGGACCGAACGACTGCGGGGGCGTCACGGAGACCGACGACGTTTGGGCCTACGAGTCGAGCCCGGGGGCGTGGCCCTCGACCGGGGGCCAGCGAGTGCCCAACTTCCGCGGCGCCCACCCCGGCATCGTCCAGTTCGCAGTCTGCGACGGCAGCGTCCGAACAATCAAGAATTCGATCAATCCGCAGGTCTACACGGGTCTCTCGAGCGTCGCCGCCGGTGAGGTTCTCTCGTCCGACGCCTATTGAAAGGGTCCGTCATGAGGATGCCCGCTTCGGCGAGGTCGCTCTTTCTGGGGGCAACCTGCCTGACTTTTGGAGCCTCGGGCGGTTGCGGCCCTCCCGCCGCGGCGCCGCCGATGTCCCCGACCCCGGAGCAAGACCCCTTGCGTTATGAGCAGGCAAGACAGGCCGAGGCGGAGGCGAAGCGGAGGAACCGGGAGGCGGAGGAGATCCTGTTGAAAAGAAGCCACTTGCCGCCGTCCTCGAAGGGATCGGGAGCGTTTCACCCGCAGTGAACATCCGCCAGGAAGCACCCGGGCGCTGGTCCCGCCGTCGAGGGCCCGGACGTCGGAGGAGCCGCCGAACCCTTTTCTCGACGGGCGGGGCCTTGCGTCGGGCCTGACCCTTCTTTAGACCTTACCGGAAGACTCTCCTGCCGCCCGTCCTTTCATGAACCAGAGGCCCGCATGTTCGACCAGTCGCAGGGAACCTCGACGACGACCAGCGACCTCTCGCGTCGAGGGTTCGCCGTCACATCGCTGGCCGCCGGATTCGCCCTGGCGGTCCGACCCGTCTCGGCCGCGACCATCACCACCGACGCCGAAGGCCTAACCGCCGGTGAGGTCAAGATCCCCACCGCCGACGGCGAGATTCCGGCCTATCGCGCTCAGCCCGCCAAGGGGGGCCCGTTCCCGGTCGTCCTGGTCGTTCAGGAAATCTTCGGCGTTCACGAGCACATCAAGGACGTCGTCCGTCGCTTCGCCAAGCTCGGCTACCTGGCCGTCGCCCCCGAGTTGTACGCCCGGCAGGGGGACGTCTCCAAGATGGAGAACATCCAGGACGTCATCAGCAAGGTCGTCTCCAAGGTCCCCGACCCCCAGGTCATGGCCGATCTCGACGCGACGGTCGCCTGGGCCAAGGCGACGGGCCAGGCCGACGTCGACCGGCTGGGGATCACCGGGTTTTGCTGGGGAGGGCGGGTCGTCTGGCTGTACTCGGCCCACAACCCCAACCTCAAGGCGGGCGTGGCCTGGTACGGGCGGGTCGCCGGCAAGCCCGACCCGCTTCACCCCAAGAACCCGATCGATCTGGTCGACTCGCTCAAGGCGCCGGTGCTCGGCCTGTATGGCGGGGCGGACGAGGGAATCCCTCTCGAATCGCTGGAACGCCTCCGCGCCGCGCTGAAGGCGGCCAACAAGCCCGGCGAGATTGTCGTCTATCCCGACACCCCCCACGGGTTCCACGCCGATTATCGCCCGAGCTATCGCAAGGAACAGGCCGAGGACGGCTGGAAGCGGCTGCTGTCCTGGTTCAAGACCCACGGGGTCGCCTGAGACCACGAACGTCGTCCTTGAGATTCGCCAGAAGCAAGGGAGGAGACGCGATGCGCAAGTCGGCGACAGGTCGGGCGTTGGCGGTTGGCGGCATCCTGGCGGCGATGGGGCTGGTCGCCCTGGCCCGCCAGGACCATCCCTCCGTGGGCTACAAGGACACCCCGATGCTGCCCGGGGACAAGTGGCACGTCCACGACGGCGACCGGCCGATGCCACCCAAGGTGGATCCCGGAACCTGTAGCAACCAGGACCAGGCCGGACGGCCCCCCTCCGACGCGCTCGTCCTCTTCGACGGGTCGAACCTGGATCATTGGAGGTCCGAGTCGGGCGGGCCGGCCGGCTGGACCATCGACGACGGCGCCATGGTCGCCAAACCGGGCGGCGGGGGAATCGTCAGCGTCGACAAGCTCGGCGACTGTCAGCTCCACCTGGAATTCGCCTCGCCCAACCCCCCCCGAGGCCGAGACCAGGACCGAGGCAACAGCGGCGTGATCTTCTTCGGACAGTACGAGGTCCAGGTCCTCGATAGCTTCGACAACGTGACCTACCCCGACGGTCAGACCGCGGCGATCTACGGTCAGTACCCGCCGATGGTCAACGCCTCCCGGCCCCCCGGCCAATGGCAGTCCTACGACATCATCTTCACCGCCCCAAGGTTCCAGGCCGACGGGACCTTGGAATCTCCCGCCTACAACACGATGCTCCACAATGGGATCCTGGTCCACGACCACGCCCCGTTGCTAGGAGCGATGGCCTTCCGGGCCCTAGCGAAGTACACGCCTCACGGCCCGACCGGCCCGCTGGTGCTGCAAGATCACGGCCACCCCGTCCGGTTCCGCAACATCTGGGCGAGGCCGATCGACCACCGCGACACCCATTGAATGAACGACCGGCCGCGAGGGCCACCCCTCAGGGGGCGGCCTCGTCGGTCGCCGCGAGGTGTTCCCAGACCTCCCACGACGGGCCGTCCTGGAGCCTTCGCCACCCCGTCTTGAGATAGGACGGTTGGGGCGTTCCCCGACGAATTCCCACGTAGCGGACGCCGAACGGCTTCAAGATGGCTTCGGGATCGGCCACGAAGGCGTCGAACTCGACCAGTTGCGCCGCGATCCGACGGTCCCGAAGCGCCTTCGAGCGAGACCAGGGACCCCAATCGGTTTGCAAGGAAGGACTCTGGACCTCCGCGAACTCCTGCCGGGTTTGCCCGGCCAGCGCGGCGTTCAGGGCGATTCGATCCGCGACCTGATCGTTGGTCAAATTGGCGTTGAAGAGGGTGGCGTATTCGAAAACCGGGAGCTGGGCCTCCAGGATCATGGCGAACTCGACGAAACGGAGATCCCCGGCGACTACCGAGTGTGGCGCCAACGGAACGACCCCCGGCCCCTGACGCTGGTCCCGGTAGCGGCGATAGGCGGCGAGGATCTCTCGGGTCTCCTCGGACCAGTAGGATTCCGACCGCCGAAGCCAGAACCCGCTCGCCAACTCGGCCAGGACAAGCACCAGGAGCATCCCCTTCCAAGCTTTCGGCAGCGACCCCCGGCGATTCAAAGGCTCGGCGAGCAGCAAGATCAGCAGGAGCGAGAGGACCACCCCCGAAACATAGATCCAGTGGAAGTTCTGGATCTGAAGCCCGCTGAGCACCTGGTGATTCAACAGCAGCAGGCCCGACGCGGTGAGGGCCCCCGGATAGATCAAGTCGCGACGACGCCAGGCGATCCAGGCCAAGCAGGCCACCGTCAGGAGGATGGACAGCTTGGGCAAAAGCAGTTCGGACCCCCGCGCGATCGGCAGGAAATTGTCTGTCCGGTGAAGCCAGTCCGACGGCGTTGACGACTTCACCAACGCGCTGGCGACCACCGCCGGCAGCCCGACAAGGCTGCCAATCATCCCGGTGAGGAACAAGGCTTTGCGATGGCCGGCGTCGAGGATCAAGGCCAGGAGCAGGGCCAGCCCCGCGGCCGTCCAGTAATAGAAGTAGGCATAGAACAGGAGCCCGAAGCCAACCCCCGCGGCGAGGATGCGGCCGGTGGTCGGACGACGGCAGGCCCGCGCGACCAGGCCCAGGTGCAGCAGCAGGAACGCCTGGCTGAGGGCCGGCGTGATGATTCGCCACTGTTTCTGGATACGGGGGTAGGTGTCAAAGAGCCCGTTGGAGTGCCCGCGGGCCAGTTGGGCGCAGACCCGGGCCGGGTAAAAGCCCGGCTCGCCGTGGCCGATACCCGCGTCGGTGAGCAGGATCAGGACCAACGCTCCAGCCAGCCAGGGCCGGCCCACGTACTGACGTACGACGAAGTACCAGGCCGCGCCGATCGTCAGCCCGCCGAAAATCCGCCACGCGAGGTTGATCCCCAGTGGCCCCGCGCCGGCCAGCTTCGCCAGCAGGATGCCGGGGGTCATGGTGAGGCGGTTGTAGGAAGTGACGCCCCCCTGCCGCTGCGTCGGGTCGGAGAGAACGCCCGGATGCTCCCGATACGACTGGCTTGCCACCGTGAGGTAAAGCACGTCGTCCCGATCGGCGATGTAAGTCGGAGCGTCGAAGGCTGGCCACCAGAGCAGGTGGGGCAGCACGGCCATTACAACGCCCACCATCACGCAGAGGAACAGCGTGGGGACGTCGCCGCGAGGTTGGACAACGACTGGCGACGCGTCGTCTCGAGCGGAAGGGACGGACATTCTCCGCTCCTGGGGATCTTACCTGGTCGTCGACGTCTTCAAGGCGGCGCCCCTGCCCCGATCAGCCCGGGGCCTTCGCCCGGGGCCGGTGGGTGAGGGCATAAACGTACCAGCGAAGGTAATGCGGCAGCCACGCACGGAGGCGGAACCGCGACTCCCCCGCCGAGCGGTCCCGCCAGGTCGAGGGGACCTCGGTGATCCGACGGCCCGCGGCGTATGCCTTGGCCGTGATCTCCAAGGAGTAGGCGAACCCCCCCTCGCTCTCGATCGGGAACTCGAGCAGGACGTCCCGTCGATAGGCTCGAAAGGCATTGGTCGCGTCGTGGCTGGGCAGGCCCGCCAGGTAATAGAGGCTCACCCCGGCGACCTTGGACATCATCCCCTTGAGCCAGGGACCGCCAATCTGCTGGCCCCCTTTCATGTAGCGAGAGGCGCAAACAATGTCATACCCCTCGTCGCGGATCAAGGCGACCATGCGGGGGACGACTGCCACGTCGTCGGAAAGGTCGGCCATGGTGATGACCACGACCTCGGCCCTCGCCGCGGCGATTCCCGCCCTCACGGCGTTGAGGACCCCTCGCCCAATGTCATTCTTGACCAGCTCGACTCCGGGGTAACGCGGGGCCAGCTCGCGGACCACCGGGACGGTGTTGTCCCCGTCGAAGTCATAGACCACCAACACCCGCTTGGGCAGCGGCACGGCTCGGTACAGCTCTTCCAAGGCGCGACCGATGTTCGCCCCCTCGTTGTACACGGGGATGAGAAAATCGACGGCGGGCTCGAGGGCCGGGGCGGTGTCTGGGGACATCAGAGGGCTCGCCGGGAGTGGATCAGCATCTGCTTGCCCAGCAGCCAACGGGCTGGCGGGCAGGCCAGGTACATTCGGATCAAAGGGGACCACTGGGGCAGCCATCCCTTGGTGGAATAGGGCAGGAAGCGGGCCCGACATTCCAGGATCTCGAAGCCCGAGAGGGTCAGGGCCTCCACCATCCCCTTCTCGGTCAGCGGGAGGCTGTGGTCCATGAAGTCCCAGAACGCGGCGCCGACGGCTCGAATGTTGGGCTGCATCAGCAGGAGCCGACCGCCGGGCTTCAGCGCCTTGCGGATCGCGGCCAGGGTCTCCAGCAGGGCGTCGGGCCCTCGCAGGTGCTCGAACACGTTGCTGGCAAAGGCAAAGTCAACCGTGTCGGGGGGAATCGCCTCGCCCAGATGCTCCAGGCCCAACGCGAACGTCTCAACCCCGGGCCCCGCCGTCCTTGCCGTCTCGGGGTTCAGGTCAATGGCGATCCGCCGACGGGCCTTCACCTGGTTGATGAAGTGGCAATGCCCCGCGCCCAGGTCCAGCACCACCCCATCGGTCGGCGTGTAGCGGCGGAAGAATGCGTCGTGGAGGGTCGTCCAGATCCGGTCCTTGGCCAGGCGCTCGGGCCCGTTGAACCGCTGGGCGTAGAGGCGTTCCAGGTGGTCTTCGAGTCCGCCTCGAGAAATGCCGACGGCCTCCATCAAGTTCCCCGAAGCCCGCGACGGGCCGAAGACCCGCGGCAAGACCCGGACCGCCGGTCCCCGAGCGGCCATGCCCCGATCCCCAAGCATGGCCGGACTCCCCGTACAAACGGTCGGGGGATGGCTCAGATCCCGCCCACTTCAATCTGCGTCTTGATCCAGGGGATGATCTCGTCGAGGGCCTCCGACAGGCTGGTCGTCGCCTCGAACTTCAAAAGCTTCCGCGCCTTCTCGACGTCCGGCACGCGCTTCTGAACGTCGTAGGTGTAGGGCTTGTCGGAGACGTACCGCAGTGGCTCGTCCCCCTTGATCTTCTTCCAGATGACTTCCGCCAGTTCCAGGACGCTCGTCGAAACGTCGGTGGATAGGTTGAAATCCTCATTCAGGGCCGCCGGAGACTCCACGGCCAGGCGGATGCCACGGGCCAGGTCGCCTCCATAGGTGTAGTGGCGGACCTGCCCACCGTCTCCCAGGATGTGCAGAGGGTCCTGACCCTTCAACACCTTCTGGACAATGTCGGGGACGACGTGACTCAAGGCGAGCTTCACGTTGCCCGACATGATGTCCTTGTCGGCCAACGCCCGCTTCTCGCCGATACCGACGCAGTTGAACGGCCGGACGATCGTGTACGGCAGGCCATACTGCTCATGGGCCCCCTGGGCGAAATACTCGGTGGCCAGCTTCTGGAAACCGTAGGTCGACTGAGGGGGCGGGCAGCGACGTTCCTCCCCCTCGGGCGTTGGGTAGAGGCTGGCGCTCTCGTAGACCATCGACGAGGAAACCACCGTGATCTTCTGGAGCTTGCCGGCCTTGTGAGCCTGAATCGCCGCGTCGAACGAGGCCGCGGTGATTCGCTCGTTCTCGGAGATCAGGTCATACGCCAGTTCGTGGAACAGCGAGATCCCGCCGATGATCGCCGCTCCGGCGACGAAATGGTCGCAGTCGGCCAGCAACTCGCTCAGGAGCTTGACGTCCTTGGCGTCGCCAGTCACCCCCTTGTAGCGGGGGTTGGATTCGTAGGCGTGCTCGATCGGGCCGTACTTCGAGTAGTTGTCCAACCCTACGACATCGTGGCCAGCGCCGAGGAGGTCTTCGACGAGGTAGCCAGCGATGAATCCGGCCGCGCCGGTGACAAGAACTTTCACGAGGAGAAGGCTCCCTGGGCGTAGATGTTCCAGACGTCGACGACCGGCTTGCCGGCCGGCAACTTCAAGCTCCGATATTCTCGGTGCGGGGCGCCGATGAACAGCAGGTCCGAGCGGTCCAGCACTTCCTGGAGAGGCAGGAAATCCGGGTCCTGGATGTAGGCATCGGTGCAGAAGACCTCGGCGGCCTCGTATTCCAGCAACTTGCGTAGCTTGTAGGACAAGGACTCGCGGGGGTCGTCGCTGTCGGCCTTGAAGGCCATGCCCAGCAGCCCGACCTTCATCGAGGCCAGGTCGTGCCGCTCCTTGGCCTGGCGGACCAGGAAGTTGGGCAACCCTTCGTTAACCAGCATCGCCGCGTGGCCCATGGCGAAGGTGTTGTTGCTGGCGGCGGCCAGTTGCATCGTGTCCTTGAACAGGCAGGGGCCGGCGGCGAACCCGCTCTTGGGCAGCCCCGCCATGCGCGGGTAGTCGCGGGTCAGGGCGTCGTGAATCTTGTAGAAGTCCAGCCCGTAGTCGGTGGCGATCATGAAGAACTGGTTGGCCGTGGCGAACTGGATATAGCGCCAGACGTTGGCGAAAATCTTGGTCAGTTCGGCCTCCTCGGGCTCCAGGCGGATGATCGACTTGGCGATCCGCCCGAACAGCTCCGAGGCCATCGTGATGGCCTGCTCATCGCAGCCCGAGACAATCTGCGGCAACTCGGTCAACTCTTCCATCGCCTTGCCCTCGGCCACCCGCTCGGGGCAGAAGGCGATGTGCAGCGACTTGCCCGAGGCGGCCACCATCTCCTTGATCTTGGCCGTGGTGCCGGGGTAAACGGTACTGCGCAGGACCAGGCACTGGCCATCGACCAGGTGCGGCAAAAGGCCCTGAAAGAACCGCCGCATCGTGTGGAAGGTGGGGTTGAGGTGCTCGTCGACCGGCGTGCCGATGACCACCACCACATGCCGAGACTTTCCGGCCAGGCTCGCGTCGGAAGAGACCGTCAAGGTCCGCCCGATGACCTCCTTCAGGACCGGCTCGGCCCCACCCTCCAGGAACGGCATCTTCCCGGAGTTGACCGTCGCGATGGCCCGCTCATTGATGTCGTAGACGGCGACCTTCAGGCCGCGGCTGGCGAAGGTGATGGCCAGCGGCAAGCCCACATGGCCGCACCCCCCCACGACGCAGACGTCATATTCAAAATTCGCCATCGCCGATGGTTCTCCGGGCCCTTCGACGGCTTCGCTTCAAGGGACGGACCTAACCCCGTCTCGCGCCCCGATCCGCCGGATCAGGGCGCCCTTGGGCGGAACTGGGTCCCGGGACGGCCCCCAGGTCGCGGTCCGCTCCTTTTGCGTTCCGGCGGCGGGGAATCTTACCAGGACGCCGCCCCGCCCCGCAATCGACCGAAGCATTTTCACCACACACGCTTCCTCTAGCGCGGAGCCTCCGCGACGCCCACGGAGGGAATCGGGGAAACGCCCGGACCTCAACCACGAAAGACGTCCAGACCCCAACCTCAGGCCCCCCACCACGGTCTCGTCCTTCAGCCCGACTTGCAGTGACCGAAAGAACAGTCTATCTTTCTGTACATGAATGCTCCCTCGGCGGTCGGCCACCTCGACGCGGATTGCTTCTACGTCTCGGCCGAACGGGCGCGCGACCCGTTCCTGGGGCACAAGGCCGTTGGCGTGCTGGGTAACCAGGGGGCCTGCGTCATCGCCAAGAGCTACGAGATGAAGGCCGCCGGGGTCGCCACCGGCATGCCGATCTGGGAAGCGCTGGTCCGCTGCCCGGAGGGGGTTTACATCAAACGCGACTTCCGCTGGTACGAGACCCTCAGCCGCCAGATGCTGGAGTGCGTGCGCGAGCATTCCCCTCGGGTCGAGTATTACTCGATCGACGAGTTCTTCTTCCAGGCGATTCCGCCCCCGGGGGGGACCTTTCAGGACGCCGCCGAGAGCATCGGCCAGGCCGTCGAGCGCGCCGCCGGCGTGCCGGTGACCGTCGGCATCGCCCGCACCCGCACCCTGGCCAAACTCGTCTCCGACACCGCCAAGCCCGCCGGGGCACTGGCCGTGCTCGACCCGGACTGTGAGCGTGACTACCTGGCCGGCCTGCCCGTCGACGAGATCACTGGCATCGCCGGCCGACGCGCCGCTCGGCTGCTGGCCTGGGGCATCCGCACCTGCCTGGACCTGGCCCGCGCCGACCGCCGGCTGGTCCGCGAGCTGCTGACGGCCACCGGCGAGGCCCTTTGGTGGGAGCTCAACGGCGAGCCAGTCCACCCGATCTTGCCCCAACGCCCCCAGCACAAGACCATCTCCCGGGGCGGCAGCATCGGCCAGCCCACCGACGACCCGGCCATCCTCTACGCCTGGCTGGTCCGCAACGTCGAGCGTCTCGTCGAGGAGCTGCATTACCACGCCGTCCGCGCCGGCCGCCTGACCGTCCAGGTCATGTACAAGGACGGCCGGGCCGCCCAGGGCCAGGCCAACTTCACCGCGCCGACGGACCGCTTCGACCTCCTGCTGGACACCGCCCGCCCCTGCCTGCGACGCGCCTGGATTCCCCACGCCGACGCCTGGCGGATGCACCTGATCACCGAGCGCCTCGCCCCCCGAGGCGCCGCTCAACTGTCGCTGTTCGACCCCCCCGGACCCCGAGACGACGCCCTCGCCCAGACCAAGCGCGCCATCAACGACCACATCGGCCGCTTCGCCCTGAGAAGCGCCGCCACGCTCCCCCTGGGCCGCCTCTACCACGACCCCGCCAGCAGCTACGACATCTGCGACATCCGCGAGAAGCATTGCTTCTGAACGCAACCCACCCCAGGACCCGAGCCGAACCGCCTTCGAAATTATGTGCGCCGGCATCGCCTTGGCATGGAGCGAACTGCCCACGGAGCTGATCGGGCGGCACGGCCTGTCCCGCCGCGCCCACGAGCGACTCGGCGGCGAGCCCGAGTTCCGCTTCCTCTACCGAGACCGCCTACCCCGCCTGCCGGTCTGGAGGGACGGCCGCATCCAGATTGTCCGCTGGGGCAACGGCTGGGGGCAAAGCCGCTTCCTGCCCCGCACCGGCTGGACCTGGCTGGAAACCGCCCAGCAAGGCGGATGGCGAGGCTCGGGCGCCATCGCCGTCGACATCCCCGTCACCCTGGGCCTCGAACGCGGACGCTGGTTTCGCGTCCAGCAAGGCATCAAGGGGCTGCTCGTCCCCGACGAACGCGGCCTGGCCGTCGCCTACATGCTCTGCGAGCCCGCCACCCACTACTACCGGGTCATGACCGGCAGCCGACGCATGCCCGTCCTGATCGACGAAACGATCTGACCCCCCTGCCTCAACCGCCCAGGGACACCCACGCCCCAGCCCGAGCCGCCTCGACGATCGCCTCGATCACCTCCATATTGCGCACCGCGTCCTCGATCGGCGTCGGCACCGGCCCATCGTCCAGAATCGCCCCGGCGAACAGGTCCCCCTGAATTGTGTACTGGTCGCAGGTCGCCACTTCGATCCGCTCAACCTCCCCGCCACCCTTTTGGAGCCGGACCACGCAGGGCCGGTCATTGGGGGCGTTGAAGGGAATCTCGGAAAGCTCGATCCGCCCGCCGGTGCCCACAATCTGCACCTGCTGGAACGGTTCGACCTGGGTCGAGCAGGTAAACGTCGCGGTCCCCGTCCCGAAGTCGAGCAACGCCGAGGCCAGCCGGTCGACGTGGAACCTCGGGTCATATTCCACGAGCGAAGCGACCCTCGCCGGCTCGCCGCCAAACAGCCAGCGGGACAGCGAAATCGCATAGCAACCAATGTCCATCAACGCCCCGCCGCCCATCGCCGGGTCGTGGCGGATGTTCGACGGGTCGTCATTGTAGAACGAGAAAAACGTCTGGATCGTCCGCAACGAACCGATCCGCCCCGAGTCCACCAGCTCCTTCGCCGTCTTCCACTGCGGATGGTGGCGATACATGAACGCCTCCATCAGCTTCAAGTGGGGGAAGCGACGCCCCGCCTCGACGAGTTCCCGCCCCTGAGCCGCCGATAGCCCGATCGGCTTCTCGCACAGGACATGCTTGCCCGCCTCCAACGCCCGGATCGACCAGGGGACGTGCTGGTCGTTGGGTAGCGGATTGTAAATCGCATCCACGTCTGGGTCGGCCAGCAACGCCTCATAAGACCCGTGAGACCGGGCGATCCCCAGCCGATCGGCCGCCTCGCGAGCCTTCTCCGCCGAGCGAGAGGCGATCGCGACAACCTCCGTCCGTTCCCCTCGCCGCATCGCGGGAATGACCTTGGCCACGCCGATCTTGGCCGTGCTCAACACTCCCCAACGTACCTTCTTCATCGCCATCCCTCGGGAACGGACAAAATCAATGGGCCTCGGCGTCGAGGACCAGCGCGGCGGCCACGGAATTGCCAAACGTCGAGAAGTCGCGGAACCGCCAGACCACCCGCTTGTCGCGCGTGACCTCGAACAATTGAGGATTCTCCGGACCCGCATGGCAGTTGTCCACGACGATGTCGCCATTGGGCAAAACCTGCAAACCCGTCACCCACGCCAGGCGAATCCCCGGCAACTCGTCATGCTCCAGGCTCCAGACAACCTTGCCGGCCGGGTCGACCTCGATGACGCGGTTGCCGTTGCCCGCCGAGATCAACGTATTGCCGCTCGGCAGTCGATAGGCCCCAAAAACCTCGGTCCCATGCCCCTCGGGACCATGACCGTCGGACCGCGGACGACCCGCCAGGTCGAGGACATACGTCCAAACGACCCGGCCCCCGCCGTCATACTCGCGAACGGCGCCGTCCCCCTCGTGACAGACCAGGTAATGACCATTGGGCAGCTTCCTCGCCAGGCGAGTGTCCCGGTGAGGATGCGGGTGATCGACCTGAAGCGGAATCTCCTTGACGATCTTGCCCTCAAGATCCACCTCGATGATCCGCCGGTTGCCCGACTCGGCGATCATCGTCCGGCCATCGTCGAGTCGCTGAAAAGCATGCACCTCGATCGGGCCGTCATAACCGGGCTTGGGGACCGACCGATACTGCCAGACCACCTTCTTGTTGGGAGTGATCTCGGCCACGGTCGTCGCATCGGGCGGATACAGGAGGTTTCCATTCTCGAGGCGCTGAAGGTCATGAGGCGTCCCCTTGACGGGAACCTCCCACTCGACCTTCCCATCGGGGCCGACGATCGCCAGATGCCCATTGTCAGCCGCCAGCACCTTGCGGCCGACCGGCGCTGAGGGCTCATCGGCGACCACGGCGGAAGTGAAGACGCACGTCAGGATGCCGAATAGACTACGCCAGCGAGACATTGGGAAACTCCAGTCCTTGAGAGTCAAGAGCCACGATCGTTCAGGCCAAAATCTGGTGGATCGGCTCGGACCCCTCGACGCCGACGAGTTTCTGGTCGAGGCCGTTGTAGAAGTAGGTCAGGGCGTTGGGATCAAAGCCAAGTTGGTGCAGGATCGTGGCGTGCAGCTGCTTGACGTGAAGCCGATCCACAACGGCGGTTCCGCCCAGTTCGTCGGTCTCTCCGTGGCTGATCCCCCCTTTGATCCCGCCGCCGGCCAACCAGGTGGTGAACCCCCAGGCGTTGTGGTCTCGGCCAGTGCCCGAGGCATTCTCGGCCGTCGGCTGGCGGCCGAACTCGCCGCCCCAAATGACCAGCGTCTCGTCGAGCATGCCCCGACGCTTCAGGTCGGTCAGCAACGCGGCGATCGGCTTGTCGGTCCGGCCGGCGTGGTAGTTGTGGTTCTCCTCCAGGTTGCCGTGAGCGTCCCAGTTGCTGTCATTGTGGGCCCCCCCGGCGTAGAGCTGGACGAACCGGACGCCTCGCTCCACCAGCCGACGGGCCAGCAGGCAACGACGGCCGAAATCCTGGGTCTTGGCGTCGTCCAGTCCGTACAGCGTCTTGGTTTCCTCGGTCTCGCCGGAAAGATCCACGGCCTCGGGGGCGTGCCGTTGCATGGCGAAGGCCATCTCGTAGCTGGCGATCCGCGCGGCCAGGTGGCTATTGTCGGCGCGGGGGGCCAGATGCTCGGCGTTCGACTCGCCCAGGAAGTCGAGAATGCGCCGCTGGGCCGCCTCGCCGGTGTGGTCCGGCCGCTTGAGGTCCAGCACCGGCTCACCGGCCGACCGCAAGATCGTCCCCTGGTACGACGCCGGCATGTACCCGCTCGACCAGTTCTTCGACCCGCTGATCGGCCCGCCAGTGGGGTCGAGCATCACCACGAACCCCGGCAAATTCTCGTTGACGCTGCCCAGGCCGTAATTGACCCAAGAGCCCAAGCACGGGCTCCCCGAAAGGATCTTCCCACTGTTCATCTGGAGCATCGCCGACCCATGCAGCGGTGAATCCGCTGTCATCGAGTGCAGAAACGCGATGTCGTCCACGCACTTGCCCAGGTTGGGGAACAGGTCGCTGACCCACTTGCCGCTCTGGCCATACTGCTGGAACTTCCACTTCGGCCCGACCACCCGCCCCTCGTTCCGCTTGCCCGCCCGGCCAAACGTCTTGACCGGGATCGTCTGCCCGTCCAGCCCATACAGTTTGGGCTTGTAGTCGAACGTGTCGACCTGACTCGGGCCGCCGTACATGAACAGAAAAATGACGCTCTTGGCCTTCGCCGGCAACGGCGGCAGCTTGGGAGCCAGAGGGTTGCCCGCCCGGCCTTCCGCCGCCACTTCGGCTCCCAGTGATTTCCCAGCCCCGGCCAGCAACCCGGCCAGCGCCACGCCGGTGAAGCCGCCTCCGGCCTCCCAAAGAAACTCCCGGCGCGTCCGCCGACAGAACGACCCCGACTCGTCGGCAGTTTCCGTGCGTCGTCCCGTCATCGGCGTGACTCCGTTATAAAGGGATGGGTGTAGGCTCAATCCAGGTGGAGAAATTCGTTGAGGTTCAGCACGGCCAGGCAAAACGCCGCCATCGCCGCCTCGTCGTCAAGTCCATCGCGAGTTTTGAGAGTCTCGAACAACCCCAACCCCCGCGCCACTTCCTCGGGCTTCGGCTCGCGAGCGGTCACTAGCCGAAGGGCCAGGGACACTCTCGACGACGGGTCGTCGCCCGCCTCGCGACGAAGGCGACCGGCCATCGCGGCGGCCTGGGCGTTCAGGAACTCACTATTCATCATCGACAGCGCCTGGGTCGGCTGGGTCGTCGCGAACCGCACCGGGGTCGACCGATCCGTCTCGGCCACGTCGAAACTTTCCAGGATCGGCGTCAAGAGCGACCGCTTGATGTAGATGTAAACGCTCCGCCGGGCCTGCTCCTCCAGGGTCGACTTGCCCCAGCCGTCCCCGGGCCGAGACTGACCGGCCAGCACCGAGGCCGGAATCTCCGGGTAAATCCCCGGCCCCGTCATCTCGCCATTGAGCGCTCCGCTCACGCTCAGGACCGAGTCGCGAATCTCCTCGGCCGACAGCCGACGCATTTCGAATCGCCAGAACAGGTCATTGGTCGGGTCGGCCTTGAGGGCTTCGGGATTGCCCCTCGACGACATCCGATACGCGTCGGACGTCACGATCAAGCGATGCAGCGGCTTCAACCGCCAGCCGCCGCGCACCAGTTCCGACGCCAGCCAGTCCAAAAGTTCCGGGTGAGTCGGCCGGTCCCCCTGAAGCCCAAAGTTGTTGGGCGACCGGACGATTCCCCGTCCGAAATGGTGCTGCCAGACTCGGTTGGCGATCACCCGAGCCGTCAAGGGGTTGTCCGCCGAGGCGATCCAGTCGGCCAACGCCTCCCGACGCCCACTCGACCGCGCTCCGGCCGGCGGCTCGGGGATCGTCGCCGGAGACCCACCCAGCACCTGGAGGAACGCCGGTTCGACCCGGTCCCCCTTGGTCTGGGCGTTGCCTCTCAGCAGAACAAAGGTCGCCGGGGTCGACGCCCCCCGCTCCGACACGCACAAGGCCCGGTCCGCGGGAACGACCTCGGCCTTGGCCGACTTCAACTCCTCGCGCAGCAACCGATACCGCTCGACCTCGGCCTTGCCCAGCCAGCGTTCCCCTTGCTCGGCAATCCGTTGGGCCAGGTCGCGGGCCCTCGGCGTCTCAGACGTTTGACCCCGAGGCCCCAGCGGCGTCGACAAGGACCGTCGAGCAAATCCCGGCCCCGACCACGCCACATTCAGCCCCAACGCCCCCGACTTCTGGAAGAATTCCAGGCGGATCGGCACGCCACCGGCCTTGAGGCTCATCCGCCCCGTCTGCTCCTGGCCGAGTTCGTGAGACCCGTCATGGTCGATGACCCGCTGGCCGCCGACGATCAACCGGGCCCCATCGTCGGCGTCAAGAAAGAACGTGTATTCCCCATCCTCGGGAACCAGCAAGGTGCCGTCGAAGACAAACCCAATCGCGTCATCCCGGGAGCGCGCCGAGATATCGAACAGACCGGCCGGCAGCGGGCCGGCGCTCTCGAACTTCTGAATCTCAAAGTCCGGCAACTTGTCCCACTGGTCGGGACAGAATCGAAACCGCAAATCCTCGATGTCCACCCGCCGATCCTCGTCCGCCCGCCCCTCGGTCGCCTTCCGGTGATACTCGCCCTCAATCGCCGCCAGGTCCGCGTGGAGCTTGTGGACCTTGGCATCATGAGCCCGAACCCGCTCCTCGAACTGCCGGCGTCCCGTCTCATCGTCGAAGATCGGCGTTTCATCCGTCGGGCCGCCGTTGCGATACGGGTTGACGTTGCGGAAGAACGAAACCAGGCGGTAATAGTCAGCCTGGGGGATCGGGTCGAGCTTGTGGTCATGACAGCGGGCGCAGTCGATCGTCAGGCCCAGGAACGTCTGCCCGGTGGTGGCGACCACGTCGTCCAGGTAGTCGTAAAACGCCTGCTCGCGGTCGACCGGCTCGTCGTCCCAGATCCCCAACCGATAGAACCCCGTGCCGACGATCCCATCGGTCCCACCATCGGCCAACTCATCCCCGGCGACCTGCTCGCGGACGAACCGATCAAACGGCTTGTCGGCGTTGAATGCCCGAATCACATAATCGCGAAACCGCCAGGCATTCGGCTTGGCCCCGTCGCGTTCGTAACTGTTCGTCTCGGCGAACCGGACCAGATCCAACCAGTGACGGCCCCAAGCCTCCCCGTACCGAGGAGAGGCCAGCAGGCGATCGACCAGGTCCTCATAGGCCGTCGGCGAGCGATCCGCCAGGAACGCGGCCATCTCCAGCGGCGTGGGGGGCAACCCGGTCAGGTCATAGTAGAGCCTCCGGACGAGTTCATGCGCCTCGGCCGGCGGGTTCGCCTTCAGACCCTTCGCCGCCAGCTTGGCCCCGAGAAAGGCGTCGATCGGATGGAGTCGTCTCGTCTCTCCCTCAACGACCGGGACGGCGGGCTGGACGATCGTCTGGAAGGCCCAATGAGAGCGGTCGGCGTCGGTGATCCGGAACGGACCCTTGCGAATCTCACCCGAGGCACCGTCCCCGCCGGCCCAGGGAGCGCCCATCTCCACCCAGCGGGTCAGGTCGGCGACCTGAGTGTCGGCCAGCTTCTGCTTCGGCGGCATTTTCAAACCGTCGTCGGCGTGGCGGATCGCCCCAACCAGCAGACTCTCCTCAACCTTGCCCGGCACGACCGCCGGTCCCGTCTCTCCGCCGGCCAGCGCCGCGGCCCTGGAGTCCAGCCGCAATCCCGCCTTTTGCTTCTCCGGCCCGTGACAGCCCACGCAATGCTCGGCCAGCACTGGCCGGACCTGCGTTTCGAAGAACCGAAGCTGATCGGCCGAAGGCGACGCGTCCTGACCCCACGACTCGCCCACCGTTGAACCGGCTAGCCACGACGAAAGGGTGACCAGGGCAAACAAGCGGGTCGACCTGGACATGGACGAGTTCCCCAGTGGCCGGTCGTCACTTCCCGAGCAGACGTTTCCCGCCCGCGCCGCGACACATTTCCTCAATTTTGGTCTTCCTGAACCCTGACGTCCATCAAAAAACGCGTCAACACCCTATAAAATCCGGTCAAACCTCGCCACCTCTCCCCCACTCTCGGCATTCCGCACCGCATGTGTGGCGTCGTGCCTAGAAACCGGGCATCAGCCTAGACCCCTTGCGTTCTCAGGGTCCCGTTGAATCTCCCAGGACATCCACTCTCAAGAGATTCGACCCGCGTCTGGAGGCGGAAGGACGAGTTTGGCACGCCACCTGATAAGGACGACAGAGACGATGCGTTAACCCACAGCGCAAGGCGTTGAGAGTCCGCGCTCAAACCCAGATAGCCTGGACAAATCGGTCAACCCGCCCCTCGCCTTCGATTCGAAATTCCGCGAACTCTCCCACCCAAACTTCCCACACCAAGTCTTCGCGACCCGCGAATCTGGGCCATGACAAGCGGACTCGACCCCAGAACCTCGGCCATTCCCATTCTCGCGGCACCAATGGAGACCGCGCCGGACTTCCCCACGCCCACCTCGCACAGTCACCGGCCCCGGTTGGCCGAGGAGACGCGCGAGGAGCCGCTCGACCCGAAGTTGATCGAACTGGTCGAGGCCTTTTCCCTGCGAGTACTGGAAGGCGAGACGATCGACCCCGAAGCCTTCCTCGCCGACCACCCGGACCAGGCCGAAATTCTCCGGGCCCTGCTCCCCTCGATGATCGGCCTGGCCAACCTGGGCACCCACTCACCCAGGGGCCAACGCAGGCCAACGTCCCGCCTCCCGGCCGCCAAGGACGAGGGCGGCTGGCCGTTCGGCGAATACCACCTGGTCCGAGAGGTCGGCCGGGGCGGGATGGGAGTCGTCTACGAAGCCCGCCAGGTCGCACTCGACCGCCGAGTCGCCCTCAAGGTCCTCTCCACCGGCGCCGCCATCGACGCACGTGCCGTCCAGCGATTCCGCCTGGAAGCCCAGGTCGCCTCTTGGCTCCAGCACCCCAACATCGTCCCCATTCACGGAGTCGGTTCGGTCGACGGAACCCCCTTCTACGCCATGAGGTTCGTCGAGGGCGGAAGCCTCGCCGAGTTAATCGCCACCCTCCGTGGCCCGTCGGGCTCCGATGCCGAACCGGCCGACCCTCCCCGTTCGGAACTTCTCACCCTGGCCGCGAGCCTCCTCGCCGACGAACTCCCTCCTTCGCCAACGCCCACCACCCGCGACGATTCCACGGGAACCCCCTCCCACCCGAGCCCGTCGGGAGTCTCGTCGTTTCGCAACCGGGCCTACGTTCGCTCGGTCGTCCGCCTCGGGGTCCAGGCCGCCGAAGCGCTGGCCTATGCCCACGACCAGGGGGTGGTCCACCGAGACATCAAGCCGGCCAACCTGCTGCTGGACCGCCAGGGGGTGCTTTGGGTCGCCGATTTCGGCATGGCCGACGTCCAGGGCGACGCCGGCCTGACCGCCACCGGCGACCTTCCCGGCACACTCCGCTACATGAGCCCCGAACAGGCCGCCGGCCGACGCGCTTTGATCGACCGCCGCTCCGATGTTTACTCCCTGGGCGCCACCCTCCACGAACTCTTGACGCTTCACCCGGCCATCCCCGGCACCGACCGCGTCGAGATTCTGCGCAGGATCGCCGAGGCCGAGCCCGACTCCCCCCGTCGCCAGAACCCGGCCGTCTCGGCGGACCTGGCCACGGTGCTGGCCAAGGCGATGGCCAAGGACTCCTCGGGCCGCTACGAGACCGCCCGACACCTCGCCGACGACCTGACCCGCGTCCTCGACGGCCGACCCATCGCGGCCCGCCCCGTCGGTCCAGCGCGCAAGGCCTGGCGTTGGTGCCGCCGCAAGCCGCTCCAGGCGGGCCTGGCCGCGGCTCTGGCTCTCGCCCTCCTCACCGGCTTCGCCGGAGTGACCTGGAGCTGGCGACAGGCCGTCCGCCAGGAGCGCCTCTTGCTGGCCTCCGAGGCCGAAACCCGCCGCCAGGCCGCCGCCGTTGAGGCCACCAACCGCTACCTTGTCGACAAACTGCTCGTCCAGTCCGAACACGCCGACAGTCCCTCGGGCAGCCGAGTGACGCTGATGGAAGTCCTCGACCGCGCCGCCGCCGGACTCGGCACGACCTTTCAGGGGCAGCCCGAAGTCGAAACCGCCCTCCGACTGGCGATCGGCCGTACCTACCACGGCCTGGGGGAGCACTCCAAAAGCGAGCCCCACTACCGGGCCGCCCATGCCCTCAGCCGCAAAGGCCCCGGCGGCCCGAGCCTCCTGAAAGTCGAGGCCGCCACCGAACTCGGCCACAACCTCAACCACCTCGGTCGGCTCGCCGAGGCCGAGCCTCTGCTCCGCTCGGCCCGCGCCGAGGCTTTGGTTTGCCTCGAACCCCACCACGCCATCGCCCTCCGCTCGGCCGAGTACCTCGCCGACTTCCTCGGCGAGATGGGCCGCTACGCCGAGGCCGAGGCCCTCTATCGCGAACAACTCGCCGCCGCCCAACTCGCCTCGGCCCCCGACCCCGACGTCATCTACCCCGCCCTGTGCAACCTCGGCATCGCGATCCTCCGTCAAGGAAAGGCCGCCGAGGCCGAATCCCACTACCGATCCATGCTCGTCTCCCTGAGGCACGACCAGGGGCCTCGTCACCCCGACACCCTGGCGACACTCAACAACCTCGGCACCGCCCTGCTCGCTCAAGGCAAGGCCGCCGAGGCGGAACCCCTCCTCCGCGAAAGTCTCTCCGGCGGTCAGGCGACCTTGGGCCCTCGCCATCCCAACACCTTCATGACGACCTTCAACCTCGGACGCACCCTGGAGCGTCTCGACCGCTGGGACGAGGCCGAGCCGTTGATCCGCGAAAGCCTCAAGCTCGACCGCGAGATCCTCGGCCCGCGCCATCCCACCACCCTCCGCGTCACCAGCACCCTCGCCGGCATGCTCGCCGACCGGGGCCAGACCAACGAGGCCGAAGCCCTCCTCCGCCCCTGCCTGGCCGACCAGCGACAGCTTCTCGGGACCACCCACCCCGAGACCCTCATCACCCGCCAACGGCTCGACGACCTGACCGCCCACCGCATCGCCTCCGGCAAGCCCCACCCCTGAACCGCCTCGCCCTCGCTTCGCAAATCGCCACAAGCGACAGCCACCGAATGAGTTCCGCCCCCGACCCGGCCCGTTCCCGAAAATTCTCGGCTCGTCCGCGTATCGTTTTCGCGCGATTTGCGGAAACAGTCTCATGAGGACCGCCACGATGACCCACCCCCCGGCCACTGACCACCTGATCGAACGGGCGGTCCTGGGCGACGATTCGGCCCGCCGCCAGTTGCTGGACCGATTCCGCGACCGACTACGGCGGATGGTCGTCGCCCGGCTCGACCACCGACTCGCCTCCCGGGTCGACGCCTCCGACATCGTCCAGGAAGCGCTGGCCGACGCCGCCGGCCAGCTCGACAGCTACCTGGTCGCCCCCCCTTTACCGTTTGTCCCCTGGCTCCGTCGGCTGACCCAGGACCGGGTCATCGCCGCCCATCGCGTCCACCTGATGGCTCAGCGACGCAGCATCGCCCGAGAGCGCGGCGAGGCCCAGGTCGTCGACGACAGCTCGACCGACGCCCTCACTCGCCACTTCGTCGCCCACGACACCAGCCCCAGCAACCGCCTGGTCCGCCAGGAGCGCCACGATCAGATCCGCCTCGCCCTGGAGGGACTGCCCGCTCGCGACCGGGAGGTCCTGATCCTCCGCTACCTCGAACAACTGCCCGCCTCCGAGATCGCCGAGATCCTCGGCCTGACCGAAGGCGCCGTCAAGGCCCGGGTCGTCCGCGCCCTGGTCCGCATGAGGAGCCTGCTGGAGCCCGAGGAGTGACCGCCCATGCCCCACGGGATCAAGACGACGACGACCGCCGCATCGACCCGGCCCTCGCCGACATGGCCGAGGACTTCGCCCGCCGCATCCAGACCGGCGAGACCATCGACCCCACCGTCGTCCCCAGCCCGATCGACGACCTCCTGCCCACCATCCGCCGCCTCGTCGACCTGGGCGCCCGTTGGGGCCGCCAACCCCGCATTCCCGACCTGCCGGTATCACGCCGTCGCCTCAATCCCCCACTTCCCCCCGAGTCGCTCGAAGGCTGACCGGGTCCACGGAGGCCCCCGCCGTTGAGAACCGCCAATCCCGCCCGCCCCAATTCGACGCCCCGACGACACACCGCGTCGAAAGTTACCCTCCTTCTGGCCCTGGCGACCGCCGTGGGTTGCGGGGGCTCGCCCGCCGACTCCGCCGGCACGATCGACCTCGGCCCGAAATCCCGACAGGCCTTCGACCCCAAGGACATGAAGAAGGCCGCCCAGAATCGGGCCAAAACGCCAGCCCCACCCACCGCGTCCACTCCCTGACCCCACTCCGGCTCGTCCTCCCCCAACGTCCCGGAGTGGCCCCGCCGTTATTCATCCCGCCGTCCCCGCCCGCAGGAGACCCACGATGCGCCCCCGCTCCCGCTCCTCTCAAGGCTTCACCCTGATCGAGCTACTCGTCGTCATCGCCATCATCGGTGTGTTGATCGGCCTGCTATTGCCAGCGGTCCAGGCCGCCCGCGAGGCCGCCCGACGCGCCCAGTGCACCAACAACCTCAAGCAGATCGCCCTCGGCGCGGCCAATTACGAATCGGCCCACGGCGTCTACCCCTCGGCCAACTACTACACCAACAGCGGCGGCTCGCAATATAGCCTCTCCACCTTCATTCGCATGGGGCCGTTCATCGAGCAGCAGGCCGCCTACAACGCCGCCAACTTCAGCCGAGGCTATGACGTCCCCGACAACACCACCGTCGGTGGCATCATCGTCTCGACCCTGATCTGCCCGAGCGACCCGGCCTCGGGCTCTCCGGTCCAGGTCGCCGCCTACGGCACGACCCCCGCGCGGATTCAAGGCCTCACCAATTACTTCGGCAACGCCGGACCCGCCAATGTCAACGGCCTCGGGCTCAACCCCACCAATTACTCCTTTGCCGGGGCCGACCCCAAGCTCAACCAGTATCAGCAAGGGGTCATCGTCGACGATGGCCATGTCACCGTCGCCGCGGTCACTGACGGCACCAGCGGAACCATGATGTTCTCCGAGAACGGTCACGGCTACATCACCTCGCAGTACCGCGACAGCTACCACTGGTGGAATAGCGGCGACGCCACCGAGTGCATGTTCGAGACCCGTTTCCCCCCTAACATGCAACGCCGCTACGCCCTGGCCGGCATCCCCGCCTACTGGATCACCCCCAACCCCAAGAGCTTCCACCCTGGCGGAGTGGTCGTTTCGTTCTGCGACGGCTCGGTCCGGTTCATCAAGGACACGATCGACTCCTGGACCATCATGGACCCCGTCAAGAAAGGCCAGCCAGTCGGCTCCGGCGGTGAGAACACCTTCATCCTCTCCGACTACGGCTTCACTCTCGCTCCCGGGTCCAAGGTTGGCGTCTGGCAAAAAATCTCCACCCGCGGCGGCAACGAAGTCGTCAGTTCGACCGATTTCTGAGCAAAATCTCGTTCCAACTCCCCTGGGCCCAACGCCTCGGGGAGTGGGAACGACCTCCAAGCCCTGACTTGCAACTGGAGAGACCAATGCCCTCCCGTCCCCTTGCCGCCCTTCTGACCCTCGGCGGGCTCCTCGCCACCCTCGACCCCGGCCTCGCCCTCGCCGACGAACCCCGACCCGCCGCCGAGATCCTCAAGGATTTCGACGCCGTCACGACGCCGACGATCACCAACGAACAGGCCAAGGACAAGGCGGCCCTCAAGAGTTACCGAGAGGCCTACACCCAGGCCAACCGCCGCAAGGGCAACCTCGCCCTCGAACTCCTCCAGGCCGACCCCGACAACCCCCGCCTGATGGAAGCCCTCCAAAACCGCTGGACCGAGCGGATGATGGACCCCGGCACCGCCGCCGAGACCGTCGCCGAGATCGACCGGGCCCTGCCGCACCTCAAAATCCCGGCCCAGGCCCGCGAAGCTCGCTTCTTCCAGGTGATCGCCAGCATCCGCAAGGATCGGGCCCACCCCGAATCCGCCATGCCCCTGGTCGACGCCTTCATCCACGACGATCCCAAGGACGAGCGTGGAGCCGTCCTCCTCAACGGCCTGTCGTCCGAGGTCTCCGACCCCACCCTCAAGACGTCCCTCCTCAAACGACTCGTCGCCGAATACCCCGAAAGCCGAGCCGCCAGGTCCGCGACCCGCGCCCTGGAACTGGCCGAGAAGGTCGGCAAACCCCTCGACCTGGAGTTCACCGACGCCATCAAAGGGTCGACCATCTCCATCAAGGGGCTCAAGGGCAAGGTCGTCGTCCTCGACTTCTGGGCCACCTGGTGCGGCCCGTGCGTCGCCGAGATGCCCAAAATGAAGGAGCTCTACGCCAGGTTCCACGACCAGGGGGTCGAGTTCCTCGGCATCAGCCTCGACGCCCCGAAAGAGGAAGGCGGTCTCGACAAGCTCAAGGACTTCGTGGCCAAGAACGACATCCCCTGGCCCCAGTTCTACCAGGGCAACGGCTGGGAGAGCGACTTCTCCGCCGAGATGGGAATCGACTCGATCCCCCGCCTGTTCGTGGTCGACGCCGAAGGCAAAATCGCCAGCGTCGACGCCCGCGGCAAGCTGGAAGAGCTAATTCCCGACCTGCTGGCCAAGGCCAAGACGAAGGCCGACGCTCGCTGAACCGAACGCGATCACTCGCACGGCCGTCCCCCCGGCCCTGGCCCTCGCGTCGGGCGCCGGGGCTCGGCCAGTAATCCTTGCCCCAGGCACCTCGATTTTCCCGGCCGATGACCCTCGACTCCCCGTCCCGGAGAGAATCCCGGTCCGACTCACCACGGCCTGACGCCAAGGTGAGTGAGACCCACTTCTTCCACGGATGGACACGACTCGCCGGAGCGGACGATGCCTTCCCGAATGCTCTCCACCTGCCGAGCGGCTTTGCTGAGCGTCGGTATTCTCCTCACCATTCTCGGGACGCGCCCCGCCGTCGCCGACGGCCCGCGCACCGCCGCGGAGATCCTCAAGGATTACGACGCCGCCAAGACACCCAGGATCACGAGAGCTCAGGCCCAAGACCGTGACTTCCTCAAGCGTTACAACGAAACCTACGCCCCGGCCAGGGAACGAAGGGCGGCCCTCGCCCACGAGTTGCTCCAGGTCGACCCCGACAACCCCCGACTCATGACGATCATCCGGGACCGCTGGGCCGCGAGGATGTCGTCCCCCGCCACCGCCGGGGAGACCATCGCCGAGATCGACCGCGCCCTGCCCCACCTCAAGGAACCGGCGGAAGCCCGCGACGCGTGCTACTTGAGGGCCTTGGCCAGCCGCCGCGCGGACCCGGACCACCCCGAAGCCGCCCTTCCCGTGATCGATGCCTACATCCGCGACGACCCCAAGGATGATCGCGGAGCCGTGTTGCTCTCGGGGCTGGCCACCCTGGTCCAGGATCCCTCCCTCAAATCCTCCCTCTTGAAGAGACTCGCGGCCGAATTCCCCAACAGCCGATTCACCCGATTCGCGATCCGAGCCCAGGAGTTGACCGGACGGGTCGGCCAGCCGCTCGACCTCGAATTCGTCGACGCCATCAAGGGCTCGACCGTCTCCATGAGGGGACTGAGAGGCAAGGTCGTCGTCCTCGACTTCTGGGCCACCTGGTGCGGCGGCTGCCTCGCCGACATGCCAAGGCTGAAGGGCTTGTACGCGAAGTTTCACGACCAAGGCGTCGAGTTCCTCGGCATCAGCCTGGACGACCCGAAGGAGGAAGGCGGCCTCGACCGGCTCAAGGAGTTCGTCGCCAAGGACAACATCCCCTGGCCCCAGTTCTACCAGGGCAACGGCTCGGAAAGCGAATTCTCCTCCCGCCTGGGCGTCTCCGGCATCCCCCGGCTGTTCGTAGTCGACGCCGAGGGCAAGATCGCCAGCATCGACGCCCGCGGCAAACTGGAAGACCTGATTCCCGAGCTACTAGCCAAGGCCAAGGCTCGTTGAAACCTCCCTCCTCGACCCACTCGTGGTCGGCGGAAACGGAGACAGCCCCTCGCCCGCTCTTTCCGAGTAGGGCCCGGACGGGGGATTCGATCATGGAGTGATCCGGTCGTCGATGACTTCATGACGGTCGGATCGTTCAAAATCAGGTCAACTTTATCTACCGGTCAGACGCCGGCTCGATCCGAATCCATCGGTCGACTGGCCCTCGATCCGGGACGAATTTCCCGGGACCTCTCTCCCGGCCATGCAGGATGACCGGCGACGGCGATACTTGACTATCCCGCTGAACGATGCAGCCCGAAATACATCACTATCTTGTCGAAGATATGCAACAAACAGGTGTTAAAAAAATAATGCGTCGGTCTTGACACTCTCAAGTTTCGATTGGTTTACTGCGAAGTCGTCGCACCCAAGCGGCCGGATGAACTCGTTGGGCACCCATTCCCACACCGCGTCATCCCCGGACGGCCCCACGATCACCGGGCGGAAAGGTCCGCCTCCGGGTCGGGGAAATTCGGCGATGCCGGCCCGCCCAGATCCTCGCCCTCAATCGGCCCCGATCCTCGAGTCGGGCGCCCGGTCTTCGTTGGGAAATCACAACCCAGCCTTGAGGAACCCACCATGCCGATGCCTCGCCGCCTCCCCTGGCTCTTGCCACCGATCGGTCTCGCCCTCGGATGGGCCTGGGCGACGGTCTCGCCCCCCACTCGCGCCGGCGGCCACGACGCCCCGGCGGCCGACGCCCGGGTCGCCTCGGTGAAGGCCCCGGTGGCCGAGGTCCTGCATTGCCCCCTGGCCTTCGCAGGCGTCCACCTCCAGGCCGACCGCCCCTCCAACGCCCAGGTGGCCTACCATTTCTGCAAGCCGCTCAACGACGACGTCAGCCAATGTCTGCTCTATGATGGCAAGGGACCCGACGCCCGGCTGATCGGCATCGAGTACCTCGTCAGTGACAAGATCTACCAGGCCATGCCCGAGGCCGAGAAAGCCTACTGGCACGACCACGAGTACGAAGTCGACGCCGGCCTCGTCCGCAGCCTGACCCAATCCGGCGAGGAGGAACGCGCCACCCTGGCCAAGGTCCGAACACTCCACGGCAAGGTCTTCCACACCTGGGTGCAAGGCCAAACCTATCCCGAAGGTCCCGCGAAACTGTTCTGGTCGGCCACGGGCAAGCCGCCGTTCACCCTCCCCGAGAACGCCCCCACCGCCCCCGAACTCGCCAAACCCGTCCACCCCTGAACCCAACCCGGCCCATCGAGCCTGCCACCACACCCCGAGAGATCGCGACCCCGATGATCCAAACCGCAACGGATCTGGAACCCTCCGAAGTCAGTCACGACGCCGAGGCCGCGACCCTCCGCCCCCCGCCCTTGGTCGACTCGATCCTGGGGGCGATCGGCAACACGCCGCTGGTCAACCTGCGACGAGTGGTCCGAAGCCGGAACCTCCGTGGGCGCATCCTGGCCAAGCTCGAATACCTCAACCCCGGGTCGAGCAAGAAGGACCGCGTGGCCCTGGAGATCATCCGCCGGGCCAGGGCCGACGGCCGACTCACCGACGGCCAGCCGGTCGTCGAACTGACCAGCGGCAACACCGGCACCGGCCTGGCCATCGTCTGCCACGCGCTGGGCCACCCCTTCACCGCGGTGATGTCCCGGGGCAACACCATCGAGCGAGCCCGCCAGATGGCCGCCCTGGGCGCCGAGGTCGTCCTGGTCGACCAGTGCCCCGGAGGCGTCGACGGCCAGGTCTCCGGCGCCGACATGTCCCTGGCCGAGCAATGCACCCAACGCCTCGTCAACGAGCGAGGCGCCTTCCGCGCCTACCAGTTCGAGACCAGCGACAATGTCCGGGCCCACGAGTTCCACACCGGCCCCGAGATCTGGGAACAGGCCGACGGCCGCATCGACGCCTTCGCCATGATCGCCGGAACCTGCGGCACCTACACCGGCGTCATGCGGGCCTTCCGCCAGCGAGACCCCAACGTCCGCGGCTACCTCATCGAGCCCGCGAGAGCCGCGGTCCTCGCCGGAGCCTGCGTCGACGACCCCCGCCACAAGCTCCAGGGGGCCGGCTACGCCAAGGCCGACCTCCCGCTCCTCGACCGCTCGCTGGTCAACGAATTCCTCCAGGTCGGCGACGAGGAAGCCGCCGAGGCCACCCGCGAACTCGCCGCCGACGAGGGGATCTTCGCCGGCATCTCCACCGGAGCGAATCTCGCCGTCGCCCTGCGACTCCTGGCCGGCCCCGAGCGCGGCGGCACCATCGCCATCATCGTCTGCGACAGCGGCCTCAAATATCTCAGCACCGACCTTTACCCATGACTCCGACGCCCGAGTCGCAAGGATGAAGGTCAGCGTCGTCGGCATGGGACGCGTCGGCGGCGCCACGGCTTTTTCCCTGGTCGTCCGAGGAGTGCCCCACGAACTCGTTCTCGTCGGCCGCAACCCCGCCCGGGTTGCCGGAGACGCCCACGACCTCCAGCACGCCGCCGCCTTTGTCCGCCCGATGCGCATCCTCCCCGGCACCCTGGCCGACGCTGCCGGCAGCGACATCATCCTCCTCTGTCTCTCGGCCCCCGAAACCTTCGGCAACCGCCTCGACTCCGCCGGTCCCAACGCTCAACTCCTCGCCGAGGTCGTCCCACCGCTGGCCGCCAGCTCCCCCGAGGCAACCTTCGTCGTCCTGACCAACCCCGTCGACATCGCCACCTACGTCACCTTGCAAATCTCGGGCTTCCCCCCCGGCCGGGTCCTGGGAACCGGAACCCTGATCGACACCGCCCGCTTCCGAGCCTTGCTGGGCCGCGCCACGGGCATCAACGCCCACGACATCCGCGCCTACATCCTCGGCGAACACGGAGACAGCCAGTTCCCAGCCCTCTCGGTGGCCAGCGCCGGCGGAGAACCCCTGGCCCTGGGCGACCGACCCGCCCGCGCCCTCTTCGAGGAATCGCGACTGGGCGGCCACGTCGTCGCCCGAGCCAAGGGCTACACCAATTACGCCGTCGCCCTCGCCGCCACCTTGATCTGCGAGGCCATTGCCGACGACTCCCGAGTCATCCTGCCCGTCAGCACCCTGGTCAACGGCTTCCTCGGCGTCCGCGACGTCTGCCTTAGCCTCCCCTGCATCATCGGTCGTCGAGGGATCGTCCGCCCCCTGGCCATCGACCTCGACGACCACGAGGCCGACCAGTTCCGCCAGGGCGCCGCTCTCCTCCGCGGCATCCTCGACCGCCTCCCACCCCTCGGCCCCGCGCCCTGATTGGACCGGACCGTCGACGTCCACCGCGATCCCGGGCACGATGGGGCCGACCGCGACGAACCGCTCAAAACCGACACACCGGAGGTCGCCATGTCCGAGCCGACCCGTAGGAACTTCCTCGCCGCCGCCGCCGCCGCCAGCGGGGCGTTGCTCGCCGCGACCCCAACGGCTCAGGCCGGCGATCCCAGCTTCGGCAACAACGTCCCCGACCCCGCCCTCTCCGAAAAAGATCTGCCCACCTTCAAATTCGAGCTGGAGAAGACCGAAGGCAAAACTCTCGGCGGCAGCTATGGCAAGGAGGCCACGGTCAAGCAACTGCCGATCTCCAAGGGGCTCGCCGGCGTCTCGATGAAGCTCGAACCGGGGGTCATGCGCGAGCTGCACTGGCACGCCACGGCCGCCGAGTGGGCCTTCGTTATCGACGGCCGCGTTCGCACCACCGCGATCGACCCCCAGGGTCGTTCCGAGATCAACGACTTCGACCCCGGCGACATCTGGTACTTCCCCCGAGGCCACGGCCACGTCCTCGAATGCCTGGGCGACCGCCCCTGCCACTTCATTTTGATTTTCGACAACGGGTATTTCTCCGAGTTCGGCACCTTCAGCATCTCCGACTGGATCGGCCACGCCCCCAAAAGCCTTCTCGCCAAGAACTTCGGCCTCCCCGAATCCGCCTTCGACGGCTTCCCCACCGAGGAAGTCTATTTCGCCAGGGGGAACCACCCGCCCGACTCGATCCCCCAAGCGATCCAGGGCCCCCTCAAATCCCCGCCCGACTCGCACAAGTACCGGATGCTCGCCCAGGAGCCCCACTCGATCCACAAAGGGGGCCGAGAGTGGCGCATCGGCTCCGACCGCTTCCCGATCGCCAAAACCCTCACCGGCGTCGTCCTCGACCTCGAACCCGGCGGCCTCCGAGAGCTGCACTGGCACCCCAACGCCGACGAGTGGCAATACATCATCGACGGCCACGTCGGAGTGACCCTCTTCGGCGCCCACGGCCGGTTCCGCTCCGAGGAACTGCGTAAGGGGGACGTCGGCTACATCCCCCAGGGCTACGGCCACTCGATCGAGAACCTCGGAGGCCAGCCGGCCCGCATCCTGATCGGGTTCAACACCGGCCACTACGAGGCGATCGACCTCTCCATGTGGATCGCCGGCAACCCCGCCGACGTCCTGGCCACCAACTTCGCCAAGCCCGAAAGCCGCTTCCGGAAGTTTCCCAAGGAGCGAGTCTTCATCGCCCCCGTCGAGGACGCCAACCACCCCAAAAGCGACCTGGACTGACCTTCAATGGCTCGGGCTTCGAGAGACCGACGGCTTCCCCAAAACGTCGGACCCGGCCACCCGTCGGGATGGCCGGGCACCCGATCCCCTGGTCAATTCGGCATGGCCTTGCTTGCCTGCTCACAGGCCTGACGCACCATTCCGTCGAACGGCCCCATCCAATCCCGCACCTTCTGGGTGATCTCGGGGCCAGCCGTTCTGGGAGTTCCGGCGTGGAACGGCGGCTCCGGATCGTACTCCAGCGCGAGCTGGGTCATCTTGGCGATGTCCTCACCAAGCAGTGTCGCCAGGAGCACAAGGCCGAAGTCGAGGCCCGCCGTCACGCCGCCACCCGTGATCCGGTTGCGGTCCACAACCACCCGGGCGTCGACGGGGGTGGCGCCAAACCTTGACAGGGCCTCCCGGCAGGCCCAGTGGCTCGTCGCCTTATACCCGCGCAACAATCCCGCCGCTCCGAGGACGAGCGACCCCGAACAAACCGATGTGACGTACTTTGCCCGAGAGCCGCGATCGGCGAGGAAACCGATGGTCTCGGAATCGTTCATGACGGCGAACTGGCCGGGCCCTCCCCCGACGAAGATGGCGTCGAGGTCCCTGGGGCAATCGGCGAACGTCCCCGTGGGTCGAAGCCCAATCCCGGTGTCGGACTCGATGAAATCCCGGGTCTTCCAGATGAGGTGGACCGTCGCCGAAGTGGAAAGCGCCGTCTGGGGCGCGAGCAGGTCCATCAGCGTGAGCCCTGGGTAGAGCAGCATGCCGATTTCCGGCCGCCGCCCCTTGTGCATCATCGGGAACCGGGCTGGCGGAGCTTCCCCCGCCCAAGCCGCCATCGACGGGGTCGTCAGGGCCCCCACCAGTCCACCAAATTGTCGTCGATTCATCGCGCTTCCCTCCGTTTCAGGGCGATTCAAACAATGCGCACCGGGGCACACGCCCGGCGAGCGTCTTGCCGAACTCTCAACCACTCGAAGCGATCGACTCCGAACACAGCCGCGCTCTCAGCGAGCACGCTCCAACAGGGCCTGAAACGCCAGACTGGCACGGGCGTCGGCGTCAGGATTTCGGAGGAAGCGTTGGCTCGCGTGGTGGCTCAGGTAGATTCCACAGAGTTCCCAGAGAAATTGGTCCACGTCGAGATCCGGACGCAGATGCCCCAGCGCCATCGCCCTTCGCACGAGTTGTCCAAGCAGGCCCAGCCATTCAGACTCCATCTTGAGGACGTGATCGCGAACCGGGCCATCCACGTCATCCAGTTCGAACATGGCGGCGGCCACCGGACACCCTCCAGGCAAGCCAGCCCGCCGCGGCCATCCCAACCAGTTGCGAACCAAAGCCTCCAGGCGGGGCAGCCCTTCCGGCGAGACCATCGCCGGCTCGACGACGTAAGCCGTCGCAATCACCGCGGAGTGATTCAGCAACCCAATCTGGATCTCATCCTTCGAGCGGAAATGGGCGAAGACACCGCTCTTGGACATCCCCACCTGTTCGGCTAACTGTCCCAGCGTCACCCCCGACAATCCCTCCCGACTCATGAGAGCCAGCCCTTGATGAAGGAGTCGCTCTCTCGTGGCGTGCTGTTTTTTCCCCATGTCACGGAAATAGCACGACCGGTCGTCCGCTTGCAATATCGTTTCGCACGATCGTTCGATTTTTGCGAGGGACGAACCAGTCGGGGCTCTCGCCGCCCACCGACACTCGCCGCAACGTGAGCAAGCGTGCCTCTCGCACAGACCAGCCAACCCAGAATTTGGGGAAAGCTCACTCCGGACCCCAGTCGAAGCTTTCCTCGCATCCCGTCCCCGCCAGGATCAAGGGGAGGGAGCCAACGACCCCAGCCGGATCGACGGAACCCCGAGCGTCCGGGCCAGTTCCACCACCCGAGACACCGCCCCGAACGCCACCGCCGGCCCGGCCTCGACCACCAACTCCCCCTCAGCCACCGCGGCCGGCTTCAACGCCTCGGCCAGCGCCGAATCCTCCACCCCATTCCCGCCCACTTCGTAACGCCCATCCCCCTGGACCACGACCACCAACCGCCCCGGCCGATCCTCCGAGGCCGCCGGCAGCGGACCCACCTCGGCCCCTTCGACCATCAAGGTTCCCCCCTCGCGGACGGCGAAGAACCCGAACGGCCGATTGAGGAAGTTCAGCGTGCCGGCAATCCCCCCCTTCCCCTCCACGAACAGCAGCCCATCGAACTCCTGGGCCGCCCGGGGATACTCCACGGCGAACAAAATGCGATTCGTCGGAGTCGGCCCCACCTGCCCCGCCACCTTGTAGGCATTGCCGGTCTGGTCCGACCGGAACCGCCCCGTCACGCCCCCTTTCGGGTCCACCACCAACTCCAAAGCCCCCGACCACTGCCCATTCGCCAGCAACCGATACCGACCGTTGAAATCCCCCGGAGCCACCACCCGCCCACTCGACGGCTTGGGCCCAACCCCCGACGCCACCGCCTCGGGCAAACTCGACGGTGCGAACAGCTTCGCCCCCGTCAACGGTCCAACCCCAAACGCCGCCGGCTGGCCCGCCTCCCCCTTCGCGGCCAGATCGCCTCCTTGCCCCTCCGGCACCACCTGGCCACTGTCCAGATCCACCTGGAACCCATCAAACAGCAGCAAATCCCGCCCAACGGCCAGCCGATGCCCCAGGTTCCCCGCCTCGAACGTCTCGAACCGCTCCAGGGCGATCACCGGCAAGGCCGACCCGGCCCCACCCACCGGCTTCCGTAACCCGGCGGCCACCAGCAACCGGCAAAAGTTCCCCTGGTCCGTCACCACGACCAGAAGCGCCGACCGCGACCCCGACAGCAAGGCCGGCAACCGGCCCAGGTCCGCCACCGACAACCGCTCAAGGGCCGGCCCCGACCCCTTCGCCAGCGCCTCCACCCTCGGCCCGTCAACCCGTTCGAAATCATCGGCCAGGCCGGGACCCGCCAATCCCAGGACAAGCAGGGCCAGGACGGTTCGGCGCATGGTCGAAAACTCGGAAAAGGCGAGGAGAGATCGTCAACGCAAGTCCCCAGCGTCCCGCAAGCGTCCCCGCCCGGCAAGAGGGCCACGGACCGACCCGCCCGCTCGATGGATTCTCCCCCACCCCCCCGTTACAATCCGGCCGCACCCCAGCAACCCTCGAACCGCGCCCAGACCCGCTCCGGAGCCCCACCCCATGCGGCTGGCATTCGACGACGACGGCCCCGGCCCGTTGGTGGTCCTGCTCCACGGCTTCCCGCTCGACCGCACCATGTGGGAACACCAGGTCGAAGCGCTGGGAACGCTCTACCGGGTCATCACCCCCGACCTCCGCGGCCTCGGCGAAAGTCCCACCCCCGCCGAGATTTCCACCATCGACGAGATGGCCGACGACGTTATCGAACTGCTCGACGCCTTGGGCCTCGACGAGCCGGTCGTCCTCGGCGGCCTGTCGATGGGAGGCTACGTCGCCCTCTCGATCGCCGCCCGCCACCCGCAACGCCTCCGCGCCTTGATGCTGCTGGACACCAAATCCCAGGCCGACACACCCGAGGCCGCCCAGCAGCGCGAAACCCTCGCTTCCCAGCTCGAACGCGTCGGCAATTCCGCCCCCGTCGCCGAGGCAATGCTCCCCAAGCTCCTCTCGCCGTCGACCCCTTCCCGAATTCCCAATCTCGCCAAACACCTCGACCGCCAGATCCGCCACGCCTCCCCCGCCGGCCTCGCCGCCGCCCTCCGAGGCATGGCCATCCGCCCCGACCGCACCCCCGACCTGGGCGGAATCACCCTCCCCACCCTCGTCCTCGCCGGGGTCGACGACGCGGTCACACCCCCCGACGGGATGCGCAAACTCGCCGAATCCCTCCCCAACGCCCGGTTCGTCGAGATCCCCGACGCCGGCCACCTCACCCCTTTGGAAAACCCCAAGGCCACCAACGCCGCCCTCCTCGCCTTCCTCAAGACTCTCTCCTGAACGATCACTCACGTCTCATCGTTCCCAACACCATCGCAAACGCGAATTCCTCGACCAAGGCCCCTCCCCCCTTGCCCGTCGCCGGTCCAGGGCCGATCATCCGGGTCGCCCCTCCGACCTCCCAGCGCCCGAGGTCTCCGCGCGATGTCCGAATCGACCCCCGAGCCGCCGATCACCACGCCCGGGGCCCTGGCCGACCTGGTCGACCACGCCCGGGCCTCCGGCCGGTTCGCCTTCGATACCGAGTTCGTCTCCGAAGACACCTTCGAGCCGGTCCTGGGGCTCATCCAGGTCGCCACCGCCGACCACCTCGCCGCCATCGACCCCCTGGCCATCGCCGACCTCGCTCCGTTCTGGTCGCTCGTGAATGACCCGGCCGTCGAGGTCATCATGCACGCGGCCGGCGAGGATCTGCGGATCGCCAAGTTCCAGACCGGCACCGTCCCCGCCCGCGTCTTCGACGTCCAGATCGCCGCGGGCCTGGCCGGCTTCGGCTACCCCCTGTCCCTGGGCAACCTGCTCCACCAGGCTCTCGGCGTCAGCGTCAGCACCGGCGAGACCCGCACCGACTGGCGGCGCCGCCCCCTCAGCCCGGCCCAACTGCGCTACGCCCTGGACGACGTCCGCCACCTGCTCGAACTGGCCGACTTCCTCCACGACCGCCTCACCCGAGACGGCCGAGCCGACTGGGCCGAGGCCGAGTTCGCCGACTTCCTCGCCGCCATCCGCGACCGCTCCGACGAGGACCGATGGCGGCGCCTGCCCGGCCTGCACCACCTGAACTCCCGGGGCCTGGAAGTCGCCCGACGCCTCTCCGCCTGGCGGGCCGACGACGCTCGCCGAGCCAACCGCCCGCTCCGTCAGGTGTTGAGGGACGACCTCCTGGTGGCCATCGCCCGCCGCCAACCGGCCAACCGTCGAGACCTCGAAGCCCTCCGAGACTTCAACCGCCCCCACCTCCTGTCCCGCGCCGACGCGATCCTGGCACTGATCGCCGAGGCTCGCGCCGTCCCCGCCGAAGACCTCCCCCGACCCAACGAACGCCACGACGACGGCCCCGGCCTCTCCATGGTCATCAGCCTCCTGGCCGCCACCTTGACCCACTCCTGCGCCGCCGCCGGCCTCGCCCCGGCTCTGGTCGGCACCCAGTCGGACCTGAAAGACCTCGTCCGCTGGCAACTCGACGGATGCCCCGAAGCCCGACGCCCCGCCCTCGCGCGAGGCTGGCGCAAGGACGTCTGCGGCCTGACCCTCCTGGACGTCCTCACGGGCCGCCGTTCCCTCCGAGTCGCCGACCCCCTCTCCGACGTCCCCGTCGCCCTCGACCCCATCGAATAACCCCCCCCCCAACGAAATCCCCCCCCCTCGTCCCTCCGGTCCTCCGGAGGGATGCCCGCCCCGGCCGCTCCGCGGCTGAATTTCTCGATTTCGACCGCGATGCAGGGCCGTTGATTTCTCCATTGGCCTTGCAATCGGGGACTGGCTCCGACGGTACTCCGCCGGTGCCTGTTCCCCCATTCCGGGGCCCGGTGGGCGGCGGGGCAGGGACATCAGTCGGCGAAAGGGGACTGGCACTTTGGTCCACCCAAAGTGAGAACCAAATGGCCCTGGACCGCGACGCCCCGACCGTTTCCCCCCCAAGCCCCCCCCTGCTACAATCCGGATCGCTCGGCCGAGGCCAGACCAACCGCCCGCCGGACCCGTATCATGAGAACTCTCCACATCCTCCCCCAGGGGAAATAAGGGCTTTGCCAACCATGCGCACCCTCGCCGCCTTCAGCCTCGCCACGCTCCTCGCCGCCTCCGCCGCCCTCGCCGACGACCACGGCGTCATCAAGGGCCGACTGATCTACAAGGGCACCCCCCCCGCGCCCAAGGTCGAGGTCAAGAAGGGCGACCCCGCCGCCAAGGACGCCAAGGTCTGCGCGGTCAAGGACATCCTCAACCAGGACCTCGTCGTCGACCCCGCCACCAAGGGCATCCGCTACGGCGTCGCCTTCCTCGTCAAGCCCGAGGGCAAGAACCCCGAGGCCGAAAAGGCGATGGTCTCCAAGGCCCCCAAGGTCGAGATCGACCAAAAAGGCTGCGAGTTCATCCCCCACGTCGAGGCGATCTTCCAGGACCAGAAGGTCGTCTTCAAGTCCAGCGACGCCGTTGCCCACAACGTCCGCTACGCCGGTTTCAAGAACACCGGGGCCAACGTGAATGTCCCCCCCAACTCCAAGTTCGAGCCCAAGCAGGCCCTCAAGGCCGAGAACACCCGCCCGATCAAGATCAACTGCGACCTCCACCCCTGGATGAACGCCAGCCTCTTCGTCTTCGACCACCCCTTCTTCGCGGTCACCGGAACCGACGGCTCATTCGAGATCCACGGCGTGCCCGCCGGTGCCCAACATCTGATCGTCTGGCAGGAGAAGGTCGGCTTCGTCACCCCCAACAAGGGCAAGGGCCAGGACGTGACCGTCAAGGCCGGCGAAACCACCGACGTCGGCGACATCGAGATGGCCAAGTAAGCTACGTGTCCCAGGACACCCACCCTGAGCTGGTGGGTGTCCCTGTCTGAAAAATTTGGCCCGTGAGTGAAACCGAAGCAAAACGCCCGCGGATCAAGCGGCTTTGCCCGCTAGTCCGGCAACCCACGTGCCTCGTCTTTCAAAATCGCCGCATTTCCATGGCGATTTGCGGGGAAATTCGTTGGCATTCGGTTTGCCCTGCTGAATTCCTTGACAGGGATGTCCTCATCCACGGGACGGCGACGGTTTTGACCAGGGAAGGTATCACCCCCGACCCCGGTCCACTCTCGTCGGGCCGGTCGGGTGTGGATAGGATGAAGAGACCCGCCCCGGCGGGGAAACAGGTGCTCCAGGACGGTTGTCCCCGCTCCGGCCCCTCGGGCCGGTCCCCCGTGCAACGGGCGTGGAGGGTCGGGCCATGGCGCGTTCGGTTGCGGGACATTGGGGACGAATTGCCGCCGTGGGCCTGCTGGTCCTGGCCTGTGGCGTCCCCTCGCCAGGTCAGGTGATCCGCCGCCCCAACAACCCCTTCGCCATGCCCATGGTCGAGAGCGGAGGCGCCCGCTTCTACCCCGATACCAGCAGCGTCGCCGACGCCCTGCTCCGCAACGCCGCCGCCCACGCCCGGGACGGCCAGGCGGCCGAGGCGATCGAAATTTACCGGCGCGTCATCGACCAGTTCGGCGACGTCCTCTACAAGCTCCCCAGCGACGAATCCGCCCCGGCCGGCGACGGCCCCGCGGCCAAGGAGTGGACCTCCACCCGCGACTGGTCCCTCTCGGTGCCCGTCCGCGCCTACTGCCAGATCCGCCTGGCCGAACTCCCCCCCGAAGGTCGGGCCCTCTACCGGACCAAGGTCGACCCCCAGGCCGAAACCTGGTTCCGCCGAGGCGGCCAGGCCCGCGACCGCGACTCGCTCCGAAAAGTCGTCGAGCTCGCCTTTTGCAGCTCCTTCGGCGACGACGCCCTCGAACTCCTGGGCGACCTGGCTTTCCAGGACGGCCACTTCGGCGAGGCGTTGACCGCCTACGGGCGACTGGTCCCCGGCCCCCGAGGCTCCGCCCCCGGGTCGATCCACCCCGACCCCGACGTCGACCTCCCCCGGGTCGCGGCCAAGGCGTTGCTCTGCCGGGCCGCCCAGGGCGAGTCACCCCCCACCAAGGCCGACCTCGACGCCTTCGCCGCCGCCTACCCCAAGGCCGAAGGCGCGCTGGCCGGACGCAAGGGGTTCTACTCGAAAATCCTGGCCGAAGCCTTGGCTTCCGACCAACTCGCCCCGGTCGAGCCCCCCGACGGCCGCTGGCCCACCTTCGCCGGCTCGCCGACACGAACCCGGATCTCGCCGGGCACCGTCGACGTCGGCTCGTTTCAGTGGCGTGTCCCCCTGGAGCCAGTCCTGTCCGGCCGGCCGATGCACCCCGGCATGGCCATGCGCCAGAACTTCGACCCGCGCAACCCACCAGGAGGGGGCGGGGGCGAGCCGATCCCCGCCTACCACCCAATTGTCCTGAACGACCAGGTCCTCATCGGCGACCACGACCAGGTCGCCGCCTACGACCTCAGCGCCCGGCCCGAGGAGTCCGACGGCCGCGTCCGGGTGGCCTGGAAGCACGACGCCAACGACCAGGCCGGCGTCGGCACGGCGCCTCAGAACGTCGCCCAGACCCAGGTCCGCTATACCTTAACAGCCGTCGGCGACCGAGTCTTCGCCCGCCTGGGCACTCCGCCCACCGCCGGCCAGGGCCGGGCCAACAACGCCAACGGTGCCCAGACCCCCAGTTCCATCGTCGCCGTCCAGCGCAGCACCGAGGGCAAGGTTCTCTGGAGACGCTGGGCCGCCGAGGTCGAGCTTCCCCGCCACGGCAAACCCGTCGCCGACGCCGCCGACCGCATCTCGCAATCCTTCGCCTTCGAGGGCACTCCCGTCGCCGACGAGCGCGGCCTCTACGTCGCCCTGAGCGGTAACGGCGCGCGGCCGGCCACCTACGTCGCCTGTCTCGACCCCGAAACCGGCAACTCCCGCTGGGTCCGCTTCATCGGCGAGGCCGCCCCCCCCGCCAGCCAGATCGCCAACGGCGGCATGATGAACGGCATGGGGGGCACCCCGGAATTCGAGCCCGGCAGCCGTCTCCTCAGCCTCGACGGGCCCACCGTCTACTACCAAACCAACCTCGGCGCCGTCGTGGCCCTCGACGCCGAAACCGGCACCGTCCGCTGGTTGACCACCTACCCCAGTCAGGACCGACCCGGAGGCCCCGGCAAAGGGCGAGACCTCAACCCCGCCATCATCGCCAACGGCCGGGTGATGGTCGGCCCCGAAGACTCGGCCTCGCTATTCGCCCTCGACGCCGGCACCGGCCGACTCTCCTGGAAGACCCGCCCCCTGACCGACGTTGTCCACCTCCTGGGAGTGGCCAAGGGGCGCCTGATCGCCACGGGCAACCACGTCACCTCCATCGATGCCGAGACCGGCGATGTCCTCGCCCGCTGGCCCGACAACGAGCCGGGCCTCAATGGTTTCGGCCGCGGACTGCTCGCCGGTGACCAGATCTACTGGCCCACCCGCACCGACATCCAGGTTCTCGACCAGGAAACCGGCACCCGCTCCGACCGCCCGCCCATCAAGCTGCTGGAAACCTTCGGCACCGGCGGCGGCAACCTCGTCGCCGGGGACGGCTACCTGATCGTTGCCCAGCCCGAGGGCCTGGTCGTCTTCTGGCAGAACAGCCGCCTGATCCGCCGTTACCGGGACGAGATCGCTCGCGACCCCTCCAAAGCCTCCACCTACTACCGGCTGGCCCAGGTCAACGAGGCCGTCGGCGACGAGGTCGCGGCCCTGGAAGCCCTCGGCCTGGCCGCCGCCAAGGCGTCCCGAGCCGAGACCATCGACGGCCGGCCCCTGGTCGAGGCAGCCCGAGGTCACGAGCACCGCCTGTTGATGAAGCTGGGCAACAAGGCCGCCCACGCGGGAGACTGGGCCGGAGCCGCCGCCCGGTTCGCCGCGGCCTCCTCGACTCCCGGCGACCGCGACCGACTCTCCGCCCTCTTGAAACTCTCCGAGGCCCAGGCCGCCGCCGGTGACGGCGCCTCGGCCGTCGCCACCGACCAGGCGATCCTGGCCGACGACCGCCTCCGCCCCCTGCCCGTCGCCGCCGACGAGCGCCGCACCGTCCGCGCCGATCTCCTGGTGGGCGACCGCCTCGCAGCCCTCCTGAGCAAGAACGGCCGCGACCTCTACCGTGAGTACGATCGCCGAGCCGCCGACCTGCTGGCCAAGGGCAAGGACGAGCAAGACCCCCGGCTCCTCGAGGAAGTCGGGCGATCTTACCCGGTCGCCCTGGTCGCCCCCGAAGCCCTGAGGGTCCTCGGCCGCCTCCGCGAAGCGACGGGCCGCCCCGCCGACGCCGCCCACGCCTACAAGCGCCTCCTCGCCGCGGCCCCCGACGACCCAACCCGCGCCCGCGCCCTGCTCGGCCTGGGGCGAGCCTATCAAACCCAGAACCTCTGGGCCGCCGCGCGAGAGGCCCTCATCCAGGCCCGTGCTCGCTTCGGGGACCTGTCCCTGGACGGCGAGGGACCGGGCGAGGGGGAGATCACCGGACCGACCATCAAGGTCGCCTCGCTGGTGGAGTCTCGCCTGGCCGACCCCGGCTTTTCCGCGACGGCCGGCGAGGTCGAGTTGCCCGTTCCCCTGACCCGTCGTCAGGTCGCCCGCTGGGCCCCGGGCTCTCGACCGCTGCCGACCGAGGGAGACCCGCCCACCGCCGGGGCCGGTCGCGTCTTCCTGGCCGGTCGACAGTCCGTTCGCGCCGTCGACCCAACCACCGGGGCCGACTCCTGGACCGCCGACCTGGGCGGCACCCCCACCTGGGTCGGCTTCCTGGCCGACCGCGTCCTGGTCGCCGGAGACGCTCGCCTGCTCGCCCTTGACCCATCCAGCGGCCGGGTCGTCTGGAAATACGAACGAAGCGCCTCCCCCTCGGCCCACGCCGAGGCCAACCCCTTCGCCCGGATCGAGCCGGCCGAGGCCCGCCCAGGGCCGGTCGACTCCCGCCTGCACGACTTCCGCGTCGTGGGCAGCCGCGTCTTCTGCCGACGGGGCGACCGCGAGCGCGGCGGCCTCGACTGGTTCGACCGCGAACTCCTCGCCTTCGACGGCGACACCGGCGAACTTGCCTGGTCGTTCGCCCCGGCCGCCGGCGCCCACCTCGGCCCCCACCTCTGGATCGGCGCCCACCGGATCGCCCTTCAAGTCCGTGGGCCCAATGCCCTGGTCGTCCTGGACACCGACAACGGCCGCAGGCAGGTCGAATCGGCCCAGCCCGAGGAGGCCGAGGAATGGACTCGCGAGCCCCTGGCCCTCGACGACGACCACCTCGCCGCCGTCGTCGGCCGTCGTACCGTCGCCCTGCTCGACCTGAACCGCGCCGCCGAGTCCTGGACCTTTCGAGAGTCCGAGGTTCTGCCCCCCTACGGCCCGCCCCGCCTCATGGGCGACGCCGAACGCCTGCTGGTCCTCCACGACGGCCACCGCCTCATCCGTCTCGACCCCAAGAACGGCCACCGGCTCTGGTCCCGACCCCTGGGGGCCGAGGACCTGGGCGAACGCCCCGAGTCCACCGTCCTCGACGGCGACCGCTTCTACTGGGTCAGCGGCTCCATGACCCCCGCCGCGGCGCTCGAGGCCGTCGCCGTCGCCGACGGCGCCACCCTCTGGCGACGACTGCTGACCGGCCCCCCCACCGGCTGGGCCCTGACCCTGACCCGCCGCTGCGTCATCGCCTTCCCGGTCCCCTCCCGAAGCCCCGGCGGCGACCTCGACAACCTCCCCCTGGCCATCTGCGACCGCGACAACGGGGCATTGATTCAGCGAGTCCTGCTCCCCGCCTTCACCACCGACCTGGCCGTCCGCCTCGCCCCCCGAGGCCTGACCATCGCCACTCAGGACACGCTCTGGTCCCTCGGCCCCCGACCCGATTCCCCCAACCCCCGTTGAGGAAGACCCCGTTCCCGCCGGACCGGTCCGTTGATCTAATGGACTCAACGGACTGGGCAAGTTGGAGAACTTCACTTCGCTGTGACCGATCTGGTCCCGCAATCCAGGCCCATCGGGCGACGAGCCCCAGCCAACGAACGCGAAGGAGCCCCGAGTGGCCGAAGCATCCGAAGTGACCGAGACCCCCGAACTGCCTCACGAGGACGTCGTCGCGGTCGAACGCCTCAAGGACGCCTTCGCGAACCTCAAGGCCGAGATGAGCAAGGTCATCGTCGGCCAGCAGGAGGTTCTGGAAGAACTCCTCGTGGCCATTTTCGCCAAGGGTCACGTCCTGCTGGTCGGCGTGCCCGGCCTGGCCAAGACCTTGATGATCCACACCTTGGCCGACGCCCTGAACCTCAGCTACAACCGCGTCCAGTTCACCCCCGACCTCATGCCCTCGGACATCACCGGCACCGAGGTCATCCAGGAAGACAAGGCCACCGGCGTCCGCCAGTTCAAATTTCTCCGAGGCCCCATCTTCGCCAACATCGTCCTGGCCGACGAGGTGAATCGAACCCCTCCCAAAACCCAGGCGGCGCTGCTGGAGGCCATGCAAGAGCGCCAGGTCACCGTCGGCGGCGACCGCCACCGACTGCCCGACCCCTTCTTCGTCCTGGCGACGCAAAACCCCATCGAGCAGGAAGGCACCTACCCCCTGCCCGAGGCCCAGCTCGACCGCTTCATGCTCAACATCGTGGTCGATTACCCCAGCGAGCAGGAAGAGTTCGACATCGTGAGGATGACGACCTCATCCCACAAGGCCGCTGTCACCAAGATCCTCTCCGGACACGACATCCTGGAACTCCAGGAAATCGTCCGCAAGGTGCCCGTGGCCGACCACGTCGCCCGCTACGCCGTCCGACTGACACGCCGCACTCGCAAGCAACCCGAAGGCACGCCCGACTTCATCCGCGACTACGTCAGTTGGGGAGCCGGCCCCCGCGCCAGCCAGTACCTAGTCCTCGCGGCCAAGTCCCGAGCCGTCCTCCACGGCCGTTACCACGTCGCCATCGAAGACATCCGAGCGGTCGCCAGCCCCGTGCTCCGGCACCGAATCGTCACCAACTTCAACGCCGAGGCCGAGGGGATTCGTCCCGATGACATCATCGCCCGACTCATCCGGGACCTCCCCGTCGACGAGCACGAAGCCCAGCAAGGTGGACGACTCCCGAAGCTATTTAAATCCGCGAACGCTGGCTAGCCTCCAGGGGCTCGACCTCCAGGCCCGCCTCGTCGTCGAGGGCTACGTCGCGGGCATGCACCGCAGCCCCTATCACGGCTTTTCCGTCGAGTTCGCCGAGCACCGCGAGTACGTCCCCGGCGACGACATCCGCCACGTCGACTGGAAGGTCTGGTCCAAGACCGACAAACTCTACCTCAAGCAGTACGAGGAGGAGACGAACCTCCTCACCTACTTGCTGCTGGACACCAGCGAGTCGATGGCCTACGCCTCCCCGGGCAACGTGTCAAAGTTGGCCTACGCCCAGTACGTCGCCGCGGCCCTGGCCTACATGATCCTCCAGCAACAAGACTCCGCCGGCCTGGCGACGTTCGACCAGCAGGTCAACCGCTTCCTCAAACCCTCGGGTCAGCCCTCGCACCTCAAGGAAATGTTCCGCCTGATGGACTCGGCCCCCGCGGCGAGAAAAACCGATCTCGGCCGAATCCTCCACGACCTGGCCGAACGCACCCGCAAGCGAGGCATCGTCGTCGTCCTGTCCGACCTCTTCGACGACGTCCCCAACATCCTCAAGGGGCTCAGGCACTTCCGCCACCGACGCCACGAGGTCATCGTCTTCCACATCATGGACCCCGCCGAGCTGGAATTCCCCTTCCGCGAGCCCACCCTGTTCAAAGGGCTCGAAGGCATCCCCGACGTCCTGGTCGAGCCCGCCGCCCTCCGCAAGGCCTACCGAGAGGAAGTGACCAACTTCCTCAACGAGCTAAAACGAGGCTGCCAGGCCATCGACATCGACTACGTCCCGCTCAGAACCGACCGAACCCTCGACGTGGCGCTCACCGGATACCTCGCCTCCCGATCGGCCCGAACCCGATGACCCCCCCGTCGAGCCCCACCGCCCGAGAGGAGACCCCGATGGCCACGGCCTCCAAAACCCTCACCGTCGAGGAATACCTCGGGCTCATCCAGGACGGCACGATCGACGAGGACGACCGCGTCGAACTCCTGGACGGGGAAATCGTCGAGCTGATGCCCCCCAACCCGCCGCATCTCGTCGCCACCCGGATCACCTTCAAACTCCTGATCCGCATCGTCCCGCCTGGCTGGACAGTGACCCAGGAGGCACCCGTCCAACTCACCAGCAGCGCTCCCCAGCCCGACGTCGCGGTGATCCGGGGAGAGGATCGCGACTATTCGGAGCGACTCCCCGTCGTGGAGGACGTTGGCCTCGTCATCGAGGTTGCCGACTCCTCACTCGCAAGAGACCGCGGCCGCAAACGGTCCATCTATGCCCGGGCGGGCATCGCGATCTACTGGATCGTCAACATCCAGGGAATGCGAATCGAGGTCTTCACCGACCCCTTCGACTCCGAATATCGCCAAACCCAGACCTACGGCCCCGACGACCAAATCCCCCTGATCCTCGACGGCCAGGAAGTCGCCCGCGTCCCGGTCCGCGACCTCTTGCCCTGAGTCAAGGAACCGCCGATGGCCACCGCCTCCAAAACCCTTACCGTCGAGGAATACCTCGGCCTCATCCAGGACGGCACGATCGGCGAGGATGAACGCGTCGAACTCCTCAATGGCGAAATCGTCGAGAAGATGGGCAAAAATCCACCGCACTTCGTTGCCACGAGACTCGCCTTCGCCGCGCTGGACCGAATCGTCCCCCCAGGCTGGTTCGTCACGAAGGAAGATGCCATACGCCTCTCCCGCAGCGTCCCCGAGCCCGATCTCTCCGTGATTCGAGGGACAATTCGGGATTACTCGAAAGCCCTTCCCGGGGCGGATGCCGTTGGTCTCCTCGTTGAGGTCTCCGATTCGACACTTGCCCAGGATCGAGGTCTCAAACAATCCATTTACGCCCGAGCCGCCATTCCCCTCTATTGGATCATTAACCTCAAGGTCATGCGGATCGAAGTCTTCTCCGACCCTTTCGACGGCGTTTACCGTAAATTCCAGACCTACGGCCCCGACGACCAAATCCCTTTGATCCTCGACGGCCGGGAAGTCGCCCGCCTGGCCGTCCGCGACCTCTTGCCCTGAGCCAAGGAGTCCGCCGTTGCTTCCGCCGCCGCCGGTCCCGCTGTTCGCCCTGGGATTCGCCGCCATCGGGCTCTTGCCCTGGCTCGCCGCGGCGTCGATCCCGGTCGTCATCCACCTGTTGAACCGCCGACGCTTTCGGGAAACCTCCTGGGCGGCCATGCGGTTTTTGGTCGCGGCCCTGCGTAAGAACTCCCGGCGCATCCGCCTGGAACAGTGGCTCCTCCTGGCGGTCCGCACCCTGCTGGTCCTCCTGCTGGTCGCGGCCTTGGCCCGCCCGTTCCTGGAACAGGCCGGAGCCCTGCCGGTGCTGGTCGGACGGCGAACGCATCGCGTCCTGGCCATCGACGGCTCGATGAGCATGGCCTTCACCGAGGGGGGCGCCACCCGGTTCGACAAGGCCAAGCAGGTCGCCGCCGAGTTCGTCCGCGCCGCCCGCACCGGAGACCTCCTCAGCGTCGTCCTCCTGGCCGACCCGCCACGAGTCGTCGTCAAGGGCCCTTCGCCCAACCGCGACGAGGTTCTCAAGGAACTCGCCACCGTCATTCCCACCCAGGGAACCCTCGACCTCGAAGCCGCCTTCGCCAAGGTCGCCGAGGTTCTGGCCGCCTCCGAAACACCCCAGAAGGAAGTTGTCGTCCTCACCGACCTTCAGGCCACCAGTTGGTCGCGCCCCGGCGGACCCACCGAGGCCCTCAAAAAGGCCGTCGCCAAGCTCTCGAACCTCCAACCCCGGTCCGTCGTGGTGGACCTCGGCGCCCCCGGCGGCACCAACCTGGCCATCACCGACCTCACCCTCGACGCCCCGATCGTCACCCAGGGTTCAACCCCCGGCCTGACCGCCTCGGTCAAGAACTTCGGCCCCCGACCGGCCGAGGCCCGCGTCCGCTTCTTTGTCGACCACCAGCAAATCGGCGAGCAGACCGTCAGCCTCGAACCCGGAGCCGACCAGGCCGTCGGCCTCGCCCACGCCTTCGCCTCCCCCGGAGAGCGACTGGTGGAGGCCCGCATCGACGACGACGCCCTGGCCCCCGACGACCGCCGCTGCCTGGCCGTGCCGGTCCGCGAGTCGATCGAGGTCCTGCTCGTCGACGGCGACCCTCGCGCCGAGCCGTTCACCTCCGAGGCCGACTACCTCGCCCAGGCCCTGTCCCCCGAAGCCGCCTCCCCCGGCACGCCCGCCCCGATCCGCGTCGAGGTCGTCCCCGGCTCGCAACTGGCCCGGGTCGAGCTGCCCAAGTACGACGCCGTGGCCCTCTGCAACCTCGACCAGTTCGACGCGGCCGAAATCGCCGCCCTCGACGCCTACGTCAAGCAGGGCGGCGGCCTCGTCGTCTTCGGGGGAGACCAGGTCATCGCCGAGAACTACAACCGCTACCTTTACAACGACGGCCAGGGACTCGTCCCCGCCGCTTACGGCCCCCCGGTCGGCGACGCCAAGGACAAGGTCACCTCCCGCTTCAGCCTCGACCCCCTGGGCTTCCGCCACCCGATCGTCTCGGCCTTCGGCGGCCAGCCCGACGTCGTCACCGCCGGCTTGACGCAGGTCAAGGCCTGGCAGTACCACAAGCTCATTCCGCCCAAGGGTTCCCCCGCCGCGGTCGCTCTGGCCTTCGACACCGGAGACCCCGCCATCCTCACCTGGTCCCCCGGCAAGGGAGGACCCGGCCGAGGACGGGTGATCCAGGTGGCGACCTCCGCCGACGTCGGCTGGACCAACTGGCCGGTCCACCCGAGTTACCCAGTCATCATGGAACAACTGATCGACCAGGCCGCCGCCGGACGCCGAGCCGAGCGCAACGCCTTGGTCGGCCAGCCGCTCGACCAGGCCCTGCCCGCCGAGGGCGCGGGGGCCTCCGTCAACGTCATCCCCCCCGACACAAAGGCGACCCCGACAAAGCTCGCCGCCGAGGGGGACGTCAGCCGCCTCCACTTCTCCGAGACCGACCTGGCCGGCCCCTACCAGGTGCAAATCGGCCCACCCCTCTCGCAAGACCTCCTCTTCGCCGCCGGGACCGACCCCGCCGAGAGCGACCCCGCCAAGCTCGACGGCGGAGCCCTCAAGGCCTCGCTCCCCGGCTGGGCCTTTCAGTACGAAAGCGACTGGAGGGCGACTCCTGGGAGGAGGCGCCGCCTCGGTTGGCCACCGAGGCGAACTCCACCGAGCCCTCCTCTACGGAGTCCTGGCCCTGCTCCTCTTCGAATCGCTCCTGGCCTGGAAATTCGGCCACAATGACTGACCCGGGAATTTCCCCCAAATCGTCCCCGCGGGGAACCCCACGGCCGTCAATGCGTCCAAGTCTGGGAAGGTGGAATCGCCCGTGATGGACTGGTTGCTCCGACAACTCGCCGACCAACTGGGCGTTCAGGCCGCGCGCCCCGGAGAGCAAATCTCCCCTCAGATCCGCTTCGAGCAGGCCTGGTCGCAGGGGGTCACGCTGCTGGTCATCGCCACCTGCGCCGCCCTCATCCTGTTCCTGTACCGACGGGAGCGAGGCGCCTCGACCGGTTACCGACTCCTCCTCGCGGGCCTCCGCATCACTCTGGTCCTCCTGGCCGTCTTCATGCTCTCCGAGGCGGTCCTCTCCGTCGAGCGCACCGGCCTGCCCTACTTCGTGGTGATGGCCGACGGCTCGGCCAGTTCCGGAGAGGTCGACGCCTATTCCGACCCCCAGGAAAAGGCCGCCGCCGAATCCCTCGCCAAGGTCGCCGGCCAGTCCACCGCCAGCCGCTTCGCCGTCGCGCAGGGCTGGCTCGCCCGCGACGACGCGAAAGTCCTCCGCGAACTCCAGAAACAACACAAGGTCCGCCTCTATCTCGTCGCCAACGGCGCTCAGGAAATCGCCGAGATCGACAAGCCCGCCGACATCAAGGACGCCGTTCAAGCCCTCCTCCGAGCCCGCCCCGAAGGCAAGGGCAGCCGCCTCGGCGACGGCGTCCGCCGCGTCCTGACCCAACTGCGCGGAGCCCCCCCCTCGGCCATCCTCATGCTCACCGACGGCCAGACCACCGACGGCGAGGAACTCGCCAAGGCCGCCGAGTACGCCCGAGGCAAAGGCGTGCCCATCTTCACCGTCGGCCTCGGCGACCCCCAGCCCGAGCGCGACCTGGAACTGTCCGACCTCCAGGTCGACGACGTCGCCTTCGTCGATGACCTGGTCCCCTTCCGCTTCAAGCTCAACGGCCGAGGCTTCGCCGGACAGGACGTGGCGGTCCACCTCAAGGAACTGCCCCCCGGCGTCAACGACCCCTCGCAACCCGGCACCGAGATCGCCACCTCCCGCCAAACCGTCCCCCCCGACGGCCAGCCCATCTCCGTCGAGATCGGCCACCGCCCCCGCGAAGTCGGCGAGCGCACCTTCGTCCTGGACCTCGACGTCCTCCCTCGCGAACGCCTCAAGGACAACAACCGCCTGGTCCGCACCCTTCGCGTCCGCAAGGAAAAGCTCCACGTCCTGGTCGTCGAGGGCTACCCCCGCTACGAATACCGCTACCTCAAGAACTTCCTCGAACGCGACGACTCGATCGACCTGGGCGTCGTCCTCCAGTCGGCCGACCCCGAATACAGCGAACAAGACCTGTACGCGCTCCCCACCTTCCCCGCTTCCAAGGACGAACTCTTCAAGTACGACGTGATCCTCCTGGGCGACGCCGACCTTGGCTTCCTCAGCGCCTCCCAGCAATCCAACCTCCGCGAGTTCGTCGCCGAAAAAGGCGGCGGCCTCCTGTTCGTCGCTGGGCCCGACTTCAACCCACTCAGCTTCCGGGGCTCCAGCCTCGAACCCCTGCTGCCGATCCTCCTGGCCGACGCCCGCAACCCCAACGCCGTCGGCAGCGCCGTGACCGCCTTCCGCCCCCGCCTGACCCCCGAGGGCAAGGCCAGCCCCATCTTCCGCTTCGCCGACGACGAGGCCACCACCGCCCGCATCTGGGAAGGCCTGCCCGAGCTCTACTGGTACTTCGAGGCCCCCCGCAAGCAGCCCGCCGCCACCGTCCTGGCCGAGCACCCCACCCTCCGAGGCGCCGACGACACCCCGTTGCCTCTGGTTCTGACCCAGTTCGTCGGCTCCGGGCGAACCATGTTCATGGCGATGGACGACACCTGGCGCTGGCGGTTCCGCGTCGCCGATCGCTACTTCGGCCGCTTCTGGATCCAGTCCCTCCGCTTCCTGGCCCGCTCCAAACTCGCCGGCCAGACCCTCGCCGAGGTCGGCACCGACCGCGCCTCCTACCACCCCGACCAACCCGTCCGGCTCCGCGTCCGCTTCCCCAACCCCGGCCTCGCCCCCTCCGGAGGCACCGTCAATGTCGAGGTCGAGCGCCAGGGCAAAGGGCCCCGCCGCCTCGCCCTCCACGCCGCCGCCGGCGCCCCCAACGTCTTCGAGGGACTTTTGCCCCGCCCCGAGGTCGGTTCCTACGAGGTCCGTCTCCTCCCCCCCCCGGGTCCTCGAAGGCGGCCTCCCTCGCGCCAAGTTCACCGTCGAGCCTCCCGCCGACGAGTTCCTCCGCCTCCGCATGAACGAACCCGAACTTCGCCTCACCGCCCAGACCTCCCAGGGTAAGTTCTACACACCCGCCACCGCCTCGGTGGCGAGGTTCCTGGCCGACCTGCCCCCCCCGCAAAAAGTCCCCCTCGACACCGACCCGCCCATCCCCTTGTGGAACGCCTGGCCGGTGCTGGCGACCTTCCTCGCCGTGCTCACGGCGGAGTGGCTGTTAAGAAAGCGTAAGCAGATGGTATGATTTTTGTTGGCCCCGAACGCCCCGGCACGGAAGACCGGCCGGCGACGACGGCCCAGCGGTCCCGCCCGAACTGTTGAGGGCAGCGCGATGTTGAGCCCGCTAGAATCCCGGATCGACGCCCTCCGAGGCCGCGTCCGTCGCCTCCTGGCCCTTCACGGCCTGGCCCGACTGGCCATCGCCGCGACCCTGGCCATCGCCGCCGCCGCCGCCCTCGACTGGCTCATTCACTTCGTCCCCGAGGTCCGCCTCGCCCTCCTCGTCCTGCTCGGTTTGCTGGCAGGCTGGGTCGGTTGGCGGCACCTCCTAACCCCCTTGATCGTCCGTTTCCGCGACCTCGACATCGCCCTGAAAATTGAAAACCGCTGGCCCGGCCTCCAGGATCGCCTCTCCAGCACCGTCGAATTCCTCCGAGCCGCCGGCAACGACCCCCAAAGCTCGCTCGGGTCGCCCGCCCTCCGCGAAGCGACGGTGGCCCGCATGTTGCAAGAACTCGACACCATCGACTTCCGCGCGGTCGTCGACCCCCGCCCCGCCCGTCGCTGGGCCCTGGGAGCCCTCGCCGTCCTCGCCCTCGGCCTGGGAACCTTCGCCGCCGCTCCCCAGGTCGGCCGGATCGCCCTGACTCGCCTGTTCCGCCCATTCTCCGGTCTGGAATGGCCCAAGCGTACCGAACTGGAACCCCCGCGCTTCGCCCGCAAGGTCGCTCGCGGCGAGCCGTTCCTCCTCGAAGTCGCCGTTCGCAAAGGGAAAGTCGTCCCCACCTCGGCCCAGGTCGTCTACACCTTCGCCGACGGCCAGCAATCGACCGAAGCCCTCCGCCCCGACGACCAGGGCGTCTTCCACGGCCGCATCGACGCCATCGAGCGCCCCTTCCGCTTCGAGGTCACCGCCGGAGACGACCGCACCCCGCGCCTCGCCGTCCAGGTCGTGCCGCCCCCGGCGATCAGGTCCCTGGCCGTCACCCTGGTCCCCCCCGCCTACACCCGCCAACCCCGAGCCGACCTCGCCCCCGGCCACACCCAGGTCCGCGTCGTCGAGGGGACAGCCATCGAGATCCAGGCCCGAGCCACCAAGCCCCTCGCCCTGGCCCTCCTGCGTCGAGGCTCCGCCAAGCCCCTCGCCGCCGACCTTTCCGACAACGCAACCGCCCTCGCCACCCGCTTCCTCGCCGCCGAATCCGGCCCCTTCTGGCTGGAACTGACCGACACCGAGGGCTTCGCCAACCGCGAGCCCACCCGCTTCGACCTCCGCGCCCTCAAGGACGAAGCCCCCCGAGTCACCTTCGACCAGCCCACCGCCGACCGCGAGATCACCCCCGACGGCGTCCTCCCCCTGAAGATCACCACCGAGGACGACTTCGGCCTCCAAACCATCCGCCTGGCCTACAAGGTCGTCACCAACTCCGCTGAACCCCCCCCCGAAGCCTTCCTCACCCTCTGGAAGGCCCCCGAGGACACCGCCCCAACCACCCGCCAGACCGTCACTCTCGACTGGGCGATGGCCGACCTGCGAACAGCTCTGGGGGTCAAGGAATTCACCCCCGGAACCCTCATCGCCTTCTACGCCGACGCCAACGACATCCTCCCAGCGCCCAAGGGTCCGAACCTCGGCAAGAGTCGCGAGTTGCGTCTCAGAATCGTCTCCCGCGACGAGGCCACCAAGCGTCTGGAAGAGCAGCGACGAGCCATCCGCGAGGAAGCCGAGCGTGCCCTGGCGATGCAGAAATCCGCCCGCCTGCCCGTCCAGGACACCCTGAGAACCCTCGAACGAACCCCCAACCTCCCTCCCGACGCCCGAGACGCCCTCCGCAACGCCGAGGCGATCCAACGGCAGGTCACCGGTCGGGTCGCCGGAGCCAACGAAGGGCTCGACCGCAAGGTCAACCAGTTCCTCGACGACCTGAAGAACCTCAAGCTCGACAACCCCGACGCACGCGCTCAGATGGAAGCCCTGAAGGCTGGCGTCGACCGCCTCAAGGCCGCCCACCTCGACCAGGCCGAGCAAGTCCCTCGCCCGTAGCTTCCAAGGCTCTCTCTGGCCAGACACCACTGAGCCCGGCGCCCAGCCCGACTCGCCGAATCCAGGTGCCGAAGATTGAGGCCCCCAAACGGCGAAAGGCAAACGCCTGACGGCGACGCCAAGGCCGAAGCCAACCTCAAGGCCGACGCCGAGTCAAAACCGCCAAGGTGATGCCCCTAAACCCGGCGGCGAGTCAAAACCTGGCGAGGCCGATGGCGGCAAGCCCGAATGGTCGAGGCCGGCGCCCGGCGAGGGCGGCCAAGCCTCGAGGCGGGCTCCAAGCCTGACGCCGACCAGGCCAAACCTGGCGAGGCCAATCCCTCCAAGCCCATCGAAAGCGAAGCCAATCCACTCAACCGGTTCGACGAAACCCGAAACCAGCGACCCCCGGTGGCGAAGCCCACACCCTCCAAGTCCTCGGCGAAACAAAACCAACCGGGGCGGGTGGCGAAACCAAGCCAACGACCCCCGGTGGCGAAGCTTCAACCCTCTCAAGCCCGGAACGCCGAACAAAGCCAAACCGGGGCGGGTGGCGAAACCAAGCCAACGACGCCCGGCGGGTGAGGCACTGGCCAGGGCCGATACCCATCAGCAGGGGATAGCCGAACGAACTCCAGAAGATGGTCGACGACCTCAAGGAGTTCGACACCTATCGCGAGGCGTGGTCAAGGAGGCCGAGGACCTGCTCAAGAAGCAGGAGGAGGCCATGAAGCAGTCGGCCGAGGCCGCCTCCCGCCCTTCGCACTGGCGGGCAAGCCGGCCGAGGGCCTGCCCAACCCGCAGCAGAAGTCCGAGCTCGACAATCTCGCGGCCCGGCAAGTCCGATATCGCCAAGGGCCTGCAATCCCTCGAATCCAAGATGGACGACCTCGTCCGGCAACGAACCGACCCGTCCGACCCCCTCGCCGCAGGCACTCTCAAGGATGCCGCCGATAAGAGCCGCAAGCAGGGCACGGCCGCCAAGATGAGCGACGCCTCCCAGGGCCTGGCCAAGAATCAGATGGGCGCCGCCCGCGACCGACCAGGAGAAGGCGCGGCAAGGATCTCAAGGAACCTCGTCGATTCCGTCAAGGACCGCCGCTGCCGGTGAACTCGCCCGGCTGGTCAAGGAACTGAAGGGGGCCGCCGCCGAGCTCGACAAGCTCAAGGGCCAGCAGGCCGCCAACCTTGCCAAGACCCGAGGAGGCTGGCGCCATTCCCGACGCCCAGAAGCGCAAGGACGAGCTCCAGAAGCTCGCCAAGGCCTCAGGCCGAGATCAAGGAGCAGTTGGAGAAGCAGCTTCAAACGGCTCAAGAAGCTCAAGGCCGACGCCGCCGCCCGCGCAGGGTCGAAGGCCTCCGGCAAGATGGGCAAGGCTCGAGGAAGACCTCGACGACGGCGACGATGACGCCGAGGACGCCGCCAAGGAGCAGGAGGAGGCGCTCAAAGACCTTGAGGAGGCCGCCGAGGAGATCGCCGACCAGCTCAAGGACGACCGAGGAAGCAGTTGGCCATGGAGCAGCTCTCCAAAATGGCCGACGCAGCTGCAAGGCACTCAAGGCCCGACGAAGACAAAACCCTCGATCGAAGACCACCGAGACCTACGACAAGGCCCGCGTCGACCACGAAGACAAGCTCACCCTGGGCCAGCGAGACAGCGTCCGCGGCCTCGCCCGCGAACAAGGCCAGTTGAAGCGCGAAACCGACGCCCTGGCCGAAGCCCTCGACGGAGCCCCCGTCTTCGCCCTGACCCTCCGCCGGGCCGCCGAAAGCATGGACACCGCCGCCAAACGCCTCGGCACCCTCAAAACCGACGACGACACCCGAAGGGCCCAGCGCTCCGCCTCCCGTCGCTACGAACAACTCCTGGAAACCCTCAAGGTCGACAAGAAGGACGGTCCCGCCGGAGGTGGCGGAGGAGGAGGAGGCGCTGGCAAGCCCGGCCGTCGGTCCGACGGCATCCCCGACGTCGCCCAGGTCAAGATGCTCAAGCTCCTCCAGGAAGAGTTGAACACCCGCACCGAGGAACTTGACGAGATCAAAGGCCGGCACAAAACCCTCACCGACCAGCAGGAAGCCGAAATCTCCCGCCTCCAGGACGAACAAGGCACCATCGCCGACCTGGCCCGGGACCTCACCCGACCCAAGCACACCGACGGGGAGGAATGACCATGACTAAGAACCCATCCGCGAAGTCTTGGCAATCAGCCCCGGAGGGGCGAAATCCTGGAGCCTGGGGTGTAAGCCCCAGGTCCACCGTCGCCAGGACGCTCGCCTTCGCCGTGGCGCTCCTCCTTCTGACCTGGCCCCTCGACGCCTCCGCCCAGCAGGAACCCCCCAAGGACGACGCCCTCGACCAACTCCTTGAAAAGGTGGAAGGTCAGGACGACAAGCCCAAACCCGCAAAGCCCGAAGCCGCCAAACCCGTCGACGAACCCAAACCCGACGACGCCCCAAAGCCCACCGACCCCGAAAAGCCCACCATGCCCGGGCACATCGGCGGTGGCGACCCGGCCAAATCCACCGGCGAGGTCGCCCCCAAGGACGAGGCCATCGACAGCCTGCTCGAAAAGATCGGCGAAACCACAGACAAGCCCGACGCCGAGGGCAAGACCAACGCACCCAAGCCCGGCGACGAACCCCAGCCCGGCGACGAACCCAAGCCCGGCGACGGCGAGGCCAAACCCCAGCCCGACCCCATCAAGGAAGGCGACAAGGCCATCGACCAAGACCTCGAAGAGCAGATGGGCCGCGTCCGCAAGAAAAAAGGCGGCCGCGACGAGGACGCCGGCATGCTCGCCGACTCCGTCAAACAGATGCGCGAGGTCGAAAAACGCCTGGGCGAGCCCGACACCGGCGAGGAAACCCGCCAGAAGCAAAAGCAGATCCTCAAGACCCTCGACGAGGTTCTGGAAAAGGTCCGCATCGTCCAGTCCCGTAGCCAGGGCAAGCCCTCGGGAAGCCCCAAGCCCGGCGACCCCCAACCCGGCGACCCCTCGCAAACCAACGACCCTGGCGCCGGGGCCCACAACGTCAAACCCGTCACCAGGCCCAAATCTCCCAAGGATCTCGACCGCGCCCGCGGCAACAAGGACGCCTGGGGCCAGCTCCCCCCCGACCTCCAGATCGACAAGGCCAACGCCTTCGGCGAACGGCCCCTCCCCAGCAAGGGGCCCCTCGTCGACCGCTACTTCGAGGCCGTCGCCAAAAAGGCCACCGCCGGCGCGAAGTGACGAACCCGATGTCCACACCGACAACGCCCCCCAACCCAGGGACTGCCCGGGAGACTCCGCGATGACCCGCCTCCTCATCGCCGCCGGAATCGCATCCGCCCTGTTCCTCGCCGGCTTGCCAACCACCGCCCAGGCCCAGGGCGCCAACCCCACCAACGGCAAGACAGCCGCTCGCGACGCCGCCGATTTCCGAGACGGCCGCAACGGCGACGTCCCCGAGGGCGCCGCCGAACTGGTGACGCCCGAGGCCGACTCGGCCATGCAAAAGGGCCTGCGTTGGCTGAGCACCCGCCAGAACGACAACGGCTCCTTCGGCAGCGGAGGCTACCACGTCGCCGTCACCAGCCTCGCCGGCCTCGCGCTCATGGGCTCCGGCTCCAGCCCCGACCGAGGTCCCTACGGCCCCCAGATCGACCGGGCCGTCGGCTACGTCATGGACAACACGTCCCCCTCCGGCTTCATCTGCGAGGGGGCCGGGCTCGCCAACAGCCCCATGTACGGACACGGCTTCGGCACCATGTTCCTGGCCGAAGCCTACGGCATGACCCACCGTCCCGAGATCCGCGAAAAGCTCGAAAAGGCCGTCCGCCTCATCGTCGACACCCAGAACGCCGACGGCGGCTGGCGCTACCAGCCCATCCGCGCCGACGCCGACCTTTCCGTCACCATCTGCGAGATCAACGCCCTCCGCGCCGCTCGCAACGCCGGCCTCTACGTCCCCAAGGAAACCGTCGAGCGCTGCATCCACTACGTCAAGCGCTCGCAAAACTCCGACGGCGGCTTCCGCTACATGCTCCAGGGCGGGCCCAGCCAGTTCCCCCGTTCCGCCGCAGGAGTCGTCGCTCTTTACTCCGCCGCGGTCTATGATGCCAAGGAGGTTGACTCCGGCATCGCCTATCTCAACCGCGCCCTCAACGAGGTCCACAACGGTCAGCGCTCCCCCCACTACTTCTACGGCCACTACTACGCCGCCCAGGCCATGTGGATTCGCGGCGGCGACGACTGGTCCCGCTGGTACCCCACCATCCGCGCCGAACTCGTTCAACGGCAGAACGGCGAGGGGGCCTGGGTCGACGGCTTCGGCAACGAATACGGCACCGCGATGGCCCTGATTATCCTCCAGATGCCCAACTCCTACCTCCCCATCTTCCAGCGCTAGACGGAGGCGTCCCGCCCGATGTCCGGACGATCCCCCTCGCCGACGCTCGCCGGCCTCCTGGCCTGCTGCCTCCTCCTACCGGCCTCGCTGGCGTTCGCCGACGACCCAACCCCGGTCCCGGTCCCCGCCGGCACCCCGATCCCCTCCGATCCCATCTTCCGGCCCGTGACCACCGACGGCCCCAGTCCCGCCGGCCGCATCCGCCAGCTTGGTCCCGAAGGCGCCCTCACCCTCGTCGGCGAAGACGGCAAGGAACGGTCCCTTCCCCTCGACCACCTCGTCAAGCTCACCCGAGACGCCGCCCTCGGTCCTGCCCCCGCCGCCGACCGAAGGGCCGATCCTCCTGTTTCCTGGCGGCGACCGCCTCCACGTTCGCGAGATCCACTCCGACGACGAAGCCTTCCGCCTCCAGCCCACCCTCACCGCACTCGGCGACCAGGCCATCCCCCTCGACCGCCCCCTGGGAATCCTGCTGAACCCCCCAACCCGTCCCGAGCAGGTCGACGAGTGGGTCGCCCGCGTCCGAGACGAGCCCCGAGCCTCCGAGGTCGCCTGGCTGACCAATGGCGACCGCGTCACCGGCGGCTTCCTCGGCCTTGGCCCCCAGAAGCTGACTCTCCAGGCCGAGGCTGGCAAGGTCGAACTCGACCGCTCGGGAATCGTCGCCCTGGGGTTCGACCCCAACCTGGCGAATGACCCCAGGCCCCCCGGTCTCTCCCTGGAACTCACCCTCTCCGACGGCTCCCGGCTGGGCGTCACTGAAGCCCGGGTCGAACGCGGCCGGCTCCTCGCCAAAACCCGCTATGGAGCCGCGATCTCCCTGCCCCTGGCCGACCTCGCCGCGGTCCACGTTCTGGGAGGCGCCGTCGCCTACCTGGCCGACCGCGACGACGCGATCGCCCAGTACCAGTCCTACGTCGGCCCCACCCGCCCCTTCCGCCGAGACGCCAATGCCGAGGGGCACCCCTTCCGCCTCGGCGGAGTTTCCTTCGACCGGGGCCTGGGAACCCAAAGCCGCACCCTCCTGGCCTACCGCCTCAAACCCGGAGACCGCCGTTTCCAGGCCACCGTCGGCCTCGACGACCGCGCCGGTCCCAAAGGTTCTGTCATCTTCCGCGTCCTGGTCGACCGCCGAGAAGTCTTCGTCTCGCCGCCCATGGCTGCCGGAGAAACCCCTAGAGACGTGGACGTCGACCTCAACGGCGCCCGCTCCCTGATCCTGGTCACCGAGTTCGGCCCCCGAGGGGACGTCCGCGACCTGGCCGACTGGGTCGAGGCTCGTCTCATCCGCTGACCCCACGCGACTCTCGACTCACGGCATCTTCATTGCTACCATGCGACTCCGCGGTCCCTCCCCCCGGACCGCGGCACCTCTCCGCCCTTGGCCGGACCTCGCGAAATGGCCCAAGACGCTTCACCAAACACCGAAGAACAACTCATCGGCCTGGGCCATCTCGCCAGCGGGATCGGCCACCACGTCATCAACGCCTTCAGCGCCATCGTCAGCAACGCCGAGATCCTCCGCCTCACGGCCAACTCTCCCGACGCGGCCGACCCCAACCAGGCCTCCGACACCATCATCAAAACGGCGGTGGAAGCCTCGTCCGTGGCCCGCCGCCTGATCGACTTCTCCCGCCCCATCACCTACATCGGCGAAGACCTCGTCCCCCTGCCCGAACTGGTCGAACAGGTCGTCCAGGCCCAACGAGCCGAGGGCCCCGCCCACGTCCAATTCGTCGCCGAACTCGCCCCGGTCCCCCCCCTCCGAGGCCACGCCGACCAGTTGCGCTCGATGCTGTCCCACCTGATCCTCAACGCCCGTGAGGCCCTCCCGCCCGAGGGAGGAACGATCACCCTCTCCACCGCCCTGGACGATCGCGGCTGGGTGGTTCTGGACGTCCGCGACACCGGCCAGGGCATGCCCGACGACCAGGCCCTCCGCGCCGTCGAACCCTTCTTCACCACCAAGCCCGGCCGCTTCGGCGTCGGCCTGCCGATCGCCAACGGCATCTGGAGACGCCACCGGGGCACCCTGGCCGTCCGCAGCCGACTCGGCGAAGGCACCCTCGTCCGCCTCTGCGTCGACCCGATTGAAAAACACTCCCTGCCCGGCCGCAAGTGACCGACACTCATCGAGGGTTCAAACCCCGTCAGCCAGGCGGTCCCTCGACTGGCAACCGCAACAAGATCGTCGTCCCCGGGCCCTCGACCGACCCGAGCGCCACATCTCCCCCCAAACGGCGGGCCAGCCCCCGCGCCGCGGCAAGGCCAAAGCCATGTCCCGGGATGCCGGCGTTCTCCTCTCGGGGAAGCCGGAAGAACGCCTCGAACACCTGGTCCCTCGACGACTCGGGAATCCCCGGCCCATCGTCCACCACGGTCAACCGCCACGAAGTCCCCTCGCAACCGGCGTCGACCCTCACCGAGCCACCCCTCGGCGTGTACTTCAAGGCATTGTCAACCAGGTGAGCCACCACCTCCTGACAAGCGGCCGGATCGACCCGAATCGCCCGATCGCCGTCCTCACCCCCCGAACATCGCCACGCCAGCCCACGCGACCTTGCCTCCGGGCCGAATCGCGCGTCAACCTGGCCCAGAACCCCGCCAATCGTCGTCAACGACGGATGGAGTTCGCTCCCCCCAAGTTCCGCATCGGCCAGGGCAAAGAACCCCTGCGTCAGCGCGATCAGATCCTGACACTGCGCCAGCAACGCCTGAACCGCCTCGCCCATCCCCGGCGAGTCGGCCTGGGCGGCTTCCGCGGCGATCCGATCCAACTCGTCCCGCATCGCCAGGGCCGGGCCGCTGAGGGTCCGGTCCAGACCGGGCAACAACTCGCGCAACTCCGGTCGCGGGTCGCCACTCGGCGGCTCGGGCGACGGCGGTTCCGGCCGATCGTCCAACTGAGTCTCCCCCCGTTGGGCGTTTAGGGCCAACGCCAAGCCAACGCCAACGAAACGATGAGAACCTTCAATCGTCCCAACGATTCAGCAAACCTCGATCTGGTTGGCCAGTCGAGAACCACCCCCGGCCAGGTCCAGGACGGCTTCCTGGGCCAGTTGCTTGGCGTGATAAGTCCGCGTCCAGCCCAGAAGCAGAATCTCCCCCCCCGAGCAAACCACCTGGAGGTCGCGGATCTGGCCCCACGAGCGGATTTCGATATGACCAACCAGGCGTTCGGCCAGATCATCCTCCGGCCTCGACGTCGCGGTCAGGACCGAAGAGTCAAGGGTCTTCGTTGTCATGTCCGTCCCCCATCCCTCAGGGACTTCTCCACGCCGTGGACCATCCGTTGATCGACGGGGTAAACCGCGTGAGCGAGGCCGGCAAACCGAAGGGTCACGGCAATGCCGAAAGCCTACCGATCGAGCCGCCCGCCTGTCAAATCGCGACAGGTCAGGCGGGAGAAGCGGCTCAGGTCAAACAGCATCATCGTTGCGGCTCGGCCGGTAACTACCGTGCGATCCCGGCGATTCCAGCAATTCGTCAGCCTGAACAATCGACTCCGCCAGCTTGGCCATCGCCATCCGGCGGTCCTGACTTTGCCTTTGAAGCAGGCGGAAAGCCTCGGGCTCCGACAACCCTCGGCGGGTCATCAAGATCCCCTTGGCCCGCTCGATCAACTTCCGCTCGCGGAGGGTTCCCTCCAGCGCCTGGACGTTGTCACGTAGGTTCTTCAACTCATGAGCGCGAGCCACCGCCACCTGAATCGCCGCATGGAGACTCGGGCTGGTCACCGGCTTGAGCAGGTAGTGAACCACGCCATCCTGCACCGCCTGGTCCACCAGGTTGGGGTGACCGTGGGCCGTCAAGATGATGACCGGTGTCCCCGGGTCCTGAGCGATCTGCCGGGCCGCCGACAGGCCATCCAGACCCGGCATTTCAATATCCATCAACACGACGTCGGGCAAACTGCGTCGGCACACGTCGATCGCTCGATGACCGTCGTCAACCACCGCGACGACGTCATACCCAAGGGCTTCAAGCTGTCCCTGGAGCCCGGCCGCGACCGGACGCTCATCATCGGCGATCAAAATCTTGCAGCGCGGAGGAGGGGTCGAGGATGAGGGCATTGCGGCGGTCTCCCAGCGGTTCGGCGTCCGGTCGCCGGGGGTTGCGCGGTTCTTACGTCGAACGCGACGCGAGCCCCGTGAATGCGGACCCATCAGACCGCGAGCCGTCCCCCGAACAATGCCGGCGGGTCGGGCGGTGGGCGTGCCTTGACGCCTTTGACCCGTAACTAGCACAATCCATACCCAATCCCCGATTCTCCCAAATCGATCAGGGAAACGCGAGGGACTGCCGGGAGAATACGCGATGGCCTCGGGCCGATTCGATCCACTGGGCTTCGACGAACTTTCCGTGGGAGACACCTGGGAAAGCGCCGCCCGTACCGTTACCGAGGCCGACGTCGTGGCCTTCGCGGGCCTCTCCGGAGACTACAACCCGATCCACGTCGACCACGAATCGGCCCGCCGAGGTCCCTTCGGCCGCCCGGTGGCTCACGGCCTGCTCGGCCTGGCCATCGCCAGCGGACTCGGCTCGCACGCCCCCCGAGTCGACACCCTGGCCTTCCTGGCCGTCCAGGAATGGCGATTCCTCGAACCCATCGCCTTCGGAGACACGATCCGCCTCCGGACCGAGGTCCTTGCCCTCGACCCCCGGGCCCGTGGCCGCCGAGGCATCGTCACCTGGCGTCGCCGCCTCCTCAACCAGCGTGACCAGGTTGTCCAGGAAGGACTCACCCAGACCCTGGTCCGATCCCGAACCGCCCAGGAACCGGCCGAAGCCGAACCAACCGCCTGAACGAGAGCCGCCGTGAATCTCCAACGCTACCGCACCGAAATCGTCATCCCCGCCGACCGCCTCGTCACCCTGGCCCTCCCGCCTCACCTGCCCGAAGGCCCGGCGATCGTGACCATTCTCATCGCCAGCCCCACCGACGAGGCCGACCACGACGATCCCAACGACCACGGCCGAGCCTGGTGGGAAGAGTTTGACGACGAACCTTGAATCAAAGCACCCCCTCGCCTCCCGGGAGCGGTTCCGGCTCGCTCTCGCCCGATCGGGACAGCGACAACTCCAGAAACGCCCGCACCTGGGCGATAATCGCCGGCTCGGTCGGCAACCGCTCAATGCTGCTGGCCCCGAAAAACCCGGCGATCCCCCGCGTCCTCGCGAAAATCTCCGCCACGTCGACCGGCTCGGCGATCGGGCCGCCGTGGCACAACACCAGCAGGTCGGGACGCACCGCCAACGCCGCGTCGGCCATCGCCTGAACCCGACGCGCCGCCTCCTCCAGGCTCGGCGCCGTCGTCGCCTTCGCGCCAATTAGGCCCTTGGTCGTCAAACCGACGTGAGGAACCAGCACATCGGCCCCCGCCTCGGCCATTGCGACGGCTTCGGCCTCGTTATGGACATAGGGGCACGTCAGGAGATCCATTTCCCTCGCCTGGGCAATCATGGCGACTTCCTTGTCATACCCCATCCCCGTCTCTTCCAAACACTGGCGATACACCCCGTCCATCAACCCGACGGTCGGGAAATTCTGCACCCCGGCGAACCCCGCCTCGCGCACCTCCTTCAAGAATCGCGTCATCACCCGAAACGGGTCGGTCGCGCAAACTCCGGCCAAAACCGGGGTCCGCTCAACCACGGGGATCACCTCGCGGGCCATGTCCATGACGATCGCGTTGGCATCGCCATAAGGCATCAACCCGGCCATGCTCCCCCGCCCGGCCATGCGGAACCGGCCCGAGTTATAAATAATAATCAGGTCGATCCCGCCGGCCTCGGCGCACTTGGCGCTCAAGCCGGTCCCCGCCCCGCCGCCGACAATTGGCCGCCCCTGGCGAACCTTGGCGCGGAACCGTCCCAAAATCGCCTCGCGACGCAAATCCACCATCCCGCCTCCCCCCGAATCAATCCTGGTCATCGCAGCCCTTGAGGTCGCCCGGTTTCAAGCCCAGGTACTTGGCGGTGGCCTTGAGCTTGTGCTTGACCTCGAAGGCCCCGGCCGGCCGGGCGTCGCGGTTGGGGTTGAGGCACTGCATCACCGCCTCGTTGAGCGTCCCCGGCACGTCGGGGTTGATCGAAATCGGCGGCTCCACCAACGGCTTGACCCCCCGCAGGTGGCTCCCATCAGCCGTCGAGAATCGGCTCAAAGTGCTGGGGTCGCCCGTCACCCCGAAATTCGCGTATTCGCCCGTCAGCAGGCGATACATCGTCGCGCCAAAGTTGTACAGGTCGGTCCGGTCATCGACCACCTTCATCATGGCCTGCTCCGGAGCCATGTACTGCGGAGTTCCCTGCACCCGGTCCTTCGGCTCCCCCTTGATCCACGCCGTCCCATAGTCAATCAGCTTGACCGCCCCCGTCCGCGAAAGCATCACGTTGGAGGGCTTCAAATCGCCGTGATAGATGCCCCGGGAATGAAGATGCCGCAGTCCCGAGGCCATCTCGGCGAAGATCAAGGTGAGCTGACCAACATCCCGCACCTCGACATCCGCCAGCGACTTCCCGCTGATGTACTCCATCAGCAAATCCACCCCAGTCACCCGGAACCATTTCCGCTTCGTCCGGCAATCATAAACCTGAGGGATCGTGCGATGCTCCAACCTCGGCAGCACGTCAAATTCGTGAAGGGCCTGGGCGACGTAGATATCGTCCTCGGGCCCCTGCCGTTTCACGACCTTGAGGGCATAATCCTTGCCCCGGGCCGGCTCGCAAATGCGCAGGATCGTGCTCCCGGCGCCGGTGCCCAGCGTCCCCACGACGCGATAATCCATCCCCGCGAGCTTCGGGGGGTCGCTGACGGTCGACATGAAAGTCCGCCCCGGCGAACGCGGCGAAGGGAAGGGCAATGACCGACGAGGGGAAGAAGGGAAAGGGGGAAGCACACCCCGTCGGGCCCCTCGCGAGCGACGCAACGTTTTGGCCGTTCAAGGGTAACTCCCCCGGAACGGCTCGGCAACCCTGGCCACGACCCCGTCGAAACCATTCCCTCCCCGTCGGATCGTCCCCAAACCCAACCCCATGCCGCCTCAGCCCCCCGGCTTGGCCTCAACGGGGGCGGTCGCCGTCGGAGTCGGAGTTGGAGTCGGAGTGGGAATCGGAGTCAGAGCGGGCGTGGACGGGCCCTCCGGAGCCTTCGAGCCCGGCGGATTCGTCACCGTCGCGTCATCCACCGTTTCCGGCTGACCTCCACAACCCACCAACAACCAGGCCACGGACGCCAGGACCATCCGGGAGGGTCTGCGATCCAGGAACATGACGAGCAACCTTTCGCAACGAGAAAGAGGCATTCACATCAAAACCGATCGAGCCAGATCGGGACAAAGGGGCGACCCAAGCCGTCACCTGGACCTGTCTGTCCGGTGCCACGCCAGTCGTCCGGGACGTCTTATCGCCCAACCCCATCGGCCCCCGAGGAAACCACACCCAAATCCCTCCCGCGACGGCCGCCAAAACCCCCCAGCCCACCAGCAAGGTCCCGACCGCCCGGAGCAAGAGACGGTTCGGCCCGGCCTCGGGCGCGGGTGTCTCTGTTTTACCAGTCGCCGCCGGCCTTGCCGCCGACTTCGGAGGTCGAGCAGGAACTCCGACCGCCCCGGACCGCGCCGCCGCCAGCTTCTCCGAAACGCTCCGCGCCCGATCCGCCCGCCCCGGGGCGTCGGTCGTGGGCGAGGAGGTCGGGCGGGGTCCTGATGTCGGGGCCGGGGAAGTGGAAGACATCCGCGCCGCGGCCAGCTTCTGCGGAAGCGTCATCCCCGACCCTGGAGCGGAATCCGGCTTGGGATTCGTCGAGGCGGGAACCTCCTGGGCCGGCTTCGGCGCCGGCGACGCCTCAGCGTCCACCGACCGGGCTGGAGGGGCGGAACCCGATCGCGCCGCCGCCAGAATCTCTTGCACGCTCGGTCGCTGGGCCACGACACCTCCCCCACTCTTTTCTCCCGAGTTCCGTCACCTTGGACCTCGGGAATTCGTTCAACCTATCAGCCCTCGTCTCGCCCCGCAATCTCCAGGAACTTCCAGCCGGCCCACCAATTGCAGGCTTTAAATTTTTCTAGACGACCGGTCTACTAGGCTCTTGACTCACTAGACGACCGGTCTATTATCGAAATGAGTCGGCGGCGAGTACCAACGGTCCGGGTTCGAGGACTGGGGAGTCGGTGATGGGTCGAGAGCAAACCAGGTCCACTTTGCTGGAGACCGGACAGCGGATCTTCCTGGAACGGGGCTACAACAGCACCGGCATCGAGGCGGTCCTCCAGGCCGTTGGCGTTCCGAAGGGGTCGTTTTATTACTACTTCGACAACAAGGAAGACTTCGGCCTCCAGGTTCTCGACCGCTTCCGCGACGAGCAACAGGTCCTCATCGACCAGTTTCTCGGCGATGAATCCCTGAGTCCCCGCGAGCGGATGCGTCGCTATTTCGAGAGCAAGATTCAGTGCCTCGAATCCGTGGAATGTCGCAAGGGCTGTCTCCTGGGGAATTTGAGCCTGGAGATGGCCGACCAGAGCGAGGCATTCCGCACCCGCCTCGGCGAGATGTTCTGCGCCTCGGTCCGGCGGTTCTCGACCTGTATCCGCCAGGCCCAGGATGCGGGCGAGGTGTCGTCGAGGTTGGACGCCGACGACCTGGCGGCCTTCCTCTTTAGCTCCTGGCAGGGGGCGGTCCTGCGGGCGAAGACCTCGCGCTGCAACACTCCACTGAGGGCGTTCCTCAACATCATGTTCTCGGCCGTCTTGTGCTGAGTGACAGCCTCTCGACCCACCGTGGCCCCGGGATTTTGACGCAACCCGGGGCCCTGAACCTCAATACGCCGGACAGATGAACCAAGGTGGCAGGACGCCAAACGGGAGGACCGGATCGATGAAGGCGATCAACGCGACACTCGAAGGGCCCCGGAAAGCCAGCCGGCGAGCCTTGAACACGCCCGCCAGTCTTGACGAAGCGGCCAAGCAGCAGATCTTCGGTCGCCACCGACGAGGCGCGGCCCTGGATGTCCTGGCCACCGAATTCGGCCTGACCCGCACCGGCGCCACCCGCATCGTCAACGAGGTCCGCGCCCTTCGTATCCTGGAAGGCCGCATCGAGGCGATGCCCAACCCCAGCTTCGACGACCCCGCCGAAGAAGCTGCCATCCTCGCCCCGATGCCCCAGGTCGCCGTCGAAACCCAGGCCGCCCGGCCCTCCCACGCCCCCGAGGGGCTGCCTCCCTATCTCGCTAGCCTCTACGACGTCCCCCTGCTGACTCGCGAGCAAGAGGCCCACCTCTTTCGCAAGATGAACTTCCTGAAGTATCGGGCCATCCGCCTCCGCGAGAAGGTCGACCCCACCCACGCCCGAGCCGCCGACCTCGACAAGATCGAGCAGCTTCAGGCCGACGCCCTGACCGTCAAGAACCAGATCATCCGGGCCAACCTCCGCCTGGTCGTCTCCATCGCCAAGAAGAACGTCGGCACCGCCGACAACCTCTTCGAGCGTGTCAGCGATGGCAACATGTCCCTGATCCGCGCCGTCGAGAAATTCGACTACGCCCGCGGCAACAAGTTCAGCACCTACGCTTCGTGGGCGATCATCCGCAACTTCGCCCGCTCGATCCGCGACGAGAACCACCGACGAGACCGCTTCGTCACCGGCCACGAAGTCGCCTTCGAGTCCGCCGCCGACCCCCGGGATCTCGCCCGGGAGTCCGAGGCCGAGCACAACCAGAGCCGAGAAACCGTCCGAGGGATGCTCGGCCGGCTCGACGAACGCGAGCGCAAGATCCTCTCCTCCCGCTTCGGCATCGGCGACTCGGGCGAGCGCACCCTGGAAGACCTCGGCCGCGAGCTCGGCATCACCAAGGAGCGCGTTCGCCAGATCGAGGCCCGCGCCCAGGACAAGCTCCGCAAGATCGCCATCGAGGAGCGGATGGACCTGATGGTCTCCTGAAGCCTTTTCCCCAAACCCGTGGCGAACGAGAGCCCAGGCGATGCAAGCTTTCGAGATTCGCGACCGCTTTGGCCTCGACGCCCTGACCCTGACGGACCGGCCCGACCCAACCCCTGGGCCGGGCCAGGTCCGCGTCAAGCTCCGGGCCTGGTCGCTCAACTACCGGGACCTCCTGGTCGTCCGCGGCCAGTACAACCCAAAAATGCCCCTGCCCCGCATCCCCCTCTCCGACGGCGTGGGTCGGATCGATGCGGTCGGCCCGGGAACCACCACCGACCTCCGCGTGGGAGACCGCGTCGCCGGCCTGTTCATGCCCGGCTGGGTCGACGGCGAGTTGACTCAGGCCAAGGGGCAAACCGCCCTGGGAGGCGCCATTGACGGCCTCCTGGCCGACTTCGCCGTCCTGCCCGCCAGTGGCGTCATCCCCGTCCCCGAGCATCTGACCGACGAGGAAGCCGCCGCTCTCCCCTGCGCCGCCGTGACCGCCTGGAACGCCCTGGTCACCCTCGGCCAGCTCAAGGCCGGCGAAACCGTGCTGGTCCAGGGCACCGGAGGCGTCTCGCTGTTCGCCCTCCAGTTCGCCAAGCTCCACGGAGCCCGCGTCATCGCCACTTCCGGCAGCGACGCCAAGCTCCAAAGAGCCCTCGACCTCGGGGCCGACGAGGGAATCCACTACAAAACCACCCCCGAGTGGGGAACCCGGGCCCAGGAACTCACCGGCGGCGAGGGAGTCGACCACGTCGTCGAGGTTGGCGGCCCCGGAACCTTGCCCCAGTCGCTCAAGGCTGTCCGACCGGGCGGGAGGATCAGCCTGATCGGGGTCCTGACCGGCCCCGGCGCTCCATTCGAGATTTTCCCCGTCCTGATGAAGGCCATCCGCCTCCAGGGCCTCTACGTCGGCTCGGGCGCGACTTTCGCCGCCATGAACCGGGCCATCGCCCTGCACCGACTCCGCCCGGTCATCGACCGAGCCTTCCCCTTCGACGAGGCCCGCCAGGCCCTGGAGTACATGGAAGGCCAATCCCACTTCGGCAAGATCGTCATCCGCCGCTGACGAAGCAAAAGCCCTCGCGCGCCCCCGGTCCCTCGCGGGAATGCCTTTCCCCAATCTCCCCGACGTGGGCCAGGTTCCAGCCTCGAAACGTGGCAAGACCTCCGGATCCGGAACGGCGGGCCGGAAGGTTTCGGCAGATAGAGTCGCCCCTTTCGCCAATTTTGCCGAATTTCTGTGCAGACTTTGCACGGCCACGCCTCGGCGAACCGTGACGGGCTGACAACGGGCCGCGCCGGGCGGGTCATCCCGATTTCGCCGGTCGCAATGAGTCGATTTCCCTGCTGCAATTCATAACAACCACCCAGAAAAGCGTTAGCGACCAGTCGGCGAAGGTCGTTGCTTGCGGCTCGCTCGGTCCCCGAACCCATGTCAAGGCGACAGTGTCTCCGCCAGAGTGGGCCCGACACGCATCCTCGCGGGCCATGACGGGAATTTTCCAGGTCTGGTCGAGAGGGTGGCGCTGGTTTTGCGTCTGGACGCGGTCGCTGACCTGAGTTAGCCTCCGCGACGGTGGTGCCCGGAGTGTTTTCGAGACAAACCGTCACGACCGCCCTACAATCGACTATGACCTTTTGAGCGACGGCCCGATTGGCGACTCGGAGCAGTCAACGATCGGCGCCGAGGGTCAGGTGAGCCGCCCTCCCCGAAAACCGTCGGAGAATACGGTTTCGGGAAAAAAGCAACGAGGGCGCGAACACTCCGGCTCGGTCCAGCGCTTAGAATGAAGGAGGAGGCTCCCGTGACGCCATCCTCAGGGCCAAGGACAGGTCCGAAACTCAATCGATCGGGGGACTCGCCATGCTCATGCTGACGAAACTGGCCGATACCCAGCTCTGGCAGCGGAACCTCGCTTCGTTGATCCGCTCCGGGCTGTTCGTTAGGGCCGAGATGGGCGAGTTTCACGGGTTGCATACGGTCGTCGGAATCTACTCCGACGGGAAATGTTCCGCCCCGCTGGCCAAGTACGCCGACTCCCGGCGTGCCCTGGACGCCATTCACCTGGTGACCCAGTTAGCCACCGCGCCGCTGACCGAGGCCAACTGAGGCCCCGGCCACAGACATCTTGGCAACTGACCTCGCCCGCCCCGCCAACCCTGGCCCGGCGGGCGATTTCATGCGCCCGGCTTCGGTTCCCAGGGCCAGCCCACCTCCCTCGCCGTCAACGGGTCGACCCGCAACCGACTCAACGAGTTCCCCGCCAGCCTCATCACGTCGCGA
>CBDAVP010000027.1:0-472449 GCA_965201075.1 Isosphaeraceae bacterium | reverse complement strand
CGCCCCGAACCCCCGCCGCTACGTCCCCGCGGGGTACTCGTCGATCGACATCCCGGTCCTCTTCTCCGCGTCCAGCATGCACCCCAGTGGCGTGAACGTCGTCTTCGGCGACGGCTCGGTCCGATTCCTCAAGGATTCGATCAGTTCTTGGTCCAACCTTGCCGCCGACAACTACGGCGCTCCCTCCAGTTACTATATCGAAAAGTTCACATTCAGCTTCACTCCGGTCTTCAGCATGGCGGAGTCCTTCACCTACACGTCGGCCGCCCAACCCGGCGTCTGGCAGAAGCTCTCCACTCGCAATGGGGGCGAGGTGGTCAGTTCCGATTCGTACTGATCCCACGCCGTCGCGGAATTCTGTCACGGCGCGGGCCCGTCTTACGTAGAGATCCTCGAATGGGTCGCGGCGCGGAAGTTCCGCCGCCGCGAGAGCCCCGAGGTTGACTCGACAAGGCGGGCCGCGCCATGACTGGATGTTCCCTCCTGCTGCAACGACTACGTTCCCGCCCGAGCCAGACCCTGCCCGCCTCTTCCGGCCGGGCAAGCCTCCCAGGCGAGCCCGTCGTCCTCGCCCCATCTCCGCCTCGCCGTCGACCCGGCCGATTTCTCCCGTTTGGTGGGCCTTCGCTGCCAGCGGGCAGATCCAGGACGAATTGTCCCGGTTGGACGCCCTGGGGATCTCCGGGATGATCCGCTCGCTGACCGCCGGCCGCCGCGGCCTCGTTGTAGGAACTGCACGACCTCCTCACGCACCCGGTCGCTGATCCCAGATCCCTCCCCACACCGCCAGGCCCACACGACTCCCCCCCCCCCCCATCTGGTCGCCCAATTCTCCGAGCGACCCGTCCCAAATCCGCCCCTCCGCCATTTCTAGCTGCCCCTTGACAATCGTCTGGCCCGGACGAATAGTGTGTTAGTCAACTAACACACCGAGGGACGTCCGATGCTTTCCCTCCGCCTGAACCTGGCCGAGGCGCGGCCGATCTACGCGCAGATTGGCGAGCAGATCGCCTTTGGCATCGCCTCCGGGGCGTTGCCGGCGGGAGACGCTGGTCCCTTCGGTCCGCGAATTGTCCAAGCAGTTGGTGGTCAACCCCAACACGGTGGCCCGCGCCTACCGAGACCTTCAGACCGAAGGGGTTTTGGAGGCGGTGCGGGGCACGGGCCTCCAGGTCACGGCCGAGGCTCCCGAGCGCTGCCGGGACTCTCGGCGGGCCGTGGTCCGCCGTCGCCTGCGAGAGGCGATCGAGGAGGCCCACCGCAGCGCCCTGGGGCGCGAGGAGATCGACGCCATGATTCAAGAGGAATGGGCTCTCAGTAACGGCCAGCAACCCACAGGGGTGGACCGATGAACGACCCGACGAACGCCATCACCATTCGCGACTTCACCAAGCGCTACAAAGGAGAGCCGGCCGTCGACGCCCTGAACCTCGAAGTCCCCCGGGGCGCCGTGTTCGGCCTTTTGGGCGAGAACGGCGCGGGCAAGACCACGACCTTGCGTACCTTGCTGGGCCTGATCGCCGCCGACGACGGCCGCCTCGACGTCCTGGGGCTGGACCCTGGCACTCAGGGTCTCGACGTGCGTCGGCGAGTGGGCTATGTCCCCGAGCAGCCGGCGCTTTATGAGTGGATGACCGTCTCCGAAATCGGCTGGTTCGCCGCCGGATTTCATCCCGTCGCACGCATCGGCTCCGGCCCCTACATCGCCCATTTTGATTCCCTGATCGCCGGCTTCGGCCTGCCGCCGTCCCGCAAGATCCGCGAGCTGTCCAAGGGGATGAAATCCAAGGTTTCGCTGGCGCTGGCCCTGGCGTCGTCTCCGGAGCTTTTGATCCTGGATGAGCCGACCTCGGGCCTCGACCTGATGGTCCGTCGGGAATTCCTGGAAAGCATGGTCGACCTGGCCGGCGAGGGCCGCACCGTGCTGCTTTCCAGCCACCAGATCGCCGAGGTCGAGCGGGTCGCCAGCCACGTCGCCCTGATGCGCAAGGGGAAGCTCGTCCTTTGCGAGCCCCTGGACGAACTGCGAGCCTCGACATTCCTGCTGACCCTGGCCCTGAGCGGCCCCGACGTGGCGCCGCCGTCGATCCCGGGCCTGTCGTTGATCGACGTCGAGAGTTCCGGCCTCCAGGTCCGCTGGCTGGTCCGCGCCACCGACCGCCAGGCGATCGCCGCCGTGCGTGACCTGACGGGCGTGAAGGGGATGGAGGTGGAGACGCCGGGCCTGGAAGAGATCTACATCGGCACGATGCGCCACCGGGTCCCCCCGAACTTGGCCTCGACGTCGCCGACCCCGTCGATCCGAGTAGCCTGAGGCCCTATGTTCTCCCTCCCGAACAACCCAGCGACCGAATCGAGGGGTGACGCATGCTGGCCCGCATCTGGTGGAAGGAAGCCCGGACCCTTTGGCCGATCTTCGCGGCCGTGGCGGTCATCGCCTCCGCGACGGCCGGGTTGTTTTGGAGATATGGCGACATGGCGTTCCTGAGGGACGGCGCCCTGCTGCCGATCCTGACGGCGATCAGCCTGCTTTATGCCTTCGCCGCCTCGTCGTCGGCCTTCGCCGGGGAGCGCGAGACCAAGACCCTCGGGTTCCTCGATACTCTGCCGGTCGACCGCCGCACGCTCTGGACGGGCAAGACCAGTTTCGCCTATGCGACGTCCGCGGCGCTGGGGTTGGCCTGCCTGCTGCTGGCGGCGGCGCTGACCTTGTTGGCCCGATCGCACTACGGCACGCCCCCGGCGGAACTCGACCCATTCAGCCCGTTGAGAGGCGGCTCCCTCGATAACCCCTGGCTGTGGCCAGCGCGGTCGGCCGTCATCCTGGTCGAGGCGGTCGCCTGGGGCCTGTTCTGGTCGGCCGTCACCGAGAACGTGCTGATCGTGGCCGTGCTGGCGATCGGCTCGGTCGCGTTGGGGGAACTGGCCCTTCAGCCCTTCTACGGGATCAACCACGTGGTTAGGGCCGACTCGCCCTCCGCCTGGCTGTGGCGACTCGCCTCGGCCGCCCTCGCCCTGGTCCTCTCCCGGGTCGTGCTGACCCGGGCCCCCCGGCCCTCGCCCGCGCCGAGGGTCCGCCGGGTCCGCGACGAGACGAACGCCTCGTCGGCGCCCCGAATGGCCCACTCCCCCCGCGCGACCGCCTTCCTCCGCCTGATCTGGGAGACCGCCCGCCAGGCCCGCTCCCCGTCGCTCTGGCTGCTGGGGGCGGGGGTCTTCGCCGTCGTGGCCCTCTTCTGGAACGGCTTCACCCCCGGCGGGCGAGACCTTGCGGCCGACCTTGCGATGATGGCCAGCATCCTGGGCCCGTGGCTGTCGATGACGGCCGGGGCCTGTGTCTTCGGCCTGCCCAACCGACGACACGACCAGCGATTCCTGGCTCACCACGGCGTCCACCCGGCCAACGCCTGGCTCGCCAAGGTCGCCACCTGGGGCATCCCGCTGCTGGCGATCGGCCTCGGCCTGGACTGGGCCGTGCGGCAGTTCGTCACCCTTCCCGGCGGAGCCGAGTCTCAGGTCTACGGGTCGATGCTCTGGCTGGGTTGGGGCGGCGGCTTTGCCTTGGGGGTCCTGTGCGGCATGATCGTACCGAGGCTTCTCACGGCCCTGATGGTTGGCGTCCTCGGCATGCTTCTGGTCGTCTACCCACTGATGTTCATGAGCACCACCGGCCTGATGGCGACCCTCTCGGCCCTGGCCCTGACGCCCTTCGTGTTGATGGTGCTCTCGCTGGCCTGGTCGCCCGACTGGCTGCTGGAGCGCAGGGGACTCCGGCCCTGGGTCAAGCTCGCGGGGGTGGTCGTCCTCCTGTTCGCTCCAATCTTCGGCCTTTACGTCTGCGAGCGGGCCGAGGGCCTTCCTGACGTCCAATGGCTCGCGAGGCCGACGTCCCAGTCCGAGCCCCACGTCTCGGCCGTGCCGGAGGCGATCGCCGCCTATCGCCCGGCCGAAGCGGCGATGGCCAAGATCCTGACCCGGGGCTCCCTGCAGGACATGAGCGAGGCCATCGACTCCGGCTGGGAAGAGTCGCAGCTCGCTTACCCCGTCTATCTGGAGGAGAACCGCAAGGCCCTGGAATTCGCCCGGGAGGCCGCCGCTCGCCCGCCGTTGGCCACCGCCTCCCCGGCCTCGCTCCTCGAGGACGCGGACCCGTCGGTGGTGGACCTCGGCCAGGAACTGGGCGGCCTGCTGGGCCTCGACGCCCGCGACCGCCTCTCTCGCGGCGAACTCGACGGGAGTTGGGCCGACCTCCGGGCAATCCTGCGCATGGAGACCCAACTGGGCCGGGGACGCGGGCTCATTGGCTATCTCACCACCTTGCGAATGCGAGACCTCGCCGAGAAGGTCGCGTTCGACTGGGCCGCCGACCCCCGCCAGACGCCCAAAACCTTGCGCGACGCGCTGGCCGACCTCGCCGCGTTGCCGACGCGGCCCAGCCTCGGAGAGGCCGTGCACGTCGAGGCCTGGCTGGTCGACAAGGCCTTCTCCGGTCCCACCGACGAGTTGCGTGAACTGGCCTTCGTACCCTTTTATCAGGAGCCCAATGGTGGGCCTCGGGTCCGGATGCGAAATTCACAAACCTCCACCGGAACGGGGACGCTGGAGCAACTGGACCAGGACTGGCTCATGGCCCCCTGGGAGCGCCAGCGGGCCCGACGAGCCCTGAGCATGGCCTACGCCCTGGCCGTCTCGGATGCCTCGCGACCGGCCTGGGCCCCGCCCGACGACGTGCATTCCCTTACCATCCAACAGGACACCGTCGGACCCGGCCGAATCATCCCCCTCTGGTATCTCACCAGGGCCAACGTCGCCCACGCCCTCGCCACGACTCCCCTGGCCCGGAGGTTCTTCTACTCGATCGAGCCGTACCGCTTCGCCTCCGACATGAGCCTGGTTCGCGAGGGGGCCCTCCGGCTCACCCTGGCCATCGAACTGTACCGACGGGAGCACGGAGGACGGCATCCCGCCACCCTGTCGGAGCTGGTCCCCGAGATCCTGCCGACGATGCCGGTCGACCCCTACTCGGGCCGGGAGTTCGGCTATGTCCAGTCCCATGGTCAAACCGCCGCACGACCGGGTCGGGGAGAAGGCCGCCAGCTTTCCCCGGGCGACGAGCAATCGACCCGCCCCGGCCAGTGGCTTCTGTACAGCGTCGGGCCCGACCTCAAGGACGACCGCGCCGACAAGGACGTCCGTGCCGACCTGCACCGCTCCTACGGCGACATCGTCTTCCCCCTGCCGGACGATCGCCCGCCCGACCCGGTCGAAACCCTCCCGGCCGAACCTTTTCAGCCGCAACCGCCGACTGGAGGCCCCGACGGGATGGGCGGCATGTCGCTCGACAGTCCATGACACCCCCGGGCGATCGCCCGCCAGCACGATAACGTCAGGGAGCCCCCAGACCCCTCACCCGCCAGGAACCCCCGGGCCCGCGTCCCGTCGAGGATGCGGGTTCGGGCCTCGGCCTTCGAGACCAGGGGCGTTCCGCGGTCGAACCACTCGTCGAAGTCCAGCGTGAAGGACTCCTCGACCATCCGAACATCCCCCAGGCCCGCCGAGGCCAGCAGGTCCACGATCCCCCCACCAGTGAAGTTGCGGGTGTGGGTCCGGTCTCGCTCCTCCTCGCGGCGGCGGTGCCACTCGGCCCGGTCCGGGTCGGGGTCGGTGGTGTGGTCGCTGAGGATCAGGATACCCCCGGGCCTCAGTAACTCGACCTGACGCGCCAGGAACGCGGGCGGGTCGGCAACGTGGTGCAGGACGTAGCGGGAAACGACCGCGTCGAAGGGCGCTTCGGCGAAAACCCTCTCGTAAAGGGAACCCTGGGCGAACCGGGCGCGGTCGCCGAACGGGGCGCACCGACTTCGGGCCCGCTCGACCATCTCGGCCGACAGGTCGACACCCGTGACCCGGTGCCCGGCTTCCAGAAACGCCGAGGCCACCAGGCCCGGGCCGCAGCCGGCGTCCAGCACCGACGAACCCGCCGGCAGGTCGGCGAACGCCACGAGCCTCGCCAAGGCCGCCGGGTCGCTCTGCACCGGCGCCCGCTCGAACCGCTCGGCCTGGCCGTCGAAGGCCGCCGACAACGCCCGTTCGTGATCGGACATGAACGCTTGCCCCGTTTTGAATCTTCGCGACGACCCGCGATGGCCCCAGGTTGGACCGAATCGGACCCGCCGTCAACCGCCCCGCGGACACCCGCTGGGTCGCCGAGGTTCCCGGCTTGCCAGTCCGTGACGCGGGCGGTTTGTCGAACGGGGCCGGCGGGAGTATCCTGACAGGGGCGGGATCGTCGACGAGGGTTCCGGGTCCGCGTCCCCCGTCCGGCCGGACAGTGAGAACCTCGGCCCGGAACGGTCGGTGATCGCGCCTTGGGGTGAAGCGAAGGGGGAGTGCCGAGCGTTGCGGGACCGACGGGGCGATTGCGGCGACGCGCTAACGGTCGAGGAACTGGCCAGGGCCCTACGGGCCGTCGACCCCGCCGCGCACGTCGTTCCCGGACGCCTGGTGAGACGGGCGATCCGCCGAGCCCGGGGTTTGGCCCCCTCCGGTCGCCGCCTGCCCCACCGACACGGCTGGGCCCTCTCCGGCGCCGAGGCCCTCGACGTCTTCGGCCCCGGTCCCCTTGGCTTGAGTCATGGCGGCGAAATTCCCCCGGTCGTCCTGCTGATCGCCCGGCCCGACCGCCACGTCCTGGCCCGCCTCGACCGCCAGGCCGCGCTGACCTGGGCCTGGCGACGGCTGTTTCACTCCCGCCTCGACGCCACTTTCTTCCAACTGAGGGCCCAGGGGCGGCTGGAACTGGGATGGGTTCACGAGCGGATCGGCCAGATCGGCCCCGACGCCTTCGAGGAAGCCCGCGCCGTCCTGCGTCAGGAAGGGTTCTTGCTGGATCCCGACGACGACCGGGCCACCTATGCCGAGTTCGCCACGGTCTTCCTGGAACTGTGGCACTTCGCCCCCGAGGCAATCGCGGCCCACTTCCCCGCCCTGGACGATCCCTCGCGAGTCTTTCAGGTCGTGACGGCCGACCTCGACCCCCGCGGCCTGCTCTGGCTGGCGAGGCCCAGCGGCGCCATCGAACCCGCCCCCCGCGAGCCCGACCCCGAATCCCTGGCCGACGACGAGGGCTGCCCCGACGAGACCGCCATCCCCCCTCAGGTTGACGGCCGCCGGTTCCGCGCGCTGATGGGTCGCGCCGCCGAGGCCGACGCCTGGGGTAACGACGTGCGAGCGGCGATCCTCAAAACCGCCGCCGCCACCCTGGCCGGTCCCCGACGCGCCGCCGCCGCCCTGGCCGGGGCCCGCGCCGACCTGGACCAGCTTTGCGAGCGCCTGCGGCCCACCCTGGGACTCGACGACGAGGCGGTTCTCGCCTGGCGAGACGCCCTGCCGGCGCTGCTGGCCCGCTCGGCCCGGGGCGGCTGGACGGCCGAGGCCCGCTTGCTCTATGACCTCCAGGCCGCCTGTGTCGACTTCGAGCGCGGCGTCTCGGTGCCCGACCTGCTGGGCTGGCTGTTGTCGATGGGTCGACGCCCGCTGTCTCGTCCCTTGCCGGGTCAGTCGACGGTGCTGGTTGGCCGCAACCTACGACGGGCCTCGCGACGCTTGACGACCGTCCGCCTGGCCCCCGAGGCCCTGGGACGCCTGGCCCCCTTGATGAGGTCGGCCGTCCACACCGCCGAAGCCCGCATCCGTAGCCGCTTCGGTCCCCCCTTGGCCGCGGCTCTGGGGGAAATCGGCCTGATCCCGACAAACCTCCCCGAGCGCGTGGCCTTTGACAAACTCGTCGCCGAGTTGCTCGACCGGGTCGTCCAGCGCGACTACTTTGCGATGGGTGACCTGCGAGACGCCCTCTCCCGCAACAACCTGAAGCTGCCCGACCTCGCTGGCCCGGTCGAACTGGTCCGGGGCGACCGGCTCCTCCGCGCCGACGGCCGGCTTGCCTCGATGCTGGAAGGGGTCTACCGCCGGGGGGAAATCTACCTCCGAATGCTCCAACGGTTCAGCTCGCTGGCGTTCGGCACGGGGGTTGGCCGGATCTTGACCCGCAACGTCGTCCTGCCCTTCGGCGGGGCGTTCGTCTTGCTGGAGGGGATCAAGCACCTGCTGGGCTTCGTGCGACTGCACCTGGAACTCGTCTCGACCACCTCGGTCCTCGTGACCGGCCTCATTTTGTTGGGTCTGACGCACTCGTCCAACCTGCGACAGACCGCCGTCGCCGGAATTCGCGGGGCGTTCCGGGCGGCCCGCTGGTTGCTTTGGGATCTACCGTCGTGGGTGCTGCGACGACGGCCGATCGCCTGGCTGCTGGCCAACCGCACGTTCGCGGCCTGCTGGCGATGGATGTCGCGTCCGCTGCTGCTGGCCTCGGCGCTGGGCGTGGCGCTGCGATGGGCGGGCCTTGACCCGATCCCCGCCGCCCTCACGGGCATGGGGTTGTTCGCCTTGCTGATCCCCTTGTGGAACTCAAGGACCGGGCGAGAGGTCGAGGAGGCCGTCGGCGACGCCTTGATGCGGTCGTGGCACCGCCTGCTGAGCGACCTGATTCCCGGACTGTTCCGCCTGGTCCTCGACGTTTTCGCCCGCATCGTCGAGGCGATCGACCGCGCCCTCTACGCCGTCGACGAGTGGCTCCGGTTCCGAGCGGGGCAGGGGGGCGGCTCGCTCTGGGTCAAGGCGATCCTCAGTCCGATCTGGTGGGCCGTGGCTTATGTCGTGAGAATTGTCGTCAACCTGCTGATCGAGCCCCAGGCCAACCCCGTCAAACACTTCCCGGTCGTCACCGTCTCGCACAAGGTGATCCTCCCGGTCATGATCGCCCTGCGCGAGAACGTCCTGAAGCGATTGTTTCCCTACTCGGCCACCGCGGTCTTCACCGCGATGCAGTTCCTCCTGCCGGGCTTCTTTGGGTTCCTGGTTTGGGAGTTGAAGGAGAACTGGCGGCTCTACGAGGCGAACCGCCCCAAGACGCTGCGGCCGGTGGTGGTCGGCGGCCACGGCGAGACGATCACGCGCCTCCTGCGCCCGGGGTTTCACTCCGGCACGATCCCCAAGTTGTTCGCCCGCCTGCGGCACTCCGACCGCGCCGCGCTCAAGGTTGGCCGGCGGCGGACCGGGCTCAAGCAAGAATCGGCGCTGGATCATGTCGAGGAAGAAATCCGTCACTTCCTGGAGCGTGACGTCCTGGCCCTGCTGCTCGCCACCTCCCGGCCCGGCGACCCGGCGCTCGAGGTCGGCCGGATCACCCTGGCCACCTCCCGCATCCAGATCGAACTTCACCCCGAAGGACTCGCCGACGATCCCCTGCGAATCGCCTTCGTCGAGCGCCGGGGCCAACTGCTGGCCGAGGTCTCGCCGCCGACCTGGATCGACGCGCTTGATCCCGAACAGCGCTTCCCCCTGGATGCCGCTCTGATCGGCCTCTACCGAATGGCCGGCGTCGAGGCGGTGCGCGACCTGAGCCGCGACCTGCCCGCCGAGCCGGTCGACCCCCTGCCGTGGTCGGCCTGGGTCGAGACCTGGGAGGCCGGCCGCCCAGGCGCCGGTGTCCCCGCATCTGCATCGGCCGCCGCCGCCACCGCCGTCCCATCCGCCAACGGCAAGACCACCCGGGAGAGCGCCGTCCATGCCCCCTGACGCCTCGCAACCGGGCCGCGCTGACCACCGCCTTGGGGCTCACCTCGACCGTCAAGGCGGAACCGACGGCACCCGCTTCGCCGTCTGGGCCCCGAGAGCCTCGGCCCTTTCGGTCGTCGGCCCGTTCAACGATTGGAAACCGGGTGTTGACCCGTTGACGCGTGATTCCTCAACCGGCGAGTGGCGAGGGTTCGTCCCGGGCGTCGGCGGGGGCGTCCTCTATAAGTACGCGATCACACCGGCCGCGGGTGGTCCCCCGTTCGACAAGTCCGACCCCGTCGCCTTCGCCGCCGAGGCCCCGCCCGGCACCGCGTCGAAGGTGTGGGACCTCGACGGGTTCACCTGGAACGACGCCCATTGGATGGCCGGTCGAGCCTCGGCCAACGCCCCGGGCGCCCCCGTCTCGATTTACGAGGTCCACCTGGGCTCCTGGATGCGCTCCGAGGGGCCTGAGGGACGCTGGCTAACCTATCGGGAAATCGCCCCAAAGCTGGCCGACCACGCCGCCGAGATGGGATTCACTCACGTCGAACTGATGCCCCTGACCGAGTTCCCCTTCGACGGGTCGTGGGGCTACCAGGTCACCGGGTATTACGCCGCGACGGCCCGCTTCGGCAGCCCCCAAGACCTGATGGCCCTGATCGACACGCTGCACCTCCGCGGCCTCGGGGTGATTCTCGACTGGGTGCCGGCGCACTTTCCCCGAGACGTCCACGGTCTGGTCGCGTTCGACGGCCAACCGCTGTACGAACCGACCGACCCCCTCCGCGCCGAGAACCCGACCTGGAACACCCTGAACTTTGACTTCGGCCGCCCCGAGGTCGTCGCCTTCCTGCTGGACAACGCCCGTTTCTGGCTCGACCGTTTCCACATCGACGGCCTGCGGGTCGACGCCGTCGAGGCCCTGCTCCACCTCGACTTCGGCAAAGGGGCCGGCCAGTGGCGGCCCAATGCCCAGGGGGGTCGCGACAACCTGGAGGCGATCGCCTTCCTCCAGCAGTTCAACGAGGTCGTCCACCGAGAGTTCCCCGGCGTCCTGACCATCGCCGAGGACTCCACGCCCCGCCCCGGCACAACGCATCCGCCCTCCACCGGCGGCCTGGGGTTCGACCTGAAGTGGGACCTGGGCTGGGTCCACGACACCCTCGACCACTACATGACCCTGGAGCCCCACCAACGCGCCGAGGCCCACCGCAACCTGGTCTTCCGCATGCACTATGCCTTCCAGGAGCGGTACTTGCTGCCCCTCTCCCACGATGAGGTCGTCAAGGGGAAGGGATCGTTGCTGGAGAAGATGCCCGGCGACGACTGGCGGAAGTTCGCCAACCTTCGGCTCCTGCTGGCCTTGATGTTCGCCCTGCCCGGCAAGAAGCTGCTGTTCATGGGGACCGAGCTCGCCCCCCGCCGCGAGTGGGACCACGACGGAGCGCTCGACTGGTCCCTGGCCGACGCCCCTCGCCATCGAGGAGTGCGCCGCTGGTTGCGCGACCTGAACGCCCTGTACCGCTCGGCCCCGTCGCTGCACCGGCACGACTTGGACCCCGAGGGATTCGCCTGGGTGGACAACCGCGACGCCAGCCAGAGCGTCGTCAGCTTCCTGAGAAGGGCCGACGACCCCAGGGACGTCCTCCTGTTCGTGGGGAACTTCACCCCCGACCCTCACCACCACTACCGGATCGGCGTCCCCCGGGGTGGCTACTGGCGAGAGGTCCTCAACGGCGACTCCGTGGTCTACGGGGGGGCCGGGCTGGGGAACCTCGGCGGGGTCGGGGCGACGGACGTTCCCTGCCACGGCCTGGGCCACTCGGTGGAACTGACCCTGCCACCGCTGGCGATCGTCGCGCTGAGGCCCGAGGGCTGAGCCTGTCGGGTCTGTCCGGGCGCGTACAATCACCGCGCTTTGACACCGGAGCGAACCCGGCGGGCCCGGCGATATGCGTCGAACGATCACGGGAGTCGTGGGACTGGCGAGCCTGCTCGGGCTCCTGGCCGCCGCCAATGTCCGTCACGAGCCGTCCCAGGTCCGCGTGGACTGGCAACTTGCCCGGGTTCCGGCGCCCAAGGTCTTGCTGGAACGCCCGGCCCGCCTCCCCATCGCGCGTTCCATTGCCGCGAGAGGCTTCGTCGAACCCATCGCCGAGGCCAAGGTCCGCCCGTCCATTCCTGGCCGGGTCTCGGCGGTGCTGGTCGAGGATGGGGCCAAGGTCGCCAAGGGAGACCTCCTGATCCGCCTGGACGATGCCGAAATGCGGACCCGCATCGACACGTCCAAGGCCCGGGTGGACACGGCGAAAGCCACGCTGGTGAAGGCCGAGGCGGCGGTCCCCGAGGCCGAGCGCCTGGTTCGCGAGCATGACTCCCACGTCGCCCACAACTACCAGGTTCCTCCCCAGCTCGCCGGTGCAACGGCCCGTCTCGCCGCCGCGAAGGGGCAGGTCGAGGCCCGTCGCGGCGAGGTTACCGCCGCCGAGGCCGCCGTCAAGGCGCTGACCCGCGAGCTCGCCAAGTTCGAGGTTCACGCTCCCCAGGCCGGTGTCGTCGAGGAACTCGCCGCAGCCGTCGGTGACGAGGTCAGTCCCTCGCCGTCGGGACTGGTCGCCGGACCGCCCCTGCTGATCCTGATCGACCCGACCCGGTTGCGACTGCGGGTCTTGATCGACGAGGCCGACATCCCTCTGGTTCACGACGGCCAGTCCGCCCGCGTCTTCCTGGCCCCCGACCCTCGCACGGCGATGACCGGAACGGTGGAGCGGGTGGCGACTCGGGGGCAACTGGTTGGGCAGGTCGTCGGCTTCGCGGCGTTGGTGCTCGTGGACGACCCGAAATCGCTGCTGAGGGCGGGGATGCGGGCCAACGTCGAGGTTGAGGTCGCCCGCGCCACGTCTCCGCTGGGGGTGCCGGCGCAGGCCGTCTTGCGGCGTCAGCCCGACGAGTTGCCGCCGGGTCTGCTCCGTTCCGCAACCACCGGCGACCGATCGCCCCGCGTGGTCTTCGTCGCCGAGGGGGGTCTCGCCCGCGTCCGACTGGTCGAGCCGGGTCTCAGCGACGAGCGCCGCGTCGAGATCGTCCGCGGCCTGGGCGATTCCGACCTCGTGGTGATCGGTCCCTTTCGCGCGCTCGACGGCCTGAAGGATGGCGACCGGATCACCGCCGACGGGGCCTCGGCGCAATGATGTGGGCCAACCTCCGCATGGCCGCCGAACAACTGACCGCTCACAAGGCGCGGTCGGCCTTGACGGCCCTGGGGATTGTCATCGCCGTGGCCTCGACCATCAGCGTCGTCAGCGTGATTGATGGCCTGACCGGCTACGTGGCCACCTTCCTGAGAGGCTTCGGCACCAACGCGATCTGGGTCTGGCCCGAACGACCCGAGGGAGACGCCGGACGGGCCTTTTCCCGCATCGAACTGGATTCCGGCGACGTCGAGGCGATCACCCGCGACTGTCCCGCCTTGCGCAGAGTCTCCCCGTTGATCCGCCGCCCCTCGGCCGCGCTGCGACTGGGACGCCGAGAGGTTGCGGTTCCCCTGGAGGGGGTGGCCGCCGAGTACCCGGCCATTCGCAACTACGAGATCGCCGAGGGCCGCCCCTTCGCCGCGGTCGACGAGGACCAGGCCCACCGCGTCTGCCTCGTGGGCCGCGACGTCCCGCGCAAGCTCGGCGCCGAGCCGTCCGACCTGCTCGACCGCTCCTTGCTGATCGACGGCCACCGTTTCCGGGTCGTTGGCCTGCTGGCCGCCAAGGGGAGCTTCTTCGGCATCAGTCAGGACGACCTGATCTTGATCCCCCACACCGCGGCCCTGGCGCTTTACCCCGAGATGACCCGTCTCCAGGCCGTCGCCGCGCAAGCCCGCTCCGAAGCGGTTGTCCCCGAGGCCAAGGCCCAGGTCATCGCCGCCCTGAGACGCCGCCACAACCTGGAGCCCGGTCAACCGCCAGACTTCCAGGTGCGCACCCAGGATGAGGTCCTGACGATCTTCAACACCATGAGTCTCGCCGCGACGGTGGCGCTGGGCACCCTGGTGGGAATCTCGCTGCTGGTCGGCGGCATCGGCATCATGAACGTAATGCTGGTGGGGGTGACCGAGCGCACCCGGGAGATCGGCCTGCGCAAGGCCGTGGGAGCGCGCCGTCGCGACGTCCTGCTCCAGTTCCTGACCGAAGCGGTGGTCCTCAGCCTGCTGGGAGGCGCTGTTGGAATTGCCTTGGGCTACGCCGTCGGCGCCCTGGCGAGCCTGCACCCTCGGATGATCCGCGTGGTCGTGCCCGGCTGGGCCGTCACCCTGGGTTTCGGCATCTCGGCCGGCACGGGGATCGTCTTCGGCCTCCTGCCCGCCGCCAAGGCGGCGTTGCTCAACCCCATCGACGCCCTGCGCCACGAATGAGCCGTGGCGCTGGGACCCACGGGGCGGAAGCCTTCCGCGCGGTCAGCCCCAGTTGTCCTCGGTCAAGCGGGCCTCGGGCAGCAAGGGTGAGCCTTTGCGGAGGAACAGCAGGTCGGTCTGCCAGAGAACTCCGTCCTTGCGGCGGATCTGGCTGCAGAAATCCACCATCTGGAAACCGTGGTCGTCCATGAACCGGATGACCTCGGCGACGAGCGGAGCCCCCTGGTTGACCGGGACGAAGCTGGCCTCCATCAGGACCGCCTGGGCCTGTTCCAGAACCTTCGAGGCCCCTCGGAGAACTTCTAACTCGTACCCCTGGACGTCCAGCTTGAGGAAGTCCACCGACTGGGACTGGTCGGCCACCAGGTCATCGAGCCGAACCGTTTGCCGCTTGGTGACATTGCGGTCGTAGCGGCTCTGCTCCTGGTAGACGCTGCTGCCGGTCTCCATCTCGGCGAAGGAAACCTCGCGACCGGTCTCCGGGCCCAACAGCGCGATGCGGAAGTCGATGCCCGATCCCAGACGCTCGCGGATGGCCTCCAGGGCCGGACGTTTCTGCTCCTGGGCCTCGACCATCAAGATGGTCGATTTGGGGAAGCAGACGCGGAACATCTCGGTCCACTCGCCGCGGTAAGCCCCCACGTCGACGACCAGACCGGGCTGGAAGCCTCGATTTCGCAGACAGATCAGCGACCCCTCGATGCTGGGAAACTCCACATTGGTGGGGATGGCCGTGGATTGCGGGCCCAGGAACCGACCGATGCGGCCGATCTTGGATCGCGCCATGTCCGGTAAACGGTCCCGAACCCACGTGGCGAGCGGCTTGATCATGGTCTCAGCATCCCCGACCCCGAACCGGTCCCAGCGGCCCATCCGCCGGCCCACTAGATTCCCCAACCTCTCAGGCCGACGGGAGTTAAATTCCCATCGACGAGATCCTGACACCGTGGCCTTCCTCGACGGAGGTCGAGGTTGAGACCCCCTCCGAATTCCTCGGGAGTGTCGCACAACGCGGCGGAAATCGCAAGCCGCCGCCAGGCCTGGTCCCTCGTTACGTCAGGCCCGCCACGGGTTTACCGCGAAACCGCTTCGGCCGAACCGCCCACGAGGGATTTCGGAAACATCCCGAGTGGTCTGAGAGAAACGCCGCCCGGCCGGATGACCCAAGGCGCTCCCGTCCGCCGACCTGGCCCGTTCTTCGGTCGAGTCGCCCGACCCGGCGGAGGCGGCCGGAAACGGATCGGCGGTCTTTGCACTTTCCAAGGCGCTTCGACCGACCCTAAACTATAGCGACGATGCGAAGTAGGACCATTCGCAGGTTTCGATCCGGGAAATCCTGCTTGATCGGGGCTCATCGCGAGCGAGTTCCCATTCAGATCGCTTGAACCGACCGGAGTCGCCGCGATGATGATCCCCCAGACCGTTCTCGGCTACGTCAAGGCCGAGCCATTTCGTCCATTCCGGATCCATCTGGCGAGTGGGCGGACTTCCGAGATTCGTCATCCCGAGATGATCAAAGTTCTCAAAAGCAGCGTCCTCGTCTTCAAGTTGCTGGGAGACTCTCCGGAACTCCCCGACGAGTGGGAAAGCGTCCCGCTCATGCTGACCGAATCCATCTCCCATCTGGAAACCCAGGCTGTTTCCTGACTCCAGATCCAAAACGAAGAGTCGTTGCTTTCTTTGTCAACGGTATGACGGAGACTTCTCGACACGCCCGGGGAACGGCGGTCGAGTTGTTCGACACTTCCGCAATCGATCAAACCCAGTTCCATCAGTCCCTCTCCCCCAAGCTGGCCAGTCGCAAAATGGCTGAAATCATGAACAACAACGATCACCCCAAAGCCACCTTTTCGTTCGTCAGTCTCGGTTGCCCCAAGAACCTCGTCGACTCCGAGCGCATGCTCGGCCTGCTCGCCTCCGAGGGATACGGCCTGGTTCCCGAGGCGTCGCGAGCCGACCTCGTGGTCATCAACACCTGCGGCTTCATTGAGTCGGCCCGTCAGGAATCCCTCGGCGTCATCCGCGAGATGCTCGACCGCAAGCGCGCGGGGCAGATCAAAGGGGTGGTCGTCGCCGGTTGCCTGGCCGAGCGTCAGCGAGAGATGTTGCTGGAGGAAGTCCCCGAGGTCGACCAGATCGTCGGCGTTTTTGGCCGCGAAGAGATTGTCAAGGTCGCCGACCGCATCCTCGGCGGCCTTCGCGAGCAGCGTTCGATTTTCCGACCCGCCGCCGTCCAGGCCCAGGACGACCGCGCCCGGTTGCGGATCACCCCTCGACACCTCGCTTACCTCAAAGTCTCGGAAGGGTGCGACCGGCTTTGCACCTTCTGCGCGATCCCCTACATGCGGGGCAAGCACGTCAGCAAGCCGATCGAGGCCGTCGTCGCCGAGGCCCGCGAGCTTGCCGCCGACGGCGTTCGCGAGTTGAACCTCGTGGCCCAGGACATGACCTATTACGGCCTTGACCTGTACGGACGCCCCCGCCTGTCCGACCTTCTACGCGCCGTCGACGAGGTGGAGGGGATCGATTGGGTTCGAGTCCTGTACAACTACCCGATGTACGTCAGTGACGAACTCATCGAAACCATCGCTGCCAGCCCCAAGGTTCTGCCCTACCTCGACATGCCCTTGCAGCACGCCAACGACCGGATGCTCAAGGCGATGAACCGCCGACACACCCGCGCCCAGACCGAGGAGATCGTCGGCCGCCTGCGGGCGGGCATCCCCGGGCTGGTCCTGCGCACGACGTTCATCGTCGGCTTCCCCGGCGAGACCGAGACCGAGTTCGCCGACCTGCTGGATTACGTCGGCGTCTCGAAATTCGAGCGCCTGGGCGTTTTCCCCTACTCCTTCGAGTCCGACACTCCCGCGGCGAAACTCCCCAACCACGTCGACGAGGCCGAGAAGCTCCGCCGCCGAGACGCGGTGATGGAAGCGCAACAGCCGATCGCCTTCGCTTTCAACGGGTCGCTGGTCGGTCGGAAGCTGGACGTCCTGATCGACGGACCGGCCGGTGAGGGCCTCTGGAACGGCCGGACCTTCGCCGACGCTCCCGATGTCGACGGCCTGACGCTGGTCGCCGCTGACAAGCTAACCCCCGGCGACCTCGTCCCCTGCGAGATCGTCGCCAGCGAGGGGTACGACACCATCGCCCGCCCCCTGGCCGAGTCCCGCCCCCGCCGAGGCCGACGGGCTCGTCCCAGGGCGCGCCGCAAGCCGGAATCGCCGTTCCCCATTCTGGGCTGATCGACCCCGCTCGCCGCCCAGAGGACCGCCCCGACGATGACGACCCCCACCGCGCCCGGGCCCCGCTTCTGGAACGTCCCGAACTCCTTGACGATGGCGCGTTTGGCCCTGACGTTCGTCCTCTTCGGCGCGATCGCCGCCGGTCGGTTCGGCCTGGCCCTGGGCCTGTTCGCCCTGGCGGCCTTGACTGACGCCCTGGATGGCTATTTCGCCCGCCTCCTGAACCAGTCGACCCCCATCGGCCGGCAGCTTGACCCCCTGGTCGACAAGGTTCTGGTCGCCGGCGCCTACATCTTCCTCCTGCCGATCACGGTCGGCCCGGGCACCGGGCTGGCCCCCTGGATCGTCACCACCGTGGTCGTCCGAGAGCTGGTCATCCAGTGGCTGCGCAGCCTCCTGGAAGGCCGGGGCGAGGCCTTCGGCGCCAAGACCGCCGGCAAGCTCAAGACCCTGGTCCAGTGCCTCTCGATCGTGGCGATTTTGCTGACCCTGGCCCTCTGGCCGATCTCGTCGCCCTGGGGTCAGTCGCTGTTGTGGTTCCGCGACGCCCTGACCTGGACCGGCGTCGCCCTCTCGCTCTTCAGCGGCCTGGGCTATATCCTGGCCGCCTCGACGATGCTGCGGGCGCCGTCGGCCGTCGTCGAAACCCCCGCCGGCCCCTGATCGCTCACCCGAATCGAATCGACCCGAACCGAGGGCCGCGAGCCTCATGGACTGGATCGAATATCTAACCCTCGGCGTGGTCCAGGGCATCACCGAATTTCTGCCCATCTCCAGCGACGGACACCTCACCATCGCCCAGCGAGTCTTCGAGGTCCTCCGAGGCGTCAAGCGCACCGGCGCCGAGAACCAGTTCATCGACGTGGTCCTCCACCTGGGAACCCTCGCGGCCATTCTCCTCCACTACTATAAGGTAGGAGAGACCGGCGCCCGGGGCCTTCTGGGCTCGACCGACGTCCCGCCGCCGTACCAACGCTCGGCCGTCATCCGCACGGGCTTGCTCGCGGTGGTCGCCACCCTGCCGGCGGTCCCTGTGGGCCTCTTCCTCAAGAAATTCCTGGAAGGCACCCTCGAAGGGCTGGTCTGGTCGGGCGTCGGGTTCCTCATCACCGCCGGGGTCCTCTTGCTGACGACCCGACTGCCCGGGGGGAACAAGGGCCCCTCGGAGACGACCTGGACCGACGCCCTCCTGATCGGCGTGGCGCAGGCGTTCGCCCCGCTGCCGGGGGTCAGCCGCAGTGGCTTGACGATCGCCGCGGCGCTGGGACTGGGCCTCAACCGCGCCTGGGCCGTCCAGTTCAGCCTCTTGATGGCCATCCCCGCGATCCTCGGCGCCAACGTCCTGGAGTTGCGGCACATCCACGGCCTGGCGATCCCCCAAAGCGAGGTGGCCCCGCTGATCGCCGCCACCGTGCTGGCCGGCGTCGTGGGCTACCTGGCGATTGTTTGGCTCGTCCGGGTTGTGCGGTCGGGACGCATGTGGTATTTTTCTGTATACCTAGTGGTGCTCGGGCTGGGCGTCCTGGCGTGGGCCGTGGCCCGGGGAGGGAACCCCGATGTTCGCCGATCGACAACTCTGGACGGGACCGTGCGGGTCGGGCCCGCGGGACCTCTTGCTGGCGGAAGTGGAGCCGGCCCCATCGGACCTGTGGCTCGTGCCGACGCCGCTGGCCCGTGAGCAGGTCACCTGCGCCCTGGCTCGCAAGCGGGGTGTCGGGCGGTCGCCGACGGTCTGGACCTGGGACGACCTTTGGCGATCCGCCTTCCCCCCCGACGACCGCCAACGACCGGCCCTGCTACCGAAGGCCGCGTCCCGCGCCTTGCTGATCGCCGCCATTGGCGAGGCCCGGCGCGACGGCCTGCTCGTGGCGCTGGAGCCAGTGGCCGAGACTCCGGGCGTCCTGGCCCGGCTCCGCCAGCGCATCGCCTCCTGGACCCGTCGCGGCGAGGACCCCCGTCGCCAGCTTCCCGACCATCTCACGGGGATCGTCGCCGCGGAAGAGTGGGAGGTTTACGGACGCTATCGGGCGATCCTCCAGCGGCTCAACGCCGAGGACGAGGTCGGATTCGCCCAGACAGCCGCTCGTCGGCTGGGGGACGAGTCGCCCCACCCACTCCACGCCAAGACGCGATTCTTCCTGGTCGACCCGTTGAACCTGGGCACCCCTGGCTGGCGGGCGATCGAGGCGTTCGACGCCTGGGCCGAGGTGATGGTCCTGACCGTCCCCTTTGACCCCGACCTGCCCGAGCCCCACGGACCCGCCGCCGCCCTTCGCGATCGCCTGCTGGATGTCGGCTTCGAGGAGGCCCAGTACCCCCATTCCCCCAACCGCCCCGCCGGCCTCCTCGCCGTGGCCCGCGACGCCTTCGCCGAGAATCCCCACGCGATCCGCGACCGGACCGACGGCCTGTCCCTACTGGGTGCGCCGCGGGGTGAAGGGGAGGCCGCTGTCATCGCCCGCCGGGTCCGCGAACTGGTCGACTCGGGGGTTCGGACCGACGCGATCCTGCTGCTGTCTCGCTCGCGGAGCGACCTGGCCGGGCTGGTCGCCGAGACCCTCGGCGACTGGGGTTTGCCCGCGAGGCTCTCGACCGCCCCGCCGCTGTCGGCCGACCCGGGCGTGGCGGCCCTGTTGCTAGCGGCCAAGGTGGCGGCCCGAGGCTGGGCTTCGTCCGACCTGATGGCCCTGCTGCGCCACGGACGGTTCCGTCCCGATTGGCCCGAGACCCTCGACCCCCTGGCCCGACCCATCGCTGCCGCGGCGGTCCGCGATACTCGTGTCTTCCGAGACGCCCCGCGATTGCTCGACGCCCTCCGCGCCGCCGCCGCCGAGCCGCCCCACGCCTCCCGAGATGACCTTGGCCTGAGGCGACGACGCTACTCCCGGGCCACCGTCGCCCTGCCGATCCTGGTGAGATTGGCCGAAGCCCTCGATGGCCTGGACCGCCCGGCCCCCTGGCTCAACCGGGTCGATCAGCTTCGTGCCCTCGCCGACACCCTCGGCATCGCCGAGCCTGGATCGACCCGCGACGGTCTGGCCTTTCTGTTCGACGCCCTGGACGATCATGGCGAGGCGCTCGACGCCCTCGGCCGAGGAGACGAACCTCAAGAGTGGCCCGACTTTGCCCTCGCGGTCGAGGCCCTGGTCCGCGACTCCGAGGGGCCCGCCGCCGCCGCCGAGCCCGGCACGCTTCGCCTCCTGACGGTGGCCGAGGCCGAGGGGGCGACCGCCGAACACGTGATCCTGTTCGACCTCGCCGAGGGCAACTTCCCCGATCGAGCCTCGCTTTCCCTGGTCGGCCAGGACAACTCCGAGGGCGACAGTCCGGGAGATGCGGCGTTCGCTCGCGAGCAGTGGCGGTTTCTCAACGCCGTCGGCTCGGCGAGGACGGGAGTGACGATGGTCTACCCGACCACCGATGAGAAGGGCCAGGCCTTGCTCGCGGCCGGGTTCCTCGACGACGTCCGCCGAGCCTTCGCCGAGGGTGCCACGCCACCGTTCGCCAAACCGATCGCTCGGATCGACCCGGCGCTGATGCCCGCCGACCTCGCCGGCTCGGCCGCCGACGCCCGCGTCCGCGCCGTGGCCCGCGCCGCCAGCACGGGCGCCACCCACGACTTGCGACGACTGGCACGGTCGCCCTCGCACCGGGAACCGCTTCAAGCCGTCGCCCGAGCGTTGCGAGTCTCGCGCTCCCGCCTGCGAGATCCCGACTTCGGTCGGTTCGACGGCGTCTTGCAGGAGCCCTCGGCCATCCGCCGGGTCGCCGAGGACTTCGCCACCGACCGCCACGTGTTCAGCCCCAGCCAGCTCGAATCGCTGGCCACCTGCCCGTTCCAGTTCTTCCAACGCTACGTCCTGAAACTGGAGCCGCCCGACGACCGCGACGAACTGGACGACGACCACGCCGGCCGCGGCAGCCTGATCCACCAGGTTCTCGAACAGCTTCACGCCACGCTGGATCTCGTGGCACCCGAGCCCGGAACGACGCTGCTGGAACGGGTTGCCGCGGGTCTGGAGGTGGCGATCGACCAGGCGCTTGACCGTATGAGGCCCGATCCCTCCGACATCGCCCCCGGTCTGCGGGCGATCCGTGCCGGGGACCTGCGGAAGCTGGGCCGTCGCTACCGCCACCAGTTCGAGTCGTATGGGAAAACCCTGGGGGCCTCGGCCCAGGCCCGCCACTTCGAGGTCCACTTCGGCGAATCCCGACAGCCTGATAGCCCGCCCCCGCTGCGGCTCGGCGTTGGCACCGGGGCGTTTCGCATGATGGGAAGGATTGACCGGATCGACATCGAGGACCATCCCAACGGGCCCGCCTTCCGGGTTATCGACTACAAGTCCAGCGCTGGGCCGCAGAAAAGTGACTTTGAACTCGGTCTGGCCCTGCAACTGCCGCTGTACATGCTGGCCGTCGAGCGTCTCGACCTGACCCACTCGGCCGCGACGCCCCGGGACGCCGGTTACTGGAGTTTGAAGGGGAAAGGGTACGCGCCCTCGTTGAAGCCTCCGGCCGACGACCCGGCGTCGTGGGAGTCGGACGCCGCCCGGTTCGAGCGGTTTGCTCTGGCTTTGGTCGACCAGCTTCGCCGGGGCGCGTTTCCGGTTCGCCCTCGGAAGGAAGGTTGCGAGGATCGTTGCGACTTCCGAGACGCCTGCCGGATCGCCCAGGTCCGCGTGGCTCGCAAGGACCGCTCCGACGAACCTCGGATGGAGCCGCCTCGATGAGCCACGCCCCGACCTTGACCGACAACCAGCGAGAAGCCCTCGAAGTGGTCGGCGCCAGCGTGGCGCTGGTCTCGGGCGCCGGTTGCGGCAAGACGACCGTTTTGACCGAGCGATTCCTGCGTCATCTGGAAGGCCGGCCCCTGAACGAGCTGGTCGCCCTGACCTTCACCGACAAGGCCGCCCGTGAGCTTCGCCAGCGAGTTCGCGCCGCCTGCCGACGGCGCCTGGAGGCCGGCGGCGACGAGGCCGGTCGCTGGCGTGCCGCCCTGCGGGGGCTGGAAATGGCCCCGATCGGCACCTTTCACGCGTTCTGCCAGAAGTTGCTGACTCGCTTCCCGATCGAGGCGGGAGTCGCGCCCGGCTTCACGGTACTGGATGCGACAGTCGCCCCAACCCTGCGAGCCCGGGCCCTCGACACCTGCGTCCGCCGCTGGCTCTCCGGCCCCGAGCCCGACGCCGACTTCGTCGCCCTGGCCATCGACCACGGCCTGGGGACCGTCCGTGAACACCTGGCGACTCTCAGCAACGGACGCCCCCGCGACGACCTGCTCTCCTGGGCGGGGCGGTCGGCCGTCGAGGTGGTCGACCTTTGGCGGGAGATTTGGGAACTCGACGCCCGTCCGGCTCTGCTCCAGGAATTCGTTGAGGAAGCCGGCCCTTGCCTGGAACTCCTCGAAACCCATGCGTCGACGCACAAGACCATGAAGGAGCGTCAGGCGTTCTTGCTCCAGAACCTGGGGAACCTGCCCGAAACGGCCGACCCGTCGTCGCTGCTCGGCGAGATTGTCGATCAGGCTCGGGTTCAGGGGGGTGGGACGAAGAACGATTGGCCCTCGATCGAGATTTATGACGCGGTGAAGACTCACCTGAGCACGCTGCGGGACTCGGCCAAGGCGACCCTTGTGGCGTTGAACTGGGACGAGGCCGCATCGCGGACGGCCGCCGAGGATGGGGTCCGCCTGGCGAGGTTGGCCGTCGAGGTGGTTGACGCCTACGACCAGGAGAAGCGAGCGACCGGAGCGTTGGACTTCGACGACCTGCTGTTTCGGGCCCGCGACCTCCTGCGACGGAGTGACGAAACGCTGGGCGAGGCCGCCGGAACGCTGGCCGGGGCGTTGATGGTCGACGAGTTCCAGGACACCGACGCGATTCAAGGGGAAATCCTCGAACACCTGGCAGGGTCGAACCCGAACGAGGGAGCCCTCTTTCTGGTGGGCGACCCCAAGCAGTCGATCTACCGATTCCGGGGGGCCCGGCCGGAACTCTTCGATGAGTTCCGCGACCGCTTCCCCGAGGCTGGCCGCCGCAAACTTTCGGAGAACTTCCGCGGGGTGCCGGGCCTGCTCGGGTTCGTGAACGCCCTGTTCGCCCGGACGTTCGACGACGCCGACCTCATCGCCGCGAGACCCGCTCCCGAGGGGGCCGACGACCCTCCGTTGACATTCCTCTGGGCCGAAGAAGCGGCCGAGGAGGGGTCGAAAGGGCCGTCGGCTCATGGGCGGAGGGTCGTCGAGGCTCGCTGGATCGCCCGCCACCTGGCCGGGCGAATCGACCGGGGCGACTGGATCGTCCGCGACCCGGGCACACAGAATCCCCGACCGGCGACGGCCGGCGATGTCGCCCTGCTGTTCCGGGCGATGACCGACGTGGCTCCTTATGAGAAGGCCTTGGCCGACGAGGGGCTGGACTATCACGTCGTCGGCGGCTCGGCGTATTACGCCCAGCAAGAGGTCATCGACCTGATCAACCTCCTCTCGACCGTTGAGGACCCGACCGACGCCTCGGCCCTGGCGGCGACCTTGCGCAGCCCGTTTTTTGGCGTCAGCGACGACGCCCTGTACTGGCTGGCCACCGCCGGGGCGGGGGACCTGCCGAGCAACCTCCGTCGCTGGTCGGAGGTCGAGGCCCTGCCAGCGGTCGATCGTCCCAAGGTGGAGCGGGCCGCCGTTTGCCTCGACGCCTGGAGAGCCGAAAAAGACCGGCCGCCGATGGCTGGGTGGCTCGACCGCGTCCTGGCCGAGTCCGGTTACGAGGCGGCCTTGCTGGGGGAGTATCTCGGTCCCCGCAAGCGGGCCAACGTCCGCAAACTCGTGCGCCAGGCCCGCAAGTTCGACCATCAGGGGGGCCTGACCCTGGCCGACTTCGTGGCCCGCCTGCGCGCCGACCGCCTCAAGACGCCTCGGGAGGAACAGGCCGCGACCACCGAGGAGGAAGGGACCGGCGTCCGTTTGATGTCGATCCACCAGGCCAAGGGGCTCGAATTTCCGATCGTGGTCGTGCCGGACCTCGCCCGAGGCCCCGCCCCCTTCACCGACGGTGTCGGCTTCCATCCGGCCCTCGGACCCCTGGTCAAACCGCCCGCCCCCGATGACCCGAAGGTCGAACGGGACAATGGCCTGGGGTGGACGATGTTTCGCCAGGAAGAGACCCGCGAGGAACAGGCCGAGGCCCTGCGGCTGCTGTACGTGGCCACCACCAGGGCCCGCGATGCCCTGATTTTGTCGGCCGGGGTCGCCGCCGACGCGAAGCCCAACACCCCGGCGTTGGGGTTGCTTGCCCAACGGTTCGATCGATCGACGGGCCAACCGATCGAGGCGGCCCCGGGCGTCCGGGCGACGGTCGTGACCCGCCCGCCCGCGGAAACCCCCAATGCGCCGATCGCCGACCGGATCTGGCCCAACCTCGACGCCATCCTGGAAGCGATCGAGGGGACCGGCGCCGTCGTTGACGACCCGGAACGGCCCGGGGATCGAGCCCGGCCGTCGGTGGTGGACCTCGACCCGTGTCGCCAGGACAGCGGTCCTGGGGCGCGGGCGGATCGCCTGTTTCGGGCAGCGCTGGCCGAACTGGGCGCGGGGCGTTCCGACGGGGCGGCCGGGGTCTTCGACCACCTGGGCCGCGAACAGATTCCCGCCGCCTCTCGACGGGTTCGCGACGAAGCCTTGGCTCGGATGGCCTCGTGGCGCTCCTCGACGCTGGGCCGGCGGGTGGCTCTCGCGGCTGAGGTCGCCTTCGATGTTCCCTGGGCGGTCAGCCGTCCGGTCGGGGCCGTGGATGCCACCGCGTACCTCGGCCGGGTCGACCTGGCTTTCCGCGACGAGGCCGGAGGCTGGCAAGTCGTGATCTTCGCCGAGGATACGGAAACCGCTGGAACTGCCAGACTTCGGGCGATTGGTTCGGCCCTGGCGGCCGAGTCGCTGGAGTTCGGCCCGGCGGAACGGGGCTGGGTGGTCCGCTTTGGCGAGTCGGGGGCCGAGGTCGAGAGGGTGGACCTCGACCCCCGGGCTTTCGACGGCGAGGGGTTCTGACCAACCAGGCGCGTCAACCGCCGCGGACGGGGATGGTGCGGGCTCGGGCCGTGGCGAGCTTGGGCAGGTGGATCGTGACCACGCCATCGCGAGCCTCGGCGCGGACGGCGTGGACCTCGACGTCGGCCGTCAGTTCGACTTCCCGGGAGAAGGCCCCCTGGGGACGCTCGGGGGCTCGCTCGTGGCGGGGGGCGGGCTCCTCGGCTCGCCGACGGCCGCGGATGGTCAGGCCGCGCCCGGTGACCGACACCTCGACGGCCAGGGGGTCGATTCCCGGCAGGTCGATCAGGACGATCATCTCCTCGGGCGTCTCGTACACGTCCAGCGGCGGCGACCAGGTGGGGGGGGCGTCGTCGTCGGGGGTGGGCGGACCCGGCGGGGCGTGCTGAGTGTAGTGCTCGAAGAGGCGCTGGAGTTCGGTTTGGAGGGTGTTCAGGGGGGCGGCGAAGTCGTGCCCCCGGGTGAATCGACGGTGCATGGGCGGCTCCCGGGTCGGGTGGATTGCCGAGGAAAATTCGTCTAGCCCGTCTTGATCTCGATGCGACGGGGCCGGGCCTGGTTGACTCGGGGGAGGGTGATCCTCAACACCCCTTGCTTCAGCTCGGCGGCGATGCGGTCGCGGTCGACCTCTCCGGAGAGGATGAACGAGCGACGGAAGGGGCCGGGGCGGAACTCTTCCACCAAGGGGCGGGTGCCCGTTGGGGGCGTGGGGGCGGCCGAAGACTGGAGGGTCAGGACGTTGTCCTCCAGGTGGATCGTCACGGCGTCCTCGGCGAGCCCGGGGAGGTCGGCTTCCAGAACCATCCCCTCGGGACCCTCGTGGATGTCCACGGCGGGCGGCGGTCCGGCCGAAGAGGGGTCGGAGCCGGGGTGGGGCTCGACCGGGCTGGCCGGTCCCCTCAGGATCGCAACCCGGAACGGGCGGATCTCGACATTCACGGAGTCGCCTCCCGGGTCTCGGGGTTGGTGGTGGCGGGTTGGGGGATGACGGCGATCTGGCGGGCCCGGGTCTCCTCGGCCTTGGGCAGGTGGACCGTCAGGATGCCCAGGGCGAAGTCGGCCGAGACCTTGCCGCCGTCGACGCGGTCGGGCAGGCTCACGGTCCGGGCCCAGCGGCCGAAGGGGCGCTCCTGGCGGCGATACGCCTCGTCGGGCACCCCCTCGGGACGGGTCCGCTCGCCTCGGAGCGTCAGGTTCTCACCAGTGATGGACAGGTCCAACTGCTCGGCCGTCATCCCGGGAAGCTCGGCCGTCAGGACGTACTGGTCGCCCAAGTCATAGAGGTTCACCGCCGGAAAGGGGCGGGGCGCTCGCCAGTTCTGGAGTGGCTCGAACGCCTCGAAGATCCGGCCCACCTCCCTCTGGAACTCCCGAAACGGGTCGAATCGTCGTTGCCAATGGGCCGGAGGCATGCTGGTCGTCCCCTTGAAATCGGAAAAGAGAACGGTCTCGATCGTTGGAAGGTGCAGTACGCATGCCAGTAGACCAATTGAGACAAAATGGCAGTCTTTAATAATCTATTAAACGATTTTAAGGTGATGACTTAGGGAATTTCGCCTCATCGCTTCCAAGAGTCCAATGGGACGGCCGACCTCCAAGGTTTTGCCATAATGGCAGAAGTGGATTGGCACGCGGAGAGTTGGGCAGACTTGCTGGAATCACCAGACGAGTTCGACCTGACGGAACCAGGCGGGCTGGCCGTGGGGGGCTTCGAAGGTGGGGGCAAGGTTGATTGCTGGGGGAGGGACGCGGTCGTGGATGGGCTGGTCGTCCAACCAGAGGGAAAGGTGGTCGGGCTCTCGGACGATCCGGGCGGAGTGCCAGGACGGGGCGGGGACCGGGCCGTTGGCGAGGGGCAGGCCGAGGATACGGGTGCCGGTGAGGGCGGAGGGGGATTCGGCCCAGACCTGGAGGGTGAGTTGGTAGTGCGGAGGCAGGTCGCCCAGGGGAATGCGGAAGGGGGGCGAGGCCGGTTGGCCGTCGGAGGAGGAGGCGAGGAGGGACAGGTGGCCCATCCGGAAAGTTCCGTGGGTGGGGAAGGCGGGGCGGGGCGGGGCGCTGGCCTGGAGGGTCAGACTCGAGGCGAGAAGGGTGCCGGCCAGGACCAGCGACGAGGCCATTACCTTCCAGGTCCGGGGGGGCGTGGTTTCGACCGGGAAGGGGCAGCGGACCAGCATCAGGACGCGACGGAAGACCCGCGAGCCGATTTGCTGGCAGGGCGGAGCGGGGTCGCGGAGGGGGGCGTTTTGGGAAGCGATCGAGCCGGGGGCGGCCAGGTCGAGGAGCGAGGCGGCGTAGGCGCTGGTGGTGCCGAAGCGGGAGGCGGCCAGGTGGTCGGCCAGGTATTCCTGGTCCAGTCGCATTTGAGCCCGAATCCACCAGGATTGCGGCCAGGGGAAGGCCAGGGCCTGGATGACCGCCGCGAGTTGGGCGAAGAGGGGGTCGAGGCGACGGGCGTGGACCAACTCGTGGAGCAGGCAGAGGCGCAGGGCGTCGCCGGCCTCGGGGCGGTCGAGGCTGGGGGGGATCATGATCCAGGGGCGGACGACGCCCAGGAGGCCGGGGCGTCGGAGTCTTGGAGAGACTCGAACGCGAGGGCGGCGGCGGGGCGGGAGGCCGACGGCGAGTTCTTCGTAGAGAGCGAGGGTGGGGGCCGAGGGGGCCTGCGACCGGGCGATGACTCGGCCCGCTCCCCACCCTCCCAGGACCAGGGTCGCCAGTCCAAGGCCGGCGACGGCGAGGTATCCCGCGGCGAGACGGGTCGGCCACGCCTCGGGGCGGAGTTCGGAGGGGCGGGGCCGCGGCCAGGAGGGCGGGGCGGCGGCTCTCAGGCGGGCGCCCAGGTCGATTCGTGGCACGACCCCCGAGGCCGAGAGTGGTCCGATCGCCAGGGCTCCGACCAGTCCCAGCCGCGCCAGCCAGCAGCGCCGGGAGGGTTGTCGGCAGAGGGCCATCGCCAGCGAGACGGACCCAAGGAAGAGCCCGGCCGCCACCAACGCGTCCAGGAGCGGGCCCGCCAACGCGTTGAGCCAGGCCCCCATCGACGCCGCCCCTCGCCGAACGGTTTCCCCAAATGACCCCATTCTTTAGGCGTCGGCTCCGGGAGCTCCGTCCGCGGTGGCGAGGGGGACCGTCGCGGCTCGGTGGGTCGATTGGCGCTGGGCCTCGTCGATCATGGCTCGGAGGCGGCTGAGTTCCTCGGGGCCTGGGGCCTGCGAGTCGATCAGGGCGACCATCACGCGGTCCAGGGCGCCGTCGAAGACCCGGTCGACGAAGCGGCAGGTCAATTCGCGAATGGTGCGGTCGGAAGTGGTCTTGGGGATGTAGATGAACGTCCGCCCCTCGATGATGTGGCGGACTAACCCCTTCTTTTCCTCCATGATGTTCAGCAGCGTCTGCACGGTACTGTAAGCGACCGGCTCGGACGACTGATTCAGGGCCTGCTGGACCTCGCGGACGTTGGCGCGTCCGCGGGCCCAGAGGATCTTGAGGATTTCGAGTTCGCGGTCGGTGACCAGGGACCCTTTGCGCACGGCGTTCCCCCCCCAGGGCGCGTCAGTCCGCGAAATTTGGTAGGCCCCAACGTAGCCATCCGAGGATATCGGGACAATCCCCGTGGCGATCAATCATCCCTCCAGTTGACGCGTCGCGGCCAGTCTCGCCGCGAGCAACCCCGGGAACAGCCCATACCATCGCTGGTTCAGCGGCGAAGGGTGGGGCAGGGGGGCAATCGTGAGGGGCTTGGAGAACTCCCGGCCGGCGACCTCGGCCTTGAGAGTGCAGGTCCATTCGGCCTCGTAACGGTCCTCACGGGCCCAGAAGGCGTCGGCGGACCCGGCCTCGGCGTAGCGGGCGAACCACTGGAACGCCTCGGTCCCCAGGGTGACGACCCGGTCGCCGTGCCAGCAACCCGCGAGCAGCCCAGCCACGGCGGGGCGGAACCGTTCCTTGACGGAGTTTGCATACGCCTTGTTCCCCGGAGGCTTGAAAGGCACGGTGTTGGCCAGCAAGGCGTAACTCAAAGCGGCTTCGAGGGTTTTGTCGGACTTGCTGGGGGTTTCGCCATCGAACGCCGCGAGCAAGCCCAGGCGGACCAGGCGTCCCCCGGCGCCGATGAGGGGCTGGCCGGCGGCGACCTCGTCCTTGCCGAGGTCCCGAGCGAAGATGCAGAGGGGGGCTTCGAGGTTCCCGGCGCAGAGGATGGGGACCCTGGGGTCCTTGCCGGCACGGACGTAGACCGGTTCGTCGACCGGGAAGTCGTCGCGGAGGGCCTCGGCGTGGGCCAGGGCCTCCAGGTCGGCCAGGGGGATGGCGGGGGTCTGGCTCATGGCGGGGTTTTCCGGGAGGCGGACGAACCGCGGAGGGCGGGCGGTGTCTGGTTGGGGTTGGCCTTTGCTAGAATAGTCCGCCAGATGGGTCGAGGCGACCGGGGCGAGGGTGGGAGCGGATCATGACGCGGATCTCGATTTACGACACAACCTTGAGGGACGGCAGCCAGGGGGAGGGCGTCAACTTCTCGCTCCAGGACAAGCTGCTGATTACCGCGAGACTGGACGACCTGGGGGTGGACTTCGTCGAGGGGGGGTATCCGCTGTCCAACCCCAAGGACGCGGCGTACTTCCGAGAGGTCCGTGACCTGGACCTGCGCCACGCCAAGGTCACGGCCTTTGGGATGACGAGGCGGCGGGACATCGCCCCGGAAGATGACACGGGGATGAAGGCTCTGGTGGCCGCGGGAACTCCGGCGGTGACGGTGGTGGGCAAGAGCTGGGACCTGCACGCGACGGAGATCCTGGGGGTCCCCCTGGCCGAGAACGTGCGAATGATCGCCGACTCGGTCGGGTTCCTGGCCGGGGCGGCTCATTCGCCCGAGGTCGTTTACGACGCCGAGCACTTCTTCGACGGATTTCGCCACAACCCGGATTACGCGCTGGAGACGATCCGGGCGGCGGCCGAAGCGGGGGCGAAGTGGATCGTCCTGTGCGACACCAACGGCGGGAGCCTGCCCGAAGGGGTGGCCGAGGCGTTGGCGGCGGTGCGCCGGGCGGTCCCGGGGGTCTCGATCGGAATCCACACGCACAACGACGGCGACCTGGCCGTGGCGAACACCCTGGCGGCCGTGAGAGGCGGGGTAACTCAGGTTCAGGGGACGATCAACGGCATTGGCGAGCGCTGCGGCAACGTTGACCTTTGCAGCGTGGTGGCGAACCTGGCGCTGAAGTATCGCGGGTATGAGGTGCTACGGCCCGAGAGTCTGGTGAGGCTGACGGAGGTGTCGCGGTTTGTCTTCGAGACGGCGAACATGAATTTTCGGCCGGGGCAGGCGTTCGTGGGCTCCAGCGCGTTCGCCCACAAGGGGGGGATGCACGTCCACGGCGTTCGCAAGGTGGCTCATAGCTACGAGCATATCGACCCGACCCTGGTGGGCAACGAGCGTCGGGTGCTGGTGAGCGAGTTGTCGGGAAAGTCGAACATCGCCGAGAAGTTGGGGGAGTCGGGGCTGGACCAGGACCCGTCCTTGATGGCGAAGGTGCTGGACCGGGTGCAAGATTTGGAGAACGAGGGATATCAATTCGAGGCGGCCGAGGCGTCGTTCCTTCTGCTGGTGGAGAAGCTGGCCGGTCGGTACGCGGCGGCGTTCGAAAGGCTGAATTACCGGGTGAGCGTCGCGGCTCAGGCCGATGGCGTACCCGTGACCGAGGCGACGGTGAAGGTGCGGGTTGGCGAGGTGATCGAGCACGCCGTGAGCGAGGGGGACGGGCCGGTCAACGCGCTGGATGGTGCGTTGCGCAAGGCGCTGGAGGAGCATTTCCCCCGGCTTCGGGAGATGACGCTGGTTGACTACAAGGTGCGGGTCATCAACGCGAGGGAAGGGACTGCCGCGAGGGTGCGCGTGGTGATCGAGAGCAAGGACCGCGAGACGGTGTGGGGGACGATCGGGGTCTCCGAGAACGTGATCGAGGCGAGTTGGCTGGCGCTGATTGATGCGTTTGAGCACAAGCTGGCCAAGGATGCCAAGGGCGTGAAGAAGGTGGCTCCGATTCCCATGATGAGCTAGGCAACTCCGATGGATGCGAAGCCCCTACTCCAATCGCTGAGGCTACGGAACATCCTTTCGTTTGGGGATGCCGGGGAGCGCATCGACTTCGGCCCGCTGAATGTCTTGGTTGGCGCGAATGGGTCGGGGAAGTCGAACGTCCTGGAGATTTTGGCCCTGCTTCGGTCTCTCCCGAAGGACATGAGCCAAGCGATTCGGGCGGGGGGTGGAATCGAGGAATGGATTTGGAAAGGTGGATCATCAGACGTCGCAAGGATTGATTCGTTTTGGAACGAGAGTGAGGGAAAGCCGCCGTTACATCATCGCATCGGTATAACTCCCGACGCCTATCGCGCCCGAGTTACTGAGGAATCGGTGGACAGGATAGGCCCGGAGGGCTTGGGCGACCTGACTGCGGTGGCCGATTCGGTTCATAAGTTATTCTACGAATTTCCCGAATCCGGGGCGTTGACGCATCCGAATGGCCTTCGGCCGGGATTTGAGTTTCTGTCGGCCCTGACCTTGAAATGGGTTCCCGCGAATCTCCCGGAACTCAACTTTTTGGCAGACCATCTTGGGGAGATCCGTCTTTATCGCGGATGGTCCTTCGGGCCTGGAGCCGCCGTACGAAAGCCACAGGCAGCGGACCTCCCGGGAGATTTTCTGCTCGAAGACTATTCCAACCTCGGCTTGATCCTGAACGGGTTGACCGCCAAGCGACATTTACGGGAGAAAGTTCTCGGTCACTTGAAACAACTCTATGAAGGGGTCGCGGATCTTCGGACCACGATCGTTTCCGGCCATGTCCAGGTGCACATCGAAGAGGAGGACGGCCGTTCGATTCCGATGACGCGCCTCTCCGATGGGACGATCCGTTACCTTTGCTTACTGGCCTTGCTGTGTCACCCCAATCCGCCGCCCTTGATTGGGATTGAGGAGCCCGAGTTGGGTCTTCATCCCGACATCATCCCGGAAATCGCTCGACTACTGGTGGATGCCTCGGAGCGTACTCAACTCGTCGTGACGACGCATTCCCCCGCGTTCCTCTCGGCCCTGGGGGATCGTCCCGAGGCCATCTTGACCTGCGAACGTGACGCCGATGGGACTCGCCTGAAACGGCTCGATCGGGATTGCCTGAGGAAGTGGCTCGACGAATACACCCTTGGGGACCTCTGGCTGAGCGGCGAGATTGGGGCGACCCGATGGTGAGGGAGGTCCGGATCTACATCGAGGGGGACCCGATCCTCAAGTCGGGCTTCACTCATTTCTTCCGGCGTGGCATACCGGCATTGCGAAGCCGCACCGTCCGTTTGCGCTTGACCCTATGCGGGTCTGGGTCTAGGGCTTGCTACTCCTTCCTCCAGGGGATATCGGACCATTCCGACGCCTTCAGCCTCCTTTTGGTCGACTCCGAGGCCCCGGTCGACCTGCCCGCCTGGGAACACCTTCGTCAACGTCGGATCGAGCGTTGCGAACGGCTCACGGAAGCCCACGGCTCGCGATGCCACCTGATGATTCAGGCGATGGAGGCGTGGTTTTTCGCCGATGTCGACGCCCTGACGAGTTTCTATGGGTCGAGCTTTCGGGTCGGGACGCTCGCCTTGCCGGGCCAGGGTCGGGTCGAGGCCATCCCCAAGGATCATCTGAAATCTCGGCTGAAACGGGCTACCGAGGGCATCACGAAGGGGGCCTATGATAAGACCGCTCATGCCCCCAAGATCCTCGCCCTCCTGGACCCGGAGACGGTCCGCAAGAACTGCTCTTCCTGCGAGCGGCTCTTCGCCACGCTGCACGAAGCGTTTGAGGCCCCAGCCTCGTGATAAGCTCCTGTCACCACCCCTTTCGAGGTTGAGGCACTTGAGCCGCGAGTTCAATCCCTACTCGGCGTCGGCCACCGAGAATCCCGCGCACCTCACGGTTCTGGACCCGGTGCGCCCTTCGGAGCGGATCGCGACCCTGGATTTCCTGCGGGGATTTGCCTTGCTGGGCATCCTCATCATCAACATGCCGGGGTTCAACTTGCCCTGGGGACTGGTGGCGGGGGGTCAAGATTTGTTCCCGGACCGTTGGGATAAGGTCGCGGAGTGGTTGGTGGACTTTTTTGGTTCAGGAAAATTCAACTCGATCTTCTCGTTCCTTTTCGGCGTGGGGTTCGCGATTCAGATCGAGCGGGCGGCGGTTCGGGGACGGTCGATCGTGGGGCCTTATCTTCGACGGTTGCTGGCCCTGTTCGTTTTTGGAGTGATCCATAATTTGTTGATCTGGAATGGGGATGTTTTGCATATTTACGCGATCCTGGGGGTGCCGCTGCTGTTGCTGAGAAGGGCCGGGGATCGGTGGTTGTTGGCCCTGGCGGTTTTGCTGCTACTGGCTCCGATTGGGCATGGGGCGTGGGAGTTTGCCCGTGGAGCGGAAAATCCGCGGTCTCCCGCCCAGCATCGGGCCGCTGGCGAGCGTCAGCGGGCGGTTTATGGGCATGGCACCTATGTCCAGGCCGTCGCCTTGCGTTGGGAGGAGACTCGACGGGAGTACTGGGAAGAGGAGGGCGTCTGGTTCTGGCCGATTTTGGGAACGACCGTGCTGTTAGGGTTCGTGGCAGGGCGTCGGCGGATTTTTCAGGAACTTCCCGTGCATTTGCCGTCGATTCGTCGGTTGGCCTGGTGGACGGGGATTGTTGGGTTCTCGATGGCTGGGGCGTTCGCGACGTTCTCGGCGTTGGCGGAGCGTGGGAGCGACCGGCCGACCTTGCTGGGGTCGCTGGGTGGGTTATTTTATGTTCTGGGGCGGCCAGTGCTTTGCGTGTTCTACATCGCCGCGATCGTGCTCTTGACGCAAAAGCCTGGGTGGCGGAAGGTCTTCTGGCCGCTGGGGATGGCCGGGCGGATGCCCTTGACGAATTATCTGATGCAGTCGGTGGTCGCGACCCTGATTTTTTATAGCTATGGGCTCGGCTATTATGGTCGCGTCGGCCCAGCCCTGGGCGTGGGGCTCGCGCTGGCGATCTTTGCGTTGCAGGTGGTTGTCAGCAGTTTTTGGATGAGGTGGTTCTCGTTCGGGCCGATGGAGTGGCTTTGGCGAGTCCTCACGTATGGCCGGGTGCCGAGCGTTCGGGCGCCGGCCGCATCCTGAACCGAATCCGACCCGCGTACCTTTGTTCTGGGAATCGCATGAGCCTCGCTGAACTCCCCAAGCAGTATGACCCGCAGGACGCCCAGCGCCGTTGGTATCCCTTCTGGCTGGAGAAGGGGTACTTTCACGCGGACCCGTCGAGCCCGAAGCCGCCGTTCACCGTCATGATCCCGCCGCCCAACGTCACCGGGGCGTTGCACCTGGGACATGCGTTGAATAACACGCTCCAGGATATTTTGGTGCGTTGGCGACGGATGCAAGGGTTCGAGGCGCTCTGGATGCCAGGGACCGATCATGCGGGCATCGCCACCCAGGCGGTGGTCGAGCGACGGTTGCTGGCCGAGGAGAAGAAGACCCGCCATGACCTCGGGCGCGAGGCGTTGGTCGCTCGCATCTGGAAGTGGAAGGATGAGTATGAGGCCCGCATCCTCGACCAGTTGCGGAGGATGGGCTGCTCGTGCGACTGGGAGCGGACCCGGTTCACCCTTGACGAGAGGTGCGCCCGTGCCGTGCGGACGACGTTCTTCCGCCTGTTTCGCGACGGGTTGATCTTTCGAGGCAAGCGGCTGGTCAACTGGGACGTCCAACTGCGCACGGCCGTGGCCGATGACGAGATCGAGTACCAGGACACCGCCGGGCATCTGTGGTCAATCCGCTACCCTGTGACCGGAGCCGATGGCGAGTTCGTGGTCGTCGCCACCACTCGTCCCGAGACGATGCTGGGCGACACGGCCGTGGCGGTCCACCCGGACGATCCTCGCTATCAGCATTTGATTGGGCGATCGCTCCAGTTGCCGCTGATGGGACGGGCGATCCCGGTTATCGCCGATGGCTTGCTGGTCGACCCGAAGTTTGGAACGGGGTGCGTCAAGGTCACGCCAGCCCATGACCCGAACGACTATGCGACGGGTGTTCGCCACAACTTGCCACGGATCAACCTGCTGAACCCTGATGGCACTTATAACGAGAACGCCGGGACGTACGCAGAGCTGGACCGTCGAGAGGTGCGCAAGCGTGTGGTGACCGACCTGGAAGCGGCGGGCTTGCTGGTCAAGGTCGAGCCCCACCAGAACCGCGTCGGGCTGTCGGACCGGAGCAAGACGCCGATCGAGCCTTACCTGTCGGATCAGTGGTTCGTCAGGATGGACACGCTGGCTCAGGATGCGATGGATGCCGTGGCCGAAGGTGAGGTCAAGATCCATCCTGAAAGGTATGCCAAGACGTATCTCGACTGGTTGGGTGAGAAGCGCGATTGGTGCATCAGTCGACAGCTGTGGTGGGGGCACCGCATTCCGATCTGGTCTTGCCAGACCTGCCATGCCGGCGACCTGGTGAGGGCCTTCGGCGGGCGAGACGATGTGGTCTGGAGGGAAGCCGAAGCGGGAGGCTGGTTGGTCTGCGCCGAGGAGGATTTGCCCGCCGATGCCCTGGGCGACGGTCATGAACTGGTTCAGGACCCCGACGTCCTGGACACCTGGTTTTCTTCGGCGCTTTGGCCCCATTCGACGCTGGGCTGGCCGGAAGAGACCCCGGAGTTGGCGAAGTTTTACCCGACGAGCGTGCTGTCGACGGCTCGGGACATCATCAGCCTTTGGGTGGCGCGGATGGTGATGTTTGGTCGGTACAACCTGGGCGCGGCGCCATTCCGCGACGTGTTCATTCATCCGGTGATCCAGGACGGTCACGGCAAGCGAATGTCGAAGTCGGCCGGGAATGGGATCGACCCGGTTGATATCATTGATCTGTATGGCGCCGATGCCTTGCGGTTCACCCTGGCGTTGGCGACGACCGAGACCCAGGACTTGCGGATGCCGGTGGAGACGGCCAGGTTGCCCGATGGGCGGAAGGTCAACACTTCCGAGCGATTCGAGCAGGGGCGGACGTTCCCCAACAAGCTCTGGAACGCAGCGCGGTTTGCCTTGATGAACCTGGAAGGGTTCGAGGCCGCCCCGGTCGATCCGTCGTCGCTGGCGGTCGAGGATCGCTGGATTCTGAGCGGACTGGCGAGGGTCGCGGCCGAAACGGATGCCGACCTGGAGGCGTTCCGGTTCGCCGAGGCGACCAAGCGGTTGCGCGATTTCACCTGGAACAGCTTCTGCGACTGGTATGTCGAGGTCCTGAAAGGCCGCCTGCGGGACCCGCGAAGTCGTCCGGCGGCGCAGAGGGTTCTGGCGGCGGTGCTGGATGGGCTTTGCCGGCTGCTGCATCCGACGATGCCGTTTGTCACCGAACAGATCTGGCAGGCTTTGGGAGAAATTGCTCCCCGTCGTGGCGTGCCCGAGCCCCGGGAGGCCGAGGAGAGCGTTTGCGTCGCCCGTTGGCCGGAGTATCCCGCCGGTTGGATTGACGAGGAGGCCGAGGGGATGGTCGCCCAGTGGCAGGAAAAGGTCACGGCGATCCGCAACCTCCGGGCCGAGAAGGGGGTTTCCGACAAGGCCAAGATCGCGCCCATGATCGTCGCCCGGGGGCCGGTCGCCGAGGTGTTGAAGGCGGGCGAGGCGGCGATCCGGGCGTTGACCGACTCGTTGAGCGTGACCATTGTCGAGTCGGCCGAGCGACCGGCCGACTCGGCGGTGACGATTTTGGCCGATGCCGAAATCATCTTGCCCCTGGAAGGCCTGATCGACCGCCAGGCCGAGGTGGCTCGCGCTCGCAAAGCGTTGGCGGACCTGGACAAGCAATGCAATACCATCCGGGTCAAACTCGCCAACGAGCAATTTATTGCCCACGCCAAGCCTGAGGTCGTCGCCCAGCAGCGAGCCAAGCTGGAGGAACTGGAGAACCAGCGAGCCCAGTTGATGAAGGTCATCGGCGGGAATTGAGAGGTTGTTGAGGCCGCGGGGCAACGCGGGCGCGAGGGTGCGGTTGTCGTCCCGAGTCGCGAGTGGTTAGGATGAAGGATTCGAGACCCTGAGCGTTTCGTCTCCGACCCACCGATTGCCCGCCGGCGCGAGGCCAAAGTGCAGGAGCCCGATCATGGCCGATGACCCGGCCCCGCCGCCCGGTAAGAAAAAGCTCTACATCGAGACCGTCGGCTGCCAGATGAACCTGCTGGACAGCGAGTTGGTCGTCGGTCGGCTTCGAGGTCAGGGGTACGACCTGACCGACGACATCGAGCAGGCCGATACGATCCTTTACAATACCTGCTCGGTCCGTCAGCACGCCGAGGACAAGATCTACAGCGCCCTGGGGCGGGTGCGAAAACTGAAAGAGCGGAAGCCCGAGGTGTCGGTGGGCGTGCTGGGCTGCATGGCCCAAAAAGATCAGGGGCAGGTTCTGCGTCGGGCCCCGTTCGTGGACCTGGTCGTCGGCCCTGGTCAGTTGGCGCAGGTGCCGGAACTGCTTGAACGGGCGAAGGTCGAGGGCAAGGCGCAGTTGGCCGTCAGCCTGGGGAGGTCGGGGGGGACTCGGACGGAGGTCACCGCCAGCTTCGCCGAGTACGACCCTCTGCGAGAGCCGTCGATGCGCCCGAGCCCGTTCCAGGCGTTTGTCCGCGTGATGATGGGCTGCGACAAGTTTTGTACCTATTGCATCGTCCCCTCGGTCCGCGGCCCCGAGCAGTCGCGGCCCCCCTCGGCGATTGTCGAGGAGGCGAAGATGCTGGTGGGGCAGGGGGTCAAGGAAATCACCCTGCTGGGCCAGACCGTCAACAGCTACAAGTCCAGGGAGGGCGACGGCCGCCAGACCCGTCTGGCCGACCTGCTGGCCCAGTTAAACGAGATCCCCGACCTCCAGCGCATCCGGTTCATCACCAACTTCCCCAACGACATGACCGACGACCTCTTGCAGGCAGTGCGCGACCTGCCTAAAGTGCTGCGTTACTTGCACGTGCCGGCTCAGAGCGGTTGCGACGAGATTCTCGGCCGGATGAAGCGATTGTACACGGTGGGATTGTACGACGAGATGATGGGACGGATTCGGGCCACGCTGCCGGGCGCGGCGGTCTCCAGCGACTTCATCGTTGGCTTCTGCGGAGAGACCGACGCGTCGTTCCGCCGCAGCGTGGACCTGGTGGAACGCTCCCGGTTCAAAAACAGCTACATTTTCAAGTATAGCGCCCGGGCCGGGACCAAGGCCGACGCCCTGTTTGCCGATGACGTGTCCGAGGACGTCAAGAAGGCTCGCAACCAGGAATTGCTGGAAGTCCAGAACGCGATCAGCGAGGCCGACAACCGAGCCTTCGTGGGGCGGACCGTGCCGGTGCTGGTCGAGGGGCCCAGCAAAACGGCCCGGAGGCGGGCGGTTGGGGGTGACGGGGCCGAGGATCGAGGACCGGGGCAACTCGTCGGGCACACGCATTGCGACAGATTGGTGGTCTTCGACGGGCCGGAGCGGCTGATCGGCGAAATTTTGCCGATTTTGGTCGAGGATGTCAGCCCGGTGACCCTTTTCGGCCGGGTCGTCACGACGGAATCGCGGCCATGACGCCTGGGTCTCTCGGCGAGATACTGGCGAGCTGGTGTGGGCCGGCGGGCGTCGACCCCCGCTGTCTGCCATCGCTGGTCCCTCTGGCCGCCAGCCTGGGCCCCGAGACTTGTCGACCGCCGGCCGAGCCTCGAGCCGTCGCCTCGTGGGAACGACGTCACAACGCCCGGTTTCCTCGTGGGTTGCGGTCCTGGTTGCTTTTGTCGGACGGGTTCTATCGAGACGGGCCGCTGATCCACCCTTTGACGGCGATCGGGCCGATGATCCCGTTCGCACGGGTGCCGGGGCTGGTGGTGCAGCCGGAAAGCTGGTTCGAACTGGGCAACCCTGGGCCCGAGACGGTTTGCATCGACCTGGCCTACCGATGGCCGGGGGGGTGTTGCCCGGTGTTCGCCTCGGGCGACGATGAGTTGGGGGTGCCGCCGAGGATTATCGCCCCGGGGTTCAACGCCTGGTTCCTCCGTCTGCTGCACGCGGGGGGTCGGGAATACTGGCTCGACCCCGGGTTCGTCCCGCTGGGCGACCCGTGGCGGGAGCATCGGCTGAGGACCCCGATTCCGCCCCTGACCGGCCGACTCCAGAGCCTGGCCCCCCGGGTCGCGCCCTTGATGAGGCCGGGCGTCGATGAGCGGTCGATCGCCACCGACCTGGGGATCTCGCGGATCGACCTGGAGGCGATCTTCCGGCACCTCCAGCATGCGCCGATGGGGCAAGCGGGGGCGTAGCGAGTTGGAGCAACAGGGGCGGTGGTCGCCATGATCTGGCTCAGAACCTGGCTCGTACTGTTGTTTCTGACCGTTACGATGCTGATCGTCTGTCTCGGGAAGGTCGACCCCCGGAGCAGGCTCGACGCCGGGACCGGACCGCGGGCTGGGACAAAACACTCATCTCCGGCGACGCGAGCGCAGCTCGCCCAATCCCAGGATGTGGGCCCCATCACTCAACGGGATTTCGTCGAGCCGATGCCATTGGTTGAGGGTCAACCGCCTCGGTCTCCCGAACAAGAACGTTTGCTCCGCGAGGCGTCAACCCTCGTGGCCAGGGTCCGTTCCGTCCCGGACGTTCGGATTCAATTCCTCGACACCCTGTACCATCAGCTAGGCATGGAGCCCGCCTCGAAAGGTTGGAACCTTTCCGTCCAGAATGTTGAGCCTCATGCCGAATGGCCTCGGATCACGCTCTGGGTCAGTGCCCAAACCGGTGGTGGGTTCTTCTTGGGAAATGTCTTGGTCGAAGAGTATGACGAGAGCAGGGGGATCTTCGTTTTTTGAAGGGTGCTCCTCGACCTGGCGACGATCAGGGGCCGAATTCATTCTCCATGTGAACGGCATCCCCGCCGTCGGCCCCACCGTGGCGGCCGTCATCCGCTCATCCCCTCGGGGTGAGGCTCGTAGGCTTCGTGCCGCTGATTTTGGCAAACCTTTATCATTGACCCCTAGATCGAGAGTTTTCCTCGTGTCCCTCTCAGCCGCCGAACTGGGGTCCGGAGTACCGGACCCCAGCCACCCGGGGCCCTCCAACCCGATCGGCTGCTCTGGGCTGAGACGGGATGACCGGGTATGTTGATTGGGGTGAATCCGCCTCCCTTGGCACCGCGACCCGAACCCTTTCCGGTGTCTCCATGGACTTACAGGCCGTCTTGAGTGAGATCGATTCCTGGCCAATCGAGGACCGCATCCGGCTCGTCCAGGAGGTCTGGGACCGGCTCGGAGATCGGGGGCATGGGTCGGAGTTGCCCGAGCCGATGAAGCAAGAGATCGACCGCCGACTGGCCGCGCACGCGGCGAATCCCCTAGCGGCGATCCCTTGGGAGCAAGTGGAGGCTGATGCCCTGGCTCGACTTCGCCGATGAGGCTGCCGGTCCGCCTCCTGCCCGAGGCCCGAGTCGAATTCGATGAGGCCACCGACTGGTACGAGCAGCGACGATCCGGCCTGGGGGCGATCTTCCTCGCCCGCGTGCGCGAGGTCTTCGACCGCGTCGCGGCCGACCCGGATCGCCACCCTGTCGTCTACCTCAACGTCCGCCGGGCTCTCGTGCCGAGGTTTCCCTATGTCGTCCTCTTCCGCGAGGAGACCGGCGAGGTCATAGTGATCTCGGTGTTCCATACGTCCAGGGACCCCTCGATCTGGCAATCCCGGTCCTGACGGCGAGAACGGCGGACCTGGCCGAAGCCACTCGTTTCGAGTCGTCTGGTCGTCGCGGGTGGGCAGTCGGTCCGCCGAGTTTTGGTGTTGGGTCGTGGTTGAGGATGACTCGTCGGCCGGACATGGCGGGACTTCAAACGAGTCAGGCGCCGAGGTCACGGCCGGATCGGGGACGGCTGATTTTGGGACGCCTCGCCCGATGTCGGACCACCCGCGACTGACGGCCGAATCGCTGGTCGGCCTGCTGAATGACCCCGATGCCGCCCGCCAGTGGCTGGGGGGCCTGGGCGTGCGCGATGGTGGCCGGGGGTATCGCGACCTGCGCGACCTGACCGGGCGGGCGAGGTCGCCGGTCCTGGCCGCTGGGCTGGCCAATCAGCTTGATGCGTTGCTGCCGAAGTGCCCCGACCCAGGGATGGCGTTGACGAACCTGGATCGGTTCGCCGCGGCGGGGGTTGATCCCGAGGCCACCATCGCCTCGTTGGTGCTGGACCCGCGGACCACCGAGATCCTCGTCCAGATTTTCAGCACCAGCCAGTATTTCAGCGATTTGCTCATCCAGGAGCCGTCATGGCTGGCCTGGCTGCGGGCCGGGGCCGAGCGTCGCGACCGTCCGGCATTGGTGGCCGACCTTTGGGCCGAATTGAAGCAGGCCCCCGACGACGACGCCAGCCGGCGGTTCACGCTCCGCCAGTTCCGCCGCCGCGAGTTGCTGCGGATCGGGTTCAACGACATTGTTTATGACCGGCCGCTGGAGAACACGACGCTGGACCTCTCGCACCTGGCCGATGCCTGCGTGGAGGCCGCGTATCGACTGGCCCGCGAACGTGCGGAGACTCGATTTGGACAGGCTCGCGGGCCCGAGGACCGGCCTTCGCGGTTCGTCGTTTTGGGGCTGGGCAAGCTCGGCGGCCGGGAGCTGAATTACTCCTCCGACATTGACCTGATCTTCCTATACGACTTCGAGGGGATGACCCGTGGCCTTCGGCCGGCGACCCACGCCGAGTTTTTTGCCCGTCTCGGCTCGGAACTGGTGAGGTTGCTTGCCGATCACACGGCGATGGGGCAGGCGTATCGCGTTGACATGCGTTTGCGTCCCGAGGGGGATCGTGGGCCCTTGGCTCGCTCCCTGGCGGCGACCCTGGGGTATTACGAGACGTCGGGGCGGACCTGGGAGCGCCAGGCCCTCATCAAGTGCCGGCCGATCGCCGGGGATTTGGAGCTGGGCCGGTCGTTCCTGTCGGCGATCAACCCGTTCGTCTATCGACGCTACCTGGGCGGGGCCGAGATCCACGAGATCAAGGCGATGAAGCGGCGGATCGAGCAGCGCACGCGCTCGGCCGGCACCGAGGACGTCGAGGTCAAGACCGGCCGGGGCGGCATTCGTGACGTCGAATTCGTCGTCCAGTTCCTGCAACTGCTGCACGGCGGTCGCTATCCGGAGGTTCGTCACGCCAACACCCTGATCGCCCTGGAGCGTCTGGAGGAGGTGGGCTGCCTCGACGCCGAGGAGCGGGGCTTGCTGGAGGAGACGTATCGGTTTCTCCGCAAGGTCGAGCACCGCTTGCAGACGATGTTCGACCGCCAGACCCACCAGATGCCAGTCGACCCCGAGGAGCTGCGGACCCTGGCGATCCGCATGGGTTATGCCCCGGCCACCCCCTGGGAAGGTCGCGCCGGGCCGGCTCAGCGGTTCCTGGCCGACTACCGGGCGCGGGCGGAACTCAACCGGCGCATCCTCAACCACCTGCTGCACGACGCGTTTCGAGAAGACGGCGGCGGACCGGCCGACCCGGTGGTCGACCTGGTGCTCGACCCCGAGCCGACCCCCGAACTGATCGCATCGGCCCTGGCCCCTTATCCGTTCGCCGACCAGCCCAAGGCGTACCGCAACCTCTTGGCACTGGCGAAGGAAGAAATCCCGTTCCTGTCGCAGGCGCGCTGCCGACACTTTCTCGCGGCGATTGCCCCGAGCCTGCTCGAAGCGCTGGGACGGACGCCCGACCCCGACCTGGCGTTGACGCAACTGGAGAAGGTTTCGGCCTCGTTGGGGGCCAAGGCCGTGCTCTGGGAGTTGTTCAGCTTCAACCCGCCGACCCTTCGGCTGTTCGTCGACCTCTGCGCCATCAGCCCGTTCCTCTCGGAGATTTTGATCAACAACCCGGGGATGATCGACGATCTGATGGATTCCCTGGTCGTGGGACGTTCGCAGCCGGGCTCGGCGATCCGGGCGGAATTGGCCGAGCTTTGCCGGGGGGCCGATGACCTGTCGCGAATTCTGGGGGGATTTCGCAACAAGGAATGGGTGCGCATCGGCACCCAGGACATCCTGGGAAAGGTGCCGATCCGCGAGGTCACCCGAGAGCTGGCCGATGTGGCCGAGGCGATCGTCGGCCAGGTGGCGCGCGACCAGTCTCGACGAGGCCCCGGCGCTGCCCCGGGCCGTCGCCGCCCCGCCCCTCGCTGGGCAATTCTGGGCCTGGGGAAACTGGGCGGGCGGGAATTGAACTACGGCAGCGACCTGGATCTGGTTTTCGTGGCCGAGTCCCACGACCCGGCCGTCGCCGAGGTGGCCCGCCGAGTCTTGCGGGCCCTGGGGGGGTCCGAAGGGCTGGGGGCGTTGTACGCGGTCGATGCCCGTCTGCGGCCTCACGGCGCCTCGGGCCCCCTGGTGACGACGCTGGAGGGATTCGCCTCCTATTATCGAACGGCCGCGCAGCCCTGGGAACGCCTGGCGCTGACCCGGGCGCGGGTGATTCACTCCGTCGGCGACTTCGGCCGGGAGGTCTCATCGACGATCCGGGAGTTACTGACCACGCTACCGACGGACCCGCCTGCCCTGGCCCGCGAGGTCCTCGCCATGAAAGGCCGTCTGGAAGCGTCGCGCGGGCCCGGAAACCTGAAGCGGCGAGCCGGCGGGATCGTCGACATCGAGTTCCTGGTCCAGTACCTCCAGTTGGTCCACGCACGAGACGAACCGAAAATCCCGCGACCGAACTTCTGGGACGCGCTGGACGCCCTGCGACGCGCCGGGGCTCTCGCGGCGGCCGATCATCGCGAGTTGAAGGGCGGTTACGACTTCCTGCGGACCGTCGAAAGCCGTTTGAGGATCGTCCACAACGGCTCGGCGGTGGAATTGCCGACCGAGCCCGCGGAACTGGCGAGGCTGGCCCACCGACTGGGCTACGACGAACCCGACCCCGCCACCGCCCTTCGCGCCGAGGTTGAGCGCCACGCCGAGACGACACGAAGGCTCTTCCTGAAAATCCTCGGCGCCCCGGGGGGGGAGCCGTCGCCCGATCGCTGAATCCTGCCAGGGAGGAACTTTCCCTCGCTCAGGGACCGGCCGGGGTTGCCGGGTCGGCAATGGTGCATGCAGGGTCTGGATGGGTATAAGGTCTTCTGGGTGCAACCGTGAGGTTTGCTCACGGGAGGGATTGCGGGGAGAGCCACGCATGACCCAGCCAGGAGCGACGCCGGTTCCGCCGGGTGGGTCGGCCCCCCGGACGATGGCGGGCGACCCGGCCGAGGCGACGGAGGTGGCCTCGGTGGCGGCCGACTTCGCGCTGGTCGGGACCTCCGCGGACCCAGGGCTCTCGGCGTTCGGCGTCGTCAGCGCCTTGAGGACGACCGCCGGCGGCCCGACGTGCGCCCCCACTGACTTCGAGGGAGCACGACGGGCGGGTCTCCCCCGGATCGACGCCGTGAAGGGCTATGAAATCCTTGACGAGTTGGGACGCGGCGGCATGGGCGTCGTGTACAAGGCGCGTCAACTCGGGCTGGACCGGACGGTCGCCCTCAAGATGATCCTGTCCGGAGCCCACGCCAGCGATCTGTCTGTCCGCCGCTTCCGCGCCGAGGCCACGGCCGTCGGGCGGATTCAGCATCCCAACATCATTCAGATTTACGAGATCGACGAGCACGACGGGCAGCCGTTTTTCTCCCTGGAATTCGCCCCCGGCGGCTCCCTGGCCCGCCGCGTCGAGGGAACGCCCTGGGCCGCCCGCGACGCGGCCTTGATGGTCGAGGCTCTGGCTCGGGCCATCAGTGCCGCCCACCGCGAGGGGATTCTCCATCGCGACCTGAAGCCGGCCAACGTCCTGCTCATGGCCGACGGAACGCCCAAGGTCGCCGACTTCGGCCTGGCCAAATTCCTGGGGTCCGAGGGGCCCACCAGCAGCGGAATCATGCTGGGAACCCCCAGCTACATGGCACCCGAGCAGGCCATGGGCGAATAGGCCATCGGCCGCGCCGTCGATGTGTACGCGCTGGGGGTCATTCTTTACGAACTGCTGAGCGGCGACCCCTTCGCCACCCTCGACGCCAATGGCCAGGGCGCCATCACCCTGGCCTCCAACGGAGCCCTGCCCGCCGGCCAGGTCATCGTCGTGCCGGTGGCCGTCCAGCTGATCCTGCCCAACGGGCAACGCGACCCCGACCCCGCCGCCACCACCGCCTTCGGCATCGCCCTGGAGCCCAGCGCCCTGATCGGCAAGACGCTGGACTACCTCGGCAAGCTGGGCACGGCCATCGCCACCGGACAGGCCAACACCCCCGACGAGGTCGTCGCCGACCTGGCCTTCAGCATGATCCCCGTCGTCGGGGCCTACACCGACGTCCGCGACGTCGTCGCCGAACTGGCCAAGCTCTGGCCCGGGGGGGACTCCCCCCAACTGGGCCACCTTCGGCTTCGCGTTGGTGGGGATCGTCACCGAGGTCGCCGGGCCCGCCGACTGGGTCGCCGACGTCGGCAAGGCCCTGGCCAAGACCGTCACCCCCGGTGGCATCGTCCTTCAGACCTTCCTGAAACTGGTCAAGAACCTCGACTTCAACAAGCTGGCTGACCTCAAGCCCCTACTAATGGGGATCCTCACGGTTCCCGGGCTGAGACGCCTGGTCGACGGCGACGGAGCGTCGTTCAAGAAGGAGCCTGAACTGAAGTAGCCGGCCAAGCTGCTGAAAACCTGGGCGACGACGGCCGAGGGGATGGCGGAGTCCTTCGCAAATCAGGGGCATGCCCACGAGGGATGGGCCAGCTTGACAATCCCCTTCGGCAAAGGGTCCTGGGCGTCGGCACCGGCCGGGGTGCGGCGACGGAAGAGTTCGGGGAAGGTCAAGTCGCGCCCGTTGCGGTCGCGGAATTCGGTCGTCGGCTGGCCGTAGTAGGGGAAAAGCTCGACGCGGTAGTGGTGCCACAGCGGCAGTTTGAGCTTGCCGGCCGCATCGGGGCGGCGATCGGCCTGCCGCCAGGTCCATGCCCGGTAGGGGTCGAGGGCGTTCAGGGCGTTCCGCAGCCTTCGGGACTTGTAGGCCGCCCGGTCGCAGGCGAAGTAGCCGTCGATGTCGGCGGGGTGGTCCTTGGCCTCGACGAACGAACCGGCCGCGTAGACTTCGACGATGCCGACCCGCCAGAGCTGCCAGGTGAGCAACTCCAAATTGTCGACCAGGAAGGATCGCCAGGGACGGTCCCAGCTCGCCCGCCCCGGCGGCTCGGCCACCAGGGCCGAGGCGCGGAGTTGGTCGAACGTCGTGGCGTACTCCCCCGGCGGGAGCAGGCCGTCCTCGTTGAAGTCGGGCAGCAATTGAGGGTCCAGCAACCATCCGGCGACGGGGGCGTTCGCGCAAATCCAACCGATCCTGGAGGGAAGTCCCGCCCGATCCTGCCCAGGAGGCCCGGGAATCGTCCAGGAGGAGTCGGTCGCCCTGGGTCCGTCCACGTCGGACGGGGACGACCCCCGGGGGCGGCGGCCGATTTGGCGCGTCCCCCGGCCCACGCGCCGGGCTCCGGTTTCGGGGACGCCTCGCGACCTTGGGGGGGATCGGGGGCGGGGGATCGGACGGTCGTCCCCCCCTCGGTTACCACCTTGACGGTGCTCGTCGCGAGGGATTAGCCTCAAGATCGGCGAATCCCGATCGTCCCGATCCCTCGTCCCCTTCGCCCGTCGTGGAGGAGTTCCGCACCGTGGCCCTCGACCCCAACCTCCCGACCCGCGCCCGGACCGAGCAGGCCTCGCCGGTCATTGACAATGAGATCCCGGCGTATCGCGCCGTCAGCGGCATGGCGATCACGAGTCTTTTGCTGGGCATGCTTACGGCCATGACCTTCATCGACTCGGCCTTCCTGCTGGCCGGCCTGGGGGCGATCGTCTTCGGAGTCCTCGCCCGTCGCAAGATCCATCGGATGCCCGACGTCCTGACCGGCGACAAGTTGGCCCAGGTCGGCATCGTCCTGGCCGTCTTGCTGGGCCTCACCGCGACCACCCATGCCGAGGTCGACAAGTTCCTGACCCGTCAGCGGATCAATGCCTTCGCCGACCTGTACCTGAAAGAATTGCGATCCAAGTCCCCTGACGAGGTGCTGTGGTACCACCAGCATCCCGACACCCGGGCGGCCAAGACTCCCGAGCAAGTTCGCGACGAGACCCTCAAGGCCGGGCAGATGGCCAAGATGGAGTACGATAGAAAGGTCGCCACCGTCGCGCGTTTGCAGAAGGAAGTCGCCGCCGGGGCCCAGCTTCACCGCGAAGGGCTCGAGACCTCCGGCTACGAGGGGTTGACCCCCTACGGCGCGGTCCTGCTGGAAGTTCACGACTCCAAGCTGCCCGCCACCCCGAGCCAGACCCCCTTCACCCTGCTAGAAATCAAAGGGGAACGCAAGGCCGGCCGGTTCAAGTGGTGGATCGGCGACCTGCGGGCCGACTACAAGCCCAAGTCGTACGTCCACGAGGAGAAGCCCGTCGACGATGGCCACGGCCACGGCGGCGGCGGCGGTGGCGGCGGCCACGCCCACTAACGACCAGGTCGGTCAATCCCCCCGGTACGAGGCGTGGCAGCGGGGGGTTTCCCAAAGGACGACCTCGACGACCGGCAGGCCCGCGGCAAGGGCCTGGTCAAAGATCAATCGGGCGATATTCTCGGCCGTGGGGTTGGCGTCCATCACGTGGAATCGCTCGCCCCGCTCTCGCAACGCCGGCAAAATCGGGTCGTCCCGGTGCAGCAGCATCGTGTGGTCGAGCGTCTCGTCGACCCATCGTTGGACGGTCTTTTTGATCTCGCCGAAGTCGACCAGCATCCCCTTCCCGTCCAGGTTGGGGGCTTCCAAAGTGATGCTGGCCAGGCCGTTGTGGCCGTGGAGGTGGCGGCATTTGCCCTCGTAATTGAGCAGCCGGTGGCCGTAGCAAAATTCGATCTCGCGGGTCACTCGGTACATGGGAATCCGGGTTGCGAGGGCGGAAATCGGAGGAGCGGGGGCCGGGCGGTCCGGACGGGCATTTTAGGACCAGGAACTCCTGTGGGAAAGAGCGCCGCCGGGCGCGCCGCTTGCAAGGCGCGGCCGAGTCGTTAAGATGAGACGCTTGCTGCCGACCGAACGCCCTTCTGGGCATCCGGGGCGGGACCGTTGCCAAGGTCGGGATTCGGTCCGAGGACGGATGGGGACGAACGCTGATGGCCGAGCAGATGACGACCGACGTGCGAGCCTTGATCGACCGAACCCCCTTTGACGCCTCGGCCGTCACCGACCTGCGGGAAGTCCTTGGGCGTGACCCCTCGCGATTCCGCACCTTGCGCGAAGCCGCCTCGGCGATGATCGACCGGCACAAGGGGAACCTCACGCCCGAGGTCCACCTGCGAGTCGGCGTGGCCGAGGTCCTGATGGGCCGGTACGCCTCGGGGTTGGACCACCTGGGCAAGGCCGGCAACCACGGCCTGGCCCACTTCCACCGGGGCATCGCGCTGCAAAACCTCAGCCGGCACAACGACGCCGCCGCGGCCTTCGACCAGTCGAGCAAGGCCGACTTCGAGCCCAAGGTCGCCGGCCTCAAGCGCGCCGGGGCCCTGCGACTGGCCGGCAAGGTTGACGAGGCCAAGGCCATCATCGAGGAACTGGACGCCTCGGCCAACGGCTCGGCCGAGTATCACTTCCAGAAAGGCAGCCTGCTGGCCTCCGAGGGGGACCTTGTCGCCGCCTCGGCCGAGCTGGAAAAGGCTCACTCGCTGGACCGCGACCACGCCGGGGTCCTGTTCGAACTGGCCTACATCAACGACCTGTACGGCAATGACGACGCGGCGGTCGACCTCTACAAGCAGTGCCTCCGCAAGCCCCCGATCCCCCTGGCGGCCCTCATCAACCTGGGCATCCTGTTCGAGGACGAGATGAAGTTCCGCGACGCCGAGGGCTGCTACAAGCAGGTCCTCGCCGCCGACCCGAACCATCCCCGAGCCCGCCTGTTCTTCAAGGACTGCCGGGCCAGCCGGGACATGTTCTACGACGAGGAGGCCGAGAAGGGCTTCCACGTCCTGAAGACCCTCATGGAAATTCCCGTCACCGACTTCGAGCTCTCGGTCCGCAGCCGCAACTGCCTGCGGAAGATGAATATCCGCACGCTGGGCGACCTGACCCGCACCACCGAACTGCAACTGCTGGCCTCCAAGAATTTCGGCGAAACGAGTCTGGCCGAGATCAAGGAGATGATGACCAGCAAGGGGGTCCGCCTGGGCATGGCGCTCGAAGGCGGCGAACGGGCCGCGACCGAGACCCGTCACGACCCGGTCGAGGAGCTTTCCCAGGAAGAACGGGCCATGCTGGCCAAGTCGATCGGCGACCTGAACCTCTCGGTCCGCGCCCGCAAGTGCATGACCAAGCTGGGCATACAAACCCTCGGCGAGTTGCTCGTCCACACCGGCGATGAACTGCTGGAGTGCAAGAACTTCGGCGTCACATCCCTGAATGAGGTCCGCGAGAAGCTGACCGAGTTGGGGTTAAAGCTCAAGAACGAGTAAGTCCGAATTCAGGGAGCTGCCCCGTGGATCGACGGATTTCTCTCGGTTCCCTCGTCGCGGTGGGTATTGGGGGCCTCGCCCTGGTCCTGCTCCTGCAACATCCGGCGTCCGTCGCGGCCCGTCAAGATTCGGCGTCCGCCGCGGTCTCGGCGACGAACCCCGCCGCCTACGCCGTCGCGATGTCCGGCGACCGGGCCGTACTCCTCGAAGTCGCGACCGGAAAGACCTGGTCGATCGAGCATTCGCTCAGCAATGGCGACTTCTGGTTACCCATCCATCGTGTGGATTCGGACCGGGATGCGATGCAATTTCGAGATGTCGAAGCAAACACCGTGCACGCAAGGCAGCGGGAGGCGGAGGAAAACGCGAGACGCCAACCTCATCCGTCTCTCCCCCCCAATTAAGGCAATACCCCGAGCCTGGCGGGCCTTCCCCGAACCAAGCCCCCGGGCGACATCGAACTCGTGCCCAGCCCAATCCGCTTCGACCTCGAACACCGAGACCCCGGCACGGACGCCCGCGCCGGGGTTCTGCACACGCCTCATGGATCGCTGGAAACTCCGGCGTTCATGCCGGTGGGAACCCAGGCGACCGTCAAGGGGCTGACCCCCGACCTTGTCCGCGCCTGCGGGGGGCGGATGGTCCTGGCCAACACGTATCACCTGGCTCTGAGGCCCGGCGAGGACGTGGTGGCGGCGATGGGCGGCTTGCACAAGTTCATGGCCTGGGATGGGCCGATCTTGACCGACTCCGGCGGGTTCCAGGCGTTCAGCCTGGCGGCGCGGTCGAAGCTGTCCGAGGCCGGCGTGGCGTTCCGGTCGCACCTGGACGGCCGATTGCTGGAGCTAACCCCCGAACGGGCGATGGCCATCCAGCAGGCTTTGGGCGCCGACGTGGCGATGTGCCTGGACCAGTGCCCAGCTTTGCCGGCGGCCAAGGGGGTCATCGCCGAGGCCGTCGCCCGCACGGTCCGCTGGGCCGAACGGTGCAAGGCCGCCCATTCGCGGGCCGATCAGGCGGTCTTCGGCATCACCCAGGGGGGCAGCCATGCCGACCTTCGCGCCGAGTGCGCCGAGAAGCTGGTCGCCATCGGGTTTGACGGCTACGCGGTCGGCGGTGTCAGCGTGGGGGAGAATCGCGAGGAGGTCCGCGCGGCCCTGACCGCCTCGACCCCGCACCTTCCGGCCAATCAGCCGCGGTACTTGATGGGCGTGGGCCGTCCTCAGGACATCCTGGACGCGATCGCCGCGGGGATCGACCTGTTCGACTGCGTCCTTCCGACCCGCAACGGCCGCAACGCCACCTGTTTGACTGCCTCCGGCCCCGTGAAACTGCGCAACGCCGCCCACCGGCTCGACCCCCGGCCGTTGGAGGAGGGTTGCGACTGCCCGGCCTGTTCGCGGTTCAGCCGCTCTTACCTGCGCCATTTGTTTTTGGCCAGGGAGATGCTGGGTCCGATTTTGGCCTCGGCGCACAACCTGGCGTACCTGCACCGCTTGACGGCGAGGGCCCGCCGGGCGATCGCCGAGGGGCGGTTCTCGGCTTTCCGGGCCGAGGCGCTTGAAGCCCTGGGGTCTTGACGGTTAGATTAGGGGGCTTGCCGGGTGCAACCTCCAGACCGCCCGACTCTTGATCCTTTTGACGGAAGCCTTCGCGCCATGCCCGGTCCGTCCGCCGCGTTCGTCGCCCTGCTCGCCCAGGCCGCTCCGAAAGGGGCTGCCGCCGACGGGGGCGGACCGAACCTTTTGATGACCTTGCTGCCAGCGGTCGCCATCTTCTACTTCATCGTCCTGCTACCCAAGCAGCGAGAGGATCGGAAGTTGCGCGACGCGGTCAAGGCCATGAAGAAGAACGACAAGGTCCTGACGGCCTCGGGGATCTACGGAGTGGTCGTCTCGACCAGCCCCGAGGAAGACCGCGTGGTCCTGCGGGTCGACGACGAGCGCAACGTCAAAATGGAGTTCACTCGGGCCAGCATCGCCCGGGTGCTCACCCCTCCGGGGGACAAGGATAAAGACAAGGCTGTCGCCGTGGCCGACGGGGCGAAGTCGCGTTGAGTCGCAGTCAGGATGAGGATACGTCGGGCGTCGCCCGCCGAAGGGGCCGGGCCGGGATCGACCCGCCGAGGCCGGGGACCGCGAGGCCGACCAGCGTCGGGCCGTAAGGAATCGCCATGAGCAATCTTCTCTGGAAGTTCGGATTAATCGGGGTCTTGACCGCCCTGTCGATATGGTTCATCGCCGACCGCGGGTTGAAGCGCGGCATCGACCTGGCCGGCGGGACCATCTTGGTCTACGAGGTGAGCGACAAGGAGGCCCCCGTCGGCTTCAAGATGGACGACCTGGTCGCCGCCATCAAGAAGCGGGTCAACCCCGACGGCGTCCGTGAGATCACCATCCGCGAGGTCGGCGGCCGTCGGGTCGAGATCATCCTGCCCGAGGCCACCGACGAGGAGGTCGACAAGGTCAAGCGCGACCTGTCGGAGAAAGGCTCGCTGGAGTTCCGCATCCTGGCCAGTCAGAAGAACGACGCCGAGGAGCGCCGAGGCGGCAAGGCTCAGGCGGTCAAGAAGGCGATGGCCCCCGACGGCCTCGAAAACCCTCCCAAGGAGTACCACTGGTACAAGCTCGGCGAGGTGATCGTCGGCAAGAACCCCAAGCTGGTCAAACGGACCCTGACCGACCCGAGCCAAAGCTGGGGCCCCAACCACCTGGCCGGCGCCAAGGTCCAGCTCAAGGGGAAGAACGCCGCCGGCGCCGAAAGCACCGTGGTCGTCCCCGTCCGCGGCAACACGGCCAACAGCCTGGACCTGGAGCAGACCCCGGGCCTGGAGTCGGTCGCCTCGTACCGGGTCGACTACAACCCCAGCGGCATTGAGGGGGAGGGCCGAGGCGAGTCGCCCGTGGTCCGCGAAGGGCCCACCGTCAACGGCGTCACCGAGCGCTACATCCTGGCCCGCGTCCCACCGGAACGTCAAAACGTCACCGGGGCCAATCTCGTCCGGGTCGAGAAGACCGCCGACCAGCGCAGCCTCAAGCCGGTGGTTGCCTTCGGTCTAAACCGCGAAGGGGGTCGCCATTTCTCGGACCTGACCCGCTCTCACCTGCCCGAGGGGGATGAGTTCAAGTATCGGCTGGCGATCGTCCTGGACGGCCAGATCATGTCGGCCCCGTCGATCAACTCCGAGATCCGCGAGGCCGGCCAGATCGAGATGGGGGCTTCGGGCGAACAGCTTCAAAAGGACATCGAGCATCTCGTCACGATCCTCAAGGCCGGCAGCCTGCCCGCGACCCTGAAGCCGACGCCCCTGCAAGAGGAAAAGATCGGGCCGACCCTGGGCCAGGACACGATCCAGAAGGGCCTGACCTCGATCTACGTGTCGATGCTGGTCGTGCCGATCTTTATGATCCTCTACTACCGATTCGCTGGCGTGGTGGCGGTGGTGGCGCTGATCCTTAACATGCTGCTGCTGCTCGGGTCGATGGCCGCCCTGCGAGCCACCTTCACCCTGCCGGGCCTGGCGGGTTTGGCCCTGACCATCGGCATGGCCGTCGACGCCAACGTCCTGATCTTCGAGCGCATGAGAGAGGAGGCCGAACGTGGGGCCAAGCTCTCGACACAGATCCGCAACGGCTTCGACCGGGCGTGGATCACCATCTTCGACAGCCACCTGACGGTCTTCCTCTCGGGCATCGTGCTGTGGTGGGTCGGCACCGAGGAAATCAAAGGGTTCGCCCTGACCCTCATCATCGGCATGGTCTGGAACCTGTTCACCGCCGTTTACACCTCCCGCGCCCTGTTCGACCTGTGGTACGACCAGGGATGGCTGCGGCGAATCTCGATGATGAAGCTGCTGGACAAGACCAACATCGACTTCATCGGGCCTCGCAAGATCGCGATGGTCGTGTCGGTGCTGGTCATCGCCGTGGGACTGGCCCGGTTCTTCACCAAGGGGGGGTCGATGTACAACATCGACTTCACCGGCGGCACCCTGGTAACGATCCGCCTGGCCCCCGACGCCCCGGCGATCAAGGGGCGTCCGGAGTCGCAACGGGTCGAGTACGTCCGTGAAACCGCCGGCAAGATCCTGCCCGACCCGGCGGTCGAGACCCTCAACCTCGGCGGCCAGGAACGGGGCCTGCGGTTCAACATCCGGACCACCGACACCAACGTCAAGGACGTCGAGGCCAAGGTCCGCGAGGCGTTCGGCCCAAGCCTGGCCCGCACCTTGATGACCTCCGGCGCGGCGACGGCCATCCCCAAGCCCGCCGCCGGCGCCCCGGCCGAGCGGTTCGCCGGAGGCCAGTCCTACGCCTTGAACTTCGACGCCGAGCCGGCGGTCCCCAAGATCACCGCGTTGCTCGACCAGGGCCTGGCCAAGGCCGGAGTCGAGCAGCCCAAGGCCCATTTCGAGGTCGTCCGCAAGGCTGTCGACGCCGCTCCCAACCCCAGTGGCCCCCGAACCTATGACCTGACCTTGCGGACCGACGCCGACCCGGCCAAGGTCAAGGAAGCGCTGGCCTCGACGGCCGCCGCCCTGAAGGTCGACCCCAACCCGCAGTTCGAGGGACTCATTAACTTCGGCGCAACCGTCGCCGGCGAGACCCGAACCCTGGCGTTGATCGCCATCATGGCCAGTTGGCTCATCATCATCGCCTTCCTGTGGTTCCGGTTCAAATCGTTCAGCTACGGCCTGGCGGCGGTCATTGCCCTGGTCCACGACGTCCTGATCACGATGGGAGCGGTGGCGTTCTCCACCTACAAGATCGACCTACCGATGGTCGCCGCGTTCCTGACCCTGATCGGCTTCTCGGTCAATGACACGATCGTCATCTTCGACCGCATCCGAGAGATCAAGGGGAAGACCCCACAATTGACCCCCCGGATCGTCAACGCCGCCATCAACCAGACTCTCAGCCGGACGATTTTGACGTCGCTGACCGCCTGGCTGGTCGTGGTGATCATGTACCTCTTCGGCGGCGAAGGGCTGGCGGGGTTCTCGTACGCCCTGGTCGTTGGGTTCCTCAGCGGCACGTATAGCACCGTGTTCATCGCCACGCCGATCCTGGTCGACTGGGTCGGCAAGCCCGACGCCGACGCCCTGGCCGCTACCGCCGGGGCCCGTTCGGGAGTCGTCACCGGTCGGGCCTGAGTTCGATTGTCACCAAGATCCGTTTCGCGAACCGAACTGTTAGGGAGATTCTGCCGTGGGCATGCGTCGGATGGGAAGCACGCAGCGCAAGACCGCCCGGACCAAGGCCAAGCGCCGCAATACCAAGCGCAAGACTCGCGAGCGCGCCAGCCGAGACGCCCGTGTCCTGGCCTGGATCGGCGGTCACAGTCTGCCGTTCGAGCCCTGGGTCACCAGTTGGCTCTGCGACAAAACCGGCAAGGGCGCCAAGCAGTTGACCCAGGCCGACGTCGACAAGGCCGTCGCCCAGGCCAGACCCGCGGCCTGAGCTGGATCGAGGGCCGCCCATGTCGACCGCCACCCCCGACCCGGCGCCGATCCCGCCGGTCACTCCGCCCGTAAGCGTCGCCGAGCCGGAAGTCCCGGTGACGGCGACGCCCGAGCGGGTGCGGTCGATCGACGCCCTGCGCGGATTCGACATGTTCTGGATCATCGGCGGCGAGGAACTGGCCGTCACCTTCGCCAGGTGGACGAATCGGCCCGACCCGGACCTCGTCCACGAGCAGATGACGCATGTCGAGTGGGCCGGGTTTCACTTCATCGACCTGATCTTCCCGCTGTTCCTGTTCCTGGTCGGCGTCGTGCTGCCGTTTTCGATCGGCAACCTTCGGGCTCGGGGCGCGGGGGTCGGGGCCCTGGCCTTCCGAGTAACGCGAAGGGCGGCGCTGCTGATCTTGCTGGGACTGGTCTATAACGGCTTGCTGCGGCTGGATTTCAGCGATTTCCGCTACGCCGGGGTACTCCAGCGAATCGGCCTCTGCTACTTCTTCGCGGCCCTGGCGACCTTGATCCTGGGCGTCCGGGCGCAGTTGGGCCTCTTGCTGGCGATCTTGCTGGGCTACTGGGCCCTGCTGCGGTTCGTGGCGGCGCCGGGTTTCGCCCCATTCGACCTCACCCCCGAAGGCTGCCTGCCCAGCTTCATCGACCAGAAACTTCTGCCGGGCCGTCTGTATTACGGACACGGCGACAACGAGGGCTTGCTCTCCACCCTGCCGGCCATCGGCACGACGCTGCTGGGCGTGCTGGCGGGCCACTGGCTGCGGTCGTCCCGGGGCGGTTGGGCCAAGGTTCTGGGCCTCCTTGTCGCGGGTTTGGTCTGCGCTGGGGTGGGTCTGGCGTGGAGCCAGGTCTTCCCGATCATCAAGATCCTCTGGACCAGTTCCTACGTCCTGTTCGCTGGCGGCCTCAGTTTCCTGTTGCTGGCCCTGTTTTACGCCGTGATCGACGTGATGAAACTCCGCGCCTGGGCCTTTCCCTTCGTGGTCATTGGCGCCAACGCCATCACGATCTACATCGGCCAGGGGATCATCGACTTCGTCAAGATTGCCGACTATCTCTTCGGCGGTGTGGTCGCCCTCAGCGGAGCGGGTCGCCCGTTCTGGGGGGCCCTGGCGTTCCTGGCGGCGGAATGGGTCTTTCTCTGGCTCCTGTATCGCAAGCGGGTTTTCCTGAGGGTCTGACACCAGGCGGCTCGGTTCACTCGCCCAGCAGCCGCCCGAGGATGCGGGCCATCAGCCGCTGGTCGTCGGGGTGGGCCCAGAGTTCGACCTCGGTCTTCAGCAACGGGTCGCCCAGGGCGCTCACGTCCCGGACCGCCAACTCGTGGCGGATGCCGTCCAACTCGGCGGCCAGGGCATTGGCCTTGACCATCGGCAGGGCGACCCGGGCCACCCAGACGTAGCCGTTGGGCCGCGGCGGCGGCGGTGATTGGTCAACCATGGGAAGCGTCCTCCGACGGCCTCGCCAACAACTCGCGCAACGCCTCGACGCCAACGACCGGCTCCTGACAGGCGAACCGCTCGCAAACGTAGGTCGTCACTCGTCCCTCGCGAGCGGGGCGGTTGGCCAGCAGGGGGACGGTTCGGTCGGCGGTCGCCGAGGAAGTTCCGCCCATCGACGGCGCCACGACCGCGGAGGGCTCGAACCGCGAGGCGATCGCCCCCAGCGCGTCGCGAACCTCGGCCGGGTCGTGGCCGGCGACCACGGCGTATTCCCGCGGCGGGGCCAGGGCGAAGTCCAGGGCGACCAGCAGTTGGCCGGCGGCGGCCGGGGCGCGATCCATCAGGGCGCGGGCCGATCTCAAAACCCCCATCCCCGCCTTCTGAAAATCGTCGCGGCCCGTCAGCGCGGCCAGGCGCAACAGCGCTGTCGACGCCATCGCCGAGGCCGACGGCGTGGCGTTGTCGTACAGGTCCTTCTGCCGGGCGATCAGCGTTTCGTGGCGGGCACCGGTGTAGAAAAAGCCCCCGTCCGGGTCGGCGAACTCGGCCAGCATCCCTTCGGCCAGTTCCACCGACGCCTCGACCCAACGGCCCTCGCCAGTCGCCTCGAACAGCCGGGTCAGGCCGTCGATGAGATTCGCCGAATCGTCCAGATAGCCATTGAACCGGGCTCGGCCGTCCTTGTGAGAGTGGAGCAACCGGCCGTCGGGCGTGCGCATCGCCCCCAGCAGGAAACCGGCGGCCCTTGAGGCAGCGTCGGCATAGCGGGGTTCGTCCAAAGCGTGAGCGGCCTGGGCCAGCGTGGCCAGCATCAGGCCGTTCCAGGAGGTCAGAACCTTGGTATCCTTCGCGGGCGGAATCCTCAACTCCCGGGCCGCCAGCAGACGTTCCCGGCATTGATCCAGTTCCCGGCGTAGCTCGGCCTCGCCCCGGCCCAGCAAACGCGCCGCCTGCTCCAGCGGCTTCGGGAGGTTCAGGATCGTGTGCCCCTCCCAGTTGCCTCCCTCGGAAACGTCGTAAACGTAGGCGAACGTACGTGCAAGCTCCGCTCCGAGCAACTGAACGATTTCGGTCAGGGTCCAAACGTAAAACTTCCCCTCGACCCCCTCGCTATCCGCGTCCTCGGTCGAGCAGAAGCCGCCTTCCGCCGCTGTCATGCGTCCGAGAACGTAGTCGAGCGTCTCGAGGGCCACCCGGGCGTATTCGGGGTCGCGGGTGACCTGAAACGCCTCAACGTAAACCTGGGCAAGCAGGGCATTGTCGTACAGCATTTTCTCGAAGTGGGGCGCCAGCCAGCGGTCGTCGGTGGAGTACCGGGCGAAACCGCCGCCGAGATGATCGTAAATGCCGCCCCGGGCCATCTTGTCGAGGGTCTGGCGGACCATGTGCAGGGCGTGGGAGTCGCCGGTCCGGGCGTGGTGCCTCAGCAGGACTTTCAGGTCCATCGGATGAGGGAATTTGGGCGCTGAGCCAAACCCGCCGTGGATCGGGTCGAACGCCCGGGACAGCGACCGGAACGCCCCGTCGAGCAAGGCGGTTGAGAGTTCGCCGGGGTCGGGAGGCAGGGCTCCCAGGTCGGATAACTGGCGGGTCATCTCGGCGGCGGAGGTCAGAATCTCCCCCCGACGCTCCTTCCAGGCGGAAGCGACTCCCAGGAGGACCCTGGGGAAACTCGGCATGCCTCGGCCGTCGACCGGCGGGTAATAGGTGCCGCCGAAGAATGGTTGCAGGTCGGGGGTGAGGAACACCGACATCGGCCAGCCGCCGTGGCCGGTGATCGCCTGGACCGCGGCCATGTAAATCTGGTCGAGGTCGGGGCGTTCCTCGCGATCCACCTTGATGTTGACGAAGTGCTCGTTCATCAACGCGGCGATTTTCGGCTCCTCGAAGCTCTCTCGCTCCATGACGTGGCACCAGTGGCAGGCCGAATACCCCACCGACAGGAAAATCGGCCGGTCCTCGTCGTGAGCTTTTTGAAGGGCCTCGGGCCCCCAGGGGTGCCAGTCAACCGGGTTGTGGGCATGCTGGAGCAGGTACGGGCTGGTCTCACCGGCCAGTCGGTTGGCGGGGCGATCGGGGTCCGGGGGGCTGGCGGACATGGGCAAATCTCGGGTCGCGGGGCGTTGCGGCGGTTTCCGGTCGCGAATTTCCACGCAACCCTCGGGCCGATGGGGCGTGGCGGATCACCTCTGGGCCATCTGTCGCACCGCCGGCCACGTCTTACGGAACTTCGCCGAGGCGCCGGAGAGGATCGGCTTGCCATGCCCGAAGACCGCGACGTCGAAATCGAATCCCGAGAGTTTCGCCAGGCTCCGCTTCCCCTCGGCAAGATCCTCGTGCAGAGGGCTCAGGGCCAGGCCGAAGACATTGGCGGCCGAGTCGGCGGCGAATAGTACGCCGCGATCCCAGAGTAAGGCAATCTGACCCAAGCAGTGACCCGGGACGTGGATCGCCTTGAGGCCACCGGGCAGGATGTCGCCGTCGTTGGCCTCGTGCTCGACCTCCGCCGGCTCGACCTCCTTGGGGGCGTTGCCGATCAGGAAGCGGCATATGAGGGCATTCACGATCCCGGGGGTCGGTGTCAGGGGGCGAGCCGCCTGGCCCTGCCGGACCATCGCCGCGTCGAGGGGATGCATGGTCGCCGTCGCGCCGGTGATCCGTTTCAGTTCCGCCAGGCTGCCGGCGTGATCGACGTGGCAGTGCGTCACGAGGATGGACCGGAGGTCCGCGGGCTGACGGCCAATCTCGCGAATCGCTTCGAGGATCTTTGGGGCGCTGCCAGGGACACCCGTGTCGATCAGTGCCAGGCCGTCGTCGTTGTCGAGGAGGAAGCTGTTGACGACACCAAGGGAAATTTCCCAAAGTCCCGGAACCACGAGCTTTGCAACCATGACCATCATCCCCTGGGCCATCCCTCCTCAACGGAAGCACGACCCATTCTAGGAGGCCAGGCCAGGCAAGGTCGGGTCGGATGTCTCAACGGCGGCGAGTCGCCTCGACAATCGTCCGGGACGCGGCCACGTCCTCCAGCGCGACGGCCGGGGGCTCGGGAGCGAGAACCAGAGGCGTCCAGCGGGGCAGGGGGGCGGAATGGCGGAGAGCCTCGCCAATCCCCACGCTGAGGGCCGCTCCCCCGGGTCCATTCAGGTGGACCGCGTCGACAAATCGCGTTCCCGGCACTCCGGCCCGGCGGGCGTCCAGCACCGTAAGGCCCGCATGGCGTTCGATTTGGGTCTTCAAGAACGCTTCCAACGCCGCCTCGGCGCCGGAGCGGTCGCGTTCGGCCTGAAGTCCCGGGACGATCGGCGGCAAGAGCCAGTAGACGGGGACCTGGCGCGAAGCGGCCAGCCGCATCAGCTTGGTCAGATATCGGGCGTTGACTTTCTGGCAAGCGAACGCCTGGGCCATGTACTGACGAGGGGTTTCCGGAGCGATTTCGCCCGCATACCCATTGGGCGGGGTGTACTCGGCGCCGCCGTTGACCCCCCAGTTGCGTCGGTAGGTCCGGTTCACGTCGACCAGCCCTGACGGTCGTCCGCCCATCGCCGAGAGGATCGCCGAGCGAATCTCGAACCGGCCCCGGACCGTTGGCAAGAGCCTCCCCAGGGCCACCCGGGCGAGGAACCCCGAATCCCTGGCGAGCCAGGCCAGCTCCAGGCACTCTCGGGCCGAGAGCAGTTCCTGATAGCAGCGTTCCTGGTACTGAGGGCCGCCGGCCAGGAGGTCGGGGGCGAAGTCGACCACCAACGCCCGGGGCCGGGCGCCTCGCTCCAAAGCTCTACGGAACAGGAAATACGTCGAGGGCGCCTGCGCGGCGCAGACGGAAAGGTTGCACGCCCGGCCGCCGACCACCGACTCGATCACTCTGGGCAAGGCCCCATGCTTGATGAGGCTGTCGCCCAGGCAAAGGACGTCGGCGGCGGGGGCCTCGTCGCGGGCCGCCGCGGCGCTGAGGGTCCAACTGAGGCTGGCTGGGTTGGTGAACTCCAGTGGGCGACGGCCGACGAACCCCTCGACGGACGCCACCAACGCCAGCATCCCCAGCAGACCCAGCGGGGCGCGTCGCCAGCCTCGCCACCCCGTCACGCCCGCGCTCGTTCAGGGGTCGCGGCCGACAAAGGACGACTGATCGGTCCCCGGTAGACGGGCGACGTCGACGGGGCCGATAAAATCGTGAGGATTCGCTCGGCGGCGCGGTCCGAGGCCCCCGGCACGGCCACGCGGTCCCGCAGGGTGGCCAGGGCGGACGCGGTTTTCTCGCGTTCGGCGGGGTCGGCCAGCCAGCGATCGGCGTGGGCGGCCATCTCGGTCGACACGTCGCGTTCGGTCAGGTATTCGGGCATGACCTCGGCGTCGGCCAGCAGGTTGACCAGGCTAATGAACCGCGACTTGATGAACTGGCGGGCCACGAACAGGTCGAAGGGCCGGATCTTGTAGACGACCACCGTGGGCAGGGCCTCGACCATCAGCTCCAGGCCCACCGACCCGGAAACCGCCCAGGCGACGTCGGCCCGCCGGATCAGTTCCGGGGTCTTCGCGGCGAAAATCTCCAGGTGGGGCGGGATCTCGTCGGCCTCGATCAGAATCTCGCCGGCCAGTTTCTGGTGGCGATCGTGCAAGCAGGCCACGGCGAATCGCACCCCCGGCCGCGAACTTGACAGCTTGGCGGCGGCCCTCAGCATCATCGGCAGGTTTCGCTTGACCTCCTGGGTCCGCGAGCCCGGAAGCAGGGCCACCACGGGTCCACTCCGCCGTCGCTGGTCGTCCAAAAAGGTTTCGTCCAGCGGGCGTTCGGCCAACTCGTCGAAGTAGGGGTGGCCGATGTAGACGGCGTCCTTCACCCCTCGCGCGTGATACCAGGCCGGCTCGAACGGCAGGCTGCATAGGACGTGGTCGATCGACCGGCGAACCTTCTCGACTCGCCAGCCGGCCCAGGCCCAGATTTGCGGGGGAACGTAGTAAAAGACCGGGATACCCCGGGCCTTGGCCCGCTTGGCGACCCACCAGTGGAAGCCTGGGTAGTCGATCAGGATGACCGCGTCGGGCTTCTCGTCTCGGAAATAGGCGTCGGCCAGGTCCAGCACCCGAAAAAATGTGCGGATGTTCAGCAAGACCCTCACGATCCACATCACCGCCAGGTCGACCAGCGGGTACAGCACCGTGGCCCCAGCCTCGGCGAGCCTCGGGCCGCCCAGACCCACGAATTCGGCGTCGGGACACCGGGCCCGGATCGCCTTGACGAGGTTGGCCGCGTGCAGGTCGCCGCTGGGCTCGCCGGTGGACACGAAGATGCGCATCGGTGGTGTCTCGAATCCGTTCGAGGGTGAGTCGGGGCCCGTCCCCGGCGGCAGTTTAATCGCCTCCGAGAGATTTGGAAATCCGACTTCGATTCGCGCGATTCCGGCTCAGGTCGGCGATGCCGGGGTCTCGACGCGAACGCCGAATCGCTCGGGATCGTCCGCGACCATTCGTCCCAGAGTCTCGAAGTCCAGAACTGGGGCATCGGGATCGTCAAGCCAGTCGAGACCCAATACCTCGCGATTGCCGAGGATGAACTTGCCCAGCGCGGCCAAGCGGGTCGGGCCGCGAGCCTCGGCCTGGTTCGACCCCCTGAGGTTCAGCGTCCAGTCGCCGGAGGGAGATTCGGCCAGTTCGAGGTCGATCACGGGAGCGTCTCCTGCGATGGGCGGGAGGGAAATCCGTCGTCGATCGCCTCGACGCGGCAGGTTGGCACGCGGGATGTCACGGATTCCGTCATGGAAACCGACGATCGCGCCGGGCGGCTTCGGACCCGGCGAGATCGCGGGGACCGGGTTCACGGGACGAGGCCGGCGGAGATCGCCGTCAATTCCTCGGCGGTGGATTCCTCGAAGGTGCGGCCCGTGCGACTCAGGCCAGAGACGAGGTTCATGGCAATACGGTGCAGCGGAGGGGAGTCGATCCGCCAGGCGATTTCGGCGAGTTGAGGGGGCGTGAGGTCTCCCAGGCCGCGGCCGATCCGTTCGAGTTCTCCCTGGAGCCGGAGGATGGTTTCCTGAAATTCGGCGTGGGCCTCGGCCGAGCCGCCGACGACCAGGCACTCCTCGGCGGTGGTGATCCGTTGGTGCCCGTCGTCTCCGTCGAGCCCCAGGCCGATCAGGGTCGCCCGGAGCCGTCGGGGCGTGCCTTCCGCGTGCGTCGTCATCTCGGAGCGGGCCTTTCGCCAGGGGGTGGGGTTATCGATGGCGGGGGGCCGGATCGTCGCCGGCAGGGCCCCGCACGCCACGAGACTCTTATCGGCTCGACGGGCGCGGCCATGCAGCGCCCGGGAGGCGAAACCCCGACCCTAGCCGCCCCGACCCGGCACGCCTCTCACGACCCGCCCAGGCATTCCTTGGCCGTGGCCTTGGCCGCGCGAAACGCCATCCGCACGGTCATCGCTCGCCCCTCGATCTGGTCCTCTCCAAAAAGTCGTCCCTCGCTGGCCGGTAACCCCGCGAGCGCCAGGGTCAGGGGAAGTAAGTCGAGGAACTGTTTGTACTTCTGCTGGAGGTCGGTGTCGGTTCCGTTGGAGGTATCGTCCACGGGGGGCCCCCTTTGGGTTGGTGGCCTCGGGGCCGTCGCGGGCGCCCCGGTCATGCCGACGGGGTGTCAACGGGATAGCGACGGCGAGGCGCGAGGCCGGGCGACTTTAGCCTAGTCCGCCCCGCGGCCCTTCGGCAAGCCAGTCCCCCCCTCGCTTTGGGTGTCGTCCTTGCGAGGAGGCCGGGGCATCGAGTAAGATCGCCGCCTTGCGCGAAGCGCCGACCGGGGCCGGTTGCCCCTCGGGACGCCCGCCAGGGCCCTTCGCCCTGTTCCGCGAGGAAAGCCAGGTTCACAACGATGGCCGCCGAAACGACCGAGAAGCCGTCCAAGAAGGCCAAGGACGCCGCCCCCGCCACCGAGGCGCCGGCCGCGCCCGTTGCCGCGCCGGCAGCCCCCCGGCCCCCCGCCGACCCTCGGCTCAAGGTCCTCAAGAAGTTCCACGGCAAGTTCTTGCCCAAAGGGCCCCTACGGGTCCGCCAGGCCGAGATCATGAAACGCTGGGATTCCGGTGAGGACCACGGCGGCGTGACCGTCGAGGAGCTCAAGGCCCTCCTGGCCGACTGGCGGGGCACCCAGGAAAAGCCCCCCCGCAAGCCGACCGCCTGATCTGAAATCGCCCCACGACGCACGAAAGAAACCCGCCTCGCCCTCGCGACCCAACCTGGGCCGCGAGGGTGAGGCGTTTTCGTTCCCGCTTCAAATCCTGAACCTTCGCGGTCAGGCGGTCCGCCTCCGCCGGAGCGTTCGCAGCGCCAGCGGCACCCCAAGGGCCAACAGTGCCCAACTCGCCGGCTCGGGAACGGCTGTCACGGAAAGGCCGCCCGAGGTGAACTGGAAGTCGCGAATCTCCTGAGTTGAGGTCATCGCCCCCGTCCCCCCGGTGAAGCCGACGAACGCCGTCGGACCGCCAAGGACGGTGGCCAGGTCGATCTTCCGGGACGTGGTGAAATTCTCGGAGTTCGTCAGGTCGAGCAGGGATTCGGTCAGGGTTGTACCGTCGTAGGTCAAAGTGACGCGCAGGGGGTCGCCCGCGTCGACCGCGATGGGGCTGGTGTTGGCATAGGAGCCAACCGTCCCGTCGATGGCGAGGGCGGTCCCGGCCGAATAACGGTTGCCAGCGTGGAGGAGGTTGAGTTCGAACGCGAAACTCTGGGTAATGGCCGAACCATTGTCGCCATCGCCATAACCGAGGCCAAACCCGGTTCCGCCGACGGCCGAGGCCCCGCGAGGGTCGTTCTGGAGCACGAACGCCACACCATCGGCGCCGCCGACGTTGGGGTCATAGCCGTTGGCGTGGTAGACGAACTGAACCTGGAAGGCGCCGATCGCCTGGACCGCGGTTGAGAAGGCCGACCGGGCTTCCTTCTGGCCACCGTCGGTGAGGGTCAGGGTCGTCCCGCCCCCGCCAATGGACGCGAGGCCGGCGGAACCATCGCCATTGTTCTGGTTCAACACGGTGGTGGCGGCGTCGAAGCCGATGAGGTCGGCGGACGCGGGAGACGGCGGGATCGCCCAGGCGCACAGCAGGGCCGGGATGATGATCCTCAAGGCGCGAGATCGTTTCATTTTCGGGGACTCAACTCGCAAAGGGATGAGCACGACGCCCCCATCCGCGGAACTCACGCGGTCGCTCTCGACCCGATCCGGGATGCGTCAAAGCGGGCGTCCACTCCCAGGACGCCCGCAAGCTCCGGCTGGGACACCCTTGCCCCGCGTTCTCCCAAAGGCAACACCGGGCGACGCCGGGCGTCGACGGGTGTCGCGTTTCGGCAAGACGAGTCGACAAATTCCAAAACGTCGAATCCAAATCGCTCCAGGTCAGGGCTTGCCTTGCGGAGGCCCGCCGAGGCCACCGACTCCTGGCCAACCACGACCGCGCATCCTCCAGAAAAGGGGACCACGGAGATTCGTCGCGCGGGGATCTTGACACATTCTTGACGTCCCACAACAGGAGTTTGACACCCGTTTGACGCGCAGGCGGATCTAATGGGTTCGTGGAGAACGTGGTCCAGGAGAGGGCTCATGGATATGGCGTGGCTCGTTGGCGTCGTCGGTTTCTTCGCCGGTTGCGACCTGTCGATCAGGTGGCTCGCGAACCTTTTGCCGGAGGACTCGCCGTGGGATGGATCTTGATCGTGGCGTTGGTGATGGCGGTATTCCTGGCGGCGTACTTGTCGGCCGCCCTCTTGAAGCCGGAGTGGTTCTCATGACGACCAACTCGGTGGTCCAGGTCGGGATCTTCGTCTCGGCGCTCGCCCTGTGCGTCAGACCGCTCGGGGTGTACATGGCCCGGGTGTACGAGGGCCGCGTCTCGCCACTATTACGCTGGCTCGTCCCCGTGGAGCGACTCGTGTACCGGCTTGCCGGGATCAAGGCCGACGGGGAGATGACGTGGCGGACGTACGCTCGGGCCTTGCTTTCGTTGAGCCTGGTGAGCGTGCTTGCCGTTTACGGATTCCAGCGGCTCCAGGGACTTCTTCCGCTCAACCCCGAGAGATTCTCCGCCGTCACGCCCGACTCGGCGATCAACACGGCCGTCAGCTTCGCCACGAACACGAACTGGCAAGGGTATGGCGGCGAATCCACCATGAGTCACCTGACCCAGATGGCGGCCTTGACCGTGCAGAACTTCGTCTCGGCGGGTGCGGGCATGGCGGTACTGGTCGCGCTGATTCGGGGGTTGACTCGCCGCAATTCCCGGACGATCGGCAACTTCTGGGTCGATCTGACCCGAGGAGTGATCTACATCTTGATGCCCCTGTCGTTGGTGCTGGCCCTGGTACTCGTATCGCAAGGGGTTGTTCAGACGTTTGGTCCGTATCAGGACGTGACCCTCCGGGAGCCGACCGTGGACTCCCAGGGAGCGGCGGTGACCACCCAACGAATCGCCCTGGGGCCGGCGGCCTCTCAGGTGGCGATCAAGCAACTCGGTACCAACGGCGGCGGCTTCTTCAACGCCAACTCAGCGCACCCGCTGGAGAACCCGACGCCACTCTCGAACCTGCTGCAACTGGTGGCGATCTTGTTGATCCCGGCCTCGCTCTGCCTCACCTTCGGCGAGATGGTCGGCGACCGCGGGCAGGGCTGGGCAATCCTCGCCGCCATGACCATCGTCCTCGCCGCCATGCTCGTCCTGGCCCTTGGCTCGGAAGGACGGGGCAACCCGAAACTCGAAGCCCTGGGCGTGGACCAGGCCGAGAGCGGGAACATGGAAGGCAAGGAGGTCCGGTTCGGGGTCACCAACTCGGCCCTTTGGGCGGTGGCGACGACCGCCGCTTCCAATGGCTCGGTCAACTCGATGCACGATTCGTACACGCCGCTGGGCGGCCTGGCGGCGATGTGGCTGATGCAACTTGGGGAGGTGATCTTCGGCGGCGTTGGCTCGGGTCTCTACGGCATGCTCGCCTTCGCCGTCGTGGCCGTTTTCCTCGCCGGGTTGATGGTGGGCCGGACGCCGGAGTATCTCGGCAAGAAGGTCGGGGCCTTTGAGATGAAGATGGCCTCGCTGGTGGTCCTTTTGCCTTGCGCCATGGTCCTGTTGGGAACCGCCTGCGCCGTCATCTTGCCGCGGGGGCGGGCTGGCGTGCTCAACCCTGGCCCGCATGGGTTCGGCGAGGTGCTCTACGCCTTCTCGTCGGCCAGCAACAACAACGGCAGTGCCTTCGCCGGCCTGTCGGCGAACACCCCTTTTTACAACGGGTTGCTCGGCCTGGCGATGCTCGTCGGGCGGTTCGGTGTGATGATCCCCGTCCTGGCGATCGCCGGCTCCCTCGCCGCCAAGAACCACGTGCCCGCCGGGGCCGGGACGCTGCCGACGCACACGCCGCTCTTCGTCGTGCTGCTGGTGGCCGTGGTCCTGGTCGTCGGCGCCCTGAGCTTTTTCCCGGCCCTGGCCCTGGGGCCGATCGTCGAACACCTGATGTTGGGGGCCTGACATGCGAGCCGAACCCACGAACCGCGCCGCAACCCGATCGCAGGGGATGGACCGCGGCGTGATCGCCGGGGCGATCCGCTCGTCGTTCCTCAAGCTCGACCCCCGCACGCAGATCCGCAACCCTGTGATGTTCACCGTTTACCTGGGCAGCATCCTCACGACACTCCTCTGGCTGGAGTCCCTGAGAGGAGCGTCCGGCGAGTCGGCCGGTTTCGTCTTCGGGGTCTCCGTGTGGCTCTGGTTCACCGTGCTGTTCGCGAACTTCGCCGAGGCGATCGCGGAGGGGCATGGGAAGGCGCAGGCCGCCCACTTGCGAAACGCTCGAACGCAGGTCACGGCCCACCGCATCGTGGACCGGCAGGCCGGCACCACGACCGACGTCGCGGCGACCGACCTGAAAGTCGGCGACCTCGTGATGGTTCGGGCTGCCGAGGTCATTCCGGCTGACGGTGATGTCGTCGAGGGCGTGGCCTCGGTGGATGAGAGCGCGATCACCGGTGAAAGCGCCCCGGTCGTCCGGGAAAGCGGCGGCGACCGAAGCGCCGTCACGGGCAGCACTCGGGTCATCTCCGACTGGCTCGTCGTCCGCGTTTCGACGCTGCCGGGTCAGAGCTTCCTCGACCGCATGATCGCCATGGTCGAGGGGGCCAAGCGACAGAAAACCCCCAACGAGATCGCGTTGGCGATCCTCCTGGCCGCCTTGACGCTGATCTTCCTTCTGGTCGTGGTCACGCTCCTGCCATTCTCGCAATACAGCGTGCGGGCGTCGGGCCAGGGGCGGCCCATCACGATCACGGTGCTGGTGGCTTTGCTCGTTTGCCTGGCCCCCACGACGATCGGCGCGCTTCTGTCTTCCATCGGGATCGCCGGGATGAACCGCCTGAGCCGGGCCAATGTCATCGCCATGTCCGGACGGGCCGTGGAGGCGGCTGGCGACGTGGACGTGCTGTTGCTTGACAAGACAGGCACGATCACGCTGGGCAACCGCCAGGCGACCCGCTTCGTCCCCGCCGAGGGCATCGCCGAACGGGATCTGGCCGAGGCCGCCCAGCTCGCCTCGATGGCCGACGAAACGCCCGAGGGTCGGAGCATCGCCGTGTTGGCCAAGGTCCAGTTTGGCCTGCGAGGGCATGACCTCGAACAGATTCATCCCGAGTTCGTCCCATTCTCGGCACAGACCCGGATGAGTGGCGTGAACCTCGACGGCCGGACCATCCGCAAGGGAGCCTCCGACTCGGTGGAGGCCCATCTACGGAACCTTGGCGGGCACATGCCCGAAAGTCTCAGGGTCGTCGTCCGTGAGATCGCCCAGGCGGGCGGCACGCCACTGGTCGTCAGCCAGGATGCCGAGGCGCTCGGGGTGATCGAACTCAAGGACATCGTGAAGGGGGGCATCAAGGAGCGGTTTTCGGAACTGCGACGGATGGGCATCAAGACCGTCATGATTACCGGCGACAACCCGCTGACCGCCGCGGCGATCGCCGCCGAGGCGGGTGTCGATGACTATCTTGCCGAAGCGACCCCCGAAGCGAAGCTAAGTCTCATCCGGGAGTACCAGAAAGGCGGCCGGTTGGTGGCGATGACCGGCGACGGCACCAACGATGCCCCTGCCCTGGCGCAGGCCGACGTGGCGGTGGCGATGAACACCGGCACTCAGGCCGCCAAGGAGGCGGGGAACATGGTGGATCTCGACAGCAACCCCACGAAACTCATTGAGGTGGTCAACATCGGCAAGCAGTTGCTCATGACCCGTGGGGCGCTGACGACCTTCAGCATCTCCAACGACGTGGCCAAGTACTTCGCCATCCTCCCGGCCGCCTTCGCCACGACCTACCCGTCGCTGAAGGCCCTGGACGTGATGCGGTTGTCGTCTCCGGCCAGCGCGATCCTCTCGGCGGTGATCTTCAACGCGCTGATCATCATCGCCCTGGTGCCGCTGGCGTTGCGGGGCGTCCGCTACCGGCCAGTCGGCGCGGCCCAGCTCCTCCGGGAAAATCTACTCGCCTACGGCGTCGGCGGACTCGTCGTGCCGTTCGTCGGGATCAAAGCCCTGGATCTGTTCCTATCGTTGCTCGGCGTCGCATGAAGCCATGATTCCTCTAAAGGGCCATTGATCATGAGAGAATCTCTCCGCGGTTCGGTCGTCGTCCTGGCCTTGATGACCCTCCTGACGGGTGTGGTGTATCCGGCCGTGGTGACGGTTGTTGCCCAACTCGTCTTCCCGAATCAGGCCAACGGCAGCCTCGTCATGCGGAATGGTAAGCCCATCGGCTCGGTTCTGATCGGCCAACCGTTCTCCGGGTCCAGGTACTTCTGGGGTCGTCCCTCGGCAACCGCCCCGAGCCCGTACAATGCAGCGGCCTCGGGTGGCTCGAACCTCGGCCCGCTCAACCCCGACCTGGCGAGAAACGTCCGATCCCTCATCGCCAATTTGCGCCGGTTTGATCCCGAAATCGAAAAGGTGCCCGTGGATCTTGTGACGACTTCGGGCAGCGGCCTCGACCCTCATCTCAGCCCGGCCGCCGCCGAGCTCCAGGTCCGCCGGGTGGCGACGTCGAGGGGTCGGCCGGAGACCGAGGTTCGTGAGCTCATCCGTCAACAGACCGAGGGACGACAGCTCGGCGTGCTCGGCGAGCCCCGAGTGAATGTCTTCCGGCTCAATCTCGCGCTGGACGAGAGCCTGGCGGTTCCTGCCCAACCGGCGGAGATCCGAACCGAGTCGCCGAGGAAACCCCAGCGGCCATGATGCGTGAACGACCCGACCCCGACGCCCTGCTGGAGCAAGTCCAGGCCGAGGAGGCGAAGGCGGGCCGAGGCTCGCTCAAGATCTTCTTCGGCTATGCGGCGGGCGTCGGCAAGACGTATGCGATGCTCGAAGCAGCGCGACGGGTCGCCGCGACCGGTCGCGAAGTCGTGGTCGGATACGTGGAGCCTCATGGACGACCAGAGACCGAGGCGTTGCTGGAGGGGCTGGAGACCCTGCCGGTTCGGTCGATGCCCTATCGGGGCGTGACGCTGAGAGAGTTCGACGTGGACGCCGCCCTGGCCCGCGAGCCCGAGCTAATCCTCGTCGATGAACTGGCCCATACCAACGCCGAGGGATGCCGCCATGCCAAACGGTGGCAGGACGTGGAGGAACTGCTTGAGGCGGGAATCCCGGTCTGGACCACTCTGAACGTCCAGCACATTGACAGTCTCAACGACGCGATCAGCCAGATCACCGGGGTCACCGTCAGGGAGACCGTGCCGGACCGCATCTTCGACATGGCCGACGACCTGGAGTTGGTGGACCTCACGCCCGAAGAGTTGATCGAACGGCTGAAGGCTGGCAAGGTGTACCTCCCCGACCAGGCCGAGCGGGCGATGGTTCGCTTCTTCCAAAGGTCGAACCTCCTCGCCTTGCGGGAGTTCGCGCTTCGTCAGGCAGCGCGCCGGATCCACACCGACGTGGAGTCGGCCCGTCGTCAGCGGGAGGTTGCCGAGCCGTGGGCGACGGCGGACCGGCTGTTGGTCTGCGTCGGACCCAGCCCCACCACCGCCCGAGTGATCCGCACCGCCAAGCGGATGGCCGCCGCCCTGGACGCCCCCTGGCTCGCCGCCTCGGTCGAGCCAGTCGGCAGGCCGATCGACCCGGCCGCCAAGGGACTGGTTGCCGAGCACTCCCGGCTGGCCGAACGGCTCGGAGCCGAGACCGTGACCCTCTCGGGCGAGGATGTCGCGACAACCCTGCTGGAGTACGCCCGGTCCCGCAACGTGACCAAGATCCTCATCGGCAAGACCAAGCAGCCGCGCTGGCGGCGGTTTCTCCTCGGCACCATCGTTGATGAGGTTTTGGACCGCAGCGGAGACATCGACGTCCACGTCGTCCGGGGCGAGGGGGATCTTCCCAGACAGGTCCGAACGGGCGACTCTCCCGCCCCCGCCGACCGGTCGCTGTATTTCAAGGGCGGGGTCATCCTCGCGGTCGGCGGCCTCGTCGCCATGGTCCTCGATCGGCTCGGGCTGGGCGAAACGACGGTCGTGATGGCCTTCCTGGCCGCCGTCGTCATGGTGGCCGCCCGTTATGGTCGAGGCCCGTCGGTCTCGGCAAGCGTGATCGCCGTCCTCACCTTCGACTTCTGTTTCGTGCCGCCCCTTTACACCTTCGCCGTCGCCGACACCAAGTACCTCATCACCTTCGCCGTGATGCTCGCCATTGCCCTGATGGTCAGCACCCTCACGGCCCGGCTCAAGGCGCAAGTCGAGAGCGGCAAGGCTCGGGAGCACCGCATCTCGGTCCTCTATGAATTGGGCAAGCAGCTTAGCTCCCTCTCTGGAGGCGTGTTCCTGGCGGCGGCGGCGGGCCGGAAGATCACCGAACTCTGCGGCGGGGAGGTCGCCATTTATCTCGGCGATCCCGGAAAAAATCCCGAGGTGGCCTTCGGTCAGCGGACGACCATCGCCCTCCACCCGGTGAGCGATCCCACCGCCCGATGGGTCATCGGAAACGATCGGATCGCCGGGGCGGGCACCGACACCCTGCCCAACGCTGTCGCCCTGTTTCTCCCGCTCGTGGCCTCGCAGCGAACCGTTGGGGCGCTGGCCGTGAGGGCCGATCCCATCGCCCGTCTGCTTGAGCCCGAGCAGAGGCGTCTGCTGGACGCCTGTTGCGGCCAGCTCGCCCTGGCCCTGGAGCGAGATCGGCTGTCGATCGCCGCCTCCGAGGCCCTGGTCCGGGCGAAGACCGAGCAGCTCCGTAGCGCTCTGCTGAGCGGCGTCTCCCACGACCTGCGGACGCCCCTGGCGGCGATCGCCGGGGCGAGCGACAGCCTGCTGCGAGCCGGACCGCTCGACGGGGAGACCCGGCGTCAACTCCTGGAAACAATCGCCGAGGAGGCGAATCGGCTGACCCGACTCCTGGAAAATATCCTTCAGATGTCGAAGCTGGAACTGGGGGGATCGACAACCCAGTCCCAGTGGAACCTTCTGGAAGAGATTGTCGGGTCGGCCCTCCGGCGGTGCCGACGGGAACTCCAGGCCCACGAGGTCAACGTGCGCATCCCACCCGACCTCCCGCTGATCCTCGTCGATGGACTGCTCCTGGAGCAGGTCTTCGTCAACCTCCTGGAGAACGCCGCGAAGTACACGCCACCGGGAACCACGATCACGATCACCGCCACCCGCCAGGGAAACGGGCTGACCACCTCCGTGTCGGACGACGGTCGCGGCTTGCCACCAGGCGCCGAAGAGCGGATCTTCGAGAAGTTCCACCGGGGCTCACTCTCGGCCGACGCCGGGCGTGGCAGCGGGCTGGGCCTGGCGATCTGCCGGGCCATCGCCGGGGTTCACGGGGGCACGATCTCGGCGTCGAACCGCCCTGGGGGAGGGGCCGAGTTCCTGCTCCGCCTCCCCTTGGTGGAGACTCCCCCTCTTGTCGAGCCCGAGTGATCGTCGAGCCCTCGTCCGCCATGCTGGGTGCCATGAGCCATGAAGCCGGGAGACCACCTCGTCCTCATCATCGACGATGAGCCGCCGATCCGCCGGTTCCTGCGGGCGTCCCTGGGCGCCGAGGGCTACCGGGTGGCGGAGGCGGCGACCGGCGAGGAGGGCCTGAAGTTGGCCGCCCAGCAGCCTCCCGACCTCGTAATCCTCGACCTCGGCCTGCCGACCGTCGACGGCCAGGAGGTGCTACGACGGCTCCGAGAGTGGCTCTCGGCCCCGATCCTGGTCCTCTCGGCACGGGATCAGGAGGCGCAGAAGGTCGAGGCCCTGGACGCCGGGGCCGACGACTACCTCACCAAGCCGTTCGGGGTCGGGGAGCTGCTGGCCCGGATGCGGACGGCGCTCCGACACGCCAACCACGTCGGTCCCGAGTCGTCGGTCCTGGCCATCGGTGAGCTTCGAGTGGACCTCGCCGCCCGCCTGGTCCTGCGCGACGGCGAGCGGCTCCCGCTCACTCCGCTCGAATACAAGCTCCTGGTCACTCTGATGAAGCACTCGGGCAAGGTCCTGACGCACCGCTTCCTCCTGAGGGAAGTCTGGGGGCCACACGCCTCTGGCGAGACGCACTACGCGCGGGTCTTCGTGGCGGGATTGCGCCGCAAGCTTGGCGACGACCCCGCTCGGTCCCGATACATCCAGACCGAGCAGGGGGTCGGGTATCGCTTCGCGGCCGATTGAGGGATCACGGAGCCGGCGAATCGGCCCGCGATGTTGACGGCGATGGGGTGCGCGAGGTGCACGTCAACACGATGGAAGGGACCTGGACGGGCCCGCGGGACTTCCCGCGGCCTTTCCGGGGCGTGAGCCAGTGGCACCTGGCCGGTGACGTGACCCTCTTCGAGTGGGCCAACAACCTCAAGCGAGTCACCGATGATCTCTTGAGGCGGCTCCTCGAACTTCCACGCTCAACCGAATTGAAATCTTGAGCCAATTCGCTTGCGTGGGCCGATCGGGGCGACTACAAGTGTCTGTGAGGGTCGCGGGGCGGCCCAGGGCGTTCGGGGCCTTTCGAGGCGTCGGTGTCCCAGGACCGGATGGACCTCGTGTTCCCGAGGCTTGGACCGCATGCATCGGGCAACCTGGCTTCTGGTGATCTCGGTGTTGCCGGCCCTGGCGAGGGGACAGGCGTCCGACCCCGTCGCCGACCCGGATAAGGTCTCCAACGACCAGCCGGGCCGTCCGATCCAGATGGCCCCGGCGTCGACCGAGGTCAAGGAGGCGTTCGACGACTTCGACCGCTTCCGCCGCCGCAAGGCCTGGGAGCGGGCGTTCAAGTCGCTCGACGCGATCCCCCAGGAACAGGCCTTCCGATTCGTCGACGGCGAGGCGGGGTTCATTATCCCCGTGCCCCGCAAACGGCGCGACCTGCTGGGCGCCCTGCCGGCCGAGGGGCGGTCGGCGTATCGACTCCTGTACGACGCCGATGCCAGGAAGTTGTACGACGACGCCCAGGGGGCGGCCGAGTTGCCCAACCTGGAGCGGCTGTACTCGTCCTACTTCGTTTCGGCGGTGGGAGATAACGCCGCCGACCGGTTGGGGGACGCCTACTTCGAGCAAGGCCGCTTCGACCGCGCCGCCGACTGCTGGCTGGCCGTCCTGAGAGACCGGCCCGACACCGACCTCGCCCCGGCCTTGCTGGCGACCAAGGCGGCCCTGGCGCTGTCGAGGGCCGGGCGGCGGTCGGAGTTCGACCAAATTCGGGCCGACCTTGCCGGGAAGTACAGGGACGAGTCGGTCACGCTCGGCTCGCAATCCGGCAAGCCCGCCGAATTGCTCCGCCGCTTGCTGGGCGAGGAGCCGGCAACCGTGAGCGTCTCGACGGCGGCTGAAGTCGGGCCGGTGCTGGGGGGCGAGGCGGTCCCGGCGGACTGGACAGTGCGGCTGTCCGACACGGTCGAGGCCGGAATGACCCCCGCTGAGTTGGCCCAGTGGCGGTCCAACCTGTTAAGCGCCGCGGTGCCGGCGGCGACGGTGGCGGGGCCTCGGCTGCTGGTCAACTACCTGGGGTTCGTCCTGGCCTTCGACCTGGCGACGGGGAAGATGCTCTGGCGATCGTCGTCGTTCCACGACCTGGACGTCCCGGCGATGCAGGGGCAGGCCCAGATGCTCGACAAATCGCGGTTCGCCGTGGCGGCCTCGGCCGACCATGTCTGGGACGTCAGCCGCGACCTGAAGGACCCGAATTACAACGCTTCGTTCCGCCTGACCTGCCGGCGGGCCTCGGGTGGCGAGCTCCTTTGGCGGTCGAGCGACCTGCCCGACTACGCCGGGATCGAGCCGTATGGGGCCCCATTGCTGGCGGGCGGGCGGCTCTACCTGGCGGCAAGGGGGCCGGGCGACCCTCAGCAGGGGGGGATGCCGCAACAAATGGTGCTAGCGATCCAGCCAGGCGACGGCAAGCTGCTGTGGAAGACCGCCGTGGGCACCCTGAAGCAGGGTAACGACTACTACTATTACTACGCGCCGCCAGCCGAGCCGACGCCCCGGCTGTTGCTGGACGCCGGGACGCTGTACCTTGATACCCACGCCGGGGTTTTGGCCAGGCTGGACGCCGAGACCGGGGCCCTCGACTGGGGCTTTGGCTACCCGACCGAGGCGGCCGGCATGGGGATGAACCGGTTCATGATCTTCGACGAGATGCCCTCCGCCGGGGGAGAGTCCGCCGGAGGGACGCCGCAACGCTCCGGAGCGGCGATGCTGATCAAGGGGGCGAAGTCGGACCGACTGAAGGCGATCGACCCGGACCGGATGACGGCGCTTTGGGACCGCCCTCTGGGCAAGGCGTCACGACTGCTGGCGGTGCTGGGACGCCTGGCGATCATCGGCGGGCCGGAACTTGGGGCGATCGACCTGGATTCCCGCAAACTCCTGTGGGCCACGCGTCTGCCCGACGGCAGCGCCAATCAGGCGGTGCTGGTCCGCCCCGGGGGGATCTGGCAACTGACCCCCCGGGGAATCTTCGAGGTCGACCCAGCCAACGGCGACGTCCGGCGGATCTTCCGGGGCGACGACCTGGGCTCGGCCGGCGGCGACCTGCTGCTGACCGACTCTCGACTACTGGCCGTCTCCAACCGAGCCATCTGTGCCTATCCCCGAGGGGGTCCGGCCCCGGCCGCGACCCCCGCACCCGCGCCCGCTTCCGCCCCGAGGGCCTCTCATGACTAGGCTGAGATTCGCCGCGGCTTGCCTGGCCCTCCTCCTCCCCGGGTCGGCCCACGCTCAGAACTCGGCGGGCTCCGAGAACATCTCGGGACTTACCGTGAATGGTAAGGGGGAAGTCCTGGCGAAGCCGGACCTCGTCGAGGTTGACGTGGAAATCTCCTCCGCGTCGGAACTGACCGCCGACGCGATCGTCAAGTACCGGGACGCCCGCAAAAAGGTCCGCGACGCCTTCGCCGCCCTGAAGCTGGAAAACGTCGCCGTCGAGGAGCGCGGCCTGCTGCTGGGCCAGAAGGGGCAGATGAACAACCCCTACTTCGGCTTCCAGCCGCCGAGCCGCACGAAGACCGAGGTCCAGCTCACGCGGAAACTGGTCATCAAGGGCTCGGGCCTGCGCAAGCTGGAGGAGGAGGCGGTCCTCCAACTGGTCGCCCGCTTGCTGGACGTGGCCCAGGACGCTGGGGCCCGCGTCGGAGCCCCGCCGGTGATGGACTATTACTCCTACCGATTCGGCAGCGGCAACCCGTCGGGCCTGGTCCGGTTCGTGGTCGACGACTTCGAGCCGCTCCAGGAGCAGGCCTACGCCAAGGCCGTCGCCGACGCGACGACCCGGGCCCAACGCCTGGCCCGGCTCGGCCACGTCGAGTTGGGTCCCATCCTCGGCATCCGCGAGGTTCTCATTCCCGGAGAGCGGCCGACGCCTCCCACGCAGTTCATCATGTACGGCGGAGGGTCCCCGACCGAGCCGGAGGAACCCCGCAAGCGTCTGGAGGTCGAGAAGTACCAGGAAATTCCCGTGAGGGTCGAGTTGCTGGTCCGCTTCGACGTGAAGCCCGGAGCCGCCCCGGTGGCCGCGACGACCGGGGGACCTCGGCCATGACACTCTCGCCGCGAATCCCCCGCCGACGGTTCCTGGCGGCCACCGCCACCGTCTGCGCGACGACCGCCACCGCCTGGCGACCCCGCCGCGCGGCCTCGGCCGAGATCCTGCCCAAGCACGTCACGGCCGAAGCGCTGGCGGGCGTTGGCAAGGCGCTCGACTACCTGTCCGGGTCGCAGGCCGATGATGGGTCGTGGATCACCGGCGGCGGCCAGGCGTACCCGGTGGCGATGACCGGCCTGGCGGGCATGGCGATGCTGGCCCACGGCGACTACCCCACTCGCGGCAAATACTCGCGCAACGTCCAGGGGGCCGCCGAATACCTGGTGAGGTGCGCCACCCCGTCGGGCCTGCTGACCGGGCCGACGCAGGACTCGGGCATGCCGATGCACGGCCATGGCTTCGCCCTGCTCTTCCTGGCCTCGGTCTTCGGCATGATCACCAAGGAATCACTACGGCGTCAGGTCCGCGACGCGATTCGCAAGGCAATCACCCTGACGGCGCAGGGGCAGAGCGGGCAGGGGGGGTGGTCGTACGTGCCGGCCACCAGCGACGAAGGATCGGTCACCGTCACCCAGGTTCAAGCGTTGCGAGCCGCCCACAACGCCGGGTTCCTGGTGCCGCGCTCGGTGATCGAGGAGGCCGGGGCCTATCTGGAAAAATGCCGGACGCCCGAGGGGGGAATCATGTACTCCCTGGGCTCCGGAGGCGGCCCGCGACTGGCCATCTCGGCGGCGTCGGTCGCCACCTTGTACAATGCCGGCCAGTTCGACACCCCCATCGCCACCGACTGCCTCAAATACGTCTGGGACCAGTTCCGCGCCCACGAAGGCTGGAGCAAGGGGGGCGGGCACGACTTTTACACCCACCTCTACGCCGCCCAGGGATTCTACATGGCCGGCGACGAGTACTGGGACGCCTACTTCCCCACCACCCGCGACCAACTGCTGGCGATGCAGCAGCCCGACGGGTCGTGGAACGGCGACGGCATCGGCCAGGTCTACGGCACGGCCATTGGCGCCATCATCCTGCAACTTCCGTTCAAATATCTGCCGGTCTTCCAGCGTTGAGAAAGGACGCCCCCTTGAGCACCGCGACCGCCCAAGACGACGCGATCGACCTGGCCGAACTGGACGACCTACGCTCGGCCCACCGGCAGGTCCGCGAGCAGATGGCCCGGCAAATCATCGGCCAGGAGGAGGTCATCGACCAGCTCCTGATCGCCGTCTTCGCCCGGGGCCACTGCATCCTGGAAGGCGTCCCCGGGCTGGCCAAGACCTTGATGGTCAACTCCCTGGCCCGCTCGCTGTCGTTGCAGTTCACCCGCATCCAGTTCACCCCCGACCTGATGCCCAGCGACATCACCGGGACCGAAGTCCTGTATGAAGACCGCGCGGGGGGCACTCGGGAACTCCGGTTTGTCCCCGGGCCGATCTTCGCCAACCTGATTTTGGCCGACGAGATCAACCGCACGCCCCCCAAGACCCAGGCGGCCCTGCTGGAGGCGATGCAGGAGCGACAAGTCACCGCCGGGGGCCGTCGCCACGCCTTGCCCGACCCGTTTTTCGTCCTGGCGACGCAAAACCCGATCGAGCAGGAGGGGACCTACCCGCTGCCCGAGGCGCAGCTCGACCGTTTCCTGTTCAAGGTCTACATCGGCTACCCGACGCCCGAGGAAGAACGGCGGATTTACCGGGTCACCACCGGCGCCGAGGCTCCCGAGATCACGCCGGTCCTCTCGGGAGAGCGGATCACGGCCCTGCAAAAATTGGTCCGGCGGGTGCCGGTCTCCGACCTGTGCATCGACTACGCAATGGCCCTGGTCAGGGCGACGAGGGGCCCGGAACACGGCGGACCGGCGTTCATTGGCGATTACGTCGCCTGGGGCGCTGGCCCCCGGGCGGGGCAATCGTTGATTTTGGCGGCCAAGGCGCGAGCGGCCCTGGCCGGTCGGCCGAGTGTGGAACTGGACGACCTGCGAGCCGTGGCCCGTCCGGTCTTGCGCCATCGGGTGGTGGTCAACTACAACGCCCAGGCGGCCGGCGAGTCGGCCGACTCGATCGTCAAGCGCCTGGTCGACGAGGTCCCCGTCCGCAAGGGAGCCGCCGATGCCGCCGTCGCGGAACGTCTCCGATCCTGACGCGATCGCCCGAATCTCGGGGCTGGTCCTCCGCTCCCGGAGGCTCGTCGAAGGGGGCATCAGCGGCCTCCACGGCAGCCCCTTCCACGGCTTCGACGTCGAATTCGCCGCCTATCGGGATTACACCCCCGGCGACGACCTCCGACGCCTCGACTGGCGAGTGTTCGCCCGCACCGAGCGTCACTTCATCAAGCAATACGAACAAGAAAGCAACGTCCGCGTCTCGTTCCTGGTCGACGCCAGCGCCTCGATGAACTACCGGGGCGACGGCGCCGCCCTGTCGAAGTTCGACTACGCCGCCACCCTGGTCGTCGCCCTGTCAATGATGCTGGCCAAGCAGCAAGACCCCGTCGGCCTGGTCCTGTTCGACGAGGCGGCCAACACGACCTTGCCGCCCAGCGCGACCATGGCCCAGGTGATGGTCCTGGCCGGCCTCCTGGAAAAATGCGTCCCGGCGAGGAAGACGGAAATTGGCCCCTTGCTGCGATCGGTGACCGAACAGATGCGCCGGCGGAGCATGCTCATCGTGGTCTCGGACCTGTTTGCCGACCTCGACGCCCTGTACGACGGCCTGAACCGGTTAAGATTCCTCGGCCATGAAGTGTTGCTGATGCAAGTGCTGGATCGCGACGAGGTGGAACTCCCCTTCGACGGCCCAACGGTCTTCCGCGACATCGAGGGGGAGGAGGAATTTTTCGCCGAACCCTGGGCGTTCCGCAAGTCGTACCGAAAGGCCGTGGAAACCTTCCTGGCCGACGTCCACAAGGAATGCGGCAAGCGCGGGTACGACCACGTCCGGTTCTTCACCGACGAACCCCTGGGCCACGCCCTCAGCACGTTCCTGCACGCTCGGGAGGGGGCCCGCCAATGACTCTTGATGGGGAGACGGCCTCGGCATGTTGACGTTCCTGGCCCCACTCTTGGCCTGGGGTGCGATTCTGGGCGCTGTCCCGCTCATCATCCACCTGCTGAACCGCAGGCGGTTCCGGCGGGTCGAGTGGGCGCCGATGCGCTACCTGAAGTTGACCATTCAGCGCAACCGTCGTCGGCTGGAGATCGAGCAACTGTTGCTGTTGCTCCTGCGAATCGCCCTGCCGGTCATCCTGTTCCTGTTCCTGGCCCGGCCGATTCTGAACCCAACAGGGCTGGAACGCTGGCTGGGCTCGGGCGGACGGTCAAGCCAGGTGGTTTTGATTGATGATTCCCTGAGCATGGGCGAAGCGTCGGGCGGCTCCCCGGCCTTCAAGAAGGCCAGGGAGGTCGCCGCGGCCCTGCTCTCGGCCGCTCCTTCGCAGGACCGCTGCACCCTGGCGACGACCTCCGAGCCCCGCTCGCCGATCCTCAGCGAGGTCGAGGGCTCCCGCCACGACGACCTGGCCGCCGCGGCGCAGGGCGTCCCCCTGACGTCCACTCACGCCTCGTGGCCCTCGGTGCTGGCCGGCGTCGATTCGCTCCTGAAAAGCTGCACTTACCCGACCCGCCAACTGACCATCATCACCGACCTGCGCAAGGCCGGTTGGGATGGCGACCTCGGGGCGATCGCCAGGAACTGGGCGGAGGACAAGGTCCGCGTTCGGGTGGTGGACGTCGGCGGCGAGGGGACGGCCAACGTCGCCCTGCGGTCGTTGACGCCGCTGGACCGCACCGTCCTGGCCGGCGCCGAGAGCCGCTGGGAGGCCGAAATCCGCAACGACTCGCCCCGGGTCCTGACCGGGCTCAAGGCGATTGTGAGGGTCGACGACAAGCCGGCCGAACTCCCGCTGCCGGAAATCGCCCCCGGACAAACGGCGAGGGTGCCCCTCTCGGTCCGGTTCCCCGGCTCGGGCCCTCACGGGTTGTCCCTGGAACTGCCCGCCGACACCTTGCCGGGGGACGATCATCGTTGGGCGGCGGTGTCGGTGAAGGATTCGCTGCTGATCCGTCTGGTCGACGGCGAGCCGTCGGCGGAGCCGTTCGGGTCGGAGGTGGATTACCTGGCTGCGCCGCTGTCGGTGGGCGTGGGAGCGGCGGAGGCGTGGCGGACCGAGGTCGTCAACGACGCCGATTTCCTGTCGCCCCGCCTGGAAACGGCTGACGTCCTGGTCCTGGCCAACGTCGCGGCGCCCACGCCCCAGCAGGCCGAGGCCTTGGGCCAGCAGGTCCGCGACGGCCTGGGCCTCATGATCTTCGCCGGCGCCAAGATGGACCTCGGCCTTTACAACGATTGGCTGGCCCGCCCGCAAAACCCGATCCTCCCTGGCCCGCTGAAGGCACTGGTGGACGGCCCAATCCAGGGCCTGGTGCTGGAGCCGGTCCGCCCGTCACCTCTCGAACTGTTGATGGACCTGAAGACCTCGGCGCTGGAGCGCGTGACGGCCCGGCAGATCCTGACCCTCGACGAGCGTGCCGAGGGGGGCCAGGTCCGCGTGCTGGCTCGCTGGAACGACCCGGCCCGCTCACCGGCGATCGTCGAACGAGTCGCCGGTGAGGGCCGAGTCCTGTTGTGGACGACCACCGCCGACCGGGCCGGGTCGGACTGGCCGATCGAGCCGAGTTTCGTCCTGGCGGTCCGCGAGGCGGTGCGGGGCGTCGCCCGGCCGACCCGCTTCGACCACACCGTCAACGCGGGCGAACATCCCCGTCGCGTCGTCCAGACTCCCCAGCAGGTGTCCAACGTCCGCCTGACAATCCCCGGCGTCGATGAGCCGCGGGCGCTCTCCGCCACGCCGATGGACGCGAAACCCGCCGACGACCGCGGCCCCGCCCTGGCGATCGACCTGCCCGACACCCGACGCGCCGGGATCTATCGACTCAACTGGGACGAGGGAGCCCTCGGAGCCCAATCCGACCTGTTCGCCGCCAATCCCGACCCTCGCGAAAGCCCCCTGGCTCGCCTGGCCGTGGCCGAGTTGAAGACGAAACTGAAACCCCTGACCGTCGAGGTCGCCGCGCCCAAGGGCGACCCGTCGAGCCTGTTCGCCCCCACCGGCCGCGAACTCTGGCGAGACGCCGCCTGGGCCTTGCTGGCCTTGCTCATTGTCGAGTCGGCCTTCGCCACCTGGGCCGGCCGTTCCCGCTGAACCTCCTCCAAAGACGCCAACGAACCGAACGGACCCCAAAGCCTCATGGATCGACTCTGGCGGACATTGTTGGGAGTCGACACCTCGCCCGTGGCCCCGGGTGCCGACGGCGGCCACCTGGAATTGACCGCCTGGCCCACCGGCGCGGGCACGCTCGGCGTCCTGGCGGCGGCTTTGGTGCTTCTGGCCCTGGTTTGGTGGCTCTACCGACGCGAAGGGCGGGAACTGTCGAGGGGCCGACGGGTGTTACTCTCGGGCCTACGCCTGCTGACCTTGCTGGCCGTCGCCGCGATGCTGGCCGAGCCGGTCTGGGTCGCCGCCCACCGGGAGACCGTCCGTTCCCGCCTGGCCCTGGTGCTGGACGACTCCGAAAGCATGAAGTTCTCCGACCCCTACACCGACGAGACTCGCGCCGCGGCGCTCGCCGCGGCCTTGAAGATCGGCTCCGACGGAGCCAAGTCGCCGACGGTCCGCTTGCGAGAAACGCCGCGGCTCGACCTGGTCAAGTCCGCCCTGCGTCCCCAACTGGAAGCGCTGGAGAGGGGCCGGGAGGTCCACCTCTACGACCTGGCGACGGCGTCGAGGCAGGGGGGCGGCGCGCCGTCGGGTTCTCGCAAGCTCGACGACGTGAAGGCCAACCGTGGCGTCTCGCCGCTGGGCGACGCCATCGGCGGGGTTCTGGCGGCGCATCGAGGGCAGCCGGTGGCGGGCCTGGTCCTGGCCACCGACGGCCGATCCAACGCGGGCGAAGACCCCCTCCGAGCGGCCGAGGCGGCGGCCAGGGCCAACATCCCCATCTTCGCCATCGCCGCCGGCGCCGACGAGGGGCCCCGCAACGTCCGGCTGGCCGAGGTCCGCGGCGGGCCCGTCGTCTTCGTCCGCGACCCCACCAACCTGGATGTCGTGGTCGAGTCCCGTGGTCTCCGAGACGTCGAGGCCAACGTCCGGCTCGAACAAAGGGTCAACGAAGGCCCCTGGGAACCCGTCGGCACCCAGAAAGTCGCGCTCGGGGATGATGGCCTGTTGAAACGGGTCACCTTTCGCATCACCCCCAAGGTCGTCGGGCAGTACCAGTTCCGCGCCTCCGTCGACGACGCCGGCCCGGAACTGACCCTGGAGGACAACTCGGCCACCACCGAGGTCAAGGTCGTCCGCCAGCAGATCCGCCTCTTGATGATCGCCGGGGGGCCGTCGCCCGAGGTCCAGTTCCTCCGCAATGCGTTGATGCGCGACCAGCACGTCGAATTCGCCGCGTGGCTCCAGCACGCCGACCCCGGCTTCCGCCAGCCCGGCGACCGGCCCATTTCCCGCTTGCCGAAGGACGCCGAGGAACTGCGACGCTACGACGCCCTGCTTCTGGTTGACCCCGACACTCGCGACCTGGGCGATGCCTGGTCGACGATGATCACCGACTTCGTGGGCCGGGAGGCGGGGGGGCTGATCTTTGTCTCGGGCGAGCAGTTCTCCCAACAGCTTTTCGACGGCGAGGCCGGCGGCGCCGACAAATCGGGCGGGTCGAGTTGGATCAAGGTCCTGCCGGTGGTCCGCGACCCGGGCCTGTTCCGCACCGAGGCCGAGGTCCGCCTCAGCACTCAGAACACTTACGCGTTGGACCTGACCCCCGAGGGGCGCGGCGACCCGATCTTCGAGTTCCAGTCCGACCCCCTGCGCAACCGGGCGGTGCTGGCGAGTCTGCCCGGCATGTACTGGAGCTTCCCCGTCACCCGAGCCCGCCCCGGCGCCACGGTGCTGGCCCGCCACGGCGACCCCCGCATGCAGAACCAGAACGGCCGGCACGTCCTGCTGGCCTCTCAACTCTACGGGCCGGGGCGCACCGTCTTCCTCGGCTTCGACAGCACCTACCGCTGGCGATACCTGGCCGAGGACTATTTCGACGGCTTCTGGGCGCGTTTGGTCGACCGCGTCGGCCGGAACAAGGCCCTGGGCGGGCGCTTACCGTTCCAGGTCGACCTGGGCAAAAGCGTCTTCCGAGTGGGCGACACGGTGACCGCCCGCATCCGCTACACCGAGGCCGCCGCCCTGGCCGCCGGCGCCGAACTCACCGCCGAACTCGAAGCCGCCGGCCAGCCCCCCGAGCCGGTCCGCTTTGAAAAATCCCCCGACGACCCGGCCGTTCTGACCGCCACCTTCCCCGCCCAGCAAGCCGGCTCGTACACCTTGAGAGTCGTCCCATCCACCGTCGGCGAGGCCCCCGGAGGCGTCCGCGGCTCGACCACCACCTTCCGCGTCGAACCCCCCCGCCGAGAGGTTGACGAGCCTTCCTTGAATCGCGCCCTGCTGGCCGACCTCGCCCGGGCCACCGGCGGACGGGTGTTCGAGCTCGACGACCTCGACAAGCTCGACGAGGCCATTCCCACCCGGGAAGTCGCCCGCACTCTGGAAACCCGCGACGAACTCTGGGACGCGCCGATGCTTGCCGCGGTCATCATGCTGGCCCTCACCACCGAGTGGATCTTGCGCAAGCGTTTCCGAATGGTCTGACCGTCCCTCCACAGGAACCCGCCGAACCGTGACGACCGCCCACCAGGAACCCCCCGCCATCCCCCTCCTCGACGAGGCCCAGCGCCTCCGAGGGCAGCTTCGCGCCTTGAGGGGCCGCCTGCGGTCGCAGATGGTCCTGGAGCTGGCTCGCGACGCCGCGTTGCTGTTGGTGGCGACCGCCGCGCTGCTGGTCTTGCTGGACTGGTGGTATCGGCCCGGCGTCACCACCCGGGCGTTGCTGCTGGGGGCGAGCCTCGTCGCGGTCGTCGCCGTCCTCGGGGTTCGCGCCTTGCGACTGGCGAGGTCGGCCCAACTGGACGACCTTTCGCTGGCCCTGGCGGTCGACCGCCTGCGTCCGGGCACCGGCCAGCGGATCGCCGATGTCCTGCAACTGCCCGAACTGCTCGAAACGCCGGGAGCGTCCGACTCCCCGGCATTGGTGAGGCTGGCGGTCCGCCGGGCCTGCGAGGCACTGGCTCAGGCCGATTGGCGTTCGCTCTGGAACCGCCGTCGCACGGCCCTGGCTGTCGGCGGCTTGCTGCTGGCGGCGGTGATTCCCACGACGTTCGCGATGCTGGCCCCCGACGCGGCCCGCCTCAGCCTCTACCGCTGGCTGCGTGGCTCGAACGAGCGCTGGCCACAGGCGACCTACCTGGCCGTCACGGGACTGGACGAGCAGGGGCGGCTTCTCGTCCCCCGAGACGAGGCCGTGACCCTGGAAGTGCGCTCCGACCTGCCGAACCTCGAATCCAGAAACGGCCGCTGGTGGCTGGGAGGTCGGGGTGAGCCGACCCCATTGCGAAGCAAGCCCGCAACGCCCCGAGCGCCCGCGTCGGTCGTCGTCCGCGAGCGCGCCGCCGATGGCTCCCGAGCCAACGGCGTGATGACCTCCTCCGGCCCGTCGCGGTTCCGCTTCGAGTTTTCCCCGTCCTCAGCATCGTCGACCTTCACCCTGACCGGCGGCGACGACTGGCTCGGCCCGATCCGCCTGGACCGCGTGGATCGCCCATCGCTGGCCAAGGTCGGCCTGAGGGTCCGTGAGCCCGGCACCGCCGACCCCAGTTTCCGAACGATTCCCGACCCTCGCGCGACCCTGGCGTTCCTGCCCGACACCGAGGTCGAACTGACCCTGACCGGCGACCAGCCAATCCGCTCGGCCCGCATGGTGGTCCACCCCGAGCCAACACCCGCCTTGACCCGCGTCGACGACCGGACGTTCATCGCCCACTGGACCCTCACGGCGGCGACGACCCTGGAAATCGGCCTGACCTCGGCCGACACCGGGCTCGACTCCCGGCCGACGTTCCTGTCCCTGGGCTTGATGAGAGACCGCGAGCCCAGGATCACCCTGCGGGCCTCGGGAGTCGGCGGGCACATCACCTCCGTCGCCACGATCCCGTTGACCCTCGCCGCCACCGACGATTTGGGTCTGGCGTCCTTGAGGATCCAGGTGGAACGAACGACGCCCGCCGAGGAAAAAACTCCCTCCAAAACCACCCGCCAGACCGTTGCGCTGCCTTTGGCCGGAGAGGGGGGTCGGGCTCCTCTCGACCAGCAGGTCCGCCACGACGTGATCCTCCAGGCCGATCCACCCGCCGTCGGCACGTCACTGCGAATCGTCGGCGAGGCCGAGGACCGCGCCACCCGGGGCGCTCAACTTGGCCGCTCGGCGGCGCTCCAGTTCCAGGTCGTCCCGCCCGAAGACCTCTTCTATGAGCTCTTGATCCGCCAGCGAGCCGAACGCGCCAAGTTCCTGGCCGTGGTCGAATCCGCCCAGAAGCAAACGCCGACGCTGGCCGGCGCTCCCTCGGCCGACGACTTCCTCAAGCTGGTGCGCACCCACCAGGCGAACATGCGGCAGCTTGACCAGATCGCCTCGCGCATCGCCGACACCCTTCAGGAGATGAAGCTCAACCAGATCGGCTCTCCCAAGTCTCACCGCTTGCTCCAGGAAGGCGTCATCGACCCGACCCGCGCCCTCAACGCCGGCCCAATGACCGAGTTGCGCGGCGTCTTCCAAAGCCTCGGCGGCGCCAGCGAGGCGAAGCCGGGCGCCGACCGCGAAGGGGCGCGTCGGTTGCATGGTGAGGTCGTCGCCAAGCTCCAGGCGATCCTGGAACAGATGTCGCAATGGGAAAGCTTTGTCGACGTGGTCAACCAGGTCGCCGAGGTCATCAAGATGCAGCGCAAGGTGCTCCAGGACACCGAGCACGCCCGGGAATCCCGCACCGAGGAGGTCTTCGATGCGAAGCCCTAGCCGCCGAGCCCTGCCAATCCTCGTCGCCCTGTTGGCCCTCGCCGCCAACGCCCACGCCCAGGACAAGGCCGCCGACGTCTTCGACGCCGAGCCCGCCAAACCCGACGACAAAGGCGCCAAGCCCGCCCCGGCCGACCCCACCAAGCCCGCGACCCCCGCCCCCGGAGGCGCCGCCGACCGCGACAGCATCGGCTTCACCCAGCAAAACGTCGCCTCCCAGATGGCCGAACTCGAAGGGCGGATGTTCCGGCTCTCCGAGGCCCTGCGTAGCCTCGAACCCGAGAACGCCGCCCGGTTGTCCCTGGCGCTCAAGTTCTCACGCGAAGAGTTGATCTATCAGCAGATGAAAGAGGCACAGGGTCTCCTCAAGGAAGCCCAACTGGCCAAGGCCGAGACCGAGGCCCGCGAGCTTTTGGCCAAACTCGAACACCTCCGAAGCCTCTTGCTGGCCGAGGATCTCGACTTCCAGATGAAGTTGGCCCGGCTCCGCCAGATGCGCGAGACCCTCGCCCGACTCGACCGAATCGTCAAGGAAGAACGCCGAGAGCTGGCCTGGTCTCGCGAGTCGGTCGACAAGCAAAAAGGGCTGGAACCGCTCAAAAGCCGCCTGACCGAACTCGACGCCCTGATCCGCGATCAGAAGGCGATTCTGGACGAAACCCGCGACGTTTCGGCGAAGCCCGAGGGAGACGAGCGGACCAAGCTCCGCAACGCCCTGGCCAACCGCGAGACTCAGGTCCGCAAGTCGGCCGCGACCCTGGCCGCGAATCCCGCGTTCGACAAGCGGGAACCGCCTTATCTGAAACAGGCCGACCCGTTGCTGGGGGACGCCTCGACGTACCTGGGAACGCCCGACATCGCCTCGGCCGTCGCCCCCGAGGAAAAGACCCTGGCGCTGTTCCAGGCCGAGCGGGACCGCCTCAACGAACAGGTCGCCAGCGACGAAACGGCCGTGGCCGAGGGGGAATTCCGCAAGTTCGAAAAAGACCAGGCCCGCAACCGGGGCGAGGCGGCGACCCTGGCCGAAGCGTCGGCCCGCCTGGGAGACTCGGGGGTCGCCCTCCAGAAAGACCTCATCCGCGCCGGTGGCGCGATGGAAGGGGCCGAGGGGGAACTGGCCAGGACCAAGCCGGTCCCCGCGTCCGGCCAGCAGTTGGAAGCCCTCAAGCATCTGACCAAATCCCGCGCCGATCTGGCCAAGGCGACCGAGGGGCAACTCGTCGGCCTGCGCGCCGAACTCCAGTCGCGGCTGGTCGCCGAACTGACCGAGATGCACGAGATCCAGGCCGCCATCCGCGAAACCACCGAGGCCCAGGCCCCCCGCGTCCTCCAAAAGTCACGCACGGCGCTGGTGGTCGTCGCGGGACTCTCGCAGAAAGAGGCGGAACTGGCCGAGCGGACCAACATCCTGCTGGCCCTGGTGGAAGAATTGGAATACGGCCTGGCCCTGCCCACGGCGCTTCGGGTGCTGTCTCGCCAGATGACGGTGATTCAAGGATGGCTCAAGGACGGCGACGCCTCCGAACGGACCGTGACCCTGGAAAAGCGTGTCGAGGTGGACCTGCTCGCCCTGGTCGAGGCCCTGAGGCGCCTCCCGCCGACGACGCCTCCCAAGAACGGCGAGATCCCGCCTCCCTCCGACCCCCGCAGTCGAGAGCGTGAGTTGAACCGACTGATCGCCGAGTTGAAAATGATCCGCCTGCTTCAGTCCCGCCTCAACGACGACACCTTGGGCGTTGACAAAGGGCGTCCCCAGGAGCCCACGCTCCCCGCGGCCCTGCGTCGAGAGATCGAGGCGTTGAAGTCCAGCCAGGAAGAGCTGCGCGATACCATCAAGAGCCTCTCCGACCGCTACGAAAACCCCGGCGGCGGCAACAAGCCGACGTCCGCCCCCGATTCCACCAGCGTCCCAACCCATCGCCCCTTCCCAATCCGGAGGATCTCATGAGCCGCCACTGGTTCCCGATCGCGACCGGTCTCGCCCTGCTGCTGGGACCCGCCGTCCAAAACTCCAAGGCGATCCCCCCGCCCAAGATCGACCCCAACGCCCCAGCCGGCGACGCCACTCCCGGCGCCCCGCCCGCCCAGAAGCCCATCGGCGGCATCTCCCTGGCGATGACGGGAGTGGCCGGCGACCTGACCCACGATCAGACCGGCCCGCCCGTCCAGGCCAAGGAAACCAAGATCGTCCAGGATCTCGACACCCTGATTGCCCAGTTGGAAAAGGAGTGCTCCAACTGCCGGGGAATCAAGAAGAACAATCCTTCCAAACCGGCGAAGGACTCGGTAATCAGCGGCGGCACCGGCGGCATCGGCACGCTGGTCGAGCCGGGCGGCAGCGGCAAGGACTGGGCCAAGCTCTCGGGTCGCGAGCGGGACCGCATCCTCCAGTCGATGTCCGAGGGGTTCCCGCCGGAATACCGCACGGTCCTGGAACGCTACTACCGACGACTCGCCGAGGAAAAGGCCGCCCCCGCACCCGGCGCGGCCGCGCCCGCCAAGGGAGAGGCCGCCAAGGATGACGCGGAAGCCGAATTCCCGGCCCCGGCCGACCAGCCCTGACCTCTCGCCCCCTTTTGCGGAGTTGACGCGATGCCCGCCCCGGCCCTCCCGCTGCTGATCGCCCTGCTCGGCGCCGGCACCGCCGACTACGCCCGCCCGCTCGACGCCAGGGCGCTCGACCAGGCCGCCTTGGATGCGGAGGGGTATGGCGAAAAGACGGCGTTCGTCCGGGAGGACGACGGCCTGCGGATCGACCTGCCCGTCGGCGGCAAGGAGACCGGCTGGAAGACGCCCCAGGCATTGAAGATCGGCGGCGATTTCACAATCACCGCCGAGTTCCTCCTCCGATCGCTCCCCAAGCCCGCGCAGGAGGACGGGGTCGCCGTCGGTCTGGCAATCGCCTCGCAGGACCCCAACCAGCCCGACGCGACCCTCCTCAGACTGGTCGAGCCCAACGGTTCCGGGGTATATCGCACGCTCGAGAAAGCCGGCGGCGGCAACGGCATGAACCCCCAGATGATGATGATGGGTCGAGGAATGGTCATGATGGGGGGCTTTGGCGGACCGATGCCCGGCGGCAAGCCCCCCAAGCCGCCGCGCCTGACCGTCCCCGCTTCCGGAGACGCCTTCCGCCTGGAGCTTCAACGAGAGGGCAGCACCCTGAAGTTCCAGGTCTACGAGGGGAAGGCCGAGCGGCCCCGCTACCTGGGTCAATCGGCGATCGGCCCCAACGACATCGCGGCGGTGAAGCTGTTCGCCGTCAACCGCAACGGCGTGGCGGCCCTGAACGTCCTGCTGAAAGGCCTGACCCTCCGCGCCGACCGCCTCTCCGGCCTGGGCACGGCCGTCCGCACCATCTCAGGCACGATGGTCTACGCCGAGCCCACGGCCATCGACGCCGGCATCCTGATCCTCGGCGGCCCACCCAAGGCCCCGCCACCCCCGCCCGCCCCGCCCAACCCCGCTCCGGCTCCCGGAACGCCAGCAACGGCGCCGCCAGCAACGACGCCGCCGGCGCCGCCCGCCACCCCGCCCGTGGAGGCCCCCAAGGTCGCCACGACGGAAGTCGGGGGTGAGATCCGCATCGGCGCCCAGACCCTCAAGGTCGGGGGATTCGAGCCCCAGGCCGCCCCGCCGCCGCCGGCCAACGCCACGCCCCCCGCCGCGGCGGGCAACACCCCGCCCCCGCCCCAGGAAAAGGCCCGCGTCCCGCTCGGCGAGGTCGAAAGCATCACCTTTGAGCGCCCCCCCGCGCAACCCTCCGGCAAGTTCCTCGGCCAACCCGACCTCGACTTCACCGGCCCGCACCCCAACTCCAAGCCCGAGCAGAAGGCCGACGCCAAGCCGGAGGAGAAGGCCGCGCCGAAGGTTGACGAGAAATCCCCCGCCAAGCCCGACGAGAAGCCAGCACCTAAGCCCGACGAAACCCCAAAGACCAAGCCCGACGCGAAAGACCCCGCCAAGCCCGCGGCCGACGACGCTCTCGCCCCGCCCCCCGGCACGACCCTGGCGGTCAAGGTCCCCAAAATTGAGCCCAAGAAGAACGGCATCCGCGACCTTCAAATCGGCCTGATGAACCTCCGCCCCTCGCCCATCAAGCAGGTCACCGTTAACTGCCAGTCCGACAAGGGGCCAACCAGTTGGCGGCTGGACACGTCCGACTCGCAAGACTGGCCCCTGGTGTTGAGGCGCTCCGGCAACGACCCCTGGGCCGACCTGTTCCTGGAACCGCCGCCGACCGACTGCCACCAGAAAGACTTTCAGGTCATGCTGATGTACGAGGACAACCAGAACGCCAACTTCAACCTCAAGGCCGACACCCACACCGACGCCAAGCTCGCCGCCGACCCCAAGGGCCCCACCCTCCCCCCGCCCGACGCCTGGGTCGAACTGACCGGCGGCGACCGGCTGCACGGCCGGGTCGAATCCGTCAACGGCGAGACCCTGAAACTCCTCAACGCCCGCCAGGAGCACCTGGAAATCCCCCTCCTGAGAGTCGTCGGCGTTCACTTCGGCCTGGCCAACCGCAAGGAGACGCCCGAAGCGTTCGCGAAACGATTGAAGGCCCGGGGGCGCCGAGGATCTCCTGCTGGCCCAGACCAAGGACGCCGAGGTCGTGGCGATCGCCGGCGCCCTGGAGGCGATCGAGGGGGACCACCTCCGCTTCCTCTACAAAGGGAAGCCCCGGACGCTCCCCTTGAAGCAGGTGGAAGGCTTCGTACTGGCCGCCCGGCCCGACCCGAAGCCCGCCGAAGGTCCCACCCCCACCTTCACCCTGCCCGACGGCGTCCTCTCGGCAAGTTGGAAGGACATCGACACCGCCAACTGGAAGGTCCAAACCCTCTGGGGCCAGGACCTGAGCCTGCCGGCGGCCGAGGTCCAGGCCGTCCACGTCCTGGGCGGTCAGGTCACGTTCCTGTCCGACCTCCAGCCCAGCCGGGTCGAGGAAACGCCGTTCTTCGGCCGAAAGCTGGGCTGGAAGCGCGACACCAACCTCCTGGGAGAGCCCCTGCGCGTCGACGGCCGAGTCTACGAAAAGGGGCTGGCGGTCCACTCCCAATGCGCCCTGACTTACGACCTCGACCGCCGCTTCGGCACCTTCCGCGCCCTGCTCGGCTTCGACGACGCATCCAGGGGCAAGGGCCGCGTCGCCTGTCGGGTCCTGGCCGACGGCAAGGAGATCTATTCCAACCCCGACCTCCGCGCCGACGCCCCACCGGTCCCGCTCAACCTGCCCGTCAACGGCGCCGAACGCCTCAGCCTGATCGTCGACTACGGCCCCGACCAGGACACCGGCGACCGCGTCATCTGGGCTGGCGCCCGCCTCGACCGCCGACCGCCCCCGGCCACCGCCGCCCGTTGAACCCAGGCGACCGCCTCTTGAGAGATTTCGACCCATGCGCATCCCGTTCGCCCTCTTCTTGCTGATCGGCCCGGCCCTCGCCCTCGGGGCCGACGAAGCGGCGCAGGGGCCCATTCCCATCGACGTCGAGGAATGGTCGGTCTGGGTCGGCGGGCCCGCTCAGCCCTCCTGGAACGCCTCCCGGATGACCCGCAACGCCATGCCCGGCGTGGTGGGAACCCTCCGGCCGCAGGTTGAGGAGAAGGATGAGACCAGCAAGTTCCCCATCGCGCCCATCTCGATCCTCCAGGCGTTCGGCGACCCCCACGCCGATGTCGACATCGACGTCCGCATCAAAAAGGGGAACCTCCTGGCCCACTGGCCCCCCGGCACCGAACGCAGCGGGCGAGTCCAGTGGTTCAAGCTCGACCTCAACGCGACGCCCCCCGTCGGCCTGGCCCCGGGCTACCTGCCGGAAACTCACTGGTTCCAGGGGCTCCGTCACGCCGAGGGTGCGCTGCACTTCAAGCAGGAGTCGCGCACCGAGCGGTTCCTGGCCTACGACGCCGAGGTGGCGCTCCCTCTGCCAATCAAGATCCGCGGCGGCCCCGACGGCTACACCCTCCAGAACCTGACCGACCGCCCCCTGCGAGACGTGGCCGTAATCGCCCCGGCCGATGGAGGAACCTTCCGCGTCGGCTGGCTCGACGAGCTACCCGCCGCCGCCCCCAAGACCACCCCCGAAGAAGACGCCCGCAAGGCCAAGGCGAAGGAGGATGAGGCCCACTCCAAAACCGAAGGCCAGAAGGCCGAGGCGGTTTTCCAGGAGGGAGAAGCCCCGCTCAAACCCGACGACACCATCCCGCCGCTGCCCGCCGAGGCCGACGCCGACACCCGCGCCCAGGTCGACCAGGTGCTCAACCGTTCGATCCAGATCGTCGTCAACCAGACGCCGCGCAAGGACGTCCTCGACCGGATCTCCAGCCAGGCCCGCCTCCGGTTCGAACTCGACACCAAGACCATCACCAAGGCCGACATCCCCCTCGACGCGCCGGTCACCCTCAACGCCCCGTCCATCGCCGCTCGCGACGCCCTGGCCGAGGTGCTGGGAGAGCCCGGCCTCAGCTATCGCGTCACCGAAAGCGGCACCCTCTTCATCACCACCGCCGCCCGGCTGGCCGAAGAGGCGAAGAAGTCCGGGGCCGTGATCGAAGGGCCGCCCGTCGTCCTGAACGTCGCCCCGGCGCTAAAAGCCGACGCCCCCGCCTACCGAGAAGCGACCCGCGACACCTACCAGCGACGGCTGGTCGCCCGGGGCCTGCGCGACGAGACGGCCCGCCGCCTGATCGACCACTACGGCGCGGCCCTGTTCGAGCCGGGCGAGTTGATCGTCCTGGCCCACCTGTCCCGAGAAGCCCTCGACGAGGCGGTCGTCCTCGACGTCTTCCCGCCGCCGAGAAAGCTGACGAGGATCGCTCTGGTGGTCGCCCACGGAGTCGACCCCCGCCTCCAGGACCGCGCCAGGGCCCTGGTCGAGGAACTCGGCGCCGACAACCCCAGGACCCGCGAAACCGCCGAGGCCCGCCTCCTGGCGATGGGCCCGGCGGCCGTCACGGTGCTGGAAGACGCCCTGAAACACAAAGACGTCGAGGTCATCTTCCGCGCCGAGCGCTTACTGCTGAAGCTCAACCGCCGGGTGCCGTGAAGACCTCCGAATACACCGGAGGCCGCAATAATCGACTGGCCGCCAGGGCGAGGAGCAGCAGGACGCCGGAACCATAAAACGCGGCATCAAGGCTGCCGGTGGCGTCCTTGACGAACCCGGCAAGTTGGGGGATCAGGAACGCGACTCCCCAACCCAGATACACAAGTCCATAGTTGAGCCCGAGGTTTCGGGCGCCGAAGTAGTCCGCCGTCAAGGCCGGCATCAACGCCATCGTCCCGCCAAACTGCCAGTAGACGACCCCCACCCCCAGGAACAGCAGGGGGACGCTCCCCGAGGCCATGATCCCAGGCATCAGCAACAGGCAAGCCGCCGCCGCCAGACCGTTGAACAGGTAGGCATTGGTCCGGCCGATCCGGTCCGAATACAGCCCGGTTCCCACCCGCCCCGACCCATTGACGAACCCGCCGAACGACGCCAGCAACCACGCGTTGGCCACGAAGAACGGTAATTTCCCGGCGGTCGAGCGCAGCATCGGCGCGGCGTTGGTGATGACCAACTGACCCGCCTGCGCCGAGCCGATGAACAGGAACACCAGGGCATAATACTGCCAGGTCCGCAGCATCTCGGGTGCCCGCCACTCATGACGGGTCATGGTCGGGGCCCGTCCAACCGTCGCGTCATCCTCCCCTGGCGGAACATACCCGGCCGGCGGGGGCTTGAGCAAACTCGCGGCCACCGAGATCACCAACGCGAACCAGGCCCCCAGCCCCAGGAAGCTACCCGTGATCCCATAATGGGCAATCAGCCACTTCGCCAACGGGGCGATATAAATGGCCGCCGCCCCATAACCGCCCACCACCAGACCCACCACCAGGCCCCGGCGATGCCGACTAAACCAACGGACTGCCGCCGGGGTCGCCGCCGAGTAACCCAGCCCCATCCCGATCCCACACAGCAGCCCGAACCCCACCAGCAACCCGAGAAAACTCCTCGACAGGCCCGCCACCACACAACCGGCCACCAGGAACAACCCGCCCAAGGTCGCCCCGAGTCGAGGCCCGTGGCGGTCCTGAATCCGCCCACCGGGAATGGTCGAAAGCGCGAACACAAATCCGCAAAGAGCATACGCCGAGGTCGCCTGGGCATCGCTGAGGTAATGCCAACCCAGGTCGCGACCGCCCATGGGCCCCCCGGCAACATGCCCCTTGCCGGCCAGAAGATGCTCTTTCCAGATGCTCCAGGCATAAAGGATGCCCAGGCAAAGGTTCACCGTCATGCCGGCGAACGTCACCACCCAGGCTCTGGCCGGCACTTTCGAGGGCGGATCGAGGGACATGCGGGCTCCTTTCCGAAGGACAAAGAGCCCGTACGATAGCCCCACCGAAGCCCCATCGCCAGGGCCCCGAATCCGCATCGGGCGTCGAGTCCAGGGGCCGAGGCGTCAGATGCCAATCATCGCCAGGGGAATCAGGAGGACGTAAACGACCAGCGGCACGAGCATCGCCGGATGCGGCGAGCTTTCGCTGACCAAACGCGCAACCACCTAGCCGGCGACCGCCAAAACAATGCAGGCGAGTCCCAACCCATTCCCCAGGTCCGAGCCTCGGGCATACCAACCAGGGAGAGGTTTCACCCGATCAATCGCCGCGTCATCCGGGAAGACCCGGGCGAGAGTCGCGACGCTCAGGAGCGAGCCGCGGATGGCGAGGAGGCGGGAAGTGAGGCCCGCCAGTGTCAGAAGCGAGGCCACGAAACTCCATGGGCGTCGAAAGATGAGCACCATGAAACCTCCTCAACCTCGACCCTCGGCGGCCTGGGCTATCGAAGACGATTGCCAAGGCGCTCAAATCGGGTCCGTCGAGGTGGAAGCTCAGACGTCCGGCCCCGCCTGCTGTACGGCTGGCATGAGGTCGTTGAACTCCTCGATACGGAGCATGCGGATATCCCGGACAGACGCGGCGAACCAAGGCAGGGCTCGAGACAATTCGATAGCCGCCAGGACGCAGGTCACCGCGTTGATGCTCTCGCCACCGAAGTAGACGCTTCCTTGCTGCCAGGTGAACCCCTGCCGCTGGAGCACTTTGCGGATCTCGCCATAGGCGTTGTTGTAGGGGTCGCCATAGTTCAGCTTGAGCGACTCGATATCCATATCGAGGGTGATGGCGTACAAGCGACCCCCCTCGTTCGGAAGCCTCGGGACGACAAGGGGACCGGGTTGCGCCGTCGGCCTGACGAGAGTATGAGGCGTCATGACGATCCCTCTCGATCATCGGGGTGAGGCGGGCGGAGATCGGTCGCCAGGCACTCTATTGTAGCCTCGCCGGGCTCGACGAGTCACCGCGTGGTCTGCCACCCTATCGCAGCCCATCCGAACGGACCTTGGGCATCGAATGGACTCCGAGATGACTCCGCCTTCGCCCGGATCAAACAGGCCAAGACGAAAGTCTCAAGCCTGAGCGATCGCGTAACCCAGGCCCACTGGCTTACTTCGCCTTGCGCTTGGGCTTGTCCAACTTGGGCAGGAAGGGGCTCTCGCTCTCTGTCGGCTTCTGGGCCAGGTCCAAGTCCTCGACGACCTCGGCCCCTTCCTCTAGCCCCGAGAGGATCTCGGTCCGCGCGCCGTCGGTGGTGCCGACCCTCACCGCCATCGGCTTGACGGTCGCTTCCCCCTGGCGGACCCACAGCACCCCAGGCACCCCCGGCGCGTCGGCCGTTGTCGTGGTCGTCGTCGTGGTCGTGGTTGTCGCGCGGCCGGCGGCCCTTGCGTCGAAGCCGGGGGCGACATATTCGGGTTTGGGCTGCCAGCGCAGCGCCGCGTTGGGCACCAGCAGGACGCCCCGGCGGTCGTCAACCTCGAACCGGAGCCTCGCCGTCAGGTAGGGACGCAGCTTTCCCCCGGTGTTCTCGAACCCGACGACCACCGTGTACGTCACCACTCCGGAGTTCATGCTCGCGTTGTCGCGGATTTGCGTCACCTGGCCGGTGAACTCGTCGCTGGGCCGGGCCGAAACGCTGAACCGCACCTTCTGCCCCACGTGAATCTGGCCGATGTCCGTCTCGTTGACCGACGCCCAGATCTCCATCTTCGTCAAATCCTTGGCGATCAGAAACAAGCTCGGCGCGTTCAGGCTGGCCACCACCGTCTGGCCGATGTTGACGCGACGATCGAGAATCTCCCCCTTCACCGGCGAGGTGATCGTGGCATACCGCAGGTTGACCTTCGCCTCGTCGAGCTGGGTTTTCGCCACCTGAACACTCGCCCTGGCGACGATCAACGCCGCCTTGGCCGCCTGGTAGTTCGATCGGACGTCGTCCATTTCCTGAGCCGAGATCAACGCCCTTTGACCCTTGTGGGCCAGTTCCTCCTTGCGGGCGAGTTCCCGGTCGGACTGGTCGACCTTGACCTGGGCCGACTCAACATCGGCCTCGGCCTTGGCGACGCCCGCCTCCCCCTGGGCGACCCTCGCCTTGAACAGACCATCGTCCAGCCGGGCCAGCACCGTGCCCTGCTCGACGGGTGAGCCGTAGCTGATCGGCTTCGACGGGTCTCGCGGGTCGGGCCCGAACGATTGAACCTCTCCCGCGATCTGGGCGCCGACGTCGACAACCTCCTCGGGCTCAATCGTCCCCGTGGCGTTGATCGTGGCCCGCAGGTCGCCCCGTTCCAGTTTCACGGTGTGGAACCCGACAACGCGCGTCGAGCCCTCCGTGTAATACCAGTAGCCGGCGGCGCCCCCGGCCCACAACACCAGCATGATCGCCAGGAGCTTCTTCATGGATGGGACGCCTGGATTCGGACGGGCTCGGGCCGAGGCCTCGCGACCGTCCGTTGAGGGTTCGTTGTGGGCGACGCTTCACAGATCAAGCCGTCCTGCAGCTTCAAAACGCGGCTACCGATTCCAAAGTAGCCCTCGTCGTGGCTGATGACCAGCACCGCCTTGCCTCGGGCCTTCAGCTCGGGCAGCAACTCACAGTAAAACAAAGCGCGGAAGTGGGGGTCCTGGTGGGCCGCCCACTCGTCGAAAACGCAGACGGGACGGTCCTCCAGCAAGGCCGCCACCAGCGCCAGCCGCCGCCGTTGGCCCACCGAGAGGTTCGTGGTCGAGAACTTCCCGCCCTCGACCGTCAACTTGTCGGCCAGTCCCAGCCGCTCCAGCCAGGACGAGGCTCGGGCGTCGAGCCCCTTCCCCTCCAGCCCCAGCAGCGAGGGGAACAGGTGCCCGTCGGCGAACAAAACCGTGAACAGTTGCCGATACGCCTCGGCGTCGACAGGGTCCACCTCTCGACCATCCCGCCGGATGGTCCCCGAGCCCGGCGTGTACAGCCCGGCCAGCAGTTTCACCAGGGTCGTCTTGCCGCCGCCATTGCCGCCGACCAGGAACGTCACCTCGCCCGATCGCAGCTCCAGGTCAATCGGCCCCAGCACGAACGGCTCGTCCCCGGCCAGGGCGTCATAGGCGAAGGTCACGCCATCGAGCGCCACCGAGTCCACCGTCGCGGGCGGGACGAGGCCAGCGGTCGGCGACTCGTCCTCGACCAGGTTCGCCGCCGAGGGCAACGCCGCGTGGATTTTACCCAACGAGGCTCGCGCCCTGGCGATCATCGGCAGGCACGACAGGACCAGGTCCAGCGGGGCCATCAGGAACAGCACCGCCAGCGTCGCTCCACCCAACGCCTCGCGCCCTGGGTCGTGAAACGCCGGCAGGACGAACAGGATGAACCCCAGAAATCCGAAGTAGGCGAACTGCCCAAAGCTGCCCGCCGCCGCGAACGCCGATAGTCCCGCCGCCGTGTCCTCGCGAACCGCCGCGGCCGTCGGCTTGAGCGCCTCGTCCAGAAACGCCGACCGCCGCGCCCGGTGCTGCTTCAGTTCGCGGAACCCCTCGATCAGGCTGCGAAACTGTCCCACCAACGCATCCTGACCCGCTCTCGCGGCGCGGAGGCGGCGTATCCCCCGGCCGGCCACGAACGCCTGAGACCCCACGATCGCCGGCACCGCCAGCACAATTCCGCAGGCCAGGACCGCCGGAGACAGCCACCCCAGGTACAGCACGCACGCGACCACGATCGGCACGTTGATGCACAGCAAGGGGATGCCAATCAGCGCTTCGGCGACGATCAACACATCCTCGGTCAACACCGCCAGCAGGCCGCCGGGGTCAATCGCCTCGAACCGTCGCAGGGGCAACGCCAGCAAGGATTCGCACAAGCGGATCGCCAGCGTCGAGACCGACCGCTGAGCCAGCCGGATCATCGCCGCCTGCGCCAGCGCACGCATCCCGGCGGCCAGCGCGACCAAGGCCCCAAACGCCCACGCCAGACTGGCCGGCGAGGCATTCGACCCGGCCGACAGCCGCGTTTGGATCAAGGCGATCAGCACCACGCCGCCCAGGCCGCCCGCCACCCCAGCCAGCACCGACAGCGACGCCGCCTTCCACGAATGCCGCAGGAGAAACCCCAGGAGGCTCATCGCAAACCTCCGGGCCCCTCGGCCGTTTGGATCGCCGCCCGCAAACCCTTCGCCAGCATCCGCACGCCGGGCGCCGCCAGGATCGAGGCATGATCCCCCGGCACATCCACCACCGAGACCCCGCCACCGGCCAGCCGAGACCAGCCCATCGACGGATCGGCCCGCCGGTCGGCCGCTCGCACCCCGGCGCGGAACAAAGTGACGCGGCCCGGATAAACCCCCGACGGGTCGTACCTCGCCCCGGCCAGGAAGTTCGCCCGCAAAACCTTCCAGAGCCGCTCGACCCGCTCGGGCCCGGCTTCCTGGTGATAAACCCGGTCGATCCCGAACGCCTTGAGGATCGTTTCCCGTTGAGCCTCGGCCGGCATCGCCCGTAGGTGGTCGAACATCCTCCCAACGTCACCGCCAAAGCCCGAAGCCAACTCCTCGGCGACCTCCGCCAACGCCTCGGCATCCTCGACCGACTCGATCAAGCCCAGCGCCTCGACCCCCTCGCCCAGCGTTCGCAGGCGAACCGCCAGCTCTCGGGTTTTGGCATCTCGGCGACGGTCGGCCGGAGGGGCCTGGGCATCGATCAGGGCCAAAACCCCCACCTCCCGACCGTTTTCGAGCAGTTGCCGGGCCATCTCGAAGGCGACCAGGCCCCCCAGCGACCACCCGCCCAGGTGGTAAGGCCCCTCGGGGTGCGCCTCGACAATCGCCGAAACATAACGGGCGGCCAGGTCGGAAAGGGTCGCCTCGGGCTCGGCCTCGCCATCAAGCCCGGCCGCCTCCAGCGCCAGGAAGGGCCGATCATTCCCCATCTCCCGGGCCAGGTCGCCGAAGCAATAGACGATTCCGCCGGCCGGATGAACGCAGAACAGCGGCGTGCCCGGCCCCGACGGCTGGATCGGCACCAGCGGGCTCCGGGCCGACCCCACGCGCGCGGGCGCTTCCTTTAATAAGAGGGCAAGGTCGGCGGGGGTCGCCCCCAGGAACAAGGACGACAGCGGCAACCGACGGCCGAACCGGGCCTCGACGCGGGCCAGCAGACGGATCGCCAGCAACGAGTGTCCGCCCAGGTCGAAGAAGTTATCGGTCACGCTGATGGGGCTCAAACCCAGCACGTCCTCCCAGATCGCGACCAACCCGGCCTCTCGGTCGTCGCGAGGGGCCACGTATTCGCGGTCGCCACTCGCCAACGGCCCCGGAGCAGGCAGGGCGTCGCGGTCAACCTTGCCCGAGGGGGTCAGGGGCAGGGCATCCAGCAACGTCAGCGTGGCGGGAACCATATGCCGGGGCAGTTGTGCCTTCAACCCCGCCAGCAACCCTTCGCGAGTTGTTCCCTCGACCACGGCATAGGCATCGAGCCGGGCGCCTCCCGCCGCGTCGGGCCGCGCGACGACCACGGCGCCCCTCACCCCGAGCCGCGCCAGCAAGGCGGCCTCGACCTCGCCCGGCTCAACCCGGAACCCTCGCACCTTGACCTGATGATCGGTCCGGCCCAGAAACTCGATCTCGCCATCGGCTCGACGGCGGGCCAGGTCACCGGTGCGGAACATCCGCTCTCCGGGTCTCGCGGCGAAGGGGTCGGGCAAAAACCGCTCGGCCGTCTCCGTCGGGCGATTCAGATATCCACGAGCCACGCCGACGCCCGCCAGGTACAACTCGCCGGGCAACCCCTGGGGGACCGGTCGCAACCGTGCGTCCAGCAGATACGCCCGAGCGTTGGCGATCGGCCGGCCAATCGGCAGGTCATCGGCCGAACCGCCCATCGGTGGCTCGAACGCGGTGGCGATCACCGTCGCCTCGGTCGGCCCATAGGTATTGATCCACCGAACCCGCTCGCCGCCAGGGAGCGCCCGCCAGCGACGCAGGGCCGACGGCCGCGCCGCCTCGCCACCAACAATGACCAGCCGCAGGGTTTCCGGCAGCGCCTCGCCCGACGCCGCCAGCCCCTCGACCCACGCATGCCAGTACGCCGTCGGCAGGTCGAGCACGCGAATTCCCCGCCGCGCGACCTCGGCCGTGAACCGCGACGGGTCGAGCGTCTCATCCCCGCCCCGCAAGACCACCGACGCCCCCACCGACCACGACGGAAACAACTCCTCCACGGCGATGTCGAAACTGATCGACGAGAATTGCAACACCCGATCCGCCGCCATCAGGCCAAACAGCCCCGCCACCGCCATCGAGTGATTGACCACTCCCCGATGAGGCACCACCACCCCCCGAGGCCGGCCCGTCGACCCTGAGGTATAAATCACATACGCCGCGTTGTCCGGGGTCGCCCCCGATTCCGAGGCCGGCAGGGGCGGGCACTGGTCAATCGCCGCGACCGTCTCGGGATCATCCAGCGACACCAGCGACGACGGCCCCGCCGGCAGGCGATCCACCAGGGCCGTTTCGGTCAGCAGCAGCGCCAGACCAGAGTCGTCGGCCAGGAACTTGAGGCGTTCGGCCGGGTAAGCCGGGTCCATCGGCACATACGCCGCGCCCGCCTTGAGCACCCCCAGAATCCCGACCGCCAGCAACGGCGAACGGTCCAACGCCAGCCCCACGCGAGACTCGGGCCCGACGCCTCGCCCCCGCAGCCAGGACGCGAGCCGTCCGGCCCGTTCGTCCAGTTCCCGGTATCTCAACGTCCCACCATCCCAGATCAACGCCGGGGCCTCGGGCGTCCGCTGGGCCTGAGCGGCGACGAGGTCGTGGACGCACCCCTCGGGGAACGGCGACGGCTCGGGGTTGACGCCCCGGGTCAGGCGAAGGCGCTCGGCGTGGTCAAGAATCGGCGCATCGGAAACCTTGCGGCCGGGGTCGGCGGCCAGGGATTCCAGCAAGGTCAGGAAGTGCCCGACCATCCGGTCAATCGTTGGGCCGTCGAACAGGTCGGCGGCGGCCTCGAATGAGCCGGACAAAACCCCCTCGAACTCGCTGACAGCCAACGTCAGGTCAAATTTGGCCGTGCCGGTCCCCTCGCCCGCGTCGAAGGGCCGAAGCTCCAGCTCGGCGCGGCCGGGGTCGGGCAGGCGGTTGTTTTGCAGGACGAACATCACTTGAAACAGCGGCGAGCGGCTCGGGTCCCTGGGCGGCGCCAGCGCCTCGACCAACGCCTCCAGCGGCAAGTCCTGATGCTCGAAGGCGTCCAGAGCCGTCGAGCGGACCCGCCCCAGTAGTTCGCGAAACGTCGGGTCGCCGTGAAGGTCCGCGCGAAGGACGATCATGTTGACGAAGTAGCCCAGTAACCCCTCTACCTCGGGCCGGCCGCGGTTGGCCACCGGAGCGCCCACGGCGAAATCGTCCTGCCCGCTGTACCTCGCCAGCAAGACCTGGAACGCCGCCAGCACGGTCATGAACGGCGTCGCCCCCGACCGCCGGCCGACCTCCTCCAGCTTTCTGGACAGCGACGGGCTCAGGCGGAACGGCCGGAAGTGCCCCCGGGCCGACCGCGTCGCCGGGCGAGGACGATCGGTCGGCAATTCCAGATTCGGCAGACCGGCTAAAGCCTTTCGCCAGAAGACGACCAGCGCCTCGCGAGCCTCGCCCGCCAGCCAACCACGCTGCCAGGCGGCATAGTCGGCGTACTGAAGGGGCAGGGGGGACCAGCCGGGAGCTTCACCCCGGGTCGCGGCGTCGTAGGCCAGTGCCAGTTCCTTCGCGGCGACCCCCAGCGACCAGCCGTCGGTAACGATGTGGTGCATCGTCAGAAGGACAACATGGTCCGCCTCGCTCAGTTTCACCAGAACCGCGCGGACCAACGGACCACGGGCCAGGTCGAACGGGCGGCGGGCTTCCTCGATCGCCAGACGTCGGGCCTCGGCCGTGCGATCGGCCTCGGGAAAATTCGTCAGGTCGTGAACCGTTAGCGGCAGTTCCGGCGCTTCGGCGATCACCTGAACCGGCTCCCCCTCGGGCGCCGCGAACGAGGTGCGCAACGCCTCATGACGACGGCCGATCGCCCGCAGCGCCTCGGCCAGCGCCTCGACCTCCAGAGGCCCCCGCACCCGCACCGCGGCCGGGACGTTAAACGTCGGCCGTCCGGGGTCCAACTGGTCAAGGAACCACAACGACCGCTGCGCCGACGACGTGGGAGGCCTCGCGCCCTCCCGGGCGACCGTCGTGATCCTGGGCCACCGCCCCATCCGCGACGCATCGGGGTCGGAATCGAGCCTGGAGGCGATCGCGGCGACGGTCGGCCCCTCGAACAGGTCCCGCAAGCTGACCGCGCGGCCGTGGGCATCCTGTAACCGCGACACCACCTGAAGCGCCAGCAGGGAGTGGCCGCCCAGCTCGAAGAAGTCGTCCAGCACGCCGACGCGGGGCAGTTCCAGCACCTCGGCCCAGATCGCCGCGACGGCCGCCTCGGTCGGGTTCCGCGGCGGGACCGACGCCTTGCCCAGGTCGGGGCGGTCCCCCTCGGGAGCCGGTAAGTTCTTGCGGTCGACCTTGCCGTTGGGCGTCAAAGGCAGCGACGCCAGGGTCACGAACGCCGAGGGGAGCATGTACGCCGGCAGTTCGGCCTTGATCCGCTCTCGCAACGATGGCGACGACGGCGCCACGCCACCGGCGCCCACCAGATACGCCACCAGGCGAACATCCCCCGAGGGACCCGGCCTCGCCACGACCACCGCCTCGCTCACCGACGGGTCGCGCGCCAGCGCCGCCTCGATCTCACCGAGTTCCACCCGGTGCCCGCGGATCTTCACCTGATGGTCGGCGCGTCCCAGATACTCCAGTTCCCCGTCGGGCCGATACCTCGCCAGGTCGCCGCTGCGATACAGCCGAGCCCCAGGCACGCCGCCGAACGGGTCGGGCACGAATCGCTCGGCCGTCAGCCCCGGGCGTTTCAGGTAGCCTCTCGCCAAACCCTCGCCACCGACAAAGATTTCGCCCGCCACCCCCGGAGGCACCGGCTGAAAGTGTCGGTCCAGCACATAAAGCGACAAATCGGGGATCGGCCGGCCAATCGGGCTGCTACCGGCCAGGGCGTCGAGATCCGTTGTGTTGACCGGACGATAGGTGACGTGGACGGTCGTCTCGGTGATCCCGTACATATTCACCAACCGGGGCGTCTGGTCCCCCCGACGGGCGAACCACGGCCGCAACCCCTGGAGTTCCAGCGCCTCGCCGCCAAAGATGACCCACCGAAGCGCCAGTTCCTCGGGCGGGTTGCCGGCCTTCTCATCGGCGCGGATCAACTGGCGGAACGCTGAGGGGGTCTGGTTCAGCACCGTGACCCGTTCGTCCCGCAACAGGTCCAGGAACGCCTCGGGCGAGCGACTGACCAGGTACGGCACCACCACCAGGCGTCCGCCCAGCGCCAGCGCGCCCCAGATTTCCCAGACCGAGAAGTCAAACGCCGCCGAGTGGAAGAGGGTCCACACGTCGGACGGCCCGAACCGGAACCAACCACCCGTCTCGTCGAGCAGCCTCGCGACGTTGGCATGGGTGACCGGCACCCCCTTGGGCTTGCCCGTCGAGCCCGAGGTGTAAATGACGTAGGCCAACCCCCGGCCGTCGGCCCCGAGGGGATCGGCCCGAACGTCCTCGACCTCGCCAACGACCTCGTCGTCGGGGTCGTCCAGGCAGATCACCGCCGCGTTGTGCTCGGGGAGCTTGTCCAGCAAAGGGCGTTGGGTCAGCAGGACGGGGGCGTCGGAGTCGGACAGCATCCAGGCCAGCCGTTCTCGAGGGTAGGCCGGGTCAATCGGCAAGTACGCCCCGCCGGCCTTGAGCACCGCCAGCAGGCCGACGACCAGCTCCACCGACCGCTCGGCGTAAAGCCCCACCAAGACCTCGGGCCCCACCCCCATCGCCAACAGCCGACGGGCCAACCGATCGGCGCGGGCGTCAAGCTCGGCGTAGGTCAGGTGCCGACCCTCGCAGGTCAGGGCGATCGCCTCCGGAGTTCGCGACGCATGAGCCTCGAACCGACGATGCATCCGAGCCTCGGCCGGGCGATCCCGAGGCGCGCCCCCGCCGCCGCCACGCTCTCGCAGGCGACGGGCCAGAAGGGCGCGCTTCTCCTCGGCGGACGGTTTGGCGACGGGACGGGCGGCGCGACTCATGAACCGAGGCCCCCTTCTTCCCCGAGGTCACCCAGCAGGGCGTCGAGTTCCTCCTCCGACAAACCTTCCAGATCGGGAAGTTCGTCGACGGCCGGCTCGTCGGCCTCCCAAGGACGCAACAGCCGCCGCTTCTCGGCCTCGGAAAGCATCGGCAACAGCCCGACCGGTTGATCCGGCTCGGCCAACGCGCCTTCCAGCAGGGTTTTGTAGTGAATGAGCATGCGGTCCACCGTGGCCACGTCGAACAGCCCCTCGTCGTATTCGAGGATCGCCCGCAAGGCCCCGCCGGTCCCCTCGACCAGCACCAAGGTCAGGTCGAACTTGGCCGTGGCGTTGTCGATCTCCACGGGACTGATCTTCAACCCCGGCAGACCCAACTCGCCCGGCAAAACATCCTGCTGAGGGGCGAACATCACCCGGAACAGTGGAGTGCGGCCCCCCTCTCGGGTCGTCGAGGTTGCCGCCACCAGCTTCTCGAATGGCAAGTCCTGGTGGGCGAACGCCGCCAACGACTCCTTCCGGGCCCGGCGAACCAACTCCCGGAAACTCGGGTCGCCCGAGAACGTCCCACGCAGGACCAACGTGTTCACGAAGTCGCCAATCAAAGGCTCGGTCTCGGACCGAATGCGTCCCGCCACCGGCGTCCCCACGGCGAAATCATCCTGCCCGCTGTAGCGGTGCAGCAACGCCTGGAGCCCGGCCAGGTGGGTCATGAACGTCGTCCCCCCCTCCTTGCGGCCCAGGTCCTTCAACCCCTGGGCGACCTCCTTCGACAGGTCGATCCCCCGACGACCACCCCTTCCGGCGGCCTTGGTCCGGTCCGTCGGCAACGACAAAGGCGCCAGGCCCGCCAGCCGCCCCTTCCAGAACGTCAGGTGCTTGTCCAGAACCTCCCCCTGCAACCAGCCCCGTTCCCAGACGGCATAGTCGGCGTACTGGATCGGCAGGTCGGGCAGGGGGGACGGCTTGCCGGCCGCGAACGCTTCGTACAAAAGGCCAACCTCGCGGACCAAAACCCCCAGCGACCAGCCGTCGGACACAACGTGGTGCATCATCACCACGGCCAGGTGTTCCTCGTCGGCCAACCGCAGCAAGGTGGCGCGGATGAGGGGGCCACGCTCCAGGTCGAACGGGCGGGAGGCATCCTCGCGAATCAGTCGCTGGGCTTCGGACTCGCGCTCGGCGACGGAGCGGTCCCGCAGGTCGAACCGGGTCAAGGGGGTGCGGAACGGCGGGGCGATGATCTGCCAGGGGACGCCCCCCTCGGCCACCAGGGTCGTCCGCAACGCCTCGTGACGACGGACGACCTCGTTGAGCGCCGCCTCCAACGCCGGGGCGTCCAACTCACCGGCCATCCTCACGACGCAGGGGATGTTATAGGCGGGGTTGCCCGGCTCAATCTGCTCGGTCAGCCACAACCGTTGCTGGGCCAACGACGCGGGGATCGGCCCCGAGCGATCGGCCAGCCCGATCGGCGGCACCGCCAGCCCCGCGTCGGCCCGTAGCGCCTGCTCGACCATGCGGGCCTGCGCCGCGACGGTCGGCGCGTCGAACAGTTCGGCCAGCGGCAGGTCGACCCCGAAGGCGTCTCGCAGGCGGGCCAGCACCTGCGCCGCCAGCAAGGAATGCCCGCCGCGCTCGAAGAAGTCGTCGAAGACCCCGACCGACTCGGCCCCCAGCACCTCGGCCCAGATGCCGGCCAGCGCCTCCTCGACCGGGTTGCGCGGCGCGACGGCCGACTCGGCGCGGGTGGGCTCGGGGGCGGGCAGGGCGTTGCGGTCGACCTTGCCGTTGGGCGTCAAGGGCAAGCTCGGCAGCGTCACGAACAGCGACGGCACCATGTAGTCGGGCAGACCCGCGGCCAGGCTTCGTCTCAGGTCGGCGGGGGCCGGCGGGGAACCTCCCTCGGCCGGCACAAGGTAGGCGACCAGGCGGACATCCCCCGGCTGGTCCTCCCTCGCCGCCACCACCACGTCGCGAACGCCCGGCTGCTTCGCCAGCGCCGCCTCGATCTCACCCAACTCGATGCGGAACCCACGCACCTTGACCTGATGATCCACCCGTCCCAGGCATTCCAACGACCCATCGGTCCGCCAGCGGGCCAGGTCGCCCGTCCGGTAGATCCGACCGCCGGAAGGGCCAAACGGATCAGGCAAGAACCGCTCGGCCGTCAGCCCCGGGCGACGCAAATACCCCCGAGCCAGCCCCGCGCCACCGATGTACAGCTCGCCGGCCACCCCTTGAGGCACCGGCCGCAGCCGGGCATCCAGCACATAAAGTTGCGTCTCCAGGATCGGCCGACCAATCGTGACCGTCCCATCCCCGGCCTCAACCTTCGCCGACGACGACCAGACGGTCGTCTCGGTCGGCCCATACAGGTTCCAGAGAACCTTCCCCTTGGGCAAAAGGCGGTCGGCCAGCGTCCGGGGCAACGCTTCGCCGCCGCAGAGCATCGCCAGGCCCGGCGTTCCCGACCAGCCGCTCTCCAGCAAGAGCCGCCAGGTCGCTGGAGTCGCCTGAAGAAACGTCGCGCCCGAGTCGTTCAGCCGAGCCGCCAGCTTCGCCCCGTCGGAAGCGACCTCTTTGGGCAAGACCTCGACCCGTCCCCCACAACACAGCGGCAAGAACAGTTCCAGAGCGGCGATGTCGAACGAAAGGGTGGTGACGGCCAGCAACACGTCGGTTTCGCCAAACTCCAGAACCTGCCGCATCCCCTTCAGGAAGTTGGTCAACGCCCCGTGGGTGACCTGCACCCCCTTGGGCTTGCCCGTCGAGCCCGAGGTGTAGATGACATACGCCAATTCGGCCGGGTGAACCTCCAGGGCCGGCGGCTCGCCCCCTGGCTCGTCGATTCCCTCCCAGTCTGAATCGAGACAGAAGACCCGCGCCCCCTCGGCCGGCAAGCGTTCCTGAAGGTCGCGCTCGGTTACCAGCACCGCGGCGCGGGCGTCGTCCAGCATGTACGCCAGCCGGGCCTCGGGAAATCCGGGGTCCAGCGGCACATACGCGCCTCCGGCCTTGAGGATCGCCAGCGCCCCCACGACCATCGCCGCCGACCGCTCGACGCAAAGTCCCGCCAGCACACCCGGCGCGACGCCCAGCGACCGCAACCGGCGGGACAGCCGGTTCGCCCGATCGTCCAGCTCTCGATAGCTCAGCGTTTCGTCGCCAAAGGTCAACGCCGGGGCATCGGGGGTTTGCCGGGCCTGGGCCTCGATCCGGCGGAAGACCGGCTCGAACCGCGAGCCTGCCGCGGACGAGGCGGCGGCCTTCTCCCGAAGCAGGCGAGCGACCAGCGCGCGCTTCTCCTCCGACGAGAGCGGGGTGGCGGTGCTGGTGGCGCGGTTACTCATGAAAAGATCCCTCGCGGTTCGGGGAGAGTTGCGCGAGCAGGGCGTCAAGTTCGGACTCGGACAGCCCATCCAGGTCGTCGGCCGGGGAGGGCGGCAACACCCCCCGGCGCGACAGGGCCGCTTCCTCGGCGGCCGTCAGCATTGGCAGGTCGTCCAACCTCGTCTCGGGTCCAGCCAGGAACCCTTCCAGCAGGACCCGCACCTGGCCCAGCAGTCGGTCCAGGGTCTCGCCGTCGTAACGTCGAGCATCGGCGTTGAGCACCAGTCGCAAGCGTTCACCGGGGAAGGCCAGAAGCGTCAGCGGGATGGTCGATTGCTCGCGAACCTCGGGAGTTCCCACCCCCAACCCGCCGGCACGAACATCCAGGCCGGGGTCGACGGGATAGCTCTCAAAGGCCAGCGCCGTTTCAAACAAAGGGCGGCCCCTGGGCACGTCCGACCACCCCTGCACCTTCACCAACGGGCTCGCCTCGAACCGCCGGGCCTCGACCTGCCGAGCCTGCAACCCTTCCAGCCACGGCAACAGCCGAGCGTCCGGCGGAAGCGCCACACGCACCGGCAAGGTGTTGATGAACAGCCCGACCATCGCCTCGACCCCCAGCAACTCCGCCGGACGGCCCGAGACCACCGCTCCAAACACCACATCATCCCGCCCGGCATAACGGCCCAGCAGCAACGCCCAGGCCCCCTGAACCAGCGTGTTCATCGTCAATCGGTGAGACCGAGCGAACGCGGCCAGGTCCGCCGTCAAGCTCGCCGGCAAGATCCACTCGCGATCCCCCATCGCGCCCGAACGCTCCCCCTCGCGAGGGCCAGGCGGCAGCGGAGTCGGCGACCGGAACCCGGCCAGCGAGCGTTTCCAGAACCCCTCGGCCTCGCCCGTGTCCTGAACGCCCAGCCAGTCGATGTAATCCCGATACGGCCGGACCGCCGGGAAGATCGGCTCCACCCCGGCCCTCTCGGCCTCGTAGGCGTCCAGGACTTCTCTCAACAGGATCGGCTGGCACCAGCCGTCCATCAGGATGTGGTGACAGGTCCACGCCAGCCGATGTTCGGCCTCTCCCGTGCGGAACAGCGCTACCCGCAACAGGGGCGACCACGACGGTACGAACCCCTTGGCCCGGTCGGCTTCCAGGTAACGTTCCAGGCGAAGGGTCTGGGTCTCGGCGTCCGCGTCTCGCCAGTCGGCCCGCTCGATCGGCAGGTCGGCCCGCCTCGCCACGACCTGAACCGGCCGATCGGCGTCGGCCCAGTGGAACGAGGTCCGCAAGGCGTCGTGCCGTTCGACCAACCGCCGCCAGGCCGCCTCGAACGCCGGGCCGTCCAGGTCGCCATTGAGGGTACACGTCAACTGCTGGACATAGGCGCCGGACTCGGGGTCGTGCAGGGCGTGGAACAGCATCCCCTCCTGCAACGGCGACAGCGGGTAGGCGTCCTGGACATCCTCGCCATCGAACTCCGCCGGCAGGTTCATCACCTCTTCGCCCGCCGGCCGAGACGCCTCGACCACCGGCCGCGCCGAGGCCGCCAGTTCGGCGATGGTTCGGTGCCGGAACAGGTCGCCGGGGTCGATCGCCAGGCCCGCCTGCCTCGCCCGAGAGGCGACCTGAATCCCCCGGATCGAGTCCATCCCCATCGCGAAGAAGTCATCGGCCGAGCCTACCCGCTCCAGCCCCAGAACCCCCGCGACGACCCCCGCCAGCACCACCTCCGCCGCGCTCCGGGGCGCCACGTATTCCACCATCGACGACGCCAAAGGTGCCGGAGCCGGCAGGGCATTCCGGTCGACCTTGCCGTTGGGCATCAGGGGCAAGACATCCAACGGCTGGATGACCGAGGGAACCATGAACTCCGGCAGCCGACCGGCGACCCACCGCCGCAACTCCTCCACATCCACCGTGGCCCCATCCGCCGGCACGACATAAGCCACCAACCGGGCATCCCCAACCGGCCCGTCGCGGCGAACGACCACCACCGCCGAGACCACCACCGGATGCGCCACCAACGCCGCCTCGACCTCGCCCGGCTCGATCCGGAACCCACGCACCTTGACCTGATGATCGGCCCTTCCCAGGTAATCCAGCACCCCCGAGGCCGTCCACCTCGCCAGGTCGCCCGTGCGATACAACCGAGAACCGGCCGGGCCGAATGGGTCGGGCACGAACCGCTCGGCCGTCAGGTCGGGTCGGCCCAGATACCCCCGCGCCACCCCCTCGCCGCCGACATACAACTCGCCGGCCACCCCGATCGGCGCCGGCCTCATCCGCGAGTCCAGCACATAGAGCCGGGCGAACGGGATCGGCCGGCCGATCGGCACCGCCCCGGCCGGCTCATCGCTCGCCTCACAACGATGGACGCTGCACCAGACGGTCGCCTCGGTCGGCCCGTACTCATTCCACAAACTCGCGCCCGGAAGCCGTCGCCGATGGGCCGCCGGCAACGCCCGGGGACACGACTCCCCCGCCACGATCGCGTGACGCAAACTTCCCAGCGACCCGGCCGGCGCCTCGGTCAACAGCAAAGCGTAAAGCGACGGCACCGCCAGGACATGGGTCGCCCGATGCTCGTCGATCCAGGCCGCCAGCCGACCTGGGTCCGCGTGCGACCCATCCTCCGGCAAGATCAACGCCCCACCGTCGGCCAGGGTCCAGAATAGCCCGGCCACCGAGCTATCGAACGCGAACGATGAGAGCATCAGGAACCCGCCGACCCGCTCCGGGTAGCGAATCCGCCGAGCCTCGGTCGACCGGGCGAGGTTGGCATGAGTGACCGCCACCCCCTTGGGTCGGCCCGTCGAGCCCGAGGTATAAATGAGGTAAGCGAGCGACCCGGGAACAACCGTCGGCAGGTCGACCGTGGCGTCTCCCCACTCGGTCGAGTCGTCCTCCAGAACCACGACAGGACCGCCCCCGTCCGGCAGCCGATCCACCAAGGCCCGCTGGGCCAGGACGACCGCCGGCCGGGCGTCGTCCAGGACCACGGCCACGCGGTCGGCCGGGTAGGTCGGGTCGATCGGCACATAGGCCCCACCCGCCTTGAGCACCCCCAGCACCCCGACCACCAGTTCCACCGACCGTCCCGCGAACAGGGCGACGCGAGCCTCGGCGGAAACTCCGGCCGCTCGCAGACGCCTCGCCAGCCGGTCCGAAGCCCGATCCAGCTCCTCGTAAGTCAGCCGACGACCGCCGCAGGCCAACGCCAACGCCTCGGGCCGCCGCGACGCCTGTTGACCGATCGCATCCAGCACGGTCGCCGACTCGGGCAACTCCCCCACGTCAATGGAGTTCCAGGTCTCGACCACCAGCCGGCGTTCGGCCTTCGGTAACAGGTCGAGGTCCGAGACGCGACGGGCGGGATCGGCGGCGGCCGAGGCCAGCAGCGTCCGGTACTGGTCGAGCATCCTCGTGGCGGTCGCCTCGTCGAACAGCCCGACGTCGTACTCCAGGGAGGCGACGAGCCCGCCGGCCTCCTCGGCCACCATCAACGTCAGGTCGAACTGCGAGGCCCGCTCTCCCAGCGCCAGCGACTCGGCCTCCAGGTCCCCCAGGTCCAGCCGAGAGCCCCCTTCCCGCAGCGCGAATGGCGAGAATCCCTCGGCCCCCAGCCTCTGCGCCTGCTGGAACGCGAACATCGCCTGGAACAGCGGCGTCCGGCCCGCCTCGCGAACCGGCTGAAGCCGCTCGACCATCAGGGGGAAGGGGAACTCCTGGTGCTCCAGGGCATCCAGCGCGACCCTGCGGGTCCGGCGGAGGAACGCTTCAAAGGTCGGGTCGCCCGCCAGGCTCCCCCGCAACGGCAAGGGATTGACGAAGTAGCCGACGACGTCGCCCAGTCCGGGACGGTCGCGACCCGCCGTCGGCGACCCGACGACCACTTCATCCTTCCCCGAAAGCCTCGCCAGCAACACCTGGAACCCGGCCAGCAAGGTGACGAACAGGCTCGCCCCCCGAGCCCTTCCCAGTTCGGCGACCGCCGTGGCCAGTTCCGGACCCAGCCGCAAGGCCCGCGTCGCCCCCCGTCGAGGTCCCGAAGTCGTCGGACGAGGGCGGTCGGTCGGCAGGTCCAAGATCGGCAACGACCCGGCCAGTTGGTCCCGCCAATAGGACCAAAGGCGATCCCCCTCCGGCCCCGCCAGACGCTCGGCCTGGCGGCGAGCGTTCTCCGGCAAGGTGATCGTCAAAGGGGGCAGATCGGCCGGCATTCCCGACAGATCGGCGCGATGGACCCGGGCCAGTTCCTGCATCAACGTGGCGATCGACCAGAAGTCGCCGACGGTGTGATGCATCACCAGCAAGAGGTCGTGTCCGCCATCGGCCCGTCGATAGGCCAGGGCGCGGAACAGGGGGCCGACTTCCAGGTCGAACGGCCGACGGGCCTCGGCCTGGAGCCGGGCCATTGCCGCGGAATCGTCCAGGGTCGAGACATCCTCGACCCGGAAATCGACCGTCGAGGCCACGGCGATCCGCTGGACCGGCTCGTCCCCCACCACGGCAAACGTCGTCCGCAACGACGGGTGCCGATCCACCAACGTCTGGAGCCCCCGGTGCAAGGCATCGAGGTCCAGACCCGAATGAATCCTCGCGGCGCCGGCCATGATGAGGGCGGCGTCATCGGGAGCCAGTTGATGCTGAGCCCACAACGCCCGCTGACCAATCGACAGCCGATGCGCCTCGCCATCGTGGGAAACCGGATCGGCCGAAGGCGCCGTTGTGGCCACCGCCGCCGGCAGGTCCAATCGCTCCAGGGCGGCGTCGGCCAGCTGGGCGATGGTCGGCCCTTCCAGCAAGCTCGCCAACGGCAAGGCGGTGCCAAGGTCGGCCTCGATCCCCGCCTTCAGCTCGATCGCCATCAACGAGTCCAACCCCAGCGCATCCAACGGCCGGTCCGCCTCGACCCGCCCCGGTGCCAGTTGTAAGACCCCGGCGACCCGTTCACGGAAGTACTCCGTCAGCCGGTGGCGACGGTGGTCCCGAGACCCCTCCCGCCAGTCGACCAACGCCGGCGCGGTCGTGGAGTGAGCCACCGACCCGTTCGCCTCGATCCCCGGCCCAAGGTCGGCCAGCAGCCGGCGACCGCCCTGACCGTGGAGCAACCTCAAGGTTTCCCAGTCGGCGGCCAGAACCGCGGCCTGCGTCGCCCCCTCGCCCAGCAATCGTTCCAGCGCCCGAAGCGCGGTTTCGGCGGGAATCGGCTCGATGCCCAGCAGGCGATAGGCCCGCGAACGACCGGCGGCCTCGCCCATCCCCCGCGCCGCCCAGGGGCCGAAATCGACCGCCAAGGTCGGCCGACCCCCCGCCGCTCGCTGGTGGGCGAAGGCGCCCAGGTACTGATTGGCCGCCGCGTAGGCCCCGCCCTTGGCCCCCAGCAAGCCCGCGGCCGAGGACGTCACAACGAAGAAGTCCAGCGGCAGGTCCTTGGTCAGGGCGTGGAGGATGCGGGTGCCGGCGACCTTGGGCCGAAGTGCCAGGCGGAAGTCCTCGGCCGAGCCCGACCCCTCGGCGTCGATCCCGGCGGCGTGGACGATCCCCCTCAGCGCCGGGAGCGACCGCCGCAAGCCGGCCAGGGCCGCGACCATCGCCGACTCATCGGCCACGTCCGCGGCGACAGTCGTCACCGAAACCCCCCGACGCTCCAGGTCGCGCACCACCGCCACCGCCCGGCACGCCGGGTCTTGCGCCGCCATGCCATCCCAGGCGGAGCGGTCGGGCAACGGCCGACGACCCAGCAACACCAGCCGACGCGCCCCTCGCTCGGCCAGCCAACGGGCCAACCGCAGGCCGACCTCGCCCAATCCCCCGGTGACGAGGTACGTCCCCTCGGGCCGCAGTTCCAGGCTCCGCGACGGACGCCCCGAAGCCGCCCTTAGGCACAATCGCGCCACCAGCCGTTGGCCCCCCCGCAGCGCCACCTGGTCCTCGCCGTCGGGGGCGAACAACTCCTCGGCCAGCGCGGCGGCCGGGTCGGGCCCGCCGTCGGGGTCCAGGTCAATCAACCCGCCCCAGGCCCGCGGCACTTCCAGCGCCAGTGACCGCCCCAGGCCCCAGGCGACGGCCTGCTCCGGAACGACTCGACCGGTCCCCTCGACGGCCGGTTGCGCCCCGACCGTCACGACCCACAAGCGAGCTGATCCCTTCAAGTCCCTGGCCAGCTGCCGGGTCGAAGCGCAACGCTCGGCCAAGGACGTCTCGGCCACTCCCGCCCAAAGGCTCAACACCCCGCGATACCCGGTGTCGCCCGCGAGCCGTCCCGCCTCGGTCGGCCGGGCCAGCACCCACGTCGCCCCTCGGTGGGCAAACTCCGCCCGCAAGGCCGGGCCGAAGTGCGCGGCTTCCCCCAGGATCAACCAGTGACCCCCATCCGTAGTCGTTGTCGCCGACGAACCCCGCTCCCGAGGCTCCCAGCGGACCTCATGAAGCAGGTCCGAAACGTCCTCGACCACCGACCGCCGCTTGCCATTGCCGTGGCCATTCCCATTGGCGTGGCCATTGCCATTGGCATGAATGCGAGCCGCCGAGGGTCGACGGGCCGGGGCGTCGAGCCAGTGCCGCTCTCGACGCCAGGGATAGGTGGGCAAGGCGACGTGCCGCCCTTGGCGGTTCACCCCCGTCCAGTCGACATCGGCCCCCAACGCATAAAGCTCGGCCAGCGACCTCAGGAGCGCCGGGCGTCCCCCCTCGTCGCGTCGCAGAGAGGCCAGCGCCGTGCCCGAAACGCCCCGACTTCGCAGGATCTCGGCGATCGGGCCGCCCAGCGATGGATGAGGGCCGATCTCCAGGAACGTCTCGGCCCCCTCGGCGGCCAGCGACTCAACGGCCTCGGCGAAGCGAACCGGGTCGCGAAGGTTCCGCCCCCAGTGTTCGGCGGTCAGGTCGCGACCGGACATCGGCGCGCCGGTCACGGTGGAGACGAACGGGACGACGGCGTCGCTTGGGGTGATCGTGGCCAGGGCCTCGACCAAAGGGCCGCGGATCGCCTCCATCCCCGGCCCGTGAAAGGCCTGGTCGACCGGCAGGACCCGGGCCAGGATGTCTCGACCTCGGAGCGACCGGACCAGCTCCGTCACCGCCGCGCCGTCGCCCGAGACCACCGTCGCGGCCGGTCCGTTGATCGCCGCGATCCCCAGCCGGCCACCGAAAGGTTCCAGCAGGCGGGCGGCCTCGTCGGCGGGGACGCCCAGCGCGGCGGTTTTGCCCAGGCCGGCGACCTGCTGCATCAAGCGCGACCGGTGGTGGACGACCCGAAGCGCGTCCTCCAGGCCCAGCGCGCCGGCCTCGTGAGCCGCGGCGATCTCTCCCAGGCTATGGCCGACCACCGACGAGGGCCGCACGCCCCACGACCGCCAAAGCGCCGCCAGGCCGACTTGCAGCGCGAAGGTCGACGGCTGGGCGTAGTCGGCATGAGCCAGCTTCGACAACGCGCCGGCGGCCCGCAGCTCGTCCACCAGGGACCAGCCGGCCAGACCTCGGAACACCTCGTCGCAACGCTCGACCGCCTGGCGAAAGGCGGGCTCCGATTCCAGCAGATCCCGCCCCATGCCGGGCCAAAGCGCTCCCTGTCCCGAGAAGACGTAGACCACGCCGGGCGTCCCGCCGGGCGGTCGGCGGCCGACCGACAGGCCGGGTCGGTCCTCGCCTCGGAGGAAGGCGTCGAGCCCCTCGGCCGCCTCGCCCGCGGAAGCCGCCACCACGGCGAGCCGGTGGTCGTGGTGACCCCGTCGGGCGCCGGCGGTATGCGAAACATCGGCCAGGCCCACCGCGTCGGCCGCCAGGAGGTCGCCGTGGGACCGGGCCAGGTCCCTGAGGGCGCCGGGGTCCCGGGCCGAGAGGGGCAGAAGCCTCGCCCCGCCCGTTTCGCCGTCGAGGCCAATCCCAGCCGTCGTGGGTTCGACCCCTTCGAGGATGACGTGAGCGTTGGTCCCACCGAAGCCGAACGAGCTGACCCCCGCCAGCGGCGGCGTGCCCTCGTCCGGCCAGGGTTCTAGCTCGGAAGAGACCCGCAAGCCGAGTTCAGCGAAGGGGATATGCGGGTTGGGCGGTTGGGCGTGCAGGCTCGGCGGAATCGCTCGGTGACGGATCGCCAGGGCCGCCTTGATGAGGCCCGCGACCCCCGCGGCGGCTTCCATGTGTCCGAGGTTCGCCTTGGCCGAGCCGATTCGCAACGGTCGATCCGCCGGCCGGCCCGGTCCCAGCACCGTGCCAAGGGCCCTCGCCTCGATCGGGTCGCCCAGGAGGGTTCCGGTCCCGTGGGCCTCGACATAGTGCAACGACGACGGTTTGACTCCCGCGTCCCGGCAGGCGGCCCGAAGAACGTCCTCCTGCGCCGAGCGACTCGGGGCGTTCAGACCGTTGGTGCGGCCGTCCTGGTTGACGGCGCTGCCGCGGATCACCGCGTAGATCGGGTCGCCATCGGCCCGGGCGCGGGCCAAGGGCTTGAGCACGACGACGCCTACCCCTTCGCCCCGCACGTAACCGTCGGCCCCCGCTCCAAAGGCTCGACAGGTCCCCGTGGGTGACAGGAACCCCGCCTTGGCGAACCCGGTCATCACCTCCGGCGCCAGGATCAGGTTGACGCCGCCGGCCAGGGCCATCGGCACCGAGCCCGAGCGGATCGCCCGGCACGCCAGATCCACCGCCACCAGCGACGACGAACAGGCCGTGTCCACCGCCAGGCTCGGTCCCCGCAAATCCAACGCGTAGGAGACGCGGTTGGCCGCGATGCTCGCCGCGTTGCCCGCCACCGCGTAGGAACCGCCCGGTCCAAGGTCGTCGCCATACAGCCGTCGGTAATCCTGCGTCGAGAGGCCGACGTAAACGCCCACCCCCTCGCCGGCCAGGCGGCCCGGGTCCTGCCCGGCATCCTCCAGGGCTTCCCACGCGACTTCCAGCAAGAGGCGTTGCTGGGGGTCGGCGTGCTTGGCCTCTCGGGGGGAAACGCCGAAGAACTCGGCGTCGAAGCAGTCGACCCGATCCAAAAAGGCCGCGCGACGGACGTTCATCTTGCCGGGGGCATCGGGGTCGGGGTCGTAATGGGCCTCGACGTCCCAGCGAGACGCGGGGATTTCGCCGATGGCCTCGACCCCGTCCCTCAGCAAGGCCCAGTACGCCGAGGGACCATCGGCGCCCGGGAACCGGCAGCCGATGCCGACGATCGCCACCCGGTCGGCTTCGTCATCGTTCGCCACTGGCACGACTTCGAGAGCCGAGGCCGCCGCCGACGGGGCGAGGTGGGCGGACAGGGATTCGATGGTCGGATACTCGTACAAAAGGGTCGCCGGCAGGTCTCGGCCGAGGAACGCCTCCAGTTCCCCCGCCAGGGCGACCGCCTGCATCGACCCCAGACCGAACCCAGCGAACGGCTCGCGGACGTCGACCCCCGATGGCGAGATTCCCAGCCTCGACGCGATCTGGGTCGCCAGCCAGCGGCGCAGCCCCGCCGCGTCCACGACGAGGCGGTCCGTCGGCGGTTCGGCCCGCGCTTTGGCCTTCTCTGGGGCGGGGGGTCCAACTCGTTCCAGATCGCCGTTGAGGTAGGCGTCCCGGCAGGCCGCTCGCTGAACCTTGCCGCTGGAAGTCTTGGGGATGCTCAACGCCCGGACGAGGCAGACGTCCAGCAGGTCGAGGTCGAACTCCTCGCCGACGGCCCGGCGAATCGCGCGGGCGACCTCCTCATGATCCAACCCCCGGGTGCGGTCGACCTCCTGGACGAGAACCAGGGCCTCGGTCCCCTCCACCTCGACGGCGAACGCGGCCGACCCTTCGGGCAGCAATGCCGGGTGGCTACGGCCGGCGACCCACTCGACATCCTGGGGGTACACATTCCGACCGCCCAGGATGACCAGGTCCTTCAAGCGGCCGGTGACGAACAGTTCGCCGTCGCGCAGGACGCCAAGGTCGCCCGTGCGGAGGAACCGGCGGAGGTCGTTCGGCAAGGTCGCGCCAAAGGTGGCGGCGGTCGCCTCGGGCCGGCCCCAGTAGCCCTGAGCCACACTCGGTCCCGCGACCCAGATTTCGCCAACCTTGCCGTCGGGGCAAAGGGCCAGGCGTTCCGGGTCGACGATGACGGTCGACTGGTCGGAGGCGCCTCGACCGCTGCCGACGAGCTCTCGCCCTACCTTATTAATAGTGTCGACGGGGACGACCTCGCCCCGACCCAGGGCGGCGGGGTCAACCCTCAGAATCAACGGTGGCGCCGCGGCCGGCTTGGCGGCGACCATCAACGTCGCCTCGGCCAGACCGTAACAGGGCAGGGCGGCCTCGGCCCGGAAGCCGCAGGGGGCGAACGCCTCGGCGAAGCGCTCCAGGGTCTCGGCCCTCAACGGTTCCGCGCCGTTGAAGGCGACCCGCCAGCGGCTCAGGTCCAGCGTCGCCTTTTGCTCGTCGGTCACCTTGCGGGCGCACAGGTCGTAGGCGAAGTTCGGCCCACCGCTGATCGTCGCCCCGGTCCGGGAAATCGCCTGGAGCCAGCGAGCCGGCCGCTGGAGGAACGCCGCCGGCGCCATCAGGAGGCTCGACCCTCCGCAGAAAAGCGTCTGCAAGGCCCCGCCGATGAGGCCCATGTCGTGGTACAGCGGCAGCCAGAAGACGCCGCGATCCTCGGGTCTGGCGGCGAAGGCCCCGGCGATCACCGACGAGTTGTGCAGCAGGTTCCCATGGGAGATCATCACCCCCTTGGGGGCCGCGGTCGACCCGGAGGTATACTGGAGGAAGGCCAGGGTCTCGCGGCCGACGCCGGGGTCTCTCCAGGAGTCGGCCTCGGCGACGGGGATGACGTCGGTGGCGATTCTGGGCAGCGCAGCCAGGCCAGGGACCGCGGCGGCCCAGGTTTCGGCCTCGGACAACTGGTCCGAGCCGGTCAGCAGGGCGGAGGGGCGGGCGTCGTCGACGATCCCCCGCAACCTCGTCGGAGGCCGGTTCTTGCGAGGGGGGTAGGCGGGAACGGCCACGACCCCGGCGTAGAGGCAGCCCAGAAAGGCGGCAAGGAACTCCAGGCCCGGTGGGTAGACCAGCAGGGCGCGCCGACCGGCCAGGCTGGCGCTCTGGAGGCGGGCGGCAACGGCTCGGGCGCGACCGTCGAGTTCGCCGTAGGTCTGCTGGACCTCGTCGGCGTCGCCATCGGCGAGATACGCGTAAAGCCGCCGGTCGGGGCGGAGGGACGCGGCTCGGCGGAGGATTTCGACGAAGGAGGAGGGTTCAGCGGCGGGGGGAGACTTCGGCTTTGAGTCGATGATGTGCATCGCGGGGTTACCAGGCGAGCCGGTCGCGGGCCTCCTCGGGTCGGGTCCGATCCTCCGTTTCCGGGCCGACTCGCCGGCGCGGCCCGGCGGGCCAGGCCGGAGCCTGTCGGGATCAATCCATCCGGGTCGACATCAGCGAGACCCCGCCATCGCCTTGCGCAGGCTGGCGGGCCTCATGTCGGTCCAGACGGTCTCGATGTGCGCCAGGCACTCCTCTCGCGAGCCAACCTTGCCCGCCTCGCTCCAGCCAGCAGGCGCCTCGCGGTCGGCCGGCCAGATCGAGTACTGCCCTTCCTCATTCAGGACGACCTTCAGGGTCGGCTCGCCCTCGACGCGATCGTCGGCCATGCCTCGACCTCCTGGAGTCCGCGGAACCCAGCGAACCGCCCCCCTCGGGGGATGCAATCGCCCGGGCCCGACGGCCGTCGACCGAGGCCACACCTCGACGAACCGACCTCCGAGCGTTACAATACGGGGAGAAGGGGGGGTCAGGTCGGGCGCAAATCCTGTAGCTTCGCTGATCCGCAACCTCCGATCCAGTTTACCCGTTCGGAACAGATTGTCAAGGATCGGGCCAGCACCCGAGCCGATCGGGCCGGGGGCCGAACGACGTATCCCTCAAAGCGAGGCCGTCTTGCTTACCGTGGGGTCGGCGGCGGGGGGCTCAGCCGCAGTTCCAGGCGACGGTCAACGCGACGACCATCCATGCCGTCGTGATACCAAACTGTCTCAGGCTCGGGTCGCCGCGACGGGCCAGGCCAACGGATTGCGTGGCCGTGAGGGCCGCCGTCGAGAGGAGACCCGCCATTGCCAGGCCGGCGACTCCCATTGCATGAGCCAAGGGGACCAGGCTGGCCGCCTGCACCACCAGGGCGACGACATAGGCGCGGGTGGCTGACCGAACTTCTCCCAGCGCCAGCAGGTACTGGAACTGGACCTGGCCCAGTGTCCGGACCATCAACCGGGCGGCCAGGAGGGCCAGGAGCGGGGCCGCGCCGGCGTAACGCGAGTCGTACAGGAGTCGGACCGTCGCCGGGGCGGCGACAACGCCCAGGGCCATCAGGGGCATCCCCCAGGAGACGACCCGCCCGCAAACCTCTCGGTGCCAGGCGGCCTGGGCTTCGGGTCCGTCTCGGCGGGCGAGCATTGAGTAGTAGACGTCGCAGGCGCGAGTCACCAGGCCCTCGGCCACCGCGGCGAGGTTCCAGGCCACCGCGTAGAGCCCCATCTGGGCCTCGGTAGCGAGACGCAACCCCAACAGACGGTCCAGGTTCAGCCACAGGGCCATGACCAGGGTGTTGACGAACACCTGACGGCCCAGGTGGGCGATGCCGAGGGCCGCCTCGGGGTCCCAGTCTCGTCGAGGGGTCATCGGACAGAGGATGTAGGAGATGACCACCCCGGCCCCCGCGCCGGCAAGCGTCCCGGCGACGATCACCCCGGGCGAGGGAGCGACCCAGGCCAGGGCGATGGTCAGGCCGGTGCCGACGACGATCTGAACGACCTCGTCGACGAAGATCGCCCGGTAATCCAGACGCTTGCGCAGGGCGGGCATCCCCGGACTGCGCAGGGCGTAGAGCGCCGGGCGGGCGGCCAGGGCGAGCAGGATCGGGAACAGTTCGGGGCGGCCGTAGGCTTTCGACAGCGGCCACGACAGCATCGCCGCGACGAGGCTGAGCCCCACGCCCCGGCCGAAGCCCAGCCACCAGCCGGTCCGCAGGTAGCTGGGGCTCGCCCCCCGGGGCAGGCGGACCAGGGCCGGCTGAATCCCCAGGTCGGAGAGCCATTCCAGGGTCGTGACCACCGCCATCGCCGTGCCGAACAGGCCATAGGCTTCGGGAGCCAGCAAGCGGGTCAAGATCAGGTTACTGGCCAGCTTGATCGCCATGCCGACCAGTTGGGCCAGGCTGGTCCAGCCGATCCCGCGCAATCCGGCCCTCCGAATCCGCCCGGCATCGGGTTCCGGGGAGTCGGGCGGGTCGTCCTGGAGGATTGGCTCGGCGACGAGGCTCACGGTGAGACCTTGCCGGCCAGAGGGCGTCGGTGAGCGGGGGACGGGACGGCCGCCGGCGGTGTGGACGGTTCCGGTTCGGAGCGCTGACCCCCCAGGCGATGGCCGAGTTCGGCGAGTTGCCAGCGGTGCAGGAAGCGGCGGAAGTCGGGGTCGTCGTAACGGGGCATCCCCTTGATCCACGCCCCCGCGTAGCCCGCCATCAGACAAAGCCCGCCCAGCAGCCAGGGACGTTCCAGCGCCCGGTAGGCGGCAATCCCCAGGAGGTAAAGCGGGTGCGTGCCCATGAAGTACTGCCCGCGTCCCCAGCGCATCCGTCCGTGGTAGACGCTCTTGAACGACGAGCCCATCTGACGCAGGTGGAGGATTTTCAAGTCAGGGTCGGGCGTGCTGCCCGCCTTCCAGCCGAGCATCCGGCAGCGGTGGCAGTCGATGCCGTCCCACATCACCTGGCGGACGAACCCGCCGATGGCCCGGAAGCACTCGACGCGGTACAGCTTGGCGACACCGTGGGAGAACTCGTCGCCGGTCCGTTCCAGGACGAACCGGCCGCCGACGGGGATGTGGGCCTTGCCGCTGAGAGTTCCCAGGCGGGGGTCGGCGTCAAAGCGGCGGAACAGCTCGGCGAAGTAGCCGGGGGCGAACTCGATGTCGCCGTCGAGCTTGCAAACGTAGTCATAATCGTCGAGGTCGGCCAGGGCGAGGCCGGCATAGAACGCCTCGATCACTCCTGGGCCAACCCTTCGGGCGGTGCCGGGGGGTCGGTGGAGAACCTCGATCCACGGGTGACGGCGGGCCGCCTCGTCGGCAATGGCGCCGGTGGCGTCGCTGCTGCCGTCGTCGACGAGAATCCAGTGGGTGGGGCGGCATTCCTGCGCCTCCATGCAGCGGATCGTCCGGCCGAGGTACTCCGCCTCGTCCTTGACGGGGGAGATCACCAGCAGGCGGGGCGAGGGGTCACGGTCGCGGTCAATCACGGTCGGGCCTCGATCGAGGGGCCAGTCGGTTCCTTCCTGCCAACCCTAGGACGCGGTTGGGGGGGCGTGATCCGCGGGGACGGGCGTCGCCGTTGGATCACGCGGGCCCTGGCCGACGACGGGGGCGGGTCGTCCTCGGGTTGGGGCAGGGTGGCGAGGTTGGCGGCGAACCCGGCCAGGAACAGCCAGACGGTGCCGAAGTCGGGGGCGAACCAACTGGTGAACAGGCCGACGTCGACGGCGGCCATCGCGCCGAACATCGCGCCGGCCAGGCCCGCCACCGGTCCGCGACCCTTCCAGGCCACGCCTCCCAGTTGAACCAGGGTGCACAGTTCCAGCAGCACGAACGGCACCACCCCGGAATAGCCCCGTTGGAGGTAGAACATCACGTAGGTGGAGTCGATCGACCCGAACCGCTGGGCCAGGGACTCTTCCAGGTCGATGCCGGTCATCTGGAGGCCGTAGCCGAAGAGGCCGGCGTTGGCCAGGGCCTCGGCGTAGACCTTGAACAGCAAGACCCGGTGGCGGGTGCCCGTGTAGAGTTCCTCCTCGCCGTCGATGTTGACGTAGATGGGTTCCTCATCCTCCTCGGCGATGGCCTTCTGCAACTGGTCCATGACGAGTTCCCGGCCGGTGTAAACGGCCGTGCCGCCGACGATCGCCAGCAAAGCCATCGCCACCCGCCATTTCGGCCGGGCGAAAAACGTGGCGACATACACCGTGGCCAGGGCCGAGATTTGCGGTCCCCGCGACACGGTGCCGAACAAGGCGCCGCCCATCAGCCAGGGGACCGCCTTCCACCAGCGGGGCGTGTCTCGGCCTGATTTCGCCAGGCCCGCGGCGGTCATCGCCCAGGGGAGGAACAGGACCAGCATCATGCCGAAGAAGATCGGGTGGTCGGTCATCCCCTGAGCCCGCTTCAGACCCATCCGGTAACCCTCGCCCTGTTCCAGAACCCCGTACACCTTGCCCAGGGCCTTGTTGACGAGGTGGAGTTTGGTGACCGACTCGAACATGGCGAAGGCCGAGAGCCCGACCATCGCCTTGCAGAACGGGCGCAGGGCCCCTTGCAACTCGGACGCGGAGCCGAGAAAGAACCGGCCGAGGAAGTAGGGCAGGGCCCACGACCGGATCAGTTCGGGGACGGTCAAGGTGCCGAAGATACCAACCTTGTACTCGGAGACGACCTGCGTGGCCGTCAGCACGACCACCAGGACGTCGGAGAACAACCAGCGGCTCGGCCACTTCCCCAGCCAGGCCGAAACGCCTCCCAGCAAGACGCCGGCCGCCGCGGCGGTGCGCAGGTCCAGCAGCAAGGCACCCATCCCCGCCGCCAGCCAGACCGGCAGCAGCAGCAGAGCCGGGGGCCAGCAGGCCCAAAGCGCGGGTCTCGCCCCGAGCCGATGCGTGACCACCGCCGACGCGACCAGGACCAGCAGGAACAGCCCGTAAAACATCCGCGGCCCCTACCCTGGGTTGAGGAAAATCCCGCCCTCAGCCCCGCGATCCGGCCGTCGCCGGAGTGGACCGAACGAGTCCCAAGGGGGCCGAAGCCGGCGACGTGGCGGTGGGACGGGACGGGGCGCCTCCGGTTAATCGTCCACGGAGAACTCGGGCCTGGACGCGAGCCTGAACCGCTTCATAACGTCTGCCTTCACGGATAGCCGCTCGCGCCAGCTTTCGCGGAACTTCCAGGACGTCCAGGAACCATAACGCCGCCGATTCGAGGCGAGGCCGGTGCTTGGCGAACCAGCGGTGCTCTCCCCAGACGTACCAGGCGTGAAGGTCTCCGCGACGCGCGGAATCGAGCCCCCCGCCGCTGGCGCCTCCGAAGTGCTTGACGTGGCCGTCGGGGAATTCGGCGAGCGTCCAGCCGGCGCGTCGGAGGCGCATCGACAGGTCGGCGTCCTCCCAGTACATGAAAAAGGCGTCATCCAGGCCGCCGCCGACGGATTCGAGCGCCTCTCGGCGGATCATCAAGGCCGTGCCCGCCAGCCAGCCGTCGGCCGCCTCGCCGGTCGGTTCGGGCCCGGTGGGCAATCGCAGGGCGGCCCTCCAGCGGCGGCCGATCGTCGGGAATCGGTAGAGGGCTCGCTGTGGCTGGCCGTCGAAGCCGATCAGGCGGGGGCTCAGGGCCCCAACCTCCGGGTGGGCACGCATCCAGGAGGCGCCTCGCGAGAGAGAGTCGTCCTCAAGCTCGGTGTCGGAGTTCAGCAGAACGACGAATTCGCCCTGGCACTGGGCCAGGCCGAGGTTGTTGGCCGCGGCGAAACCGAGGTTGGCCCCGGGGGTCAGCAGCAAGGCGCCGGGGAACTCGTCGCGGACCATCTCGGCCGAGCCGTCTCGGCTGGCGTTGTCGACGACGACGACCTGGGCGTTGGGCTCATGACGGGCGATCGACCGGAGGCATTGGGCCAGCAGGTCCCGCGTGTTGTAGCTGACGATGACGAGGGAGATCATGGCTCAAGGGGCCTCGGGGTCTCGCCGGCTCGGAGGGCGCGGCGTCCAGGGTTTGGAAGAACGCCAGGTACTTTTCGGCCTGCTCTCGCCAGGTCCAGCCCTGGGCCACGCGAAGCCGAGCCGCGGCCCCCAGCGACGGACCAACGACGGGGTCCAGGGCCGTGGCCAGGGCCAGGGCGACGGCTTCGGGGTTGGAGGTGTTGGCGTAGAGGCCGGTCGGGCCGAGAATCCAGCGGGGGACCGGGCCGTCGTGGGCAACCTGCGGCAGTCCCGAGGCGGCGGCCTCCAGGTGGACGATGCCGAACGGTTCGTCCTGGCTCATGTGCAGGAAGGCGTCGGCTCGACCGTAAAGCGCTGGCATCCGCTCTCGGGGGACGTTGCCCAAGAGCTCGTGACGGCCGGGCAGCAGCTCGGCGGCGAGGTCGGCGATGGTGGCGCGGTCGGGCCCGTCGCCGGCCAGCAACAGGGAAGCTCCCGGCACCTTCGCGACGGCTCTCACGCCGTCGGCCACCCGCTTCGAGCCGATCAGGGCGCTGACCATCAAGACGACGCGACCGCCGCCGGGCCAGCCCTCGGAATTGGTCCGGGGGCGGAACAGGCTCGCGTCGACGCCGTTGGGGATCAGGGCCGAGGGATAGCGGTTCCGGTGGCGGTCGTAATAGTCGGGGTTGATGCAGACCAGGCCGTCGCAGCGAAAGAAGCGGAACTCTCGCGAGTCGGCCCGGCACATCCAGTCGCCATTCTGGGTCACGAAGACGTGTCGCAGCGGTGAGCCCCGGCCGACCCGGCGGAGATACCAGTTGACGTGCGGATAGGTGCAACTGAGCACCACGTCAAATGCCTCGGCGTGAAAGGCCCCGGAGCGGGCCAGGCGTCGGGCGAATGTAAATTCCTCGTAGTGGCATTCGGTGCGGAAGGCCGGCAGGCGGGGCCAGCCCTCGAAGCGCTCGCGGGGGGTGCAGCCGACCGCGTGGATGGGCAGGTCGCCGACGCCCCGGTCGCCCGAGCCGAACAGCTCGACGCGGACGCCGGGCGAGCCGGCCAGGTGCCGCCCCAGTTCCAGAAAGGCGGTCTCGGCCCCCCGTTGGACCCGCCCCAACCCGGGCAAGATCATCGCGATGCGCATCCGACCCCTCCCTCGCGCCCGTCGCGGTCCCCGGCCATTCCCGGGCGACCCGCCGTCACCTCCGGCGATTGCAACCTAGGTTACGTTGCGGCCTACGGGCGGAGATCAGGGAGCGGATTGGGGGGCCCGGACGATGTCGATTGAGCTGCAGCAACAACCGTCGCGGTCGGCCCCGAGGTCTTCGCCCCGGCCAAACCCCTCGACACGCCCGAGGCCGACGTGGGTTTGGGGCCTGCCGTTCTCGCCCTTGACGTCGATTCAGGCGGTCGAGGCCGTCGGCCGGCTGGTCGAGGCTCGGACGCCCTCGCACCTGGTTTCGGCCAACCTGAACTACGCGATGCTTTCCTGTCGAGACCCCGCGCTGAGGCGGTTCAATGAGACCGCGGCGCTGGTTCTGGCCGACGGGATGCCGCTGGTCTGGGCCTCTCGGGGGCTGGATCGTCCGTTGCCCGAGCGGGTCGCCGGCTCGGACTTCCTGTTCGACCTGGCCGATTTGGCCGCCGACCGCGACTTCGGCGTCTTCCTTCTGGGAGGCGCCCCCGGCGTCGGCGAGCAGGCCGCGGCGAACCTGCGACGGCGTTGCCCCGGTCTGCGGATCGTGGGGGTTGAGTCACCCCCGTTTCAACCCCAGCCCGACGCGGCCCAGGAGCGGGCCCTGGTGGAGCGAATTCGGCAGGCACGGCCGGACATCCTGCTGGTGGCCTTCGGTCAACCCAAAGGGGAATTGTGGCTGGCCCGTCTTGCCGAGGAGCTGGGGGTACCGGTGACCTTCCAGGTGGGGGCGTCGCTGGATTTCGCCGCGGGGCGGGTGCGACGCGCGCCGAACTGGGTCCGCCGCACGGGCCTGGAGTGGGCCTTCCGACTGGCCCTGGAGCCCCGCCGCCTGGCCCGCCGCTACGCGAGCAACGCCCTGTTCCTGCTGGAAATGGTGGTCCGGGGCGGCTGGGGGCGGGTTCCGTCGGTGTCCGACAGAGGGGGCCTCGGTGGCTGATCTCCTGGAGATTTCCCGCTCGCACCACGGACGGCCCGCGCGCCGAGCCTCGGCCCCCAACGGTGGCCCGCTCGATGGTCTGCCGCGCAAGTTCCTGATGATGCTCAGTCGCCACCGGATCCTCTTCGCCGCCGGCTGCGCCGCGAGTTTGGCGTTGGCCGTCGCCGCCGGGATGCGCTTCGCCACCGCGACCTGGGAGGCCGACGGCACTCTGCTGTACACCCCGCTGACCGGGCCCGAGTCCAACGGGATGTATACCCCGCCCGACCTGAAAACCCTGGTGGCCCTGGCCAAGTCGCCAGGGAACCTTCGCGACCTCCAGAAGGAATTTCAACTGAAGGTCCCCGCCGACCTGCTGGACCGCCTCTTCAAGGTCAGCGTCCCGACCGGAACCAAGATGGTCGAATTTCAACTGAAGTGGGCCGAGCCTCGCCAGTCGTCGGAGATGGTCAACCGCTTGATGGAGGTGTTCCGCGACCAGGTCGCCGGGCTTCGTCGCGCAAAGCTCGACGACTACATCGCCGACATCGCCATCCACGACGAGGCCTGCCAGGCCCGCGCCCGCGCTGCCGACGAGGCCCTGGACCGGTTCTCACGCCGTGAGAAGACCGGCGACGTCGCCAAGGATCTGGTCCGGCTCAACCAGGAAATTCAGGTGCTGGAGGCCGAGGCCGACCGGACCACTCGCGCCGAGGCCGACCTCATGGCCCAGCGACAGAAGATGGTCGAGCACATGGAAGCGATGAAGGCGCTGGCCAAGGCCGAGCCCTCTCCTGATGACAAGGGGGTCGAGGCCGCCGAGGAGACGATGGACGTCAACCGCCGCCGTCAGGAACGCCTTCGCGAGCTGATCGAGGGGGAACGGATGAAGGCGGTGGTCCGGGCCAAGCTGGTCGCCAAGGAGGCCGATTACGAACGGACCCTGAAACTGGCGAGGCAAGGGGTCACCTCGCGAACGGCCGTGGAGGAGGCTCGCTCGGAGGTCGAGGCCCTCAAGGCGCAACTGGTGGAATCCGACGACATCCGCCAGTGGCGTGGCGAGTTGGAACGGCTGGACAAGGTGGTCGTCCCCAAGGGGGCATCCAAGACCAAGAGCACCGCCAACGTCGACCATACCCAGTTCAAGCAACTGGAGATCGACCTCGACCTCACGTCCAACCGGACCGAGAGCGCGCAACTGAAAACCGCTCTGGAGGCGAAGCGACGAGAGGCCGACCGCCTGATGGGTCTCCAGCAGCAATACCGGGCCCTGGCCGCCGCGGCCGACGCCGCCGAGGGAGAGCGCCGCGAGGTCCAGACCGAACTCTCGGCGCTTCGGCAGTTGCGGGCGATCAAGACCCAGGAATTCTCAATCGTCACGCCGGCCACGCCCGGTCCTTACCCGGTCTCCTCGAACAAAAAGATGTTGGTCCTGGGAGGGACGGCCGGCGGTCTGGTGCTGACCCTGGGCCTGCTTTTGCTAGTGGACACGGTGCTATGGCCGCGGGCCGACGCCTCGGAGACCGCCTGGAAGCTCGGCCTGCCGATCCTGGGACGTCTGGCTCCGCCGGCCCTGGCGTCGTCCACGTCTCCAGGGGCGCTGGACGACCCGACCCTGCGATTGCTGGCCCTGCGGCTTCGCCAGGCCATCGACCGCTCGACCGGCCTGGTCCTCTTCAGCACGATGAACCGCGAGATTGGCTCGGCCTGGCTCGTCGAGGCCCTGGCCCGCTGCTTTGCTCGCCGGGAAGAACGGGTCCTGATTCTCGACCTGGCCGGCCACCCCGACGACCGCGCCTCCTGGGAAGCGATCTGCCCCGAGGATCGCGGCGACGGCGAGGTGCCCGGCGCCCGCACCGGCCTGCACGCCTACCTCGTCTTCGAGATCGACGACCTTGACGGCTTCGTCCAGCCGACGCGCTTCCCCGGGGTCGACTGCATGCCGGCCGGCGACCTGCTCTACCACGTCGAACTGCTGGCCACCCCCCGGATGACTCGCCTGGTCCAGGCGGTCCGATCCCGCTACTCGATGATTCTGGCCGTCGGCCCGCGCGCCGATTGCCAGGTCGACCTGGAATTGCTGGCTCCCCACGCCGACGGCATCGTCTTCCACGCGATCGACCGCGCCGACATGTGCCCGGTCGACCCGACGCGGGTCCGTAACCTCGCCGACGTCGGTACGCCGATTCTGGGGACGGTGATCTCCTCCGGCCCGGTCTCGGCCTGGACGCGAGATGACCCACCGACCGAGGGGCTTCCGTCACGTCCCCGCGCGGTATTGGGGCTCTCGCGGTCGTGACGGCGACGTGCTGGCTGGCGGCGTGACCTATGTTGAGAGTGGGGGAGTCGGCCCCCGCCCAAAGACACGCCGACCACGACCCCGGGCCCCGTAAGAATCAGGGTGGATGCGATGACCCAACTTCTCCGCGACCCGGCCCGTGGGCTGACTGTGATTCGGCCGGGTGTCGAGATGCTCGACGCCGGCAACTCGGCCCGCTTCCGCAAGGAGGTTCTTCACGGCGTCCCCACCGACGCCCGTGTCCTGCTGGACCTCAGCGGGGTCCGGTTCATCGACAGCTCCGGCTGCGGCGCGATCCTGGCCTGCCTGCGGCACGTCAACGCCCGAGGCGCCGGTCCCGGCGACCTGAAGATCTGCTCGACCGCCGCGGGCGTCCGCGCCATCTTCGAGATGGTCCGCCTCCACAAACTCGTCGAGATCTACAACACCCAAGACGACGCCCTGCGCGCCTTCGACGCCGCCTGAACCCGCCGGCCCCTCCCCCCCACTTCGGCATACCCCCCGCCTGTCCTTCCTTCCCCCGAGGAGCCCAAGACGTGTCCGACCCCAGCCAGTCGACGATCTATCGGCGGATCGCCCTGCGCGAGGAGTTGGTCCGCCACTATGGAGACGGTGGTCGCGGCGGCGCGGCGAGGCTGGCCCGGCGGCTTCGGTTCTGGCGCAAGCGCTGGGCCTGGCACCTTGTCGTCGGCGGTACGCGGCAAGTCAAACGGCTGGCCGACATTCTGGTCTCGGCGACGGCCCTGGTGGCGTTGCTGCCCCTGTTCGTTGCCATCGCCCTGGCGATCCGCCTGACCGATCGCGGCCCGGTCCTGTTCTGGCAAACCCGCGTCGGCCGCTGGGGACGCGAGTTCGCCTGCCCCAAATTCCGCTCGATGGTCGCCAACGCCGACCGGATGAAGGATGCCCTGTTGCACCTGAACGACCACGGTGGCGGCACGACCTTCAAGATGCGCAGGGACCCCCGAGTCACCTCGATCGGTCGCGTCCTGCGCAAGTTGAGCCTCGACGAGTTGCCACAGCTTTGGTGCGTCCTGAACGGCACGATGTCGCTGGTCGGTCCGCGCCCACCAGTTCCTCGCGAGGTCGCCCGCTACAACCTGGCCGAGCGGAGGCGGCTCGACGCGGTCCCCGGCCTGACCTGCATCTGGCAGATCAGCGGACGCGGCGACCTCCCCTTTGACCGCCAGGTCGAGCTCGACGTCCAGTACATCCAGAGTCAGAGCCTTTGGCTCGACCTGGTCATCCTGCTCAAGACCATCCCCGCGGTCCTGACCGCCCGGGGAGCGTATTGAGGCTCGCGATAGTCAGGCGGTCCCGAGTCGCGAGTCGAGATTCGCGGAAAGAGGGAGAAGCTGATCCAACATGCCTTCGGATTTGGTCTCGCCCATTCGGTGTCTTACGACTCACTACTTGCCCCATAACAGACTGCGAGTCGGAGGGAGGCCGTGCCGATGAGGGCGATTCTGGTGGCGACGGGGGAATCTCCCGAGCTGGCCGCGTTCCGAGAGCACTGGCCGACGCCGTTGCTGCCCCTGGCGGACCGGCCGTGGATACAGCACGTCGTGGAGTGGTTGGCCAGCCGGGGGATCACCGAGTTCGACGTGATCCTCAGTCACCTGCCCGGCCCGGTTCGCGCCTTGCTGGGCGACGGCGGGCGCTGGGGGGTGACGATCCGCTGCCACCTGGCTCGCGACTCGGCTCGGCCGTTCCGGGCGATTCGGGCCCTGGGCTTCCCCGAGGCGGATGGCCCGGTCCTGCTGGCCTGGGCCGACCGCCTCGCCGCGGTTGACCCGGCTGACCATCGCCCTTCGGGGGGGGACGGCCCGGTCCTGTACCACTTTCGTGGGCGTGCCCTCGGCTGGGGGTGGGTGAGCGCCAACTCGCTGGCGGGCGTGCCTCTCGACGCTGACGAACCGACCGCGCTGCGGCTTCTGGGCGGGACACCGGGGGCGTCGGCCGTGGAGGTCCGGCGGCGGCTTGATAGCCGGACGCTCGAAGGGTTGCTGGATGCGCAAAGCGAGGTCCTCTCGGGCAAGTTCCCGGGGCTTTTGCTCAACGCTCGGCAGGTCGAGCCCGGTGTCTGGCTGTCTCGCAACGTCAGCCTGCACCCCGAAGCCGAAATCGTCGCGCCGGTCTGCATCGGCGAGGACTGCCAGATCGGCCCGGGCGTCCACCTGGGTCCGGGCGCGGTGATCGGCCGCGGGTGCGTCCTCGACGCGGGCTGCTCGGTCCGGGGCTCGGTGGTCTTCCCCTCCAGCTACATCGGCCGGGGGTTGGAGCTGGCTGACGTCCTGGTTGACCGCAACCGCCTGATCCACCCTCTTCACGGGGCGGCCCTGACGGTGGAAGACGACTTCCTGCTGGCCAACCTCGCCGAGCAGCCGTTGCGACGCATCGCCGCCGACCTGCTGGCCAGGGGGACGGCCGCCGCGGTGCTGGTCGCCGCCGCTCCTTTGCTGGCGATGATTGCCGTGGCTCGCAAACTGACGAGGCCGGGCCCGCTGCTGAACGATCGCGAGGTGGTCCGCCTCCCCGCGCCCCTCGAGCGAACGCGATGGCGGACCTACCGCCTGCGGAGCTTCGCCGGCGCCCCCGCCAGCGGCCTGGGCGACCTGCTGTTGCGGGTGCTGCCGGGCTTGGTTCACGTGGTTCGGGGGCAGTTGCGGCTGGTCGGCCTCCCACCCCGTCCGCCCTCGGAGGTCCGCCGCCTGCCCCGAGACTGGCGGGCTCTCTATTTGAAGGCCCACGCCGGACTCATCACCGAGGCGATGACGACCCTGGGCCCCTCGCCGACGCCCGAGGAAGTGTACACCGCCGCGGCCGGTTACGCCGCCGCGGCAAGCCTCCGCCACGACGCCGCGTTGGTGTTCCGCTACCTGCGACGGGTCATCCTCGGCGGCCCGCTTCCCGCCGGCGCGGTCCGACCCGCCCCCGAGGTCTTCCCGTCCTGGCCGCCAGAGCAGGGCAGCGGCTCGGCCGAGACCCCCATCCCCAACCGATCGCAGGTCTCTCGACGAGCCGACGAGATCCCGTCGCGCCGCGACCACGCCCGAGGCGCCTGAACGACCCCCTGTGTGGAATCTCCGACACATCTCACCCGAACCTGGAGGCGACCTATCGTGAACCGTAGGAGAACCGCACTCGTCGCGGCGTCCGTCGCGGCCTGTGCGCTGCTGGCGGGGGCCTTGCGACCGCAGATCAAGGCCCAACCCATGCGGAAGACCACCTCGGCCCGACCTCGGATAGAGTCGCTCGAACCCCGAGCCCTGCTCGATGGCGACCCCACCACGACCCCGGCGGCCATCGTGCAAGGGGCCGGTGGCTCGGGGATCAACCTCGACGGCAACACCGACTGGTCCACCGCCGCGGCCTGGGTCGACACCCACAACGTTTTCCGTCGCTGGGGCCAGCCCGACCAGCCCTGGAACGAGAACCCCAACCTCAGCCTCACCGCCGACGGCTACCCCACCACCGACGCCGGCACCCTCAGCTACCTGGCCGGCTACCCCGACGGCACCTACTCCCTCAGCTACAAGGGGACCGCCACCGTCACCCTCGGTGGGATGGGCACCCTCAACGGTCCGCTCACCACGGCCAACGGCGTCACCACCGGCTCGGTCGTCGTGAACCACTCGCGGGGCGACTTGCTGACGATCAAGGTCACGGGCCTTGACCCCGCCAGCCCGCTGGACAACCTCCGACTGATCGCCCCCGGCTACGCTCCCGATACCACTCAGGTCTTCACCAACGACTTCCTGCACCGCCTCCAGCCGTTCTCGACGATCCGCTACCTCGGCTGGACCGACGCCAACGGCACCGCCGGCACCGCCTGGGCCGACCGCGTCACGGGCAACGACTTCCTCCAGACCGGCCCGCAAGGCGTTTCCTACGATGACATCATCGCTCTGGCCAACGCCTCGGGCAAGGACGCCTGGATCACCTTGCCCGACCAGGTCTCCGACGACTACGTCACCAGCCTCGCCACGCTGATGAAGGCGGAACTGAAGTCCGGCATCAACGTCTACCTCGAATACAGCAACGAACTCTGGAACGGCTCGTTCCCCCAGTCGCACCGCGTCACCGTCGACGCCCGCGCCAACCCGTTGCTGACCAAGACCGATGACTTCGGCCGCACCGGCGAGCAGGCCGCGTTCAAGTTGAAGCACTTCGCCGACCTGTTCGATCAGGTCTTCGCCGACCAGTCCAGTCGAGTCAAGCCGGTCCTCTGCGGTCAGGACGCCAACACCTATTTCCTGGACTGCGGCCTGGCCTTCCTCCAGCAGACCTGCGGCGACCCAAGCGGATACCTCTCGGGAATCGGCATCGCCCCGTATGTCGATCTGGACAACGCCGTCGACCAGACTGGCCTGACGATGGACGGCCTTTTCGCCAGCATGAATCAGTTCATCGCCAACGAGCTGACCCCCTGGGTTCAAAGTCACGCGGCGCTGGCGCGTCAGTATAAGCTTCCGTTGCTCGCCTATGAGGGGGGGCAATCGCTGATGGCCTTCAACCCGGCCGTTGGCGGCAACATCAACGTCGACCTCAAGACGGCCGCCCAGAACGACCCCAGGATGGGAGACCTTTACCGCTCGATCAACGCTCTCTGGAGGCAGAACGGCGGTGGCCTGTTCGACTACTTCACGATGTACTCGGCCTATGACAACTCCGGTTACTGGGGCCTGCTGCCCTCGGCCAACGCGGCGAGTTCGCCGAAGTGGGACGCGGTCCTCGGCCTGACCCTGCCCGGCGGCGACGCCACCCTGGACGGGGTGGTCAACTACAACGACTTCACCGTGCTGAAAGCCCACTGGGGCCAGACCGGCGTCGGATGGGAGCAGGGCGACTTCAACCACGACGGCGCCGTCAACGGGGCCGACCTGACGATCTTCCGCACCGACGCCCAGGGCCTGACGCCCGACCAGCAGGCCGACGTCAACGCCTTCGTCGCCCTGAACGCCCCGGCGACCCCCGAGGTCAACGTGGCCATCGCCCTGACGAGCCTGATCCAGGACATCGTCCTGGCTGGGCCACAGCCCTCCGCCGCCGCCTCGGCCGAGATTTACGCCCAGGCCCAGGCGCTGATGGCCGCCCTGCTGCGAGACCCGGGCGCCGGGTCGCCGACCTTGCTCTCCCTGTTGACGGTGATTCTCAGCACCCCCTTACCGCCCACCTCCTGAACTTGAGGTTCCGAAGATGACCCGCCTGGACCCCGACCCGACCGGACCCCTGGGCGTCGTGGTGATTGGACGCAACGAGGGCGACCGCCTGAGGGCCTGCCTGGCCTCGCTGGCGGGTCGTGCCGGGCGGATCGTCTACGTCGACTCCGGCTCGACCGACGGCAGCCTCGAACTGGCCCGCCTCGCCGGGGCCGAGGTCGTCGAATTGACCGACGACGCCCCGTTCACCGCCGCGAGGGCCCGCAATGCCGGGCTCGACCGCTTGCTGGCCGTCGCGCCGGCCACCGCCTTTGTCCAGTTCGTCGACGGCGACTGCACGTTGGTCCCCACCTGGCTCGGGCTGGCCCGCGAGGCGCTGGAGGCCGACCCCGGCCTGGCGGTGGTCTGCGGCCGACGCCGAGAGCGCCTGCCTCGGGCGTCGATTTACAACCTGATGTGCGACCTGGAGTGGAACACTCCGGTCGGGCCCGCCGCGGCTTGCGGTGGCGACTCCCTGATGCGCGTCTCGGCCTTTCAGGAAGTCGAAGGGTTCAACCCGACCCTGATCGCTGGCGAGGAGCCCGACCTCTGCGAACGCCTGCGGCGACGGGGCTGGCGGGTCGAGCGTCTGGACGCCGAGATGTCCCGTCACGACGCGGCCTTGACTCACTTCCAACAGTGGTGGCGACGGTCCCTCCGCGCTGGCCACGCCCGGGCCGAGCACGCGGCGAGGCACTTCTTCCGCCCGGGGTTCTCCGGCGTCCGCGAGTGCCTGAGCAACGCGTTCTGGGGCCTGATTCTGCCGGCGGCCCTCCTGCTGGGCGCCCCGTTCACCCAGGGTCTTTCGCTGCTGGCTTTGGTCGGCCTATACGGAGCCCTTTGGATGCGGATCGCCCGAGCCCGCCAGCGACAAGGCACCCCCCCGACCGACGCCCGCCTCTATGCCGGGTTCACCCTGCTGGGCAAGCTGCCCCAGGCGCTGGGCCAGGTCCACTGCTGGCGGCAACGCTGGTCGCGACGCCCCGCGACCCTGATCGAATACAAGGGGCCGTCGATCGGAGCCTCACGTCAACGTCGCGACGCGACCGCCTCATCCGCGTCAACCATCCACAGCCACCCGACCGCCGCCGCCTGACCCCCGTGCCTCATCCCCGGCGGTTCGCGCCTCAGGCCAGGAGACCCTGGACGATCTTGCCGTGGACATCGGTCAGGCGGAAGTCCCGGCCGGCGTGACGGAAGGTGAAGGTTTCGTGATTGAACCCCAAAAGGTGCAGGATCGTCGCGTGCAGGTCGTGGACGTGGACCTTGTCCTGGACCGCCTGGAAGCCGAAATCGTCGGTGGCTCCATGGACGTGCCCGCCCTTGACACCGCCCCCGGCCAGCCACATCGAGAAGCCGTAATGGTTGTGGTCCCGTCCATTCATCTTGCCGGCGTTGGACCCGGGGGTTGGTAGCTCGACGGTGGGTGTCCGGCCAAACTCACCACCCCACATCACCAGGGTGTCTTCCAACATCCCCCGCTGCTTCAGATCCTTGAGCAAGGCGCCGATGCCCTGATCGCACTGCTTGGCCAGGTCTCGGTGGGCGATGGCGATGTCGTCGTGGCTGTCCCAGGGCTGACCCGCGCCGTGCCAGACCTGAATGTAACGGACGCCCCGCTCCAGCAACCGACGGGCGATCAAGAGTTGCCGGGAGTGGAGCCCCTCGCCGTACATCTCGCGGATGTGCTGGGGCTCTCGGGTGATGTCGAAGGCGTCGCCAGCCTCGGACTGCATGCGATACGCGAGTTCGAAGGACTGAATCCGCGAGTCAAGTTCGGCCTCGGCCTGCCGGTGCTCCTGGTGGGCCTTGTTCATCTCCAGCAGAAGGTCGAGCTGGTCGCGCTGGGCCTTCGACGGCAAGCGGCGGTTGCGGATGTTCTCAACGAGTTTTTCGATGTCGGTGTGCTGGGTGTCGACATACGTCCCCTGGTAGATGCCGGGGAGGAACCCGGCCTGCCAGTTCTGCGACTCCTGGATGGGGTAGCCGCCGGGGCACATCACCAGGAAGCCGGGCAGGTTCTGGTTCTCGGTCCCCAGGCCGTAGAGCGTCCACGACCCGAGGCTGGGGCGGGGCTGGCGGGCCTCTCCGCAGTTCATCAGCATCAGCGACGGTTCGTGGTTCGGGGCGTCGGCGTACATCGAGCGGATCACGCAAATGTCGTCGATGGACTCGCCGACGTGCTCGAAGATTTCGCTGACCTCGATGCCGCTTTGCCCGCACTTCTTGAATTTGAAGGGGGAAGGGAACGCGGCGCCGGTTTTGCGCTCGGTCGACAGGTTCAGCGGCAGGGTCTGACCAGCCAGGCGGGTCAGTTCCGGCTTGGGGTCGAAGGTGTCGACCTGGCTGGGCCCGCCGTTCATGAAAATGTGGATGACTCGCTTGGCCTTGGGGGCGAACTGCGGGGGCCGCGCCGCCAGGGGCATCGCCAGACCGTCGGCGGCGTTCGCGGTGGCCGGCGTCAGCAGGCCGGCCTCCGACATCATCGAACCCAGGGCCATCGCCCCGAAGCCGGTGCCGGTACGGCGCAGCAGTTCTCGGCGGGAGAACATGGAATCAGGACCCGGCCGGCGGTTGGAATGGTTCGAGGACATGGCGACGGGCTCCGATCAATCAGTCAGTCGACGAACGCGAATTCGTTGGCCATCAAGAGCGCCTGGGCATACGCTTCCAGGGGCTTGAGGGGCTCTGGTGGTGGCCCAAGGAAGTCGGCCGCGGCGTCCCACGAGGCCCGTCCCGTCACCCCGTCGGTCGCCCTCAGGGCCGGCGACCACTGGAACCCGTCGGCGTTGTCCGAGGCGAGGCAGTCAACCACGAAGTCCAGGGTCTCCCCTTCCTTCACTTCCACTCGTTCGACCGTCGTGGCGATGGCCTGTTGATGGGCCTGCCAGGTCGCCAGGACCCCCGAGCGTGCCGAAACCAGTCGGGCCCGAACGCCGTCGCCCGGTTCGACCGGATGGTTCAGCGTCCCCGAGACCGACAGGATCGCGTCTCGGGGGGCGACCCAGCGACGGATCGCCGAGAACTTCGCGTTCGGGCCGGGGTGCCCGCCGTTGACGGTGAGGTTCAGGTACGACCCCTCGCCGAACGGCACGCTTGGACCGGTCTGCCAGGTCGTTCCGGTCCAGTGGGATAAGGGCTGGAAGTCAGCCACCCGGCCGGTCGCCTCGTCCACCGAACCAAAGCCGGTGATCCAGCCCGATTCCGGTCCCGGAGGCGGTGCCGCGGCCTGAGCCGCCAGGAACCGCACGCCCATCGCGATCTCCGAGGGCTCGGGCGACCGACCATACGCCGCGGCATAGAGCCGGCGAATCGTGTCCTCGGGGTTTGACGCCTGCGCCAATGCGGCTCGGGCGGCGAGGTGGCGAGTCTGATCGGCGACGAACGGCGAGTTCATCAGGAACAGGGCCTGCTGGGGGACGACCGTGGAGAACCGTCGGGCGCTGGTGGTGTCGGGGGAGGGGAAGTCGAACGAGCGATACACCCCCTCCAGGTTCTGACGGTCGATCAGCCCGTAGAGTGTCCGACGGGTGCTGAAGGGGGCCGCCAACAGGTCCATCGGTCGACCGCCCACCGTCGCGTCGAGGGTTCCCGAGGCCGCCAGGATCGAGTCCCGCAACGCCTCGAATTCCAGGCGTCGTCGGGCCTTCTTCCACAAAAGTTTGTTGGTCGGGTCGACCGCCCGGCAGTCGGGCCGGTCGTCGCCTCGCTGCTTGTAGGTGTTGGACCTCATGATGAGGCGGTGGATCGACTTGACCGACCAGCCCCCCTCGATGAACCTTGAAGCCAGGTCGTCGAGCAGTTCGGGGTGGGACGGCGGATCGCTGCGAGTGCCGAAGTCGCTGGGAGTGCCGACCAGGCCGACACCGAAGTGGTGCATCCAGATGCGGTTGACCATCACCCGGGCCGTGAGCGGGTTGTCGGGCCGGGTAATCTCCTGGGCCAGTTCCAAACGCCCGCTACCGACGGTGTACGGCTTGCGCTCATTCATCCCGGCGGTGACCAGCGGCCCTCGCCTCGGGGCGACCTTGCCGGGCCGGCCGGGGTTGCCTCGCAACGAGATCGGCGAGTCATGAGGGTTGGCCGAATCCTGGATCGCCATCGCCCGGGGCGGGGAGCCCGGGTGGGTCGCGTCGAGTTCGGAAATCTGCATCGCGATCTGTTGAAGCATGTTCCGTTCGGTCTGGTCGACCAGCCGGTGGATCTCGCTGGCCTCGACCGTGAACGGCCCATCAGCCATCGCCAGCAGGGCTTCCAAAGGCGCTCGTTCGGCGGCGATCTCGGGCGAGGGAGCCGGCGGCGGGGTCAGCACTTGCGTCAACGCCGCTGCGTAGCGGGCGGCCACGTCTTTCATTGAGGTCAGGGGGGCCTCGGCCAGCGCCCGAGCCACGATCGGGTTGACCGGATGGGCCGGGTCGGGCGCCTCAAGCCAGCCCTTGACCAATTCGGCGGCCTTGGGGGCGAAGCCATCGGCGGGCAAGGCCGCCAGAGCGTGCCAGGGAGCCATCAACGGGTCGTGACCCGTCTTGGTCCGCTCCAGCACCCGTGACCACTGGCGGATGAACCCCCGCGTCCTCGGGAACGGCAACCCGAGAGCCCGCGAGACCTCCTCAAGCCGAGGGTTCCTCGGGTCAAGCCCCAACTCCGCCGCCGCCGACAGGTAAGCTCCCATCCGCCCACGAAAGTCCGCCTGAAACTCCGCCCGCTTTGCCTCGATTGACCCTTCCACCACCGCTCGCCTTGCCGTCATCTGCTTGTGATAGTCGTCGTACTGGGCGTTGGGCGTGGCCGGGACCAGCAGGGGCTTTTCGGCGGGTTCCTCCGAGCTGAGGAAGATCCCGTGCAGCGAGTAATAATCCTCAGTAGGGATCGGGTCGAACTTGTGGTCATGGCAGCGGGCGCAGGCAACCGTCAGACCCAGCATCCCCCTCGTCACCACGTCGATGCGGTCGTCGGCGATGTCGTGCGGGTTGTTGAGGAACCGCCGGCCCAGCGTCAGGAAGCCCAGGGCCGCCAGGGGGCGGGTGTCCTGGGGCGTGACCAGGCGGTCGGCCGCGATCTGCTCGCGGACGAACTGGTCATAGGGCAGGTCCTCGTTGAACGCCCGGACGACGTAGTCTCGATAGGTGAAGGCGTAAGGGTAGCGCCGATCCTCGACAAAGACGTACCCCTTGGAGTCGGCGTAGCGGGCCACGTCCAGCCAGTGACGACCCCAGCGCTCTCCATAGTGGGGCGAGGCGAGCAGCCGTTCGACCAGGCCGTCGTAGGCGTCGGGCGACGGGTCGGCCTCGAACGCGGCGCATTCCTCCTCGGTCGGCGGCAGGCCGGTCAGGTCAAAGGTGGCGCGACGGATCAAAGTCCGGCGGTCGGCCATCGGCGAGGGGGTTAGCCCCTTGGCCTCCAGGGCCGCCAGGACAAACCCATCGACCGGGGTCGCGACCCACGCCGCATCCTTCACCGCGGGCATTGGCGGCTTGCGAACGGGCCGGAATGCCCAGTGGTCCCGCCACGCCTCCGGAGCCGCCGTCGCCGAAGCCGGCGCTTCCGGCCAGGGAGCCCCGCCGCTGACCCAGGCCGTCAATGCCTCGACCACCGGCTCGTCCAGCTTCCCCTTGGGCGGCATCTGAAGATCACCGGCGTAGCGGATCGCCTGAATCAAGGGGCTCTTGTCCGGCTCCCCGGGTGTCAACGCCGGCCCGGCTTCGCCCCCTTCCAGCAGCGACGCCCGAGAGTCCACCCTCAGGCCGCCCGACTGCTTTTCGGGGCCGTGGCACTTGTAACATCGCTCGACCAGGACCGGCCGGATCGTCTTCTCAAACTCTTCCTCGCCTGGAGTGGCCGCATGAGCGACCGCTCCGATCGCGAGCGAGAGTCCCAGCCAACCGGTCGTGAGGGATCGTAACATCAATGTCCCCATCGGTTTCCCCCACCGATCCCTACGCGCCCACCCTGGCGTCGTGACTTCCGGCAATTCTCCAACAATTCTACCCTACCGGCAACCCTTACGGTCCCGGGGCCCATTCCGTTGGACGCCTCTCCCTCCATTGATACGCACCAAAACCGACTTCAGGGTTAGGCGTCGTCGGTTTCAGCCGGGGCCAACCCATCCATCGCCGCGACGATTTCCGCCGCAAGTGGTGGACCGTCGGGGATGAATGCCAACAGTTTCGATTCCGGTGAGGCATGAGCCACCCGAACCATCGCCAGTGCGACCACGCCGCCCGTCCCGACCGAAAGGGCTGACGAGGTAATCACCCCAACTCGTTTGCCATTCAGTTCTAGCGGCGTCCCCGGCGGGGGGGCCTCGGTCCCTTCCAAACGAACCCGCCGCAGGATTTTGTTGACGTGACCCAACGCATCGAGCCGGGCAACGGTCTCCTGCCCGAGGTAACAGCCCTTCACGAAACTGATCGCCTGGGCGTCGCGGTCAATCTCCTGAGGCAAATTCTCGGGTACCACGTCGCTCCCATAAACCGGAGTTCCCGCCTCGATCCGCCACGCCTCGAACATCTCGGCAGGAATCGTCAACAGACCTTGAGACCGCAAACTCTCCGCGACCGCCCCGGCCTCGCCAATTTTCCCGATCACCGTGATTCCCGCAAACCCCGTGGGCGACTCGCGCACTAGCCAGACTTCGTCATCGGCCAGTGACGTCGTGGCGTTCCCCAGAACGTCCAAACTGGGCAACGTCGCGCCCAGGGCGGTCAAGATTTCCTCGGTCCCCTCACCGAACAGGTGGAACTCGAAGCTCGTCGATCCCAGGTCGTCGAGGGCCACGTCGTCGAAGATGCCGTACTTGGTCAGGTGGGGCAGGACGCCCGCCAGCCCGCCGGGGTCGCCCCGGACAAGCAGGGAATTGTCGTCGGCCAGGATCGTCACGTACCCGAGGGTCTTTCCCTGGGGCGAGGTGACGAACGACTCTTGCCCGTGGCCCGCCTTCAGCCGTTTGACGTCGTTGGTTGTCAGGTTGTGGAGGAACTTGGCTCGATCGAGACCGGAGACCCGCAGACGTTCGCGGTCGGTGCGGTCGATCCAGCCGGCCGAGGTCGCGGGGTCGAAGATGGGGGCAGGGGGGTTCACGACGGGTCTTCCTCCGACTCGCCATCGACGATGACGCGGGTCCGATCGGCCTGGGACAGAAACAGCGTGGATGGGCTGGACGCGACCAGGCGTCGGGCCTCCTCGGCCCGGGACAGGGGGATGAAGGCCAGGTCGTCGGCGACGGACTCGTCCAGGTCGCTGAACAAGTAGATGTCGGCCCAGGCCAGGGCCTCGGCGATCTTCCGGGCCGAGGCGTAATCCGGCTCTCCCTCGGCCCCTCGCAACGAGGCGGACGCGGCCCGAGAGTCGTCGGCCCCCGTCAATCGTTGCAGGGCCGGGCCGATCGGTTCGCCGACCCGGGACAGGGCGACCACCTTGCCCCCCCGCCTCACCGCCGAGGTGGCCGTCGCCAGCGATGAGGCCAGGTCCTCCAGCGTCGCCAACCGCCCCGGTCCGCCAACCCCGGCGACGACCAGATCCGCCCGCTCGTCAACCCGACAGGTCCAGGCCGCATCCGCCGCCAGGATTCCCGACGATCGCACCGCCGCCTCCGATCCCGCGACGATTTCGACCGGACCAAGTGTCCCCTCGACAACCCCGACGGCAAAGGCGCTGCCCAGCAACCAGCCGACCTCGGCCGATTCGGCCAGAGCCGCCGAAGGGGCCATCGACCCGTCGCGAAAGGCCCGAAGCGCTTCGGTGTCGGCCAGGCCGGGGAACAGCACGCTCCAGGGACCGCGATGCCCCAGCGAGGCATCGACCCCCAACCGCCCGACCGGCACCACCACGTCGGCGTCGGTCAGCTCGCGATTGAGGTAGATCCGCCTCTCACCGGCCGAAGTCGCCAGGTAGGCCAGCCGGTCGCGGTCGTCCGGATCATGACGAGCCGAGCGAACTCCCGACGGCAGCGACTCAGGAGGCAAGGGCGTCGCCGTCGACGGTTCCAGGACCAGGATATCGGCCGGTTCGACCCCAGCAGCGGCCAGTTCGGCCACCAAGCTCCGGAGAATCGCCTCCAGGCCCGGCGTCCGCGGCTCCACGGCCAGGACCACATGGTCGCCCGGCACGACGGCCCGCCCCAGAGGGGGAAATTCTCGGGGATCGGCCAGCGCCCGGGCGACGGCCGCGTGAATCTCGTCGGCCGGCATCTCGACGGGTCCGGACCACGCCCCCAAAAGGCGGTCCTCGGGCACCTCGAACTCGACCGACTCCTCACCAAACGCAACCGCGATCCGCATGACGACCCCCAGGATCGGGGACGCCGCCCCTCCCGGAAATGATAGAAGCCCCGTCGCCAAACGGTCAAGCGCCGCCGGGGTCGGTCAGCGGGTCACCAGGGTCGGCAAGACTCCCGCCGGGACCATCGTCGTCACCGCCATCCCGACCCAGAAGACCCCCAGCACCCAGCCGGTGACGTTGGTCCACGACCAGTCGCGAGTCCCCCCACGCATCCGCCAGCCAGCCAGCAAGACCGCCAGCATCGTCAGGCCCATCCCCTGGGCCCCGAGCGGAGTCGCCCACGAAAGGGTCCGCAACTCCCCCCGAAGCGCCGCGGCCAGGTCGAAGACCCAGACCAGCAAGCCGCCGGTCAGCCAGAGCAACTCCCCCAGGCCGCCGCCCCCCTCCTTGCGACGCAAAAGCACCGCCGGCCCAACCAGAGCCAGGCATCCGGCCACCGTGAACGCCCCCGAAAGCAATTCATGAGGCGGCCACGACACCCGTCCCTTGGTCACCAAAAATCCACAACCCATAGCCGGCGGCGCCCACCAGGAGCAAGGCGTTGCGCAACGGGGGAGCGGCGGTCGACTCGCCGCCCTTGGGCGTGGGGCGTTTCGCGGCCATCGTCGTTGAGGTCCTGGCGAGGATGAAGGATCGCGGCGTATCCGGGCGTTCCTTCGACCAACCCGGGCCCCGATCTTGAGCCAAATCCGCCCCTCTCCATCCGGGCCAGGCTCTTTTCAATTCGCTGCCCCGACCGCCTTGCCAACGACCCCGCCGGCCGCATCACCGACGACGGCCGTGGTGTCGGCCTCGGGCGGGTTCAGGACGACCCGTTCCCCCTCGGCCAGCCCCGACTTGACCTCCAGGCGGTCCTCGGTCGCGCGGTCGACATCCACGGCCCGGCGCTCCATTTCCTCGCCGCCATCGGCGTCGGCGACGTAGCAGAACTCTTGCCCATCCTCGACGGCCAAGGCTTCCGAGGGAATCAACAGCGCCCCTGGGTGCCGACCGGCCTCGATCTCCACCTCCGCCGACATCCCCGGCAGCAGGCCCTCCGGCGAACCATCCAGCACCACGCGACCCTCGTAGTTCTTGATCTCCTCGCTCTCGGTCCAGTGCCGCGCCGTCCTCGGCAACTGGTCCACGGCAATCACCGCCCCAGGGTACTCACGTCCCTGCTGAGACTCGATCTTGACGCGGGCCCGCATCCCGCGCCGAATCCGGTCGACGACCGACTCGTGCAGCACGGCCCGAACTTCCAGCTTCGACAGGTCGGGCAACCGGAACAACGGCTGCTTCTGCCGGACCCAGGCCCCTTCCTCCACCACCGCCCGACCGTCGGGCGCCGCCGCGTAGATCAAGAATCCGGCGTGCGGCGCCTTCACCGTGCACCGATCGACCTGCTTCTGGAAGTGGCGCAGTTGGAACTGTTGACGGTCCAGCCGCTGATCCTGGTACTTCTTCTGAGACTCCAGCCCCTGGATGCGGAACTCCATTTTGCGGATGGCCGTGTCGGCCTCGTAGGCCATGTACGACTTCAGGGCGCTGCGAAACTCCTTGACGTTGAGCTGGCAGCGGACCAGGTTCTGACGGTCGGCGGCCACCGACGCGGCGGTCACGTACTTGCGATCGAGCATCCGTTCGGACCAGGCCAGACGGTCGCGGGCCCGGTCCAGCTCCGCCTGGAATGCGGCGATTTTCCCCTGGTACTCCTCGATCTTCTGAACCCGCAAGCCGTCGCGTAACTCGACCAACCCGGCTTTCGCGGCGTCTAGGTCGAGCCCAGCGCGATCGCGGTCGGTCGTGGACGTCTGGACCTTCAACTGCTGCTGGCGGACCAGTTCCTCATACTCGGTCGAATCCAGCCGGCACAGGACCTCATCGGCGCGGACGGTCGAGCCCTCGGGCAAAAGGCTCAGAATCGTCGTTGAGCCTCCGGCGAAGAGGCTCTGGCCGCGACTGCTGAACTGGAGGTTTTCCAGCTCGCAGGCGACCACCGTGTCCCGTGCGCTGGCGACCTGGCCGCCGGCGGTGATCCAGACGGTCAGGTCCGACCGCTCGACGGTTGCCGTGCGGAAGCTGTCGGCTTCCAGACGGGTCCACCCTCGCGAAGCTCCCGGACGCAACGACCAGGCCGAGCCGACAGCCAGCGCCGCCAGCAACCCGGCCCAGGCCCTGCGTGTCCAGTGCTTCATGGAATGTCCGCCCCGTCGAGGACCTTCACCGAACCATCGCAATTCCTTGACGAATGTAGAACAAACCCACCGGGTTCGGCAAGGTTCCACGGGCGGGAGGGCCCACCCCGGGTTGCAAGCGGGGACTTCGGCGGCTAGGTTAAGCCTCTTTCGTGGGAAGGCTTTCGGGCGGGATGGATGCGGCGGGGGCGCGACGGGATGAATCGGGTTGGGGTCGGCTTGCTGGGCTTGGGGACCGTCGGTGGAGGGGTCGTGCGGCTCCTGGAAACTTCGGCCGGGCGCATCGCCCGCCGCACCGGCTGCTACCTGGACCTGATCCGCGTCGCCGCTCGGGACCCAAGAAAGGCCCGGGACGCCGCGATCCCGGCCGATCGCCTGGTCTTCGACCCCCGCCTCGTCATCGACGACCCGTCCGTGGCCATCGTCGTCGAGGCGATCGGCGGCACGACCCCGGCCCTTGAATATGTCCTGGCCGCCCTGGCCGCCGGCAAGGACGTGGTGACCGCCAACAAGGCGTTGCTCGCCGAGCACGGGCCCGAGGTCTTCGCCCAGGCCCGCAAGTTCGGCCGCACGGTCGCCTTCGAGGCCAGCGCCGGCGGCGGCATTCCAATCGTCCAGGGGCTGGGCGTCGCCCTGGCGGCCAACCAGGTCCAGGGCCTCGCGGCGATCCTCAACGGTACCTGCAACTTCATCCTGACCAGGATGACCCACGACGGCCTCCCCTACGCCACGGCCCTGGAACAGGCGCAGGATCTGGGCTACGCCGAGGCCGACCCCACCCTCGACGTCGACGGCACCGACACCGCCCACAAGCTGGCGATCCTGGCGCAAGTCGCCTTCGGCTCGTCCGCGACCACCGGAAGCATCCCCCGGCAGGGAATCGACCGCCTCCAACTGGCCGACATTCGCTACGCCGGAGAGCTCGGCTACGTGGTCAAGCTGCTGGCCCTGGCCCACCTCTCCGAATCGGGGCTGGCCCTGCGGGTCGCCCCCACGCTGGTCAAACGAGGAACCCCGCTGGCCGAGGTCCAGGGCCCCTACAACGCGATCCGGGTCGTGGGCGACTCGGTGGGCGACACCCTCTTCTATGGCCGAGGCGCCGGGGCGATGCCCACGGCCTCGGCGGTCGTGGGAGACCTGATCGACGTGGCCCTGGGACGCTCGGCCTTGACCAGCCGGGCCCTGAACCTCTGGGGCGACACCAACGACGCCCCGCCGACGGCCCCTCCGCAATCGGTCCGCAGCCGCTACTATCTGCGATTCACGATCGCCGACCGCCCCGGGGTGCTCGCGGCCCTGGCGCACGCGCTGGGACAACACTCGATCAGCATCGCCAGCGTGATCCAGCACGACCCCGGAGACGACGCCCCCGACGCCACGGTCCCCCTGGTCTTCATGACCCACCTGGCCACCGAATCCGACGTCTTCGCCGCCCTGGCCGCGATCGACCGCCTCGACGTCGTCCGAGCCCCCAGCGTCTGCATGGGCGTCGAGGACTGAACGAACCAACGGAGGCCGCCCCCCATGCCCCGACCCCGCCTCACCCCCCGACGGGCAATGGTCGCGACGGCCCTGGCGGCGATCCTGGCCAACGGCATCTTCCAGGCCCGCCGAGCCATGCCCTGTCGAGTCGCGGCCCTCGCGGGCATGGCCCGATATCACTCGACGAACTACTGGCTCCTACCGGTCAAGACGCCCGGGCGGTGGCCGGATTACACCGCGGTCATCGAGCACCACAGGCGCCTCGCCGAGAAGTACCGTTGGGCCCTGGCCCACCCCTGGTGCCCGGTCCTGCCCGACCCACCCGAGCCAGAGCCGTTGAACAAGCCATGAGCGAGGGTTTTTGATCCGCGTTCCCCGCAGCCGCGTGAATGGTGCCGGCCGCCGCTCCCGCGTCGCGGCAGTCGCTGAGCCTGAGCGATCCGGGCCGCGGAGAGACTACCCCCGAGGACCGGGAAATGAGGGTACGGATCCACCCTGTCGCCCCTCCTGGACCGCCGTTCAACGCCGAACGGGTGGCGGAAACACGCCCTCGGCGACCAGCCCCTCGCGGACCTCAACGCGAAGCGGTTCATTGATACGAAGCAGGGCCACCGTGACGCGGCCGACGGGCGTCAGGCCGATGAGCCGGGCCCCTTGCCAGCGGAAGTGACGTTCCCAACGTTGCCGACGCGGGTGGAACAGCGGCGTCAGACGACCCGTCACGTCGTCAAGTCCCGCGATGTCCGAGCCCTTGAACGAGTTGCAGCGGAAGCAGCTCAGGGCCAGATTGCTGGCGGTGGACAACCCCCGGTGTTTCCGGGATCGGATGTGATCAACCTCGAACGGCCGGGCATCGCAGGCTTGGGGAACCTGACAACATTCGCAGCGGTCCCCGGCCCGTTCCCGCACCAGTCGGTTCAGCGCGGCGTCCATCGGCGGCGTCAGGGGGAGGGGCGGGCATCGGGCTTGATGCCGAGGGTGCGGCGGGCGCTGGACTTGAGGAGTGCCAGCATGTCGCCGACCCGGCCAAAGGCGTGCAACTCATCGCGTTCCTCGGCCGTCAAGGCGTCGTCCTGGTTCCTCACGGCGAGTTCGTGCATACGGGCCTTATCCCGCTCGCTGAAGCTCGCCACCAGGATGCGGCGGGCCAGATCCTCGGGCAACTGGCCATTCTCCCCCCCAAGGAGGCGAGCGAGGATGGTCGCCTCGTTCTGGCTCTCATGCGGTGCGGCCGCGGTCGTCATCCGGGATACCTCCGCCTCGTTGCCTGTCACTTTCGAGTTTATCACGTCCTCTCGACTGGGAGAATCCGACCCGCCCGCCCGCGACGGGCATCCGGCCGAGCGATCGAGTAAACTGCCAGGAGGGCCGGACGCCGAACCGCCCGATCCGAAATCGTGACCGACTCCCGAAACCGTCGGCGGCCCCGCCCCGACCTGTTTCCCGCCCACGCGAGCCCCCCGCACCATGAAATACGCCATCGTCATCCCCGACGGAGCCTCCGACGAGCCCCAGGACTCCCTCGGCGGCAAGACCCCCCTCCAGGCCGCCCACCTGCCCGAGATGGATCGCCTGGCCAAAGATGGGGTCCTCGGCCGGTCCAACAACGTCCCGGCCCAGTTCCTGCCCGGCAGCGATGTGGCGACCCTGAGCCTCTTCGGCTACGACCCCCGCGTCGTCTTCACCGGCCGGGCGCCCCTGGAAGTCGCCGCGATGGGCGTGAACCTCGGCCCCGGCGACTGGGCCATTCGCTGCAACCTCATGACCATCCTCGACGGCCAGATGACCGACTTCACCGCCGGACACATCACCAGCGAGGAAGGCGCCCATCTCATTGAGGCCCTGCAACAATCCCTCGGCGGCGGACCTTTGGAATTCGTCCCCGGCGTCAGTTACCGCAACGCGCTGATCCACCGAGCCCCGGCCCCTTTCGCGAAAGACACCAGGACCACCCCGCCCCACGACGTCCCCGACCGAGCCGCCGCCGATTATTTGCCCCAAGGGCCCGGCTCCGACCTCCTGCGAGACCTGATGGCCCGCGGTTCGGAGATCGTCGCCAGGCACCCGGTCAACGAGGCCCGCGCCGCCGCCGGTCGCCGACCCGCCACGCGATCTGGCTCTGGGGGCAGGGTAGCGCTCCCAGCTTGACGAAATTTCAGGAGCTGCGCGGGTTGAAAGGGGCGATCCTCTCGGCCGTCGACCTCGTCCGAGGCGTCGGCCTGCTCGCCGGCTGGGACCGCGTTGACGTCCCCGGCGCCACCGGCTATCTCGACACCGACTACGCCGCCAAGGGACGCTACGGAATCGAGGCCCTCAAGGACCACGACATCGTTTGCGTCCACGTCGAGGCCCCCGACGAGGCCAGTCACGAAGGCCGCGCTGACGCCAAGGTCGAGGCCCTCGAAAGGATGGACCGCAACATCGTCGGCCCCCTCCGCGCCGCCCTCGAAGGTTATGGAGACTGGCGAATGCTGGTCTCTCCCGACCACTCGACCCTCCTGAGGACCAAGGCCCACGACCGGGCGCCGGTCCCCTGGGCGATGGCCGGCAAGGGTTTGAGTGGCTCGGGGCACCCCTACGACGAGATTTCCGCCCAGCAGGCCGGCGGCCCGTTCCTGGAGGAGGGGTTTCGTCTGATGGATCTCTTGTTAAGCTAGGCGAGCTAGGGTCGAACGACCGCACGAACCGCCACGGAGCTTCCGCCCGCCCGACCGATCGGGGGTCGCCTCGGAGATGAACCAACCGCCGCACTTCGCCCGGGGCGTCCGCGAGCCGGCCGCCGCCGGGCCGGGCCGCTCGGCCTGGAAACCGCGCTGGACGCTGGCCAACCTGATGACCCTGGTCGCCGTCCTGGCCTGCCTGTTCTGGTCGGCCAGGGAACTGAGGCACGGCAACTTCATCGCCGCGTTCCTGGTCACCGAGGTCCTCTGGCTGGTCTTCCTCGTCCGCCTGATCCGTGGCCGTACCCGAGACGGACGCCTGTTCTGAAACGATGAATGCACCCCCGACGATGATGCGGCCCACGCCCGAGGAGTCCCCGACCGTGCCCCTGCTGGTCCAGAAGTTCGGCGGCACCAGCGTCGCTAACGCCGACAAAATCCTCGCCGCGGCCCGAAGGGCCATCCGCGCCCATCAGGCCGGCGCCCGCGTCCTGGTCGTCGTTTCGGCCCGGGGCCACACCACCGACGAACTCGTCGAACAGGCCCGAGAGATTCACGAGCACCCGCCCGCCCGGGAGATGGACATGCTCCTCTCGACCGGCGAGCAGGTCAGTGTCGCCTTGATGGCGATGGCGGTTCAGGCTCTGGGCGTCCCGGCCATCAGCTTCACCGGCGCCCAGATCGGCATCGTCACCGACAGCTTCCATACCAAGGCCCGCATCCGCAACATCTCCACCGAGCGGATGGTTCTCGCACTCGACGAGGGGAAGATCGTCATCGTCGCCGGCTTCCAGGGGGTCGATGAACACTACAACATCACCACCCTGGGCCGAGGCGGCTCCGACACCACCGCCGTTGCCCTGGCCGCGGTCCTGGGCGCTGACGCCTGCGAGATTTACACCGACGTCGACGGCGTCTACACCACCGACCCCCGAGTCGTTCCCGAGGCCCGCAAGGTCGACCGCATCAGTTATGACGAGATGCTCGAACTGGCCAGCCTGGGCGCGGGGGTCATGCACTCGCGGTCGATCGAGTTCGCCAAGAAGTACGACGTGCCGATCCACGTCCGCTCGAGCTTCTCCGACGCCCCGGGGACCTGGATCGTCGCCGAATCCGAAGCCCGCCGCCTCGGAGCCCTCGTCACCGGAGCCGCGCTGGCCAAGGACGAGGCCCGCATCACCGTGCTGGGCGTGCCCGACCACCCGGGTGTCGTCCACACCCTCTTTGGCCGGATCGCCGAGGCGCACCTCGTCGTCGACATGATCGTCCAGAACCTCGCCACCGAGGGCACGACCGAGGTCAGCTTCACCGTCAACGCCGACGACCTGGACGAGACCCTCGAAATCACCCGGGAAGCCGCCAAAACGATCGGCGCCCAGGGCGTGACCCACCGCGACGAGGTCGCCAAGGTCTCGGTCGTCGGCCTGGGGATGCGTACCCACGCCGGGGTCGCCACGTTGATGTTCGAAGCCCTGGCCGACGAGGGGCTAAACATCCAGATGATCACCACCAGCGAGATCAAGATCAGCGTCCTGGTCGACCGGACCGAAGGAGCCAGGGCCCTCCGAGCCGTCCACAAGGCCTTCGACCTCGACCGCCCCACCTCCGACCTCCCCGGACCCTTCACCCCCAGCCGTCGAGCCAACCGCCCCATCCCCACCACCGGCAACGGCGACACCCCTCAGGGACCGCCGCCGGGGATGGAAGACCTCGTTGTCTCGGGCGTCGAGCTCGACCAGGAACAGGCCGCCGTCACGCTGTTCAACGTCCCCGACCGACCCGGAGTGGTCGCCAAGGTGTTTCAGGGGATCGCCGCGGCCGACATCCTGGTCGACATGATCGTCCAGAACGTCAGCACCGCCGGAACGACGCATGTCTCGTTCACCGTCCCCCGATCCCAGGCGGAACGAGCCGCTCAGGCCGCGAAAGCCGTCGGAGTGGGAGGCGTCTCGGTCGAGCCCCGCATCGCCAAGCTCTCGGTCCTGGGTGTCGGCATGAGGACCCACACCGGAGTCGCCACCCGAATGTTCGGCGCCCTGGCGGAGCGCAACATCAACATCGCCCTGATCAACACCAGCGAGGTACGAATCAACGTCGCCGCCGACGTCAATCGGGGTCGTGAGGCCCTGGAACAACTGAGGACCGCCTTCGATCTGCCTCCCGGAACCCCCTAACATACGCCATCACCCTCCCGAGGCCCAAGCCTCGCAACCAGGGCGGTCGGGGGGTCCCGAATGACGGATCTCAGAAGTCCTCGCCGCCACGATTACGGATTCGCGATCAGCCCTATTCGGAGATTTTGGTTGTCCTCCGATGGCCCGCTCCGTGAGCAAATCGAGTGGACCGGCGTCGTCAAGTTCGGTCGATCCCTGCGCGACTTGCAAACCGGCGGGCCCGGATGGTAACTCTCGCCTGTCACTCTCGGACGACCCACCGTTTCCCGGCGACTCCTCATCGTGACCGCCCTCGACGACGCGACACCCCCCCCGCCGGCCACCGGACCGCGATCCGCCCCGGCGTGGACCTATCTCCTGGCGCTGACCTCCTGGGCAGCGCTGGTGGTGGTCTTCGGCCTGGCCGCCCACGCCGCCCGTCGCGCGCAGCCCGACGGTCCCGACCAGCGCGTCCACGACTGGGCCATCCGCCAGCGAGACCACTTCCCGAACCTCACCCTCGCGGCCAAGGCCCTCACCTGGCTGGGCAACGAACCGGTCGCCACAATCCTGGTCGTCCTGGTCGCGGTGGCGCTGGTCGAACTGCGTCGCCGACGAGTCCCGCGCATCGCCCGGGGCGAGGCCGCCTTCTGGCTGGGCCTCAACGTCTCGTCCTACTTCCTGGCCCTTTCGCTGAAGCTGGGCTTTCAACGACAGCGGCCCCCCGAGGAATTTTGGCTGGTGCTGGCTGGCTCGTACAGCTTTCCCAGCATCCACAGCTCGTTCTCGGCCACCTTTTTCGGAGCTCTCGCCGCCCTGATCCTCCGCGAGGACGCCCCCCTCGCTCGCCGACGCCGCCTCGCCCTGGCGGCCCTCTGCCTGCTGATCGCCGCCGGGGTCGCCGCCAGCCGGGTCTGGCTGGGCGTCCACTACGCCACCGACGTCCTCGGAGGCTCGGCCCTGGGCTTCGGCTGCGTCCTGACCGCCTGGGCCGTCCGCCTCCGCTGGGCCCGACCCAAACACCAGGCGGCGCACCCCAGTCCCTAGCGTGCCTTGTCGGCCAACCGTGGAGAGGCGATGATGATGGGAAGCCGATTTCTCAACCCTTGAACCGTGCCGAAAGCTCCCAAAGCGTGGCCACCGCCGACCTTCAACCGACCATCGACGAACCCATCCACCTGCCTCGGACCAAGCCGGAACTGCTGGCGCCGGCTGGAGACCGCGCCTGCCTGGTCGCGGCGATCGAGAACGGCGCTGACGCGGTCTACTTCGGCCTCCAGGGGCACAACGCCCGCGCCCGAGCCGCCAACTTCGCTGTCGACGACCTGCCCGAGGTCATGGCCCTGCTCCACGGCCGGGGAGTGCGTGGGTACGTCACCCTCAACACCCTGATCTTCCCCGGCGAACTCGAAGGGGTCGAACGCCTCGCCCGCAAGATCGCCGAGGCAGGGGTCGACGCCGTCATCGTCCAGGACCTCGGCCTCGTCCGACTCTTGAGGGCCCTGACGCCTGACCTGGAAATTCACGCCTCGACCCAGATGTCGATCACCAGCGTCGAAGGGGTCCGCCTCGCCCGGGAACTCGGCTGCTCACGGGTCATCCTCGCCCGGGAACTGTCGCTCAAGGAGATCGCCAAGATCCGCGAGGAGGCCGAACTGCCCGTCGAGGTCTTCGTCCACGGCGCTCTCTGCGTGGCCTATTCCGGCCAGTGCCTGACCAGCGAGGCCCTCGGCGGCCGTTCGGCCAACCGTGGAGAGTGCGCCCAGGCCTGCCGCATGGCCTATCAGGTCGTCTGCGACGGCAAGGATGTGGACCTCGGCGACATCCAGTACCTCCTCAGCCCCCAGGATCTCGCCGCCTTCGACCTCGTCCCCGAGCTCACCCGCCTGGGAGTCGCCAGCCTCAAGATCGAGGGACGCCTCAAGACCCCCGAATACGTCGCCAACATCACCCGTAACTACCGACGAGCCATCGACCAGGCCTGGGAAGGTCGCCCCGCCGAGTTCTCCCCTCGCGACGTTCAGGAGATGGAGCTGTCCTTCTCCCGAGGGTTCAGCCACGGCTTCCTCGACGGCAACGACCACAAGGTTCTGGTCCGCGGCGACTACGCCAAGAAGCGTGGGATTTTCCTCGGCCGGGTCGAGGCGGTCGTCGGCGGCAAGCTCCGCCTGGACCTGAACGCACCGCTGAAGCCCGGCGATGGCGTGGTCCTCGACGCCGACGAATCCCTCGACGCCCCCGAGCAGGGCGGACGGGTCTACGAGGTCTTCCGTCGCCGCCGCAACGCCTCCGAACCGGCCCCCGAAGGGCTCGACGCCGGCCCCGCGGAAGTCGCCTTCGGCCGACGAGACCTCGACCCCCGCCAGGTCCGCCCCGGCCAACGAATCTGGAAGACCGACGACCCCGACCTCACCCGCCGCCTGCGAGCCACCTTCGAGGGAGCCCCCAAACGGACCCTGGCCCTCGACGTCCGCGTCGTGGCCCAGGTCGGTGAACCCCTCGCGCTCCACGGCCGGACCGCCCACGGCCTCGCCGCGACCGTCAGCGCCGACGGGCCTTTGGTCCCCGCCACCCAGCACCCGGCCCACGAATCCGCGCTGCGGGAACAGGTCGAACGGCTCGGTGGCACCGCCTATCACCTGGCCAACTTCAACGCCGAGATCGAAGGCGCTCCACTCGTCCCCAAGAGTCTGCTCAACAGCTTGCGGCGGGACCTCGTCGCCCGCCTTGACTCGCTGGCTCGCAACATCCCGCCCCGACGGATCGCCGACGAGCCGGTCGTCCCCGCGCTCCGTCCCTCCCTCGATCTTGCCGAGGTCTCGACGCCCACCCCGCCGACCCTTTCCGCCCTCTGCCGCAACGTCGAGCAGGCGAAAGCCGCCGTCGGCGCCGGGGTCCGGTCGATCGCCCTGGAGTTTCAGGAGATCAAGCCCTACGCCTCGGCCATCGCCGAGTTGCGGACCCTGGCCCCCGAGGTTTCGGTCCTGGTGGCGACCCCTAGGATCGAGAAGCCGGGCGAGGCCAATCTGTTCCGCTTCCTGGCCAAACAGGGTGCCGATGGATGGCTCGTCCGCAACGCCGGGGGAGTCGCCTTCTGCGCGAATGAGGGCATTCCCTTCGTCGCCGACTTCTCGCTCAACGCCGCCAACGAGTTGTCCGTCGGTCTCCTGAAAAGCCGGGGAGCCCTGAGAGTCACCGCCTCCTACGACCTGAGCTTCGACCAGCTCGACGCCCTGGCCCGCGCCGTTCCTCCGGGCTGGCTGGAGGTGGTCATTCATCAGCGAATGCCAATGTTCCACATGGAGCACTGCGTCTTCTGCGCGGTCCTGTCCCCAGGCACCGACCACACCAACTGCGGGCGCCCCTGCGACGTCCACGACGTGAAGCTGCGAGACCGAGTCGGGATGGAGCACCCGCTCAAGGCCGACGTCGGCTGCCGCAACACCCTGTACAACGCCGTACCGCAAACGGCCGTCGAATACCTCCCTCGCCTGATGGAACGAGGCATCCAACACCTTCGAGTCGAATTTCTCGATGACGCCCCCGAAGCCGTCACGCGCACCCTTCAGCTCTATCAAGAAGCCCTCGCCGGGCGTCGAGACGTTCGCAACCTCTGGCGAGACCTCAAGGCGACCGGCAAGTACGGCGTCACCCGCGGCCAGTTGGCCGTCCTCTGACCCGCGACCTTGCGGCCCGGGATCGGCGGGGGCCGGAATTTTCTGGACGGATCTCGCGCTTCGGTCACCAGTCACGGACATGACCGACCGCCCGACCGACGACGACCTGGTCCGCCGAGCGATCGCGGGGGACGTCCCGGCCTTCGGGACCCTCTACGACCGCACCGTCCGGCTGGTCCGCGCGGTCGCCGCCGACGCCGGTCCCTACGAGGCCGACGACGTGACCCACGACGTGTACCTGCGGGCCTTCCGGACGCTGGGGGCCCTCCGCGACCCGGACCGGTTCGCCCCCTGGCTCGTCGGGATCGCCCGGCGGGTCGTCCGCGAACGCCGACGAGTCCGGCGATTCGACCCCCTGCCGCATGACGTCCCGTCGCACGTCGCGGCCGACGACGTGACCCTGGACGACGCCCGCGAGTTGCTCCGCCTCGTCGCCCGACTCCCGCAGGAGGAGCGCCTGGCCATCCGCCTCTTCTTCCTCAACGAACGGAGCATCGAGGAGACATCCCGGCTTCTGAACCGTTCCCGTTCGGGCACCTACGCCATCCTGCAACGCGCCAAGGCGCGGCTCGCTCGATGGCTCCAGGGATGCGGGGTGAGCCCATGATCGACCTCGGTGACGACCTGGCCGACCGCCTCGAATCGGCCCATGCCTGCCTCGCCCGAGAGGACGGAGTCGCCCGTGCGCGGCTCCTTGCGGCGTTGGCGGCGGACGTCCCGCCGGCCCTCGCCCCTGCCTCCCGATCGAGGTCCCCTCTCATGAGACGCTATGCCCTCCTCGCCGCGGCGCTGATGGTGCTGACGTCGGCGATCGCCTGGTCGCTGGCCCAGCCGCGACCCCTGTTCGCCCGGGTCGCCTCCGCCATGTCCCGGGCCCAGGGCTTCCGCTGTGACCTCACCGAGGTCCCTCGCGACGGATCCCCCGCCGTCGACCAGGTCTCCTGGAGCCCGACGGGCGCGGAACGCCTGGACCTCCTCAGCAAGAAGGGGGGCGGCATGATCGCGATCTTCCGCCCCGGCGAGCCCGGCCTTTCCCTCGAGCCGGACAACAAGCAATACCAGGTGATCCCCGCCTCGGCCCCCCGCGAGTTCTCCTTCGGCCTGTTCGCCCGGCTCGGCGAGTTCCGCGGCGAGGCCCGGCCGATCCCCGTCCCGGACGACCTCCGCGGGGCGAAGGTCGAGGGGTTCGTCGTCCCCTGGGCCGCCGCCGTCGGCGACGACACCCACCCCGATGCGACGATCCGGGTCTGGCTCGACCCCGCCACGCACCTCCCCGTCCGGGTCGACCTCCTCGGCCTCGGCCCTCACGGCGCCCCGACGCTCCGGCTCGAAAACTTCCGCTGGGGGCCCCAAGACCCCAGGCTTTTCGACACCTCGATCCCCCCCGGCTATACGAAGAGGCCGAGTCTCGACGCCGATGCCGACGAGATTACCCGGGACGTCACCTACGGCCTTTCGACGTTCGCCAAGTACAACAACGGCAGATACCCCGCGGTGAAGTATGTCTACGGCGACGAGCAGCGTGAGGCCCTCCGCAAACTCATGGGGATGGGACACGATGCCCTGGGCTGCGTACGCCCGGATAAGGAGCGGAAGTGGGCCGACCCCAAGGCCAAGGAGTTCGCCTATGGGAGCCACGGCCTCTCCTGGATCAATTCCATCCAACGCGACTTCCCCGACAGCCTCTACAACGGCAAGACCGTCACCCCCCGGGATGGCTCCAGGGTTCTCCTCCGCTGGGGGTTGGAGGACGGGACCTACCGCGTGATTTTCGGCGACCTCAGGTCCGCCACCGTGTCGCCCGACCGCCTTCGCCAGATTGAATCTCGCTGACGGTTCCCCACCCCGCGCGGCCCTCGCCACGCGGGGTCTGAGCATCTCCGGAGGCACGGGCGTCAAAGTGTCGGTCGCAGCATCTCAAACAACGAATCGATCTCGGCATAGTCGCCCCGGTAGCCGCAACGGGCGATCGTGCCGGCGGCCACCATGTCGAACATCCCCTCCTTGAGATACGCCGGGTCGATGTGGACCCCCACCACCTGACCCAGCACCAGGTACGAATTCGTATCGACCCCACCGAGGCCCACCAGTCGGAGGATTTGCAACAGCTTGCACTCCAGGGCCGCCGGCGCCTCGGCCACTCGGGGGGCGCCCACCAATCGGCAGGGGGCGGCCGTCAAACCCGCCATCTCCAATTCGTCGGTGCCGTGTTCATAGGTCCCCGAAGTCAAATTCATCGCCGCGGCGGTTAATCGGGTCGCCAGGTTCGCGACGAACTCGCCGGTCTCCTCGGCGTTGCGCAGGCTGTCCTTTCGCCCGCCGCTGCTGAACCCGACGATCGGCGGATCCTCGCTGAAGGCATTGAAGAAGCTGTAGGGGGCCAGGTTCACCCGCCCCCGTCCGTCCCTCGTCGAGATCCAGCCGATTGGCCGGGGCGCGACGATCGCCTTGAACGGATCGTGCGGCAGGCTGTGGCCGCTACTTGGTTCGTAGAAATAGGTGTCCGTCACGGTCCCTCCGAGATCGAGCCTCGATCAACCGACCTCGAACTTCACCCCCTGGGCCAGCGGCAGACTTGACCCGCCGTTGAGTGTGCAGGTTTGCCTGCGCATGTACGCTTTCCACGAGTCGGACCCCGCCTCTCGGCCGCCGCCGGTGGCCTTCTCGCCGCCGAAGGCGCCGCCGATCTCCGCGCCGGAGGTCCCCAGGTTCACATTCGCGATGCCGCAGTCCGACCCCCTGGCCGACAGGAACCCCTCGGCCTCGCGGAACGACTCGGTGAAGATGGCCGAGGATAGCCCTTGCTCGACCGAGTTCTGGATTGCGATCGCCTCGTCCAGGGTTCGGTAGGTCAGGGCGTACAGGATTGGGGCGAAGGTCTCCTCGGCCACGATCGGCATGCCTGGGTGGGCTCGAACGATCGTCGGCTCGACGAAGCAGCCGGGGCGATCGAGCCGGCGGCCACCGGTCAGGATCTCGCCACCCTGGGCCTTCGCGGCGAGGAGGGCGTGCATCATCGACTCGATCGCCGATTCGTTGATGAGTGGGCCCATGAGCGTTGCTTCGTCGGCGGGGTCTCCGATCGGAATGCTTGGATAGGCTTGAGTGAGTCGCCGGAGGAAGTCCTCGGCGATCGACTCGTGCAGGATCAAACGGCGGAGGGTTGTGCAGCGCTGGCCGGCGGTCCCCGCGGCGGCGAAAAGCACGCCTCTCAGGGCCAGGTCGAGGTCGGCCGAGGGGGCGATGATCGCCGCGTTGTTGCCGCCCAGTTCCAGCAAGGAGCGGCCCAGGCGGCGGGCGACGACCTCGGCGACCCGCCGGCCCATCCGGGTGCTGCCCGTGGCCGAGACCAGCGGCAACCTCGGATCGGCGGCCAGGGCCTCCCCCACCTCGACTCCCCCAATGGCCAGGCTGAACAGGCCGGGGAAGCCTTCGTGGTCGGCAACCTCGTGGGCGATCCGTTGCACGGCCAGCGCCGTCAAGGGAGTTTCGGGCGAGGGCTTCCAGACGACCGGGTCTCCGCAGACCGCCGCCAGGGCCGCATTCCAGGCCCAGACCGCCACGGGGAAGTTGAACGCGGTGATGACCCCCACCGGGCCGAGGGGGTGCCACTGCTCGTAAAGGCGGTGGTCGGGCCGCTCGCTGGCGATCGTCGGACCGTGGAGCTGTCGAGACAACCCCACGGCGAAGTCGCACATGTCGATCATTTCCTGAACCTCGCCCTCCCCCTCCGAGCGGATCTTGCCCGCTTCGAGGGTCACCAACAGGCCCAGGTCACGCTTCCGCTCGCGAAGGGCCATGCCGAGCTTGCGGACGAGTTCGCCGCGGGCCGGCGGCGGCAAGTCTCTCCAGCGGGCGAAGGTCGCGGAGGCGGTGGCCGCGGCCCGGTCGTAGTCGGCCAGGGTCGCCAGGCGAACGCTCGCCAGCGGTTGGCCGGTCGCCGGGTTGATCGAGGCAACTTCGGAGCCCCCAGAATCCACCCAGGCCCCCGCGAAGGTGCCGGGGTTGGTCCGGAAAATTCCCAGCCTCTTGAGAAGTTCTTCCACCATCGGAGCAGGTCTCCCGCCGATCCAGACTTCAGGCGGACTCATTCTAGCGATCCGCCCGCCATCCGGCGCCTGCCTGGATCACGCCCAGTCGCGACGGATTTCCGGGCACGAACGCGGGTGGCCTGCGCGTCGTAGAAAGGTGGAGAGGGGCGAAAACCGTTGAGTGGACCCGATTTCCGGGTCGACGGTGGTGTAAGTTTCGGATAGAGACGTCGATCTGGCCTCCCGGTTGCTAAGGCTCTGGGCATGGCCCACCTCGTTCGCCTCGCTCCCGTTGAAGACTCCGTGCGTGGCCCGAGCGGAGGAACGTCGATGCGGCCGAACCTTGTGTTGATTCTGGGAGTGGGCTTGACCCTGACCTTGGTCGCGGGTTCGCCGTGTCGGGCGGGCTTGCTGGCTGATGGGTCGGCCGAGGGGCCGGGGCCAGCGTTGAAGGCGCTGGTGTCGTCGTACTGCGAAGCCGAGGCCCGGGACGATCCGCTCGACGCGACCTTCCGGGGCGACCACCGCTTCGACGACCGCCTGCCCGACCTGAGCCTGGAGGCCCGCGACGCCCGGATCGCTCGTCGACGGACCTCGTTGGAGGCCCTCGCCGCGATCGACCCCGCCGGCCTCGATCGCGAGGCTCGCATTGAGCGCGAGTTGCTGGCCTACACCCTGGAGACGAAGCTAGCCGCCGAGCCCTTCCGCGGCCACCTGATTCCGTTGACCCACCTGGGCGGCTCCGCCCTCGATTTCGCCGAGGATTCGGTGTTTCACCCCGCGGCCACGGTGGGGGACCTCGAGAATTTCCTGGGCCGCCTCAATGCCTTCCCCTCGCTGGTGGACCAGACCCTCGACCTGATGCGTCGGGGGATGACGCAGGGCCGAATGCCTCCGAAGGTCAGCATCGTCCGGCTGGTTCCCCAGTTGCGTGCCCTGGCGGCGCCGGCGGTTGAACAAAGCCCCTTGTATGGCATCGTGGGACGCATTCCGGCCGACTGGGGAGACGCGGCCCGGAGCACGATGACCGAGCGCGTCCGCGCGGCGATCGCCGGGGAAGTCTTGCCGGCGTATGCTCGGTTGGCCGACTTCGTCGACGCCGAGTACCTGCCAGCCTGCCGGGACAGCATTGGCCTTTGCGATACCCCCGACGGCCAGGCGTCGTATGCCGCTCGCGTCCGGGCGTTCACCACGACCGGCCTGACTCCCGAGGCGGTGCATGACCTGGGTCTGGCCGAGGTGGCGAAGGCTCGCGAGGCGATGGATGCGATTCGCCGAGACGTGGGATTCGCCGGCGATCTCAAGGCGTTTTTGGCTCAACTGCGGGATGACCCTCGTTGGAGGAACACCAGCGAGGCCGAGATGCTGGGGCGGTTTCGGTCGATCCTGAGAGAGATGGATGAGAAGCTGCCGCAACTGTTTGGCCACTTGCCCCAGGCCGATTATGTTCTGGTGAAGGTTCCGGCGTATCGTGCGGCCTCGGCATCGTCGGGGTCGTATGCCTCGGCGCCGGCGGATGGGTCTCGGCCGGCGTACTTCCAGGTCAACACGTCCAACCCGACGACCCGGCCGACCTACACGATGCAAGCCTTGGCGTACCATGAGGCGGTCCCGGGCCACCACCTGCAACTGAGCCTGGCCCACGAGGCTCCGGGGCGTTCGGCGTTCCGGGCCCGCTGTCGGTTCACCGCGTTCTCCGAGGGCTGGGCCCTGTACGCCGAGCGCTTGCCCGAAGAGGTTGGGCTTTACCACGATCCGTACGCGGTCTTTGGGCGTCTGGAACTGGACGCCTGGCGGTCGGCCCGGCTGGTCGTCGATACCGGCATCCACTCGATGCACTGGAGCCGGGACCAGGCGATCGCTTATCTGGAGGCGATTTCGGCGTGTCCTCGGTCGGAGGTCGAGCGCGAGGTGGATCGCTACATTGCCTGGCCGGGGCAGGCGCTGGCGTACAAGGTGGGGGAGTTGAAGATTCGAGACCTGCGGGCCCGCGCCGAGAGTCAACAGGGGGCGGCGTTCGACCTGCGGGCGTTCCATGACCGCTTGCTGGCCCAGGGGTCGCTGCCGCTGACGATGCTGGAACGCCAGATGGCCGCCGAGCTTTCGCCGGTGCTGGCGAGGGATGGTCGCTGAAACGTCGCCGGGTCCTTCGACGCCAATTCGCCCGGGATTCGCCCCGGTGCCCCGTTGCGTAATGCGCCGTCCGTCGGAAAGATGGATGGCGAACGCGTGGGGTGATCCGGGACGTGTCCGTGGGGGTGATGATGGCGGCGACCGAGCTCAAAGAGACGTCGGCGGACCTGGATCAGCTCTGCATCAACACCATCCGCACGTTGTCGATGGACGCGGTGCAGGCGGCCAACTCGGGCCACCCGGGCACGCCCATGGCGCTGGCGCCCGTGGCGTATACCCTCTGGCAGCACGTCCTGCGGTTCGATCCCGAGGATCCGATCTGGCCCAATCGCGACCGGTTCGTCCTGTCGGCCGGCCATGCGTCGATGCTGCTGTATTCCCTGCTGCATCTCACAGGCGTCAAGGCGATTGACAAGCAGTACGAGGTGGAGGGGGAGCCGTCGATCACCCTGGACGACATCAAGCACTTCCGCCAGCTTGGCAGCAAGACGCCGGGGCACCCCGAATATCACCTGACCACCGGTGTCGAGACAACCACCGGGCCCTTGGGTCAGGGGGTGGCAACCAGCGTCGGCATGGCGATCGCCCGCAACTGGCTGGCGGCCCGGTACAACAAGCCGGAGTTCGAACTGTTTGACTACAACGTCTACGCGATCTGCGGCGACGGCGACATGATGGAGGGGGTTTCGGGAGAGGCCGCCAGCTTGGCCGGCCACCTGAAGCTGGGCAACCTCTGCTGGATCTACGACAACAACACGATCACGATCGAGGGTCACACCGAACTGGCCTTCAGCGAGGACGTGGCGACGCGGTTCGCCGGCTATGGCTGGCACGTCATCCGCGTGGGGGACGCCAACGACACCGAACGGGTGGCCAAGGCGCTGCATACGTTCCTGGCCCGCCCCGACCGGCCGACTTTGATCATCGTTGACAGCATCATCGGCTACGGGGCGCCCCACAAGGCGAACACCCACGCGGCGCACGGCGAACCGCTGGGCGAGGAGGAAGTCCGCCTGGCCAAGCAGTTCTATGGGTGGCCGGAGGACGCGAAGTTCCTGGTGCCCGACGGGGTTTACGAGCATTTCCAGGAGGGGGTCGCCGCCCGCGGTCGCCCGTTGCGTGAGGAGTGGTTCGCCAAGATCGCCGAATACAAGACGGCCCACCCGTCGCTGGCCGACGAACTCGACCGGATGCAGCACCGGCGGTTGCCCGAGGGTTGGGACAAGGATCTGCCGACCTTCGCGACCGATGCCAAGGGGCTGGCCAGTCGCGACTCCTCGGCCAAGGTGCTGAACGCCCTGGCCAAGAACATTCCGTGGCTGATCGGCGGGTCGGCCGACCTGGCCCCCTCGACCAAGACGCGGTTGACCTTCGACGGCGCCGGTGACTTCGAGGCCCACAACTATGGCGGGCGGAACTTCCACTTCGGCATCCGCGAACACGCGATGGCCGCGGTGCTTAACGGCATGGCGTTGGTCAAGGTGCGGCCGTATGGGTCGGGCTTCCTGATCTTCAGCGACTACGCCCGTCCGGCGATCCGTCTGAGCGCTTTGATGGAAATCCCCACGATCCACGTCTTCACGCACGACTCGATCGGCGTGGGCGAGGACGGGCCGACTCACCAGCCGGTCGAGCAACTGGCCTCGCTGCGGGCGGTGCCGAGCCTGCGAGTCATCCGCCCGGCCGATGCCAACGAGGTCATCGAGGCGTGGAAGGTCATCATGCAACTGACGCACGAGCCCTCGGCGCTGGTTTTGACCCGCCAAGCGTTGCCGACGCTGGACCGAACCAAATATGCCTCGGCCGAGGGGCTCGCCAAGGGGGCGTATGTGCTGGCCGACGCCGAGGATGGCAAGCCCGAGGTGTTGCTGATTGCCACCGGCAGCGAGGTTTCGCTGTGCGTCGGGGTCTACGAGACCTTGAAGGCCGAGGGGATCAAGGCGCGAGTGGTCAGCATGCCGTCCTGGGACCTGTTCGAGCATCAGGACCAGGCATATCAGGATTCGGTGATCCCGCCGTCGATCAAGGCCCGCGTGACGGTCGAGCAGGCGTCGACCTTCGGCTGGGAGCGGTTCTCGGGGTTGACCGGGGCTCGCATTGGCATGCACACCTTCGGGGCCTCGGCGCCGTTGAAGGAGTTGCTCAAGAAATTCGGCTTCACGCCCGAGGCGGTTCTCTCCGCGGCCAGGGCCCAGGTGGAGGCGAATCGGTCGTCCTGAATGTCGTCGGCGAGTGGCTGACGGCAATCCATCCGAAGGGGGCGCAGCGGGCGATGTCCAGCGGCGAGGCGATGGGGACTGACACCGACGCGGTGGCCCAACGGGCGTTGGCCGAGGTCCGCGACGGACAGGTCGTGGGCCTGGGAACCGGCCGCGCCGCTCGTTCGTTCGTCCGCGCGCTGGGCGGCCGGGTCGCCTCGGGGCTGCGGGTCCGCGGCGTGGCGACCTCGGCGACGACGGCCGAACTGGCCGCTACGCTGGGCATCCCCATGACCTCCCTGGAGGATGCCCCGTCGCTGGATGTGGCCATCGATGGCGCGGACGAGGTGTCGCCCAACCTCGATTTGATTAAAGGGCTGGGCGGCGCGTTGGTGAGAGAGAAGGTAGTGGCGTCGTCGGCGAAGCGGTTCGTGGTGCTGGTCACGCCCGAGAAGCTGGTCGAGACCCTGGGGGCCCGCGGAATCTTGCCGGTGGAAGTCGTGCCGTTCGCCCTGGCCACGGTGAGGCGAAGGTTGTCGGCGGCGGGGATTGATTCGGACCCTCGAATGGCCAAGGGGCGGCCGTTTGTCACCGATAACGGCAACGTCGTGCTGGATTGTCACGTCGGGCCGATCGGCGACCCCTCGGCGCTGGACCGGCGGATTCAGGAGATCCCGGGCGTCGTCGGCACCGGCTTGTTCCTGGGGATGGCCGACCTGGCCCTGGTGGAGCAGGCCGACGGGTCGGTTGTGGAGATGCTTCGGCCTCCGCGTTGAAGTTCACCTGGAACGCCGAGTGCGAGAGAACCTGGTCGTGACCACCTTCCGTGACCTCGTCGATGTCCTGGGAGGCACGCTCTGGCCGGTGGCGATGGCGCTGTGCGTCCTGTCAATTCGAGCGGGCCGGGACTGGCCGGAACCCCGGGGCCGCATCGAGCGTTACGTGGCCGCCGGTTTGTTCCTGGTCATCGGCGCCCCTTCAGCCTGGACCCTGGCCCGATATTGGCTACGGATCGTGCCCGGACTGGGGTTCCTGTGACCCTGGCTCAAAATCCGACCAATCTTCCCGAACCGAGCGCCCTGTCGCGCCCGCACCCCCGAGGATGACCCGATGGCCGAAGCGACCCGCGAGGCCCAGCCCCGGCCCAACCCCCTGGTCAGCGGCGCGGCCCGCGGCCGTCAGCCCCAACCCTGCGCCCTGGTCATCTTCGGCGCCGCCGGAGACCTCGCCTGGCGCAAGCTGATGCCGGCGGTCTATAACCTGAACGTCGATGGCGACCTGCCCTCGCACTTCGCCGTCGTCGGCTTCGGCGTCGGCTCTCAGGGGGAAGAACCCGATGGCTGGATTCGCGATCGCGCCCGGGAGGGGATCAAGCGGTTCTCCCGGCAACCGCTGGAGGACCACCACTGGGAGGACTTCGCTCGCGCCCTGACCTATGTGGAAGGGAGCTTCGACGACCCCGAGGCGTATCAAAGGCTGGCGGCGAAGCTGGCCGAGGTCGACCAGCAGTTTGGCATCCCCGGCAGCCGCATCTATTACATGTCGGTGCCGCCCCAACTGGTGCCCAACTGCGTCGATCAGCTCAAGGCCCACGGGATGGTCGGCGAGCCCGACGACCCGCACCGGTTCACCCGGATCATCGTCGAGAAGCCGATCGGCCGTGACCTGCCCACCGCGAGGAAGGTCAACGACGCGATCGCCACGGCATTCGCCGAGTCGCAGACGTATCGTATCGACCATTACCTCGGCAAGGAGACGGTGCAGAATCTGATGGTGCTGCGGTTCGCCAACAGCATTTTCGAGCCCTTGTGGAACGGCAACCATATCGACAACGTGCAGATCACCGTGGCCGAGGAAGAGGGGCTGACCCAGCGCAATCCCGAGACCGGGGAGATCACCGGCAGCCGAGTTGGCTATTACGAGGGCGTCGGCGCGACCCGCGACATGGTGCAGAACCACCTGCTGCAAATCCTCTGCATGGTGGCGATGGAGCCGCCGCTGTCCCTGGGAGCCGACGAGATCCGCGACGCCAAGATGGGCGTGTTGCGGAGTCTCCGGCACATGAAGCCCGAGGATGTGGATGACTCGGTGGTGCGGGCCCAATTCATCTCGGGGGATGTTCACGGACAGGAAGTGCCGAGCTATCGTCACGAGGTCCGCGAGTTCTTCGCCGCGAGGCATCAGTCGGTGCCGGCGGAGTCGACCACCGAGACCTATGTGGCGATGCGCGTCTTGATCGACAACTGGCGATGGTCGGGGGTGCCGTTCTACCTGCGGACCGGGAAACGGCTGCCCAAGCGGGCAAGCGAGGTGGCGATCCAGTTCAAGGCAGTGCCGCATGTCCTGTTCAATGACCATCCGAATGTCCCGCTGGAGCCAACGTTGCTGTCGTTGAGGGTGCAGCCGGAGGAGGGGATCGCGCTTCGGATCGCCACCAAGAAGCCGGGGCCGAAGGTCAAGATTTACCCGGTGAAGCTGAATTTCAGCTACGACACGAGCTTCGGCGACACGACCCCCGAGGCTTATGAAACCCTGCTGCTGGACGTGATGAGCGGCGACCCCACGCTGTTCATGAGGCGAGACGCGGTGGAGGCGGCGTGGGAGTTCCTGATGCCGATCCTGGATCATTGGGAGCACTCGCGGACGCGGTTCCTGCCCGAGTATCGGGCGGGGACCTGGGGGCCCCAGGAGGCGGATCGGTTGATCGAGGCCGATGGCCATGAGTGGAGGGACCTATGAGCACTCCTAGCGTCGAGGCACTCGCCGACCCGCAGGCCGAGTCGGAGCCGATCCCCTTGCGGTCGGTCGAGGCCGAGCTGTCCCTCCGGCTCAAGGCGGCGCAGGCGGAGGACGGCGGGACCGTTCACCGTTCGCAGATGTCGAACCTGGTGATCTACTGCGACGACGAGGAGGAGTTTCGCAACGTCGAACGGGATATCCCTCGAATCGTCGCGGCGCACCCGGCGCGGGTGATTTTGCTGCTGGGGAATTCGGAGGGGGCGAGCGAGGAGGTTTCGGCGACGGTGCAGGTGAGGTTCGTGAGGTCGGCCGGCGGGGCGCGAATCGCCGCCGAGCGGGTGACGCTGCGGGCCTCGGGGCGGTCGATTGATCGGTTGCCGTACGCAGTGCGGGGCTTGCTGATTGGCGACTTGCCCAACAACCTTTGGTGGAACACGAAGACGCCGCCGCCGCTGGCCGGTTCGTTGTTGGCGGACCTGTCTGGACGTGCCGAGCATGTGATTTATGACAGTCTGGGATGGCATGACCCGAATCACGGGGTGGAGGAGACTGCGGGGTGGCTGTCGCAATTCGTCCACCGGCCGGGGTCGTCGTGGCGGGTGGCGTCGGACCTGAACTGGCGACGCTTGAAGGGGTGGCGTCGGCTGCTGGGGCAATCGCTCGATCCGGCCTCGGCGCCGGGGGCGCTGGAGTCGATCACCGAGGTCGCGATGGAACACGGGCCACACGCGGTGACACAGGCCTGGCAGTTGACAAGCTGGCTGGCGGCGAAGCTGGGTTGGACGGTGCAGGCCGGTCGCGAGCGGGACGGCAAGGAGTTGTCGTGGCAGGCCGAGGGACCTCATGGTTCGCTGCGACTGCGGATTCGTCGGCTGGACGAGGGGCCGCCCGAGGTCCGTTGCATCCGTGTGGCGTGCAGTCTGGATGGAAAGCCCTGCGCATTGAACTTCTGTACCGAGGACGGTCGACTGTCGGTATGCCCGGAGGGGGTCGAAGGGGCGCCGAGGACGGTCACGGTTCCGCCGCAAAGCCTGGCGGACCTTGTCGCGCGGCAGCTTTCGGACCGCGAGCGCTCGACCGCGTTCGAGGAGGCGATGCGGGTGGCTCGGGTCTTGGCCAAGAGTGCGTTGGGGTCTTGAGAGAGAGATTCGCCGGGAGGCTCGATGGGCGGCCAACCCTTGCCCCAGTTTCTGGCGATCGTGGTTTATAAGTGCCTCGTGGCGGGCGTTCCGACGCAGAGCCTCGACTTTCAGGTGCGTTGGTTCGAGGCTGACGACGAAACGGCGGTGAACGTTCTGATTGAGAGGGAACCGACTCAGAGCTATTTGAATCCCTATGGCGAGGAAGTAACCTGGGAGTTGTTCGGGGTGTTCGCCATCGACTCCTTCGCCCCCGGACGTTCTGGTGATGAGGTGGTTGGGTTCATTTCCTCGATTCAGGAATTGGAGAATCTCAACTGAGCGATGGAGGACCGCCAAGTCCCGGTTCCAGGGGTGGGAGGGGTTCTGGGACAATACCGACACTGATCCTGACTCCGCGTTTCACCGACGACGCCCAGGCGCGCTGGAGGGCGGCGGTGGGGCTGGGTTGGGGCGTCGAGCGGTTGACGTCCTGGCGCATCCCCGAACACTTGCGAGGTGTGCCCGAGCCGGTCCTCTATCTGGAAGAATTATTCGGGCCGACCCTGGCCGCGTCCTTCGGGCAGCGACTCGTGGAAACGCCTGTGGACTGGTTGCCCCGTTTGCCGGAGGCGTTTCGCAAGCGACGAATTACCCTGACCACGATGGGCCAGGCCCGTGAGCTCGCCGAGCCCTGGTTCGTCAAACCTCCGAATGATAAGAGCTTCCCGGCCCGGGTTTCTCGGGGTGGCGAATTGCCCGCGGAGTACCCGGATGAGAAGCCGGTACTCGTCGCGGAGGTGGTCGTTTGGAAGAAGGAGTTCCGCTGTTTCATTCGGGACCGTCAGCCTCTTGCCCTGTCGGTCTACCTGCGGGACGGCGAGTTGCAACGGGAGTGGGATTTCGCCCAGACCGAAGCAGAAGAGGACGAAGCGCTCGGGTTTCTTCGCGAGGTGCTGGCCGACCCGCGTGTCGAGGTCCCGCGGGACGTGGTCCTGAATGTTGGGGTCATCCGAGGTCAAGGGTGGGGGGTGGTCGTGGCGAACGCGGCGTGGGGATCGGGGATTTATGGTTGCGACCCGAGGCGAGTGCTGGAAGTGCTGAGAGTCGCCACGGTCCCCGCCTGATGTTGACTGGCCAACGGGGCGGGACGCTCCGTCTCGTGAGTTGTCAGGTGAACTTGGTCGTTCGATGGTTCTTACTTCGATGTCGTCCACGGTATGAACGGGGCCGACTTACCTTAGCCAGGGTGTTGCCATGACGAACCGCACGGTCCAGCTAACCGACTACGACGCCTACTTGAAATCTGAGTATCCCGCGGCATCGGATGCGTCGGCCGATGCTCGGGCCGCCGAGGAAGAGGAACGGCGAGTTCGGCTGACGTCGTTCCCATTTGACGTCGTCCTCCAGTTGGCCTTTGCGGAGCTTGACTCCGCGAACCGGTGGTGCTGGCAGCAGCTCGGCCCGGCCCACGGTGAGTGTTATCAGTCGTCCTCGGAGTATTCGGCCTGCGCCCTCCCGCACCCGCACTCCCATACAGGGAGTTGGACGACGCATTGGTTGGCGAAGACAGATTACGATTTTGGCTACAACGAATGGTCTTTCCAGCGTCAGGAGGACCGGAATCGGTTTCTTGAATTCGTCCCGGATCTCAACTGGGGCGAGCATTACCCGAAGTGAGGGTCATCCGAGGAACGGGAGCCAGTTCGTGATGCGCGAATCCGTGATTTTCTGTCCGAGATTGCGGTTCATTGGAGGTTGTCTTCGTTCGACCGGGCGGACTACCGGAATTTCGCCAACTGGTCGCCTTTCCCGAGGTGATGCCTCGACACGACGGGCCGGTCTTCCGAGTTGAGGAGCGAGGAGGATGGAGATGCGGTTCGACGAGTCCATCGTGATCGATGCCGGGCCAGCCGCCTTGTTCCGCCTGTCCCAGGACTACGGCCGGCGGTTGGAGTGGGACCCATTCCTGCGGTCGGCGAGTCTCCTGGATGGGGCACGCGAGGCCGGCGCCGGGGTCCGCGCCGTTTGTGTGTCCCGCGGCGGTTGGGCGATGGAGACCGAATACGTGTCCTTCCATCCGCCGCGAGCGACAGCCGTCAAGATGACAAGCGGCCCTTGGTTCCTTGAAGGATTCGCGGGGTCGTGGAGGTTCGATGAAATCGCGACGGAACGGACACGGGTCGGCTTCCGGTACAGCCTGCGGGCCCGACCGGCCTGGTTGTCATGGCTGGTGACCCCGATCCTCACGAGGGCCTTCGCCCGGGAGACTCGCGATCGGCTGCGGGCTCTGAAAGACGCCGTCGAGAGGCGCGGTGTTTTGGCGAGCGAGTCGGTCATCACTTGACCTCGCGGTGTCGCGGACCCCGGGAGCTTGTCGATGGGGCGAGCGGGGCTTTATGCTACGCGGAATTCCTTGTCCCTCGCCCTGGGGGCGTCTGGTGGCCCTTCTCCTTGATGTTGAGCGTGAGGAGGACGGACTGTGGCTGGCCGAGATCCCCGAACTGCCCGGCGTCCTCGCCTATGGCGCGACCTCGGCCGAGGCAATCGCCCGTACGCAGGCGCTTGCCTTGCGAGTGCTGGCCGACCGCGTTGAGCATGGCGAGAGGGTTCCGGCCGGGGTCATTGGTCTCTTCGCGGTCCCAGCATGAGCGTACGGCCCGCGACCAAGGCCCGTCGCCTTCTTGCGGCATTGCAGCGGATAGGTTGGAGTGTGAAGCGACAGGTTGGCACTTTACATCGGGTGGTCGCCAGGCGGACGGGTCTGCGACCGGATGACTTGTGAGCCGGGTCAACGAAGTGGAAAAGGCTCTTCTCGATATCGACACATTTCTTGTCGTTTGAGGCTTCGGATGGGCTCTCCTCGCGGCGACGCAGGCCCCTGTTCGCCCTGGTGATTGACCTGCCGCGAGCGGAAGAATTTCGAGGCCACCGCCCCGGCTGCTGAACCAGCGGGTGGTGAAGCCGCGCAAGACTTGTGACGGGGAGATTAATGGGAGGCAGGTCCGGTGCCTGAACTTCCGCACGTGTAAGTCCCTTTTGGTGGTTTATCCGGATGGGGCGTGGTATCACTCGGTCACTCCCGAGGTGTTGGACCGGATCTTTGATGAGCATCTTCTGGGTGGACGGGTTGTGGCGGAGTTTGCTTTTGCGTCGAACCCATTGCGCGGCGCGGAGTGATCCGGCGGTTTGGCGGTATGTGGGTTGCCTGGGCGCGTGGGATCGCCGCGGTGCTGGCCCTTGGGGTGGGACCTTTGCGCCCCTGGGCCGGGGATTTCGAATTGGGAAAGAACTGGGGCGGTCGAGGGTTGGGTGAGGAGTTATTGACCCTCAGACAGCTAACTTCCGGTCAAGGGAGGGGAGTTTCGACCCCTTCCCCAGCGACCGGATCAATGCCGGATCCGAGCGGACCTTGGCCAGGTTCGCTAGCACCACTCGCTCCAGATCCTTCACGTCCTTGGGCACGAAGTTGGCCATCCGCCCGTGCTTCAGGTGCGACCACAGCATCTCCACCGGGTTGAGGTCCGGCGCGTAGCCGGGCAGCCGCTCCAGCGTCAGCCGGGGGTATCGCCCCAGCAACGCCCGGATCGCCGGCCCCTTGTGATTGCTCCCCCCGTCCCAGATCACGATCACCTTGCCTCGCAGGTGTCGCAGCAAGTCCCGCAGGAACGACACCACCGCCGGGGCGTCGATGTAGTTGCGGGCGTCGGTCTTCCAGTACAGCCCGACCCGACGCCGGACCGGCGTGACGCTGATGGCGGCGATCGTCGAGACCTTGTCCCGGTGCCGTCCGAAGCCCGTCAATACCGGCGTGCGGCCCCTGGGGGCCCAGGTGCGGCGGACCACCGGGTTGAGGAAAAAGCCGCTCTCGTCGATCAGGACGACATGCCCCCCATCTTCCGAGGTTTTTTTTGGATCCGGGGCCAATCCTCCTCGACCCAGCGACGGATCGCCGGCTCGTCCCGCTCCCCCGCCCGGACCTCGGGCTTCTGGGGGGAATAGTTGCGTCGGGAAAGCCACTGCGACAGGTAGTTGGCGTTGAAGCGGACGCCGAACTTCTTGTCGATCACCTCGGCCAGGCGTCGGGTGGTCCACAGGTCGGTCTTGTAGCCGAAGGCCAGGGGGCTCTTGGCCAGCCAGGACAGGACGGCCTTCTCCCGGCGGGGGCTGAGCTTGGGGGTCGAGCCGGGATGGGGGTTGGCCCTGAGGCCCTGGTCACCCGCATTGCGGTGGGCGGCGACCCATCCGCAGACGGCCCGGACGGAAACGCCGAGGAAGGCGGCGACATCCTTTTGGGTCCAGCCCTGGGCGACCCGCTGCACGGCAAGGCGTCGCCTGGCTTCGAGTTCAGTCGATGTTCCGGTGGGTCTCATCCCCCGAAGGTAAGCAGGATGGGAGCTTCGAGACAAGAAGTTGGCAGGCTGAGGGTCAATAGGCGGCTCGGGGCGTCGGTGGTTTTTGGGTTCAGGCCCGGGTGATTTTCAGGAGGGCGGCGGCCCAGGCGATGCCGATGGCTCCGAGTCCGGCCCAGGCCAGGGGGGTTCTTGAGATGATGGCCATCCAGGCGCCCAGGCAGCCGGCTCCTCCGAGGATGGCGACGGCCAGGGCGAGGCGTCGGTAGTGGCGGTCCTGGCGGTCGGCTTCCTCGCTCCAGTCGGTGGCGAGGTGATCGGCGATGATCCGGCTTCGGGGGCCTCGGAGGAGGCCGGCGGTGAAGGCTCGGTCTTCGCGGTTGGGTCCGGTGGCGACGAAGTAGCAGCCCCGGAAGAGGATGGATTCGGCGCCTCGGTGGGTGGAGAAAGCGGATTCGAGGAGGGCGCGGAGGCGTTTGCGGTAGCGGCGGATTTCCTGGTCGAGCAGCACGAGGCGGCCGTTGCCGGCGTCGTCGAGGGGGTCGCCGGCCAAAAGGTTGAGGGTCCAACTGTCGAACCAGCCGGACATCCAGGTGAAGCCTCGTTGGATGAGGTCGCCGCTGAAGGATTCGGTGGCCGGGATGGCGAAACCGACGCGCTGGTCGACCATTTGGGGGGCGACCTGAGCGGCGAGGCGGCCGACGAATTCGAGGAAGCCGGGGACGGATTCCATGCCCGAGACCAGGGCGAAGACCGGAGGGTTGAGCTGGAGGGTTCGTCTGAGGGCGGCGAGGTCGTCGCGGATGGCGGCGGCGTTGATGACGGACTCGGGGCGGCTGGCCCATTCGATGGGGAGGAGGACGATCACGCCGCCGAGGCCGGGGCAGTCGGGCCGGAGGGCGGCGAGCTTGCGGGCGAGGGCGTCGATGCGGCCGGGTTGGGTGCCTCCCAGGGCCGAGGCCCCGGCGCAGTCGAGCAGGACGCCTTCGGAGGTGGCGAAGGCGCGCAGGGGCGCGGGACCTTCGGGGGCCTCGACGAAGACCTGGAGGCCGGCCGAGTGGGCGAGGGCCTGGGCGTTGGGGGCTTCGGGGGCAATCAAAAGGTAAAATCGCTGGTCGGCGGGGTCGATTCCAGCGTGTTCGAGGCGGACGAGGACCTCTTGCCAGGCGGCGTCGAGCTCGGGCCAGGGGGCTTCGGCCTGGGCGGGTCCGCCTTCGCGCCTTCGTCGTAGGAGGGTCTGTCCGTAGGCCAGGGCCGAGCCGGCGGCGACCAGCAGGAAGAGCAGGAGCCAGGTCCAGTAGCCGCCTCGGAAGGCCAGGGGGAGAGCCGAGTCGGGGAAGCTGGTGGAGGGGAATTTTCGGGGCAGGACGACCAGGAATGCGACCGCTAGTCCCAGGACGGCCACGGCTAGCAGCCACCAGCCGAGGCCTCGGGCGAATTTCAGCATTCTGGGCAGGGCGAAGTAGGCCACGACCATTGTCGCCAGGGCCGCGAGGATGCCCAGGGCCCATTGGCCGACCGGGCCGGTCATGCTGGACATGACGATTCGCCTCGCGGTGGCGCGGTTGTGGCTCTCCCGACGCCAGGCACATTGGGCCACGGAGCGGCAGCGGAGGTCGTCCCACCGGAGGACCGGGGGGACGAGGGATTGGGGTCGCTTATCCGTTCGAACTTGCTCATCCGATACCTGGAAGGATTGGCCTGGCGGGTCGTCGAGCCAAGGCGGTTTCGGTCAGTCGGTCAGGTGGAACGCCAGGAGGAAGCAGGCGAGGGTAACCAGGGCCGTGATGGAGACCAGAATGCTGACGTTGAGCAGGGCCGCCTTGCCGGGCAGGGGACGAAGGGGCGGGGCGTCGGGGTCTCTTGGTTCGTCGGGGAGGAAGCGCTCGGGGTGGGGGTTGGCGCCGGCGATTCGCCCGTAGGCGTGCTCGGCCCAGGCCCGGAGGTCGTCTCGGTGGTAAGTGTATTTGCCCTGGAAGCCGAGGGTGACACAGAGGAAAAAGACTTCCAGGGGGTCGGTGCGGTTGAGGGTCTCGGCGGCCCGGGCTTTTTCGAAGAAGGCTTCGCCGCCGAGGCGTTCCCGGTAGAACTCCCATTCGAGGATGCGTTCTCGCCAGGCTCCGGCGTGGGCCCAGGGGCCGTTGATGAGCATCTCGTCGATCCAGTAGACGAGGGCGGGTTTGGCGGTGGCGAGGTCGGTGGCGAGGTCTCGGGTGGGGGCCGCGCGTTGCTCGGCCTCGGCGAGGAGGTTGAGGAACTCGGCGCGGACGGTTTCCAAAGGAGGTTCGTCGCCGTGGCCGAGGCGGTTGGGAAATTCCAGGACGGCCCGGAAGATGGGTCCAACCAGTGTCGCGAAGGCGTCGTTCATTGCGTGGGTCGGCGGGGCCGGGTTCCGGTCGTTGCGATTCAGATGATGTAGAGGGCGAACTGGAGGTTGGCGCCCTGGTGGCCCGGCGAGGGGGCGAGGGTCAGCATCCGTTCTCCCTGGAAAGTGGCGTGGGCCAGGTTCAGACGGAGGCCCAGGGTATGCGAATCGGCCACGTCCTTCCAGAAGATGGGGTCACGCTCGACCTGGAAGTAAACGGTGCCGGCGCCGGCGGGGAGGGCTCGGGGGGGACGGACGACCGGGGTGAGTTTGAGGCCCTGGATGCGTCGTCGGTAGTATTGCTCAACCTGCGCTCCGCTGCCGATTTTGAGGTCCATGGCGTCGAGAACCTTCTGGCATTCCTGCTCGCCGAGTTCGGTTTCGACGCCGAGGAAGAGGGACTTGGTCGCGACGAGCCAGCCGGGTTCGAGGCTGACCTGGAGTCGCTCCCCAGCGCGTTCAAAGTAGCGTTTTTCAAAGGCGGAGGGGGCCAGGACATCGAGCCCCTGCTGGATCTGCTTGATGACGAACTGGAAACAATTGCCAAGGTCTTCGTGGTCGTAGCCGGGAAGGTTGGGGGGGCGTCGGCTGGGGGAGAAGATGGCGAGTTGGCCAACGAGTCGGCAGAGTTCCCGGTAGGTGGCCAGGGGGGGGAGGCCTCGGACGTAGCCGACGGCTTCCAGGTAGGAAAAGGCTCCGTTGAGGGCCGAGAGTTTGAGCATGCGCTCGGCGTCGCCGGGGACCTGGCTTTCGAAGGAGATGCCGCGGTCGACCAGTTGGGCGGACATTTGCTCGATGCGGGCGCCGATCTGGTGGTGAAGGGCCTGAACGGACCGCCAGAGGGGGAGCCAGGCGTCGAGAGCGAGCAAAGGGGGGACGTAGGCGGTGTCGATCATCGGCGAGGCGCCGGTCTGGGTCGAGCGAGTGACGCGGGCGAGGGGCAACACTTCGTAGCCGGTGGCGTCCTGTCCGGAGAGGAGGAGGCGGGCCCGGGTGCGGAGCAGTGGAACCGGCTGTTCGTGGGTTCCGGTGTTTTCGTCCTCGATGTCCAGGGCCTCAACCCAGAAGCGAGGTCCGTCGGCGGTGGGTCGGGCCTCGACGTTGGCCCGGCCCCTTTGAATGGCGGGGACGGCGAGGAAGAGGGTGGTTTCGCCGGTGGGTCCGGCGAGGGCGGCCTTGAGCTCGACGGGGTCGACGGTGGCGTCGTCGGGGATGGCGAGCTTGGTTCCGTCCTTGAAGCGGGCCTCGCAGGATCGGAGGGCGGCGACGGAGTTGGCGATGGCTTCGCGGTCGAGGTCGATGGCGCGAAGGCCCCAGCCGAAGGGGTGAAACCAGTCCTCGGAGCGTCGGTTCGATTCGCGCGTGTGGCGATCGGCCGCCTGGAGGTGGTGGGGCTGGAGGAACATCCCTTCATGCCAGTGGACCGGCCGGCTTGGCATCCGCACCCTCCTCGGCCTCGCCCCGAGACGGCGCCGGGGCTTCCCGGCGCGCCTTAGGGGGTTAGCATAGCGGGCGCGCGTGGGATTCCCAAGCGTCGAGGTGACGATTTTGGCGTTGGGGCGTCGGGCTATTTGACGGCGGCGAGGACCGGGGCGTCGAAGGGTCGGGCGTGGGGGTCGGGCAGAGTGTTGTCGTGGACCAGGGCATCGTTGGGACCAACGAAGTAGGTGTGGTCGTCGACGACATCGAGGTTGTAGACCGGCAGGGTATGGCCGACCGAGATTTCCGTGATTTTGGAGGCGTCGCCGAGGGTTCGCAGCTCGTCACCGGCGACGAGTTCTCGGGCGAGGGCCCAACCCTTGCCAGCCTTCCAGAAGCGGTGGTAGATGCTGGGGATGATGGTCTCGCCGGTGGCCGTTTTGATGTGGAGGGTGGGCGCCGGTGGGTTGTGGTGGATGAGGTTGACGGTTCGGAAGGTCAGTTCGCCGGTTTTGGGGTTCTGAGCCAGGACGCGGTCGCCGACAGTGAGCGTTTCAATCGGTCGGTGGCCGTCGAGGGTGCGGACGAGCGTGCCGGCGACGAAGCAGGCGGCGTGGCCCCCGAGCATCGGCGCGGCCGATTGAGGGGAGGCGTTGACGGCCAGAATGGTCTGCTTTGGGGGGGTATAGCTGTAGCCGATCTTGTCGTTATACCACGTCATCCAGGCATTCTCGTCGGAGCCAAGGGTCGCGGGGGCATCCAAGACCTTGGTCAAGAGTTGGGTAATGCGCTGATTGAAGGCGACCTGGTCCGCGTTCATCGTTTCGATGGTCATGATGTCGGCGTAGAGTCGACGTTGGGAGTTGGCGGCCTTGAGATTGGCGTTGGCAATGAGGGCGGCGGTCCGCATCTCGATCTGGACGAGGTTGGGCCCGATAATCGGCCTGTCGGCTTCCCGTTTGGTTTCGATGATGAGGAGGCCGTTGCTGTCGTAGCTGGAGACCGTGTTGCTGAGGAAGGAGACGATGGGTGGGGCGTCGTAGGAGCGGAACATCCGATAGCGGACGTTCTCAAGGATCAAGGCGCCTGGTGAGCCTGGTCCTCCCACGGGCTCGACCCAATAGCGCATTGGAGTCCGGAGGGTTTCGACCAGGGCGCCGGCCCAATCCCTGAGCGATCGGCCCTTGAGGGCTTCGCTCGCCGAGTCAAGGACTTCGGGAGGTCCGTCCAACGCGAGTCGGGCCAGCTCCCTGGCACTGGGGGCGGTGTCGATCTGGCCCAGGAGTTGAACAGCGACTTCGTTGTGAAAGCCGTCGATGCCGAAGATTTGGGCGATGGCGGGGACGGCGCGTGGGTCGTGGATTTGGGCGAGGGCTTCGCGAGTGCTGGGGGCGTCGAGAGTGTCTCGGTAGGCCCGTAATTGAGGGACCCACTTCTTGTCGGCGCGGTCCTGGGCCTGGACCTCGGCCTTCTCGTCGAAGAGTTGCTGGGCGGTTTTCCAGGAGCCGTCGGTCTGGCGAGTGTAGCCCATGTGCTGCCAGGGGGTCTTGCGCCTCGGGTCGAGGATGACGGCCGTGGTGAAGTGGGCCCTGGCCTCGTCAGGCAGGTCGTTCTGCTCGCACCAGAGGCCGAGTTGGATGTGGCTCGACACCCTAGCCGGGGAGGTGTGGTGGTGGTGTCCTGGGGTTTTATCGGTGGTGAAGCTGCGATCGAGCTTCTCGCGTCGGGAGTTGTATTCGGCCAGGCGATTGGAGAGGGTCGGGTCGGCGGCGCGGGCCTCGGCGACCTTCTCAGGGCGGACCCAGTGGCCGTGGTCGGCGACCAGGCCCATCAGGCCCCGGGCCGTCGGCTGCGCCGGGTCGATCAGGGTGGCGATGGCCAGGTGCTTGGTTCGCTCCTCGGTGAGGCCGTGGGACTCGCACCAGAGGGCGAGTTTGACGTGGGCCAGGGCATCTCGGCCGGTGGCGACCTTGGCGGTCTGGTAGGCGGATTGGTCGGATTCGGTGGGGGGGGGGGGTAGGGTTGACAGGGGTTACCGGCAGGGCGGCGCACCAGCAGGAGAGGACCAGGCCGAGCATTGTCATGCCCCCCGATTCCTGAGGTCGGTTGTCCCACGGTCTTTACGAGAGAATATCGCCCCGGTCCCATGTGTCGCAAAGAGAAATCTGGTGGCGTGGTCCGGATTATTCTTCGGGGGGGACCCCCTTTCGGCCGCCATGCGGGGTACCTATAGTGAACGTGTTGTCGTCGCTGGCGTTGAGGTGGGCCGGATGCCGCATCGCCTGCTAAGCCTGGTGATCTTGGTGGGCTGGGCCGCGGCGACGTGGGCCCTGGTCCGTCGCGATGTGTTGCCGGACTGGCTGATTGGGCCGCCTCCGGACTTGCGCGCGATTGCCTCGGCCGAGCGGGATGAGGGGCCGGTGGACTGGGTGATCCAGGTGGCCGAGGACCCGGCTCGCCCCGATGAAGTCCATTCGATCGGTCATGTTCGGACCGAGACCCACCGCAAGCGGGATGGGTACACCCAACTGGGGAGCCTGGCGAGCATTGACTCGGCGGCCTTGCTACGGGGCTCTCCGCTGGCGAGCCGCGGGGGCGAGGCCCTGGAGATTGTGAGCACCTGCGAGATTGACCCGGCGGGGAACCTGTTCTTCTTCCGTGCGGCGGTGCGGCCTCCGGACCGCCGCGAGGAGTACCTGTCGCTGGAAGGGGCCTTGAAGGGGAACACCGTCGAGGTTCAGTGCCGCAGTCGATTGATTCCGTTTCTGAACTGGTCGCATGTCTTCCCTTATCAGGCGCGGGGGATGGTGCAAAATTCGCTGGGCCCAATGGGGCGGATGCCGGGTTTGCGTGTTGGGCAGCGCTGGGAGAGCGAGGTCATCAGTCCCCTGACCGGTCAGGTGGAACTGGGTTTGGTGGAGGTCGTGCGTCGGGAGAATACTTACTGGGGCACCGGGCCGGTCGATGTGCTGGTCGTGGAGGCCCACCTTTCGAGCCTCACGGCGAGGACGTGGGTGCGGACGGATGGCCTGGTGCTTCGTCAGGAGGTTCCGACGCCGTTCCTGCGGCTGATGCTGGAGCGGGTGCCGGCGATCTCGCCGACGATCGCGCCCGAGGCGGGGACCTTGCCCGCCAAGACTGCTCCGGTCCCTTGAAGGTTGTCCACCCGTCCGCCCGTCCCGGACTGTCCGTCGTATTGCTGGAGCCGTCGATGATCGAGCTGCGAGGGGTCACCAAGACGTATGGGACCAAGCGGGCCGTCGATGGGCTGGACCTTCGGGTCCGCGCCGGCGAATTGTTCGCGTTCCTAGGGCCCAATGGGGCGGGGAAGACGACGACGATCAAGATGGTCTGCGGATTACTGCGGCCGAGTTCGGGGTCGGTGCTGGTGGGGGGGCATCCGGCGACCTCTCCCGAGGCCAGGCGGCTGTTGGCGTATGTGCCGGATCAGCCTTATTTGTACGAAAAGCTTTCGGGCCGGGAGTTTCTTCGGTTCGTGGTGGAGATGTATGGGCTGGAACCTCGGGCCGCGACTCGACGGATTGAGGAGCTCGTCGAGACGTTCGAGATGGGCGACTATGTGGACGACCTGTGCGAAAGTTACTCGCACGGGATGAAGCAGCGAGTGGTGTTCGCGTCGGCATTGGTGCATGACCCGAAGGTGTTGATCGTGGACGAGCCGCTGGTGGGGTTGGACCCCCGAAGCGCGCGGATCGTCAAGGATCTGTTTCTGGCTCAGGCTAGGGCGGGGGTGGCGGTGTTGATGTCGACGCATCTGCTGTCGATCGCCGAGGAGCTGGCGGACACGATCGGGATCATCGACCACGGGCGGATGCTGGCGGGGGGGACGTTGTCGGAGGTGCGTGACCGGGCCCAGATGCGTCAGGGTCCGTTGGAAGACCTGTTCCTGAAACTGACCGGTGGGGACCGGCCTCGACTGGGCGTGGGATTGGGCGGGCCGGTGATGGCCGCCAGCGATGAGGGTGGCAACCCTTGAAATCCTCGGCCGCCGCCGTTGTCGCGGGTGCCCCAAGGGGAGATGCCCCCGCGCGTGCCTTTCGGCATCTGCGGCTGCGCCTGGTGCGCAACCAGTTGGCGGATTTGCTGGGTGGGTCTCGGTTGCGGGTGGCCACCATCGCGTTTTGCTGCGTCTGCTTCTGGGTGGGTCTGTTTATCCTATTTCTAGATGCGTTTCGGTTTGTCGACCAGTACTTTCGCGTTTACAACGAGATTGTCGAGTACCTGTTCAGCACGTTTTTCCTGTCGTTGATGGTGATGCTGGTGTTTTCGACGGGGATCATCCTGTACGCGGGTTTGTTTCAGTCGAGGGAGGCGGCGTTCTTGCTGACGACTCCGGCGTCGGCGGATCGGGTGTTCGCGTTCAAGTTCGCCGAGGCGATGGCGTACTCCAGCGGGGGGTTTCTGCTGCTGGGAAGCCCGTTGATGCTGGCGTATGGCCTGACGGCTCGAGCTCCGTGGACGTTTTATGCGTTGTGCGTGGGCTATTTGCCGACGTTCGTGATGATCCCCGGGGCCTTGGGGGCCGTGGCGGCATTGCTGCTGGCGAACTTCCTGCCTCGTCAGCGCAAGTCGATTCTGGTTGTTACCTTGGGGTTGACACTGGCGGTGGGGGCCACGCTGGCGTATCGGATCGTCCGGGTGCCGGTCGACTCGTTGGCCCGGGATGGGTTGAATATTCTGCTGGGGCAGTTGGCGTTCACCCGCAACCCGTTCCTGCCGAGCCGGTGGATGGCCCGAGGCTTGCTGGACGCGGCCCGGGGAGATCGCGTCGGGGGCGTGTTTTATTTCCTGGTGTTGCTGGCCAATGCGGGGTTCGCGTACCTGGTGGCGGCGGTGCTGGCGAGGGATCTGTATCGCCAGGGGTACAGCCGGGTGCAGGGAGGGCGCGCGGCTCGTCGGCGGGTAGGCTGGTATGGGCCCGATGCGTTGTTTCACCGCGTTTTTGGGTTCTTGCCGAGAACCGTGCGACTGTTGATCCTGAAGGATCTGCGGACGTTCCGGCGGGACCCGACGCAGTGGTCACAATTCCTGATCTTCTTCGGCCTGCTGGCGTTCTATTTCGTGAATATCCGTCGACTGGGATACAACGTCGAGAGCCCCTATTTTCGCAATCTGTTGAGCTTCCTGAACCTGGCGGTCACGGCGTTGATCTTGTCGACGTTCACGAGCCGGTTTATTTTCCCGCTGCTATCCCTGGAGGGTCGGAATTTCTGGGTTTTGGGGCTGCTGCCACTGCGTCGCGACGCGATTTTGTGGGGGAAGTTCGCGTTCGCCGCGGGGATCGCGCTGGTGGCGACCGAGTTCCTGGTGATTCTGAGCGATCTGATGCTCAAGGTCGCGCCGTTGATGCTCGCGTTGCACGCGGGGATGGTGGCGGTGCTGTGTTTGGGGCTGTCGGGGATCAGCGTGGGGTTGGGGGCTCGGCTGCCCGATTTGAAGGAGGACGACCCGTCGAAGATCGCCGTGGGGTTTGGCGGGACGTTGAACCTGCTGGTCAGTTTGGTGTTTGTGTTCCTGGTGGTGTTTTCGCTGGCGGTGCCCTGCCACCTGTATTTCGCGAGCATCGACGTGGCGGCGGACGGAGGGCCGTCGATCAACCTGTTTCAATTCAAGTCGTGGATGTCGCTGGCGATCGTGGGGTGTCTGATTTTGGGGGTGGCGGCGACGTTGATCCCCTTGAAGATCGGGATGAGCGCGTTCCGGCGGATGGAGTTTTGAGGTTGCGAGACGGGTAACGTCAACGCGGCGAGGGGATGTCTCGGCATCGGGGGATTCGGGCCTCGGAGTGGATTCCCCGGGGGCCGGGAAAACGGGGAAGAGGCTTGCCCGTCCCGGGCGACGACGCTTCGAGCCGTTAAGTTCATCCCCTCCGTTGCGGTTCTCAAGAGGGAAGAGTCGTGTTCCCCCAGCCGCGTTCTCGGCTCGCGTTGAGCCCTGGGCCCTGGCGGATTACAATGTCTCTCGATGGGTTTCGCCCTGGGGGCTTTGGGCTTTCTGGGTTGGGCCGAGCGAGGATTGCGATGGGTGAGCGCATCCGCGTGGGGGCGGTCAATTACCTCAATGCCAAGCCGCTCTATTATGGCCTGGAAGCGTTCGCGCCTCGGGCCGCCCTTGTGCTGGATTACCCCAGCCGGTTGGCCGACCGGTTGGGACGGGGGGAGTTGGATGTCGCCTTGATCCCCTCGGTGGAGTATTTGCGGGGGGTGGCTACGGGGTATGAGGTGCTACCGGGGTTCGCCATCGCGGCTCGGGGGGCGGTTCGGAGCGTCAAGCTGTTCAGTCGGGTTCCGTTTGGGCAGGTTCGCCGGCTGGCGTTGGACGAGGGGTCGCGGACGAGTCAGGCGTTGGCTCGGGTTTGGTTGTGGCTGGCTCATGGGGTTCGGCCCGAGCGGGTCGAGCCGTTGCCGTTGGGGGTTCCGGCTCAGGAGAGTACCGCTGATGCCGTGCTGGTGATTGGCGATCGGGCGATGCTGGTTCCCGACGCGGACTTTCATGAGACCGTGGACCTGGGCGCCGCGTGGGTGGCGTTGACCGGGTTGCCGTTCGTGTTCGCCCTTTGGGTGGCTCGGCCCGGTTTGGACCTTGGGGATTTGCCCGAGGCTTTGTCGAGGTGCCGGTCGGAAGGTTTGGCCCATGCCGATCGGATCGCCGAGGAGCATGCGGGGCGGTTGGGGTTGGATCGAGCGAGTTGCGTTGAGTATCTGACCCGTGTTTTGTCCTATGATCTCGGCGAGCCCGAGTTGGCTGGCCTTCGCCGGTTCGCCCGAGAGGCGGGTGCGCTGGGTTTGGCCCCGGAAGGAGCGGATCTTGTCTTCCATCGACGTCGCCGAGACCTTGCAACGCGCCGCTGACGGCCAGCGTCTGACCTTCGATGAGGGCGTGGCCCTGCTGAAGTCGGCCGACCTGCTGGCCCTGGGTCGCGCCGCCGATGCCGTTTGCCGGCGGCTGCACCCCGAGCCTTATCGGACATACAACATCGACCGGAACATCAACTACACCAATGTCTGCGCGGCGATCTGCGATTTTTGCGCGTTTTATCGCAAGGTCGGCGATACCGATGCTTATGTCCTGGATCGCGAGACCCTGCATGAGAAAATTCGCGAGACCGTGGCGCTGGGCGGAGATCAGATCTTGATGCAGGGGGGGCTGCACCCGGACCTGCCCTTCGAGTGGTATGAAGACCTGTTGCGCGACCTGCGCACCCACTTTCCGATGGTCAACATCCACGGATTCAGCCCTCCGGAGATTCACTTCTTCCACAAGAAGTTCAAGATGCCGTTGGAGACGGTCCTCCGGCGGTTGAAGGACGCGGGGTTGGGGAGCCTGCCCGGTGGCGGTGGCGAGATTCTGGTCGATCGCGTTCGCAAGGCGATGACCAAGGGGAAGGTGTTGACCGATGACTGGCTGAATGTGCATCGGGTGTGGCACCGGTTGGGCGGGAGGTCAACGGCGACGATGATGTTTGGCCATATCGAGACCCTGGAGGAGCGGATTGAGCATCTGGAGCGTTGCCGGCAGCTTCAGGATGAGACCGGGGGGTTGACGGCGTTCATCTCGTGGACGTTTCAGCCTGACCATACCGAGATGGCCCATGTACCGGCTCATGGGGCGTTTGAATACCTGCGGACCCAGGCCGTCACCCGTTTGTATCTAGATAATATCCCCAATATCCAGTCGTCGTGGGTGACGCAGGGGGCCAAGATCGGTCAGTTGGCGCTGTACTTTGGGGCCAACGACATGGGGAGCCTGATGATTGAGGAGAATGTCGTTTCCAAGGCGGGGACGGTGCATCACCTGACGTTGGAACAAATCAAGCGTTGCATTCGCGAGGCGGGGTACATTCCTCGACAACGGAACGTGTTTTATGAGTACATCAACACCGAGCCCACGGCGACGATTCCGAATCCAACGGCTGCGAGTTCCGCCGCGAACGCTCGTTTGGTGGTTGTCGGCTGAGGATTTGACCTCGCCCCGAAGTCCTGGAGGGTGAAGCAATGGCGACCGTTGCCGAGAAGCCTGCCACCGTCGATGACCTCTACCTCGTCGAAGGCAAGGCGGAACTGGTCGACGGGAGGATCGTTCAAGAGATGCCTACCGGATGGAGGCCGAGCAAGGTGGCCTCGCGGATCTTCCGTAGCCTCGACGATTTCGCGGAGGCGACTGGTCACGGTGATGCTTTCAACGACAACTTCGGCTACGTCGTTGGACCACTCGTTTCCGGCCGCCATTCGTTCTCTCCCGACGCCTCGTTCTTTCTTGGCCAACGACCAGACAATTTGATGAGGTTTCTCAAAGATCATCCGACCTTTGCCGTCGAGGTCCGCAGCGAAGGGGATTACGGAGAGGCCGCCGAGGCCGCGATAACCGCCAAGCGGGCCGATTACTTCGAGGCCGGAACGCTGGTGGTCTGGGATGTTGATCCGGTCAGCGATCTGATTCGCAAGTTTCGGCTGGACGCTCCCGAACGGCCCGAGGTCTTCCATCGCGGCCAGGTTGCTGACGCCGAGCCCGCCGTCGTCGGTTGGCGGCTGGTCGTCGATCGGATTTTTGCCTGAACCTCCGCGACTCGCCGAGTGTGGTCGAGATGCACCCTCTCGGAGTGTTCGGACCCCGCCGTCGAGGATTTCCTGGACAGGAGGCGCGCCGCACGTTGCAATGCGACCGTGCCCGGAGGCGTGAGCTTCGGGATCATCAGGGATGGGGCGACTTGCGCGCCCGGCTCGCGGAGGATCGGCGATGACAACGGCGGGACGCAACGGCCTTCTGGGGGGATTGCTGCTGATCCTGAACGCCCCGGGGCTGGCGGGGGCGGCCGGTTACACGTTCCAGACGGTCGATTATCCTTCGGCGGTCCAGGTTGACCAGGTCTCGGGTCTCAACGATGCCGGGACGTTGGTGGGATACTACGGAGACGCCCAGGGGAACAACCACAGCTACGTCGCGACGCCCGACGGCAAGGGCGGTTACGGCTTCAGCACCTTCGACGCCCCCGACGCCGACAGCACGTTCATCAATGGCCTCAACGCCTCGGGCCAGTTCGCGGGGTCGGTCAACGTCAACAGCGTGTTTTACGGGTTCCAGGGCAGCGTCGGCAGCAGCGCGGTGACGGCCGTCGAGGTTCCCGGTTCCACTTATACGTTCGCGTATGGGATCAATGACTCCGGGGCCGTGGTCGGGCGGTACTCGGTGATCACCATGACCAGCGGCCAGGTTTCCGGGTTCCTGACCACCGACGGCGGGAAGACGTTCACGAGCCTGGACGAACCCGACGCCGACCACGACACCGAGGCCTTTGGCATCAACGCGGCGGGCACGGTCGTGGGGATTTATCGGACGCCGGACACCGCATTTCACGGCTTCGTCGCCACTCCGGGTTCCGGCGGGACCTTCACCTACTCGGCCGTGAACGTTCCGGGGTCCGACAGCACCTATCTCCACGGGATCAACAGCCTGGGCCAGCTCGTGGGCAGCTACAACATGGGGACGCCGGAGTCGATTGGCTTCGTCGCCACCCCGAACGGTTCCTCTTACGACTTCCAGACCCTGAACGATCCGCTGGGGGTCCATGGCACCGAGATCCTGGGGATCAACGACAGCGGGGTCGTCGTCGGCACTTACTTCGACGCCAACAACGTCGGCCACGGCTTCGTCGCCATTCCCAACGCGGTTCCCGAGCCTTCCAGCCTGGCCCTGGCGGCGCTGGGGGGGCTCGGGGTTTGGGGGCGACGGGTCGCCAGGAGGCGGGCGGGGGCTGGTCGCTGATCTCGACGGACTTGCCGAGGAAAGGCCCGGGCCCTTGGAGGCGCCGGGCCCTTCGTCCTTGAGGGATCAGCGACCGGAGGAGTCGGCGACCCGGAGGAGGACTCGTCCGCAGAGGAGGACGTCGCCAGCCTTGACGGGGGTGGGTCCTTCGGTGCGGAGGAAGGTGCCGTTTCGGCTATGGAGGTCGTCGAGGAAGTAACGGCCTTCGCCGTCGGGCCGGACCTGGGCGTGCTGGCCGCTGACCCAGTCGTCGGCGGGTAGGGGGAGGGTGACGGGCTTGCCGGGCCGGGAGCCTCGGCCGAGGATGGTGGGCTCGGGGTGGGTCAGGGGGACTCGGACGCCTCGGGTGCCGTCGGGGCGGAGGAAGTCGAGGAAGGCGCGGGGGACCAGATCGCCGCACCAGAACTCCTCGCCGTCGTCGGAGCGCTGGATGGGGGCCGGGGTAGGGGGCTCGGCGAGGTGGAACTCCAGGACGAGGCCGCCGACGCGGAACCGGGCTCCATCCTTGAGCTCGACGGGCTCGACGAGGCGGAGGTAGACGCCGTTGAGAGTGCCCTGGTCCTCGGCCAGGAGGCGGGTGCCGTCGTAGGAGAGTTTCAGGTGCTTGACGGCCATGGAGTTCAGCTCGGGGAATTGCGAGCTGCGCTCAGTCCGGCCGACCTTGAGGCCGCCGGTGCCGATGGTGGACCAGGGCTGCCACTGGCCGTTGCGGTCGAGGATCTGGAGGGTGTAAAGCGTGGTGGGGATCTTGAGCTTGGCGAGGTCGGGCCCCTGCATGAAGCGGGTGAGGCCGTCGTCCTCGTCGGCGGGTCCGTTCGGAGTGCCGTAGGGAGCCGGCGGCACTGGGGCATGGGCCGGGGGTGGCGGCGCCGGGGCGAAGGCGGGCGGAGCCTGCGCCGGGGCGTAGGCGTAGGGTTGGTGCTGAGGCTGAGGCTGGGCCCAGGGGGGGATTTCGGGGGGCACCCCTGGGGGCGGACCGTAGGGTGCGGGATAGGGCGGCGGGGCGGGAGGCTCGGCGACCTCTCCGGCGCGGCCTCCGAGCATCTCGATGAGCTTCTTGCGGAACCCCCCCGGAGCCGGGGCCGACGCGGCGGCGGGCGACGGGGCCGGTGCCGGGGGCGACCAGGATCTCGGCGGATCGTAAGCGGGGACCGGTGTTGGGGGCGTGGGAGGGTGGATGGGCGGTGGTGGCGAGGGTCGACGCGGCGGTGGGGCGGCGACCGCTGGGGCCGCGGGCCGGGGAGCCTTGGGCCTGGGTTTTGGGGGTGGCGGCGGCGGCGGTGGCGGTGGCGGTGGTGCGGGCTCGGGTTCCGCCTCGGACAGGCGGGGCGGGGCTGGCTCGGGGCGGGAACCAGACGGGGCGCCGACTCCCGGGAAGCGCGGGGGGCGGATCGTCAGGTAGGGGTCGATCTCCGCCCCGCAGGAGGCGCAGTGGGTACTGGTGGGGTCAAGGATCGCGTTGCAACTGGGGCACGCCTGGCCCATGCCTTGCCACTCCCGCCGGGACGGGCCCGGGCTCCCGATCGAGCCGAGTGGCTCTCTCTGCTGATTTTCATGCCCGGACGGACCTTCTCGCGACCCCGTCCCCGCGATTCTTCTACTATAATCGGCCGGTGACGAGCGGCAAAGGGAGGCTCGGGCGTGGGTCCCGGGCACTCGCAACGTTCTGGTTGGGCTCGTGCGTCGATCGGGCGGCCGATCGGCATGAATTCTCCAAGGGCAGTGGGGCGCCAACCGCCGGGGCCCCGCGATCAAAGGGTGAGGGCATGGCGACTCCGCCGACAATCGACCTCGACGCCTGGCTCGCCCCGATCTCCGAGGCAGCGCCGGCCGGAAAGAACCTGGCCTACGATCCCCGCTTCGACGCGATCCGCGAGGCTCGTCGCGCCGAGGACGACACCAACCAGGGGGACTGGAAACGCGAGACCAAGGTCGCCGACTGGGACGAGGTGATCGCCCTGGGGGAAACGTGCCTGTGCCGAGAAACCAAGGATCTTCAGATCGCCGCCTGGGTGACCGAAGCCCTCACGCACCGTCACCAGTTCGCCGGCCTGCGCGATGGCCTGCGGCTGATGCACGGGATTCAGGAGCGGTTCTGGGGCTCGTATTACCCCGAGGTCGACGACGGCGACCTGGAGTCTCGCCACGGACCGTTCCTGTTCCTGAACGACTCCAAGCTCTTGCCCTTTCTGATCCGCGGCATCCCCCTGACCCGCGGTCTGGGAGAGACGCCGTACTCGCTGCTGGACCATGCCGAGTCTCGCGAGACCGACAACGCGATCAAGAAAGCGCCGGACAAGGCCAAGACGATCCTGGCCGGGGGGAAGATCACCGGCAAGGACTTCGACGACCAGGTGGCGCAGTCGCCCCGGGCCTTTTACGAAGGGTTGGTGGCCGACCTGAACCAGGCGACCGAGGCGTTCCGGGCGTTCGACCAGGAGACCGATACCCTGTTCGGTCGCGATGCTCCGAGCCTCTTGAACGTGTCAAAGGCGCTGGAGGAAGTCTCTCGACTGCTGGCCCCGATCGTCGCGGCCAAGCGGCTGGCGGAGCCCGACCCCGAGCCGGAACTCGAGCCCGAGTTGCCTCCGGAAGACGGCGCGATCGAGGGGTCGGTCGCCGAGGAGAATGGTCATGCCGGAGTTTCCGAGGGTTCGGGTCCGGCGTCGGCAATGCTCTCGACGAAGGTGGCCGACCTGGGCCGGGTGCTGATCGACTTCCGTTCGCTGGCCCAGCAACTGGCCGAAACCGGCATGAAGCTGGAGGAGAACCGCAAGCAGCACGCTGAACACCAGGCCAAGCTCAAGGAGCTGGACGCCGAGTACGAGAACCTGTCAAAGGGGATCGGCCGGGATGGGGAGGCTCACCAATTGTTGAGCCGGTTCCTCAAACTCCAGGGGAAGGGGTCATCCTGACCGATCCCGTGACGTCCATTCGTTTTTTGTTTGACTCGGGCCTGGATGCGGAGCATCCTTGACGCTCGGCCCGGGGGTCCAGGATTCGGCCCCCCGTTGCCGCCTCCCCTTGGTCCATTGAGAGAAGGGCCGCCATGCCTCCGCAGAGCACCCAACACAAGCTCGACCGCGTGCGCAAGCCCCGTGTCCACCTGACCTACGACGTGGAGGTGGGGGGGGCAATCCAGCTCAAGGAGTTGCCGTTCGTCGTCGGCGTACTGGCCGACCTTTCGGGCAAGCCGGCTGAGGCCCTGCCCAAGTTGAAGGACCGGAAACTCGTCGAGATTGACCGCGACAACTTCGACAAGGTGCTCGCTGGGATGAAGCCGAGGCTGGCGTTCCAGGCCGACAACACGCTGCAAGGCGACGGCTCGAAGATCAATGTCGAACTCGCCTTCAACAGCATGGATGACTTCGAGCCCGAGCAGGTCGTCCGCCAGGTCGAGCCTCTGCGCAAGCTGCTGGAAGCCCGAGAGCGGCTGACCAGCCTCTTGAGCAAGATGGACGGCAACGACAAACTCGAATCGCTGCTCCAGGACGTGGTGAACAACACCGAGGCGCTGAAGACCCTTAGCGGCCAGACCGGTCGCGGCGGCTCGGCCCCGGCCGCCGAAGGGGAGGCCTGAGATGAGCACCGGCGCGCGCGAACAGACCTCGGCCGCGGGCCAGGTCCAGACCGAAACCCAGGGCGGCCAGGTCAACCTCCTGGACAAGATCATCTCCGAAGGGCGGCTGGCCCGCGACGACGAGCAACGTGTCGTCGCGAAGGACATCCTCGGGGAGTTCGTCGACCAGGTCATGGCCGGGACGATGACCGTCTCGAAGGACACCCAGGCGATGATCGCCGCCCGGGTGGCCCAGATCGACTCGCTGCTGTCCCGCCAATTGAACGAGATCCTTCACCATGAGGATTTCCAGAAGCTGGAGGGGTCGTGGCGGGGCCTGCACTACTTCGTCCATCAGAGCGAGACCGGCACGCAGATGAAAATCCGCGTGCTGAACGTCTCGAAGAAGGACCTCCAGAAGGACATGGAGCGGGCTCCGGAATTCGACCAGAGCGCCCTGTTCAAGAAGGTGTACGAGGAAGAGTTCGGCACCTTCGGCGGCGCTCCGTTCGGCGCCTTGATCGGTGACTACGAGTTCACCCGGCATCCTCAGGACCTCGGGCTGCTGGAGAAAATCTCCAACGTGGCCGCCGCGGCTCACGCGCCGTTCGTCTCGGCGGCGAGCCCGCAACTGTTTAACTGGGACGACTTCACCGAGATGTCGGGTCCCCGCGACCTGGCCAAGATCTTCAGCACTCCGGAATACGCCAAGTGGCGGTCGTTCCGGGACTCGGAGGATTCTCGGTACGTGGGTCTTTGCCTGCCCCACACGCTGATGAGGCTGCCATACGGCCCGGAAACGACGCCCGTGGAGGCGTTCAACTTCCGGGAGGACGTGGATGGGACCAGTCACAACAAGTACCTTTGGGGCAACGCCGCTTACGCGTTCGCCACGAGATTGACCGACTCGTTCGCCCAGCATCACTGGTGCGCGGCGATCCGAGGGGTCGAGGGGGGCGGGCTGGTCTCGGGCCTGCCGGTGCATACGTTCAAGACCGACGATGGCGACGTGGCCTTGAAGTGCCCGACGGAGATCGCCGTCACCGACCGCCGAGAGAAGGAACTGTCGGACCTGGGGTTCATCCCGCTGGTCCACTGCAAGAACACCGACTTCGCGGCGTTCTTCGGGGCGCAGTCGGCCCAGCAGTCGAAGACCTACGACACCGACGCGGCGAATGCCAACGCCCGGCTCTCGACGCAGTTGCAGTACATCATGGCGACGTCGCGGTTCGCGCATTACCTCAAGGCGATGATGCGCGACAAGATCGGCAGCTTCATGAGCCGGGGGGACTGCCAGACGTTCCTGAATCGCTGGATCAGCCAGTACGTCACCACCGATGCCGACGCCAATCAGGACACCAAGGCCAAACGCCCACTGAGCGAGGCGCGGATCGAGGTGGTCGACGTGGCGGGCAAGCCCGGTTGCTACAAGGCCGTGGCGTTCCTGAAGCCGCACTTCCAGCTCGACGAATTGACCATCTCCCTGCGGCTGGTGGCCGAGTTGCCTCCTCCGGCGAAGTGATGCACGGGTGATGGTCCGCGAAAGCAAGAATTCGCGTCAAAATATCCTAAAATCGCCGTCACATGTCGCGTCCTCGCCCGCAATTAGGGATGTCAGGACTGGAGACGACGCCCGCCGGGGTTGGGGCCTCGCGGGCGAGACGGTCCGATTCACCAGAACCCGGTTGGAAAAAGGGAGACGATCATGGCCGCGAATTATTTTCTGAAGTTCAGCCCGGAGATCGCCGGGGAGTCGATGCAGTCGGGCTATGAGGGGCAGATCGAGATCCTGAGCTTCTCCTGGGGTGTCAGCCAGGCCGGCGGTTACTCGTACGGCTCGGGCGGGACCTCGGCGAAGGCGAACTTGCAGGATCTGTCGGCCTCGTTCCGGATGAACCCGTCGTCGCCCAAGATCATGCAGTACTGCGCCACGGGCAAGCACCTGGACTCGGCGGTGCTGACGTGCCTGGAGGCGAGCGAGACACCCCAGAAGTACCTGGAAATCACCCTGACCGACGTGGTGATCTCCAGCTACCAGACTGGCGGCAGCGGCGACGACAAGCCGATCGAGTCGATGACGCTGAACTTCGCGCAGGTCAAGAAGGAATATTTCAAGCAGGACGACAGCGGGGCCGTGACCTCGGCGGGGACCGGCCAGTTCAACCAGCAGACGGGCAAGACGAGCTGACCGCCTCGGTGCGTCTCGAAGTGAATTCGGGGGCGGTCGGTTCCAGCATGGGGCGGGCCGCTCGATCCTGACCCTGACCCCGGCCCCGCGCTGGGGTTTGGCCATTGGTGGGGGGTGGGATCCGGTGGCTCATGTTGGCCTGGATGTGGACCTGCGGCCCTCGGTCTTCGACCGGCTGCTCGACTCCGAACCCGGAGTCTCCACCGAGCCGCCTCCTCGTCGTTCGGTGCGCCTGGCGGAGTTGAAGGACTCGGTCCGCCGCGACCTGGAATGGCTGCTCAACACCAAGAGGGCGCCGCTGCCGGCGGCGGGTGAGACCGCGCACCTTCGGGCGTCGTTGCTGCATTACGGCTTGCCGGATTTCACCCACGCCAGCCTGAACCGCTCGGAGGACCGGCGGACGCTGCAAAGGGTCGTCGAGGCGGCGATCCGCCAGTTCGAACCACGGTTGCGCGACGTGGAGGTGACCTTGGTGGAGGGCCGCGAGCATGAGCGGGGCATCCGCTTCCGCATTGACGCGGCGCTGGATGTCGACCCGACGCCCGAGGCCGTCACGTTCGACTCAACCCTGGACCTGACGAGTAAGGCGTTCGTCCTGGAACCGGCCTGACGGGCCTGGCCGGGACCGTTAAGATCGATCCGGGCGGGAAAACCCTTCGGGCGGGGGCCTGGCGCGGATGGATGATGACCTGCTGGCCTACTACAACGGCGAGCTGACGTTCCTGAGGGAGCTAGGGGCCGAGTTCGCCGAAAGCTACCCCAAGGTCGCCGCCCGGCTCTTGCTGGACGCCGAGAAGTGCGAGGACCCGCACGTTGAGCGGCTGCTGGAAGGCTTCGCGTTCCTGGCGGCGCGGCTGCGTCAGAAGATCGACGACGAGTTCCCCGAGATCACCGACGCCCTGCTCGGGGCGCTGTACCCTCACCTGCGACGGCCCCTGCCGTCGATGACGGTCGTCCAGTTCGTGCCGGGCGCCGACCCGTTGAAGCTGGCCGGCGGGTTCACCATCGAGCGAGGCACGCGGCTGAACACCCGGCCGGTCGGAGGCGCGCCCTGTCGGTTCCGCACCGCGTATCCGGTGACGCTCTGGCCGGTCGAGGTCGAGTCGGCGAGGTTGAACCCCGACCGGTTGGACGTCCCGGGCCGTCGACCCGAGGTCATCGCGGCGCTTCACCTGGGTTTGAAGGCAGCGGGCGGGACTTCGTTGGGTCGCTTGGGGTTGGATCGGCTGCGGTTTTACCTCGATGGCGAGGCGTCGGTGGTCCGGCCTCTGTATGAATTGCTGTTCGCCGGCACCTGCCAGGTGTTGCTCAGGGGCAAGGGGTCCGGGGGCGCGGCCGAGGTGGTCGAACTGCCCGCCGGGTCGATTCGCGAGGTGGGGTTTGGGCGGGACGAGGGGTTGATCCCATACCCGCCGTCGGCCTTGCCAGGGTATCGGCTACTGCAAGAATACTTCGCGTTCCCGGAGAAATTCCTGTTCTTCGATGTGAACGGGTTGGGGACGCTGGCTGGCCGGGAGTGGGGCGACTCGGTGGAGTTGATCGTCGCGTTTGACCGGGCTCCGGGGACGGACCTGGCGGTTCGGCCCGACCATTTCCGACTGGGCTGCACTCCGGCGGTCAACCTGTTTCGTAAGGTGGCCGAGCCGATTTTGGTGGACCAGACGCGGGTGGAGTATCGCGTGGTGCCGGACGTCCACCAGCCTCGGGCGACGGAGGTTTACTCGATCGACTCGGTGACGTGTACCTCATCGTTCCTGGCCGAGCCGTTGGCGCTGGGGCCGTTCCATGCGCTGGGGCGTCCCTCGGCCGATGACCCGAAGCGGCCTTGCTGGTACGAGCGCCGGCGGCCCTCGGCGCGGAAGGGGGACGGGGGGACCGAAATCGATTTGACCTTCGTCGACCCCGGGTTCCGCCCGACTCGTCCGGCCGCCGAGGTGTTGACGGTGCACACGACCTGCACCAACCGCGACCTGCCGGCGCGGTTGCCCTTTGGCGGCGGGTCGGGTTCGGACTTCGAGATGGAAACCCCCGGCCCGATCGACCGGGTGCGCTGCCTGCGCAAGCCGACCGCTGCGCTTCGGCCCCCTCTGGGTCGAGGGGCTCAGTGGGCGTTGATCTCGACCCTTTCCCTCAATCACCTGTCGCTGGTCGAGGGGGAGGGAAGCCTGGAGGCGCTGCGGGCGATTTTGCGGCTGCACGACCCGGCGGGGGTGGCGGCCAACCGTCAGCAGGTCGAGGGGATCGTGGGGGTCTCCAGCCGGAGAGGGACCGGTCGGGTCAACGGGGGGGTCGGGCTTGGGGTGGAAGTGACCATCGAGTTCGACGAGACTCAATATGTCGGCAGCGGGGTCTTGCTGCTGGCGTCGGTCTTGGAGCGGTTTTTGGGGACGTATGCGTCGATCAACTCGTTCAGTCGGTTAACGGCGACAAATTCCCGTCGCGAGGGGATCTTGAAACGATGGCCACCCCGCGCGGGCGAGAAGGTCCTCCTGTAGCCGAGGTTCTGGCCAGGGAGCCGTACCGCTTCGAGTTCTTCCAGGCGGTGCGTCTGCTGGGGAGGCTGCACCCCGGGCGTCGGCCGGTGGGACGGACCGGGCCGGCTCGGGAGGAGGTGGCCCGGTTTCGGACGTGGGTGTCGCTGGCGTTTCCGCCCAGCGAGGTCGTTCGGCTGGACGCGGCCAGGACCGAGGGGGGGCCCGCGTCGTTGACCGTGGCGTTTTTGGGGCTGGTGGGACCGGTCGGGGTCTTGCCCCAGCATTACACCGAGGCGTTGATGGCCCGCAACCGCGCGGGCGATTCGACGGCCTCGGCGTTTCTCGACCTGTTCCACCACCGGATGATCTCGCTGTTTTACCGGGCCTGGGAGAAGTACCGTCCGGCGATGGCCCGGGAACGTGGCGAGGAAGACCGCCTGGCGCGTTACCTGTTCGCCTTGATGGGGCTGGGAACGCCCGGTTTGCGAGGGCGAAACGCCTTCGACGATGCCGCCCTGCTGGCCCACGCCTCGGCGTTCGCCCAGCGACGGCGACCCGCCGGGACCCTGGAGGCCGTGCTGGTCGAGACGTTCGGCGTGCCGGTGACGGTCGAACAGTATGTCGGCCGCTGGCTGCCGCTGGACCTGGCCGACCGCTCGACGATGGGCCGCCTGGGCAAGCACAACGGCCTGGGCACGAGCCTGATGCTGGGCGCCCGGGCGTGGGACGTGCAAGGGAAGTTTCGCCTGCGCGTGGGTCCATTACCGATCGGTCGGTTCCTGGCGTTCGACCCTGACGGGGACGACCTGCGCGACCTGTCGCAGATGGCTCGGATGTTTGTCGACGCCGAGTTGGATTTTGACGTCCAGGTGGTGTTGAACGCCGAGGACGTGCCGCCCTGCAAGCTGTCGACGGAGCCCGGAGCCGGGGCGAGACTGGGGCGCACCGCCTGGCTCAAGAGCCGGCCGTTCGCCCGGGACGCCGACGAGGCCATCTTCGCCGCCCGCGCCTGAAGAGACCGGCTCTAACCGATCAGCACCGTGGGCAGGCCCATGACGATCGTGCCGCCGTGGGCGGTCAGGTCGCCCATTCGGGCCGCGGGCATCTTGTTGATGAGGACGGTGAAACTCCCCAGCACGATCACGTCGGGCGGTCCGACGCAGACGGCCATGTCGGTGACTCTTGCCGCGGGGAGGCCGCCGATCAGGGTGGTGATTCCTCCCGGAGGGAGAATCGGGCCGCCGACGTGTGGGACCAGAACCGTGACCATCGGGCAGACGTGCGGGTCGGTGATCCGGGCGGCGGGCATGCCCATGAACGCTTACTCCCAGGTGTCGAGACGTCGGGCCAATCGGGGGGTGGGGCTTGTTGGCCTGGGGGGCGGAGTTGGGACCGCCGCGGCGGGGTTGGTTGAGACTTCCATCGGTCGCGGAGGCTGTTCGGCGACTTCCAGACCGAGTTTGAGGAAGCGTTGATAGGTCCGGGGGGCCTTTTCCGGATCGGCGATCACCCCGGCCAGCAAGAGGGCGCCGGCGACCCCCTTGGCGGTGAACGCGTCGCCGGGCGGGACCTCGGGGAGCCCGGCCGGGGCGAGGCTGCCTCCGGACCAGAACGCGGCCATCGCCAGGCAGCCGGCGGGGGTGCCGAGCCCGGCGGCAATGGCGGCGGTTTCGGCGGCTCGGCGTTGGGATTCGTTGGGGTCGGCCGCCCAGCGATCGGCGGCGTCGATCGCCTCGGTGGCGGGTCCGGAGGCGCTGGCGAGGGGGATCGTCCGCAGGCATCGGCAGGCCCAGGCGACCGCCCCCGGCTTGCGCAGGGCGTGAGCCAGGAGCCGGATCGCGTCGGGGGCTCGGCCCACCACGATCAGGGCGTCGAGGTTGGCGGAGATGTCTCGATCGTCCCGGACGAGGGCAAGGGCCTCGGGGTCCACGGGGAAGCTCGCGGCCACTTCGGTGGCCGGGCGGGAAACGATTCCGGGATGATTCGCGCGACTCATGATCCAGGACCTCGACCGCTCACTCAACTAGACTCGACGCCTTGACGACCGACCGCCGAACGGCCTCAGTTAATCATCGTGATCGCGCCCTTGGCCGTCAGCATCGCCTCGCCGCTGACCTGGGTCATCAAGCCCTTGACCTCGGTCTGGATCTGCCCTTCGATCGACACCATCATCCCCTTGATCGTTACGCCCATCTGGTCGACCACGATGCTGCTTTGGCCCACCTTCAAGGTAATCGACTGCAACGCCTCGGTGCTGCTGGCCCCCAGGTCGAGCTTGGTCGTCTGGTTGCCCATCTTGATCGAGAGGGAGTCGTTCCCCATATCGATGACCACCGAGCGGTTGCCCATCTTGACGTCGAGGCTGTCGTTGCCGGTGGTCAGGGTTGTGGAGCGATCCTTGTAAATCGTGCTCGTCTGGCTGCCGTCGGCGGACGTGGGGGTTCCGACTTTGACGGTCCGGTTGTTGTAGACCTCGATCGTCTGGTCGCCCGAGTCCTTTTTGTCGAAGCCAACCTTGAGGGTGTCGTTGTTCTCGACAACGCGGTTGAAGTCCTTTTCGGCGTGGAAGTAGACCTCCTCGGCGCCAGTTTTGTCCTCGAAGCGCAACTCGTTGAAGTTGGCCTCGCCGCCTCCGGGGGTGCTGCGTGACTTCCAGGTGGAGCGGGTTTTGTTGTCGGGCAGGGTGTAGGGGGGCATCGTGCTGGCGTTGTAGACGCTGCCGACGATGATGGGCCGGTCGGGGTCGCCCTCCTCGAAGCCGATCAGGACGTCCTGGCCAATGCGGGGGATCTGGATGGCGCCCCACTTCTCGCCGGCCCAGCTGGTAGCGACCCTCAGCCAGCACGAGCTGTTGATGTCGTCCTGGCCCTCGCGGTCCCAGCGGAACTGGACCTTCACGCGACCGTACTTGTCGCAATAGATCTCCTCGCCGGCCGGCCCGACCACCACGCCCGTTTGCAGGCCGTGGACCACCGGCCGGGGCGTCTCGCGGGCGGGTCGGAACGGCAAAGCGGCGGGGACGCAGGTGAATTTCCCCCCGTAGGACAGTTCGTCCTGCCCTCCGGAGCGGTAATCGCCGTCGACGTTGGCGAGGTGATCGACGCCGGTCAGGACATACGCCCCGTTGGCCTCGTCGGCGTTGGTGAGTGTGAACTTGTAGCCAGCGGCCAAATAGCGGCAGTGGCCCTCTCCGCGGACCTCCAGCCCCCGGGCCGCTTCCTCCTGCATCCGCAAGGCCACGGTCCGCGTGCCATCGGGGGTGATCTTGCCGAGGTCGCTGGCCCGGTCGCCGTTGCCGGGGGTGACGCCGTCGAACCGCTGGGCGAAGGCGCCGGGGGCGTCGTAGAGTTCCAGCTTGCCGTTTTCGTCGAGCTTCAGCTTGTGAGAGACCCCGCCGACCTGCACCGAGTCGGCGATCGGCTGGGTCGATTCAAAAGAGTTCGTCGGCATCTCGAAGCAGTGGTCCCAGAGTGTGACCTTGCCCGAGCGCAATTCCTGGGTCTTCTCCCAGGAAGTGATGAGGTCGGCCTGGCGGTTGCCAACCTCGGCGGGCTCAAAGAGGATCGTGTCGACGACCGGCAGGTTGGAATGCCCCTGGGGGGTGTCGGCGACGATCAGGGTGTGGCTGTCGGCGGTGTGGGCGAAGTAGTAATAGATCCCCTCCTCTTCCATGAGGCGGCTGACAAAGGCGAAGTCCGTTTCGCGGTACTGGACGCAGAAGTCTCGGGATTCGTAGTTGCCCTGGAGTCGGTACTCGACGTCAAGACCGGTCAGCAAGGTCTTGAGGATGTCGGGAATGTTGACCTGCTGGAAGATGCGGCTGCGGGCGATGCGGGTCAGGAACCAGAGGCCCGGGACGACTTCCAGTCGATAGGTGGTGAAGTCGTTGTCGGGCGTGGCCTGGCTGATCCGCGAGCAGATGCCGCTGAAGTGGCGGGTCTGGCCCTCGGGCAGCGTCAGGTGGGCCGAGAGCTTGGCGCCCAGGAGGGAGTCGAAGGGGACGTCGGCGCCATTCTCGGCGAGGGTCGTCAATTCGTAGTGGAAAAGGCGTGAGAGCCCCTCGGAACCGGAGAAGCCCCTCAACAGCAGGACGTCGGTGCCCAGGGGGGTGGTGACGGTCAGGTGGCGGTCGGCCTGGGTATACGTCGGCATCAGTCGTTGCCTCCCCGGCCGCCGAGGTCGGCCACCGGCCCGCATTCTGCCAGACGGCCGGGGCGACGGCAAACCCGCGCCGCTCCGGGGAAACAATCGGCCTCCCCAACAGTCTATGACGCATCGGGGCCGCGGATGGGACACTCCGCCAGCATTTTGAGGTGGGGGGGTCTCGAACGGCTCGGCCCAAGCGAGGAAAGGCGAGGTCAGCATCGACCCCGCCGCATCCCGCCCTCGATTATCCAGACCGGTTCGGCCCCGACCCCCTTTGCGTGCGGTCGAGGGTTACGACCTCAGGCCTCGCGTCGTCGCAGTCGGTAGGCAAGGGCCAGGGCTGGGCCCCCGATTAGCATCAGGGCCAATGTCCCGGGCTCGGGGGCGGCGACGGCCCCGGTCAGGGCGATGGTGTAGGTACCGGTCTCGGCCCCAGTCCCGCTGTAACCGGTCAACAGCAAGCCACCGCCGGGTCCGGTTGGCCCGACCATGTCGAACTCAGCCGAGGCGTCGGTGATGTAATTGGGAAAGATCAGGCCGCTGGGACTGGTTGGGTAAGACCCCGAGACGTCGATCAACAGGTAATACAGTCCCGCGGCCAGGGACGATCCCGTGATGGTCGAGCGGGCCCGGCTAGACCCTTCGCCACTCGGGTCGTCGTCGTTGGCAACCACCCCCGCGCCTTTGTAGTCGAAGAGAAACAGTTGAGTGTCGAAGATCGTCCCCGGCAGGCCGACGGTGGTGGCCGAAAACGTCCCGTCGCCGGTGATGTAGATCTGGTAAAGGTCGCGATCGGAGGTAGTACCGATCGTGCCGGAGATCGAGTCGAGCGTCACCGGCCCGGTCGTGGCGGTGAGTTGGGCCGTCGCGATCGAGCTACCGGCGTCGCCGCTTTCAGTGAAGGCCGCCCCTGACGCCTCGGCGCCCGCCAGTAACAACGCCGTGGCGACTGCCCAGACCGCCGTGCCCCCTCGCCGCCTCGGGCCCCGGTCCACCTTGGAGCTTTCCGTGTGAGTCATCCCCATCGTCTTGGTCATCCTCATAGGGTGTGCGTGTGTGTGGGTGTGAGACTTCAGGCGATCGTGGTGGGCTTGGAACTATCGGCGAAGGCAAGGTTGGAGAAGACCAGTGCCCCTTGCGGGCGGACGTCGAACTTGAACTGGATCGACGTGACGTCGGTCAGGTCAACCCCGAGGAACGCCGTCAGGGGGATGCGGATGCCCTGAAGAATCAGCTTGGGTAGCGGGCTGGTCTTACCAGGAGGGAAGAACAGCCAGTTGGTCCACTGGCTGACGTCGGTCTCGACAGAGTGGCCGGCCGCGTCGGTCAGGGCGACCGAGAAGTCCTGGGTGGCGTAGCTGTTGCGGTAGTCGTCGAAGTTGACCCCCGCGCGGAACTGGAGCACGCCGTACTGACTGACGTCGGCATCGGCCGCGGGCAGGGCGTTGATGTAGGTGGCCGTGGGGCTGTCCCAGGAGACGACCAGTTGGCTCATGCCGGGGGTCCCGCGGGACAGGGAACTGGGGACCGAGTCGGGCTGGCGGGCCGTCGGCTGCCCGGGCAGGACTAGAGGAGCCTCGGGGCTAGCGCCTCCGGCCATGACATAGGTGCTCAGGCCGCTGGCGATAACCGCGCCGCCAAGGGTGTTGGTCGTCAGGTTGGCCGGGCTGGCCATCTGGTTGACGTCCAGGCGGACGGCCACATTGTTGGGGGCTTCGTAGGTCGTGTAGACGACGCCTCCGTCGGCCGAGGCGGGCGGGGCCGCGTCGCCGTTGAGGATCGGCACGAACTGCGTTTGCCCCGAGAGGTACGTCCGGAAGAAGGCGGTCATGTAGGCGGTCTCGACCCCCTGCTGCTGGTCGGGGGTAAGCCGCAGGTTGCCGGGACGGACGCCGGCATAGGGGTCCGAGGCGCGGGCTCCGGTGCCGCTGGCTCCGGACCAATCGTCGGCGGCGCCGGCGGGGAAGAGGCCCGGGGTCCAGATGGTGTTGAAGTAGTCGTGGTCGGCCCCCATCACCAGGAATTCGTACTTGGGGGCCTGGTCGGTGGGATCGTTGAACTGGGTGTCGTCGAAGAAGTGGATGCCCTGCAGGTCGCTGACGTCGCCGTCGGCGTAAGGCAACATCACGGCGAAGGCGACGTCGTTGTTAACCATCCGCTGGAAGTCGACCGGGGCCAGGGCGAAGACCGCGTTGATGCCGTAGGGTGAGCCCAGGGACTTGTTGTAGTTGTACGCCTCGACGACCCCCTCGCCGCCTCGGGAGTGGCCCATCAGGCCGACGTCCTGCATGTCGATCTTGCCGACGAAAGTGTCGCCGAAGGGAGAACCGCCCGTGGTGTTGAACGAGTTCCAAAGGTCGAGTTGCTTCTCGACCAACTCGGCCCGGGCCATCATGCCGCGGTCGGCGGTGGTGTTGTCGACGGCGTTGATCCCGTTGGCGCCGATGGAGACCACGATGTAACCCTGGCTGGCGAGGGTCTCGGAGACCTGGGTATAGCCTTCGTAGCTGGGGATCGAGAGGTGACCAGCGGCCGGGGGCCACTCCAGGAACGACCTGTTGGTCACCGGGTCGTAGGCGGTGCTGTGCCGGCCGTGGAGGATCATGACCAGCGGGTGCGGGCCGCCGGACAGATCCGTCGGATAGGTGACGCGGCCGTCCAGCTCGATGGGGCCGGGAAAGTCGGGCAGTTTCAGGGCGGTGTAGCCGAACTCGTAATCCTGGGTTGAGATCGCGTAGGGCCCCAGCGCTCCCGGGTCGGGCGTCGTGGTGAAGGAGGTACGGGTGCCAGTGCTCTGCAACCCGGCGGCGTTGACCTTGGCCACCGCGGCCTTCGTCTGCAACGCTTTCGAGGACGTCGCCGGCGCGGACCCTCCGCCATCCTCAACCGGGTCGCCCGGCTGGTAGGCGTTGCTGGCCATCACGATCTGGGCGGCGTTGGACAAGGCCGCGGACGACGAAGAGGACGAGGACGACGAAGCGGCCGGGGACGCGCCGGCGGGCAGCGCGTTGACAATCCCTCCGGCGGTGGGCAGGGCACCCCCCGGCGACCGGGGAGGTCGGCGTGACCGACGGCGCCGAGAGGGTAATCAGGGACGCCGTCTTACCAGCCGTCAGGAGGGGACTGGTCGTTGGCGAGGCGGGCAGGGCCGAGGCGAGGGTGGTTCAGGGCCTGGGCGGTCGCCGGAGCGCCGAGTCCACCCGACGCGACCGGGCCCGGGACGACCGAGGTCCCCGAGCTCGTGGGTTTGGGCGGCGGAAGCGTGGCCTTACTCGACGGGGCGGCGACCACCTTCGCCGCGGCGGCCTGGGCGGTGCCGGTCGAGGACGATCCGCTGAGGAACCCTCCCAACAGGTCGCCCGGGGAGAGTCGGTCTTCGAGAAGTTCCAGTTGGGGTGTGACGCGGGGACGTCGTGGCTTCCATCGTTGCTTCACCGGGTGAACTCCAGGGGGAAAAAGCGTGTGGGCACGCACCACGCCCTTGGCGAGCGCGGAGCGCGGCGCGACCGGGCCCTCAGCGTCCTCCCCGACGCGAGGGCCGGGTTGACGCGGGCTCGCCGTCGGTCCGGGTCGGGCCGATCAGCGCCGTCGGTCGCTTTGGCAAAAACCCATCGGCGACGGCCAGGGCAAGAGGGGTCCGTCCGCATCTTCCGGATCGAGTCCGAGACTCAGACCGAAAGGATCGGGTGACGCCCACGGGCCGGCGGGCCGTTTAGGACGGGGCGGGGGGGCTCATTCAGTGGCGAGTCGACCTTCAAGCAGAGACGGCACGGGAGGGCGAAGGCCCGTGGCCGTCGGTTCGCCCCGGAGCGGAGGGCGGGGGAATTCCGGCTCAATCCGAGCCGTGAATGGCGCCACGGATGCAAGCGAGGCAACTCAGGACAAGCGGCTCTAGGGCAATTGCGTTGCCAAGACGCTGACACTCTTAGGACTCAACCCGCCCTCGCGACCCTGGGTCAATGGGCGGAACCACTCAAGGGATGCAGGTTTCGCGATTTAGGTCAATCGCGAAATCTTACACGTTTGTTGTCATTTTGTAACATGGCGATTTGAGAACGCCGGCCGGTTATGGCCAACGATTCGTGCAAGGACGCCACAAAATGAGGCGAAATCGCATCATCGCAGAGATGTGGAGGTCGCGACGGGTTGACTATTCATGCTCGCGGTGCGGGATCGTGCGGGACCGTCGCGGATGGGTTGGGGGGCAGGCCGCGGGCTCTCACGGGGCCCGGGGCCGAGGCGCGGATGATATGATACTGGGGGCCTGGGCGTTTGGTCCGGGGAGTGACTCCGACATCGTCCAGTTTCCCCCAATCGGGCTAGAAGGCGAGCATGGCGCGGTCACGGTACATCGTCGGGATCGACCTGGGGACCACCAATTGCGCGGTGGCGTATGTGGACACGCGGGGGCGAGAGCGTCCGACCGCGGCGATTCAGGCGTTCGCGGTGCCGCAACTGGTGGCACCTGGGGAAACCGCGCCGAGGCCGATGCTGCCGTCGTGCCTGTACCTGCCCGGTGGCCATGAGCTGCCCCCGGGCGCCGCGAGGCTGCCGTGGAACGACGGGGCCGACACCATCGTCGGCGAGTTCGCCCGGATTCAAGGGGCCAGGGTGCCGGCTCACCTGGTCTCCAGCGCAAAAAGCTGGTTGTGCCACCCAGGGGTCGACCGAGAGGCGGCCATTCTGCCCTGGGGCGCGGCGGTCGAGGCTCGCAAGGTCTCGCCGGTGGAGGCGTCGGCAGCGTTTTTTGCGGCACATCCGCGACGCCTGGGACGCCCATTTCGCCGCCGATGACCCGTCGCTGGGCCTGGCCCGGCAGGAGGTCATCCTCACGGTGCCGGCCTCCTTCGACGAGGCCGCGAGGGAATTGACGCTGACCGCCGCCCGACTCGCGGGGTTCGAGGCGCCGGTGTTGCTGGAGGAACCCCAGGCCGCGTTTTATTGCTGGATCGTGTCTCACCAGGACGGCTGGCAGCGCGAGGTGCGCGGGGGCGAGTTGATTTTGGTTTGCGACGTCGGCGGGGGGACCACCGACTTCAGCCTGATCACCGTGGTCGAGACGCCGACCGGCCCGGGTTTCCGACGGGTGGCGGTGGGCGATCACCTGATGCTCGGCGGTGACAACGTGGACCTGGCGCTGGCCCACCGGGTCGAGGGACGGCTCAAGACCAAGCTCGACGCCGAGCAGTGGAGCGCCCTGCGGCTGGCCTGCCGGACCGCCAAGGAAAAGCTTCTGGCCGACGACCGACCCGCCGACCGCTGGCCGGTGACGATCGCCGGCCGCGGCTCTCGGATCATCGGCGGCAGCCTCCAGTCGGAACTGACCCGCGACGAGGTGCTGGACGTCGCCGTCGAGGGGTTCTTCCCGATCACCCCCCGAGGCGAGGGACCCCATCGAGGCGCCCGGGCCGGTCTTCAGGAATTTGGACTGCCGTTCGTGGCCGACCCAGCGATCCCGCGACACCTCAACGCCTTCCTGAGACGGCACCGGGCCGAGGCGCTGGGGCAGGGGGACGACCGGCCCGCCCGGCCCGACGCGATTTTGTTCAACGGCGGCACCCTGACGCCCCCATTGCTGAGGGGTCGGGTCGTCGACGTGTTGAAGCACTGGTTCCCCGACGAGCCGGACGGTCCGTATGCCCCTCGCGTGCTGTCCAACGACTCGCTCGACCTGGCCGTCGCCCACGGGGCCGCCTATTACGGGGTGGTCCGCCGGGGCGGCGGCATCCGGATCGGTGGCGGGACGGCCCGGTCGTTCTACGTGGGGTTCGAGGGGGGGACCGGCCAGGCCCCCTGGCTGTGCGTGGTCCCCCGAGACGCCCAGGAAGGAGACGAGTTGGAGATCGCCGGGCGCGACTTCGACCTCCTGATGGGCCGCCCGGTCCTGTTCCCGATGGCCAGTTCGTCGGTCCGAGCGGGCGACCGGCCCGGCGATCTCGTCGCGGCCGATCCGGACTCGATCCGCGAGCTGCCGCCGCTCCAGGGGGTGATGCGCGTTGGCCGCAAGGCCAAGGCCGAGCGGGTGCCGGTGGCCCTGGCGGCGCGTGTGACCGAGGTCGGGACGGTCGAACTGTGGTGCCACTCCCGGACCGATGACCGACGCTGGCGGCTCCAGATCCAGTTCCGCAACCCCGAGGAGGCTGGAAAAGGCTCCGGAGGCGGGCCATTGGTGGGTGCCGAGGCCGATCGGGTCGTCATTGAACAATCGGAGCTGGACGCCGCGATCGAGGCCGTTCGGGTCGCGTTTGGCACGTTGTCCTCCCACGCCGAGGACGGACCATCGCGGTTGGTGAAGCGTCTGGAAGCCCTGCTGGACGTAACGCGAGACCAATGGCCCCCATCCGCTCTGAGGACGCTCTGGGAACCGCTGCGGGACGCGATCCCGCATCGGCACAAGTCGCCCCAGCACGAGTCTCGATGGTTGAACCTGGCGGGGTTCTGCCTGAGACCGGGGACCGGGGTGGCTTTGGATGAGGGGCGCATCAAGGCGCTGTGGCCGGTGTTTCACTCGGGGGTCAAGGCGATCAAGGATTCGCAGGTCTGGGCCGAGTGGTGGATCTTGTGGAGGCGTGTCGCGGCGGGCCTGAACCGCGCCCATCACGAGGAGATCCACCGACGCCTGCTCCCCTTCCTGCTGCCGCCGAAGTCGGGGGTGTCGAACAAGAAAGCGACCCGACCCAAGCCCGAGCCCCACGAGTTGGCCGAGATGTGGCGCTGCGCCTCGGCGTTGGAGCGGCTGGAAAGCGGGTTGAAGGAGGCGTTGGGCGACACCCTGACCCGAGAACTGGCCAAACCCTCGGTACCGGGGTACGCCCTGTGGAGCCTGGGTCGGCTGGGGGCGAGGGTGCCGCTCTACGGACCGGCCAACACCGTCGCCCATCGGGACGCCGCCGCTCGGTGGACGCGATCGTTACTGGACCGGCCCTTTGCCTCGGGTCGCGAATCGGCCGACGCGGTGTTCGCCCTCTCGCAAATGGCGAGGGTCTCGGGCGACCGGGCGCGGGATCTGGACGAAGCGTTGCGAGGGGAAGCCCTCGCCCGCCTCGAAGCGCTCGGCGCCGACGAGGCCACGCTTCGCCCGGTCCGAGAGTACCACGAGCTGGAAGCCGCCCAGCAGTCGCAGGCCTTGGGCGACGCGCTGCCGGTAGGCTTGCGGCTGGTTTGACCATTGGCGGGCCGACGGAGAAGTTGGGCTCATCCCTCCGCCAGGGCGCGGTGGAGGAACTGGACGACGATCGAGCCCTCTCCCACGGCCGAGGCCACCCTCTTGACCGAGCCGGCTCGGGCGTCGCCGACGGCGTAGACCCTCGGCAAACTTGTCTCGAAGAGGGTCGGGGGCCTCGACGCCTTCCAGGCCAGGGGGTCGAGTCGGTCCCGCGCCAGGTCGAGGTCCGGGCCGGTGCGGATGAACCCCTTGTCGTCGAGGTCGATCGTATCCCTCAGCCACTCGGTGCAGGGCAGGGCCCCCAGGAACAGGAACAGGTGGCCGCACTCCAGTCGGTGGGGTGACTCGTTGCCTCTCGTGGTCAGCTCGACGTGTTCGAGGCAGGCGTTTCCGTCCAGGGCCGTGACCTCGGTGCGAGGGTGGAGGTGGATGTTGGGCGTCTCGGTGATCCGGCGGATCAGGTAGCGCGACATCGTGGCGTCGAGGTCGTCCCGGCGGATCACCACGTGGACGCTGCGGGCGCAGCGGGCCAGGTAGACCGCCCCCTGGCCGGCCGAGTTCCCCCCGCCGACGACCACCACGTCGCGGCCGTTGCAAAGGTCCGACTCCATCGCCGTGGCGCCGTAGTAGATGCCGGACCCCTCGAACCGCTGAGCCTCGGGCAGCCCGAGCGTTCGGTAGCGGGCTCCCGTGGCGATGACCACCGAGCGTCCCCGGGCCGAGCGGCCGTCGGCGAACTCGACCCGGAACGTCGCCCCGTCGGCCTTGAGTTTCACGGCGCGGACCGGGTTGGCCAGCGAGGCGCCGAACTTCTGCGCCTGTAAGGTGGCGCGGTCGGCCAGGTCTCGCCCCGAGATGCCGGTGGGAAAGCCCAGGTAGTTTTCGATCTTGGAGCTGGTGCCGGCCTGGCCGCCGGGGGCCGAGGTGTCCAGGCACATGACGCTGAGGCCCTCCGACGCGGCGTAGACCGACGTCGCCAGACCCGCCGGGCCCGAGCCGACCACCACCACGTCGCAGGTGTCCACCGTGTCGAGCGTGTCGAGGCCCAGGCAGTGCGCCACCGTCTCGGCCGTGGGGTTCTTGTACACATCGCGGTCGCGACGCACCAAAATCGGCGTCTCGTCGGGCCGGATGTGGAATTGCTCCAGCAACTCGGCGACGCCCGGGTCCTTCTCCAGATCCAGGAACGTGTACGGCTGGTTGTTGCGGGTCAAAAATTCGCGGAGGGCGTGCGTCTCCCGGGAGAACCGCGAGCCGATCAGCTTGGTGGCCGAGTGGTTCCCCTCGACCATGAAACCCCTTCGCAACAAAAACGTACGGAGGATCAGGTCGCTGAGTTCGGAGTCCTCGACCACCACCCTCTTCAGCGCCGCGGCGGGGATGCGCAGAACCTCGCCCTCGACCTCGACCCGGGCCTGGATGACCGCGGCGTGGCCGTTGAGGGTCGAGGTGTCGCCGACGAACTGGCCGGTTTCCTCCTTGACGATCGACCGGAAGCCGTCGCCGGCGTACTGGCGGATCTCGACCCGGCCGGAGAGGACCACGAAAAAGTCGATCCCCTTCGCTCCCTCGTCGAAGAGGACCGTCCCGGCTTCCATGGGCTCTCGGGAGCCGTAGGCTTCCAGGCGGGCGACCTGCTCGGGGGTCAAGGTCGGCAGCAGGTCGGCCTCGCTCGGGTTAGCGGTGTCCATCATCGGCTCCGTCGCGAATGGGGGGGAACGGGCGCGTTCCTCGGGACGACGCGGATGCGGAAACGTCCGCCGCGACCGCGAACGACCGCGGCGCCCGGTCCGTTTCCCTATCTTCGCGGGGTCGGCAAGAGTCTGGGGCTCATTCGAGGTCGCCGTCGATCTCGATGTCGGCCAGTTCGGTGACCTTGAAGGTCCGGCCGTCGATCTCCAGTTGCAGCGATTCCAGGGAGGGGATCGCCTCGTCCGCGACGTCCTCGCCGGTCACCAGGGCTTCGTGGGCCTCCAGGGCGTCCAGCAGCGCCTTCTCGAACGCCTCGGGAGTGATTCCATGTTCGGCCAGGGCCTCGGGGCGGGGCTCGAAGGTGACTTCCATCTCGTCGAAGCCGTCCTCGTCGCCGGCTTCGTCCTCGTCTTCGTCTTCGTCGTGATGATGGTCCGCGTCCAAGGCGATGCTCCCCTGAAAGGAAGGGAAAAGGAATTCCGCGAGGTTACTGGTTGCCGACCCGAACGGGGCGATCTTGTATAGCCTGAGGCTGCCGCCTCATCAATAACCTCTTCTCGCCCTTGCCATTTCGTAAGCCGCCCGCCCTGGGAGTTCACTCCAGCCGCGTCACGGCGTCCGCCAGGCGGGCAGGCCGTCGCTTTTGCGATTGAGCTGGCCCCGCCGCCGACCCAACATCCGCGACGGCGGTCGCCCAGCCGGTAGGCTCCCAGCCGGTCCGCTCCGAAGCCGCCCGCCGTTGGCATCGTGCCCATGAATGTCCCACGGGTGTCAATCCTGGGGAACGCGAATCACCCAACTGAAGGCAAGACCAAGATGTGGGAACGAGGAGACCTCATTCGCCAGGCGACGAGTGACCGCCCTTCCGGGCCTCAACACGTTGACCTCGCGAATCGCCCGTTAACGGCTCATTTTTCGCTGACGACGGCCGCCGATGAAGCTGTCGAAGACGTATTTGCCGATCTCCTCGGCCGAGCAATACGCGGCGACCCCCTTGGTGACGCGGGCCATCTCCTCGACGAAGTTGACCAGGCCGAGGTAGAAATAGTCTTCCACCAGGGCGAAGCTGGAGACGCGGATGCCGGCGGCGGCGCAGCGGCGGGCCTCGGCCAGGGTGTGGGTGGCGGTCTTCTCGGCCGGCGGGTAGACCAGCACGACCTCACGCCCCTCAACGTGAGCCGTCGGCTCGCCATCAGTAATGACGATGATCTGCTTGTTCGCCGCGTTCGACTTGCCCAGCATCGTCCGGGCCAGCTTCAATCCCGCGTGGATATTGGTGAAGTGCTGAACCTGGCGGGGTAGCGGCTGGTCGAGGCTCAGCCGCAGGTGGACCCGGCTGTCAAAAAGGCCAACGGGCTTGGGGGCCGAGTTGAGCAGTTGCCGCTCGGTCATCACGTTGGCAAGGGTGTAGAAGCCGACCATTTGCAGGGTGTCCTGGGCATACTGGGCCCGGACCATCGCCTGAAGCGCCAGGGCCACCTTCTTGGTCGTGGCGTACTTGCCGTAGCGGGCCATCGAGCCGCTCATGTCGATCAGGACGACCGTGGCACAATTCGTCTGATACTCGGTCTCATAAACGACGAAATCGTCCTGCTTCAGGCCGATCGGCGTGCCGCCCCCCTGTCGGGTCATGGCGTTGCGCAGGGTCTCGTGGAGGTTGAGGTTGGCCAGGGGGTCTCCGTAGACATAAGGGCGGCTGTCTTCGTGGCGAATCGAGCCGGACCCTTTTTGCGAGGTGTCGTGCCGCCCGACGCCATCTCGCTGGAAGGTCTGGAACAGGTCGCCCAGAGCGCTTTCCTGAATGCGCCGAAGTCCCTTGGGAGCAACCCGGTACTTCCCCTCGCCGTCCTCCTCGATCAGGCCCTGTTTCTCCATCAGCTCGATGAGGTCCTGGGCATCCTCGTCGTCAACGTCGTCGAGGTTGCGGAGGATCTGCTCGCCGTACTGCATGAGGTATTCGGAGAGCTTGTCGAAGGCGTCCTCGGCGGATTTCTCGGGGGACTGGGAGCCGTCCCACTGGCTGTATTCGAAGAGGGACATCAGCACTCCTCGTTCGGACTGATTCTGGGTTCGCTGGCCGCAGGAATGCAGGCCAAGGCAGCATCGCGGACCTTCTCAAGCATTTCCGAAGCCTCGCGGGCCTCCTCTACACTTGGCCAGAAGTCCGCCGAATAGCGGAGGTCGACCGCGTACCGGGTGAATCGCGGGAAGTCGATGGCCCCGAGGTCGAGGCCCGGGATCAGGGCTTGGGCGATCCGGTCGAGTTCGGCGAGGTCGTGGGTTTTCGGGAACGAGGCCCCTGTATTGACAATGATCGCCTTGAGATCTTCTCAGCGGCCTGCTGGGCGTGGAAGCAAGCGGTGTCATAAGGCCCCGGACTCTGGAGCAAAACGTCCACCGTGGCCCGGTCGCTGTCTCCCTTCTTGAGCCAGGCTCGGGCATGGTCGGCTTCAGTTTTCATACAAGACCCGACCCTCCCGGATGGCTTCCGTGACGAAGAAATTGGCGACGTTGGCCCATTCGGCGACTTCCTCGGCGGACCTGACCACCACGTCCTTGGCTGGATACACCCCTGTCAGAGCGCGGAGGTATGGGACACTCCGGTCGTGACGAGGGAGACCAGACGGCTCGATCACCAGAATGTCCAGGTCGCTCCAGGGATGGGCATCGCCGCGGCCGTGAGAGCCGAAGAGGATAATCTTCGAGGGAGAACCCGCCGACAAGATGCGGCGCACGAGCTCGACGAGCAACTCTTCCGTCACGGGCGGATAGGACTCCAGGTCGGTCGTCATCGGCCATCTCCCGCAAGAGGCATTCCGCCCAATCAGCCATCAGCGCTTGTACGACACTCCGCCGGCCTTGGCCGTCTTGTTTAATTTATTATGGACGTGCAGCCCTTCCAGGATAAACTCGGCGGCGCCGGCGGTGGCGACGTCGCGGGCCGAGGGTTCGGTCAACTCGGGGATCAGTTTGCGCGAAAGTTCCTCGGCCCGCTTGCGGAGGCCGGGGATTTTATCAATGCGACTCATGACTTCAGAGGTCGAGAGGGTGTCGCCGATCTCGATCCCCTTGCCGGCCTCGAAGTAGTCGACGATCGGCCGATAGTCCTTGGCGTCGGCGTGCTGGGCGAAGACGGATTTGACCGCGTCGGCGACGATCCGCTCGACCAGCTTGTCTTCCTGGCCGTCGTCCTCGCTCATGGTCAGTTCCAACTTGCCACGGGCGCTGGGGCCGACGTGGGCGAGGTCCGAAGCCCGGGGGACGATCCATTTCTCGCCAGCCAGCAAGGCGCGACGCTCGGCGTTGGAGACGACGTTCTCGAGGTTGGCGATCGACATCCTCACCGACACGCCCGACGCCTGATTCACATGAGAGGAGGCTCGGGCCTGCCGCGAAACCTCCTCGACAATCTCCTTGATGTAGAGGGGAACGACCAGGGTGCCACCGTCGCGGCCCATCCAGGCGTTCTGGTCCGAGACGGCGATGCCTAGCTCTCGGGTCAAAGGGTAGTGGGTGCGGACGACCGAGCCGATCCGGTCCTTGAGCGGCGTGACGATCCGCCCGCGGTTCGTATAGTCCTCGGGGTTGGCCGAGAAGACCATGCACAGGTCGAGGTCGAGCTTGACCGGGTAGCCGCGGATCTGAACGTCGCGCTCCTCCAGGACGTTGAACAGGCCGACCTGGGATCTTGGGGGGAAAGGTCGGGCAACTCGTTGAGGGCGAAGATGCCGCGATTGGCCCGGGGGATCAGGCCGAAGTGCATGGTCAACTCGCTGGAGAGGTGGCGACCCTCGGCGTGCTTGATCATGTCGACCTCGCCGATCAGGTCGGCGATGGTGACGTCGGGGGTGGCGAGTTTTTCCCGGTAGCGGGCGTCTCGGCCCACCCAGGCGATCGGGGTCTCGTCACCCATCGACTGGCGACCCGGTCGCGGGGCCTCCCGGGAGATCGGGGCATAGGGGTGGTCGTTGACCTCCGAGCCCTCGATAATCGGCATGGCGTCGTCGAGCAGGTGGACCAGTTGGCGGAGCATCCGGGTCTTGGCCTGGCCTCGGAGGCCCAGAAACAGAACGTCGTGCTTGGAGAGAATCGCGTTCTGAACCTGGGGGACGACAGTGTCCTCGTAGCCCAGGATCTCGGGGGAAAATGGGCGTGCCGGCGCGGACCTTGGCGACGAGGTTACGGCGCATCTCGTCCTTGACCGACTCGGCCTTGTAGCCGCTGGCCCGCAAGTCTCGCAGCGTTCGCGGTCGCTCCGTCGGCATCGCGGCGGGTCTCCTCTGCATTGGGTGCGAATTCATGATGTGAGGCCGGTCCCGAGGCGCAAGCGCGACGGGTCCGCCCCTCGGGGGAGGGCGAATGGCGGGTCTCGGATTTATGCTAGGCAGCCGGGGAGGGTAAGTCAACGCGGGGCGAACAGGGGCACGCGGCGGGGCCGGCGACCGACGCCCGTTCGCGGCAAATTGTGGGGATTCTCGTAAGAGGTCGCCGACCGGGGCTACCAATCCTCCCGGGAGGCACGCCCGAACTTGACCGAGGACGACGCCGAATCGCTGTTCCTTGGCTGGCTGGCCGAGCACGCCGGCGCCATCCTCAAGGTGGCCCGCGCCTACACCCTCACACCCGAGGACTGCCAGGATCTGGTCCAGGAAATCCTGCTCCAGGTCTGGCGATCCTTGCCGGGGTTTCGGGGCCAGTCCAAACCGTCCACCTGGGTCTACCGGGTGGCCCTGAACACCGCCCTGGGTTGGCGACGCAAGGAACACCGCCGGCGCGCCCGCCAGCGGCCAATCCTCGAAGTCGACGACCCCCGGACAATGGGCCCGTTGGCGCCGAGCAGGCCGCCCGTCGGGAAATGGTCGAACGGCTCTATGCCGCCATCCGTCGGCTGCCCGGCGCCGACGCGGCGATCTTCCTCCTCGACCTGGACGACCTGACCTATCGCCAGATCGCCGAGATGCTGGGGATCTCCGAGGGAAACGTGGGCGTGAAGCTCAATCGCGCCAAAAAGACCCTGGCCCGCCTGATGGATGGAGGATTCCCATGAACGTTGACGACTACAAGGACGCCTGGCGCACCGCCCACCCCCGCCTGGCGACGGACCCCGACCGGCTCCTCGACGAACTGCGTCGCGACGACCGTCGATTCGCCTCCGTCCTCTTCTGGAGGGACGTCCGCGAGGTCGGCGTGGGCCTCCTGATGGTGCCGTTGTGGATTCACCTGGGGACCCGGCAAGGTTCGCCCTGGACCTGGTACTTGACGATCCCGGTTCTGCTGTGGATTGCCGGTTATCTGCTGGTCCACCGCATCCGCCACAAGCGGCCCCCGCCTGGACCTGACGAACCGCTGCGCCGTTGCCTGGCGGGCTCTCTGAAGCAGCTTGAGCATCAGGTCCGGCTCCTCCGAAGCGTGATCTGGTGGGCCCTGCTGCCGATGGCCCTGGCGATGCTGGCGTTCTTCGGCCAGAACGCCTGGCGGGAGCGGGGGGGCGGATGGTGGACGGTCCTGGCCATCTCCGAAGTGACCGCCCTCGGCCTGGGAGTTCTGGGTGCTTTCTACTGGTTGAACCTCCACGTCGTCCGCACCGACCTGGAACCCCGCCGCCGGGAACTGCAAGCCCTGCTGAGTTCCCTGGAAGACGAGCCGCCCGCGGCGGTTTGAAGGTCGACCGACCCGCGCGGGGGCGGGTCGCGGCCCAACTCAGTTGGACCACCCGCCGTTGTGGAAGAAGTGGAAGAGGTTCACCGGAAGCATGGCGATCCAGATCAGGCCGATCAGTTGTCCGGGTCGGTCCAGGACGCCCGCTCGCCGGAATCGGCAACGTCCGCTCACCGAGAGCGACACCCAGCCGGCGAGCACGGCGGCGCCGATCTGGGCGGAGACCCACGTCCCGACGGCCATCCGATCCAGCCAGCCGTTCTGGCCGCTCGACGCCGAGGTGGTCGCGGCCAGGGTCAGCGGGTAAGAAACGAGGGCGACAATCGTCGACGCGAAGCAGGCCACGTAACCGGGTTGCCTCGCCAGTTGCCTGAGGGGGGGGCCGAGGGCGCCGGAGCTGAATCCCAAGCCAGCCCATCGCCAGGGCCATCAGCCAGAGTTCCAGGATGGCGGCCTTGCTCGCGGCGACCGGCCAGCTCAGTCGGCGGACCCAGACCCCGTTCTCCAGGCTCGCGGGCATCGTCAGCAAGCCGCCGAGATCCGGGCGGGTCGCCGCCAGCCCGAGGGCCGCGGTCAGGACCAGGACCGCCAGGTCGGCGAGGTTGAGCGACCGGCGGGGCGTTGAGATTTGCCGGGATTTCATGGGGCGAACTCCGCGGAGCGATACTCCGCCGGCCCTTCACTCCGAAATCGCGTCAGGCCCAAGTCCGGGCGAACTCCAATCGGCAGAGGAAGCCTCGCTCCGCCGACCCAAGCATCCTCGGTGAGACCCTTTGACGCCGGGACTCGGCCGGGAGTTCCGCCGCCCACCACCAGCCCCCGCCCGTCGGGCCACGGGACGACGCGGCCCTTAGACTCAAACTGGAAACAGCCGGCTGACGCTTTCTCGGCGGTGGATCGACAGGATCGCCTCGGCGAAGAGCTTGGCCACGCTGATGACCGTGCAGCACTTGGCCAAAGGTTCGACCCGGTGGCCGATGGTGTCGGTCAACACCAATTCCTTGATCGGACTTCCCGCGATCTTCACGGATGATCCCTTCGAGAACACCCCGTGAGAGACGCAGGCGTACACGTCGTTGGCGCCTCGGGCCTTGCAGGCGTTGGCCATCTCGATCAGAGTGCCTCCGGAGATGGTGAAGTCGTCGACGACCAGCACGTTCTTGCCGCGCACGTCGCCGATGACGTCCAGCAGCGTGGCCGTCTCGTCGTGGGCTTCGCGGGCCTTGTTGCCGATCACCAGGCCGCAGCGCATCAGCTTGGCGTAGCGGTTGGCCTGCTTGCTGAAGCCGACGTCGGGCGCCGCCACCACCAGGTCGTCGATTCCCTTCTTGTGGAAGTATTCGGCCAGCACCGGCATCCCCCACAGGTGGTCCACCGGGATCTTGAAGAACCCCTGGATCTGCGGGCTATGCAGGTCCATCGTCAGGACGCGGTCGGCGCCGGCGGCCTCGATCGCGTCGGCGCAGACCCTCGCGCGGATCGACACGCGCGGCTCGTCCTTCTTGTCCCCCTTGGCATACGAGAAGAAGGGAATGACCGCCGTCACCTGCATGGCGCTGGCGCGCTTCAGGGCGTCGATCCAGAACAGCAGTTCCATGAAGTTGTCATTGACGGGGAACTCGGTCCCCTGCACAACGTAACAATCACGCCCGCGGACGTTTTCCAAGACGCGGACGAAGACGTTCCCCTCGCTGAAGACATGGGTCTCGGACAGGGCCAAATCGGTGCCCAGGTATCCGCAAATGTCCTTTCCCAGGCCCTGGCTGGCCGAGCCGGCGAAGACCTTCAGCTCTCCAAAAGGGTCGGCCTTCTTCGCCGAGTCGTTGCAGGCGATCAGGGATTGTTCCATGACTCGGCGGTTTCCCGGGGGCGTGGCTTGGCTTGGCCTGACGAGTGTGCCGGCCTGGGAGAGGCGGACCGGACGATCCCCCGCATCTTACCGGCCCGCATCCACCCCGGCCAGCAGTCGCCCCGAGACGCCCCCAGCCCGTCGCCGGGGGAGGCCCCGGCCGGTTACAATCGGGGCAGGAGACGGGGATCGGTCCAGACGAGGGATGAGGACGCATCCATGATTCGAGGCAACACACCGCGACCCCTGATCTGGGTCGCGACACTGGCCCTGCTGGCTGCTGGACTGAGCGCCGGGGCGGCCGATGAACCGACGGCCACCGCCAACGCCACGGACCTCTCGGGCCTCGACCTGGGTTCCGACTGGATCAACGTCGGCGGGCCGATCCATGCGCGAGACCTCCGGGGCAAGGTCGTTGTCCTCGACTTCTGGACTCTTTGCTGCATCAACTGTCACCACATCCTGCCCGACCTCGCCCGACTGGAGGAGAAGTACAAGGACCAGCTTGTCGTCATCGGCGTCCACACCCCGAAATTCCCGGCCGAGCGCGACACCGAGATTGTCCGGGCCAAGGTCAACGAGTATCGGATCAAGCACCCGGTCGTCAGCGACGCCGACGAGGTGATCTGGAAGCGCTACGGGGTGCGGTCCTGGCCGACCCTGCTGGTCTTCGACGCCCGGGGTCAACTTGTCCAGAAGCTGGAAGGGGAGATCGGCGGCCGCCGCGAAAGCCTGGAGCGGTTGCTCCGCCGCCTGATCGGCCAGGGGCGGGCCGAAGGGGTCCTGGACCCGACCCCCTTGCGGTTCGCTCCGGAGTCGGAAAAATCCCGGCGGGGCCCTCTGCATTACCCTGGCAAGATCGCCTCCGACGCAGCCAGCCGTCGCCTGTTCATTTCCGACACGGGCAACAACCGCGTGGTGGTGACCGACCTGGAAGGGAAAGCGGCCGAGGCGATCGGCTCGGGCGCTTCGGGCCTCACCGACGGTGGCTTCGCGACGGCGATGTTCAACCGGCCGCAGGGGCTCTGTCTGCACGACGGCGTTCTTTACGTGGCCGACACCGAGAATCACGCCATCCGCGCCGTCGATTTCCAGACCCGGAAGGTCCGGACGGTGGCCGGGTTCGGGGTGCAAGGCCCGCCCCGCATGGGGTTCCTGGCCGGCGCGGTCGCGACCACGCCGTTGAATAGTCCCTGGGATGTGCTGGTGCCCTCGGGCTCGCAAGACCTTTACATCGCGATGGCCGGCTATCACCAGATCTGGAAACTGGCGCTGGGCCGGGGAACCGTTGGCCCCTGGGCCGGCACCGGCGAGGAGAACATCCGCGACGGCCACCGAGAGCAGGCCCGCTTCGCCCAGCCCAGCGGCCTGGCCAGCGACGGCCACCACCTGTTCGTGGCCGACTCCGAGACGTCCTCGATCCGCTCGCTGCCACTGAGGCCCGCGGGCGCCGAGGTCCAGGTCGAGACCCTGGCCGGCTCGGGCCTGTTCGTCTTCGGCGACGTCGATGGGGGCAAACGTGAGGCCCGGCTCCAACACGACCTGGGCCTGACCTTCGGCGATGGCAAACTGTTCGTGGCCGACACCTACAACAACAAGGTCAAGCAGTGGTCGCCCGAAACCCACGAAATCCGGGCGCTGGTGGGCTCGGAAAAGGCCGAGGCTGGCTCGGGCGACCAGCCGCCGAGGTTCAACCAGCCGGGGGGACTGGCCCTGGTCGGCACGAACCTTTATGTGGCCGACACCAACAACCACGAGATTCGCGTCGTTGACCTGGCGACCACTCCCCCGGCGGTCCGGACCCTGGAGATCGAGGGATTGGCCCCTCCCCAGACTCCGAAGCTGGCGCCGAAGTTCCCCAATCCGACATCGCTGGCCACCCCGCCGGCTCAGGCCGCGCCGGGGGCGAACCTGAAGCTCGACGTGCGACTGGTACTTCCCCCGGGGTTCAAGCTCAACCCCGAGGCCCCCTTGACCTACCTGGTCGAGATGCCCGGGTCGGCCAAGGCGCTGAAGGAGCCGCTGGTCGGGACGATCAACCCGCCGTCGACGACGTTCGAGATCAACGTCCCCCTGGCCTCGCCGACCGTCTCGGGGGAAACCTTGACCGTCAAGCTCTGGCTGGCGACGTTCCAGTGTCGGACCGGATCGGAAGGGCTTTGCCTGGTCAAGAGTTACGTCTGGACCGTCCCCGTCGCGTTCGCGGCACAAGGTCCCCAGAAGGTGTCGCTGACCCAGGCGCCGGCGGTGGCCAATTGACGGGGCGAAGGGCCGTCGCCGCGGGATGGGCCGTGGTCCTGGCGGCGGGACTGGCCGGCAACCTCGGCCACGCCCAGGACCGCCTGAAAGCCCACCCCGCTTACGCCCGTTACAAGGCCGCGACCGACGCCCTGCCCACGGCGGTGAAGTCGGGCGCGGCGAGGGGGACCTGGCGGGACGGCGGGCGGTCGTTCGCCTTTGAACGCGAGGGACGCGGCATCCTGTACGACCTCGACGCCCGAGAGCGATTCGAGGTGGGGTTCTCGCCCAACAAAAGCGCCGCCCCCGGCCTGGAGCCGCCCCGCCGCCGACGATCCCCCGGCGGCGTCGAGCGAGGCCGACAATACCCCTCGGCGACCTCCCGGGACGGCAAGCTCCGCGCCTTCACCCGGGACCGCAACCTCTGGCTGGCCGACACCTCGGGAGCCCTCGAACACGCCGTCACCAACGACGGCAACGCTGCCAGCCGGGTCAAAAACGGCATCGCCAGTTGGGTTTACGGAGAGGAACTGGCCCAGGACACGGCCATCTGGTGGTCGCCCGACGGCCGCAAGGTCGCCTTCTACCGATTCGACGAGTCGACCGTCCGTGACTATTACCTGGCCCTCGACCAGGGGAAGCGGCAAGACACCCTCGACACCGAACCTTACCCCAAGGCCGGCACCCCCAACCCTTTGGTCGACCTGCTCATTTACGACCTGGCGACCCGGACGACCACCAAGGTCGACGTCCGCTCCGGCAAGCCATTCACTGACGACGTCCTGGGCCATTATGTCTACAAGATCTTGTGGACGGCCGACAGTCGATCGCTGCTGTTCCACCGGACCAACCGCCGGCAGGACACCATGGAATTCGTCGCCGCCGACCCGGCCAACGGCGCCTGCCGGGTGGTCATCCGCGAATCCTGGCCCGAAAGCTGGGTTGAGAACACTCCAACCCTCCGCTTCCTGGCCGACGGCCGCCGCTTCCTCTGGTCCTCGGAACGCACCGGCTGGCGGAATTATTACCTGTACGACCTCGACGGCACGCTGTTGCACCCGGTCACGGCCCATGAGTCGGAAGTCGGCGACCTCGTCCGCGTCGACGAGCCCGCCGGGCAGGTTTGGTACTACGCCCGGACCGGCGACAACCCGATGAAGCTGCAACTGCACCGCGTCGGCCTCGACGGCCAGGGGGACCGCCGCCTGACCGACCCGGCCCTGCTGCACACGGTCGACGTCGCCCCCGACGGCAAGCACTTCGCCGACATCGCCCAAACCCACGACGTCCCCCCGTCCACCCGTCTGGTCGACGCCGACGGCAACCTCGTCGCCGAACTCGCCGTCAGCGACATGACCAAGGCCGATGAGTTGAAGTTGCGCAAGGTCGAACACTTCCGGTTCCTCGCCGCCGACGGCCGGACGGAGCTGGATGGCCTGCTCCAGTTCCCCTCCGACTTCGACCCCGCTCGACGCTATCCCCTGCTGGTCAACGTCTACGCCGGCCCATCGACCAATGGCGCCCACGAGACCTTCACCCTGCCCGATCCGCTGACCGAACTGGGCTTCCTGGTCGCCTCGTTCGACTCCCGAAGCGCCGCCGGCCGGGGCAAACGGTTCCTCGACGCGATCTACCTGAAGTTCGGCCGGATCGAGATGGACGACCAGGCCGAGGGCGTCAAGGCCCTGCGACAGCGGCCGTATGTCGACGGGACGCGCGTCGGGATCTTCGGGACCTCGTATGGAGGAACCGCCTCGGCCACCTGCCTGCTGCGGTTCCCCGACGTCTTCCAAGCCGCGTCGGCCAGCTCGGCGGTGACGGACTATCGCAACTACGACACGATCTACGCCGAGCGCTACATGAGGACCCCGGCCGAGAACCCCGAGGGGTACGACTTCGCCCGGGTCATGACTCACGTCCCCAACTTCAAGGGGCGGCTTTTGCTCTACTACGGGACGGCCGACAACAACGTCCACCCATCGAACTCGCTGCAACTGATCCAGGCCCTCCAGGACGCCGGCAAGTCGTTCGACGTCCAGGTCGGCCCGGACAAGGGGCACACCGCCGTCGGTCGAGAGCGGATGCTGGAGTTTTTCCTGGAAGCGCTGGCGGCCCCGCCATCGTCGGGTCGCCCGAACTGAGACGGACGCCGAGCGGACGGGTTCCATACGGCTCCGCGTTAGCTGTTCAGGGAGTGAAGACCTCGGCGGGTAGTTCTCCCGACGACGGGGCGGCGGAAGAGTCCCCGGCGGCGGGGGCTGTCGTTGTCGCCGCGGTCGTCTCGCTCTTGGGAGGCGGCACGGGCAGGCCGATCGCCTCCAGAAGCGCGGCGGCCAGCGGGCGGACGGGGAGGTCGGGGGCAAGGGTCAGGGCCTTGGTCAGCTCCTCCCCGGCGGTCTTGGGGTCGCCCGCCTCCAGCAGCAGCAGACCCAGTTCCGACTCCCAACTCGCCTCGGTCGCCAGTTGCGAGGGGAGTTCCATCGCCAGGCGGGTCGCCAGCAGGAAGTTCCCCTGAAGCGTCCCGGTCTGCCGGCCCATGGGGAACATGCTCGACGAGGCCGTGTCCAACGCCTGGCGAATCGTGTTGTTGCGCAACCGGCCGATCGCCTGGGCGTACAGGGCCATTGCCGAGCCGTAGTCTCCCATCAGCAGGAAGATGCGGGCGTGCCGGTAATACCCCATCCCCGGCTCGGTCTCCAGCGACGGGTCGTCCAGCGCCTGAGACTGCCCAATCAGATCTTGCGCCACATCCGCCTGGCCGACCAGGCAGTACAGGTCGACCAGTCGGGCGCGGATCGCCTCGGGAGCCACCCCTTGCGACTCCGACCCCTTCAACTCGGCGATCGCCAGGCCGATCATCCCGGACTGCTGCGCCAGGTTGGCCCGGACGATCGGGGCGGAGTTCCCCTGGGCCTCGGCTCCGGCCTCGTCCATCTTGGTGCGGACCTCGGCGATCGCCGCGTCCAGTTGGTCCAGCCGTCGCTGGGCCTCGACGCTGAAATCCTCGCGGTCGCCGTACTCCCGGGCCTTGGCCAGCCGTTCGCGTTCCAGGTCCAGAGCCCCGACGACCCGATACAACTGCGAGAGTTCCAGGTTCAGCCGGCGAAGAAGCTCGCGACCCTCGGGCGTGGTCGGCGGGGGCGACGCCTGGATCGCGAAGTTCAGCGCCGTGATCCGCTGCTGGAGACGAATGGCCAGGCCCCCTCCTCGGGAGATGGCCTCGGGGCCCATCACCAGCGCCTCGCGAGCCGAGAGGTTACGGTAGGCGTCGGCCAAAATCGCGTAGCTGGCCGCGTCGTCGGGGCGGGCGGCAATCGCCGTCCTCGCCTCGCGGACCGCCAAAAGGGCATGGGCCAGGTCGGTGGGTTGGTCCGGGGCGTCGCTGGAACCTTGAATCAACCAGTCCTGCGCCCTTCGCACGTGAGGCTGGGGCCGGCTCAACGCCCGGATCCGGAAATAACGGTCCAGCGGCGAGGGGACCGGCGGCGGCTCCTGCGTCGAGCGAGTCGGGATCGCTTGATGGAACGCCAGGGCCTGAGCGTCCAGACGCCTCGACTCGAAATACGCCAGGTCCTCCGGGATCGCGCCCTGCCGGGCGCCAAACAGGGCCACGTTGCCGTCGTCGTAGAAGGGAATCCAGTCCTTGCTAGCGTTCAGCGTCGCATAGGTCCGCAGCGAAGGGTTGCCCAGGGTCGTCTCGGCCGCCCCTCGGGCATTGCGGCTAATCATCACCACGTCGATGCCATACTTCGCCAGCAGGTCCCGCCACTCTCCCGGTTCATCGGTGCTGAGCCCCGTCCGCAAGGTCTTCAGGTCGTCCAGGACCGACGGCGGGAAGACCCCCTGGCGGCTGTCCAGGAACGTTGGCCGGGGGGTGGCCGACGCCCGGGACTTCCAGATCAAGGCGTCCCCCATCTCCGCGTTGGTGTTCAGAACCTGCCCGCGAATCGGCGACTTGGCCAGGAACTCCGCCGACTCAAAGGCGAAGTCGTCCGCCTTGTAGCCAAAGCCAAACAGGGGATCTCCCTCGCGAGCCCAGTATCCGGTAATTGCCGAGGCAATCACCGCGAACAGTCCCACGATCGTCAACGCCCGGCCGCCCACCGACCACGCCGCCCAGCCAGCCCCCAGCCGACCCTCCGTGCCGAATCGCGACTGATACCACTCCTGACCGTTCGCCGCCACCGTCGCCGCCGCCACGATCGCGAAGGCCCCCCGGAACGGGTACAGCAACTCGCCCACCACCGTCGCCGCCAGGAAGACCCCGAACCTCGCCCCGTTGAAGGCTTTGCGGTTCACAACGAACGAAACGAGGCCCACGACCGCCGTCATCAGGAACGGGCCGTCGAGGAACCAAAGGAGGTCGAGCTTCCCCGTCCGGACGAACAATTCCAGGGGAATCAACCGCTGGTCCAACGGCGCGAGCAGCGGCCCAATCAGCCCGCTCCAGGCCACCGGGTAAACGCGGAAAAGGGAAGGGTTGGCCAGAACCGCCACCAGGCTCGCCGCCAGCACCGACCCGCCCAACCCCGGAGTCCAGGCGCCCGAGGACCGCCTCCCCAGCGAGCCCAACGTCGCCGCGGCCAGCAGGACCAGGCCCAGCAAGAACGTCTCGTCCAGGTTCGCCCACAGGAGGAACAGCGGGACCAGGGCCCACGCCGAGCCCTGCCCCCCAGTCGTCGAGGCTCGTTGGATCAGCACCACCTCGGCGGCCAGCAGGAGGTAGCCCCAGGTCTCCGGCGCCAGCGGCGCCGGCCCGTTCAACAGCCCTAATCCCGCCGCCACGCAGACCGCCACCCACCAGGCCCCGGGGCCCGGACGCCGCACGCCCATCAGGACCAGGGCCGTCAGCATCCTCACCAGGGCGTTGGCCGCCACCAGCGCGTACGAGCCGATCCGGTCGGCCCGGGCCATCTCGGCCGGCGTTTCCCCGGGCACCATCAGGTTACCCAGGCGATACAGCGCCGCCACCGCCGCCTGGAACAGCCAGGGGATATCCACCCAGCGGGCGCCGGCCATCGTGTACGAGAACGGGTCGGTCGTCAGCGGGCCCCGCCTCAGGATCAACTGCCCGGCCCGCAGGTGCGCCCAGATCGCCGCGTTGCCGATCAAGACCGCCGATGTCAAGAACGCCATCAGCAGCACGCCGGCCGCGACGTACAGGTCATAATACGCATTCCAGGCCAGGACCCGCTCGGCGGTCCAGGGCTCCGGAGGCGGGGGCGGGGGCGTCTCCCCCTCGGCGGCGGCAGCCTCGGCGGCGTCCACTTCGGGGGAGGTCGCGGGGTGCGGTGCTTTCATCGGGGAAGTTGGCGCAGGGTAGAGAAGATTGCCGGACCTCCACGGTCCGGACGGATGAGGACGATTTCGACCATGCTAGGGCCAGCCGGGGGATGGGGTCAAGACCCGACGCCTCGACGGAAAACCTCCGGCCCACGGCCCCTGCGTCGTCACGTTGACTTCACATTTCCCTCGCCTAGAATGCTCGGGTTGCGAATCCGGGGCCAGGCCGGGGGAAATCCCATCCCGACCAAACTCGCGGTTCTCTCTCGACTTGAGGCTGGGCATGCGGCTCTTGACGGCGATTCCCGTGTACAACGAAGCCGCCCACCTCGACGAGGTACTGGGCCAGGTCCGCCGCCACGCGGGCGATGTCCTGGTCGTCGACGACGGCTCGACCGACGCCACTCCTGAACGCCTGCGCGATTATCCCGAGGTCCGGGTCGTCCGCCACCCCCGCAACCTCGGCTACGGCGCGGGCCTCCGTAGCGCCTTCCACTATACTCTGGAACACGGCTACGACGGCCTGGTCACTCTCGACTGCGATGGCCAGCACGAGCCCTCGCGAATTCCCGAGATCGCCGCGCCTCTGGACCACGCCGACATTGTCTCGGGTAGCCGCTACCTTCACGTCTTCGACCCCAACCAGCGCCCCCCCGAGGCCCGCCGAAAGATCAATGTCGAGGTCACCCGCTGGCTCAACGAGTGCCTCGGCTTGAACCTCACCGACGCCTTTTGCGGATTCAAGGCGTACCGGGCCTCGGCCCTGCGGCAACTCGACATCACCGACGAAGGCTACGCGATGCCCCTGGAAGTCTGGGCCCAGGCCACCGCCCACAAGCTCAAGGTCGTCGAGGTCGCCGTCCCCTTGATCTACCTGGACGAGTCCCGCGCCTTTGGCGGAGCCCTGGACGACGCCGAATATCGACTGAACCACTACAAATCGGTGCTGCGGAAGGCTTTGGATCGGGCTCGGTTTCCCGTCGCAAAGGGGTGTTGTTGATGGCCTCGCGCCGCCTCCGAGCCCCCGCCCAGGATGGCGGCATCCTGGCCGCCCCGCCCCTGGCCGACGCCGCCAATTTGCTTCTGGCCAACCGCGAGCGCCTGGCCTCCTGGGACCACGACTTCCAGGGGCGAAGCTCCCATCGCCTGCGAAGAATGGTTCGCGGTCAGGTGCTCGCCGAAGCCCGAGCGTTCGCCGTTCGCCTGGAACTGGACGCCCCAGAACCCGCCGATCCCGCGGCTCCCCTGGTCGTCACGGGCCACCAGCCCGAACTGTTCCATCCCGGTGTCTGGATCAAGAACTTCGCCCTCCAGGCGATCGCCAGGGAGGTTGGTGGGTCGTCCCTGAATCTGATCGTCGACAACGATACGCCCAAATCCGCCAGCATTCGTGTCCCCACCGTCACCGGCGGGCGCCTCCGATCCATCCCGGTGGAGTTCGACGACTGGGCGGGCGAGGCGCCTTACGAAGATCTGGCTGTCCGCGACGAAGAGCGGTTCGCCTCCTTCCCGGATCGGGTCGCCGAAGTCCTGGGAGATCAGGTCGCCGATCCCTTGATCCAGGACTTCTGGCCGCGGGCGCTCGCCTCAAGCCGTCGGACCGACCGCATTGGCTACCGATTCGCTGCGGCCCGTCACGGTGTTGAGGCAAGCTGGGGAATCCGCAACGCCGAGGTGCCGCTCGGTCTGGCTTGCGAGACCGAGGGGTTCCTGTGGTTCGCCTGTCACCTGCTGGCCCACTTGCCGAGGTTTCAACAGGTTCACAACGAAGCCCTCGACCGTCATCGGCGGGCTCACGGCATCCGCAGTCGCCACCACCCGGTTCCCGCCCTGTCTCAAGAGGGCGACTGGCGAGAAGCCCCGTTCTGGGCCTGGCGAGCCTCCAACCCCCGCCGGCGTCCCCTGTTCGCCCGCCAGCTTGATCGGTCGATGCAATTGCGTATTGGGGGCGAAACGGAGGTTCTGGCCGAAATTCCGCTCAGCCCCGATCGCGACGCCTGTTGCGCTGTCGAGGAGTTGCAACGTCTTCCCAGCCTGGGGGTTCGGCTACGGACCCGGGCCCTGACGACCACCATGTTCGCCCGGTTCCTGCTGGCCGACCTGTTTGTCCACGGCATCGGTGGGGCAAAGTACGACGAGTTGGGGGATGCGGTCGCCCTGGGATTCTTTGGGGTCGAGCCGCCGCCGTTCCTGACCTTGTCGATGACCCTTCGCCTGGGATTGGGCGTAACCGAGGCGACCGAGGACCGTCGCCGCGAGGTCGTCCGTGAGATTCGCGACCTGGCGTTCAACCCCGACCGCCACCTCGCTGGGCCCCTCGACGAGGCGACTCGCGAGTGGGTCGAGACGAAACTCCAGGCGATCGCCGCTCCTCAGACGACCCGGGCGCGGCGGCTCGACCGCCTGCGGACGATTCGTGAATGCAACGCCGCGCTCCAACCCCTGACCTCGGCGGCCCTTGAAGCTCGTCAGGCGGAGCGGATGAGGCTCGACGCGGGCCTTTTGCACAACACCCTGGCCCGGGGCCGGGAGTTCGCCGCTCCATTGCATTCCCGAGAACGGTTTCGCGGGGCGGTCGCTGACGCCTTGCCGACCGCCTTTTCGTGATCCGAATAGGGTTGGCCCACGTAAACAACCTCGGTGGGCTGCCCTATCAACCCGGGGCTCTCGCCGGAAAATTTCCCCAACAACCGGGTGGCTTGAGGCGGAGGGCCTTCCTCCCCTCTACAATGACAAGGCGAGGGCGGTGGAGTTCATGGGCACGATCCGACCCGCGGGCCACCCCCTCACCCCCGCCAGGCCCGCCTCGCGCAAGGTGATCGCCCCGATGAAAGCCCCTCCGCCGGTGGTCCGGCTCCCGTATCGTCGCGGCCTGGCTGAGTTTTCCGCCGGCAGCGAGGCCGATCACGAGGCCATTTTCCAGGCCCTGTTGCACGTCTTCCACGGCCCCGACCGCGACGCCTTCCTGGGCGCCCTGGCCGACCCCACCTACCGGCCCGACCAGCGATTGGTCGTCAAGGTTGACGGCCGGGTCGCCAGCCACGTCCACCTCACCGAGCGCCAGGCCCACTTCGGCGGAACCCTGGTGGCCCTCAACGGCGTGATGTGGGTCGGCACCTTGCCGGAATACCGCGGGCTGGGGTTCGCCCAGAACCTCATGCGACTGGCCGACGACCGTTGCCGAGAGTCCGGCGTGGTCGTCCAGGCATTGACGACCGGCATGCCCCAGTTCTACCGCCCCCTGGGCTGGGGGGTCTGCGGCCGGCAGAGCGTCGGCATCACCCTGAGCCGCAACCTCCCCACCACCGGCGACGCCCCGGTCGAGGCCAAGGGCGGCCCCTGGCACGTCCGCCCCTGGAGACAGGTCGAACTCAACGACCTGATGACCCTTTACGACCGCCAGTACGCCGAGACCACCGGCGCCATCGCCCGCTCGGAAGACTACTGGCGGTGGATGATCGGCCGCCGCTACGCCCACGTCATCTGGGTGGCCTGCCAGGGAGAGGCGGTCCGGGGTTACGCCTTCGTCAAGGACCACAAGATCCTGGAGATCGCCTCCGACCCAGCGCACCCGCAGGCCCTCAAGGCGCTGCTGGGCCGCATCCGCTCCGAAGCCCTGGAGCGGGCCTACCCCGAGGTGATCGTCCACGCGCCCTCGGATCACCCTGCCATCGCGGTGGTCCGCCAGTGCCAGGGTCGAGTCGTCGACCAGGACGATTGGGACGGGTCGACCTCGATGTACCACATCCCCGACGTCGGCCGCTTCCTGACGGCCGTCCTGCCCGAGTTGGAACGCCGAGTGGCCGCCTCGGGCCACGACGCGCCCATCGAGCTGGGCCTGACCGTGGGAGAGCGTCGCTGGATGGTCCACGTCGACCCCGCCGGCGCCGGCGGCTCTCGGGTCGAGCCCGAGAAGCTCAGCCGACGCCATCTGGCGCTGACCTCCCAGGCGATGGTCCGCCTGGCGCTAGGCGCCACCGGCATCGACCGCGCCGTCTCCGAGGACGGCGCCGAGGCTTCAACCCACACCGCCCTCGACGCCGCGAGAATCCTCTTCCCCATCCGGCCCATCTGGAGAAGCCCCCTGGACAGCGCCACCGCGTGAGCCCCGATGTCACAACCCGTGTCCACCCCCCGGGATCAGATCGCGAAGCGTGACTTCGTGCCGGTACTCGAACATCCTGGCAAGTTTGCGACGAATCATCGGCCCGGCCAGCAGACGACCCAGGGCCCCCAGGGGCGGGGCGTAGTCGACCTCGTCACGCAACAGGGTTCCCCCCTGGCCGTCGTCAAGCATCCGGTGGCGGTGATACCAGGACGCGAAGGGGCCGGAGACCTGCCGGTCGGCGAAGAGGTGAGGTGGGTCGTACTCGGTATGCTCGGCAACCCAGCGCAGGGGAAACGGCCCGATCCTGGTGAGCAGGACAACCCGCGAGCCCGGGGTAATCGTCCCGGGCGATTCGAGGACCTCGACCTTCTCCCAGGGAGGGGTCAGGCGTTGGAGTGCCCCGGGGCTCTCGTGGAAGGCGAAGACCGCGGCGGGCGGTGCGGGGATGCGGCTTTCCTTGACGAACCTCATGGGCGAATCGGCTCCATTGAGCGAGCCCGGCGACCCGCTTGTGGCCCTCGTCGGCAATCCGGCGGTTGAGGCGTCGAGGGTCAAGCCGGGGCGAGGCGGGGGTCGAGCTTCGCACCGGGCTTGAGTGTCGCGGCCGGGCGAGTGTCAACCGACCGAAGAAACCGGCGCTCAACGGCGACGTGGAACGCCCAGCCGATGGCCAGGACCGCGACGAGCATCGCCAACAGCCAGCCCAGTTCGGTCGCGGCGGTTGGCGAGGGAACGGCCTGGGTGTAAAGCCGGCCGAGAATCTCGACGGGGATCATGTGCGTCAGGTAAAGGCTATACGAGATCGTGCCGACCCTCGCCAACAACGGGACCGATGCCCATCGTCCGAGGCTGCCGCCCGACTCGGCCGAGAGCAGGGTCGCCGCCAGCAGTGCCGCGAATCCCGCGCCGAAGGTTGGGTCGAGGGTCAGCACGTGCCCTCTCGCGGCCAGGGCCACCGCCGCGACGAGCGAACCCAGACCGACCATCACCAGCGAGACGACGAGTCCGCGGCTGGCTGGTCGGCGATTGGGACTGTTGATCCAGGAGGCGACGGCGGCCCCGGCCAGGAATTCGGCCCAGCGGCCGGGGAAGAAGCCGTGCATCAGGTAGTGGCCGGGCAGTCCCAGCGACGCGTCGACCCACGCCCTCCAGGCCAGGGACACCGCCAGGGCCCCCGCCAGCAATGGGACGAACCCCAGCCGCTGGCCCAGGGCGAAGGCCAGCGGCAACACCAGGTAGAACTGAAATTCCAGCGAGAGCGACCAGAATGGGCCGCTGATCGCGTCGAAGGTGTTGGTCCGCAGGCCGTGGACGAACCCCAGGTGGTAGACGACCTGGCGGGCGTCGATCCGGCGGCCCTCGGGGATCGCCTCGCCCACCGCCGCGAACAGGACGAGGACGAAGACCGTCACCAGCGCCATCGCCGCGTAGTAGGGCGGGGCGATCCGCCACCAGCGGGCGACCAGGTAGTCTCGCAGTGACGGCGGCCGGCCCTGGGCGTGTCGTCTCAGCAGGGAGTGGGTCAGGCAGAAGCCGCTGAGGACCAGGAACAGGTGGACGCCGCAGTTGCCGAACCGGGTCGGCGCCAGCAATCGATAGGCCCACGTATGGACGGCGTGGTATTCGGCGGCCTGGCGGTGGTGGAACAGCACCACCAGGAGGATCGCCAGGCCACGTAGGCCGTCCAGGGCGTCGAGCTTCGGCGGCGGGGGCGTCGTCATGATGCGAGTCTCCCGGGTCCGTCCGGGGCGGGCCGAGGCGGGCGGGTCGGACGCCCGCCCGTTGGCTCAGGCCTGCTGGAGTTGATTGATCTTGTTGTAGAGGGTCTTGAGACTGATCCCCAGCTCCCGGGACGCGGCCGGCTTGTTGCCGTTGTGCTTCTCCAGGATGACCTGGATGTACTTCATCTCGATGTCGCGGAGGGTGGGGCTCCCCTCGGGGACCTGGAAGTGCGGGCCGGGGACGGCCGAATTCCCGCTGGACGAGGCGGTCGCGAGTCGTCGAGTGGGGACCTGCGTGGGCAGATGCTCGGACAGGATCGGGCCGCCTCCGGAGAGGATCGTGGCGCGCTCGATGGCGTTGGCCAGCTCGCGGATGTTGCCCGGCCAGTCGTGAGACCGCAGCGCCGCCAGCGCCTCGGGCGTCAAGGTCGGCAACGGAGCGTGGCCGTGGCCTCGTTTGGGAGCGAAGCGAGCGAGCATGTGCTCGGCCAGCCCCTGAATGTCGTCCTTGCGCTCTCGAAGGGGCGGTAGGTGGATTTCAAAGGTGTTGACGCGGAAGAACAGATCCTCGCGAAACTGGTCGGTGGCGATCATCTCGCGAAGGTCGCGGTTGGTGGCGCAGAGGATCCGCACGTCGACACGGAACGGGTCGTTCTCGCCCACCCGGCGGATCTCTCCGCACTCCAGGAACCTCAGGAGCTTCACCTGGACGCTCTTGTCCAGTTCCCCCACCTCGTCAAGGAACAGGGTGCCGCCGTTGGCAACCTCGAACAGCCCCTTTCGGTGGGTGTCGGCGCCGGTGAAGGCCCCTTTGCGGTGACCGAATAATTCGCTCTCGACGAGGTTCTCGGGCAGGGCTCCGCAATTGACCGGGATGAACGCCTGGCCGGCTCGTCGGCTGCGGTCGTGGAGGTTGCGGGCGATCAGCTCCTTGCCGGTGCCGGTTTCGCCCAGAATCATGATCGAGGCGTCGGAGGGGGCGACGGTGTCAATCAGGCGCTTGACGGCCTGCATCGACGGGGTCTCGCCGATGAGCGTTGGAGCCCCCTCGGCGGCCTTGAGGCGGGTCTCCAGCGCGGCGGCCTTGTTGGACAGGTCGCGACGCTCGGCCACTCTCGCCAGCAAGACTTCCAGCTCGGCCCACTTGCAAGGTTTGGTCAGGTAGTCGAAGGCGCCCAGACGCAGGGCCTGGACGGCGGTGTCAACGGTGGCGTGGCCGGTCAGGATGATGACCTGGGTCTCGGGGCTCATCTGCCGGACCTTGGCCAGGACCTCGATGCCGGTCATGCCGGGCATCTTCAGGTCAAGCAGGGCGGCGTCATAAGGACCTTTTTCGAGGGCCCGCAAGGCCGCGGCGCCGTCGGGGCAAACCGTGACGTCGTGGCCCAGGCGGGGCAATTCCATCTGCATCAGTTCGCGCAGGTGGGCTTCGTCGTCGGCGAAGAGCAGTCGCAGGCCGCTCGGGTGGCTCTTATCCATGGCCGTGTCTCCTCCTTGAGAGCCCGGTTCATTCGCCCGGATGACTGGCGCCTGACTGAAAATTTCAGGTCCGGCCGCGATCGACTCCGCGAGGGCGGCCGGTCCCTTTTGTGTGCGTTGACGATCAATCCGATCAGTCGCTCTTCTTCTTCATCTCGAACATCAGTTGATGGCTCTCCTTGGAGGTTTTGAACTCCTTGGGGCGGTCATCGCCGACGCCGTAGCAGAGCCACACCTTGTCCCCCTCCTTCTTGATGATCCCCTTGGCCGTGGCCCCTTCCTTGGCTCCGGGGCCGCCGGTCATGGTCATGCCGACTTCGTAGGGAGTCGTGGTGGTGTCGAGCTTGTACTTGGAGACATAAATGTCCTCGGCATGCTCGTCAACGACGCTGATCGTGTCGGCGGTGATGCGGACGAGGTGGCCCTTGACCTCGGCGGTGGGAATCTCGGTGCCGCCCTTCTCGCCCGCGACGATGGTGTACTCGCCGAGCAGTTCCTTGCCCTTGTCGTCGTCATCAGCGGCGCGGGCCGCGGAGACACCCGTTGCCAGGACGAGGACGCCAAGACTCAGGAGGAAGGTGGTTGCGGTTCTCATGGGGTCGGGTTCCTGTGGAGACCGGGGACCAGCGGGCGGAACGGGGGCGGGGTCGCGCCCCGATGCACTACCGACGGAACAAATCTGGTGCCAGTCGCGGCTCAAGCGGCGCGTTGCCCCTCGGTCGAGGCATTCGCCGGACGGATTGGCAGGCGGACGGTGAAGGTCGAGCCTCGCCCCTCTCCGGGGCTGTTGGCGAAAATTTCCCCGTCGTGCTGGGTGACGATCCGGTGGGTGATCGACAGCCCCAGGCCGGTGCCGGTGCCGACGCGCTTCTTGGTGAAGAACGGCTCGAAAATGTTTTCCAGCACCTCGTCGGACATGCCGCAACCATCATCGGCGAAGGCCATCTCGGCCATCCCCTCGGCGTGACGCAGGTCGATCCGCAAGGTTCCGCCAGGCTCCATGCAGTCCAGGGCGTTGACAACCAGGTTCAGGGCGACCTGCTTGATCTCCTGACCGTCGGCGTGGGCCAGAACCGCTTCCCGGGGCTGGAACACGATATGCTTGGCCCGATACTTGCCCATGTGGCGGATCATCTCCACCACTTCCTGGACCAGACCGACCAGGTCGACCCGACTGCGCTGGATGTCGTTGCAGCGGGAGAAGTCCAGGAGTTTCTCGGTGATCCGTTTACAGCGGAACGCCTCCTCCTGGATCATCCGCGTGTAGTCGCCGACGACCTTGGCGTCGCCGGCCGATGGCGGTCCCGAGGACGTTAGCCCCCGCAAGCGGCCCTCCAGGGCCTCGGCGCAGAAGGCGATCGACGCCAACGGGTTGTTGATTTCGTGGGCGACCCCGGCGGCCAGGAAGCCGACGCCGGCCAGTCGCTCGGAGCGCACAAGCTGGCGACTGCGCTCCTGGACCTGGCGTTCGAGATCGGCGTAGGTGGCGCTGAGGCGCTCGGTCATGTCGTTAAAGGCTTCGGCCAGCGCCTGCATCTCGTCGCCGGTGTGCAGGTCGATGGTGTAGTCGAACGAGCCCCGGGCGACGCGGCGGACTCCTCGGTGCAGCAGGCGGATCGGGTACAGGAACCAGCGGTGCAGCAGGGCCGCCAGAGCCCCCAGCATGCCCAGGACCGCCAGGGCCGAGGCCCAGACGATGACCCGGCTGGCCTGGTAGTGACGTCGGGAGGCGTCCAGCACCAGCAGGAAATCGCGGTGGAGCTTGTCGGGCAGTTCCATGACGCGGCGGTTCAGGCGATCGATCCGGGCGATCAGCGCTGGTACGCCCGCGGCGGCCGGGGCGGGCTCGGGATGCTGGCCCATGTAGACCGGAGTGCCGGGGAACTCGGCGGCGACGTGCGAGTCGGGCTCCAACTCGGCCAGGATCGACGTCAGGTCGTTGTCGATCAACAGGGCCAGTCGTAGTTCGTCCATGCCATCGTCGGCGCGGCTGCCGCGGGTCGCGTTCTTGCGCAATTCTTCATGAAAGCGCTTCAGGGCCTTGCGGGCATCGCGGACCCGGCCGGCCAGAACCCGGCGCTCCTGGGGAGTGCCGTGTCGGGGGGCTTCCAGGCGGACGACGTACTGCAAGAGATCCTTGGACGCCCCGAGTTCTCGGAGCTGATCCATCAGGGTCAGGTTGCTGACGTGAAAGGCGTGCAAGCCGAAGATCGACCCGCCCATCAGGGTTAGCATCATCCCGAAGACGAGAATCAGGCCGGCGATCAGCTTCGCCCGGATGGGCCACTTGGGCATGGCGGACGACCTCCTTGTCGGCGGGGCCCGCGATCCATCATGGACGGGGCGATGCCCTCCCGGGCAAGCCGGCGGACTCTACCACATCCCCCCGAAGCCTCAAAGGCGGGTCGTCCGGATTTCCTCAAGTCCTGGCCCTCGGCGGCCGACGGACGATTTCGCGGCGGTTCCGGTCGTGTCCAGAGCCCCGACCCGCCAGGCGATCACCAACGACGAGACGAGCAACAGCCCCAGGCCCAGGCGTTGCCAACGCAGGCGGTTCTGAAATCGGCGGTCGGCGTCGGACCGACCTTCCAGGTGTTCCAGGAACGCCACCCGCTGGGCGATGCTCCCGTGTCGCCAGGAACCGGCGTTCCGGGGTGTGCCGTTGATCGTCGCCACCGAGATCAGGGCGTTGGCGAACGTCCGGATGCCAACCGGACAAAGGTCCGCCGTGCCGTCGCCGACTCCGGGGTCGCCGTCGGGGTCGAGGTGGGGGGGGCAGTCTGGCCGTCCGCAGGAAACGCAGCGGGCGCCGAACAGATCGGCCTGGCGTTCCAACCGTCGGGACACCGCGCCGAAGCCGATCACGATTCCCAGGATCAAGCCCGCTGCCGAAAGGGCCTGACGGGGGACCTCGTCCAGGCCCAGCCGGTCGATCCCCCAGGCGGCCAGGGCGACCGGCCCCGAGGCCAGCAGGAAGAACAGGGCGATGTCGCGCAGATGGCGATGGGCGATGTGGCCGACCTCATGGCCAAAGACCGCCTCGGCCTCCCGAGGGTCCAGCCGCTCGACCAGAAGGTCGCTGAGCACGACATAGCGGAACCAGGGGGTGGCCCCCGTGACCCCGGCGTTGACCACGGTCATGCCGGTGTCCCAGACCAAAATCTCGGTGCAGCGGAACCGGCAGCGAGCCGCCAGTCGCTCCAGGCGGTCGCGCAACGGCCCGGCGGGCAAGGGGCGGCAGGGCCACGCCAGTCGCACCAGAGTGGGGGCAAGCCCCAGCATCGCCAATCCCATCAGGGCCGTGGCCACCAGGGGCGCGTCGCCTCGATGAGCCAGGTCGGGCCTCAAGAAGGTCAAGGCGTCCTGACCCGCGGCGAACAGCAAGGCGGGGGGCAGGACCATCCCAAAGGTCCGTCGGGCGTGCCGAACCACCGTGGCCAACGGGCCCGCCTTCCGCAACGGACGCAACGCCGTTTCGGCCGCGTGCAAGCCCCACCAGACCGCCAGTTGCATCGCGAAGTAGGGGGCCAGCGTGAGCGATTCGACCAGGAGGAGCCGGTCCGACCCGCCGGCCCATGCCTCGGCGCACTCGGCCCAGCCGAACCCCCGGGCGATCGCGGCGAAGCCAACCAGCACCAGCGCGTCCAGAACCATCGCGCCTCGGGCGAACACCTTGCGGACGCCAAGAGTCGCCCCGCCCTCGCGGCCGACTCGCCAGGAGACCCAGCGGCCCAGTGTCACCGCCAACGTCACCAAGGCGGCCATCGTCGCCAGCGAGGCGTCGAGACCCCATTCCTTGGGAAACACCCGGTCCCACCAGACCGCCTGATCTGGTCCCGTCCAGGTGGTGATGAACAGGGCCAGCAGCGCCGAGAGCGGCATCCAATCGTCTCAATATTCGGGGTCAATCGAGGGCGGAGGCGGGCCGTGGGTGGCCTCAGTCGCGGCGACCCGGCGATGGCTCGGCCCGCGCCTGCCTGGCAGGGGCGGGGCGCTGGAGGTCGGCCTCCAGGTGGGCGAATTTCTCGGCCACCGCCTCGCGATCCTTCTGGTAGCCCAGGACGCTGTCCTCAAGTTGGCGGTTGGCGTCTTCCAGGGAGGCGATGCGGCGGGCGTCGTCGACGGACCGCTCGGCGTAGTCGCGGTTCTGGGCGGTCAGGGCGAGGTTGGCGTCGCGTAACTGGGCGGCCTCGGCGCGGAGGTTCACGGCGACCTTGTGGGCGTCTTCGACCTGGGAGCGGGGGACGACGCTGCAACCGGCCGTCGCCGCCAAACAGGCGACGGCCGCCGTTGCCAGCCAGGCCCTCCCTCGCTCCGCCACGCCCATCGCCGCCGACTCCTTCGGGGCCGGGCCCCCCTCCTGGCGGGGGCCCCGGGCCGTCCCTTGATCGGAACCGTTCAACCGCCCTGGACCAGGCCGGCCAGAACCTTCACCAGCGGAGTGCCCACGGCGGTCTCGCCCCGGTAGCCGTACATGTTGTGGAGCAGGTCCAGGCTGACGAAGCCGGTCAGGAGGACCATCACCGTGGCGACCATCAGGAAGCCAACCCACACCCCGCCCCAGTCCTGCCGGGCCTCGGCGCTGGCCAGCACCGGAGCGACCGTCGATGCCCGGCTAGGGGCCGAGGAAGGGGCCTCGGGCGAGATGTCCCAGCCGGTGGCCGAGACCGCCCCAGGCTCTTGCAGGGAGGAATCGGCAGCGCGGGCCGTGCGGACCGTCGCCGCGCCGGACGAGGCCAGCACCGAACCCGCCGGCCCCAGCGCCGTCGCGGCGTTGAGGTCGACGTCTTCCTCGTCCATCGCGAAGACTTCCGAGACCTGGTCGCTGTCGGCCTCGTCCATGTCGAAGTCGCTCGCCGCGTCGAGCTGGACCGTCCGGCCGTCGTCGACCGAGCCCGAGGAATCCGACGCGGCGTCGAGCTCGAAGTCGGTGTCGTCGAAAATCGGCTTGGACACCGGCAGGACCGTGGCCGACATTTCGCTGGAAGCGTCCTGGGGAGACATTTCGACGCCACTGGCGCTGAACCCCGAGTAGCTCGGCGACTGGAGGTTGATGCCCGAGTCGCTGGGCCGGCCCAGGTTGATGCCCGACTGCGCGGGGGAAAACCCGGTCACGTCGCTATCGCTGGGCTTGCGGGCGGGGGCCGACTCGAAGTCGTCACCGGAATCCAACGCCGTCAACTCGAAGTCGCTGGAGTCGGCATCATAGACCTCGGACTCGGGCGGGGGCGAGGCGGCCCGTCCCGATCCCGAGGCCGAACCCAGAGGCGCGGCCCCCAACGACTTGACCTCGGCCGACGAGCCCGGCAGGCCCGGCAGGCCGCCAGAGGCCGAGGCCAGGCGGACGTCGGAATCGCTCAGTCCCGCCGGGGAGGCCCCCACCAGGCGGATGTCGGACTCCGAGGGGGAACGCCCCCCGGCGCCGATGATCGTCGAACTGGTATTCAAGGCCCCGGGCCCGGCCGGCAGGCTCAGGTCGTCTAGCAGGATGTCGTCCTCGCCGGGCAGGCCCGTCGCGAGACTCGCCTCGGAGATCGGCGAGGTGACGATGTCGCTGGAGCCCAGCGAGAACGACGAAAGGTCGAAATCGCTATCGGAGTCCATCTCGGCGTCGGCGGCGGCGGCGGACGGGGCGAGGTCGGGATCGCTGCCCAACCCCCGTCGGCGGGCGAGTTCCTCGATGTCGGGCACGCGGAACCGCCAGGTGCCGCCGTCCATGAACGCGCGGACTTCTCGTTGCTGGGCCTGCTGCTTCAGGTCGTCGACGTCCATGCCCAGGACGCGAGCGGCCTCTTCCAGGGTGTAGAACTGGGCCATCGGCGTTCACCTCGGGTTCGGGCCGGCGCTTGAGGCCGCGGGGTTCGCTGGAGGTTGGGGGCGGACCGTTGGTTTGTCCGTTCGTTCGGTCGACTTGGGTTTCGGTCTCCCTGTCCGCCGCCCGCCACCCGCTGATCCGAGCCTTAGCGACGGGTTGTCGGGGCGACGCCTTGCCCCTGGGAGGAGACCATCGCCTCGACGGCTGAGACGTCGGGCGGGCGGTTGTTGTACTGGAGCTTCAAATCCCAGTGATACGGACGGGCCGCCTCCAGTTTGACTTCCCCTTTCTGGGGGTCCACCTTGTAGATGGCGAAGGCCTGGGCCCGCGTGTCGACCAGGTAGAGCAGTTGCTGGTTGGTCCCGGAGTTGGTGGTGGTGAAGGCGATCGTCCCGTTGGCCGGTGGTTCCGCTCGGGTCGCGGCGGCGGAGGGGCTCACCTGAGCCTGCGCTGCGGGTGTCCGGGCGCCCAGGCCCAGGGCCCAGGACAGCGCCATTCCCGCGACAAGTCCCGGAACCCCAATCCCAACGGCACCGCCCCAAGACCTGGTCGTCGTCAGACCCATCGAACCATCCCTCCCTTGGATTTTACGGGCAGCCCCCCAATCCTCAAGGGGCCACATCACACCGACAAGGTCCAAACGACGACCGCCGAGGGGTCGACCCCGCCGGGAAACCCGACCGGGACGCTTCTAATTTACCACATCGCGGCCAGTAGGATGCGAAACGGGGCGAATTGGGTCGGGCGGGCTGTGGACGCGAGGCTACGACGGGCCGGGCGATTGTAGCGGTTCCCCAACCCCCGACAAGGCCAGACGCGCGTCGTCACACGCGACTCGTGAAGTTAAGGAATGGTTCTGACGCCTGGATTCCCGCCGCGTCCCGGTCCTAGAATGGATCACCCCTCGCCCAACGGAGACTTCGACCCATGAGACCAGCCCGGGCGATTGCCTGTCTGTTCGTCTCGATCGCGATGGCCGCCCCGGCCCCCTCGACGGCCGCCGACCGCCGGACCGACCAGGCGGCTTTGAAAACCTATGGGTCGCTGGTCGGCCGCTGGAAGGGGGTGGGCCAGCCTCAACGGGGAAGCACCCGGGGCTCGTGGACCGAGGCCGGCGACTGGTCCTGGAAGCTCTCGAATGACTCGGCCTCGATGGAACTGGTCCTCAAGGGGGGCAAATATCTCAAAGGGGCCGAGCTCCGTCCCGGCGCCGAGGACGGGACTTTCGTCCTGAACGCGACCCTGACCGACGGGGCAACCCGCGAGTTCGCCGGCAAACCGGGCGACAAGGGAAAACTTCCCCTGACCGCGAACGAAGGGGAGGGCCTGTCGAGGATCACCCTGACCCCGCTGCACGAGACCCGCTTCCTGCTCCTGCTGGAAGAGCGCGACGCCTCGGGGAATTTCTCCAGGCTCGGCGAGGTCGGCTTCACCCGCCAGGGAGTTGCCTTCGCCCTGGGAGAGTCGGGCCCCACCTGCATCGTCACCGAGGGGCGGGGGACGATCCCTGTCAAATACCAGGGCCAGACCTATTACGTCTGCTGCTCCGGCTGCAAGGAGCTTTTCGATGAGAACCCCGAGGCCGCCCTTGCCGAGGCCAAGGCCCGGGATGACGCCAAGGCCAAGACGAAGTAGCCCACGGACCCGGGAGCCCACTCATGAACGCGCACCTGAGACGACGGCAATTCCTCCAGTCGGCCTCGGCCCTGGGGCTTGGAGTGGGACTGGGGGGCCTGCGTTCGATTTCGCCCGCGAAGGCGGCCGAGGCGACCGTCGGCCCCGACGCGGTCCGCTTCCGTCCCGAGATTGAGCCGGTCGTCCGCTGGATGGAAGAGACCCCTCGCGAGAAGGTCTTCGACGTGGCCGTCGACCACCTGCGAAAGGGCCTCTCCTACCGAGACCTGCTGGCCGGGCTGTTCCTGGCGGGCGTGCGCAACGTCCAGCCCCGGCCGGTGGGGTTCAAATTCCACGCGGTGCTGGTCATCAACTCGGCGCACCTGCTGGGCCAGACCGCCGCCGTCGAGGACCGCCTCCTGCCCCTGTTCTGGGCCCTCGACAACTTCAAGAGTGCCCAGCAGAAGGACGTCCAGGAAGGGGACTGGACGCTGGGAAGGGTCGATGAAGCCCATCTCCCAACCCCCGGCCAGGCGAAGGCCGAATTCGTCCGAGCGATGGACGCCTGGGACATCGACGCCGCCGACTCGGCCATCGCCTCGCTCTGCCGCAACGCCGGCGCCGCCGAGGTCATGGAACCGCTGTTCTACTACGGCCTGCGCGACCACCGAGATATCGGCCACAAGGCGATCTTCGCCATGCAGTGCTGGCGGACCTTGCAGACGGTCGGCTGGTCCCACGCCGAGCCGGTGGTCCGCTCCTTGGCTTACGGGTTACTGGATCAAGGTGGGGGGGAACCCAAAACGCCCGTCGGCCCGTTCGACGCCAACCTCGCCAACGCCTCGAAGATCCGCGAAGGCTGGACCCTCGGCAAGCCCGACCCCGGCGCGACCCGTGCCTTGCTGGAAACCCTTCGGCACGCCTCGCCCGAGGACGCCTCGGCCGAGGTCGTCGCCTCGCTGAATCGGGGAGTCGCGCCCCAATCGCTCTGGGACGCCGTGACCCTCCACGCCGGCGAGTTGATGATGAGGGCCCCGGGCATCCTGCCAATCCACGCGGTGACCTCGGCCAACGCCCTCCACTACATCTTCGGGGCCAGCGGCGACGACCGAAACCGCCGCCTGGCGCTGCTCCAGGCCGCCGGCTGGCAGCCGCTCTACCGAGACATGATGCGGGGCAAGGCCGAGGTCGCCATCGACGCCCTCGAACCCCGAGACCCCGAGGCCGAGGGGGACGAGGCGATCGTCGAAATCTTCACCGACCTGGGCACGGACCGACCCCGGGCCGCCGCGAAGGCTCTGGGCTACCTGGGCCAAGGTGGGTCGCCCGAGGCCCTCTTCGCCGCCGCTCGCCGCCTGATCTTCCACAAAGGCCGAGACAGCCACGACTACAAGTTCGGGGCCGCGGCCTGGGAAGAGTTCCGCCTGGCCAGCGACCCGAAGTGGCAAGCTCCGCTGGTCGCCGCGGCCCTGTTCAACTTCCCCGACACCGCCACCCCCGACAGCCCCCTGATGGAACGCGCCCGAGCCGCCGCCCACCGAGTGGGAGAGGTCGGCTCATAACCTCGCCCGGCGAAGGGACGCCACCATGTCGGGGCTGCGCATTCGGCACCTGATGATCGTCATCGCCGCCGCAGCGCTACTGTTTGCGGTCGTACGAGCGGACTCATCCTGCTGCCCTCTCTCGCCCCTGCTGGCCCTCGCCTACCTGTGCGGAGGACTCGGGATGATCGGCGCCCGCCGTCGAGGCCGGCGCACCCGGGCCGGGTTCTGGCTCGGCCCGATCCTGGGGCCATTGGGCGTCCTTGTCGCCTCGTCCCACCCAATCGAGCCGCATGAACTCCGGTTCCGGGACGATCCCCCGGCGACTTGAACGACGGGGGCACGGCTCTCCAGGCCGGCGGATTGGCGTCGGGTTTGCGACCTAGGCAGAGCCAGCCCGAAGATTTTGCCCCGCTCGGAAACCGTGGAGCGTCCATGCTCGTCCACATCGTCGCCGACTACGGCCCCAACGACCTAGCCTTCGCCGAGGTCGCCCAGCGGATCAAGCTCCACCTGCCCGACGCGGAACTGGTGCTAACGCCGGTATCCCCCTTCGACACGATCGCGGCGGGCTTCTGCATCGCCCAGCTCGGCCTGAACCCGGCGCCCCCGGGCACCCTGATCTACCACAACATCGCCCCGCGAGAGGACGACGACTCGGCACGCTCGGGCAACGCCGGAGAGCGCCTGGCCTTCGCCCGGCTGCCGACCGGGGTGAGGGTCGTCGGCGTCAGCGCCGGCCACACCTTCTCGTTCGTGAGAGACCGGGCCGAGGAGCTGCGCTGGGCGTCGGTCGAGGCCGAGGGCTCGCAATTCCGCTCCCGGGACCTCTTCCCCCAGGCCGCCGCGGCAATTGTCCTGGGGAAGCCCGAGGCGCTGGACAAGGCGATCAACCTCAAGGACATCCCCGACATTCCCGCCGGTCGGGTCGCCTACATCGACGGCTACGGGAACCTCAAAACCACCCTACGGCGGTCGGACGTCGCCGCGAAGGATGGAGCCCGCGTCAAGGTCCGCATCGGCGACGTGGAACGCGAGGCGATCATCAGCGATGGCACCTTCTCCGTCGCCCCGGGCGAACTATCGCTAGCCCCCGGCAGCAGCGGCTGGCCGGACGGGAAGGGGGAGAAAATTCGCTGGCTGGAATTGTTCCTGAGGAGTGGGAACGCTTGCGAGCATTGCGGCCACCCGGAACCCGGCAGCCCGGTTGCGATCGCATAGGACGGCGATCCAGGGCCAGAGGCGACGACGTGAATTTCAACGTGTTGCGATGGCAACCTCGTCAGCGTTCCTGGACTTGTAGGTCTCGGCAAACCTTGCGAGTCCAGTAGTCAGATCAAGGCATGCCGCCAAGAACACGGCGGTCGGAGGCATCGAAGTCTCCATTTGGCGGCTTGCCGAAAACGAGTGCCGAGGATCGATCGATCCTGGCTTGCCCAGCCCCTCTCTTCAAGGTTCGACGTACATAAGAGATCGAACGTTGTCGCGAAGGTCCGCCTCCGGGATGCGCAGGGCGACCATTCGCCCATCATCGCCAATGAGATAATAGGCCGGGAGACCGTCAACACCGTATCTCCGAGCCATATCTTCATGCATCGTACATTCATTCCACCACCGAGGATCGCTCCACCATCGGGGGTTGTCGAAGAACGGCCCTTGGCCGTTGCCGCGATCCTCCCGTCCCTGGCGTTCCAGGAAATTCATCCAGACCTCGTAGCCAAAGTAGTCCGTGTCGTTGGGAACGCATTCGGTCAGGATCAGGAACCGTTTGTCCGACTCGAACTCCTTATGCAATTGCTGGAGAGGTTCCAGCGGCATCCCCTTCCGATTCTTCGCGTCGAGGGTCCAGAAAACGACGAGGGCGACCTTGCCCTTGAGGTGAGACATCGCGGCAGAATTCCCGTCCGGGCCGACGCCGCCGATCTCCGGGGCGCGGTCGCCCACCTTCAAGGGGGCGGGTGGACCGGGCGACGCCAGCCCGGGGGGCGGGCAGCCATAGGCCGTTGTGGTCGCAAAGGCGAGCAGGACAAGCGTGGACAACGGGAACCGAACTCGCATGGCGGCGGGTCCTATCCGAGCTTCATCCGTGATTCTTGCAAAATCTCCAAACGCGGGACGGTCTCTCAAATCTAATCGCTCGCCCGGGGCATTGCCCTAGAGGCGAGGCAACTTAGCCCCGCAAATCCGCCTTCAACGCCTTGTACGCCGCCACGGCCATCCGGTCGCACGCCTCGTTTTCCTCGTGCCCCCGGTGGCCCAGGACGTGCGTGATTTTCACATCGTGCTGGGCCAGCAACTCATCCAACTGCTTCCAGAGGTCGAGGTTCACGACTTCCTTCCAGGCCGATTTCTCCTTGCGCCGCCAGCCCTGGGCCTTCCACTTGGGCATCCACTCGGCGGCCCCCTTGGCCACGTACTGGCTGTCGGTGACGAGTTCGACCTTGCAGCGGCGGTTCAACGACGCCAGGCCGCGGATGGGCCCGGTCAGCTCCATGCGGTTGTTCGTAGTGTGGGGCTCGGCGCCCGAGGCGTCCCTTACCGAACCGCTGGCCGGGTGCTTGAGGATGTAGGCCCAGCCGCCCGGTCCGGGGTTGCCGCTGCAAGCGCCGTCGGTGAACAACTGGACGAAGTCGCCGGGCGGCGATGTTGCGGAATCTTGGGTCATGGATGGGGGCCGGCCGTGGCGAGAGAGGACCAAAAGTCCGGGTGGGGCAAAAGTCCCAACAAGACATGGACCCTACGGCCCGACCGGCCCGGCCGTCAATCTCTTCGTCAAGGACTGAGTGAAGCTCGCAAACCTGGGGGTCCGCGACTGACCGGAATCCCAATCGATCCTGGATCAAACCTCGTTCCCCATGCTCTCGCGAGGGAACGTCCAGGTCGACACTCCCGCGGCGCGACCCCACCCCGGCGTCAGAAATTCGAGGCGCGGAGCGGCCAGGGAGGGCATTCCCCCGGAGGACCGGGGGAACGAGGGGTTGGCACGAGAGGCTACACAGCCCAACACTCCGGAATCGAGAGCTTGGCCCGTCAATACTTGCGGACGACCCCGACCAGCACGCCGAGGATCTTCACGTTGTCGCGGAAGATCGGCTTCATCGCCTTGTTGGCCGGCTCCAGGCGGATGCGGTTGCGCTCCTTGAAGAAGCGCTTCAGCGTTACCTCGTCCTCGCCGTCCTGCGCCGCGACGATCTGGCCGTCGCGGGCCTGCGACTGCTTCTTGATGATGACATAGTCGCCGTCGGCGATGTGCTCCTCGATCATCGAGTCGCCCGAGACCTGGAGCGCGAATTTGTCGTCGGTGTCCTGCCACTCCTCGAAGCCCAACTCGTCTTCCTGAGGGATCGCCTCGATCGGCTGGCCAGCAGCGATGCGTCCCTTCAAGGCAAGTGCGGCGGGGCGGCCGGGAGCCGGCTCGTCCAGGAGTTGAATGGCCCGCGACATCCGCTGGTCTCGGTGGATCAGCCCCTTCTTCTGGAGGGCCTTGAGGTGGCACATCACTCCGTTGGGACTCTTGATCTCAAATTCGTCGCCGATCTCGCGGACCGTGGGCGGGAAGCCGCGGACCTGGATCTTCTCGCGGATGAACTGATAAATTTCCCGCTGACGAGAAGTCAGGGCGTCAAGATCGGCCATGAGCGAGCACTCCACGGGTCTACGTTGTCTCGGGATGGAGGCCGTGATGCTTCACGGACGATCACCATCTGACCCTATGGTTGCTAATGTACAGCGGTTGGCTAGCGCACGCGAGAACATTTCCGGAAATTTTTCCCGGGGCCGCCCGGCCCTCAAGGTTTCGCCGGAGGCAACGGCTCGACAGGGACCGGGATGGCCGGTCCAGGTAGGGGTGTCTCGGGGACCTTGGCGCCGGGAATTAGCTTTTCGAGGGCGGTTTCGACATCGCCCAGGCCATTGCCGCTGGTGACGAGTCGGCCTTCGCGGTCGATCAGCAACTTCAGGGGGATGAATGAGGTTCCGAACTGGACTCCCAAGCGGGGTAGGGGGGGGTCGGCGTTGAAGTCGGGCTGGTCGTCGATGAGCGGCCAGTCCATCCCCGACGACTGCGCCTTGGTCCTGGCCGCGGCGGGGTCGGCGTCGATCGACACGCCCACGATCTCGAACCCTTGCGGGGCCAGTCGGTCGCGCAGCGCTTTCAACGCGGGCATCTCGGCCATGCAGGGGGCGCACCAACTGGCCCAGAAGTCGACCAGCACGACCTTCCCTTTGAGCGAATCGAGATCCAGGGTCCCCTCGCCGACGAGCTTTGGTCCGGCGAACGCCCCGATTGGCTTGCCCACCAGGCCGGAGCGGTTGGCCGAGCCCTTGGCGAACGCACGCGTCTGGGGATCTTCGGTCCGCCTGGCGTACAGGTCCCACAGAACCTGGGCCTTTTCGTCCCGGTGCTTCATCCCGGCCAGGGGGGCGAACTCCTTGAGGATGGCCTCGGCCTTCTCGTGGGGAGGCTCGATCCGCCCGACGCCGATCGCCGCGTCCAGCAGCTTGTCGAAGAGGGCCTCGTTGAGGGTTTGCCCCTCCTTGACCTGAGTGGCCGCGGCCAGGGTCTCGAACCGGACGAACGCCACCATCGGGGGGATGCCCGACTCGGCCGGCTCGGCCTCCAGGCGGTCGGCCACGGCCAGCAGGCGGTCGAGGGCCTTGGGGTCGGACTCAGCCGGTCGGGACAGGGCCTTGATCTCGGCCGCGGCGGCCTCGTAGCGCTGGGCGGGCGTGGCGTCGTGGTTCGTCAGTACCGCGTCGGCGGTCTTCGTGACCGCCTCGGCGTAGGCGAGGGTCCCTTCCCGCAAAAACTGCAAATCCTCGGCGCTGGCGGCCTTGTAGCGGTCGCGCAGGACCCGAAGGTGGGCGACCATTTCGGCGGGCGAGCCCTGGGTCATGGCCTCGTAACTCACCCGGGGCCGGGCGGCATCGGCCTCGGTCGGTTCGGGCTGGCAGCCAGGGGCGGCGGCAAGGGCCAGGCACGCCAGGCAGGACAGCCACCGGACGAGGCGGGAACGGGCGAGCATGCGCGGGCCCCGGCGGGGAGTCGGGTCGATCTTGCGGGCAACGTTCCCGCGAGTATACCGACCGGCCCACCACCGCCGCCATGTCTCGAGGAGACTCAATACCGATGGCGATCAGGCCGTCGTGTAGTCAATCAGTTGCGCCAGCAGACTGCGTAACTCGTTGCGGGGGACGATCCGGTCGATGAAGCCATGCTCGAGCAGGAATTCGCTGGTCTGGAACCCCTCGGGCAATTGCACGCGGACCGTCTGGGCGATGACCTTGGGGCCGGCGAAGCCGATCAGGGCCTTGGGCTCGGCCAGGATCAGGTCTCCCAACGACGCGAAGCTCGCGGCCACGCCCCCCATCGTCGGGTGGGTCAGCACGCTGATGTACAACCCCCCGGCCTTGGCGTGGCGGGCCAACGCTTGGGAGACCTTGGCCATCTGCATCAGCGAGAAAATCCCCTCGTGCATCCGGGCCCCGCCTCCGGAGCCCGAGACGATCACCAGCGGCAGCTTGTCGGCGGTGGCCCGCTCGATGGCGCGGGTCAACTTCTCGCCGACGACCGAACCCATGCTGCCCATGATGAAGCCGCTGTCGGTCAGGCCCAGGACAATGCGAATCCCCTTGATGAACCCCTGGCCCACCACGGCCGCCTCGTTCAGGCCGGTGCGTTCCTGCTCGGAGCGCACGCGTTCGGGGTAAGGGCGGCGGTCGTTAAACCCCAGGGGGTCGCCGGGCCGCAGGTCGCCGTACCACTCCTCGAAGGTGTCGGCGTCAAGCAACTGGGCGATCCGCTCGGCCGCCGGCACGGTGAAATGGTGCTGGCACTCGGGGCAGACCAGGAGGTTGCGCTCGACCTCCTTGCGGAAGAGCGTGGCCTGGCAGCCGTCGCAGCGCATCCAGACGCCTTCGGGCACGACCTTCTTGGTCCCGAGGTGTCCATGCCAGGTGCTGGCCGTCGCTCCGCGCTTCAGGGCCATGGTCGGGAAGCTCCTTGCCTGGGGACGGCGTCCATTCCAGCCTCCCGAACCGTTCACGTCAACCGGACTTCGGCCCGCCGAGGGGTCGGGAGCCCTCTCCCTCGCCGTTGCGGCAGGCCTCCGGGCCCAGGGTGATCGACTCGAACCCGCCGGTCGGCACGTCGTCGTCAAGGTGGACGTGAGGGTCTTTACGCAGGTAGCCGGCGATCAGTCGGGCCAAGGGCTCGCCCACGATCAGACCGATCGCCTCGTCCTTGTGGCGGCGGATCAAGGGCTTCAGGGCCGCCTTGGCCCGCAGGACGGCCGACTCGACGGTCTCTCCGCAGGGGGGGCAAATCGTCCGGGGATCGTCCAGCCACTGGCGGAACAGTCGGAGGTTGCGCCTCTTGATCTCGTCGCGCTGGAGCCCCTGCCACAACCCTTGGTCGAGGTTGCGCAGGTCGTCGATCCGCTTGGGACGCAGGCCCAGGGCCCGGCCGACGACCTCGGCGGTGCGGCCGACGCTCTCGCCGGGTCCGCAGTACAGGGCCACCAGGCCGGGCGAGGCGGCGAGGTTCTGGGCCAATTGCGCGACCTCGACGCGGCCGCGCTCGCTCAGGGGGATATCCAAAATCCCCTGGACGCGGTCTTGCTCGTCGTAGAGCGTGGCGCCGGGGCGGATCAGGACCACCTGGGTCATGCTTTCGACGATGGGCAACCGGAGGTTCCGGCGCATCGCCTCAAAGGGGGTGGGGGGAGGATTGGGATGGGGACGACACGCCTTGACGGGCCGCCTCGGTGAGTTCCGCCAAAGCCGCCGAGTAATTGCCATCGGGCCGAAACGTCGCCGAGCCAACAACCATCTGAGTCACACCCGCCTCGGCCGCGGCGCCGGCGGTGTGAATGTTGATTCCGCCGTCGATCGAGACCCGCAAGCCCGGCCTCGCCCGGCGGATCGCCCGCGCTTTGTCCAGAACCTCGGGCTGGAACTTCTGACCGCCGAAGCCCGGCATCACGCTCATCACCAGAACCACGTCGACCTCGGCCAGATACGGCTCGATCGCCGAGAACGGCGTGGGCGGGTTCAGCACAAGGCCAGCATGACATTCGGCCCGGCGAATGCGGCGGATCAGCTCCAGAGGGTTCGGCTCAACCTCGATGTGGAACAAAATCACGTCGCAACCGGCATCGACGAAGGCATCCAGATATCGACCCGGCTCGGAGATCATCAGGTGGGCGTCGAAGGGCAAATCCGAACGCTTGCGCCAGTCCTTGATGACCGGCGGGCCGTACGAGATGTTGGGGACAAAGTGCCCGTCCATCACATCGAGGTGCAAGGCCGGGGCCCCGGCCTTGGCCAACGCGTCCATCTCCTCGCTGACGCGATTGAAGTCGCAGTTAAGCATCGACGGCGTCATCGCCGGCCGTTGCGCCTCGTCCCAGGCTCGCAGGCGTTCGCTACGATCCAACAATGGCAGCCCCCCCGGACAACCTCAACCGCGTCCTCGGCCCGATCTTCCCACAGTGAGACTCTAGGCAAGATCGGGGATCACCGCCAGGGAGTTGAATTTTTTACCTTCGAGATATTCCAGGAACGCCCCACCGCCGGTCGAGACATGGTCGACCATTTCGGCAAAGCCAAACTGCTCAACCGCCTCGGCCGTTTCGCCCCCACCGACGACCGTCGTCGCGGCGCTGGCGGCCAGGGCCTCGGCCAATCCCCGGGTCCCTTTGGAGAACGGCTCGATCTCGAACTTGCCCACCGGCCCGTTCCAGACGACCGTGGCGGCGTCCTTGATGAACTGGCTGTACCGGGCGATGGTCTTGGGGCCGATGTCGAACCCCTCCCAGCCGTCGGGCAGGTCATGCCCCTCGATGATCTGGGTGTTCGCGTCGGCCTTCATGGCGTCGGCCACCAGGAAGTCAACGGGCAATTCCAGCTTGTCGCCGGCCTTCTCTCGAAGGGCGCGAGCGACGTCGAGGCGGTCGTCCTCCACCAGGCTGTTGCCGACCTTGTGGCCAGCGGCCTTGAGGAACGTGTAGCTCATCGCCCCGCCGATCAGCAGCTTGTCAACCTTCGGCAACAGCGCCTCGATCACGTCGATCTTGCCGGAAATCTTGGCGCCTCCCATCACCGCGACGACCGGTCGCTTGGGGTCGCCCAGCAAATCCTCAAGGATCCGCAACTCCTTTTCGACCAGGAACCCCAACCCTCGATGGGCCTCGGGGAACTGGCTCGGCACGGCGACCATCGACGCCTCGTCTCGGTGGCAGGTGCCAAAGGCGTCGTTCACATAAGCATCGGCCAGGCCAGCCATGTCGGCGGCGAAGGCGGGGTCGCCTTTCTTCTCCCCCTTGTGAAACCGGACGTTCTCCAGCACCAAGACTCCGCCGGGCTTCAGGTCGGCGGCGGCCTGCTTGGCGTAGGGGCCAACGGTGTCGGGCACCTGCTGGACGACCGACCCCAAAAGCTCCTGCAACCGGGCGGCGACCTTCTCCATCTTGAACGGGGCATCCTTGGACGGGTCGCCGGTGGGCCGTCCCAGGTGGCTGACCAGAATCACCCCAGCGCCTTTTTCCAACGCATGGCGGATCGTCGGCAACGCGGCCTTGATCCGCCGGTCGTCGGAAACATCCCCCTCGGCGGTCTGGGGGACGTTGAAGTCGACCCGGATCAAAACCTTCTTGCCGGCCAGGTCGAGGTCGCGGATCGTCTGCTTGGCCAAGGTGGGAACCTCGATGGGGAAAGTCGCGAGCGGGGAGGGCCGGGGACGATCGTCACCGCGACCCGAGCCCTTTCGGGATCAAACTCGGATTCGTCCGGTCAGCCCTGCCTGGCGAGCTTGGCAATCAGGTCCACGGTCCGGCAGGAGTAGCCCCACTCGTTGTCGTACCAGGAGATGACCTTGATCAGGTCGCCGCCGATGACGTTGGTCCACTCGGCCATGAAGATCGACGAGTGCGGGTTGCCGATGATGTCGCTGGAGACCAAGGGGTCGGTGGCGTACTCCAGAATCCCCTTGAGCGGCCCGTCGGCGGCGGCCCGAACGGCCTCGTTGACCTCTTCCTTGGTCACGGGCCGCTTGACCAGGGCGGTCAGGTCGACGATCGAGCCATCGGGAACCGGAACCCGCAAGGAATACCCGGTTAGCTTGCCATTGAGCTCGGGGATGACCTCACCCACCGCCTTGGCCGCGCCCGTGGTGGAGGGGATGATGTTGATCGCCGCCCCTCTCGCCCGATACGGGTCGGCGTGGACCTGGTCGGCCACTCGCTGGTCGTTGGTGTAGGCGTGGCAGGTCGTCATCAGGCCCTTCTCGATCCCGAACGCCTCATGCAGCACCTTGGCCAGGGGGGCCAGGCAATTCGTGGTGCAAGACGCGTTGGAAACGATCCTGTGCTCGGGCTTCAGGGTGTCATCATTGACGCCCATGACAATCGTCGCATCAAGCTTGTCCTTGGCCGGGGCGCTCAGGACGACATACTCAGCGCCGGCGTCAAGGTGCTTCTGCAACGACGCCTTGTTGGTGAAGAAACCGGTCGACTCCAGGGCGACCTGGCACTTCAGCTCTTTCCAGGGGAGGTTGGCGGGGTCTTTTTCCTGGGTAATTTTGATGGTCCGTCCATCGACGATCAGGTTGCCATCGGCGGTCGAAACCGTCCCCTGATACTTGCCGTGGACGCTGTCATACTTCAGGAGGTTGGCCAGGTGCTTGGCGTCGGAGAGGTCATTGATGGCGACGACCTCGAACTCCTCGGGCCGAGAGGCCAGGACGCGAAAGACCAGTCGCCCAATCCGACCGAACCCATTGATCCCGACGCGAACCGCCATGCTGCCGCTCTCCAAAAAAAATGGTGGGGGGGAGGGACGCAACCCGCAAAGCCTTCAAGAACCCCGCAACGCCCCCCGCCGCCGTCCCCCTGGGCGAGCCCGAATTATAGGAATCCACTTTTCCCAATGTCAATGCGCCGACTGTCCCCGCCGAAATGGGTCAACTGAGCACTCGAAATCCTGAACGGCCGAAAAGCTAGGCATTGACCTAACCGAATTTCGCGATAACCTTAGGCCAATGCCTAAGCGACCAGCCCCGCTCATCCTCGTCTTCCAGGCGCTGGCCGATCCGACTCGGCTGGCCGTCGTGGAGCAATTGAGCCAGGGTCCGGCGCCGACAAGCGAGCTGGCCGCACCGTTCTCGATGGCCCTGCCGTCGTTCCTCCAGCACCTCGACGTCCTGACCGACGCCGGTCTGATCCGCTCCACGAAGACGGGCCGGGTCCGCACCTACGAACTCGCCCCGGCCGCCTTGAAGGGAGCCGAGGACTGGATCGTCAAGCAAAGGGCGGTTTGGAAGCGACGCCTCGACCAGTTGGACGCCCACCTCATCACCTGGAAGGAACCCTCGGAATGAACCCCGACCTGGACCTGACGTTCGAGCGAGTCGTGGACGTCCCGCCAGACCTGGTCTGGAAGGCATGGACCACGCCGGAGCACCTGAAGCAGTGGTTCTCCCCGGCCCCCTGGAAGACAGTCGGCTGCGAGGTCGACCTGAAGCCGGGCGGAAAGTTCCACACGGTCATGGAGTCGCCCGAGGGGCAGCAGGTCCCCAACAACGGATGCTACCTGGAAGTCATCCCCAACCGAAAACTCGTCTGGACTGGGGCACTTCTCCCCGGCTACCGACCGGCCGACCTGGGCCCCGAAATCCCCTTCGTATTTACCGCCGTGATCGAGATGGAGCCCAGCGGCACCGGGACGAAATACACCGCCACGGTGATGCACAGCAACCCGCAAGGCCGCCAGAAGCACGAGGCCATGGGCTTCCAACAAGGTTGGGGCAAGGCGCTCGACCAGCTCGTCTCTATGGCCAGGACTATGTAGCTCTGACCAAATCGTCGCCCTCCGCCCCGACTTTTCTCGATGTCAATGATATGAGCGACAACGCCGAAATGGGGTCAACCTGGGCCGGGACGACGGTCAGCCACATCCAGCGATGCGGGAACTGCCACCGCAGCCGCCAGATTCGTTTTTCCCCCGATCCTTACACCGTGACAGAACTCCCCAACGTCAGCGATGTTCTCATGAACCCGGAGCAGACGTGACGAAATCCATTGGCTCACCTTCTAACGTAAAGCAGGTGCGGCCCGGTTGGCATTGGCGGCCGGAGAGCGGCGCCAGATGCGCGCGGTCCTGTCGTCGCTTGCGGTTGCGATCAAGAGAGAGTCGTGCGAGAACGCCAAGGCATTGACACCCATCCTGTGCCCCTTGAATCTTTCGATCTCTCGGCCGGTCGCCGTGTCCCAGAGTCCGACATCACCATACTGACCACCAGTCAAGGCAAGGCCACCATCGGCGGAGAGGGCGACGTTATGGAGCCCGTCCGCTTTGCAAGTCGAGGACCCGAAGTTCCCTTTGGGTGGCGACATCAGAAAGACGGGCTAAGCCATCGGACCCACCCGAGAGGAGCAGGCGATCATCGGCGGAACGAGACAAGGCCGGAGCCGGCCCGACGTGGCTTACAAATCTCGCGACCCGATCTCCGGTTCCCAGGTCCCAGAGTTCGACCACGCCGCTCTGGCTGCTCGAGAACAGTCCCTGCTGATTTGACGTGAAGAGTAGGCCAGGGAACTCGTTCATTCGAGGGTTGCCTGCCTTCACGCCGATTAGTGGAAGCAGTTCTTGGGTAGTCAAGTCCCAGGGCTGAACCGTGCCATTGGGAAAGGCGGCGTAGATCCGTTGTCCGTCAGTCGAGAAAACTACGGACTGGGCCACTCCCCGCTCGACATGATCCGGCCGCTTCAAGACGTGGGCAACCCGCCCGGTTCCCAAATCGATGACCGCCACGTGTTGGGCTTTCTGGCCCATCCCATCCGCCGCATGACGCGGCAAGAGTGCAATCCGGCGAGAAGACGGTGGCCCGGACGCCAGGGTCGTGGCCAGGGGTACTCGCGGTCGCCCGGCCGGCCGATACGTCCCAGATTCGGACGGTGTTATCGCCCCAAGAGGTCGACCCGTGATCGCGTGTCCAGATCGCCCGATCATCTCCACCCGTGATCAATCGAGACGCGTCCGGGTCGAAGGCAATTGAGCTCACCCGACCATCATGTTGGGTAAATCGTTGGACCTCGTCAGGGGACGCCTTCGACCGAAGGTCGTACTCGCGGATGGCGATCTTGCGGAACTCCACGACAGTCTCGGGAGTCTGCTGCTGTAGGGCAATATGACCCGAGGCGAATGGGCGTCCCTTGGCAACAAACTGGGCGCTGCGGACCCCATCCACGAAAACGGCTACGCTATTGTCGGTGACAAGGATATCAAGGGTGAACCAGTGACCGGGTGGAATCCGTGTGCTGCCGAAGGCGGCTGAGCATTCGCCGTCGATCCCAACCCTACGCAGACCGCCAGTGTTCCCCATCAGGTTCCGCGTGCTGTTACTCGTGCATTCGAAACCTTTCGGCGTGGTCGGTTCATCCTCGGGGAACGCAGGCGCGGGCGTCGATCGGAAGATGACACCGGCATGGCCTTCCGGGTGATATCGGGCCTCGAGTCTGAGATGGAAGTCGCGAAAATCTCCCCGGGTCGTGTAGAGATGACTCGTCCCTGGCCCCGAGCCGGTGAGACGATCCTCCTCGACACGCCAATGGCCCGGCTGGATGGCGTGCGTCGTCCAGCCGGTCAGATCCTTGCCGTTGATCAGAGGCTTATCCATCCCTGGGAACTCAGGCTCGACGATTCCGTGGATTGAGAGACGTCCTGGACGGTACGGGCCGCCAGATCTTGCCAGCAAGATCGACCGGGGTGCCGACCTTCGGGAGAACTGCGATCCTCGGCTCGAAACGGACGGCCAACCCTCTCCGCTCCCCCGCCGTGATCTGGACCTCCTCAGCGAGGATTTCGACCCCATGCAGAACCACCTTGACCCGATGTTCGCCGGGGACGATGGAAACTGTCGCGGTCCCTTCCCCTTTCGGCCATGCGACCGTGGCGGCCTCTCCGTCGATGGTGACAACCGCCTGCTCTGGTAGGGCCGAGCATTCGAGGTCGCCTCGGACGGTCTTGACGCGCAGAACCCCCGCTCCCCAGGCGGCAATCACCCCGACCATCAGCATCCCCATGGCAACCGAGGCCCCAACCCGCGCTAACGTTCGACTCGGCCCCAATCCGTGTCCAGACATGAGGCTGCGGTCCGCCCCACTCAGTTTGCTCAAACCCTCCGACAGAGTGTCGTTGATGACGGGCTCGGCCAACGGCGAAATTGAGCGAACACGCGATTCGGGTTCACTAATCAGCTGGATCGGCGAAGAGCGACTCGCCTCGGGTCGACGTACCTGGGAGACTGCCGCGGGAACGTGCAATGTCGCATTCGCCTTGCGGAAAAACGCAGTCAAGGCTTCGGCCACTTCTTCCGACGTCTGAAACCTACGCCACGGCTCTTTGGCCATCATTTTCGCGACCAAGGCCGCCAGCTCCGAGGGAACTTCGGGCCGGACGCGATTCATCGGGTCAGCATGCCGCGAGATGTGCGCCTGATAAATGTCGCATCGGGACGTTGCTGAGAATGGCGGGCGGCCCGTCAAGAGGAAATAAAGGGTCCCGCCCAGGCTATAAATGTCGGCCCGGGTGGCCACGCTCGCCGCATCCAGAATTTGCTCCGGTGCGATGTAGTCCGACGTGCCCAGCGCTTGATCCTGGCTCGTCAGAGCCGCGTCTATCTTCCCCTCCCGAGTCGTTTTTCGCCAGAACCGAAATCCGGGACCTTGACGATACTCTCCTTACAGTCATGCGTGAGCATTAGATTGTGCGGCTTACATGTCGCGGTGGATCGTCCCCCGATCCAGGGCGTGCTGGAGCCCTAACGCCGCCTGGTGAGCGAAGGTGGTGGCTTTCGCGATCGCCATTCGACCCTTGAGCTTCACCAGCCGAGCAAGGTCAAGCCCCTCGACGTACTCCATCGCGAAAACCAGCCCGCCCTCGATGTGGAAGGCGGCGTAGGCCGTCACGATGTTCGGGTGGCGGAATTTGGCGACGGCACGGATCTCGTTCTGAAACCGCTCGAAAACCCCAGGTCGACCCACGACGTGGCTGCCCATGATCTTGAGCACCTCGTCTCGACCCATGATCGTGTTGCGGGCCAGGTAGATCACACCCATCCCGCCCCGACCGAGTTCATGCTTGATCTCGTAGTCGAGGTGGTTGGCCAACCCCGGAGGAATTGCGTGGGCCGGCGGCGGCACGGCCGACGCACTTCGGACGGACGTAGCTGATCGTGGCGTCGATCAGGGATTTTCCGGCGGTCGGCCTCTCCGAAGGCCTTTGCGAGGCGCGTAGACGCGCGAGGAAGCTGTCGGACGTAATTCTCGGCGAACCATCGTCGACAAGCCTCGCACTCCTTCGAGGTGAGCGTAAATCCCCTGGGCCGCGATGGAGTCGAGCCGGCCCTCTCCGTAGGTCAGTAGAACCTCCTCGGCGGGGTGATCGGCGGTCGGGATGGCCATCGTCCTGTCTCCGGGGGGGGGGAAGGCGACCGAGGATTCGCTACGCGGTGGGAGAAAAAGGCCGATCCCAACGTCGAGCGGACTCAAAAACGCGGCATCAGAACAAAATCCCCGGATTTCTTGCGTAAACGCTTGGGGACATTTCACTGGCGTGGGAAGGGGGGGGGGGGCACCATTTTCGCTGATCCTCGATTCTTCTGCAACCGCCGACTTTCATCGGCTCATGCATCGTGGTTCAGACACCATTCATTGTGTGCAGACTCGAATGGCATAGGAGTTACGCAGCACCGAACCCTTGTACGCAACAATCAACTGCATTTTTTCCGCGAGTTAGAGTATTCTGGGTAACTCAGGCGGACTTTCCTGTCCACCACGGAGCCAAGATCTAGCGAGATGTTCCGGACAAATTGTACACAGCTACATCGTTTTTATGATGTTGAATTAGGGCGCGACTCAATTCCCTTCAATAAGTTGCGGAAGATCCTCGAAATTGAATTCTCGCCCGCCGCGGTCGGACTGAGAAAGGTTTCACTTGATCGCGTAGGTGTCGGGCTCGAAAGACCGCTCACGGTGCCTTTATCGCGAATACTCACGAAACGATCTTAGTCCAGATCTAATACAGGCTTACACCTTATTTTAAAGTCATCTAAATCAAACAGAAACACAAATGTTTTCTTATGAACACGTAATTCATCTCCACAATCTATTATACCATAGATATCACCTCATTCTTGCGTTGATCATGGACAAAAAAACTACTTCGCGATTCCGCGACTCGACCGGGACCCGATCACTCTCCGAACGTCGGCGAATCTCGGCATCAAGCAACAACGGGCTCACCAGATCGCCAGCAAACCCGCAACAACTTGTTCAGCGCCTCACACCGAACCCTACAATCGGAGCCAATCGCCCAACCGACCACATCGGAGCGTCGCCGACCATGTCCGCAGGCCCGGAATCCGCGTCGTCCCCCGCCCCGACTCACACCCAGGCCCCCGCTCGCCGGCCGATGGCCGCCGATGTCCCCGCGTCGCTGATCCCCGATTCCGGCTGGCATTTCCTCCACCTGTATTTCCGGGTCGACCGCGCTGCCCTGGCCGCCCTGCCCGAATCCGCCCGCGCCCTTGGTCGAGAGCAACTCGCCCGCGCCCTCAGCCGCGACACCCCCGGCGCCCCTGAGCAGTTGCAGGCCCTCGCCGTGCCGGGCCATAAGGCCGATTTCGGCGTCGTCGTCGCCGGCAAGGACCTCCGCGCCGTCCACAACGTCCAGTCGGCCATTCAGAGTTCGGCCCTTGGCCCGGCCCTGGTCCCTACCTACTCGTTCTACTCGATTAGCGAGGTCTCCGAGTACGTCCCCGACGTTGAGCAGTACGGCCAGACCCTCGTCGACCGCGAGGGGGCCGACCCCGACAGCGCCTCCTACAAGGCCAAGGTCGACGCCTATGCCAAACGCCTTGGGCCGATGAACCAGCACCGGCTCTACCCCGAGTTCCCCGACTGGCCCTGCCTCTGCTTCTACCCGATGAGCAAGACCCGCCTCGCCGCGCAGAACTGGTACACCCTGCCCTTCGCCGAACGCACCGCCCTGATGGCCGAGCATGGCCGCAGTGGCATGAAATTCGCCGGAAAGGTCTCGCAGGTCATCACCGCCTCGACCGGCCTCGACGATTGGGAGTGGGGCGTCACCCTCTGGGCCCGCAACCCGTCGTACCTCAAGGACATCGTTTACACGATGAGGTTCGACGAGTCCTCGGCCAAGTACGCCCTGTTCGGCCCCTTCTACTTCGGCTACATCCTGCCGACGGCCGAGTTGCTGACGACCCTTCACCTCTGATTTCGATGACGACCGACCGACCGGGGAACGCGCGATGTGGACCTGCCCGAAGTGTGAGACCAAGGTCGACCCCGGCTTCGAGATCTGCTGGAACTGCGGCACGGCCCAGGACGGCACCGTGGACCCTCTGTTCGTTCCCGCCGACGAGGCCGGGCCGATCGAGAATCCCCCCGTCTCGCCCACACTCGAGTCCATCGTCGACGACCCCTCCACGCCCGACACCGAGGTCGTCGCCTGCTACCAGGCCCTCAGCCTGATGGAAGCCCAGTTCGTCGCCAACGAGCTGGTCCAGCAAGGCATCCCCGCCCTCTCCGACCAGCAGGACTTTCAGGATTCGCTGGGCACCTGGGAAGGCAACCCCCGCGTCTACGTCCGAGAGGTCGACCTCCCCCGCGCCCGGGCCTGGCTCGAAAGCTACGACGCCCACCGCCACCACGACGCCGACCGTCGCCGAGAAGACTGACGTCCACTTGGGCCCACCCACCCGTGACCCGCCAAGGTCGAGCCTCATTCGTGGCGGGGGGACCGGGGAAGGTGGTAAACTTTTGACGATCCCGCCGGATCTCCGACCGGGCGACCGGGCGAGGCGACGCAACCCGTCGACCCGCCCGGCCGGGCAGGGCCGCCCGACGCCCGACCCTCGACGACCGGGATGGACCCGCCCTCCATCGAGGCGCACCCGTGCCCGTCCGCGCCTGGACTTTGACAGCGATCCTCCTGACGACCACGATCGCGGGCGCGGCCGTTGGGGCCGAAACTCCCAGCCCGCCCCCGGCCGACGACTCTGGCCCGGCCAAGGTCATCGTCATCGCACCGGGCGACGTCGACGGCTTCTGGAAGCGACTCAACGCCCCCGACTTCCTCTGGATGACCGGCCAGGAATTTCGCAAACGGATCGAGGCCGCCACCTCACCGGCCGCGCCTCCCCAGGGCCCGTCGGTCGTCGAACTCGCCATCGGTGGCGCTGTCGAGGGCGACCTCGCCCGCCTCAACCTCTACCTTATAGTAGTGGTAGGGGAAGGGGACGCCCCGGCCTGGGTGCCGATCCGCCTGGACGGCCTGGCCGTAACCCTCGCCAACGAGGCAGGCCGCGACTTGCCCTTGAGACAGGGCACCCCCCCCACGGCCGGCTGGCAGGTCGAAGTGCGCGGGCCCGGCCGCCATGAGGTCCGCGTGGAGTTGCTCGCCCCAGTCCAGACAGTGGCCCCCGGCAAGGTCCTGACCCTGGCCATCCCCGAGGCCCCCGCCACCCGACTCGCCCTCGACGTCCCCGCCGGCGCCACCGACGCCCTGGCCGACGGCAAACTGCCCGTCGCCATCGAGCCGGCCCCTGGGGACCACGCCCGGCTCTCGGCCCACCTCCCGCCGAGACCCGCCCTCGAACTGACCTGGCACGCCCGCGCCGACCCCGCCGCCGACCTCCCTCCGCTGCTGGCCGCTCGCGGCGAGATTGCCCTGGACGTCGACCGAGGCGCCATCCACGTCAATTCCTCGTGGTCGGTCCGCGCCGAACGCGGCTCGGTCGCCGACCTGGAGTTGCGCCTCGACCCGGGGGAAGAACTGCTGGAACTCGCCCTCGATGGCCGCCCCTTGCCGACCGAGGGCCGCCGAGACCCCGCCTCCGGCACCGTCCGCGTCCCCCTGCCCGAACCCTTGAAACCCGAAGCCCCGGCCCGTCGGCTGACCCTGTCCACCCGCAAGCCGCTCCCCAACGGCGACCCGTCCCGCTGGACCTACGCCGGCCTGCCAATCGCCCACGCCTCGGCCCAGTCCGGAGTCCTTGCCGTGGCCCAGGGCGAGGGGCTCTGGCTCGGCGGCGAGCCCGGCCGCGACCTGATCCAGATCGACCCCCGCGCCGAGCTTCCCGACAGCCTCCGGCGTCCCTCCACCGTCCTGGCCTACCACTTCCTCGGCCAGCCGTTCGAACTCGCCCTGAGAGCCGATCCCGCCCCACCTCGCGCCCGCGCCTCGGCCCGCACCACCGTCGCCGTCGACCTCGAAGGCGCCGCGGTTGACGCCTGGGTCGACTACCGAACCACCCGGGGCCGCGTCTTCGAGGTCCGCCTGACCGCCCCGACGACTCTCGACCTGCGAGACGTCGGGGCCCGCCGACGTCGTGGAGTCAGCCCGCCGCCTGGGTGACACCATCGCCGTCCGGATCAAGGCCCGCGCCCGGGACGAAGGCGCCTTTCGCCTCCACCTTCAGGGCCGCCAAAACCTGGCCCCCTCCACCCGGACCGCCATCGGCCTGTTCCGCCCCGACGACGCCGACGGCGCCCGGATCTCCGTGGTCCCTGCCCGAGGCGTGGAGGCCGAACTCGCCGAGGAAGGCGACGGCTTCCTCCCAATGCCCGTCCCGACCGACTGGCCCGTCCCGCCCGACCGCCCCGACGCCGCCACCTGGCTGCGACACGGAGGAGCCCCGGCCGCCCTGCCGTTGAGAATCGCCCCCCTGGCCCGGGCCGTCCGCGCCGAGGTCGCCATCACCGCCACTTTGGGCCGTTCACGCCTCGAAACCCGACAGGAGACCACGTTCCGAGTCCGCCACGGCCTGCTGTCCCGGGTCGATCTGGCCGTCCCCCCGAGCCTCGACGGTCACTGGGAAGTGGAAGGCCTCCAGCCAACTCCTCCCCAGCGTCTTGGCCCCGGCCCCGGCGGCTCGACCCTGTACCGCCTGGCCCTGCGACCCTCCGGACGCGAGGCCCCCCGCCTCGCCCTGCGCGTCCGCCTGCCGATCGATCCGCCTCTTTCGCCCGACCGACCTCTTCGCATCGACATCCCGCTGCTGCGAACCCTCGAAGGCGACGGGGGGCCCACCCGCGTCACCCTCGCCCCCGAGGGCGCCGTGGACCTCGATCCAATCGGCCCCGGCTGGTCCCCCGCCCCCGCGGCCCCGTCCGATGTTCCGGTCACGACCCCAGTCGCCACCAACGCGCCTCGATGGTCCTGGGCCGGCGACGAGCCGGGCGGCCCTGGCCCCTCGGTCCGGGCCTCGGCGCCGGAGTTGGCGAGCCTCCCCCCACTTTTGGCCTCAAGACTCTGGCTCCACGCCTTGATGCTGCCCGACGGCGGCCGACGGGTCTCGGCCACCTATCGCATCGAGACCCACCCCGCCTCCCTCGCCCTGAGGTTGCCCCGGAGCGCCTCCTGGGTCGGCGCTCGGATCGACGGCACCCCTTTGACGACCCTCGAACGCCTCAACGCCCCCGGCGCTTTCCGCCTGCGACTGCCGACCGGTCCCGCCCCCGTCCTCGTCGGCGTCGAGTATCTGGTCCCCCGAAACGCCCCCGAGTCCTTGATCCCGCCCCTCTTGCTGGAAGGCGGCGTGGTCCAGCAGTGCCTGGCCGAGGTCCGCATCCCCTGGAGCCACGCCGCCATCGGTGTCCCCCCCGGCTGGACCGACGAGAACTCCTGGACGTGGGACCGCTACGTCTGGAAACGCCGACCCCGCCTCGACCCCCGCGCCCTGGCCGACTGGGTCGCCACCCCCGCGACTCGTCCCCCGCTGCCCGAGGACGCCAACGAGGCCGACCGCGGCGACTACCACACCTACCTCTTCGGCCGACCCGGCGACCCGATCCCCCTGCGCCTCCCGATCGCCTCCCGCTCCGGCCTGGTCGCCGCCTGCTCCGGCGTCGCCCTGGCCCTGGGGCTGCTTCTGCTGGCCGCCGGCCGTCGGGCCCGCCGCCGAGGCCCCGTCGGTAACGCCCTCCCCGCGGTCCTGGCCCTCTCGGGTCTGGTCCTGGCGATCGCCGTCGCCCAGGCCCCCGCCGTCACCCTGCTCGTCGCGCAGTCAGCCGCCGTCGGCATCGTCTTGACCCTGCTGGCCGCCCTGACCCGACACCTCGTCGACCGCGACCGCGACCGCATCCCCGGCGCCCGCCCCCGCCCGATTCCCCCCTCGGGCTCCAACCTGGCCGCACCCCGAGAGATCCCGCCCGGGGGGATCGGCTCCGACCACTCCACCGTCATCCGCGCCCGCACCGCCTCGACCGTCGACCACCACGCCGCGCCTGCCGAACCAGGCCAGGGCCTCAACGGGGGCGACGGATGACCGGCCGGCCCTCGCGACACCTCCCCTGGTTGGCCGCCTTGCTGGCCCCGCTGCTGGGCGGCCCCGCGCCTCCGTCCGGGCCGCCCCCGGAAGTGGTGCGGGTGCGTGTCGGCCCGGCCCTGGTCCCCGGCTGGTTCCCCGCCGGCACCGAGCTGCGTGGCCTGCCCGCCGACGAGTTCGAGGCCCTCGTCCACGACGCCCGCCTCGGGGCCGACCGCCTCGCCCGCCACCGAGGTCCCCGGCTGCTCCGCGCCCGTCACTCGGCCCGCTGGGACGGCGGGACTCTCCTCGGCCGCTCCGAGTTCACCTTTGACCCCGGCAACCACGGCCCCGGCCTCCTCCCCCTGGTCCCGTGGACCCCCGCCGCTCTCGACGGTCCGGCCTCCCTGGGCTCGGACTCCCAGGGACGCGTCCTCCTGCGCGTCGACCCCGCTACCACCCCCGAGACCCTCGAAATCCCCTGGGAACTCCGCGCCCGGACCGGCTCCGAAGGGCGGACCTTCGCCCTGGGCCTGCCGACCCTGACCCCCTCGACCCTGGTCCTCGACCTGCCCACCCACCTCGTCCCGACCGGTCCAACCGGCACCCGCCAGGGGCCCACCCCCGCCGAGTCCAGCTCCGGTCGCCAACTCTGGCAATTTGACGGCGCCGCCGGTTCGATCGACCTGCGCCTCCGCGACGGCGCGGCCCCCGCCACCGCGGCCTGGGTTTCCGGCCGGACTTCCCTGGAACTCGACGAGGCGACCGCTTCCTGGAAGGCGGACTGGACCGTCACCCCCGGAAGCCCCGACGGACCTCGCGGCCTGACCGTCCAGCTTGACCCCGGCCTGGAGCCGATCGACGTCAACGGCCCGGCCGTGGCCTCCTTCCGGGTCGAGCCGTCGCCACCGGACGGCCCCCGCCTTGTCATCGCCCTGCGTTCGGTTCCCGCTCTCCTGACAATCCGCGCCAGGGTCTCGGCGCCGGCCCTTGGGCGCTGGACCATCCCGGCGGCCCGCCCGCTGGATGCCCTCTGGACCGGCGGGACCACCACCCTCCGCCTCGGCCCCTCAAGAGCCCTGGACGGTTGCCGGGACCTGGCCGGGCGACGCATCCCACCGCCGGCCGCCGCCACCGCCGATCCGCCCGCCCCCGGCGGCCTGGTCCTGGCCTTCGACGCGGCGCGGCCCGCCGCCGTCGCCGAACTGACCTTCGCCCCGCCCCTGGCCGAGCCCCTCGCCGAGGTTCTGGGCACCTTGCGAGTCGGACACGACGCCCCTCGCCTCGACGCCCGCCTGACCTGGCACGCCCCGCCCGGCCGACGGTCCGACCTGGCCGTCCAGATTCCCCCTGGCTGGTCGGTCGAGTCCGTCCGCACCGTCCCCGGCGACGAGCCCGCCGCCTGGCAGGTCACCGCCGCCCCCACCGACGGTCCCTCGACGCTGGCCATCCACCCGCCCGCCGGCCAGGACCCCTCGGCGCCGCTGGAACTGGCCATTGTCGCCCTCGGCCCCGCCGGCCGGGCCCCCTTCGCCCTGCCCCGCGTTCGCCCCCTGGCCGCCCGGGTCGCCGACGAGACCTGGACCGCCCAGGTCGACCCCGGCCTCGCCCTGCGTCCCACCTCCGCCAGCGGCCTCGCCTGGCTCGACCCCGCCGCGGCGTCCCCGGCCAACGCGACGGCCGCCAACCCACCCCCGGCACTGTCCTGGCGATGGACCGAGCCCGACGGCGACGGCCAGGTCGCCCGAGAGCCATCCAGCCCACCCTTCCAGGCCCAGTCGCGGACCCTCGCCCGGGTCGAGGCCGGTCGACTGATCCTGGACTGGCGGATCTCCCTGGACGGCCCGGGCCCCTTGCCGAGAACCCTGCCCCTGGCGATGGACGGATCGTTCGCGGTGTCCCCTTCCTGGCAAGTCGCCGGGCCCGAGGCGACCCCCCTGGCGGCCCAACCCCTCCCCCCGGCCAACCGCGAGGCCCTGGGCCTGCCCACTGACGGCTCGGCCTGGCGACTGGACCTCGCCGGGCTCGCCGGGCCCTCGGTGGTCCTGACCGCCCACCTCGAACGCCCCTGGACCGGCGAGGCCCCGATCCCGCTCCTGAGCCTGCCGGCCCCCCTCCACGCCCGAGGCACGGTGCTGGTCGCCGTGGACCGGACCTCGCGATCCTCGACCACCGCCCGAGGTCTCCTGACCCTCGACGCCGCCGTCGCCTGGCGATCCCGACCCGCCGACCTCCCCGGCCCCGCGCCCGGTCGTCCCGCCCACGCCTTCCTCGCCGACGGGGCCCCCGGCCACCTCACCTTGCGGACCGAATCCCTGAGCCGCGACCCCGCCCCGGGCCTGATTCGCGAGGCGACCCTCCGCACCCTCGACCCCAACGACGACGGCCCGACCCGCCACCACCTGAGCCTGGCCATCGAGCCCGCCGGCGCCCCGGAGCTGGCCTTCACCCTGCCGGCCGGCGCGACCCTGGAATCCCTCAGGCTCGACGGCCGCCCCCACCACCCCGACCCGCCGAGACGACGGCTCGCTGGCCATTCACCTTGGCCCCTCGCGCCCCGAATGCACCCTGACCCTGGACTACCTCGCCCCCAGTTCCGATTCGGATCCGGTCCGCCCCGAGTTGCCCCGGTTGTCAATGCCCTGCCTGGCCCTGGGCTGGGAACTGGCCCGGCCCCGCCCGTGGTCGGCCGATGGCGCGGGGCCGTCGCTGGTTCCGGCCGACCCGCCGCCGTCTCCCACCTGGTCGACCCGCCTGCTCGGCCCCTGGCCCCGGCCCGCCACTCCCCGTTCGGCCCTGGCCTCCGAGGCTCGGGACCTCGATCGCAGGGTGGCGGCCACGCCCGCCAGCCTCGCGACCCTGGGGGAATGGCTGGCGGCCTGGGACGCCGGGACGACTCCCCTGGTGGTCGACCGGATGGCCCTGGACGCCGACGGCTGGGGACCCGGCTCCCTGGTCGGTCCCTGCCGTGCCAGCAGCATCGACGAGGCCCTGGCCCCCCGGGGCCTCGCCTCGCCCCCGTTGTCCGGCCCCCTTCTGATTACGACCCACGACGAGGCGCGGCGGCTCGCCCGGCTGCCCGCCGACGAGGCCGACGCCCTGGCGCGTGAGCTCCGCCTGGCCGCGGGGTTGGGGTCCTGCCCCTCGGACCGATTCCAGGCCGTCGCCCGCTGGCGACTCGAACCGACGCCCCCGGCCCCAGCCCCCCCAACCCCAGCCGGCTGGAGCCCCCGCGGTTTCGCCATCGCCGGCTGGCCCGCCCCGGGCGCCTCGGTCGTCGCCGTGGACCGCGGCCCCCGCCTCGCCTGGTCGGTCGCGTTGGCCCTGGCCCTGGCGGCGCTGGGGATCGTCGCCCGGGATGCCCCGATCCGTCCCCGAGCCGTCGCCGGCTCGGCGGTCCTGGCCCTCGCCCTGATCTGGGCCGCCGCCCTCGGCCCGGTCGATTCCCCCTGGGTCCCCAGCCTGACCTTTGGAGCCGTCGCCGCCCAGCTTTACTGGATCGGTCGGGCCGTGAGGCTGGCTCCCAGGCCCAACCGACCAGGCCCGGCCCCGACCCCCCCGCGAGGTTTCCGCATCGCCCGGGGCCTGATTCTCCCGATCCTGGCCCTGACCCTGCCGACCCCTCTCGGGGCGACCGAGGGGAACGATTCCACCCCGATCGTCGCCCTGTTTCCCTCCGATGGGGTTCCTTCGCCGACCGACCGCCCCTCCCGGGTCCTCCTACGACTGGCCGACTTCGAGCGGCTGCAAGCCTGGGCCGATGCCGGTCGCGACACTCCGCCCGTCACCGTGATCGCGACCGACGCCCTCCACCGCGTCCACCCCTCCGGCCGGGAAGCCTCCCTCGTCGAGAGCCGCTTCGTCCTGGTGGCTGACGGTCCGGGCCCACGCGACTGGTCGCTGCCGATCGTCGAGGCCCGCGACCTTTCCGCCCAACTCGACGGCCGAGAGGTCCCCCTGGCCATCGGCCCCGAGGCCCGCGAGGCGACGGTCTCCCTGCCTGGCCCCGGCCGCTTCGTCCTGGAAGTGCGCCGGGTCGTCCCCCGCCAGGCCCCGGCCGGCGCGCCCCGCATCGACTTACCAATCCCCCCGTTGGCGACGGCCCTCGTCGAGGTTGACCCCACTCCGGACCTCGAACCGGCCGAGGTCGCCGCGGCAAGGGGAACTCTCACCCCCCAGGACGGCTCGACCCGGGGACGCATCGGGCCGCTGGACCGCCTGGTCGTCCGCTGGTCCGACCGTGACGCCCCGGAAGCGCCCTCGGTGGTCAAGGCGATCGAGGGTGCCTTGCTCTGGGACGTCCGCGAGGCCGGCGACCGCGTCCTGGTCCGGCTAACCCCCCACGACCCCGCCGGCCTGGCCACCTTGAGACTCGCCGCCGACCCGGGAACCTCGCTGAGGCCGTTGAACACGCCGGGGCTGGTCGAACTTCTGGACCGAGGCCCGGCCGGTTTTCCCGAGTGGGTCGCGCGGTTCGACCCGCCGCTGGCCGACGGGGCGCCCCTGTTGCTGGAAGTTTGGAGGCCCGTTTCCGGCCCGGGACCGCGAACCCTGCCCCGGCTGACCCCGAAGAGGGTGACGGCCTATTCCGGCATCCTCGGCCTGCGGCGGACGCCAGCCTGGTCGGGGCGTCTGGAGACGCCCAACGGCACCGCGCCCTTGACCGACCCGGCATTCGTGGCGGCCTGGGGCGAGTTGCCTCGCGACCCGCTGACCTTCGCCGGCGCCGCCCGGTTCACCCAGACGCCCACCATCGAGGTCGGCGTGGCGCCCCCGACGCCCCGGTTGACCATCGGCCAGGCCATCCGCCTGCTTGTCAGCCCCGGCCGGGTCGCCGTCCTCGCCGAGTTCACCTTGAAATCCGCCGGAGGCCGGCCCCGAGAGGCGGACGCCCGCATCCCCGAAGCCCTGATTCTGGAACGAGTTGAGGGGGATGGGCTGACCCACTGGAGCCGGCCCGAGCCCACTCGGCTGCGTCTCCGCTTCGATGGGTCGGTGCCTCCGCCGACGACCCTGCGACTGTTCGGCCGCCTCGACGTCGCCAACGACCCCATGCGCCCCGACCCGTCGCCGAGGTCCGTCGCGCTGCCCTGGCCGGTCTGGGTCGACGCTGCGGCGGGCCCGAGTTCCCTGACCATCGAGTCGGAAACCCCCTGCCGGCTCGACGACCCTCTGGGTCTGTCCGCCGTCGCCGCCCCCAGCCCCTCGGCCCCGAAAGTCTACCGGGTCGACGGCAAACACCCAGTTTCCGGGGTGCTGAAGTGGACCCCAGCTCCGCCCCGGGTGGACCTGGAAGTCTACAGTCTGTTGTGCCTCCATCCGGACTCGGCCGAGTGGGTCGCCACGGTCCGCGGCCGGGTCGCGGGCGGGCCCGTCTCGGCCTTGCGCCTGCGATTGCCAAGCGCCTGGACGGACTCGGCGCAGGTGCGTTCCGACGCCGGGCCGGTACGGGTCGACGCCGCAACGGGTGGGGACGCCTCCGTCAACTGGACGGTCCGCTTTGGCTCGCCGTCCTGGTCGTCACTGGACCTGGAGATTCGCGTTGTCCGACCCCTCCCCCCCGACGGAACCCTCAGCGTCCCGGAGCTAGTCCCCCTTGGGGCGAACTCCGTGGAAACGCTTGTGGGTCTGGTGGATGCGTCGGGCCGGGGCGTCACCTCGGTGGCTTCGACGGGGCTCCGGGCGGTCTCTCCGTCGCGGTTTGACCCGGGGGGCCGCCACTCCCGGCGGGGTCTCTCACCCCAGGAGGTCTACCTGGTCGAACGCGAGGGCGGGACGCTCCAGGTCCGCGTCGGCGAGGCGATGGGGCCAGATGGGGAGGCGGTTCGTGTCGAGGAGGCGGACCTGACCGGAGTTTTGCGGGCCGATGGCGGGCTTGATGGCGAGGCGGCGTATCGGTTGGCCCCTCGGCCCGGACCATTTCTGTTTCTGACGCCGCCGGCTCGGGCCTCGGCTCGGGGAGCGACCGTCGATGGCGAGGCGGTGGTGCCGCTGCGGAGGCCCGATGGGCTGTGGGCGATCCCCCTGGGCGCGTCGGCCCGCCGGGTGGGACTGGTCTGGCAGTCGCCAGCGCCGCCCACGGGTGGCGTTCACGTCGCGGCGGTCCCCGAGCCGACGGGCCCCCGGCCCCCGACCCGCCTGGCCCTGTACGCGCCGGCCGCGACCCGGCTGGACCCCGGCCCCGGTGGCTGGCGGGCCGTGCCGGGCGACGTACTGGGGCTTGACCGACTGGAAGGCCTGGGACGGCGCATCCTCTCGGGAATCAAGGACTTCGATCATCAGGCGGCGGAAGCTCGGGACGAGTTGGCGCGGGATCTCGGGGCGTTCGACCAGGAAGCTCGGGGGGTGGAGCGGGCGTTGGCCTGGGCGCAGCCGGATCGGGCCTCAGCGACCCAGGCGGTTCACCGTCGGGTCGCGGGTCGGCTGATCGAGGCCCGCGCCGAGGTCGCCGAGGGGGCGCGCGTGGCGGGGCTGGCCGACCTGGTTAATGAGGCTCGGGGGCGTCCGGGAGGGGGGCTCACGGCTGCCGGGGCGGGCGCGGGGCGGTCCCCGATCCGGCGCATTGGCCTGGGGCATTTCTTCCTGCGAGACGCCGAGTCGCCGACCCCGGCGGTCGGCCCACGGTGGTCGGAGGGACCGGCCCTGGAAACCTGGAGGCGCGGAGAATCATGGGCCCTGGTGGGGACCGGCCTGGTCCTGGTGGTGGTCGCCTCGGCGCTGGGGCGGATGCGGGCGGGGCCGGTCCGTCTGCTGGCCGCCTCGGGGGTGCTGGCGGTGCTGCTGACGGCCATCGGGATCGCCCCAGCCGCCTTGCTGGCGTTGCTGGCCTTCGCCGGGCTGGGACTGGCCTCCGGGCCTGGGGGCCAACAGCGCACCCAGGCCGGATGACCGTGTGCCGGTTCGGGGAACGCCCTCCCTCTTCAAGTGCGATGGGGTCCACCTTCCTGGGAGATGGCCTCCAGTGCTCGCCGAAGGGCACGATGGGCTGGCGTGGCGGCCAATGACTTGACGGACTGGTAGTTCGTGAACAGGTCCACCACGCTCTGAGGCGCGTTGTCGTCGAAGAACAGTTTGAGGTTCCGTTCCGATTCCGCGGCGGCGGACGCGCTACGCGGGAAAAGGTCCGTTTCATAGGCGAGGAGCGCGGCTTCAACGTCAACGAGGTTGGCGGCGAGGGCGTTCCCGAGTTCAGCGCCGTCGTACATGGCGAGGTTGGCCCCTTCGCCAGAGAACGGCGACATCAGGTGCGCCGCGTCGCCGAGCAGCGTCACCCCGGGCACGCGGTCCCATCTGTGGTTGACCGGGAGCGCATGGATAGGACGAGGCACGGGATCCGTTTCGCTTTCCGTGATGAGCGCCGTCAGCTCCGGAGCCCAGCCCTCGAATTCCCTGGAGACGTAGGCCAACGCCGTCGCCGGGTCGGAGAAGTCGATGCGGGCGATCCAATCTTCCGGCTTGTTCAGAGCCACGTAGGTGTGCAGCGCGCCATTGTCCTCTCGGTGGGCGAGGATGCCTTTGCCTGGCGCGATCGCCATCAGGGTGCAACCGCCAACCGCTTCAGCGCTGGTCTTGTAGCGGGTGTCACTGTCAAACAGGTACGTCTCAATGAAGGACGTGCCAACATACGCCGGTTTCGCCTTGGAAAGAAGTGGACGGACTCTTGACCAGGCGCCGTCGGCGCCCACGAGGAGGTCGGCCGTCACTGTCGAGCCGTCAGTGAAGGTCAGCACGTGCCGTCCGCCGTCGAGTGGAGTCACCGCTTTGAGCTTGTGCCCCCAGCGGATGGTGTCGGCGGGAAGGGAGTTCAGGAGAATCCGACGAAGGTCTCCTCGGTGGACCTCGGGTCGACCGCCGTTGCCCTTGTCGGGCTCATCCAGCAGGACGTTACCGTGCTTGTCGAGAACTCGCTGCGCCTCGGCACCAGGGAGGATGATCCCGAGGAACTTTTCGAAAAGTCCCGCGGCCTTGAGCGCGAGCTGTCCATTGTGTTCGTGGATATCGAGCAAGCCTCCCTGCGTTCGCGCGTTCGCCGAGGCTTCCGCTTCGTAGACCGTCGCCGCGACGCCGTGAACGTGGAGGACTCGGGCAAGGGTCAGGCCGCCGAGGCCGGCGCCGATGATCGCGATTCGAGCCTTCATCCGTGATTCCTCCGGGGTCGACGGCCGCCGCCAAGGTCTCTTGTCGATCAGTCGTTGGAACGTCGTTCCAGAATCTTGAACCAACGTTCCGGATGAGTCAAGATGAGCCATGGCCAAGAACGCTCGTGGCATTCAACGGCGGGAGGAATCGCTCTCAAGGGATCGCATCCTTGAGGCGTCGATCGCGATCCTGGACACCAGCGGAGAAAGCGGCCTGACGTTCCGCACCCTGTCCGAACGGCTCGTCACCGGGCCTGGCGCCATCTACTGGCACATCGCCAGCAAGAGCGAATTGCTCATCGCGGCCTGCGACGCCATCGTCGCTCGCACCTTGGATGCGCGCGTGATCGGCGCGACGCCGACCGCCACGATTCGCGCGGTCGCGTTGGGCATGTTCGACGCGATCGACGCGCATCCGTGGGTTGGCTCGGCACTCACGCGTGCCCACGCGCGGTTGCCCATCGTGCGCATCCTCGAACGCATCGGCCAGCAGGTTCGCGCTCTGGGCGTGCCGGACGAAGAGCAGTGGGCCACGGTGTCCGTTTTACTGAACTACATCCTTGGCGTCTGCGGGCAGAACGCGGCCAACATGCAGTTCGCTCGGACGCAAGGCGTCGACAGATCCGACTTCCTGGACACGGTGGCGACCGCCTGGTCTCAACTCGATCCGGAGGAGTACCCGTTCGCGCGCAGCATGACCGGGCGGTTGCGCGCTCACGACGACCGAGTGGATTTTCTCGACGGAATCAACGTCATCCTGAGAGGTATGGAGTCACCGCGCAATCGCTGAGCCGTCCGCGGGAACACTCGACCCGAACCTCCTGGATCCATGCACGGCTTGCACCTGGGCGTAAGTGCATCCTTTAATCCGTTGGGCAAAAATCACCTTGCGACTTCACTAACCTGGGCGGCTGAAGTCTCGTCCTTGAGACCCCAGCCACCCCAATCCGCGACTCTTCCTGGAAGGAACCCGAAGATTTTGCCCAACTCCTTAGGTCAGGTCAGGCGGTGATCAGGGCCCGAGGCCACCGTGGGTACGGAAGGGCGTGAGGTGGGACGGCTGGTCGAGGAACCAGAAGCGGTTCCAGTCGTCGCCGGCTTGCCGGAGGTTTTCCGAGTCGTAGAGCAATTGCTCGACTCGTTTGGGCGGGTAAGCCGCATAGTGCGGCAAAGGGACCGGGGCACATCCCTGGCCGATCGCCAGGAGCGCCCCGAAGATGACAAGGGCCGCCGTGTATTTCCGCATTCGGGATCCTCCCGAGACACCCCATCCTGGGTCGCCAGACGTCCTCCGCGACGCCGAGCCGGCCGTCGAGCCAGACCGAGGAAGCTTCCCGGAGCCGGCGGTTGGCCGGCGGCGGGGGCCCTTAGTCGGACGAGTCGGCCCCGGCGGGCGAGTGGGCCCGGGGGGTCTCGCGCTCGTCCTCGGCGACGGGACCGTTACCCTCAAGATCGTCATCCGCGTCATCTTCCTCCAGTGGAAGATCGTCGGGATTCATTTGGCGGACAAGTTCTTCCATCTCCTTGCCGGGTTTGAAGGTGACGACCGCCTTGGCCGGGACGAAGACCTTGGCCCCGGTACGGGGGTTGCGGGCCTTGCGGGGGGCCCGCTTCTTGACTTCGAAGACGCCGAAATTGCGCAACTCGATCCGATTCTCGGTCACCAGGGTCTGGATGATCGCGTCGAGCGTCCTTTGGACGATTTCCTTGGTCTTGAGCTGGGTCAGCCCAATTTCCTCGGAGATCTTCTTGACGATCTCTTTCTTGGTCACGACGGCGGTCTCCAGGGGGCGGGATCGGGCCACGCCGAGGTCGATTGGCTCAACTGTATTGGGCGTATAGAGTAATGTCAAGCCCCGGAGTCGCCGGGCTGGGCTGGCTTTGGCGGGGCGGCCAGGGCCGGGAATTGGCCCAGGTGGCGATGCAGGGGGGCGTAGTTCCAGGGCAGGCCGTGGGCGTTGACCAGCGTTTTGAGCCGGGCGAGGTAGGTTTCGGAGAGGGCCGGGGCGTGTCCCTCGAAGGCGGGGTCGCAGAAGTAGACGCGGCAGCCCAGGGGGCGGGCGTCTCGGGCGGTGCAGCGTCCGGCGCCGTCCTGCCAGGGACAGGTGGCGCCGCGGTCCAGGGGCCGGGACGGCGGGGGGGACTCGTCGACGAGGATCTGGGCCTCGACGGCCCCAAGGAACAGGGTGTGGCCGTACTCCTCGAAGCGGCAGCAGCGGCCACTGATGGCGCAGACCGGGGCCAGGGCAGCGAGGTCGGCGGCGAGGTCGCGGTGCAAGTCGCGCAGGGCTTCGCGGAACCCGGCCGGCAGGAGGGAGTTGGTAGCGTCTTCGCCGGTCATGGTGAGGTCAGTCCGGGGTCCGGGCGAGAGAGGCCACGATCTCCTCGACGCTGAAGACGCGGCCCCGGTCGACTCCGGGGCAGCCGCGGCCGACGTTTCGCCAGTCCGCGGGAGATTCGACGTTTTCGGGCCAGAACGGCCAGGTACGGCACTGGGCGGGGCGGGCCGAGTACACGGTGCAGCCGACCGCCTTGTCCCAGAAGACGCAGTCGCCGCCGGGCTTCTCGATCAGGCTGAAGCGGTCGCCCACCTGGCGGACGAAGCGCCGGGAGAAGGGCTCGACGGCCTGGCCCCGGGCCTCGGCCAGCTGGGCGATTTCCTCGGGGGTGACCCAGACGTAGCCAGGGGCCCCGGTGCAGCAGGCTCCGCAGCGGGTGCAGGCGAAGGCCAGTCCGTCTTGATACCAGGGGGAGTCGTCGCCGCCCTCGACCTCACCGCCACCCATCGAAGATCCCCCGGGACCGCCTCGGTGTGATGGCTTGAGACTAGCAAAGGCCCGGGATTGGGGCAACTCCCCCGGCCCGAAACTCCTGGTATTTCACCACTTGGACGTGTGCCGCCGGCCTCAACCCCCGATCGCGTGCATGGGGCGAGTGGGCTTGGAGAAGGTGGGCAAGAGGATCTCGTGCCCGGCGGCCTTATCGAGGACGCTGCGGCTCAAGGCTTCGGCCAGGTCGGAGTCGGGTGCGCCCCGGCGGAGCAGGGGGCGGAGGTCGGTTTCGTCGAGGGCGAACAGACAGTTGCGCAGCTTTCCCTCGGCGGTGAGGCGCAGGCGGTTGCAGGTCTGGCAGAAGGGGCGGCTGACCGAGGCGATCAGGCCAACCCGGCCGCCGCCGTCCTGATAGTCGTAGTCGGTGGCCGGGGCGCGGGGGTCCTGGTCGGGCGACGGGTCGAGCGGGCCGAACGCCTCGCTCAGCAGGTCGAGCAGTTCGGCGGCGGAAAGGACCTCCTCGCGGCTCCAGGCGTCGTCGGCGTCCAGCGGCATGTACTCGATGAAGCGCAGTTCCAGGCCATGCTCGCGGGCGAAGCGGGCCAGGGGGACGACGTCGGGCTCGCTGCGATCGCGGATGGCAACGGCGTTGAGCTTGATGGGAAACAAGTTCGCGCGTCGGGCGGCGTGGATGCCGTCGAGAACGCGGTCCAGGCCGTCGCGGCGGGTCCACTGGCGGAAGCGGTCCGGGTCGAGGGTGTCGAGGCTGATGTTGATCCGCGAGAGACCGGAGTCGCGCAACGCCTGGGCGACCGGGGCCAGCAGGATGCCGTTGGTGGTCAGGCTGAGGTCACGGATGCCGGGGATGGCCGTCAGGCGGGCCACGAGGTCGGGCAGGCGGGGACGTGCCAGGGGCTCGCCGCCGGTCAGCCTCAGGTGGTCGACGCCCAGGGACGCGGCGACCCGGACGATGCGCTCGATCTCGTCAAAGGTCAGCAGTTCGGCCGTCGGCAGGAAGGTGGCCGTCTCGGGCATGCAGTAAACGCAGCGCAGGTTGCAGCGGTCGGTGACGCTGATCCGCAAATTCGTGTGGGTCCGGCCGAAGGTGTCGACGAGCCGGTCGGCGGGGGGGGTCATGTGGAGGGGTCGCCCCGGTTCGAGGGGTCGGACGGTCGGTCGCGGCTCATTCATTCTACTGCAACGGCTTGCGTCCCACATTGGAGCCGGGCTTCCCCGGAAACCCCCACTTCCTGCCCGTTGGCGTGGCTTTCCTCATCTTGCCGATTCGTTACGCCACGATTGTTGAGCATCCGCGTCCAATCCGTAAGGTAGGCGCGGTAGGCCGGAACATCGAAGAAGCCTCTGAGGAGCACATCCATCGAACGCTGCTGAATTTGCGCACCGGTTTCCCACCGCGAGAGAGTCGAGGGCGAAATGCGGAGAAGGTCCGCCAGTTGGGCCTGGGTCAAGCCGAGCCCTTCTCGCTTCGCATGAATCTGCGAAGGAGAGAGCAGGCCAACCCGAGCACGAAGGGCATCACTCAAAGACTCGTCGGCCTCGTCCTCAAGGACCACGGTTTGGCAGTTGCCGCACAAGGTGGCGGGCAAGTCGTGGAGAGTGAGGGAATATGTTCTTCCGTCGTGGTTAAGCGTGGTCTCATAGGTCGGCAAGATCGTCACGGAGACTGCCCGCTCTCGACAAGTGGCACACTTCCGCAGCTTCGGCGTCATGGGATGGCCCCAGAGTTGGGCTATTTTCGTTGCTCGTGCGCGTTCACTAACGTAATCACTGGATCTTCGGGATCTTCATCGTCGCTGAAGACCATCTCGACGTAGGGCCCGTGCCGGAAACCCTCGATCGGAACGATAACCTTGTCGTTGTATTTGTAGCGGTCTCGCCATTCCTCGCGAGTTTCTCGAATTTGCGAAACCGTTCCACCCGAGCGAATAAAGTCCCGTACAAGATTCTTAATTCCCAGAGCGGTGAGCCCATGCATGGCGAACTCTTCCCGCACTCGGACTTGCGTGCGATGGTCTTTCCAAACGACAGCATTACTCATAGGACATGTCAGGGCTTTCACCACGAGAGCATGCTCGCTCAAGTCAAGCATTGGCGTGCCCGAACCATTCTAACGACGTTGGGAACTTGCGGTAAGTCAAGTCGATCGTTTGTGCCCTGATTCGACACTTACCGAGTCTGGCTTCAACAAATCCATGCACTCCTTGAAGGCTCGAAGATTTGCCACTTTATCTTGAAGCTTTCCAACGGTTTCAGGCCGACGCGGCGGGGGTGCTGGCTCGCTGCTCGGCGAGGAGGGCGTCGGCCAGTTCGTTGGCGTTGGCGTAGCGATCGGCGGGGAGGCGGGCCATGGCTCGGAGGATGATGAACTGAAGGCCGGGGGAGATCCTGGGTTGAAGGCGGCGGGGCTCTGGTGGGATGGCCGAGGCGAGGAACGCGGCCCAGGAGGCTTTTGGTAGGTCTCGGGGGACCTGGACCGGGCGGGAGAGGGTGGTTGCCTCGAAAAGCGTTACGCCCAGGGAGTAGACGTCGCAGCGGAACTCGTCGCGGTTGTCGCGGAGCAGGAGCTTTTCGGGGGCCATGTAGAGCGGCGTGCCCAGGGCCCGAGAGGGGCGACGGGTGGTGGTCGGTTCGTCGACGAATCGGGCCAGGCCGTAGTCGGAGAGGTAGGCGCGGTCGGCCCAGTCGAGCAGGATGTTCTCGGGCTTGACGTCGCAGTGGGCCAGGCCGTTGGCGTGCAGGCGGCCGAGGCCCCGGGCGATACGGATCATCAGGGTGACGATCGCGGCGAGGTACTCGGTCGGGGGGAGGTCCACCAGCCTTCCCAGGCGGGCCGGCGGGGGGGTGGTGCTGGCGACGGCGGCGGCGATCGCGGCTCTTCGACGCTTGAGGGCGCGGTTGAGCGTTCCGCCGTCGATCAGGGGCATGGCGCAGTAGACGTGCCCCTTGACGATGCCGTGGTCGAAGACCGGTAGGATGGCCGATTCCTCGGGCGGGCCAGTGCCCCGAGCCTGGTTCTGGGCCTCGGCCAGGCGGTCCATTCGTTCGATCGTCAGGTTGGGCTTGAAGATTTTCAGAGCGACGACCTGGACGTGGGGCTCGACCCGCAAGGCCCGCCAGACGACCGACTGGCGGCCGGCTCCCAGGCGCGTCACCAGGATGTATCGGCCGACGCGACGGCCGACGATTTCGCCGCAAGGGGCCTCGGGGCGGCCGTCGGCCGTCGAGCCGGCGCCGGGCTCTCGCGTGGAGAAGATGGCCGAGTCGACGCCCGCGATCTCGTCGCTGAGGAGGAAGCCGGTCTCGTCTCCCCGATCGTCGGTGGCGCTGGGGTGGGCGGGCGGCGTGGGGGCGGGCGCGGGGACGTTCGCTTCGGGGGGTTGGGGGAGCGGGCCGCCGGGGTTCTCCATCGGACGGCCTCTGCGGGGGAGGGAGGGAGGAGCAGTTCCGAGAGGGGCGGGTCTTCCGTGGTGGCCGGCGACGAACGAGGCGGGGGGGGAAGGTCGCGGCGGAGGTGGAGGATGCATCCTCGCGTGGGTTTATTCTGGAGCGGGCCGGCGAGGATCGTCAATGGTGGTGGGTTGCCCTTGGTCCGGCCGCGGGTCGGTAGCGAGGCCAGGGTGAATCCAGGAGGGGTCGCGGTCGGCCCAGTGTTCCTTCTTCCAGATGGGGACGGTGGCCTTGAGGGTGTCGATCAGCCAACGGCAGGCGTCGAAGGCCTGGTCGCGGTGGGGGCAACTGACGGCGATCCCGACGCAGACTTCCCCCAATTCCAGATGCCCGAGTCGGTGCACCAGCGCCACTCCCTGGATCGGCCAGCGGCGGCGGGCCTCGGTGTCGAGCTCGACCATCTTGGCCAGGGCCATTTCGGGGTAGGCCTGGTAGTCGAGTGCCAGGGTTCGCAGGTCGCCGGTCATTTCTCGGACGGTTCCAAGGAAAACGCAGATGGCGCCGGCGAGGTCGGAGCGGACGGTCTCGATGAGCTCCGCGTGGTCGATGGGGATGTCGGTCAGGCGGATCAACGGGGAGTCTCCCGGGCCGCCGCCGCTGACGGGGGGGAAGGCCGCGACGTCGGAGTCGGGGCCGAGGGGGTAGCGGTCGTCGGCGTAGTCGCGGTCGACGGCGATCATCAGCGAGGGGACGAGGGGGGCCAGGGTGGGGCTCGCCACCGCCAGGGCTTGACGCAGGTCGGCGACGGAGGCGGGCTCGGTGAGGTTGAGGGTCAGGGTGGGGGTTCCGGCTCGCTGGGCGGCCAGGGCGAAGAGTTTGACGACGATTCGCAAGGGCCGGGGCTCGGGGGGACGGGCCAGGAGGGCGGTTTTCTTGTCGGGGGGCGGGTCATCTCGTAGGGTGGTGCCGGCCGTTCGAGGCCCGCCCTCGCCGGGTCGGGAGAGCCTCGGGGACCCGGCACCACCCTGCGAGATGCGCCCGGGGATCGTGATCCCGCCTACGTCTTGGTCCTGTTCCTCGGTACAGTAACGAGAGGCCACGCGCTTGGCAAGCCAGTCGCCGACGGATTTTTTGGGGCCGGAGGAATCGGGGATGATCCGGGTCCGGGGGGCCCGGGTTCACAACCTCCGCAACGTGGACGTGGACATCCCGCGGGATCGCCTGGTGGTGCTGACCGGGGTGAGTGGGTCGGGCAAAAGCTCGTTGGCGTTCGATGCGCTGTATGCCGAGGGGCAGCGGAGGTACATCGAGGGGCTTTCCAGCTACGCCCGGCAATTTTTGGATCAATTAGAGCGGCCGGACGTTGATGGGATCGAGGGGCTGCCTCCGACGGTGGCCGTTGACCAGCGCGCTGGGGCGTCGAACCCTCGGAGCACGGTGGGGACGATCACCGAGGCGTATGACTACCTGCGCATTCTGTTCGCCCGCGTGGGCCAGCCCCATTGCCCGGGGTGCGGTCGGGCGATTCGTCGGCAGTCGGCCGAGCAGATGGTCGATGGGGTGCTGGGAATGGAGGCGGGCCGCAAGGTGCTGGTGCTGGCGCCGTTGGTCCGGGGTCGCAAGGGGCAGCATGCCGCCGCATTCGCCGCGATCCGCCGGGCGGGGCTGATCCGGGTTCGGGTGGATGGAAACGTCCAGGAACTGGGGCCCGATGACCCGAAACTGGCCAAGGGAAAGGTTCATGACGTCGAGGCCGTGGTGGATCGGTTGGTCGTTCGCGAGGGGATTCGTCCCCGGCTGGCCGAGAGTTTGGACCTGGCGTTGAAGCTGGGGGATGGGGCGGTGATTTTATCGGCCCAGGAGGGAGAAGGGTGGGAGGACCGGGCGTTGAGCGTCCATTTCGCCTGCCCGTCGTGCGGGACCGGATTCGAGGAACTGGAGCCCCGGACCTTCAGTTTTAATAGTCCCTATGGCGCGTGTCCGTCGTGCGAGGGGTTGGGGGTCTTGCGACGGTTCGACCCGGATTTGATCGTCCCCGATCGGTCGAAGTCGCTGGAGGGGGGGGCCCTGGCGGCGGCGGAGTTGGATTCGTCGTTGGGAAAGGCGGCGCTGGCTTTGGTGAAGCGGCGGAAGCTGGACCGGGGGGCGGCGCTGGCGTCGTGGCCGTCTGGGGCGGTTGAGGCGTTGATGGGCGGTGATGGAGAATGGCCGGGGGTGTTGGCGATTTTAGAGGGGCTTTGGGCGGCGGCTCGGTCGGAGGGGCGGAGGGCGGCGTTGGACGCGTTTCGGTCGGACGTGGTTTGCGAGGCTTGCGGGGGGGCCCGGTTGCGGCCCGAGGCTCGGGGGGTGACGGTGGGAGGGTTGACGATCCAGCAGGTTACGGACCTGCCGGCGATGGAGGCTCGGGCGTTCTTCGAGGGGTTGCGGTTCGAGCCGCCGATGGACCGGGTGGGGCCGCCTTTGGTGGTTGAGGTCGCGGGGCGTTTGGGATTTTTGGAGCGGGTGGGGCTGGGCTACCTGTCACTGGGGAGGGCGGCCGATACGCTTTCGGGAGGGGAGTTGCAGCGGGTGAGGCTGGCGACTCAGGTGGGTTCGGGGCTGGTGGGAGTCGGCTACATCCTGGACGAGCCGACGGCGGGGTTGCACCCGAGGGATACGGGGCGATTGCTGGAGACGTTGGCCGATTTGCGGGATCGGGGGAACTCGGTGATCGTCGTCGAGCATGACGAGGCAACGATTCGCGCGGCCGACTGGCTAATCGACCTGGGGCCGGGGGCGGGGCCGGATGGTGGGCGGATCGTGGCCGAGGGCCCCCCCGCTACGGCGGTGGAGGTGGCGCCGGGGGCCTCGTTGACGTTGGCGTATCTACGCGGTGAGGTTCCGGGCGAAGGGGAGGGGAGTGATCGCCTGGAGAGGAGCCCGGGTTGGATCACCGTCGAGGGAGCCTCGGAGCATAATTTGAAAGGGGTTGAGGCTAAATTTCCCCTGGGCTGCCTGACGGCGGTTTCGGGGGTGAGTGGTTCGGGTAAGAGCAGCTTGGTTTTGGACATTTTGGCGAGGGTGGCGAGGCGAGCGTTGGGGGAGATCGGGCCGAGGCCGGGGACGGTGGGGCGGGTGAATGGATTGGAGGCGATCGAGAAGTTGGTGGTGATCGACCAGGCTCCGATCGGGCGAAACCCCCGGTCGACGCCGGCCACGTATACCGGGTTGTTCGATGAGATTCGCAAGGTGTTCGCGATGACCCGCGAGGCGAAGGTTCGGGGATATCGGCCGAATCGGTTCAGCTTCAATGTGAAGGGGGGGCGTTGCGAGGCTTGCCAGGGGCAGGGGGTGCGTCGGGTGGAGATGAACTTCCTGCCGGACTTGTTCGTGCGGTGCGAGACCTGCCAGGGGTTGCGGTTCAACCGGCCGACGCTGGAGGCGCGGTTTCGGGGGCGGTCGGTGGGGGAGGTGTTAGGGATGCGGGTGGATGAGGCGCGAGAGACGTTCTCGGCGATTCCCAAGGTGCGCCGGGGGCTAGATGCCTTGCATGCCTCGGGTCTGGGGTATGTGACGCTGGGTCAGTCGAGCACGACGCTTTCCGGGGGCGAGGCGCAACGGGTGAAGCTGGCGGCGGAGCTGGGCCGGGCCGAGGCGGGGCGGACCCTCTATGTGCTGGATGAGCCGACCACGGGGTTACACTTCGCTGATGTGTCGCGGTTGCTGGGGGTGCTGCGGCGGCTGGCCGAGGCGGGCAACACCCTGGTGGTGATTGAGCACAACCTGGAGGTGCTGAGGGCCGCCGACTGGGTGGTGGACCTGGGCCCGGAAGGTGGGGCGGGGGGGGCGAGGTCGTGGCGATGGGAACGCCCTCGGCGGTGGCGGGGTCGCCGGCCAGCCACACGGGGCGGTTCCTGCGCGAGGGGGTGTGAGCCGGCGTTGGACTTATGCCTGGATTCCGCGGTCTTTCAGGAAGACCCGGAGGGCGTCGAGGCCCTGGAAGCGGACGGCGTGGAGGCCGAGGGTTTCGGCGGGCTCGACGTTGAGCTCGCGGTCGTCGATGAAGATAGCGTCGTCGGCGTGGCAGCCGGCGATGCCCAGGGCGTTGAGGTAGATGTCTTCGTGGGGCTTGAGCTGGCCGAGGTAGCAGGAGACCAGCATCCCCCGGAACGGAGTGGCCAGGTCGAAAGCGCGGACGCGGTGCTCGCAGACCTCTCGCGACTCGTTACTAAGGGTGTAGAGGTGATACTTGCCAGTGGCGGCCAGTGTTCGGACCCATTCCAGGGTGGCGCCGCCGTCGAGTAGTTGGGACTGATCGAAGAGGAAGGCGCGGAAGTCGGCCGAGGTGAAGGCGCGGGGCTTGTGGAAGACGGACTTGTTCAGATACTTGTCCAGGTCGATGCGTCCGGTTTCCAGCGCGGTCACGAGCATTTCGTGGCGGGTCTGGAACTCGTGTTCGTCGAGGCCGAAATGGTCGATGGCGCGCTTGCGGGCGGCGGTGTCCCAGCCGTTGGTCAGCAGCACGCCGCCGATGTCGAAGAACAGGGTGGGGGTCTTGGCCATCGTCAACAACCCTCGGGCAGGACCTCGGCGGGGCGATCGACCGGTCCGATTCCGGCGGGCTCCCAGCTTAGCCGAACCGGCTCGGGATTGCCCGGGGGACGTCGCCGACATACAAACGAGGGGAGAGATCCGGCCGGTGGGCAGTAGAGGACCTTGACGATGAAAGCGACCTTCGGCGCGGGCTGCTTCTGGGGGGTGGAGGAGGCGTTTCGCAACGTGCCGGGTGTGACCGACGTGGCCGTCGGCTATTCGGGAGGCACCACCGAGTCCCCTTCCTACAAAGAGGTCTGCTCGGGCCGGAGCGGGCATGCCGAGGTCGTGGAGGTCGATTTCGAGCCCGAACGGGTGGCTTACGACCGGCTTTTGGACGTGTTCTTCGCGATCCACGACCCAACGACCCGCAACCGCCAGGGGCCAGACTTCGGCACGCAGTACCGCTCGGCGATCTTCACCCATGACGATTCGCAGGCCATCGCGGCCCAGGCGACCAAGGCGCGATTGGATGCCGAGGGGGCGTTCCCCCGGCCGATCGTCACCGAGATCACCCCGGCCGCTCCCTTCTGGCGGGCCGAGGAGTATCATCAGCGCTACTTCCAGAAGAACGGCGGGCACGGCTGCTCGATCTGAAATGGGACGGCCCGGGGCGACCGACCGTGTCCGAATTGTCTCCTTCGGAGGAATCGGTCGGGGCGAGGGAACGCGATCGTTCTTGACTCCGAGACGGTCCGACGGATCGGCGAGCGGCTTCAGCAGCCCGAGGACGATTGCCAGTCGATCGACTTTCGGCACCGGGTTGGGGGCGAGGCTTGATCCCAGAACCTCGCCCCGCGCCCCGGCCGGTCACCAGGGGTTGAAGCGGGAGGCGGTGCGTTCGGCCATGTAGTTCCAGGTGAACTTGTCGTAGACGTGGCCGTAGGGCTGGCCCAGGAAGGGGAAGTCCTGACCGCCGAAGCCCGAGCCATAGCCGCTGACGGTGCCGGCCTGGCCGCCCCCGCAGGACGCGCAGCCGCCGCTGGAACTCGCACCGGAGCCGTATCCGGCCGTGGAGTAGGCGCCTGGGGTGCTGGCCAGGCCGACATACTGACGGGCGGCCGAGGGGAAGGCCGCGTAATAGCTGTAGGGGGCGACGGTGGTCGTGCCGGAGCTGGTCCCGGCGGCGGGGATGCCCATGGCGCCCGTGTCGTAGAAGCCTTGCGCGCGGGCCGACGACCCCAGGAGGGCCGAGGCGGCAATGGCGGTGGCGGCGAGCATGACTTTCATGACCTAGCCTCTCTTGGGTGTGCGTCGGGGTGTCGCGGCCGAGGGCCCGATTTCGTAGGGAAGTTTACCACCCGGATCGGACCCCAGGCCGCAAATCCGATTCCCCGGGCCCGCCCTGTTGACGAGCCCGGAGCCGAACCGAGCCGATGGGAGGGGTGGGGATGAAGGCGGATTGGACCTCGAGGCTGCTGGCCGCTTACCTGTCGCTGGTGTTGGTCGCGACACTGACTCCCATGTCCGCGCCTCGGGGGACGGTGAACCTGCGACCGCTGGCGACAATGACCGACGACCTGGCCCGGGGCGGCGAGGGGCTGGTGGTGAACTTTCTCGGGAATGTTGCGTTGCTGGCGCCGTTGGGGTTCCTGCTGACAAGGCTGCGACCGTCGTGGGCCACGTTGGCGAGGGTCGCGGGCGTCGGCGCCGGGTTCAGCCTGGCGATCGAGGTGATGCAATTCGCGTTCGGGAGGCGGGTGGCCGACGTCGACGACGTGTTGCTGAACACCCTGGGCGCGGCGCTGGGCTACCTGGCGTTCCGGGCGATTGGCCGGCCGGCGGACGTGGCTTCGCCCCCTGCCCTATCCTCGGTTCAACGCGAGGCCACAACACCGACCCGCTCGCACATCGACGCCAGCAAGCACGTCGAGCAGGCCGGGCGGGCGGCCGTGCAGACCGACTTGCCGAACGGGACGAGTCGCTCGTTGATCTCGACCCAGTAGCGCTCGGGCAGGATGCCGACCAGTGCCGCCATCGTCTTCTCGGGAGTGGTGGTACGGACGTAGCCCCAGCGGTTGGTGACGCGGTGGACGTGGATGTCGACGGCGATGGCGGGTCGGCCGAAGGCGACGGCCAGGGTCAGGGCGGCGACCTTGGGGCCGACGCCTCGGAAGGCGGTCAGACCTTCCATCGAGTCGGGGACGACGCCGCCGTGGTCGTCGATGATCGTCCGGGAGAAGGCCAGGATGTCGCGGGCCTTGGCCTCGGGGAACGTCGCCGGACGGAGGATATCGGCCAGGCGCTGGGCATCGAGCGCCAGGATCTGGGCTGGGGTTTTCGCGACGGCGAAGAGGCGTAGGCAGACGGTCAGGGTCGTCTCGTCACGGGTGCGGGCCGAAACGAGTGAGCCGACGAGTTGCTCGAACGGCGAGGCGTGGCCGCGGTCGCGCAGGTCGAACATCGCCGCCTTGGGCAAGCCAGCCACGGCGAGGCGCAGGCGGCGGAAGATTTCGTCGATGTCGAACGGCTCGCGGGCGGGCATGGGTGGGCGTTTCGGAATCGGGTCAAGGCGGACAGGACCAGGATGGGGCGGGCGGGGCGGGATGTCCAGGTCTTCGGGTTGGGTTCAGGTCGGCCCGTGATCAGATGCCGAGGCTTGCACCCTGGAGGGGGTGCGGGTACATTTGGATCACCTATCTTGCCGAGGCGCCCTCACTCGCGCCTTGGGGCGGTTCGCCGGGTGGACTTCTCTGTTGGGCCATTCATGAACGGCAAGGGATCGGGTCGACCGGGCCGGACCTCGGCGGGGGCGCTTTTGACGCTCCTGGTCGGCGTTCTGGTTTCGGCCCCTCCCGCCTCTGCCGGCTGTTCGCATCGATTGGGCCCGGTTCCGTCAGGGACCGATTCTCGGCTGGACCTGTTTGATTGTTTAGACCGGGTTGGAGCTTTGGCCGGCGGGCCTTCTCGGCCGCCGGAAGCGCCAGCGAAGTGCTTGGGGTCGATGTGTTCGGGGTCGACGACCGTTCCCCTGGCTCCGTCGCCGGCTCCCGTGCCCCGTGGGGAGTCGTGGGCGATCCTGGCTCCGTTGGCTCCTGGGCTTGACCCGACCTCGGGCGGCCTGGCGGTGGTGCCTTCCCTCACCGATCCGGGCGGGATTTCAACGCCGATCTTCCATCCGCCCCGAACCATCGCCGCCTGACCCGAGCTTGACGCTGCGCGCGTTCGCGGGATCGCCAATTCCCGAGTCGTCGCGTCGCGAGGTTCGCGATGTTGTTGGCGTGCGCATGGTTTCGTCCTCCGGTCGCCGACGACGATCCGCCTATGTGGCGGGTTGTCAAGCGGTGGGCGGTGGGTTGGTCTCCTCCTGTTTGGGGGTTCGGATGAGGAACGGTGTGGTTCGTCCGTGGTTGAGAGTGCGCCTGCGCGCCGCGGCGGGGTTTGTGGTGAGCCTTGGCTGGGTGGGCCTGTCTTGGGCCGAGGAGCCTGCGACACGACCCCCCGCCAAGCCGGCGGAGATGGTTTTGAAGGCGTGGCCGGGGGCGCCGGAGTGGTCGTTGATGCTGGCCGACATCCTGGGGGGCAGCCAGCTTGGGCCCGGCGATGGTTGGTTTCGTACGGCCACGTCGCGTACCCGGTTTGGCTGGGACGCGACCAAGGCGGCATTAGACCGTGATGGCGATGGGTCGGTCAGCGGGGCGGAATTCGCGGGGGCTCCCGCCGACTTCGCCCGGTTGGATCGCGATCATGATGGGATCTTGACGGCGGCCGACTTTGATTTCTCGGCCCACGCGTTGGCCCCGTCTCCGGGTGCGATGCTGTTCTACCGGGCCGACCGCGATGGCAACGGAAAGGTCACTCGCGAGGAGTTCGAAGCCCTGTTTGGTCAACTGGATCGCGATGGCGCTGGGTTCCTCGCCCTGAGCGATTTCCAGCAGGCCGTGAACCCGCCGCCGATGGCGCCGCCGTCTCAATCGTCCCGACCGGTCGCCACGACGAATGCGGGGGGGCCGTCGCGTTGGACCTTGGTCAAGGGGTTGGCTCGTCAGGAGATCGGCTCGTTGCAGCCGGGCCCGGGGCTGGGTGAGGCGGCTCCGGATTTCGCCTTGAAGACGGCCGAGGGGGGGGAGACGGTCCGCCTTTCTGAGCATGTGGGGGCGAAGCCGGTGGTGCTGGTCTTCGGCAACTTCACCTGCGGGCCGTTCCGCTACCAGGCGGGCAACCTCGAGAAGCTGGCCCGTCGCTACCAGGACCGCGTCGAGTTTCTGATGGTGTATGTCCGCGAGGCGCACCCGACCGACGGCTGGCAGATGGCCAGCAACGAACGAGTGGGCGTGGCGCTTCGCCAGCCTCGCACCTTCGACGAGCGCGTCGGCGTGGCGAAGACCTGCGGCAAGACCCTGGGGCTGGGGATGCCGCTCTTGGTGGATGACCTGGACGACGCGGTGGGGGCCCGCTACAGCGGCATGCCCAGCCGTTTGTACCTGATCGACCGCGAAGGCAAGATCGCCTACAAGAGCGGTCGGGGACCGTTCGGGTTCAAACCGGCCGAGCTGGAGCATTCCTTGCTGCTGTTGTTGCGAGAGAACGCCGCGGCCGCCGATGATCGCGACGTCCGCTGAGATCCCTTCCCGTCTTCGCCACCGCCGACACATCACACCTTACGAGGAGATCGCCACGATGGCCGACGCCGCCCACGAGACCTTGCTCGCCAACCAAGGGCGCATCCTGGGCAACCAGGGGACGATCGAGAAGAATCAGTCGAAGCTCGACCGGATCGTTGCCAATCAGGCCGCGATCCTGGCCAACCAGGAACATATTCAGCAAAATCAGCGCAAGCTCGACAAGATCGCCGCCAACCAGGGGACGATCCTGGCCAATCAGGAGACGATCCTGGCCAATCAGGAAAAGCTGGACCGGGCCGTCGCCAACCAGTCGGAAATCCTGGCGAATCAGGAATCGATCCAGGAAAACCAGCGAGAGATCCTCGCCAACCAGCGGGAAATCCTAGCCAACCAGAAGACCTTGCTGGCCAAGTAGGTCGGCAATGGGGGGAGGCCGCGCCGCGCCCGGCCGCCCGGCGTGGCCCTTACCTGGTCATGCCCCAAGCCCTGGAGTTCCTCGCATGCGTCGCCCGGATCGATCTCGACCGTCCCCAGCCTGGCCGATGACTCTGGGCCTGGCTCTGCTGCTCGTTGGCTGCTCGCCAGCCCCGGCCCCGCCGGCTAACGGAACGGCGACTGGTGCCTCCAGCCCCAAGAATGGTCCGGCCAAGGTCAAGGTTGCGTACCTGGGCCTGACTTGCGAGGCCGCCATGTTCGTGGCGAAGGAGAATGGTTATTTCCGCGACGAGGGCCTGGACGCCGAACTGGTCAAGACCGACTGGGACGGCCTGCGGGATGGCCTGGGCCTGGGCCGGTTCGATGCCAACTACACCCTGATCATGTTCCTGCTGAAGCCGATCGAGCAGGGGTTGGACGTCAAGATCACCGGGGGGGTCCACACCGGCTGCCTGCGGATTCAGACGGGGAAGGACTCGGCGATCGCGTCGGTCAAGGATTTGAAGGGGAAGCGGCTGGGTGTTCCCAACCACCTGGGAAGTCCTCCGGCGATGTTCAGTCACCGGGTGCTGGCGGCCAATGGGATGTCGCCGAAGACCGACGTGGAGTGGGTCCGCTTGCCTCCGGAAACACTGGGCCTGGCTTTGGCCAAGGGGCAGGTCGACGCGGTGGCCGACTCCGAGCCGATCGGGTCGATCCTGGAAGCTCAGGGGACGGTCAAGACGATCGCCGACCAGGCCGTGGACGCCCCTTACAAGGACGAATATTGCTGCGCGGTGGTGGTCAACGGGGGGTTCGCTCGCAAGAATCCAGCCTCGGCGGCGAAGCTGACCCGGGCGATGCTGAAGGGGGCGCGTTGGGTCGCCGCCAACCCGACGGCCGCGGCCAAGCTTTCCGTCGAGAAGAAGTACACGGCGGCCTCGGTCGAGATCAACGCCGCGGCGCTCTCTCGGTTGAAGTACGTGCCGGCGGTGGAGCGGTGCCGGACCAGCATCGGCCAGGCGGCGGCCGAGATGAAGCTTGCGGGGCTGCTGCGGTCGGAGACCGACCCCGAAGCGCTGGCGAAACGGGCCTGGCTGGATCTGGATGGGGTCAGCGACGGCTGGTTGGACACGCTGAAGGTGGAGACGGTTGCCGGGGGGGCGACGCCGATGGGGCCTGTGCCGCCCTCGTCGCTGGCGAGGGCCCTCGCCGACGGGGCGCCGACTTGTTGCGATGGCCATTGACCCATTCGACCAGGGAGACTTTCCGTTGGCGACGCTCGCGACCCCAGACCCGACGACCGGCGTCGAACCGGCTCATGCCCCTTTGCCCCCCGTCGGCGGCGGGCCCGGCTTCGGGGTCGTCGCGGGGTTGCTGGCCCCAGCGTTGGCGGCGCCTTTGGCGGGAATCCTCCATCGCCAGCTTCCCGATGCCGAGCCCGCCTCGCCGTCGAGGGCTTACCATGTGGCTCTGACGGTGATCCTGACGGTAATGGTCCTGTCCGTGGTTTTCCAGGCGATCTGGCCTCGTCTGCGTCCGGGGGTCCGTCGTCGGGGGCCGCTGGTCGCCGGCGCGATTGGCTTGTTGATGCTCTGGGACGTGGTGACGCTCAAACTCGCGTGGCTTCCGTTGCCGTTCTTCCCCGACCCGAACCGCATCCTCGAAGCGCTTTGGGACGACCGCGTGGTGCTGGCCGAGGCGACGGCCTATTCGCTTCGGCTGTTGCTGACCGGGTATGCCGGGGGCGTGCTGGCGGGACTGGTGACCGGAGTTCTGGTCGGCTGGTCGCGGCCGGTTCGCTACTGGGCGATGCCGCTATTGAAACTGGTCGGGCCCATTCCAGCGACCGCGTATGTGCCGCTGGTCATGACCGCCTCGGCCAATGCGAATATCTCGGGCGCTCTGCTGATTGGCCTGGCGGTGTGGTTCCCGATGACGATGTTGACGGCCTCGGGGATCGCCAACGTCCCGACGTCTTATCTCGACGTGGCGAGAACCCTGGGGGCCGGGCGGAGCTACCTGATCTTCCGGGTCGCGCTGCCGGCGGCGATGCCGGGGATCTTCCTGGGGTTATTCATGGGCCTGGGCGCGGCGTTTTTGACGCTGGTGGTGGCCGAGACCGTGGGGGTGAAGTCGGGCCTGGCCTGGTACATGAGTTGGCAGCAAAGTTACCTGGAGTATCCCCGGGTTTATGCGGCTCTGGCGATCATGGCCGCGTTCTTTTCGGGATTGATGACTCTGCTGTTCGCCGTCCGCGACCGGCTGCTTGCCTGGCAAAAGGAGGCGCTGCGATGGTGACGGCCCCGGTCGCCTCCCGGGATGGGACGGCCCCTTTGGAACTGATCGGCGTCGGCAAGGCGTTTCGAGCGGCCGATGGTTCGGTCCTCGACGCGCTGGAGAACGTGACGCTGACGGTCGCGCCGGGGGAACTGGTCGCGCTGATTGGTCCCAGCGGCTGCGGCAAGTCGACGCTGCTGCGGCTGGTGGCGGGGCTGGACCGACCGACCCGCGGGCGGCTGCGGCTGGGGGATGACCCGATCGACGGGCCCTCGGCCGACCGGGGGTTGATGTTTCAGGACCCCAGCCTGTTTCCCTGGCTGACGGTGAGGCGCAACGTGCGGTCGGGGCTGCTGGCAAAAGGGGCCGACCGCGCGCACCGGGCCGAGGTCGGGCCGTTCCTGCGGCTGGTCGGCCTGGAGGCGTTCGCCGAGGCATATCCTCATCAGCTTTCCGGCGGCATGGCCCAGCGGGCGGCCCTGGCGCGTGCTTTGATTAACCAGCCGCGCGTCCTGCTGCTGGATGAACCATTGGGAGCCCTGGACCAGTTCACCCGCATGCGGATGCAGGACGAGGTAGTGCGGCTGTGGGCCGACCGGGGTACGACCCTGCTATTAGTAACTCACGATATTGATGAAGCGATCTACATGAGCGACCGAATCGCCCTGATGACCCCTCGTCCCGGGCGGATCGAGCGAATTTTGGATGTGGCGTTGCCACGGCCTCGTCGCCGCGATGATCCGGCATTCCTGGCGTTGCGTGCCGAGATTTTGGGGCGACTGCATTTCTCGGGGGGGGACCGATGAACCCTCGATCGCGACGGCGTTATGTCCTGGTCCTGGCCCTAGCGGCGATTCCCCTGGTCGTCGCGGGGGTGCTCCTGTTGAGGCGGGCGGGCGGGCCGCCGAAGCCGGGCGGGCCGGATTATGAAGCGATGGTGTCGGCGTTCTCCGAGGGCGTCGCCGCGCTGGATGCCGACGCCAACGACAACGCCCTCGCCTCGCTGACCCTGGCGACGAAACTGGTGCCCGAGGAGCCCGCCGCCTGGGCCAACCTGGGCCTGCTGGAGATCCGCCGCGGAGACCTCGACGCCGCGGCGCGTCACCTGGAAAAGGCGCGATTGCTGGCCCCTGATTCCGGCGCCATTGAGGGGCTGATCGGCCTGCTGGAGGGCCGTCGGGGCGACTTCGCCAGCGCGACCACTCATCTCAAACGGGCCGTCGCGCTCGACCCGCACGACGACCGCGCTCGCTACGCCCTGGTGCAAGAACTCGACCGCCAGGCCACGCCCGAGGCGACCGCCGAAGCCTTGAAGCAGATGGGCGAGGTCGTCGAGAATCAGCCCGACAACCTGCCCGCCCTGCTGGAACGGGCCCGGTTGGCGGTCAAGGCGGCCGATGGTCCGGCCCTGGCGGCAACGGTCGCGCTCTTGCGCAAGCAGGCCGATGGCTGGCCAAAACGGGCGCTCGACCAGCTGGATACGCTGGAGGCGTCGGCAAAGGCGGCTCCGGGTCAGCGGTCCAACGGCACGAAGGTGGTGATCCTGAAGAACAACCTGGTGCAGTCTCCGGCGTTTCGCTCGGGTCTGCCGGCCCTTCAGCCGCCGACGGGAATCGTGGGTGATCCCGTGGAACACTTCCTCCTCATGGTCAACCCGTCCCCGACGCCCTCGCCGGCCGATGAGGCGCTGGCGTTCGATGTCAAACCTTCGGGCATGCAGGGAACCGGACGCATTGGCGCGGTGATCGCCACGCCGTTGAAGGGAGAGGACGCGCCAACCGTTGTCGCCGCCGATGGCCGTTGGCTGCACTGGCCAGGGCCGAGCGACCGGCCCCTGGCGTTTCCCGGCGGCCCCGATGCGACCTCGCCAACCCCCGATGGTCTGCTGGCGCTGGACTGGGATTCCGACCATCTTCTCGAACTCGTTGCCGCCGGCGACGGGGGACTGATGTTCTATCGGCAGGGGCCGCAGGGCGAGCTGAACCCCGTCAGCGGCGCCCACGGTCTCGGGCCCGAGGTCATGCAAGCCCCGGCCGTCGGAGTCTGGGCCGCCGATGTGGAGATGGATGGCGATCTGGATGTCGTAGTCGCCGACCGGGACGGGCCGCCCCGCGTCCTACGCAACCGTGGCAATGGCACGTTCGAGGCCACGACCCCATTCGCGGGCGTCGTCTCGGCGAGAGGCTTCGCCTGGGCCGATCTTGACCGCGAGGGCACCCCCGACGCGGCGTGGCTCGACGCCAAGGGATTGGTCCACCTGTGGAGGAACGAGCGCGCCGGCAAGTTCCGCGAGCGGATGGTGCCCGCGGAGGTGTCTCCGGCGTCGGCGATGGCCATCGCCGACGCTGATGGGGATGGGGCTCTCGACCTGCTGGTTCTGAAGCCCGATGGCGCGATCGTCCGCCTGTCCGACCGCGACGAGGGCCGCCGCTGGGACCTGGCGACGCTGGTGGCCGCCGGGGGGAAGGCGGTCGCGGCGGGCTCGCGATTGCGGGGGGCCGATCTGGACAACAACGGCGCTCTCGACCTGATCGTCGCCGGACCGAACGAGGCGCGCGTTTGGTTGGGAACCGAGTCGGGCGGATTCCAGCCGATGGCCGAGGCGGTTCGGTTGGGCAGCGCGGTGGCCGCGGACCTTGACGGGGATGGCCGGCTCGACCTGGCGGGCGTTCCGGCCAGGGGGGGCGTCGGCATCGGCAAGGGGCGGGGGGCGAAGGCGTATCGCTGGCAAGACGTGCGGGCCCGGGCGGCCAGGATTCCCGGCGATGGCCGGGTCAACTCGTTCGGTATCGGGGGTGAGATCGACCTGCGATCCGGCCTGCTGGTGCAGACTCAGGCGATCAACGGCCCGATCGTCCATTTCGGGCTGGGGACTCACGCCCGAGCCGACGTCCTGCGGATCGTCTGGCCCAACGGCACCAACCAGGCCGAGTTCCACACCAAGGCCGACGCCACCGTGATCGTCGAGCAGCGACTGAAAGGATCATGTCCTTTTATCTATGCCTTTAACGGACAAGCGATGACCTTCGTCACGGACTTCCTGTGGCGGTCGCCCCTGGGCCTGCGGATCAACGCCCAGGCCACCGCCGGCGTGTCCCAGACCGAGGATTGGGTCAAGATCCGCGGCGACCAGCTTGCCCCTCGCGACGGTGCTTATGAGATTCGCTTCACCGCCGAGTTGTGGGAGACGCACTACGTCGATCAGGTCGCGTTGATGGTCGTCGACCACCCGCCGGGGACCGAGGTCTTCGTCGACGAACGATTCTCACCCCAGACGCCGCCAACCCTCGACGCCCGGCCGACTGGCCCGTTGCTCCCGGTTTCGCGGGCTTATGACGACGCTGGGACTGATGTCTCGGACCTGGTCCGCGCTCGCGATGGCCAGTACCTCGACACCTTCGGCAGGGGCCTCTATCAGGGCGTCACCCGCGACCACTTCGTCGAGTTCGAGGTGGACCCGACCGACAGCAAAGGCCATCCGTTGGCGAAACCGTTGCTGGTGGCGCAGGGGTGGATTCACCCGACTGATAGCTCTCTGAACGTGGCGATCGGGCAGGGGGGGGATGTGCGTCCCCACGGTCTTTCGCTGGAAGTTCTCGGGGCCGATGGGTCGTGGACGGTCGCCCGCGACGACCTGGGATTCCCCGCCGGCAAGAACAAGACGATTTTGATCGACCTCTGGGGAGTGCTTCCTCCAAAGGGCCCCCAACGCCTGCGACTGCGCACCAACCTGGAAATCTACTGGGATGCGCTGGCCATTGCCGAGGCCCTTGACCCCGCGATCTTGAAGACCCGGAAGCTCGACCCGGAATCCGCCGACCTGCGCTATCGGGGCTTCTCGGAGATGACCCGCGCCAGCGCCAGTTCGCCCGAATTGCCTGACTATTCCCGCCTCGAAGGTCGGGCCGCCCGCTGGCGAGACCTGGATGGGTTTTACACCCGCTTCGGCGATGTCCGCGAGTTGCTCGCCAGGGTCGATGACCGCTACGCGATCCTGAACGCCGGGGACGAGATCGCCTTGCGGTTCCCTGTCGCCACGCCTCCGACGGAAGGATGGACACGCGATTTTGTCCTGATCGGTGATGGCTGGAACAAGGACGGCGACTACAATACGGAGGCGTCCCGCACCGTCCTGCCACTCCCCGCCCACGGCCAGCCTTACGCCCAAAAGCCGCCAGACGCGTTGGAGGACGACCCGGTCTTCCGCCGATTCCCGGCGGACTGGGAGGTGTATCACACTCGCCACGTCACCCCCCGACTGTTTCTCAACGGCCTGCGTCCCCGGAGGACCGCACGATGACCGCTATGCTGGGACGCATCTTCGTGATCGCCCTGTTTGTCGCCGAGTTGGTGGCGACCTCGGTCCTCAACGGCCGGCAAAACCTCGCTCCCTCGTCGTCCGTTGCCGGCATGACCATGTCGCCGACCTCTGGCGGGGCGAAACCCAACCGCAACGGCGATCCTTTTGAATTTCGCCTGGAATCGGTCGCACGGGCCTCGGGTATCGACTTCACGCATCATGCGCCGACGCTCGACGCGAAACTCGCCCACATCATGCCGCAGGTTGCCTCGATGGGGGCGGCGGTGGCGGTGGTCGACTTCGACCGCGACGGCTGGCAAGACCTTTACGTCACCGACAGCGGCGAGGGGACGCTCAACCACCTGTTTCGCAACACCCATGACGGCAAGTTCACCGACGTCGCGAAGGAAATGGGCGTGGCCGACGTCAACCGGCCCGGCACCGGCGTTTCGATGGGATCGGCCTGGGGCGACTTCGACAACGATGGATTTGAAGACCTGTTTCTCTACAAGTGGGGCAAGCCCGAACTCTTCCACAACGACGCCGGCAAAAGGTTCACCCGCATCACCGAGTCCGCCGGCCTGCCCGCCTGGGTCAACGCCGGGTGCGGCACCTGGCTGGATTTTGACCGCGACGGCCAACTCGACCTGTTCTTGGGCGGCTACTGGGATGAAAAACTCGACCTGTGGCACCTCGCCACCACGAAGATGATGCCCGAGAGCTTCGAGTACGCCCAGAACGGCGGTCGCAAATATCTGCTGCGCAACCTCGGTGGTGGCAAGTTCGCCGATGTAACCGCCGAGGCTGGCTTGAGCAGCCGACGCTGGTCCCTTTGCGCTGGTGCCGCCGACCTTTGCGGTCGAGGCTACCCCGACCTGTTCCTGGCCAACGACTACGGCGTCTCGGAACTGTTCGCCAATCAGGAGGGTCGGACGTTTCGAGAGGTTGGCAAGCCCTCGGGCGTGGGCGACCGGCCCAAAAGTGGGATGAACGTCTCGTTTGGTGACGTGTTCAATCAAGGGCGCCCGGCGATCTATGTCACCAACATCTCCGAGGAAGGGGTGTTGATCCAGGGAAACAATTTGTGGGTGCCTCGGGAGGGGACTTCCGGCGAGTCGACGGTTTACGACAACCTCGCGAGGGAGACCGGCGTCGAGCTTGGTGGCTGGAGCTTCGGCGCCCAGTTTGGCGACCTCAACAATGACGGCAACCTCGACCTGGCCCTGACCAACGGTTATGTGTCGGAACCGAATCACGCGAGCTACTGGTATGAGTATTCGATCATCGCCGGGGGCAACAGCGCCATCATCTCCGACGCCAGGAACTGGCCAGCGATGAAGGGCAAGAGCCTCTCGGGGTATCAGGCCAAGCGGATCTGGATCAACGACGGCGCCGGGCACTTTGCCGACGTGGCGCAAGCCGTCGGTTATAACGACCGCCACGACGGCCGCGCCGTGGCTCTGGTCGACCTTTGGAATCGCGGGGCGCTGGACCTGGTTGTCGCTAACCAGCGAGGGCCGTTGCTCGTCTACAAAAACCATGTCGAACCAGCCAACGCCTGGGTCGGTTTCGATCTACGGGGCGGTCCGAAATCCAACCGAAGCGCCATCGGCGCCCAGGTCCGGCTGTTCTGGGACGGCCAGCAGCAGGTCCAGGAGGTTTCCGGTGGCTGCGGCTACTCGTCGCAGAACCAGAGACCGCTGCATTTTGGGCTGGGCAAGTCACCCAAGGTTGAAAAGGTCGTCATTCGCTGGCCCTCGGGCCGGGAACAGATCCTCGACGCCCCCGAGTTGAGGCGGGTCCATCTGGTGGAGGAACCGGCATGACAACCGCGACCACGGACGTTCCCCTCGCCCCGTCCGCCGAGCCGATGACGGCATCGCCACCGGCCGTCGTCCACGCCCGACGCAAGCTGTTCACGCTGGAGAACCGCTACCTCCCGCCGATCTTGATCACCTCGATCCTGCTGGCCGGGCACCTCTCCTACGGCATTTTGGAGAGCCCCGCCCGCACGGGTCTGGCGATTGGGACCAGCCTTCTGGCCGAAATCGTCCTGTCGTTGCTGCTGGTGGGCCGGTTCCCGCATCTGGCCAGCGCGTATGTCTCGGGGATCAGCGTGGGGATTTTGATCCGATCGCCGGCTTTCTGGCCGTATGCGATGTGCTCGTTGATTTCGATCACGTCGAAGTACGCGATCCGCTGGCATGGCCGGCACCTGTGGAACCCCTCGAACCTGGGCGTGAGCGCCCTGCTGTTCCTGGCGCCGGCGACCGTGGCCAGCCTCAGCATTCAGTGGGGTAACGCCCTGTACCCGATGCTGATTATCTGGACCTTGGGGTCGTTGATCGTCGCCCGCTTGAAACGGTTTCACATCTGCGCGACCTATGTCGCGTCGTTCCTGGCGCTGTCGTTGGTTCGAAGTGCCGCGACGGGGGAACCCTGGCTGGCCGAGGTCGCGCCGATCACGGGACCGATGTATCAACTGTTCGTTTTCTTCATGATTACCGATCCCCGCACCACCGTTCGTTCCAGGCGAGGGCAGATTTTGGTGGCCATGCTGGTGGCCGTGGCCGAGATGCTCTTGAGGCTCAATCGGGTGGTCCACGCCCCGTACTATGCCCTGTTCCTGGTCGGCCCGGCGGCCAACGCGGTGGACATCTGGTGGCACTCCCGCCACCCGGCGGCCCCCCTGGCGACCCTTAATACCGCTTGATTTGATTCGACCCAGGGATTTCGAAGGAACCCCACGATGCTTACCGGAGTGGAACGCCTGGTCGACCTTATCGGCCCTCGCGCCTCGGGCCTGACCGGGGCCTCCCTGGACGAGGTGGAATCGGCGATCCAACGAGGCGACGCCAACCGCCTGGCCGCCACGGGAGGGCACTTCGCCGGCGTGGCCCGCGACGGTCAGACCGTGCGTTTGGCTCGCACGATCGGCCTGCCCCTACGCTACTTCGTCGCCAAGCGCTACCATGGCCCGTACCTCGTCGTGGCCGACCGGATGGAAGCGATTTACGACTACTGCCGCTCGGAGAAGATCGGCTGGCAGTTCGACCCCCTCTACACCCGGATGATCCCCGCCCACTACCTCGTCGAGATCGACCAGGTCGGCTGCCCCGACCCCAATCCCCGGTTCCAACGATTCTTCACGCCCGAGATCGCCCAGGGCCCGGCCGACATCAAGGCGTTGGGGACCGCTTATGCCGGCGCCGCGTTGCAGGCCACGAAGGACTGGTTGAAAACGGTCCCCGTCCGCGAGTCGATTGGCGTGTTGTTTTCCGGAGGGATCGACAGCGGCTCGGTTTTCCTGCTAGCCCGCCAAGCATTGGCCGACCTGGGCCGCGACCCGAACCAGGTCCGGGCCTTCACGCTGGACCTCGGAGGCGGCGAGGATGCCGCGCAGGCCGAACGCTGGGTTCACGCCCTGGGTTTGGAAGACTCCTGGGAACGCATTCGCCTGGAAGGGGTCGCCCCCGACCTTGAAGCGGCCATCGCCACCATCGAGGATTATCACCCGCTGGACGTCGAATGCGCCGCCACGTCACTGGCCCTGCTGGGGGCGATCCGCGAGCGATACGCTGACCTGAAATATCTCCTGGACGGCGACGGCGGCGACGAGAACCTCAAGGCCTACCCGCTGGAGGACTCGGACCTGACCCTCTCCAGCATCCTCAAAAATCCTCTGCTCTACCAGGAAGGCTGGGGGATCGACGCGATCAAGCATAGCTTGACCTACTCGGGGGGGCTGTCACGCTCTTACATCCGAACCTATGCCCCGGCCGAGCGTCTGGGCTTCACCGCGTTCAGTCCCTACACGGCCCGGACGGCGATCGCCGCCGCCGCGTCGATCCCCTTCGAGGCGTTGCTCCATGGCAGCGTCGAACGGCTCTATACCCTCAAGGCCGACATCGTCCGGGCCGGGGTCGAAGCGGTCACGGGCTTGACGATGCCGGTCTATCCCAAGCGCCGGTTCCAGGACGGGGCTGGGGGGTCGTATCGCCATTGGAAGGTCAGCAAAACCTGGTGCCGCCAGGTGTTCCTCCGCCAGTGGGAAGACCGTCTGCGAACCACCGGCGCCCCCGACGCCGAGCGGGTCTCCGGCAACGCCGTCCCCGCCTGAACCGAAGACGGGCAGTGGGCCGCGCGTGTCTCTCTCGTCCCTCCGCTCCCAAGGAGGGACAGCTCCCCGGCACGTTCCTATTGTGCGCCCCAACCCATGACCACCTACCCCGACACCCCCGCCGCCCGCGACCGCTGGATCGTCGAGCGCCGTCCGCCACGCAACGTCCTCGACCCACGCATCCCCTATGCGTTCCTGGCCGAATCTGAACCCGGCCCAGACGGCCACCCGGTCGAGATCGCCACGATCTTCCTGACCAACCGCGAATGTCCCTGGCGCTGCCTGATGTGCGACCTCTGGCGCAACACGCTGGAGAGCACCGTCCCCGAGGGCGCCCTGGCCGAACAGGTCCGCCACGCACTGGACCGCCTGCCGCCGATGCCCCCTGGACCGCTTTCGGCGTTGAAGCTCTACAACGCTGGCAGCTTCTTCGACCCCCTCGCCATCCCCCCGTCCGAGCATGAAGCCCTCGCCGAACTGGCCCGCCCCTTCGGCCGCACGATCGTCGAGTGCCACCCCACCCTCGTCGGCCCGAACGTCCTCAAATTCACCCAACGCCTCAACCCCGGCCGCCTGGAAGTCGCCCTCGGCCTGGAGACCGCCCACCCCGAGATCCTCGAACGCCTCAACAAACGGATGACCCTCGACCAGTTCCGAAGGGCCGCCGAGTTTCTGCGAAACGCCGGAATCGCCCTCCGTGTCTTCCTACTGGTCCGCCCACCGTGGCTCAACGAGGCGGAAGGGGTCGAATGGGCCCAACGGTCGCTCGACTTCGCCTTCGATTGTGGAGCTAGTGTCTGCTCACTCATCCCCACCCGGGCGAACAATGGTGCGATGGAAGCCCTCAGGGCGTCCGGAGACTTTCAACCACCTTCTTTACGTTCAATCGAAACGTGTCTCGAATACGGGATCGGCCTTTGCGCCCTAAGGGTCTTCGCCGACCTTTGGGACGTCAAATCGTTCGCAACTTGCCCAGTCTGCTCCCTGATGCGGATCGACCGCCTCCGCCTGATGAACGCCACCCAGACCATCCCGCCGCCGATCGCCTGCGAGCGCTGCTCGTGACGGGTCTCGCCCCGACGCCTAAAATCCATCCGATTGAACCCACCCCCGACGGCGCCCCGCCCATGAACGGCCCTTTGGCAAGAATTCTCGCCCTGGCGATCGCCTCCGCGGCCCCCGACGGGCCCCGCCCGCCCGTGGCCTGGCCCGCCGGCCCGATGGAGGTACGGGTCGCCTTCCCCCGCCCGGTCGGCCCGGACCTCTCCGCGAAGTTGGTTGGCCAAGCAATCGACCTGACCGAGCCGGGCCAGTCGGCGCTGGGGGGACACATCAACATCGCCGCCGCCCGCCTCGCCGACGACGGCCGCACCCTGATCCTCGCCACCGACCCCCACTCCCGCCCGGGGACGTACACCCTGCGCCTTCCCAGCTTCGCACCAATCGCCTACGACCTCTCGGGCGTCCTGGCGACCTGGGACGACGCCCTCGATTCCCCAACCTGGTGGCCCTCGCCCGACACCAACGCCCTGCGAGCCCTCGCCGAGCGGTCCCCCGAACACGCCCGAGCCCTGGCCCGCCTGGCCAGCCCCGGCAAGCTGACACTGACGACCCTGGTGGACCTTCCCCCGGGCCGCCCCACCCTCCGCCTGGAATCCAACGGCCCGGTCCACGAAGCCACCGTTGGCGGCGAGGCCTTCGACCTGGCCAACCCCGCCCGGATCGAGGCCCGCCCCGAACCGATCGGCGAGCCCCTCGACCTGGCCTTGACGGTTTCCTCGGGCAGCTCCCCCCTTTCCTTGAGAGTCACCCTCCGTCCCGACGAAGCGACGCCCGAGTCACCCCTTGCCGCGTCCCGGACCCACCTACCCTGGGCCCCGGCGACCCCAACGGCCGCTCCGCCCGACGAGCCGCCCCCCTTTGCCCTCAACGGCGGCGACCCCAACCGCGGCGAGGCGATCTACCTCGGCAAGGAGGCCAACTGCGCGACCTGCCACCGCCGCAACGGAAAAGGCGGCGAGGTCGGGCCCAGCCTCGACCACCTCACCGGGGCCGACCCCGCCGCCGTCTACCGAGACATCGACCGCCCCAGCGTCTTGATTCGCCCCGACTACGTCCCCTACACCGTGGCCCTAAAAAGTGGCCAGGTCCTCTCCGGAATCGTCCGAGCCGACGGCGCCGATGCCCTGAGAGTCCTCGACGCCGAGGCCCACTCCACTCGCGTCCCCCTCGCCGACGTCGATGAACTGCGTCCCGCCACCACGTCGTTGATGCCAGTGGGACTGGCCGGGGCGCTGGGCGAAGCGAAGATGCGCGACCTTCTGGCCTATCTCACGGCGAAGGCGGGCCGGGAGACCAGTGCGAAGGCATCCGACCGAAATAGCGGTGAAGGCGTTGCTTCGCCGCGGAAAAAGTGAGCGGGATTACAGCCTTGTCTCGACTCCACTCGTGGACCAAACTGTTGCGGTAATCGCGAACCTCGTCGACTGGGGATTGGACCTTTTCGGGAATCCGGCGTTTGCTTGCGAGAGCTATGATCAAGTCTCTCATCCGAGGCATCGACTTCTGGTCGAAAGAATCTCTCCAGACGGCGCGAAGGCCCGCTTCGAATTCCGCGAAGAGGCGGATCAAAAATGTCGAATCCAGATTCTCCGACAACGCCTTGGCATCCCTGACACTCCACTCTCCCTGCTTCGCCCAGTTCGGGTCCTGGCGAAGGGCATTCTGGAGCAAATCCACGGCCGAACATGCCGCAAAGTATTCGCGTTCGAGCGCGTCCATCCTTTTAAGACGACGCTGAAGCTCGCTCATGCATTGGCCTTCAACCAAAGCAGCCCTTCCCGGAATGCTGTTTCACTCCAGGGAACCGACACCGTTTCACGAGACGTCGGTCCGGGTTCAATCTCGATCATCCAACCGTTGGCCAGTCTTGGAATCAAGACCAGACTGTGCGAGGGCACAGCGCGGAAATCGACAAGTCCCCGGGCGCCAGGAACGAATCGTGAAACCGGGTCGACCAGAAAATGCTGGCCTTCGACAAAAAACAGTATCTGAGTCAGTGAATACGAACCCAGGTAAGCTTCCCCCTCAATCGTCGCCTTATCGCGCCGGACCAGCCCGCCCGCGGACTTGACCCAGGTTTCCACGTCCTCCAACAGGGCTTCGACCGCCCGCTCCCATTCTGGTAGCACGATCGCTCGTGTCGCGGCGAACACGTTGGGGAGTCGAGTCCTGACCCCGGCGACCTGCTCCGGGGACGGCTTCTCCAGGGACTTCGCCGCGACCAACGCCTCATTCAGCCTAGAAATCGCCTCCCGCAATCGGTCTTGAAGTTCCGGAAGTTCGTCGCGAAATGGATCGCCTGCCAATCGATAGAAAGTCAAAAGCGTTTCGTAGAGAGCCAGGGATTTCGCGGGGGAGAGGTAGTCGTACGTCGTACGCCGGCTAGCGGAGCCATATTCCTCGGGGAACTCCCAACGAGCGACCTGATACAATGCCGCGATGAAGTGTTCCTCGGCGGAGACAACCTGCTCCTCCCTGACAGACAAACTCATCGGCCCGCCTCCCCTCTTCAACAGGTCACGCCCCGAACTTCTGCAACCGGTTGGCATGCGCCAACGCCAGCGGCATCAGGTCCTTGGCCAGGAATTGACCCAGCCCCCCCTGCAACGCCGGCCGCTCGCCGAAGGTCGTCACGTAGTCCGGTCGCACGGTCGCCGGGGCCCAGAGCAGCGTTGGCACCGGGTGGAAGCTGTGCGACTTCATCCGGCTGGGCGTTGAGTGGTCACCCGTCACGATCAAGACGTCGGGCTTCAAGGCGACGAGCTTGGGAATCTCGGCGTCCAGAGCCTCGATCATCTCCACCTTCTTGGCGAAGTCGCCATCCTCGCCGGTGCTATCGGTGTACTTGTAATGCAGGAAGAAGAAGTCGTAAGATCCCCACTGAGCCTTTGCCGCCGCCATCTGGTCGGCCAGGGTCTTGCCCGGGTCGACCACCGTCATCCCCACCAGCCGGGCCAGCCCCCGATACATCGGGTAGACCGCGATCGCCACCGCCTTTAGCCCGTAGGCTTCCTCCATCGTGGCGATCTGGGGGAACTTGGCGAACCCTCGCATCATCAGGAAGTTCGCCGGCCGCTCGTCCTTGAGGATCACCTTGGCCTGGCGGAGGAACTCGGCGGCGATTCTCGCGGTTTTCTCCGAGCCCGCCGAGCCGGCCTTGGGCTCCAGGGTGTGCAAGCCGGTGGACAGCGGGTCGGTGTCGGCCACGTCGTCGCCCAGCCCCTCGCCGCGGAAACGGACCACCAGGCGGTACTCGCGGACCGGCTCGATCAGCGTCTCCACTCCGTCGATGGCGATCTGCTGGCGCAGCTTGGCCACCAGTTGTTCGCAGACCTCCGTCGCGATCCGCCCGGCCCGACGGTCGGTGACGCGCCCCTGGTCGTCGATCGTGCAGAAATTCCCGCGGATCGCCACGTCGAGAGGCCCGACCTCCACGCCAATGCCCAGCGCCTCCAGCACCCCTCGGCCGATGTCGTGCTTCAAGGGATCGAACCCAAACAGCCCCAGGTGCCCCGGTCCCGACCCAGGCGCGATCCCCGGCGCCACCGGGGTGCTCAATCCTACCACTCCCTCACTCGCCAGGGCATCCAGGTGAGGCGTTCGGGCCGTCTCCAGCTCCGTCTTCCCCCCCGGCTCAATCGGCAGGCCGCCCAGCCCGTCGGCCACCAGCATGACGATCTTGGTCCTGTTCGACTCGCGAAGCTGGCGCAACAATTCATGCATGATCGTTCACACTCGTCCGGCCTTGGGATGCCCGGCCGTATTGTCCCGACCCGCGCCGCCCCGGTCAATTGTCCCCAATCCCTCCTTGCCCGCGAAATCCTCCAAACATTAGCCCAAATTTTCCTGTCAAATCGTAGGCCCCTTGTTATGCTTGAAAAAGCTATTCCGCCCCAGGAACGCGACAACTGGAGGTCGATCAGTGGGATATCGGCTGGAAGAGCGTTTCTGCCGGACCTGCGGGAACCGCACCGCCCACTGGTGCGAGCAGGGAATCCTCGCCACCCCGGCCGGCTGGTTCGCCCCCTTCGTCCTGCTGTCCCGAGCCTTCCGCTCCGCCCTGGTCTGGCGCTGGTCCTGCCTCAACTGCGTCCACCCCTGGAAGGGGACCCTGCTGCGGTCCGCCAACCTTACTCCGCCTCCCACGCCCCAGGATCTTTCGCAACCCCCGCCGCTCCGACCGGGCCACACCGCCCGCGCCTGACGCCTCGCGCCAACCTTTCCCGCCATCCACGCTAGCAACCGAGTGTTGGGTCGTGTAGAGTTGAGGATGAAGGCGACGCCGCTCCGTCCCTCCTTCCTCTCAGGAAAGCCGACCATGAACGGTCTGGCGCGAAGTCTGGCCCGCCCCCAAGATCAGGGCGATTGGGAACAGTTGCAGGAAACCTCCTGGACCCAGGCCTCCCAGGCCCGCATCCGCGTTGCGATTCGCCGAGGCATCATCCGGGTCACGCCCGGGACCGACGGCCGAATCCGGATCGTCCCCCAACCCCGACTGGCAGCGAAGGCCGCGCCATCGCGGCCAGCGCCGACGCCAACCCCCAGCGCGATCCGCCGACCCCTCGCCGCCCGTCCCAACGAGGTCCCAGAGTCCGCACCGTCCCAACCCATTCTGGCGATGACGGCGATCCCCAATCCTCGTTGAATCTTGGGCGAGGTCGCCCCCTGCTTCGATGCCAGGGGGTCTTCGGATCCTCTTCGGAGCCTTCACCGATCCGCCCTCGATGAAGCGGACCTTGCCCCCGTTTGACGTTGACGTCGGGGCCCTGGCGGGCGCGGGTTGGCCTCGCTACGATCACAACCACCAGGTCGGGGGGTTTGCCCGAGAGAGCGTATCGTGCCTGTCGAAGCCAAGCCGTTGTTCCGTCCCGAGGTTCTGCGGCCCCTCCTCGCGGCCTTCCGGCTTCCTGAGCAGGTCGCGGCGTCACGGCCGAGGCTCGGCAGGTGGGCGGAACTGCTCGCCACGGGCAAGGCCGACGCCTTCAAGGAAAAGGAGCTGCTCCCCGACTTCCTGTCCGACGTCGTCCGCGGCCTACTCGGTTACACGCGGGCCGTCGACGATCCCCACCGTTATACGGTGTCCTGGGAGAAACACGTCGTCGTCGACGGGAAGTTCGCCGACGCGGTCCTCGGCGACTTCCGGCCCGGCCATCAGCGATTTGTCGTCGCCGTCGAGGGGAAAGGCCCGAAGGACCCGCTGGACCGACCCTTCGCCGGCCGGAAGATGTCGGCCGTCGACCAGGGCTACCGCTACGCGATCAACCTGCCCTGCGACTGGATCGTCGTCACGTCGATGCGACAGACGCGCCTCTACCACAAGGCGGCCGACCAGTACACCTACGAGTCGTTCGACACCATCAGTCTGGCGACCGACGACGACCTGCTCAAGAAATTCGTCTTCCTCCTGGCCGCCGAGCGGGTCGTTCCCCTCGTGGGGCCGTGTCACCTCGACGAGCTGGCGACCGCCTCGGAGAAGGTTGGCAAAGAGCTGACCAAGGAATTCTACGTCCGGTACGCCAACCTCCGGGAAGACGCCTTCGATCACCTGTGCCGGGAAAACCCCAGCCTCCCGCCCCAGGACATCCTGGTCGCGACCCAGAAGATGCTCGACCGCGTCCTGTTTTGCTCCTTCTGCGAGGATCGGGGCCTGCTGCCGGCCGAGTCGATTCGCCGGGCTTACGAACACGCCGACCCCTACAACCCTCGCCCCATCTGGGAGAACTTCCGGGGCCTGTTCCGCTCGGTCAACGTGGGCAACCCCACGCTCAACATCCCCGCCTACAACGGCGGCCTCTTCGCCGACGACCCGCTTCTGGACCGCCTGGCCGTCCCCGACGAGATCTGCCGCTATTTCCAGGATCTGGCCGATTACGAGTACCGCTCCCCGCGAGACGTGGGCGACGACGCGGACGGCAAGCTGGTAGACGTCGAGATCCTGGGGCACATCTTCGAGCAATCGATCAGCGACCTGGAGAAACTGCACAACGAACTGGAAGGGCGGGAGGAACGGCAAAACCGCGAGCAGCACGCCAGCCGCCGCAAGAAGGAGGGGGCCTTCTACACCCCCGCCTTCATCACCCGCTACATCGTCGGCCAGGCGCTCGGCACCGTCCTGGAGGACCGGTTCGAGACCCTGAGGGCCCGTCACGCCGCCGAGGCCGAGGGCACGGCCCGCCGCGTCCTGGCGGACCCCCGGGTCTATGACCGCGCGAAGCTCAACGGACCTCAGACCGAGGCCCTCGTGCGCTTCTGGGAGGTGTAGCAGGACGAGGGGCTGGCCACCCTCCGCGTCCTCGACCCCTCTTGTGGCAGCGGCGCCTTCCTCATCGAAGCCTTCGAGCAACTTTACCAGGCGTACCAGCGGTCCAATGACCGCCTGGAGGAACTCCGGGGCGACCGCACCCTCTTCGACCTCGACCGCCGCATCTTGCAGGACAACCTCTACGGGGTGGACCTCAACGGCGAGGCCGTCCAGATCGCCCGCCTCAGCCTCTGGATCAAGACGGCCCAGCGAGGCAAGGCCCTGACCAGCCTGGACCACACCCTCCGCGTCGGCAACAGCGTCATCGGCGACTCGACGGTCCATCCCAAGGCGTTCGACTGGCAAGCCGCCTTCCCCGAGGTCTTCGACCGGGGCGGGTTCGACGTGGTCGTGGGCAACCCCCCTTACGTCCGCCAGGAGTGGATTACGCCCTACAAATCCTACCTCAAGGACCACTTCAAGACCTATCACGGGGTCGCCGACCTTTACGTCTACTTCTACGAGCTGGCAATGCGGGTGCTGCGGCCGGGCGGTCGCATGTCGTTCATCGTCACGAACAAGTGGCTCAAGGCGGCCTACGGCGAGCCGCTACGTCGCTTCTTCGCCGAGGACGCCTGGGTGGAGTCCGTGATCGACTTCGGCCACGCGAAGCAGATCTTCGAGGATGCGGACGTGTTCCCGTCAATCGTCGTGGTCCGGAAGCCGACCGATCACCCCTCCCCGGCAAACACGCGGGTCTGTGCGATCTCCCGTGAGCAGTTACGCATCAGCGACCTTGGCGTGCAGATTGCCGGGCAGGGCTTCGACATCGAGCGGAGTAGCCTCCGCTCGTCTGCCTGGTCATTGGAACCGAAAGAGGTCGCGACTCTGTTGACCAAGATTCGTGGGGTGGGGCAGTCACTGGCCGACTTCGCTGGCGTGCGTCCGTTGATGGGGATCAAAACGGGATATAATAACGCTTTCCTTATTGATACTCAAACGAGAGTCATTCTGGTCGCCTCGCATCCGGGATGTGCCGAGATCATCAAGCCCTATGCGCGTGGCCAGGACATCAAGCGTTGGCGCTCTGACTGGGACGGGCTCTGGATGATCACCCTGAAGTCGAGCGGCGACTTCGAGTGGGCCTGGTCAAACGCGGGCGAACGTGCCGAGGACGTGTTCCGGCGGACGTTTCCAAGCATCTACGACTACATGAAACCTTTGGAACCCGCCCTGGCTCAGCGTCAGGACAAGGGCCGCTTCTGGTGGGAACTCCGCTCGTGCGCCTACTGGCGAGCGTTCGAGCAGCCGAAGGTGGCCTACCAGGAGATCCAGTTTCACCCATCCTACGCCATCGACATGGCTGGCATGCTCGGCAACAACAAGACTTTCTTCGTCGCGAGTGGCGATCATTACCTCTTGGGTCTGCTAAACTCACCGCTGATGTGGTGGCATAACTGGCGGTTCCTGCCGCACATGAAGGACGAGGCCCTGTCGCCGGTCGCCTTCCTGGTCGAAAAACTGCCGATCGCCACTCCGACCGATGACGTCCGAACAGGCATCGAGACAGCCACGCGACGAGTGGTCGAGAACACTACCTATCAGCAACTGACAAGGAGAGACCTCCTCGACTGGCTCAAGGTTGAACACGACATCGCCGAGCCGACCATGCGGCTTCGCAACCCGATCTCCCTCGACTCCGACGCCCCGGTCGCCGAGGTCAAGAAGGTCCGGGGGCGGAAGAAGCCGCTGAGCCTGGCCGCCCTTCGCGGCCTTCGCGACGAGCATGCCCGGACCCTCGTCCCCGCCCAGGTCCTCGCCACCGAGGCCCGCGAACTGGAGCAGCGCGTCAGCGATCTGGTCAATGAGGCTTATGGGCTCACTCCCGAGGAAGTCCGCCTGATGTGGGAGACCGCCCCACCCCGGATGCCAATCGCCTCGACCCGTTCCCCCATGACGGATGCGGCCGAGGATTGACCCCTGATCCGTTCCGGGCGCGCTGGTCCCACCCGCCCGAAGGTCTCGCCTCATGCCCTCACCCCTCCAACCGCGCCCGGCGCACGCCTTGGCGGTGGAGCCATTGCACCAGCGTTTCTTGCTCCTCGCTCAGTTCCACCTCGGTCATCCGGTCGGTGTCCAGCGGCGAGACCAGGTAGAAGACCCCCTCGTCGGCCCAGCGGGCGACGTCGGTCGGGGTGAAGACGAATTCGTGCTCCCCGGGCGGGGGCCCCTCGGCCGGGTCCGGCACCCCCGCGAAGTACACCAGTTGAGAACGCAACCGCTCCGAGATCGCCAGAGGCGCCACCTCGGGCCGGTCGATCGCCACCAGCCGCGACTGACCCATCTGCCACCCTCCCGCTTTCTCAACGACAGGACTCGTTCAACTCAGCGGCAAGGCCCGCCGGGCCTTCCGGGAGGCCACCGGTAAGAAGGTTGAGACGCCGTCGCGAGGCTCGACCGGAGAGGCCACTTTCGGGAAAGTCGCCGCGTGCCCCTCCAGGTCTTCGTCCCGAGAACCCAGCGGCAGGGGGACTTGCAGGCTGTTCGTCCTCGTCCCCAGGAAAAACAGCACCGACGGCATCAGAACGTCCGCCTCGACCCTCCTGGCCAGCGCCGCCCAGGGTCCGCTGGCGGGATGCAAGGCCCGGTGCCACTGCACGCCAAACTCGGCGAAGACGCCTCCGTCGAAGTCGTGGTCGGGGTTGCCCACCCACTCCATCGCGTCCCGGAAGTCGTCCAGATCCCGCCCCGGCAAAATTCCCAGCCCCAGCCTCACCAGCGATTTGTACGCGGCGATCGGCAGCGGACCACCGCCCTCGCCTCGCGTCAGCAGCGGTAGGACCGACCGGCGGAACTCGCCGTCGAGGCTTTCGGCGAACTCCTCTCGGCACTCCTCGCACAGGTCGGCCGAGACCAAGGATGTGTTGCCCAGTTCCGCCGGCAGGGTTGGCACCGACTCGACCGCCGCGAATTTCGCCCTCGGCGCCGAGCGCTCGCAGAAGCGGCAGACTCGCGTCCGGCCCTCGCCCCCGACGACGGTCCGAGCCGGCCCATCCAACCGGTACGAGGCGACGACCTGGTAATTCACCGTGAACCGGGCCTCCTGCTCGGCGGCGTCCCAGTCCTGCTGGTCGAGACCATGCCCCTCGCCCCGCCGTCTCCAGCGAAAATAGGCCGCCATGCGAATCTGCTCGGGAGAGGGGACCATGCCGCGACGGTTCCGGGGGACGGGGAAAGACGGGGGATGATCCTTCCGAGTCGTCGGGACCCCCGCGTCCCCGATTCTACCGCCCGGCCGACCCCGCCAACAGTCGAGCCGAGCCGCGTTGCCGGCCCGGCCCCGAGTTGCTAGAGTGCCGCCGCGCCGCCAAAGGAACGCCGGCGCCCAACCGACCCCCGACCGACGGCCGGAGGCCCGACCCCGTTGGACCCCACCACCGCCCAAACACCCGAAACGCCCCCCGCTTCCCGGGTGATCGCCGCGTTCGTCGCGCTGGGAGTTTCCCTGCGGCTGGCCCGGTTCGCTCTGAATTACCCACTCTGGGGGGACGAGGCGTTCCTGGCCGTCAACTTCCTGGACCGTGACTTCCTCGGCCTGCTCGGGCCCCTGGAGTACGGCCAGGTCGCCCCGATCGGGTTTCTCTGGGCCGAACTCGCCGCCGTGAAGCTGCTGGGGTTCCGGGAGTGGTCCTTGAGGCTGTTCCCCCTGCTGTGCGGGGTCGCCAGCGTGCCGCTGTTCGCCCGGGCGTCGGGGCTTTTGCTGGAGGGGCGGGCCCGGCTGCTGGCGTTGGCGGTCTTCGCGGTCGCCTTCCACCCGATCCGCCACGCCTCGGAGGTCAAGCCCTACGCCACCGACCTGCTCGTGGCCCTGGCGCTGCTGACCCCGGCCCTGGCCTTCCTGCGAGACCCGTCCCGCCCCCGATCCCTCTGGACCCTCGCGGCTCTGGCGGCGCCGGCCTTGGCATTCTCGCACCCGTCGGTCTTCGTCGCCGGGGGGATCGGCCTGGTGCTGATTCCTTCCGTTTGGCGATCTGCCGATTCCCGGGTTCGAGTGGCCTTCCTCGCCTACGGCGCGGCGGTCTCGTTGACGTTTCTGGGCCTGTTCGCAAGCCTGACGCGCTCTCAGGAGGTCGTCCTGCCCGGTCTGCGGGCCTACTGGGCCGACTCGTTCCCGCCCCGGACTGGTCCGCTCGCCCTGCTAAGATGGCTGGCCGAAATTCACACCGGAAGCATGTTCGCCTACCCTGGTGGCGGTCGTCGGGGGGCCAGCGCCCCGGCCCTGGCGCTGTTCCTGGTCGGCGCCTTTGCCCTGGCGAGATCCCAACGACGAGCCGCCCTGGCCGTTTGCCTCGCCCCCTTCGGCCTGACCCTGCTGGCCGCCGCCCTGCGCCGCTACCCTTACGGTGGAGAGGCCCGCATCGCCCAGTTCCTCGCCCCGAGCATTTGCCTGCTGGTCGGCCTCGGCGCGGCAAGATTACTGGACGGTCTGCCCCGCCCCCGCCTCCGTCAAAGAGCCACCGTCGCCACTCTCGCCTTGCTGACCACGGCGGGAATCGCCCCGTTGCTGGCCGCCGCGGCGCACCCTTATCGCATGCCCTACGACGCCCGCGCCCGCGACTTCGCCCGGGACTTCTGGCCAGCGCTGGGTCAGAACGCTGAAATCGCCTGCGCCTGCCGGGACTTCGGCCTGGCCGAACGGGGCTCCCCTCGCTTCCGCACCTCCGTCTACCTCTGCAACCAGGCGATCCATTCCCCCCAGCGACGCAACCGCCCCCAGGGACACACCGGCCCCCGCTGGGATGCGATCACCAGCGAACACCCCCTGCTCGTCGTCCTACCTCACGAACTTCGGCCCGAAAGCCCCGAGGCCCTCGCCTGGTTGGTCGACATGGGCCAGCGTTTCGAACGGAAGGAACGCCGAGACCAGATCATCGACATGGCCGGGCCCGGCGATCCTCCCCGGCTCGAACGCATCACCGTCTTCGAGTTCTCCCCCCGCCAACCGCCCGCCGTGGCCCGTTTCGCCTCGCCAGGGAAGGGGGGAAGTCGTTGAATCGCCTCCCTTCCCCCACACTCCTCCGCCGAGCCACCTGGGTCTTCCTTGCGCTGGGGGTGACCATCCGCCTGGTCCGCTACCTGCTGAACTACCCACTGTGGGGGGATGAGGCCTTCGTCGCCGTCGACTTCCTGGACCGAGGCTATCGAGACCTCCTGCGGCCGATGACCTACCACCAGATCTGCCCGATCGGCTTCCTGTGGGCCGAGCGCACGGCCGTGAAGCTTCTGGGCTTCCACGAGTGGTCGTTGCGACTGGTCCCAATTCTTTGCGCCCTGGCCTCGATGGTGCTGTTCCGCCGGCTGGCCGCGCTGCTGGTCGGCGGGGTGCCGGGCTTGCTGGCGTTGGCGGTGTTCGCCGTCTCGTACTACCCGATCCGCCACTCGGCCGAGGTCAAGCCCTACGCCTCGGACCTCCTGGCGGCCCTGGCGCTGCTGGTCCCCGCCGCCGAATGGTTGCGACGACCCGAGCAAGCCCGCCGCTGGGCCTGGACCCTCGCGGCGTTGGGGCCTCTGGCCGTCTTGGGTTCGCACCCGGTGGCGTTCGTCGTGGGCGGGGTCGCGCTGGCCCTCGTTCGTCCAGCCTGGCGGGGGCGGCAGGCCGGAACCCTCCTCCCCTTTGGCCTGTTCCTGTCGGGCTCGGCGGCGACATTCCTGGCCCTCTACCTGGGCTTCACCGCCGTCCAGGCCCGCGACGTCTCGGCCGGCCCGATGACCGAGTACTGGTCCGAGGCGTTCCCGCCGCGTACCTCCGCCGTCGCCCTGCTGCGCTGGCTGGCGGAGGTCCACACCGGCCATATGTTCGCCTACCCGGCCGGAGGGGCCCACGGCCTCAGCCTCGTCACGGCCCTGGCCGTCCTCGCCGGCCTTGTGACCTTGATCGCCCGCCGAAACCGCCCCACGCTCGCCCTCCTGGCCGGCCCGTTCGCCCTGAACCTGCTAGCCGCGGCGGTTCATGCCTACCCCTACGGCGAGACCCCCCGCGTCATGCAATACGCCGCCCCGGCCACCTGCCTCCTGGCCGGCCTCGGCGTCGACCGACTCTTCTCCTGGACCCGAACCCCCGGCCGCCGAACCCGCCGGACCGTCGTCGCTCTCGCCGCCCTGGCCGCCACCGGATCGGCCCTTCTCGTTGGCGAAATCCTCTCCCCGGGCCGCTCCACCTGCGACCAGCGCAGTCGAGAGTTCGCCCGCTGGCTGTGGTCGGAAAAAGGCCGCCACGCCGAGGTCGCCTGCGTCAAGTCGGACCTCGGCCTGACCCTCGACCCCGCCCACTGGGACCACGGCCGCACCGCCCTCTACCTCTGCAACCGGGCCCTCCACGGCACCCACCCTCCGGGCACCCCGCCGGCCTGGGACCGCATCACCGACGATCACCCCCTGGCCTGCGTCTTCTACAACCAGTGGCCCAAGGAAGATCCAGCCTTCCAGAACTGGCTAAATGGGATGACCCGCCGCTACACCCTCCGCTCCCGGGCCACCTTCGACGTCAACATCGACACCGGCCGCTACGGAGACCTGGAAGACCGCTACACCGTCCTGGAATTCGTCCCCCTCAACAGGGAAGCGGCTCCCCCACTCCGAACCGAAACCCTCGCCGGGTCCTTCGGCGGCGACCCCCCGGGCTCCCCTCGTCAGTCCCGCAAGTAATCCTCGTCCTCCAGCCCTCGAAGGTAGGCCAGCGCCTCAACAACCGTCCCCACCGGGGCCCCAACCACTCGCCCGGCCGCGTCCAGCTCCCCAAGAAGGACCAGATCCTCCAGCCACTCCGAAGTCTCCAGCTCCCGACGAGCCCTCGCATCCAGGGTCCGCCGCCGCAACCCCTCGGCCTCCCGGACGTGCTCGATCAGCCAAGCCGCCCTCGGGGTAATCGCCCCCCGCAACGCCTCCAACGCGGCAGGGACCGGGTCGCGTGGGTCGATCACCCGACCAACCTCATGAAGCAAGGCCGCCGTCAGCAACTCCTCATCGAACGGCCGAACATCCTTGGCCCGCTCGAACACCTGGAGACTGTGATAAAGCGCATCCCCCTCGGGATGCGTTCGAGGGTCCAACTTCACGGCCGCCAAGGGTTCCAACCGCAGTCGATACAGGGCGAACCGGTCCAGATGCTCGCCCGGGACCAGCGCCTCCGCCTCCGCCTCCTCGGCCTCAACCTCAATGCCCGAACCCTGAGCCCCGGAGCGGGCCAAAGCCAGAACCTGCTCACGGACCTCCGAGTCGCTGGGAAGGTCCCCCGGCCGAACCCGATGCCCCAGAACGGCCGCGGCCTTGCGCTTGGCGGTGTAATAGGTGGAGGCATCGGCCTCGCGCAAGGTCGACTCCCCAGCCAACGGGCCCAAAACCCCATAAAGCCGCTTGGCCGCCTCCGTGGCGATCTGCCGACGAAGCCGATCCCCCACCCCACCCCGAGGCCCTCGAAACGCCTTCTTGTATTTGTCGTGCATCGCCCCAGTTTAACCTGGTCCGGCGGAAGTGCCGAGCCCCCCGGCGAATCGCGGGAGCCACGCTTTGACCGACCGTTGGCAGGATAGCCCTGGCAGCAAGCACCCGAACCATGACCAGCCCTGACCTCGACTTCGATCCGTTGATAAGCCGGGTCGTTACATGACGGGATCGACTTCCCACCCACCGACCCGCGTGGCATCATGCCAGGAGCGACCTCCAGAGGAGGCATGAGCATGTCCGTCGAAACATCGGTCTACACGCAACAGCCGGCCCTGAGCGGCACTCAGTTGCGGGAGTTGGCGAGCCGTCAGGGTCTGGAGCTTCGGTTCCTCGGCCTCGATGGGATGCCGCTGGGGCCGGACGAGCGGCTCGACGAGTCCCTGTACGGCCGGGGCTTCGTGATCATTGGCTGGGCCGCCGAGGACGCCGAGACCACCGAAGCGGTCGAGCGGTCGCTCCAAAAGGCGGACAAGCCGGCGCTCGACCGACTCGGGATGGCCGAGAAACTGGGTTGGTGCTCGTTCTCCTGCGGGACCTTCAACTTCGCCGACTACCAGCGGGACTCGGAAGTCGACGAAGACGAGGAACCCGTCCCGGCCGAGGTTCTGGAGCGGATGCGGCAAGTCCGGACCGAGTTCCGGTTTCGCTGCGGGACTCTGCCGAGGCAGTGCGGCACCCTACTTGAGCAGGTGTCGGCGATGATTCGGGAGGCGACCGACGGGTTCTCCGACGAGTAAGCGGCCCAAGCCAACGTCATGGGAAAAAATCGTGAACACGATCGGTTCGTGGAGCCCGCCCGAACCCTCCTTGGTGGCGACGGCCGGGTGGTTCGCCGCCGGGGGCATCGTCACCGCCGCGTTTTCCGGGTCGCTGATCCGCCTGGCCCCCCACACCCCGACCGCCGAGGTCCTCTCCCTCGGCATGGTCGTCCCCAGTTTCACCTGGGCGATCCAGTTGATCGCCTCCGCCCTCGCGATGACATCGCCCCAGCGCCGGACCTACTGGAACGACCTGGGCTGCACCTGCCTGCTCGGCTCGGTCGCGCTGCTGCCCGCGGCGGTCGCGAACCTCGCCCTCTCGCAACCGCCCTGGTGGCTCTCCGCGGCAAACGTCCTGGTCAGCGTGGCCGCGATGGGGGCAACCCTCCGAGACCTCTCATCAAGGCACGGCATTTCACCGATCTGGCCTCTCGGTTGGGTCGTGACGATTACCGCGAACATGCTGCTGTTCCTCTGGGTCAGCCGTCGCTGGTGGGCGACCACCTGACCCCAGCGCCGCGTGACCCTCCCTCCTCTCGACTGCCCGAACGCCCTGGGAAACGGTCAAGGCCAGGGTCCTCGGACGACTCCGGCCATGAATTTGCCGGTAATCCTCAGTCCGGCAGCCGACCGCGAATTCGACGAATCAACGGCCTGGTACGAGCGGCAGGGTCGACTTGGGGAGCGATTCCTCGAGCACGTCCAGAAGGCCCTCGACCGGATCGGCCAGGTCCCGGAGCTTCCCGCGGAAGTTCACCGGGGCATCCGGCGAGTCCGCGTCCGACAGTTCCCCCATGGACAATTTTATCGAATCCTGGACGATCGGATCGAAGTCATCGCCATCTTCCACAACAAGCGTGACTCGAAGGTCTGGCAGTCGAGAGCCTGTGCTCGCATTTGGGGACTTCCGAGCTTTTGATTCAAGTCAGCCCAAACGCCACCTTCAGGTCGTTGATGGCCGCCTCCGGCATGACGTGGATGCCCCCGAGGCCCATACCCAGGATGATCGCCTCGGCCGTCGACTCCAGCACTTCCAGGCGGTCGAAGGCGTCCAGAATACTCGTCCCGCAGACCTGCACCCCGTCGTTGGACAGCAAGGTGATCGGGTCCCTCAGCGAGGCCAGCGACGCCAGTTCCCGCCCGTCCCCCAACTGCACGCCATACGGCAGCCGACGGACGTCCCTGAGAAACACGTAGCTCTCGGGGATCGTCCGCGTGTCCAGGAGCACGTCGCTGACGCTGAACGCCGTCCCGTTGACCGGATAGGCGTTGACGATCGCCCGGACCTCGGGATGCGCCTCGTAGATCGCCCGGTGGTTGCGAGCCGAGGAACTCGGCACTTGCCCCGCCTCGGGCGAGCCCCCGCGCACCCTCACCAACTCCGACGCCTCCAGGGTGCTGCGATCGACGTGGTGCGGCGTGATCAAAAACGTCTCGGCATCCAGCCTCGCCGAGAACGCCCCCTGGGTGCTAATCATCAACCTTTGGCGATAGGCCCGGCGAACAAACTCGGCCAGTTCTCGGCGAGTCTCCTTTTCCTCGCTGGTCGCCGGCGCCGAGGGAACCCCTCCTTCAACTCTCGACTCCAGCAACGGCCTGGGCCGCACGACCTCCGACTCCAAGAGATACCGCACCGGACCCAGCAGGCTCGCCTTGACGACCGTCTTGGCCGCGAACTCCAGCGTCTCGAACCGCTCGAACGCCGCCCAGAGGCTTTCCCCCGCCGTGACCACCCCGTGGTTCTCCAGCACGACGCAGTCATACCCCTTGGCGAACGTCTCGGCGATGCTGGTCCCCAGCGCCTCGCTCCCTGGCAGGGCATAGGGCGCGAACCCGACCTCTCCGCAGACCTGCCGGGACTGCCTCGTCAGCTTCGTGTCGGGCACCTTTCGCCCGATGCTAAACGCCACCAGCGCCACAGGGTGAGCGTGAGCAATCCCCCGCACGTCCGGTCTCGACGCGTAGATCGCCCGGTGAAACGGCAACTCCGATGACGGCCGATGCGGGCCCTCGGCCGTCCCGTCGGGCGCCACCCGGATGATGTCCGCCCTCGTCAGGCTCCCCTTGTCCACCCTCGCCGGGGTGATCCAGATCGAGCCGTCGTCGTCGCGGATCGACAGGTTCCCGCCCGAGGTCGTGGTCATCCGGTAGCGGTAGATCCGCTCCATCGTCTTCATGATCTCGTCGCGAGGGTGCGTCAGGTCGCCTCGGGCGGACATCGCGAATCTCCTGCGGCGGCGGAAGAAAGGACGACGAGGGGAAAGGAAATTACTCGCCCAGCGGCTTCAAGAAGATGGCCCGGAACTCCACCGGGTCGCCATGCCCGGCGAATCCAAAGTACCCGCGAGTCCGGTCCTTGCCCGGGTGCGGGCTCTTGTGCATGAACTCCTTGACCTCGGCCACGTCGCCATCCAGGATCACCACGTCGTTGAGGACGACCTGAATTTTCGACCCCTTCACGGTCACTTCCTGCTGGTTCCACTGGCCCAACGGCCGCAGGTGGTCGCGTTTGGCGGCGATCATCCCATAAACCGACCCGTGGGCCTGCCTCGGGTCGATGTTAGCGTACTGGGGGTCGCGGTCGTCCAAAACCTGCAACTCGCACATCCCGTCATAGGCGGGGTCGCCCTTGCCGGGGTAACGGATCGCCAGTCCGTTGTTTCCACCAGGCGGCAGACGGAATTCCAGCCGAGCCACGAAGTCTCCCAGCTCTTTCTTGTAGTAGAGCATCCCGCCGGACTTGGGCTTGCACCGAATCGCCCCATCCACCACTTCGTATCCGTCCACGTCGCCCCCCCAGCCCTCCAGGTCTTTCCCATCGAAGGCGGCAATAAACCCCGCCGGGGGGGAAGGCGCCGGCTCGTCGGCCGTCATCGCCAGAGGGAAAACCAGGAACAACAAACCCAGCGCGACGGGAGCGGACCGGATGCGCATCGAGTCAACCTCCAGGGCGGCACGGCACGAATCGGCGGGCGGCCAGACAGGGCCTCGACCCCAACCTGCGCGGCCGATTGTACTCCGGCAGCCGCGACGAGTCAGGCCATCGCCTCTCCCGGCTCCCAGCAAAACCGCCGGACCCGTCCCAACGCTCCCTCGACGGCCAAGGCCGCGATGAATCCGGGCCCCGGGTCCAGGTCGGCCATCGACCAACGCTCCGCCTCCCCCGGCCGCCCCTCGACGTTCAACAACCGCGCTGGCTCCGCCGGACCCAGCGACACGTCGAACCCCTCCAGGGGCAATCCCAATCCTTCGCCGGTCGCCTTCAAGTACGCTTCCTTGCGAGTCCAGCACCGAAAAAACGCCGCCAACCGATCCGCCACCGCCAACGCCCGAAACGCCTCGCGCTCGCGGACCGAGAAGAACCGCTCGACCAACCTGTCGGCCTCGGCCATCGGCCGAACTTCTTCCACGTCCACCCCGACGGCCCGCCGCTCGACGACCACCAAAAGCGCCAGCCCCGCCGAATGCGTCAGGTTGAACTCCAGCCGCCGACCCAGCTCCCCCGCCAATGCCGGCTTCCCCCGTCCCCCATAACAGAACGCCACATCCCCGGCCGCCAGCCCCAGATAGCCGCCCAAAATCCCCCGCAACGCCCTCCGACCCGCCACGAACCGTTCCCGCCCCCCCGGAGCCCGCAACCGATCGGCCCGCGCCCGCTCCTCGACCGACAGCACTTCCCCAGTCGCCGGTTGGTCCAGGTCGATCCACCAGGCGTGCAGCTCTCCGACCTCCAAATTCGGCCACGAGGCCGGGCGATCCCAGCCGTTCGGGGCAGGGGGGAGGTTCGAGGATTCAAGAGACCGGCGGGTCGAGGGCATGGTCCCAGGATAAACCCGCGACGCCCGCCGTCAATGATCCGGAAGAACCACCCACGGGAAGGGCCATCGTCGAAAACGGCCCACTGGTAAGGCCCGCGACCCGATACTCGAATCCGCCCCGAGAAATCCTCCGATCCCGGCGAACCCCCCGCGATCCGCCTCCCCAATCGCGACGTACCAAGGATGCGAGGCCGGCCAGGCAACGACCGACCCCGAACTCGGAAAGGTTCCAACCACGGGGGAGCGACGATGAACCTCAACATTGGTCCCGCGACCCGGGCCGCGGCCCTGGCCCTCACCCTCCTGGCCGGCGCGGCCCCCTCGGCCTTCGCCCACGGCGGCGGCGGTGGAGGCGGCCACGGCGGCGGTGGAGGCGGTCACGGTGGAGGCGGTCACGGCGGAGGCGGCCACATGGGCGGTGGCGGCGGGTATCACGGCGGAGGCGGATACCACGGAGGTGGGGCCTACCACCACGCCGGAGGAGGCTATTACCACCGAGGCGGCGGAAACTACTACCGAGGAGGCGGCTACTACGGCGGCCGCGGATATGGCGGCCTCGGCTTCTTCCCGTACTTCGGCGGCCTCGGATACGGTGGATACGGCTACGGAGAGTACGGCAACGGTTACGGTTCCAACAACGGCTATGGTTACGGCACGAGCTATGCCCGAGGCTATGCCGGAACCGTCGCGACCCAGACCGCCGGTGCTCCCTATCTGACCAACCAGACCTACGAGCCGGGCGACGGCTATCGCTACCCGCTCTACTACAACCCGGCCACCGGCGGCTATTTCTATTATCCGGTCGCCCGTTGATCGTCTCGGCCGCCGGGGTTTTGCCCAACGGGCCGCTCCAGAGTAAGCTGGTCGCGAACACGTCGGGGCCCTCGCCATTACCGAACGGCCCCGACGCCTCTCCTTTCCCAGACCTTCAATCCCGGGGCGGCGCGGCGGATGGCCTTCCGACAGTCCGACGCCATTGGCGTCAAGCGCACCAAGAGCAAGGGCCGGGGCGTCTTCGCCCTCCGCCCGATCCGCAAGGGCGAGATCATCGAAACCTGCCCCGTCCTGGTCCTCCCGGCCGAGGCCGTCGGCACCGACGACTACACGACTGGCCTGCACGACTACTGCTTCGCCTGGGGACGCGGCACCGTCGCACTCGTCCTGGGCTATGGCTCACTCTACAACCACTCCTACCGTCCCAACGCCCGCTACGATGACCTTCCCCCCCAAACCAAGACCTACACCGCCCTCCGAAACATTTCCCCTGGAGAGGAGATCACCATCAACTACAATGGAGACCCCTCCAGCCGATCCAAGGTCTGGTTCGACCTTGCCCAGGAAGGTTCACTCAACGAGTCATCGCCGAAAAACTCAGCAACCAATGATGGATCTCGACCAAAATCCAAGCAGCCCAAGTAGTCTGACGATCCTGACTCCCCCGCAAGTCCCCCGCAAACAATTTCCCATCGGAAACCTCTCCCCTCCATTTGCCCTCAAACCGAGCATTCCACCCCAAATTCCCGCAGTTCGCCCTGATTTTTTCACTCGGGGCGAACCTTTGGACGGAGATTTGCATCGGACTCCCGGGCGACCCGCGTCGGAAGCCGGTCGGCCCAAGGGAGGGCAGGTCATGGGAAGTCCAGAACCCCGATCCGAACGTCAAGCTCGCATCAAGGCGGTGATGGCACGGCTTTGCGCCCCCGACCTGACCCTCGGCGAAGCCAAAGCCCTGCGAGGCTACCTCGCCGAGATCCTCGAACGCACCAACGAATCCACGTCCACACGGCCCAATAACCGCCGCTCAGCCTGAACCGCCCGAACGAGGCCGGTCCTTCTCAGAAATCCACGGCCAGGTGCCAACGGACGCCCGCGGCGTCAAGCCCCCCGAACACTTCCTCGAAGCTCCGCAGGTCCTCGACCAACCGGTCCATCTCGGCCGCGGCGTCGGGGTTCGCCGCCAGGTACGCCAGCAACCCCCGGACGGTCGCCAGCCCGTCGGAGGCCGGGAACCAGGTCTCGGGGGGTCGTTCGATCTCCCTCGCCTCTTCCTCGGCTTCGCCCAGCAACGCCTCGATGTCGTCCGGACTCGCGCTGAAGAATTCCATCAAAGGGCGAACCCCGGCCGCCCGGGCGAGCGTGTCCAGATGCCCCGCCGAGGAACGCCCGCCGAACCGTTTGGCCCCGGCTGGCCGGCAGTGGGCCAGGGCCTTGCCGTCCACCATCGTGTTCAGGCCCTCAACATCCCGCTCGGCGACGACATAAAGCGAAACGCCCATCAGGCCGGCCCCCTTTTCTACTCATCACCCGCTTCGCAAGCGCGACCGAAGTCCGCTACGGGTGGCCAGCCGCCGAATCCCCGACAGCCGCCTCGCCCACTTCCAGGCCGATCCGCTGGTTATCTCGGCGATCCGGGCCTCCAGCGCTCGCTCGCGACCTCGGGCCTCCTCAGCCTCGCGCGTCCGGGCGTCCTCCTGCCGGCGGATCTCCTCCCGCAACTCGGCTTCAAACCGCCCGGCGTCTTCGAGGATGCGATCGCAAACCTGTTGCTGGGCGTCGATATGAGTTCGCAACTCCGCCTCATACACCTGGAAATCTCGTTGGATCCGGTCGCACTCCTTCGTTCGCTCCTGAATCTCGGCCCACAGCGCCCGCTCCCGCTCGTGAGACGCTTCCAGGACCCCGGCGTGGGACATCGCTTCCGCCCGCAACTGGTCCGCCACGACGGTCAAGCAGTCCAGCCGCCACCGCATCACCCGCGAGGCCTTCGCCAAGAACGTGGCTTGCGAATCCTCGGAATCCTCGCCGATCCCGGAAAAATCGGGCCTGGCGGCGGCCGAAGTCGGTCGGGACGAGACGGGCATGGTCATCGGGAGCACTCCTCGACTCAAAACCAACGGGGCGGTAAGGGGAGCCCCCACGCGAGGCCCCGCGAATGGCAACGGCAACGGCAACGGCAACGCCCCTCAGCCGGTCAGTGCCATCAGGGTCCGGCAGGCCGAGTACCGATGGACCACCGTCGCCGGATTCGACGCCCGCTCCCGCTCCAGGATCTCCGAGAACAGCGCGACGAACCTGCGACGCAGAGCCTCCAGCGGGTAGCGCTCCAGCGCGACCTCTCGCCCCAAGAGGCCCATGCGACGGGCCTCCTCCGGCTGGTCGATCACCCGGGCCATCGCCCAGGCGAACCACTCGGCGCTCAGGGGCGGACCGAGCACCCCAAACGGCCCGTCGACGATCTCGCGATGGCCTGAGGTGTCCGACACGATCACCGGCCGAGCATGACCCATTGCCTCGATCAGGGTCATCCCGAACGGCTCGATCTCCGAGGCCGTTACCAGAGCATGCGACGCCCCATACACCCCCGACACATCCGTCGTCCGACCCCGGAACCTTACGAACTCCTCCAGCCCCAACGCCGCGACCCGTCCCTTCAGTTCCTCGCGAATCGTGCCATCCCCGTGGAAATTCAGGGCGAACTCGTAACCCATCTCGCGCAAGATCAGCGCCGCGTCGATCAGCGTCCCCATCCCCTTGTGGGTGTCCAGCGTGTTCAGGCAAGAAAACGTCGCGACCCCCGAGGGCCAGGGCGGCAGCTCTTCCGGGATCTCGGTCGCGTTGGGAATCAACGTCACCGGCACCCCAAGAAACCGCTCGAACCACTCGGCCGTCCACCGAGAAGGCGCCACCACCCCCGCCGAGCCCCGGAGCAGCGCCTCGTCACAGGCCGCCTTGAAGACCGGTGCCCCCTGGGCCATCACCGACGTGTCCAAAATCCCATGAATCCAGGTCACGCAAGGCAGGTTCAGCCGGGCCGCCGCGAGCAAACCCACGACGTTCGTCAACGTGTTGATCACCAGCAGATCCGCCCCCCAATCGCGCAAGATCCCCGTCACCTCCCGCTCGGTTTCGCCCGAGTCTCGCAACTGGTCGGCCACCGGGTCGCTCCAGGGCCACCCGCGCACATACATCGGTATCCGACCCCGCAGCCGCCGCGCCTGGCAGCCCCGGGGCATGGCCAGAGACAGCATGGGGCCGGGCACACTCGTCAAGATCAGGCATTCCGCGTCCCCCGCCTTCGCCATCGCGAAGGCCAGGTTCAGCATTGCCTTCTCGGCGCCGCACAGATCCGACGAATGGGAGACAAACGCGACGCGCATCCTCGAATCCCCCCAGTCAGCCCGTCGACAACCCCATCAACATCCACAAACCGCCCTCAACCACCCACGGCGGAACGGACCGAACCCGAACCCAATCCCAATCGGGTCGCCGCCGCCTCCACCCCACCGCGATGGGGTCCGTCGAGTCGCAAAATCGATGACGCTGATGACGCGGCTGACGACATCGCCGATCGACCCTGTCCCGGCAGCCACCCGACCAGATCCTCCACAACGGCCAGAAACCGCGGAAAAACCCGCTCGGTCTCGTAGCAAGAGGCCACCTGGTCCCACGCCCGCCGCCGCATCGCCCAACGCCGGTCCCGGTCCGCGAATAGCGCCTCATACGCCTCATACCAGGCCGCCGCCGACTCGTTCCCTTCCGACGGCACCAACACCCCGTTGACCCCGTGCTCCACCACCCCGGTGTACGGCGAGATCCCCGAGTACACCCCCAACGACCCGGCGGCCGTGATTTCCAGAAACTTGTTGATACACTTACTTCGCGACGTCACCGAGTCATCCAGGGGCGCGATCATCACCTCCGGGCGGATCGCGGCGATCCGCTCCCGATACTGACGATAATCCCGCCCCGGCTCCAGCCACAGCCGGCCCCGCCTCCGCAAATCCTCCAGGGCCGGCGGGCATTCGTACCCGAAGTGCAGCAACCGCACCTCCGGGTGGTCCTCCACGAACGCCCGAGCCGCCTCGAACGAAGCTTCGTTGAACCGCGCCGACCCCGCGTACGCCAGCAGACCCGTGTCCGGTCCGTCGGCCCTCGGGACACCGCCCCCCTCCAGACGGATGTTGCAGTCAATCCGGTAAACCCTCGGCTGATAGGCCTCGACGTAACCTTGCAGAAGTTCGTTATAGACCAACGCCGCGGTGCAATTACGTAGCGCCGACAAAAACGCCTCGAATCGGGGGCCGACCGGCCGAGAACTCGTCCCGATAGACTGGCCAATCCTCCCCCACCGTCAGCCAGTTGTCATCCAGCATGAACAAGGTCGGGATACCCAGACGTCGGCAACCATCGACCAGATCCCACCGCATTGGCACATCGGGCTCTTGAGAAAATCACCAGGTCCGAATCCGCCAGATCCTCCACCGATGCGTCCTGGTCGAACATCGCCTTCCAGTCGAACAATTCCAACCCCTCGGATGTCTCGAAATAGTTGTAAAAGCACAACTGATTGTGAATCGGTTCGTGCTGGCCCCCGGTGACGGTGACGCGCAGCCGCCGGCCCTCCCGGTTCCGCGGCGGTCCGTCCCACTCCGGACCCCGAGGCGCCACCACGCCCCGTTGAATCCGGTCCAGGGGACACGGCAGGGTCCTCAGAAATGGAAAATTGTCCCATTCCCAGGCCACTTCCGCCGGGCGTGCCTCGCGAGCCTCGGCCGAAACGTCGGCCGCCGAGTCCGCCAGTTCGTCGCCAACCGTCACCAACGACTCCCGGGCCACCCTCACCATCAAATCCCAGCCCGGAGCCCTCTGGAACGTGGGTGAAGGGTCGCAGCCTCCCGCCCTACGCACCGCCTCGGTCCGAAACACCGTCCCGTACCACGAAACCATGTCGCCCATTTGCAGAGATCCATGACTCTGCCGATGTCCAATCGGAAACCCGGGCATCCTCCGCCGACGGGTTCGCGTGTAGGCGAACCCCGCATCCGGCGCGTTCTCCAGGGATCGCACCGCCCCGGCGACCAGTTGCGGCCGATATCGAGTCCCCGGCCACAACACTGTCAGATGCGCGGCCTTCACCAGCGGCAAGGCCCGGTTCAGCAACTGGCCCGGGTGGTCCACCGCCGCCTCAACCGGCACCACCTTCCACAGGCCCTTCAACCGAAACGTCTGGATGCACGGCAACCTGTCCCAATGGGGGCCGTCCAGCACGCAGACGACTTCCCCCAGTTCCTCACGGCCCAAAAGCGACTCGCAGGTCCGCCAAACCTCCGACTCCACGCGGAATGGGTCGCCCAGGACCAGCAACACCACGCACAGATTCGAGGTCGCCCCGGGCTGCATCCCGTCCGGCTCGGCTGGGTCCCACGTCATGATCCGTCTCCGCGATGACCGACCCCGCTCCGGACCAATCCAGGCGCGGACCCGCCCGGACGGTGGGGGAGACCGCCCGGAACTCCGCGAATCTCGGCACCGGGACTTCCTGCCCCGAAGCCGCTGCCCCACGCCTGTCTCGGCACGGATCGGGGGCCGATATAGCCGAACCCCACCGATCCGTCAACCCAAGCCCAGGGCCCTCAACCTACCGCAACCCCCGCCGGCCCAGTCGGCACACCCTCCCCCGGCCCAGAAACCGACCCACCCCCCTTGAACGCCAGCCCAATCCGCCAGGGCCCCGTCCCCGCCGGAATGTTGCGATGCACGATGTCCGACAGCGACTCCGTCGACTCCAGAATCTTCAACCCCTCCCTCGTGAACGTCTCCGAGTGGAACAGGTTCGCCGACAGCAACGGGTTGGTCATCACCTGCGAGAACGCGTCCACGCTCACCAGCCGACCAATCAGGTACGACACCACCGACCCGGCAATCGCATCCTCGGCGAACATCCCCGGGAAATATTCCAACCGGTCCACCGTCCCGTACAGGTCTTTCAAGCGGCCACCAATCTCCGGGTCCCCGGTGATCTGCTCGAAGCTCGTCACCCTCCGGAACCGGCAAAGCTCTCGGTAGTCGTTGTACCCCCGCAGGCGGGCATACCGCCCCAGCACCACACCTCCGCGCTCCACCGGGCACAGCAATGCCGGAGTATTCCGCAGCCCGATCTGCCCCGCCTGCTGAGCCGTGGCGTCCGCCAGAATCCCCCCCAGCCCCCGGTTCACGACCAGTTCGTTGCGGAAGAATGTTTGCGCCAATGGATACTCATGTCCTCCAATCACGTAGGAATCCGGCACCAAGGAATGCCAACGGTACAACAGGTTGAACTCGATCGCCATCCAGTTCTGCCGATACCAACGATGATTCTCGAACCCCCCGGGATCCAGGGAAAAGGGGAATTGGTACGGCGTGATGTGGTTGATATACTCGTTGATGACGATCTTTGTCAGGACGCCGATCAGGATGTTCCGCGTGGTCTGAAACAGACGCTCGTCATCCCAGCGGGGATAGGCTCGCTCAAGCTCTCCGCAAATGCGGTTATGCTCGCGCAGGAACAGGACGTTCATCGCCACGAACCCAACCACTGAGTTGATCCGGTCTCCTCCCATCGCGAAGAGCAGGGGGTCGATCGGCTCGCGGCCCAGCACCTCGCCAAATCCCTCGAACAGCCTGGCGCGGTCCACCCCATCGGCTCGGGGCGGCATCTGGACTTTTCCCTGCAACACCGCCAGCAACTGGCCCATCCGGAGCTTCGCGTATTCGGGACGGACCTGACCGTCACCCCCCAGAAACGCCGGGGGATACTCTTCCCCATTGAGCACCTGGCTGGCCAGCCGGCCCCCCACCTTCGCCCGCAAGGTCCACGACGCCTCTCGGTCCAGCCCATAGAGGTTGCTCAGGTCGATGTCGTGATTCGAGTTGTTCTTCCTCGGGTCCAGATAATCGGTGCGCAAGAACCCATCGGTGAACCACTGGGCAAAATATGTGAACAGAACCGACGACTTTCCCGCCTTCATCTTCCCCGCCGGCCTTTGGAACAACTCCGCCACCGCATCGGCACTGGGCAGACTCTGGAACGAAGCCATCGGCGCCGGCGGCAAGTGCCGGTCGCTGTAGGTCCGGTCGGTCAACGATTCCCATGACGCATAATCGCCCCAGGTGCTCAGGGCGTTGGGCCTGGGCGGCATCTTGCCGATCGTGTGGCTGATCAGGAACCGGTTCATCCACGTCCGAAGCACCGGTACCGCCCGGATCGCCCGCCAGGCCGCCCCGAACTGCGTCAGGACGATCCCCTCCAGCACGTTGGACAGCCCAAACGTCCGAACCGCCGACGGCAGCCCTTTGACCAGGTGGAAGAACGCGACCGGGGCCGAATCGGCCACGGGGACCGGAGCCGGAACATGCGTCGTCAACGAAGCCGGAGCAGGAATCGAACCGGAACCCACGGCGTCCATCGACCGGACCTCCCCAAACCCACGTCAACGGGCCGACACCCAGGCCGACCTGCAAGATCCTCACCCCCGCCCGGCACCCTACCAGGCGGGCCCTCCTGGGGCAAGAATCCCTCAAACCCTGGCATACCTGGATACCAACCGCGTCGGGCCCTACCAACCCTCTGATCCGCCCGCTATGATCCCGACCAGATTCCCGCACGAACCCGAGCCCTGGCCCGCGTTAGAGGAGCCGACCATGCCCCAGCCCGGCACGCTGACCCCCGAATCGGCCGGCTTCTCGATGCCCGCCGACGCCCCGCTCTACCCGGCGCCTCCCTACAACTACCAGAACGCCACCCTGATGGTCTTCGAGTACCGAACCGACCCCACCACCGCCGCCAAGCTCCTGCCCGCCCCGGCCACCCTGACCGACCCGCCCATCGCCGGCCTGGTCTTCGCCAACTACCCCAACAGCAGCCTCGGCCCCTATCAGGAGGCGGTCCTCTACCTCCATGCGATTTACCAGGGGCGCCCGGTCCTCTACGCCGCCCACCTCTACGTCACCACCGACGTCGCGATGGCCGCCGGCCGCGAAATGGGGGGATTCCCCAAGAAGCTCGGCTCGATTCCCTTCGAGGACGGCCCAACCCTCAAGGCCAGCCTCCAGCGCCCCGCCGGCCAAGCCCTCGCCAATGGCCAAATCACCCCCACCGGCACACCACAAAAAGTCCCCACCAACACCCTTGATTACCTGACCCTCCGCATCATCCCCAGTCCCGTCCAGGCCGCGACCCCCACCGTCCGCGAGTTGTTGGAAACCGACTGGGTCATCACCGACGCCGAGGTCTGGGCCGGCGAAGGCGCCTGCGACATCACCGCCAATTCCCCCGACGACCCCCTTTACCTTGCCCCGATCGTCGAATATCTCGGCGGCAAAGTGATCCGGGGCCACCTCCAGGTCGCCGCCAACGCCAAGCCCCGCACCACTCCGTTCTGAACCATCAGCGGAACCGCAAGACAGACCCCGGCCGCGCCGCACCTGACGCCGCCGACGGGGCCACTCCCGCGACCCGTTGCGCAGGCCAACAGGAACCCATCGCCGCCTCCGCGATCTCGACATCTGGCGAACACCGCGACCCAAATCGCATCCTCATCCGTTGCCCGAGGGATTGGCATTTGCGAGACTAACCACGACCCAAACCGCCCGGTTTGCCCTCACGGCCACGGGAAGTCGCTGAGGACCGACGTTTTGCCACCAACCGCCGCCGACGAATTCACCGGCACCGAGCGGTTCACGATCCGCCGACGCCTGGGGCGTGGGCGGCATGGGCGTCGTCTATGAAGCGTTCGACCGCCAGCGAGACCAATCGGTTGCCCTGAAGACGATCCGCCACTTCGACGCCTCGTCCCTCTACTGGTTCAAGAAGGAATTTCGCACCCTCGCCGACGTCGTCCACCCCAACCTCGTCCGCCTCTGGGAGTTGTTCTCCGACGACGACGACCGCTGGTTCTTCACGATGGAGCTGGTCGACGGGACCGACTTCCTGTCCTACGTCCGACCCGCCCCCGCCGGCCCCGAAGGCGGCGCCGATCCGCGACTCGTCGACACCATCCCGTTCCTCACCCGGCCCGCCACCACCGCCCGCGACGACGGCGGCGGCTCGACCTTGCCCGACCCCGACCCCGACCCCGACGCCCCCCAACCTCGACCCAAACCTCGACAGATTCCCCCCACCGTCGCCGAGGGCGAGACCGAGTGCGACGACGGCCAGGCCCCACGGCCCGACCCGACCACCGACCCCGACGCCCAGGAAACCACCCTACCCCTGCGCGTCTCGTCCCACCCCGCGACTCCCAGCGCCGACGCCCCCCCGGGCGTTGACCTGCCCCGCCTTCGCTCGGCGCTGGGCCAGCTCGCCGGCGCCCTGGTCGCCCTCCACGACCTGGGCAAGATCCATCGAGACCTCAAGCCCTCCAACGTCATGGTCGAGCGCGGCGGACGCGTCGTGGTTCTCGACTTCGGGGTCGCCGCCGAACTCGGCCGCTTTGACGAGCCCCAATCCACCGAGTTCCACGTCGTCGGCACCGTCGACTACATGTCTCCCGAGCAGGCCGTCGAGGGGGCTCTGACCCCCGCCAGCGACTGGTACACCTTCGGCGTCATGCTCTATGTCGCCCTGACCGGACGGGTTCCCTTCCGGGGCAGCCGCCTGGAGATCCTCGTCCGCAAACAGAAAGGCCCACCGCCCGACCCCGCCCTCCTCGCCCCCAACCTGCCCGAAGACCTCCGAGCCCTGTGTGTCGACCTGCTCCAGCCCAACCCCGCCGACCGTCCCGTCGGCGAGGACGTCCTCAAACGTCTTGGGGCCGCTCCGTCTCCCACCGCCGCATCCCGGGCGCCGCGCTCGCCCAGGGCCGCCCGTTCCTGGGGCGGCGGCCCCACCTCGCCGCCCTCGAATCCGCGTTCGCCCTCGTCCGTTCCGGCAAGGCCGTCGCCGCCTTCATCCGGGGACGCTCCGGCGCCGGCAAGAGTGCCCTGGTCCAGCACTACTTCGCCGACCTCGCCGCCCGGGACGCCGCGGTCGTCCTGGAAGGCCGCTGCTTCGAGCAGGAATCCGTTGCCTTCAAGGCCCTCGACGCCACCATCGACGCCCTCAGCCGCCACCTCCGGCGCCTCCCTCGCCTGGAGGCCGAGGCCCTCCTTCCCCGAGACATCGCCACCCTGGCCCGCATCTTCCCCGTTCTGACCCGGGTCGAGGCCATCGCCGATGCCCCCCGACGCGCCGCCGAGGCCCCCGACCGCCAGGAACTTCGCCGACGAGCTTTCGCCGCCCTCCGAGAACTCCTCGCCCGCATCGCCGACCGCCGCCCGTTGATCCTCCACATCGACGACCTCCAGTGGGGCGACCTCGACAGCGCCGACCTCCTCGCCGGCCTCCTCCAACCACCCGACGCCCCCGCGCTCTTGCTCCTCTGCTGCTACCGAAGCGAGTACGCCCAGAATAGCCCTTGCCTCCGACGACTCCTCGGGCCCGAGGGGGACGGCCAGGGAACCCTCGCCGGCGCCATCGTCCGCCAGATCGACGTCGACGCCCTGACCCCCGACGAGGCCCGCGACCTCGCCCGCCTCCTGATCAACTCCCCCGGACCCGTCGGCGAGACCCTTGTCGAGATGGTCGCCCGCGAGTCCGGCGGCAGCCCCTACTTCGTCTACGAACTGGCCCGCTACCTCACCGAAGGGGGCGACCTTTCCGAAAGCCTTTTGGCCGCCGGCACCTTCAGCCTCGACGAGGTCCTCTGGAGGCGAGTCATCGCCCTCCCTCAAGGGCCCCGGCGCCTCCTGGAAACCCTCGCCGTCGCCGGCCAGCCGATCCGCCAGGGGACCGCCTGTCGGGCCGCCGACCTCGGGTCCGAGGGCCTGTCCGCCCTGGCCCAACTGCGCGCGGGCCACCTTGTCCGCGGTCGGGGCGCCGGCGCCCTCGACGAGATCGAGCCTTACCACGACCGCATCCGCGAGACCGTCGCCCGCCGCCTCCGCCCCGCCGACCGCGTCGCCCGCCACCTCCGCCTGGCCGTCGAGCTTGAAGCCGATGGCGACGCCGACCCCGAAACCCTGGCCGTCCACTTCCACGCCGCCGGACGACCCGACGACTCGGCCCACTACCTCGCCCGAGCCGCCGCCGACGCCGCCGAGGCCCTGGCCTTCGACCGCGCCGCCACCCTCTACCGCCGAGTGCTCGATCAGCTCCCGCAAACCTCCGTTGAGGCCCCCGCGCTGCTCGCCCGCCTGGCCGACGCCCTGGCCAACGCCGGACGAGGCGGAGACGCCGGCGCCGCCTTCCTTCAGGCCGCCGCCCGCGCCGAACCCGGCCAGGTCCACGACCTCCAGGCCCGCGCCGCTTACCAGTTCCTCATCAGCGGACGCATCGACGAAGGGCTCGCCGCCTTCGACGAAGTGCTTGCCCGCGTCGGCCTCCACCGTCCGGCCACGCCCGTCGGCGCCCTGGTCCGCATGCTCCGCGAACGCCTGATCCTGGCCACCCGCGGCCTCGGCTTCCATCCCCGACCCGCCGTCGAGGTTCTCCCGGCCAGCCTCGCCCGAGTCGACGCCGCCCGCGCCGTGGCCGTCGGCATCAGCGTCGGCGACGTCATCCAGGGCTCCTACTTCCAGACGCGGAGCCTCCGCCTCGCTCTCGACGCCGGTGAGCCCGAACGCATCGCCCTGGCCCTGAGTTGGGAAGGCGTCCACTCCGCCTGCGCCGGCCGTCCCGCTTTGAAACGCACCCGGCGCCTCATTACCCTGGCCGATCAGGTGGCCCGACAGGTCGCCACCCCCCACGCCACGGGCATGGCCACCCTCGCCGCCGGAGCCGCCGCCTACTTCGACAGCCGATTCGGCGAGGGCCTGAGCCTTCTCGACCGCGCCACCGCCCTCTTCCGAGACGGCTGCACCGGAGTGGTCTGGGAACTTGACACCTCGCAGGTCTTCGCCTTCTGGGCCCTCATCTATAAGGGGGACCTTGCCGAACTCTCCCGGCGATACCTTTCCCTTGACCAGGAAGCCCGAGGCCGCGGCGACCGTTACATGGAATCAACCTTGGGCACCTACCCCGGGGTCCTCGCCCGCCTCGCCGACGACCAACCCGACGAGGCCCGCGACCTTGCCGACGCCGCCATTGCCCGCTGGTCGCAGAACGGCTTCCACGTCCAGCACCTCACCCACTATTACGGCCTGACCTACGCCGACCTGTATCAAGGGCGAGGCGCCGCCGCCCACGAACGCTCCGAGCGCGCCTGGCCAGACATCCGCGCCTCGCTCCTGCCGCGTATCCAGCACGTCAAGGTCGACGTCCTCCACCTCCGGGGCCGCGGCGCCCTGGCCGCCGCCGTCGACGCCGCCGACCCAGTCCCCCTCCTTCACGCCGCCGAAGCCTTCGCCCGCCGCCTCGATCGCGAGAAGGTCGCCTGGGGTCGGGTCGCCGCTGGCACGATCCGCGCCGGCGCCGCTTGCCTCAAGGGCGACACCTCCGCCGCCGTCAACGGCCTCCGCGCCACGATCGCCCAGGCCGAGGCCCACCAGATCGGCCTCTTCGCCGCATCCGCCCGCCGAGCCCTGGGCCGACTCCTCGGCGGCGACGAGGGCCGCGAACTCATCGCCCGAGCCGATGCCGACATGACCGCCCAGGGCATCCGCGACCCCGCAAGAATGGCCGCCGGCATCGCCCCCGGCTTCCCCCTATCCTGACACCCCAAACAGAGCCTCCCCCCCATGCCCCCGACCGTGACCGACCAGGGCGCCATCGACCGCCTCGTCGCCCTCTCCCTCGACCTCCTCGACACGTCGCAAACCCCGGTCCGCCGGGGCCAGCACCCCAAGGCCCACGGCTGCGTCGTGGCCCAGTTCCACGTCGAGCCCAATCTTCCCGAACCCCTGCGCCGCGGGGTTTTCGCCGCGCCCCGTACTTTCCCAGCCCTTCTGCGCTTTTCCAACGGCCGCGTTGCCGACGACGGTCAGAAAGACATCCACGGCCTGGCGATCAAGTTGCTGGACGTCCCCGGCCGCAAGATCCTGGATGACGACCCCGACGCTCCCACCCAGGATTTCCTCCTGGCCGATCAGCCCGCCTTCTTCGTCCGCGACCTGCCGGAATACCTCCGGCTCTCCAAGGCGATGCTCGCGGCCAAAACCTCCGGATGGGGACGCCTCACCCTCATGGCCCGGGTCGTTCTGTCGCCCTATTCCCCCTGGAGGCGCTTGAGAAGGGCCGTGAAGCCTCCGCCACCCAGCCCCCTGCGTACCCGCTACTGGAGCCAGACCCCTTACCGCCTCGGCGACCGCCCCATCAAGTTCCAGTGCCGCCCCGTCGAAACCACCGACCCTGACTCGTCCCCCGAGACCGGCCCCGACCGCCTCCGAACGGCAATGGCCGCCGAACTGGCCCACCGCGAAGTCCGCTTCGACTTCCACATCCAGACCCAGGCCGACCCCGCCACGATGCCAGTGGAAGACCCAACCCAAGCCTGGGACGAAACCGCGTCGCCGCCGGTCAAGGTCGCCACGATCGTCATCCCCGCCCAATCCTTCGACGACCCGTCCTGGCTCACCTTCGCCGAAAACCTCTCGTTCACGCCCTGGCACACCTTGCCCGAGCACTCCCCACTCGGCGCGATCAACGGCGCTCGACTGGCCATCTATAATGCCCTGTCCGCCCGCCGCCACGACCTGAACCAGGCGCCCCGGCGCGAGCCGACCGCCGCCGACCTCCCCCCACGTCCGGGGGTCGGAACTCGCTAATATTCAAGGAATTCCGTCACCATGCGCTATCGGCTGCTAGGCCGCTCCGGCCTGCGAGTCTCGGAACTCTGCCTCGGCACCATGACCTTCGGAGAAGATTGGGGTTGGGGGTCGGACCGTCAACAGAGTCACGACATCCTCGACGCCTTCCTGGAGGCCGGCGGCAACTTCATCGACACCGCTAACCTCTACACCAACGGCACCAGCGAAACCTACCTGGGCGAGTTCCTCCACGGCAACCGCGACGCCGCGGTCCTCGCCACCAAGTACACCAACCACGTGCCCGGCACCGACCCCAATGCCGCCGGTAACCACCGCAAGAGCATGATGACCGCCGTCGAGGCCAGCCTCAAACGCCTCCGCACCGACTACATTGACCTTTACTGGCTCCACATCTGGGACCAGATCACCCCAATCGACGAGGTCATGCGCGCCTTCGACGACCTGGTCCGTCAGGGCAAGGTCCTCTACGTCGGCGTCTCCGACATGCCCGCCTGGCTCATCGCCCGGGGCAACACCCTGGCCGAGCTTCGGGGGTGGTCGCCGTTCGTCGGCCTCCAGGTCGAGTACAGCCTGGTCGAGCGCGACGTCGAGCGCGAATTGCTGCCAATGGCCCAATCCCTGGGCCTGGGCGTTACCGCCTGGTCGCCCCTGGCCGGCGGCGCCTTGACGGGCAAGTACCTCAAGGAAAACGCCGGCCAGGATGCCGACGCCCGCTACTCCAACGACATGATGAAGGGGAACAAGCCCGACGCCGATCGCCACGACGCGACGATCCGCGAGGTCGTGGCCATCGCCAAGGAGCACGGGCGCTCACCCGCACAGGTCGCCCTGGCCTGGCTGCGCCAACGTCCCGTGCCGGTCATCCCGATCATCGGCGCCCGCAAGCTCGACCAGTTCCAGGACAACCTCAACTGCCTCGACCTGAAGCTCAGCGACGCCCAGGTCACCCGGCTCGACAAGGCCAGCCAGATCAAGCTGGGGTTCCCGCACGACTTCTTCGCCAAGGACATGGTCCGAGGCTTCGTTTACGGCGGCCTGCGCGACAAGATCGACGCCTGAACCCCGCCCGGCCCGGCCCCCTCGGAGTGCGACTCAGTGGGGGCCGGGCACGCGGATCTCGACGCCGAAGTCGGGGGCAACGGCCAGCAAGCGGCCGATCTCCTCGGGCGTCGGCGTCGGCGTCGGGACGGGCGCCGAGGAGTCGGCCACGGTGCGACACCGTCGGTCGCCCCGCCTTGCGTCTCGGGCCTTGCTCAGGGCCTGGCCAGCTTGACCAGGATCGTCTTGATCTCGAAGGGGTGCAGGTCGAACCGGATCGCTCCCGAGTCGACCTTCAGCGCTGGGCCCGGCTCGTCCAGGAGATTGCCCATCGCGGCCGAGGCGACCGGGGCGTTCAGCGTGATCGCCACGCCCGAAGCCGGACGACCCGAGGCTTCGTAGACACGCAAGGCCGCCAGACCATCCCCCGCGGGACTCAGGGCCGAGACGATCACGTCGGGGGCCGAGACGTTGAGCAAGCCCCAGCGCTTCGGCAACGGGCCGGGGTGCGCCGCCACCTTCCAGCACAGCAGCGGCTGATTCAGCTCCAGGGCGTCTCGGGAGACTCGCGAATCTCGCCAGTCGCCGGCGTGGGGGACCAGGGCGTAGCGCATCGTCCGCTCGACGCCCAGTTGGAACCCAGTCTCGCAGGACATGCCGGGCTCGTAGCCGCCGCCGAAGCCGTAAGCCCCCAGGCCGTGGGCCCTCAACAGCGAAAGCATCATGGTCCCGCCGTTGGCGACGTTGCCCGGCAGACCCACGTTCAGCAGGGCCAGGCCGTGCTGGCCGTCGCCGCGGTCGGCCCAGTTCTGCGCGGGAAACTCGATGGCGTCGGGCCGCTCGATGGCGCCGAAGGGAATCTCGGCGACGTTCTTGCCGTTAGCCACGGTGGTTGGGAACAGGGCTCGATAGCGGACGAACTTCTCGTGGTTGACCAGCCGGGTCTCCACCTCGACGCGACGGACGCCGGGGATCACCCGCACGGTGGTCGCGAACGTGCCGTTGTCCAGCGGGCGGGCCAGGCGGAATTCCGTCACCACCGGGCCAGCCACCAGCGCCCCACCGGGGGCGGGGGCCGCGTCGCTGAGGACCGCCGTCGGGGTCGCCGCCGTGGGCACCGCCTCCTGAGTCGTCATCGCCACGCGGCTGCCGCCGTCGAGCCCGTGATAGGGTTCCCAAAGGTCTCCCTTGTCCTGCTGGCGGGCGACGACGTTGGCGTGACCAGCTAATGCCTCCCAACCGTCGACCTTCAACTTCAGGCTGGTGATGGCGCCGGTGCCCGGGTCGATCGCGGCCCGGCAGGCGTCGTTCTCCAGCACGACCTCGCCCGAAGCCGCCGCCGGAGCGCTGACGGGCGTTTCGGGCCCGGCGACGACGTGATAGGTCCGATACCCCAGCGCCGGCAGGTCTCGGGCAAGGAACGCCACCTTCGCGGTCTTCAGACCGCCGTCGGCGTAGCGCGACGCCTCCAGAACCTGACCGACGACCGGCGACCCGGCATCATCGACGACCGCCACCCCGGCCACCCCGCCGCGGTCGAAGCCCACGTCGACCTTGGCCAGGTCGGTGCGGGTCCAGCCCAGGGGGTTGAACACGACAACCGGCGTGCCCGGCCCCTGGGTGTCGATCCGCGACGTCAGGGCGTCGCGGCGGGCGTCGATCAGCTCGTCGGCCAGCCGCCCCGAGAACTCATAGCTCCGGACGGTGTCGTCATAAACGTGGTCGGTCATCACGCCGGAGGCCAGGTCGTGGGTCTCGTTGAACAGCACCGGCTCCCAGGCGCGCCAGGTGTCGGCCGGGTCAACCTTCGCCCCTTGCCAGGCCGCGAGGACCCCCAGGCGCTCGGCCGTCAGCAGGCGACGTTCTGACTCCCGCATCCACCCTTTCAGGTCGATCCGGCTGCTGTAGACCCCCTGGAAAACCGGGTTCAACTCTCCCTTGAAGGTCGGCCAGGTCGCCGAGTTGCCCCCCACGGCCTTCTCGAAGTCGGCGGGCGTCCCCATCTTCATGACGAACGGGGCGGTTCCCTCGGCGTTGAAGGCGTCGACCCGGGGCGACTGCTGCTCCTCCGGTTCCGACACGTCCGCCGCCGACACCCCCACGCGGTCGCCCGGCCCGGCGTTGGGGTTCAGCAACCCGAACCGCTGGTTGGCGAACGCCCGGAACGCCGCGGCGTCGGTGGGGGTGGGGTACAGGATCACATAACTATGAGGCAGGTAGTACGACGGGATCTTCGTGCCGTCGATCCCCTCCCAGACGAACTCGGTGGGGTGTTCCTGCTTCGGCACGCCCCGAACGAACCAGAACGTCTCGAACCCCGCCTGCTTGAACAGTTGCGGCAACTGGGCGTGCTGGCCAAAGGTATCAACCAGCCACGCGGCCTTCACGTCGACCCCCAGCGCCTTGCGAAAATACCCCTTGCCGTACTGCATCTGCCGGACAAACGTCTCCCCGCCGGGCATGTTCACATCCGGCATGACGTCCAGCCCGCCGACGATTTGCATCCGCCCCTCGTCAACGAACTTGCGGAACTCGGCGACGTGTTCGGGGTAGCGTTCCAGGAACGGCCGGACATACGCCGCCTGGTCCAGCGTGTAGCGATAATTTGGCTGCTCCCTCAGGAGCCGAAGGGCCTTGAGGATGTTGGGCAGGCCCATCTCCAAATACTCTTCGCGAGTCTTGAAGACGGCCCCCTCCCAGTGAGAGTGCGGCACGACCCAGAACGTCGACTTCCCCTTGACCTCGGCCGCCGGGGCCTTGGCCGGTTCCTCGGCACGAAGGTTGGCCACCAGCATGGCGACCAGGCCACTCCCAAGGGCGATCCGTTCCACAAGTCGGCGCATCATGGTCAGTTCCCCGTCCCCGGGCCCGCGAAGTGAAGTCGCAATTCGGTTGGCTTCGCCAAGGTCGCGTCCAGCCAAAGGACCCGGCCATCCCAGGCGAACCGGCTGGCGTCGAGCCTGTTCCCATCGAGCATCACCGCCAGAGGACCCGCCGCGGCTCCATCCAGTTCAAAGCTTGGGTTCACACACGCCACAGCCGGTTTGACGGTCAGCGTGACGTCCGGCGCCTCGACCCGCAATCGCAAGGCCCGCCGCTCGGGAACATATCCCCCCGGCTCGGGCGTCGCGCCGACGGCCTCCAGCGACGGCGGCGTCGAAAAGCCGCGGGCCCGCTCGACTAGCCGCTCATCCCCTTCGTCGCTCATGCCGATCAGCCAGGCCCACGTCCGGTCGGCCATCACCCGAGACTGTCCCTTCAGGTCCACCGCCGGGAACTCGGCCGACCTCAGGGGCGTCGGGCGAGTCGCGGCCCAACTCATCACGCTATTGTGCGTCGGAGTCAGGTGGATGCGGTCGTCGATCTTGCTGCCCGTCGCGTTCCCCCGCGCCACTGGCCAGTGGCTACCCCAGTAGCAGGGGGTCACCATTTGCCCGGCGTCGGAGAACGGGCCGAAGATGACTCCGGGGATCGCCGTCAAACCCGGGTTGAAGCAGACGGCCGCCAGATCCTTCGGCTTGCCCAGCTTCAAGCGATAGATGGCCGGCACCCCCTTCGGGTCGGGCTCGGTCCCGCCGACGTGGGGCATGGCGAAGTGGTGGACCCGCCCGTCCAGGAACACGGCGTCGACCAGGTTCTCGGGCAGCACGTCCAGCGGGTAGGCGTCCTGCGGCGTCAGGACGATGAACTCGTTCAGCTCATACTCCGTCGCCGGCCCCGACCGCAGCCGCACCACCCGCGTCCCATACCCGTCGGGCGTGAAGGTGTAATCCTCGACGACCGAGTCTCCCCACGTCTGATAATTCAGGTCGGTCGACTGATACGTCCAGCGCACATGGACGCGGGCGGGGGTCGACTCGACGATGGCCACCTTTCCGTAACGCAGCGACTTGTCCATCAACGGCTCGACACAATCCACCGCGCCGGGCAGCCTGGTGATGATCTCGGCCCACTCATAACAGGCCCCCGTGTTGTGCCGGCCCGCCCAGAACGGGATAAAGCTCGACCCTCTCCAGAACACGTAGCGGGCCCCGTTGGGGAACGACACCACCACGTCCCGCAACTTCGGGTCGAACCCCTCCTCATAAGGAATGCTGGAAAATGCGCCGGTCTGGGGGTCGCGCACGGAGATGGGCGGATCGAAGCGGAGCTTCGTCGCGGTGGCGCCGAACTTCGGCCAGGTCGGCGGGTGAGCCACCAGCATCGTCGGGATCGCCTTCTCCCACAGGACGGCCCCATGCCCGTCGTCGACCACCATCCGCAAGGAATCCCGGTCGCCCCCGTCCGGGGCCTTGGGCAAGGGGAACGCCTGAGACCGGCGAGAATCGGCCGCCAGGGGCAGGGGGGTGACAACCTCGCCACCGGCCGCCGAGGCATAGCCCATCCGCAACCGCGCGTCGGGCAGCGCACGGCCGCGGCTCAACGCCGCCACCTCGACGGTCCCCTTTTGACCCGGACCCAGCAGTAGCCAGCCGGCCGGGACCAGGATCGCGCCCAGGTCGACGGGGTTGACCACCTCATCCGTCCGAGCGACGGCCTCGGCCTCGAATGCCGGCAGCGTCACCGACTGGGTGGCCAACGGCGTTGGGCTCCGCACGTCCACCAGGACCAATTCGTCGGGCGACCCCTGCACCGGAACCTTCGCGACGAACGGAGCCGCCGACGGGAACGAGACGCCCTGGCGATGGACCTCGTGGCCCGCCCGGTTCGCCACCAACTGATAAGTCCCGCCCGCCGGGTCGGCATCGGCCTCGACCACCGCGGAGCCCGCCGACCCAACCCGCTCCAGCCCGAACGGCGGTCGCCACGGGTGGCCCGGCTCGACCCGAACGCGGAATCCCGCCCCTTCGGCTCCCACAACCGCCGTCGTCGCCAGGACGAACACCAGCGACACGCCAACCTTCCGCAACGCCCCGCTCATCGCGTCACCCCCATCAGTTCGCGCACCGCCACGGCGATCCTCGCGGCGTCGGGTCGATACAGGTTTTCCAGCACCGGAGTAAACGGCACCGGCACGTCGGCCGAGGCCACCCGCACCGGAGGCGCCAGCAGCGACTCGCCGAAGTTCTCGACGATCCCCGCGGCAATCTCAGCGCTCACCCCGCCGGTCTTGGGCCCTTCCTCGACAATCACCACCCGGCCGGTCTTGCGGATCGACGCCCCCAGCGTGGCGTAGTCGATCGGCGAAAGGCTCCGCACGTCGATCACCTCGGCCGAGATCCCCTCGCCCGCCAGCCGCTCGGCCGCCTGCCCGGCGAAGTGGGCCATCAAGAGCCAGCCCAGAATCGTCACGTCGGTCCCTTCTCGGCGGACGGCCGCCTTGTCGAGAGGGACGGTGTAATCCCCCTCGGGAACTTCGCTGGTGGCGTCGACCGACCCTGGTTCGGTCCGCGCCCCCTTCGATCCGTACAGCAGCTTGTGCTCAAAGATCAAAACCGGGTTGTCATCGCGGATGGCCGCCTTGAGAATGCCCTTGGCGTCGTAGGCGTCCGAGACAGCCACCACCTTCAGGCCCGGGACGCCGGTGAAATACCGCTCCATGCTCTGGGCGTGCTGCGACCCGCGACCGGTCGCCCCGATGGGTGCCCGCATCACCAAGGGCACCTTGAGCGTCCCGCCCGACATGTACCGCAGTTTGGCCGCGTTGTTGACGATCTGGTCCATCGCCAGGAACAGGAAGTCGCCGTACTGCACGTCGGCGATGGGACGCATCCCCATGATCGCCGCTCCCACCGCGGCGCCGAAGAACCCAAGCTCGGCGATCGGTGTGTTCAGCATCCGGTCGGGGAACTCATCTTCCAGATTCAACGTCACGGTGAAGGCGCCTCCCCAGCCTCCCTTGACGGCGATGTCCTCGCCCAGGCAGAACACCGAGGGGTCGCGCCGCATCTCCTCGACGATCCCCTCGCGCAACGACTCGGCGATGCTCAACCGTCGCGACTTCGGCGCGGCGGACGTCTTCGTGGCGGGCGCGGCGGTGGCGGTTTCAGGCGAAGACATCGGTAAGGAGCTCCTCGGGGGTCGGCAACGGCTGGCGCTTCGCCTGCTCGACGGCGGCCTGGAATCGGGCGATGACGGACTCTCGCAGGGCCTCCAGCGACGGGCGGTCGGCGACCCCCCGGGCGATCAGGGCGTCGGCGAAACGGTCGATCGGGTCGCGGCGGGCCCACTCCTCGCGCTCCGAGGCCGGCTGGTAGTGGCAGGCGTCTCGCCGAGAGTGCCCTGTCCGCCGGTAGGTCAGCAACTCCAGCAAAACCGGCCCGTCCCCCCGACGGCACTCCTCGGCCGCCTTGAGGGTCGCCTCATGCACCGCCAGCACGTCGTTGCCGTCGACGGTCTGACCCCGGAAGCCATAAGAGGCGGCTCGGTCGGAGATCCGGGGGTTGCGCATCACACGCTCGACATGGGTCGAGGCGCCATACAGGTTGTTCTCGCAGACGAAGATCGCCGGCAGGTCCCAGATCGCCGCGAGGTTGACCCCCTCGTGGAACGCCCCCTCGGCCACCGCCCCGTCACCGAAGAAGCAGGCGACCACCGCGTCCTTGCCCTGCATCTTGTAAGCGAGGGCCATCCCCGAGGCCAACGGCACGCCGCCGCCGACGATGGCGATCCCCGGCACCATTCCCTTGTCCATGTCGCCGACGTGCATCGACCCGCCCTTGCCCCGGCAACAGCCCGTGTCGGCGCCGAACAGTTCGAACAGCAACGACTCGACCGACACCCCCTTGGCGATCGCGTGCCCGTGGCCCCGGAACGTCGAGGTGATGAAGTCGTCGCCCCGAAGCGCCGAGCAAACGCCGACGGCCGTCGCCTCCTGCCCCTGGCACTGGTGGATGGTCCCGGGCATCGCTCCTTCCAGGAACAGGAATTTGACCCCGTCCTCGAACTCGCGAACCGTGACCATCTTCTCGTACAGGTCCAGCAGGAAGGCGGGGGCATACGCCGCCGCCTCGGCCACTTCCGGGTCGCTCTTGGACGCGGGGGCGGTCGTCGCGCCGCGAGCCTTCCGGTTGGCGGCGAAGAACGACGTGCGAGCCGGGCCAGTCGTCGCGGGGGAGGGAGGTGGAACCGGCGGCAGAACCGACGCGGGGGCGGCCGGCGCCTCGGGCAAATCCAGGGACGCGGCGCGCAACTGGGCGCCAGCCGACGACGACCCGTCGGCCGCTTCAAACGTGGCAATCACCTCGCCGGTGGACGCTTCCTCGCCGGGCTGGCGAGCAATCGACCGCAGCGTCCCGGCCACGACCGATTCCAGCTCCACCAGCGACTTGTCGGTCTGGACCTCCACCAACGGCTGGCCCCGCTTCACCGGCTGGCCCACCTCCACCAGCCAGCGGATCACCGTCACGACCGTGTCGTTGGTGGACAGGTCTGGCAGCCGCATCGCCACGTCCATCACGCTTGCTCCCTCTCGTCCTCGAACTCGAACTCGGCGGCCCGGTCGCAACAGCCCAGGACCTCGATCCTCGCCAGCACCGCGTCACGGACCGCCAGCCGACCGGCGACCATCACGTCCTCAACCCCGCCGATCCCTAGTTTTTTGTGGGGACTGGCGACGTCCCGGCTCAGAGACTCACCCACCGCCCGCAGATAGGCCTGCTTCAGGTACGTCCCGTAATTGACCTTCGTCACTCCCAGGGCGATCGCCTCACGCAACGCCCCAGGCGAGATCCCCGTTCCGCCGTGCAAGACCAACGGCACTGGCACCCGACGGGCGATCGCCTCCAGCAACCGAAGGTCGAGCCCCTGGTCCCCCTCCAACTTGATGTGGACATTGCCGGCGCTGACGGCCAAAAGGTCGACCCCGGTCGCCTCGACGAACGCCGCGGCGGCTCCTGGGTCGGTCGTCTCACCGCCGTGGGCCGCCCCGCCCGACTCTCCGCAGGGCAGTTCGCCCACCTCGGCCTCGACGGCGACCCCCCGCGAGTGGGCCTCGACCACGATCGCCGTCACCCTTCTCGTCAATTCGTCCGGGGGCGCCGACGGGTCGGCCGGCATCACCAGGTTGAACCCGGCGGTGATCGCCTGGCGGACCCACTCATCGTCGGGGCACTCGTTGAAGATCAAGGCACAAGGGACCGACGCCGACTCCGCCGCCGCCTTCCCCAGCGCCGCGTACCACGAGAGGCGCTCGGCCGCCTGGCGGTCGGGCCGGCTGAGGAAGTCGCCGTTGAACCCCAGGATCATCGGCGCCCGCGCCTGCTCGGCCGCGTCGACGACCCCCTGGAGCGACTCGACGTTCCAGCTCTCGAAATAGCCAACCGCGTAGCCGCCCTCCCGGGCGCGACGCATCATTGGTCCGACGGGGACGAGGGGCATGGGAGCGGTTTCCAGCATCCACGGCGAGGGCGTCATCGCCGCCCGCCTCGACGGGCGATTCTGTCGAGATTCCGCGAGGCGAGTGACGGATTGGCCGCGATCATCCCCGAGGCGGCGAGCGATTGCCAGGGGGTAGCCAGACCAATCGAACCCTCGGCGCTGGACATTGCCACACCCCGGCCGCATAGTCATACCCGCAAACGGGCCGGCCGCGAATCGGACCCTCGGGGCGACGAGGGGAAGGGGACCAAGGCGATGGACCAGGCCGCGACCGCCGTGAACGACGGGCCCACGGCCGCCGAAGGGGCCCCGTTCCACATCGGTTCCGTGGCGACCCTGCTGGGCTTCGTCCTGCTGATCTGCGTCCCGGCCTATCTCCTGATCGACAGCAACAACTACTACCGCGGCCTCGCCGGCTACCTGGAGTTCGGCTACAACCACCCCTTCGTCTTCGGCCTCTCGCTGCTTCTCCTGGCGATGGTCTGGGGCTGGCTGGGAACCTCACTGGGCATCCAAAACCTTTTCTGGGACGACGGCCCCGGCGCCCGCGGCGCCGCGGCCTTCGCCGTCACCTTGTATTTCGCCTTGCTGGGCACTCTCGCCTTCTTCGAGCAGGTGCTGATCGTCTGGCACACCTCCCCCTCGTCCAGCCTCAACAGCCCGGCGACCGACCCTCTTGGCGAAATCGCTGAGGACAACCACAACTCCATCGACGACCCCCAGGTCTCCGGCCGCAACGTCGGCCGCCGGGTGTTCCTCCCCCAGGCCTCGAACCTGGAGGTGTTCCTCCTCATTACTGGCCTGCCCCTGCTGGCGCTGATCCTGGCGCCGGCGGCGCTGCCCCGCCACTTCCCCGACCTGCCTCGACGCGCCGCCCCCCCTGGCGTCGGGCCGGTCGTCACCTGGCTCAAGGGATTTGTCCCCTCGCTGGTCGGTGCGCTGCTGGGCGTGGCCCTGGTCTACCTGGTGATCCAGGCCCTGCGTCCCCTCTCCCCGAAACTGATGCCGGCCATTGAGGCCATGGTTCGCGGCCAAGGCGGGGATGGCTCCAAGCGGATGGGCTTCGAGATCCTCGGCGTTGAACTGCTCGCGATGATCAGGTTCTCCCTGGCGTTCGTGGTCATCTACGCGGTCCTTTCCACCATCGCTTACCCAAGGGTGACCCCGGCGATGGCCGTCTGCGCCATCATCGCCCTGGTGGTGCTGACCCTGACCCTGCCGACCTTTTTGATCCGCCTCATCGACGCCCAGGGCGTGGCGTTCCGCCGCATCTGCCAGTTCGCCCTGGCGGTGGTGGCCGTGGTCGTCCCCTGGCTCATCACCACCACCTCGGCCAAGGCCCGCGGCACCACCATCGCGGCCGCCCCCGCCCAGGCCATCAAGATGTCCGCCATCGCCGTGATCGCCCTTTGGACTGGCTACGAACTCCTCGAACGCGCCGGCCACTGGCTCCCCGAGCACCGCCAGACTCTCTGGTTCCTGATCTTCTGGGGAGGGCTGGCCGCCTGGCTGGTCCTGGCCAACGGCGACGCCTACAAGCTGCGTTTCCCCCACCTCGACCACTACTACCCCGGCGGAACCCCCGGCCTGGTCCACCTCCGAGAGGCCGTCGAGGCGATCTACCAGCCGGTCGCCGTCCGCGAGGAAACCCCCCCGCCGGGCGCCTCCGGCGGCGGGAACACCGTCCGCCTCCTGGCCGACGCCGAGGTTCTACCCCGCTGGCGAGCCAGGTTCGACCCCGCCACCAAGCCCAAGCTCGCCGTCGTCACCGTCAGCGGAGGCGCCCTCCGCTCGGCCTACTGGACCTCGGTTGTCCTGGGCCGCATCGGCGAGGAGATCCCCGACTTCGCCGACCACCTCCGGGTCATCGCGGGCGCTTCCGGGGGGATGCTCGGCGCCGCCTACTTCGTCTGCGACCGCCGCGCCCGGCACCACCCCGACGCCCCGCCGATACCGCCGATGCCGGTGGCCAGCATCGCCGCCGTCGCCCGCCACATCGCCCTGCGGGAGATGTGGTTCGGCTTCCTGCCCCGCGCCGCCCTGGAAGCCGCGCGCAACCACCTCGGCCTCGGCATGCACGACCGCGGCGTGATCCTCGAACGCGACTGGCACGGCATCGACGTCCCGTTCCGCGACCTGATGAGCGACGAGGCCGACGGCTCGATCCCCTCCTTGATCTTCTCCCCCATGATCGTCGAGGACGGCCGTCGCCTGCTCATCAGCAACCTCGACCTCAAGGGCATCACCCGGACCAGCGGCCCGGCGATCACCGGCGAACTGTCCGGGTCGGCCGAAGAGACCTACTCGCTGACGGCCCTGGAATTCTTCCGCCTCTTTCCCCAGGCCGACGCCTTCCGCCTGGCGACGATGGTCCGCATGAGTGCCTCGTTTCCCTTCGTCTCCCCGGCGGTGAACCTGCCGACGATCCCCCCCCGGCGCATCGTCGACGCCGGCTATTACGACAACTACGGAGTGCAGATCGCCGCCTCATGGATTCACGCCAACCTCGAATGGCTGGCCGAGAACACCTCGGGCGTGACCTTGATCCAGATCCGCGACGAGATGAGTCGAGAGGACCGCCTGGAAGTCGTCGACGCCCCAGCCGGCCTGGGCGCGCGGCTGGCCCGGGGCATGGAGTTCCTCACCAGTCCGGTCCACGCCATCGCCAAGGCCCGGGCCGCCTCCAACGCCTTTCGCAATGACGAGGACGTCGAGATCCTCTGCGACCTTTTCGCCTCGAGCCTGGCCGGCCGGGTCGCCAACCCCCAGGCGTTCTTCATGCCCGTGACTTTTGAGAACTCGGCCAAGGTCGCCAATGGACCCGGCACCGCCGAAGCCTGGCCCGGGGACGACCGCCAGGGCCTCCACCGAGGAGGAAGCGTCGCCCTGAACTGGTATCTCAGTCGAGCCGAGCGCCAGGGGCTCGAAGCGGCCATCCCTCGACCCACCCCCGGCTCGCGGTGGCTCCACGACGATGCCCGCTTTGAACGCATCCGCGAGCTTCAGGCCGCCGCCGACCGATCCAGCGGCCTGGTACGCCTCGTCCGCTTCAAGGAACTCGAACGCGCCTTGAACTACGAACGCCTCCAGCAACTCAAACGCTGGTGGACACCCTCCTGAACCACCGCGAGCCTGGGAACCGCTCCAACGAAGCCAAGCTCAGACATCGCTGGGACGACCGAACGGCCGGAGTGCAAGTGCGCACGCGAATGCCTCGGCGTTCGCCCGGAGCAATGGGTCAGGCGCCGGGACTCGCGTTTGTAATGTCCGTAACATGCCGTAGAAATGGCTTGAAACATCCCCCGTAGATCAATCCCAGTAAGTCATGGGGATGCTCCGGGTCCAAAGATATGGCCAAAGCACCATTCAGATTCCATCCGCGGGCGTCCCTGCGGAAAACAAAAAGCCACCAGCCTCCGAAGGTATCTGTCATGCGGACCTTGTGCAAAACGCCCCTGGAACTTGTTTCGGACTTTGTTTCATGCGAAATCCTGGAGAGTAACTCCTCGATAGTCTCCTCGACCGGTTCATCTGGTGCCATCGGAAAGGCGTTACTTTTGACTGTCTTCCAATAGTTGCGAACAAACTTCTCAGCGAAATGCTCGAAATCTTGCTCGATTGTTTTTCTCATAAATTTATACCTAACTTAGCAAGTCACCGACCACCCGTCCATGAACATCGGTCAGCCGCTGGTCGCGTCCTCCATGACGGAAGGTCAGGCGCTGGTGGTCCAGTCCCAACTGGTTCAGGATCGTGGCGTGGATGTCGTGGATGGTCAACGGGTCGGCGACCACCGAGTTGCCAAAGTCGTCGGTGACACCAAAGCTTGAGCCCCCACGAAACCCACCCCCGGCCAGAAACAGGCTATATCCGTTGACATGATGGTCGCGGCCGGCCTCCTCGCCAATCGCCGGCGTATGTGGGGTCCGCCCCATCTCCCCCGCCCAGAGGACGATCGTGCTATCCAGCAGCCCTCGACGTTTCAAATCAAGAATCAGCGCCGCCACCGGCTGATCGGTGATTCGCGCGTTCTCGCCGTGATACTTCTTCAACGCCCCATGCTGGTCCCAAGGGGCGTTGTTGGCATGGGTCAGCGGACAGGTGATCTCGACGAACCGGACGCCCGCCTCGACGAGCCGCCGCGCCCGAAGGCACTGCAACGCATAAAATTTCTGATAGTCATCGGGCCGATCCAGCCCATAAAGCGCCCGCGTCTCGGCCGATTCCCCGGTCACGTCGGCGACTTTCGGGATGGCCGACTGCATCCGAAACGCCGACTCATAATTGCGAATGGCCGACTCCACCAGGGCCCCCTCGGCCGTCGTGGCGGCGAACACCCGATCCCGCTGGGCCAGGTAATCCATCTTCCGTCGCTGCCGAGCGGGAGGATCGCCAGGGTCGATATCGTCGACCGGCGTCCCCCGAGCCCTCAAGGTCGTCGCGCCGTGGACCGCCGGCAGAAACGCCCCGGAGAAGTTCTCCAATCCTCCGTTGGGCACCCAGTCATTGTTCAGCAAGACATAGCCGGGTAGCTCGTCGCGGTCGGCCCCCAGACCGTAGGACACCCAGGCTCCGAAGCTAGGGGCCTGGCCGGTCACTCGCCCGGTGTGCATCAACAGGCATTGCTGGCCGTGCAGCGGCAACTCGCCCACCATCGAGCGGACCACGCACAGGTCATCGGCACACCCGGCGATGTGGGGCAGCAGGTCGCTTACCGGCAGGCCGCTCTGTCCCCGGGGCTGGAACTCCCAGGGGCTCCCCAGCCAGACCCGGTTGGGCGCCGAGGCCTGCGACCGCTTCGACGCCGCCCCCGTACCAATGGCCTGCCCCTGGTGCTTCGCCAGGGCCGGTTTGGGGTCGAACGTATCGACGTGGCTGGGCCCACCATCCATGAAGCAGAAGATGACGCTCCGCGCCCGAGGGGTCGGCGACGGACCCGCCGCGCGGCCTCGCTCACCCAGCAGGCCCGACAACGCGAGCATGCCAAAGCCACAAGAGGCAGAACGCAGGACATCGCGGCGGCTAGGGGTCGAGAAACGTTCGGCCGGCATCGGGGGGCCTCGGCGGTCAGCGGATATAGAGGAATTCCTTGAGGTTGAACAGCGAATGAGCCACGTCGGCCCAGGCCTCGGGCGAGTCGGGGCCCACCCCGCGCTCGCGGGCCAGGTCGTCGCGCACCCCTCGCCAACCGGCCAGTTCCGCGGCGTCGGCCTCGCGACCCAGGGCGGCCCGAATCATGTCCGCCAGGCGAACGTCGGGGTCCGTCGCACGATCGGCGGCGACCTGCTCGCCCCAGAACCGCGCCTGGCCGAGTACGAACGGATCGTTCAGCAACGCCAGGGCCTGCGCCGGCAGGGTGGTGACATCTCGACGGCCCGCGGGGATCTTGGGAGCCGGCTGGTTGAAGGTCGCCAGGAAGCGCGGCGGCTCCATGATCGCCACCTTGATGTACAGCGACCGCCGCCCCAGGCCATCCACCGGACCCGAGAACAACCGCTTCTCCGCATCCTCCTTGGGCCGCGGAGGGTCGATCGACGGCCCATACAGTCGACGGTCCAGCCGGCCCGATGTCGCCAAAATCGCGTCGCGCACCTCCTCCGCCTCCAGCCGTCGCAAGGGGAAGTGGTGCAGCAGACGGTCCGCCGGGTCAGCCTCCCGAGCCGGCGTTGAAGCCGAACTCCCCTGGCGGAACGCCGCGCTCAACACCAGTTCGCGGACCATCCCCTTGGTCGACCAACCCCGATCCACCAGCCGCCTCGCCAGGAAATCAAGCAGTTCCGGGTGCGAGGGGGCCTCGCCCAATCGGCCGAAGTCATCGGGCGTGGCGACCAACCCGGTCCCAAACACCCACTGCCAGAGGCGGTTGGCATAAACGCGGGGAGTCAGCGGGTTCTCAGCCGAGGCCACCCGTTCGGCCAACTCCCGACGACCGCTCCCCGACCCCCGGAACGCCGCGCCGCCGCCACCCAGCACGCCGAGATACCCGCGAGGCACCGGCGGTCCCAGGCGGTCATACTCCCCGCGCTCGTTGAGGCGATAATCCTGCCCATCCTCCTGGTCAAGCATTCCGTTGACCGTCTGGGGCACCCGCAGGCGAGACTCGACCTCTCGATAGGCGGCCACCACTGAGCCGACCGGCGCCGGGGCGTCGCCGTCGTGGTGGTTGGGCAGGACGGACTGATCCAGCAGCCAGTTCATCCGCCGAACGTCGTCATCGTCGGCCTCGCCAAGTCCCCAGCGCTCGACCGAGGCGCGAGCCCAGGCCACATAACGATCGGCCGCCTCGGCGAGGTTCACAGGCGCGGAACCTCGGATCAAGGGCAGCAGATAGGCCAATTCATCCTGGGGCGTGCCGGGCTCCTTGTGGGCGAGCACCCGGGTCAAGCCGATCCAGCTCCGCGAATCGGCCTCCTGAGCGGCGGTGGTCCGCCCCCCCAGCCCTACCCTCGGCGGGAAGTTCGGGTTACTGGTTTTGGTGGCGATCTCTCGATAAACCCGCCGACCGGCGAACTCGGGGAAGGGGGGGGTGGCCAACCACACCAGTTCTCGTCCGCCGAGGTAGGTCTGCCGCTCGGTGAGAAACGCGTTGTCCACCACGGTCCGTTCGGCCCCGAAGTCGCCGCCGAGAACTTCCAGGCTGACCCACGGGCCGTCGATCGTGCTCAGAAACGGCGAGCGGATCGCTCCATTCAGGCGTGGCGAAAGGGCGTGGCTGAACAACCCACCGGGCAGGATGGAACTCAACGCCGCCGGCCCATCCAACGCCACGGTGAACTCGCCGGGCCGCGCCGGACCATCGAAGAAGCCAGCCCCCTCGGCCGACCACCCCGTCGGCACTCCCCCTCGGAAGTCGGCCACCAGACGGAACGCCTTGGCGTTGGCGGCGGCGCGGTCGCGATGGGTCGCGGCCAACTCGTCGGCCAGTTTGGCCCAGGTCGCGGCCACATCCCCGCCCGAGGCGGCAGCCTTCCGCGCCTCGACCCACAACCGCAAGGGATGCTCCACCGGAGGTGCCTCGCCGGCCTTCTCCAAAACCCGAGACCACGGCCCAGGTCCGGCGCTCTCGCCCCGCAGCTCGGCCAACCACGCCCCCGACCCCGTTAGCCACCACGACGACAGGGCCTCCCGCAGCGGACGCTTCAGGCCCTTCAACTCGGCCCGGACGGAGGCGTCCCGCTCGGGGGTGTCCACGGTCCGCGTGACCCATCGAGGACTCATCAAGGCCCCGGCCAGAGCGTAGTAGTCGCGCTGGGAAACCGCGTCGAGCTTGTGGTCGTGGCAACGAGCGCAACCGACGGTCGTCGCCTGGAACGCCTTGGAGAATGCGTCGATCTTGTTGTGCAGCATCTCCTGGTGGATGCCGTTGAAGTTGGCGCTATCGCCATGCCGCTTCTCGCCCAGTTGGTACATCATCGGGCCGATCAGCGACAGGTTGACCCCCTCGACCGGGTCGATCCGCGGATCGGGCAGCAGGTCCCCGGCGACTTGCTCGCGGACCAGGCGGTCATACGGGACGTCGGCGTTGAACGCGCGCGTCAGGTAGTCGCGATATCGCCAGGCTCCCTTGGCGGCGATGTCCCACTCATAGCCATACGTGTCGGTGTACCGGACCGCGTCCATCCAGTGACGCGCCCACCGCTCGCCGAAGTGAGGCGAGGCCAGCATCCGGTCCACCAGCGCTTCGTAGTCTCCGCCGTTCTCGAACTCGCGCAAGACCCGGGACTCGGGCGGCAGGCCGGTCAGCACGAACGCCAGCCGGCGGGCCAGGGTCGAGCGGTCGGCCGGCGGGCTTGGGGCCAGACCACTCGTCTCCAGCTTCGCCAGCACGAATCGGTCAACCTCGCCCAGAACCCAGCCCACATCACGGGGCGTGGGGGTCTCGGGACGTCCCAACGGCTGCAAGCTCCACCAGTTCCGGCGCTCGGCGAGCTTGGCCTCCCACTCGTCGCGGCCTGATTCCGAAGTGGTTGGCTCGGCGTCTCGGGGGTCATAGGCCCCGGAAGCGATCCAGCCCCGGAAGTCTCGCAAGACATTGTCGGAGAGCCGCTCGGAGCCCTTGGGCATCTCCTTGCCGGGCTCCTGATGCTCCAGGGTCAACACCAGCGGGCTATCATCGGGCTGACCCACCTCCACGGCCGGCCCCGAGTCGCCCCCAGTCAGCAAGCCCCCTCGCCAATCGAGCCGCAGACCCCCCTGATGCTTGGTGGCGCCGTGGCACTCATAACAGCGAGAGGCCAGTACCGGGCGGATGCGGGTCTCGAAGAATTCCCTCCGCGCGGCATCCCCTGGAGGTTCGGCGGCCACGCTGTTCGAGCGCGCAAACCCTGCCAGGGCAAGGGCGAACGCAAGGGCTTGGGCGGCAGGGCGGTCCAGGAGCATTGGCGGTCTCCCAGTGGGGAGGCATCGGACCCCTTTGAGCGTACGGGGAGGAAGCCGTCGGGGTCAAGTTCTACAGAACGGCGAGGGCGCGACCGCCCCCTCAGGCCAGCAGAGCCCGCACGACCTTCCCGCCGTTGACCGTCAAACGTTCGTCACGCCCGTCCCGAGGGAACGTCAGCCGCAGGTGATCCAAACCCATCAGGTGCAGGAACGTCGCGTGCAGGTCGTGGACGTGGACGGGGTTGTCCACGGCCCGCAGGCCCAGTTCGTCGGTCGAGCCGAGGGTCACGCCCCCCTTGATGCCTCCACCAGCCATCAACATGCTGAAGCCATAGGGGTTGTGGTCGCGGCCGTCGGTCCCCTCGTTCATCGGCGTGCGGCCAAACTCTCCGCCCCAGATCACCAAGGTCTGATCGAGCAGGCCCCGCCGCTTCAGGTCGTTGATGAGGGCCGCCGACGGCCGGTCGGCTCGGGCGCAAAGGCGGGTGTGGTTCCCTTCCAGGTCGCGGTGAGCGTCCCACTGGCTCCCTGAACCGCAATAGAGTTGGACGAACCGCACCCCTCGCTCCACCAATCGGCGGGCCCTCAGGCACATCTCGCCGAACTCCTTGCAGCGCGGATCCTCCAGACCATAGAGCTCGCGGGTCTCGGCACTCTCACCCGAGAGGTCCACTGCCTCGGGAGCCGCCGACTGCATGCGATAGGCCAGCTCATAGGCGGCGATCCGCGCGGCCAACCGCGAGTCATCGGCGCGGGGGGCGGCGTGACGCCGGTCCAGGTCGCCGATCAGGTCGAGCTTGGCTCGCTGGCGACCCGACGAGACGCCCTCGGGCGGGGCCAGATGCAGGATTGGCGGACCCGACGGACGCAGCGGCGTCCCCTGGAACGTCGCGGGGAGCCAGGCGTTGCCCCAGTTGCCGGGCCCGCCCACGGGCTCGGCGGCATCGGCCATGACGACGAACGCCGGAAGGTCGCGGTTCTCGGTCCCCAACCCATAAGTCACCCAGGACCCCAGGCTCGGTCGACCCGCCAGCAAGCTGCCAGTATTCATCTGGCAAACGCTGCCGACATGGTTCACCCCATCGGCCCAGCAGGAGCGCACCAGCGCCAGGTCGTCGGCCACCCCAGCCAGGTTCGGCAGCCAGTCGGAGACCCACAAGCCGGACTGCCCATGCTGGGCGAACTTGCGGCGGCTGGCCATCAGCGTGTTGCCGCCCACGCCCATCGGCGTGAACACCTTGCCGAAACTCGGCGGCAGCGGCTGGCCGGCGGTTCGGGTTAGCTCGTCCTTGGGATCGAACAGGTCGACATGACTCGGACCACCCTCCATGAACAGGAAGATGACACTCCTGGCCTTCGCGGCGAAGTGAGGCAACCGAGGGGCCAGCGGTTCCCGAGGGTCGAAGACGACCTCATCGGCCAACGCCTCGGAGGCCAGCATCGACCCCAGGGCCAGCGAGCCGAACCCGAGGCCCGCCTTCAGGAAGAATTCGCGCCGAGTCGAGGCCCAACGCGTATGAGGAGGTCGCAAGGTGGTCACCCCCCGGCCCTCGCCGGTCAATCGACGAAGACGAACTCGTTGAGGTTCAGCAAGGCATGGCAAAAGTCGGCCAGCGTCTCGGGATCTTCGGCGCCGTTGGCCAGAAACGCGACGGCACGGTCGCGCTCAACGGGGTCGGGACCGCGACCCAGGGCCAGGCGGAAGGCCCGTTCCACCCGCGAGGCCGCCGATTCGTCGGCCTCTTCGCGACGCAACCGCCCGGCGAAGTCGCGGGCGGACGCAATCACCACGTCGGCATTGAGCAGCATCAACGCCTGAGGAGCATTGACCGACACGTTGCGCTCGGGGCAGGTGACGTTAGGGTCGGGGGCGTCGAAGGCGTCAAACAAGGGGTACTTCAGGTTGCGGCGAGCAAACACATAGAGGCTGCGGCGGTCCCGATCCGACGCTTCGACCGACCGCGTCCAACCACCCCGAGTTTGAACCCCTGGTGGCAAATCTGGGAAAACGCTCGGCCCGCCCATGGCCGGATTCAACGTCCCCGAGACGGCCAGCAACGCATCGCGGACCGCCTCCCCTTCCAACCGCCGCCGGGGCATCCGTCCGAAAAGGGCATTGTCGGGGTCCTCGGCCAACGTCCGAGCCGGCGGAGTACTCGACTGGCGATACGACGATGAGGTCACCATCAACCGATGCATCGCCTTGAGGCTCCAGCCTCGCGAAACGAACTCCTCGGCCAGCCAGTCCAGCAACTCAGGGTGGGAAGGCTCGGCCCCACGGGTGCCAAAATCGCTGGGGGTGGCGACCAGCCCCCGCCCAAAATGGCCCTGCCAGAGCCGATTCACCATCACCCGGGCCGTCAACGGATGCTCCGGCCGGGTCAGCCACAGCGCCAGGGCCGCTCGGCGGCCGGTGGACGACCCGCCGGCTTCCATCAGAGGCAGGGGGGCGGCGCCGAAGATCGCGGGAAATCCGGGAGTGACCGCCTCGCCGGGCCGCGACGGGTTCCCCTTGATTCTCAAAAACGTCGGAGGAGCCTCAACCCCGGAGTCGGCCATTCCACTCGCGACCGGCAGCGCGTCCGGCCCAGATTTGGCCACTTCCTGAACCACGCCGGTCAGGGTTCCCCAACGCAACCGCGCGGCCTCGGGCATCGCCGCCCGCAACGCCGCCGGGTCCACGACCAGTCGCGCGGCGTTCTTCGTCAGCAAATCTTCCTGGAAGGCCGAACGCTCCTCTGGGTTCGTCTCCAGCGCCTGCCGCAGGTCCGCCGGCAAACCGGCCATGCGGTCCTTGAGCAAGCCCATCAAAAATGGCCGCTCGACCACCGCCAACGCGCGCTTGGCCCGCCCCAAATCCTCGGCGTGGGCCCCGTCGACGAACTCATGAACGGCCGCATCGAACGGAGGAACCAACGGACGGTCATCCCGAGGCCCCGTCGCGGCAAAAATCGCCTGGAACCGGTAATAATCCACCTGGCGGATCGGGTCGAACTTGTGGTCGTGGCAGCGGGCACAGGCCACCGTCAGGCCCAGGAACACCGACGCCGTCGTGTCGGTCATGTCATCGAGCATCAACTGGTGATTCAGCCCGGGGACCTTGTTGTTGTCCTCGAACGGCCAGTTGCGATTGAACCCGGTCGCCACGAACGCCTTGGGGTCGCCCGGGGCGACCTCATCCCCGGCCAACTGGAGCGTCAAGAACCGATCATAGGGCACATCGTCGTTGAGGGCCTGGACGACCCAATCGCGATAGCGCCAGGCATGAGGTCGGGTCTTGTCGCTCTTGAACCCATCGCTCTCGGCATACCGAGCCAGGTCCAGCCAGGGGCGGGCCCACCGCTCTCCGTAGGCTGGGGTGCTCAGCAGGCGATCGACCAGTCGCTCATAGGCATCGGGCCGGGGGTCGGCCACGAAGGCGGCGACCTCCCCGGGCGAAGGGGGAAGGCCGGTCAGGTCGAACCGGAGGCGGCGGATCAAAGTGGCGCGGTCGGCCTCCTCCGCCGTTGCGAGGCCAAACGCCTCCAGGTCGTGAAGCACAAAGGCATCGATCGGGGTGCGTCCCCAGCCGGCCTGCCTCGGGGAAGGAACGACCGGCCGCACCGGAGCCCGAAACGCCCAGTGGGCCTCCCGGTCATCGGGCCAGGCGGCCGAAGGCTCTAGGGCCCCGGCACCGCGAGCCCAAACCGCCCCAACCAGGGCGACCGTCGTCGCAAGGCCCCTCCGCATCAGGTCGCCCCCCGCCAGTTCCCGGGAGATCCGCCAACACTCGCCGCCGCGCAAGATCCGCCGGCTTAGCCATCCATCCTAACGTCCCCCCGGGGTTCTCGCGCGAAGAAATTCGGCCATGGTTCGTTCCGTCGCTCTCGATCCTGATGTCTCGCCGACGGATCGGGCAAATTGGCGCCCTTCCTTGATCCTCGTTTCCTCTGTCTCCCAGGAGGTGATGGGGCCGGTGGCCGCTCCCCTGGCCGTTTATTCTCCCTTTGGGGAGGCTCGACAATTTACGAGGCACATGGAGAACGAAACGGCCCTGTGGCCGCTCCCGGGGCGTGCGGCTGCCCCGATTTCGGAAAAGTTGGGCCGGTGAGGATCTTCCCCCGGGCCCGGGGGACGAGGGATCACCACGCCCCGTCCAGGCGACCGGCTCAGGCTCGCTTCGGACAGGTGGGCGCGTGGGGGTCCGGTCCTCGACGCGGGCTTGCGGCCGAGATGCGCTGAGTGCGGATTGTCAAAGAGTGGGGCGGAGATCGAGGTTCAGGCTCGTCGGCGTTTGGGATTGGGTTTTGGGGGAGCGTCGGGAGGCTCAGGGGGGTTGGGCTTTGGTTGGGGATTTGGCGAGAGGGTTGAGGAGTGGGTCGTCGACCAGGAGGGGGTCACGGCCACCGCCGGGGGCTGGGGTTCGGGAGGCGTGAACGGTTCGGCCGGACTGGGCCGGTTGGGGACATACGGGATGTTGTTCTTCCACTCGCCGGGAATGTAGGCGGGTAGCTCGTTTCGGTCGACCGGGCGGGGATCGGGGCGGGAGGTCTTGAACTGGGAGCGGGTCCAGGCGAGGCGGCGCTCGGCCTGGCGTTGCACCTTGCGGATGGCGGCGACTTCGGGAGGCTCGGGACCGAGACCCAGGGATTGCGCGTGGCGCATGCGTTCGTCGAGCGGTTGCAGGAGAGCGGCGAGCTCGTTGTGGCGCTGGATCTCGGTTTCGGCCACCCTTTGAAGGTGTTCCCGGAGCGTTTCGGGGTCATCATCGGGCGGATCGAGGGGCGTTACGCCGTCCCGGAGGTCGGGCGGGACGTTCAGGAGGTTCATGGCCTGGAGGCGTTGGGACTCGGTCCAGCTTCCTCGTTTTTCGAGCGAGGCCCGCAGCCATTCCCAGCGACGGGCGATGACCAGGCAGCCCTGGGCGAATTTGCGGAGGGAGGCGAGGGCCCGCGCTGGGTGGCGGGAGAGGGTGGAGGCGAGAAGTTCGGCGTGGTCGCGTTGTTGTTGCTCGAAGACAATGGCGATGCGCTGGGCGTGATCGTGCCGCAGGACGATCTGAGTTTGGTGGAGGCGTTCGATTTCGAGGGTGTTGCGCGCAACCTCGTGAACGAGCCAGGTTTCATAGATGTCGAAGGGTTTGAGGGAGGAGGTCCAGAAGTCGATTCGGTCGTTGAGGGCGTCGGCCTCGTTTTCGGGGGTGATGATGGTCAGGCCGTGAAGAAGCGGCCGGGGAGTGGTGTGGATTTCGGGGGCGGCTTGGTGGTTGGTCATGGTGGTCGTTTTTGGTGCGGTTTCCAGGTTCGTTGGGGATCGAGCTGTTCCCCCCGTGGTTCACTATCGTGACCAAGGCCGGAAATGATGACGGGCAAATCCAAATTTTTTGGGATTTTCTCCGAGGGTGTCGCGAGGGTTGGGATGGGGGACGAGACTCTGTTGATTTTGGGGAGTGACTGGCGGGGGGGTGGTTAAGCTTTCAAAAGGGGGATTTCGCGGCGATCCGAGCTTCCTGGTGATCGTTCATGATCCTCGCCCCCCCCCCTCGGAAGACCGGGTGGACGAGGGAGAACGGGGGCGACCCGGCCGAAATCTCCAGAATCGAGAGCGACATCCTTCGGCCACGCAAGTTCCCGAGACCGCCGAGGCCAAACCTCCCCGGCGGGCCCCGCCCGAGCCAGGTTCAGCGCACCCGGGCCTCGATCACCTGCTTGCGGCCATCGACGGCGGTCCGCGCGCTGATCTTCAACACCCCATCGGGCGCGGCGTTCTGGGCGACCCAGGCCAACCGATCGGGCCGGTCGGTTCGGTACCCGTTGATTGAATAGATCACATCCTCGGGCCGCAGGTTCGCTGCCTCGGCCGCCCCTCCAGGATAGATCCGGGCAATCTTCAGCCCCGTCATGCCGTGATCCCCGATGACCGCGACCGCGTCGATCCCGAGCGCACCGCCCGGCAACGGAGCCGGCCGCGGCGGGGCGACCGTTCGCCGCTCCGACTCCGCGATCATCGCCGTGACCGTCATCGACGTCCGCTCGACCGAATCCGAACGGGGCCGAGGCGCTGGTGCCGGGGCCGGGATCAGGGCCGGCGCAGGCGGACGGCCCTGGGCCGGGGCGGGTTGGGGCTTGGTGCCTGGCGATTGGAATGCGGTCCGACTGATCCGGTCGACCCGTCGCGGCAGGTTCGGCGCCGGCGTCGGGTCGGCCGGGCTGGGCATTGGACCCGGACCGTTGATGTTCAGGTCCGCCCCGGCGACATCTGGCGCGAAGGCCGATTCCGGATAGGGCAGCGACCCGTTGAAGGAGCCGTAATCGGTCGCTCCTCCAGCGCCCGGACCCTCTCCCTCCATCTTCATCACGGGCTGGTCCGGCACCAGCGGCGCCACCCCGCCGAAGAAGTTGGGATGCCCCGGGCTAGCGCAACCGTTCCCCCCGTAATAGGCGAACGGCGTGATGCCGCAACCTCGGTACAACTCCGGCGCCGGGTGCGGATAACCGGGTCCCCCATAGAACGGATACCCTCCCTCGGCACCCGGCCCCAGCGCATCGCCGCCAAAGCCAAAGCCCAGGTGGTAGCCCAGGCCAAAACCCTGGAATCCCGGCCGAATCCCTGGGGGTCCATATCCCAAGGTTCCGCCCGCCGGCATCGACTGGCCGAAGCCGGCCGAACCGCCCAGTCCCGCCACTCCCAGGGCCACCATCAGCCAGGGGAGCCGCCCGCCCCAAAGTCGCAACGCGATCATCGTCAAGCTCCTCGGGAAAGACGAAATCCCCCGGCCTCACTCTCAACGAGTCGCAGGCGGCGGCCCATGGCCGACCGGCGGCAGATATTGCGGCCGGCTGGTGTCGACCGGCACGATCGCGCCGGGGTTCCGCAGCGCGGCGACTTCGCGGGCCGGATAGCCCAGGGCGTGAAACAGTTCGAACTGGGCCCGGTTGTACTCGGCCACGGTGGTGAAATATTCGGTGAACGCGACCCGCAGAAGGTCCAGGGAATACACGGCCTCCTGAGGCCGGAACGTCAGCACCAGGACGTCGCCGAACCGCCGGGTCTGGCCCAGCCCTTCGAGGTGCCCATTGAACGCCTTGATGCCGGTGCGCAACGACCGGTCGGCCTCCAGCACCCGTGCCGCGGCCGACTGCACCCGCGCCTGAGCTCTCGTCACGTCGCCGGCCACCATGTCCTGGGCGTTTCGCAGGTCGACCACCGCCTGCGACTGCATTCCCCGCTGGGCCTTGATGCGGGCGAGGTTGCCGATGCCGAACGCTTCCAACTGCCACATCACCTGGAAGCTCGTGTCGGCCCGGCCTCGAAACTGGTTGAGGCTGCTGTTGGGCCCGATCCCGAAGATGCCGTATTGCAAGTGCATCTGGGCGTGCTGGAACCCGTCCAGTCGGAGGATGGGCAAGAACGGCCGTCGCTTCTCCCGCTGCACGCGGACGGCCGCCGCCTCCAGCAGTGCCTGGCGAGAGGCCAGTTCCGGGCGGTTGGCCAGGGCCACGGTCATCAAATCGTCCAGCGGCCGGCCCGGGTCGATCAGCGTCACCTGGCCGTGGTCGTGTTCCATGGGCTCGACCACCGAGCGTGGGTCGAGTCGCAGCATCTGGGTCAGGTCGGCGCTGGCCACCCGCCACTCTTGCCGGGCCGAGACCGCGCGAAGCTCCAGAATCGTCAGGAAGTTGCGGGCCCGATCCACTTCCACCTTCGAGACCAGGTCTCCGCTCAGCGAGGAGATCCGCCGCACCAGATCCTTCCCGCGCTCGACGTTGTAAATCATCCCCGCATAAATCCCGCGGTACTGGTGGACCCGAAAATAGGCGTCGGCCACCTGCCACATTGCGTCGTTCTTGGCCACCTGGGTGTCCCACTGACGGGCGTTGAGGACCTGGCGGGCGACCAGCGGCTCGTAATAGGCGTCGGTGACGTTGACGGCCAGGTTCGCCGCGCCACCCCCCATGAAGTAGTTGACGCTGGGGGCGGTGATGATCCCCTTGTTGAAGTCGGGGCCGCCGCCGTCATGGCGGATGTAGTCGAACCCCAGCACGGCCGTCGGCACCCAAAGCACCTTGGCGCGGGTCAATTCGGCCTCGGCGACCCAGATCCCCGCCTGCGCCGCGGCCACCATCAGCGGCCTCGCGTCGGACAGCCGCAGCGCCGTGGCCAGGTTGATCGGGAACGGCCGATCCTCGGGCCCCAGCGGAGCGGCCTTCAACTCCAACCCATACGCCAGAGGGTCCGCCCCGCCCGTGGCCGGTTCCGCGCCCGCTCTGGGAAACGCCGGAGGACGGCCGCCAACCTCACCCGAGGGGGACGCAACCGCGCTCGGGACAGGGACCTCACCCGCCGACTCCGGTCCAGGCAGTTCCAACGGCGGCGCTGCCGGCAAGTTCTGACGCGGCTGGCTCAGGAACCGAGCGATCGCTGGCGAGACCGTCGAACCCGGTTCGGCCCCCCCCGTGTCCGCCGAAAGGCCATCCAGCGACACCGGCGCGATCGACTCGGTCAGCTTCGCGCCTCCGGGAGCCGCCGTCGCGGGAGGCAGCTCCGGCGCCAACGGGTCTCGCGTTCGCTCGTCCACGAACCGCGCGATTGCCGGCGAGACGGTCGACGCCGGCTCTTCCGACCTCACACCAGTGGTCACGGGAGGCGTCGGCGGCGAGGCCGGGCAGGGGGGGCCAGTCACCATTGCCCAGACCCCCAGAACGGCGACGATCCGGGGCCGAAGGCGCGACGGCCCCGCCTGCCTCGGTCCCCGCCCCCTCAACGGGGTTGTCGCGCCTGCTCCTGACATAAAACCCTTCCCTCTCGAACGAACCAAAACGACGGGAACGCTTCCCTCAACGCGAGCGGGGTCAGGTTTCCTCGCCCACCCGCCAGCCCGACGCCACATCGCGTCACGCCACAACGCGTCTAGAAGTAGCCGCCGAAATCCTGCCGGTCGGTCTTCGCCGAGACCACCTCATAGATCGAGGTCACGGGCAGGCCCAGCTTGATGCCGCTGCCCCCTTCGGCCCCGGGCCCAAACGCGACGACCGAGTCCAGGAACCGGTCGAACCGCGACGGGTCGTACCGAGCCCGCAGGTAGATGCCGGCTGGGCCCGGCACCGCCACCGACTTCGCGCCGGCGAAGTTGAACACGAACCCGGACGTCACCGGATTCTTCAGGGGGTAATATTTCGTCGTCAGGATGTAGAAGACGAATTCCTGGCCCGGCTTCCACTGCTGGTCACCCGTCAGGACTGGCGTGGTAATTGGCTGGTCCGAAATCTTGACGGTGAACCCATCGGCGGCCGTGAACGTCTGACGGGTTCCGTTACGCACCGAGACATGGAGGATGTTGTAAATCTTCCCACGAACGGGAGGATGGGCCGACTGCACCAGGACATTGGTGAACGGCATGACCAGCTTGTCATTGAACGGGTCGGGGTTGGTGATGCGGTAGACCAGAAACCCCGTCTTTGGCTGCTTCCCCTGGGCCGAAACGTGGTCGGCCACCCGAGCCGCCCGAGCCTCCCGAGCCGCCACGACCGAAGCGGCCAAAGCGCTGAGCAGTTGCTTGGCTTCCAGCGATTCCAGGTCGGGACGAAATTTCCCGTTCGGACGATCACCCATCGCCAAGAGCCTCCCACGCGAGATTCCGCACTCGAAACTCAGCACCCGGCACATCTCAACGAGTCGCCGGTGGAGGCCCGTTGCCCACCGGGGGAAGGAAGGCGGGCCGGTTGGTGTCAACGGGGATCGCCGGGCCGGCCGGTCGCAGCGCGGCGACCTCGCGGGCCGGGTAGCCCAGGGCGTGGAACATCTCGAACTGTGAGCGGTTGTACTCGGCCACCGTCGTGAAATATTCGTCGAAGGCCAGCTTCAGCAACTGGAGGGCGAAGACCGCCTCCTGAGGGCGGTTGACCAGCACCAGGACGTCCCCTAGCCGGGTGGTCTCCCGAAGCCCCTCGAAGTTTCCGTTGAAGGTGATGATCGCGGTGCGCAAGGCTCGGTCGGCCTGAAGCACCCGTGCCGCGGCCGACTGCACCCGCGCCTGAGCCCTCGTCACGTCGCCGGCCACCATGTCCTGGGTGCGGAATAGATCAATGATCGCCCTCGACTCCATCCCGCGTGCCGCCTTGATGCGGGCGAGGTTGCCAATGCCGAAGGCTTCCAACTGCCAGATCGGCTGGTAGCTCAAATCATCGCGGCCCCGCCACTGGTTCAGGCTGCTGTTAGGCCCCATTCCGAAGATGCCCGCCTGAATCATTTCGTTGGGCGTCTGGAACCCGTTGATCAGGATATTGGGGAGGAACGGACGGGCCTTCTCCTGGCGAACGCCAACCTCCGCGGCCTTGACCAGCGACTGGTACGACGAAAGTTCCGGCCGGTTCATCAGCGCCACCGACATCAGGTCGTCCAGCGGGCGGCCCGGGTCGATCAGGGTGATCTGGGCGTGGTCGTGCTCCAGGGGTTCGAGCACCGCGCGGGGGTCGAGCCGTAGCACCTGCGTCAGGTTGGCGCTCTGCACTCGCCACTCCTGCCGAGACATCACCGCCTGCTGCTCCAGGTCGGCCAGCAGGTTGCGGGACCGGTCGACCTCGACCTTGGGCACCAGCTCTCCCGCGAGGTTGGCAATGCGTCGGGTCAGCTCTCGTCCGCGCTCCACCGTGTAAAGCGCCCCGGCGTACATGCCGCGATGCTGATGCACCTGGAAATAGACGTCGGCGGTACGCTGCAAGGCATCGTTCTTGGCCGTCTGCACATCCCAGTGCCGGGCGTTCAACACCTGTCGGGCCGCCAGAGGGGCGAAATAGGCGTCCGACGTCGAGATGATCGCCCACATGCCGCCGCCGGCATAGAAGAAGTTGACGCTGGGGGCGGTCATGATCCCCTTGTTGAAGTCGGGGCCGCCGCCGTCATGGCGGATGTAGTCGAACCCCAGGTTCAACATGGGGATCCAGAGCACCTTGGCCCGGGTCAGGTCGGCCTCGGCCACCCAGACCCCCGCCTGCGCCGCGGCCACCACCAGCGGCCTTGCATCGGAAAGTCGCAGCGCCGCCGCCAGGCTGATCGGGAAGGGCCGGTCCACCGACGCCGGACGCGTCGGCTTCAACGTCATGTCGGTCGCCAGGGGGTTAGGCCGAGCCCGCCCCGGCGGAGCCGACTCCGGCAACGGAGGCGCGGGCGTCGGGCCGGGCAGAGCATCCGGCAGATCGCCGAGTCCCCCCGGCCCGCTCGTCCCCGACGACCTCGGAGCCGGCAGTCCCAGCGATTGGGCCCGGCCCAGCGACGGCCCGACCATCGCCATCACCAGTGCCAGCACCAAGATGGTGGCGGGCTTCCCTGCCCTGACGATCCGTTCCATCCTGGTCTCCTCCACCGCCGACGAACGCCCGACCTTGCCGATTCTCCCTTTTTATCGGCCGGCAATGCCTCTCACGGTCATTCCATCTCTGAGGAAACACGGGATTTTTCTGATTCTTCGGATTCTTCCATCTCCCCGCCCACTGTTCCCCCTACTTCGAGTCCTTCGCCCCCGAATCCGACGCCTTTTTTCCCGAATCCGACGCCGAGGCCACCTTCTCCGACCCCTTCTCCACCTCCTTCTCCGGAGCCACCTCCACCTTTTCGCCGTCGGCCAGAATCGACAGGTCTCCCATGATGATCTGCTCCGAGCCGTTGATCGGCTCCAACGGCCGATCCTGGGACTTGGCCGTCCCCTTTTGCAGGTTCGTCACCTCGACGTACTTGCCGTCGTTGACCCCCGTCTCGACCTCCGACCTTGTCGCGTGGCCGCCGTCATAGGTCCAGCAATAGGTCCTGTCCCCCACGTGCGTCAGCGCATCCATCGGCAGGGCCCGGACGTTGGGCCTCTCGACGATCACCTTGGCGTAGGCATACATCCCCGGCAAGAGTTTCGAGTCGGTGTTGGGCAGGTCGATCTCCGCCCTCAGTGTCCGGCTCTTGACGTTCAGGGCCCACGACGTCCGCGTCACCGATCCCGAGATCGGCGCATCGCGGAACGCCCTCACCATGACCGTCGCCTTGTTGCCGATCTTGACGTAGTTGGCGTCCTGCTCCGGCACGTCCATGAAGACCCGAACCACGTCGGTTCGGTCCACCACGTAGATCGGCGCCTGGCTTCCCGAGGGAGACAGGTCCGGCGAACGCGAGTCGGCCGTGGGGTCGCCCGCCGAGGGGGTCACGAAGTCGAACGTGTTCGCGTTGCGGGCCACGACGACCCCATCATAGGGCGCCGACAACGTGATGTAACCCACCAGCGCATGAACCCGTTTCCAGTCGCTGGTCGCCACCGCCAGGTCCGCCTCGGCCACCGAGACATCCACGTTCGCCTTGGCCAGGGTTGCCTGCTTCGACAACAGGTCGGCCTCGGCCTTCAAAATCGACGCCTTGGCGGCGTCTCTCGCCGAGCTACTTGACTTGAACTGGTTGGTTGACTCCAGCAAGACTTGCGGGTCGACCACCCCCCGGCTCACCTCTCGGGTCAACCGCTTGACCTCGGTGTCCCAGCGGTCGGCCTCCGCCTGGTACTTCCCCAAAATCGCCTTGGTCTCGTCCAGCTTCGCCTGCGCTGCCTTCACGTCCGCCGCGGCCACGTCCACCATTGTCTTGGCCAGCGCGATCCGCTGCTCATCCAACTTGACCGTCGCCCCCTTGGTCCCATAATCCTCCACCAGTTCGGGGATGAACAGCTTGGCCAGCACATCCCCCTTCTTTACCTTGTCGCCAATGTCGACGTTCCACTTGTCGATGTAACCGACCAACTTCGGGTAGATCGACGTTCGCTCATAACTCTCGATGAAGCTGGGCTGACCCACCGTCCGAACGATCGTCCGCGTTTCCGGGTGGATCACCTGAATCTTCGGCGGCTTGGATACCGAGGGAGCCGACTTTTTCTTGTCGCCTCCGCAACCGGCCGCCGCCAAGACCGCCACTCCGACCCAGACGCGGGCCGTCCGCCAACAACGGCCCCACGCCCCACGCTCGCAGCGCATCGGCGACCCTCCAGGCCCAGACCGACGACCCGCCCACGACCACGCCATCGCCATCACGCACCCCCGTTCGTCGAGTCGGGCCCGCGACCCGAGTCCGCCGAAGACTCTCCGTCGCGGCCCCGGGACGGACCGTCCGCCCCCGGAGGCTTTTCAAAACCCAAGGCCACCCGCAGGTCGTCCACTGTGTAATGCGTGCTCATGTCCCGACGATGCGACCGAGCCTCGTCGAGAATCTTCCTCAGAAACTCCAGGGCATCCTCGTTGTGATGCGTCCGATCATCTCCCTCCAACGGTTCGCTTTCATCTGGTCCATCCCCCGCGATCAACGGCTGAACCGCCGGCTTCGCATGACCATTCTGGCCGTTCTGACCATTTTGTTCCTCGTGACCCCCCTGGCCATTGGCCTCGCCCTGACCATCGTGAGGCCCCGGCGCCTCGTTGACGAACACCTGCGGGTCAAAGTACTTGCTGTCATGATCGTCCGGGTAGACCGACGGCGAGGCGAACTGTCGACGCCCCATCACCAGCGCGAATATGGACGGGATCACCAGCAAGGTCGCGAAGGTCGACATCACCAGTCCGCCGATGACCGCCCGTCCCAGGGGGGCCTGCATCTGGCTTCCCTTCTCCAAGGCCAACGCCATCGGCACCATCCCCACGCTCATCGCGCAGGCGGTCATCAAAATCGGCCGTAAGCGGTCGGCCGCCCCGGTCGTCGCCGCCTCTTTCGAGTTCGACCCACCCTTCCAGTGTTCGTCCATGAACGTCACGAGCATCACCGAGTTCGATACCGACACCCCCAAACACATGATCGAACCCATGAATGACTCGATGTTCAGGGACGTTCCCGTCGCCAGCAAGATCGTCGCGATCCCCGCGATGACTCCCGGCACCGCCCCGATCGAGATCAAAGCCAGCCTCGGCGACTGGAAGTAGGCCGTCAGCATCACGAAAATCACGAACACCGCCACACCTAGCCCGATGCCCAGCGACTGGAACATCTCCAGCATCGGCGGCAACTGACCCATCGGCTCCACCCGCACGCCTCGGGGCGCGTCGCCCGCCGCCTGGATCGCCGCCGCCACCGACTTCGACGCCCGGCCCATGTCCGTCCCTTCCACGTTGGCCACCAGCGTCACGTAGCGTTGCGACATGTCGCGGTCGATTTCCCCCGGCCGCACCCCGCGCTTCACCGTCGCCACGTCGCGCACCATCAGGTTGACCAGCGGGTTGACCGTCTCCAAAGGCAGCGTCTCGATATCCTCGGGCTTGTCCATTCGCAGCGGAGGCACCTGCAACTGCACCAGGTAGTCAAACCCCGTGCTCACGTCGACCCAGTAGTTCAACTGCTGGAACCGCGTCGACGCCGTCGCCATCACCAGGGCATGCGAAATGTCCTCGACGGTCGCGCCGCTCAACCCCGCCTTCTCCCGGTCGATCACCACCTCCACCGACGGGTAGTCCAACTGCTGCTCGAACTGAATGTCCCGCAAGGTCGAGATTTTTCGCATCTCCGTGGCGATCTTCTCGGCATGGCCGCGCACCATCTTCAGGTCGGTGCCGACAACCCTCACCGAGATCGGCGTCGCCGACCCGAAGCTCATCACCTGCGTCACGATGTCGCCCGGCTGGAACCCATACGTCGCCAGCTTCGACTGCTTCACGGCCTCCTCATGGGCGATCCCCGAGGACTCCAACTTCTGAACCAACCACTTCCCGACGCGATCCGGCAGAACCTTCCGCATCTTCTCCCGAAACGCCACCAGCTTGATCCCGCTGTCATCCTCGAACGCCACTCGCATCTGGCCGTCGTCGGGGCCCCTCATGAAGAGCACCATGTTGTCGATGCCGAAATTCGGAGCCACCTGCCCCACGAACCCCATCGTGATTCGAATATTCTTGACCTTCGCTTCCTGCTCAATCTCCTCCAGGCACTTCACCGCCATCTGTCTCGTCAACTCGAACCCCGACCCCGGCGGAGGCCGGAACCTCAGCACGAACTCTCCCGAGTCAATCTGCGGAAACAACTCCGTCCCCACCTGCATCCCCAGCACCCCAATCACCAATGCGCACGCGACCAGGTAGATTGGCACCACCAGCAGCCTCGCTCCCACGAACATCCCCACCAGTTTGCGGTACCCGCCAATCACCTTGCCAAACAGCCCCGCATTCTCATCCTCGCCGTGATGGCCCGTCGGCTTCAGCAGGTAAACGCACAAGATCGGCACCAAGGTGCTCGAAAGCAGGTATGACGAAACCATCGCAAAACCCACCCCCAGCGTCAGCGGCATGAAAAGCGAACGCAACGGGTCGCTCATGATGAACGCCGGAATGAAGACCGACAGAATGCACATCAACGCCAGCAGTCGGGGGATCGCCGTGATCAAGCTTCCATGCAAAACCGCCGAGGCGATATTGTCCGTCCGGCCCATCTGCACGTGGATGTTCTCCACCGTCACCGTCGACTCATCCACCAAGATCCCAATCGCCAGCGCCATCCCACCGAGCGACATGATGTTGATCGTGTTCCCCGTGATCCAAAGCCCAAACAGCGACCCCATCAACGCCAGCGGAATGTTCGTCACCACCACGATCACGCTTCGCCAGTCGCGCAAGAACAGCAAGATCATCAGCCCCGTCAGAACCGCCCCAATCACCCCCTCCGACGCCACGCTCTGAACCGCCGAGATCACCGTCGGCGACTCATCAAACGCAAAACTGACCTTCACATCCTTGGGAACCGCGTCCTCGAACAGGTGCATTGATTTATGAACGTCCGCAACCACCGTCAAGGTCGAACCCGTGTCTTTTTTGATGATCGGCAGATAAACAGACTTTTTTCCGTTCACTAACGCATATCCGTAAGTGATATCAGTGTCGTCCTGGATCGTCGCCACGTCTCGCAGGTAGACGTTCTGCCCCACTTTCAGGGGGATTGTCCCCAGCTTCTGGATGTCGACGATCGTCGCGTTGTTGGCGACGATCGGCATGGAATCCTTGATGTAAATATTCCCCGCCGGGATGACCATGTTCCCCTTGGCCAGCGACTCGGTCACATGCTGGGGGGTCAGGTTGTAGTTCAGCAGCTTCTGGGGGTCAACGTTGACGACGATCGACCGCATGTTCGGCCCGAACGGCGAGATCGCCACCGTCCCCGGCACGTTCTTCTGCACCAGAGGGCGGATGACGTTCTGCGCCAGGTCCCCCATCGCCCCGATGGTGGTTTTTTCGCTCTCGAAGACCAGGTAGCCCACCGGCACGCTGCCGGCGTCCATGCGCATGATCATCGGCGGCAATGTCCCCTTGGGCATCCACGACATTGCCCGGTCCGACATCGCCACCACCTGGGCCATCGCCTGCCCCATGTCCGTCCCGGGGAAGAACGCCAGCTCGCAAAGCGCCACCTGCTGAATATTGCGCGTCTTGATGTCCTGAATGCCGTCAACGTACTGAAAGTAAAGCTCCAGTTCGTTGACGATGAACCCTTCCATCTGGTCGGGGCTCATCCCGATGTAGTCCAGGAACACATAGATCTTCGGGGTATTGAGTGACGGGAAGATATCCACCCGCATCCGCATGTAGGCCAAAATCCCGCCGCTGATCAGGGCGACGACCATCATCAAGGTGGTGATCGGGCGTCGCATCGCGAAGACGGTCGGATTCATACCCCAGGCTCCCCCTCAACCCCAGGCGGACCAGGCAAGTCCCCCGAAGCCGAGTTCCCAGACCTTCCCGAACAAGGAAAGACGAAAACGCCCCAGCCGCCCTTCCACCCTAGGACGGCCTTGCCCAACCGGCCCCAGTCCCGAGACCCGGGCCCCTCTCGGCCCCAACCGGTCCGGACCGAGAACCACCCGGACGCCAACGTGGGCGCGAACGCTCCACCCAACGACGAACCGCCACCGCGACCCATTCTCCGTGGAAATCCCCCCGCGAACAAGGCGTCCCGCGGCAAGTCCCTTCCAGTATCCCCCGTCAACCCTGCAAAACCAGGCTCCTGGAGATCGCGACCCCCCGCCCCAACCTCGGCCCACAACCCCTCAGGCCCGGGGAAGCTCCAGGGGCCGTTCCCGATGCAACAGCAACCAGTCCGCATTCTCCGCCAGAGCCTCCCCACCCAACTCTCGCAATAAGTCCCTCGCCTCCCCGACCCGTTCCTTATCCAGCAGCACCCCCATCACCCGCCGAGCATTCCCAAAAACGATTCCCATCCGCCCATAAGACTTGGCATGTTCGCTAAAGGCCCGCACCTTGGCATGCACCCCCACCAGGAACAGCACCACCGACGCCATCACCAGCAAGATTACCAACAGATTCCACGGAGGAGCAAACCCCCTCGCCACCGCCAGCGCTGGGAACACCCCCAAAAGCAGAGCACTGGCCAGCTTCCGGTTCCGCCCCCCCTTCCAATCATCCCGCCGAGCCTGGGCCTTTCCCAGATACCTCGCCGAGAAGTCCGGCCCCGCCCACAACCGCCACAACCGCCAACCTCGCTCCGCCCTCGCCTCGTCCCGCTCGATCCCCACGAAATACAGCACCTGCTCCTTGACCCAGTGAGCCAGAACCACCCGCATCCGGTGCATCTCCTCCTTCCCCTCGGGAACCCGCACCCCCTCCAGCAAATCCCCCACCCGAAGCGCCGCGCGAATCCAATCCAGTTCTCCCTTCTGCTTCCGCAAGTAATGATCCGCCGCCGAGTCCCGCAACCCCACCAACCGCCAGTAAAACTGAACCCGCAACCCCTCGGCCAGCGCCCGATAATCCTGATAACGCGTCTGCTGCCCCCGCCGCCGACTCAGCAAGAACACCCCAATCGTCAACCCCAGCATCCCCAGGTAAACCAGGTCATAGGCCGCCAACCAGAGGTCCCGCTCATAAACCATCCACCGAACCGTCCCCCTCAACGACTCCGGAACCACCACCCCCCGCCTCGCCAACCAATCCGACCCCGTGGGAAACACCCGCCGAGCCCACAAGGGCTGCCCCCAAACCGGCCGATTCGTCGCATCCTTTGTCGGATACTCCTTTCGCCAGTGGATATGTAACTGAAACAACAACGCCATCACAAACGTCATTCCCAGGATCAAATCCAGCAGCCGATAAGTCCGCCGCTGATGGATCTGGGCCAGCAAATCGGCCGTGGCATACCGATCCATCGTCGCCAGCAACCCCGACGGCAACCCCTCGCGTTCCCCCTCGGCCAGCAAATACCTCCGACTCTCCCCCTCCGCCCTCGCTTCAATCTCCGCCGAATACGTCCGAACATCGCGGTTATACTGCTCAATCAACCTCCGAACTTTCCCAAACCCCATCGCGCCTCCGGCCGCTTCCTCGGGATACCGCCACTCGGCCGCCAACGCCCCCACCACATCCGGATTCGCCACCCGAGGAGTCCCCACCACCACCACCGGCCCCACCTCGGGAGAATCCAGCAAGCTCCGCCCCGGGTCCAGTTCCCGAGGAACCCCCTTGAGCCGAAACCCCACAATCTCCGAGGTCCCCCCGACCTTGTTCGACTCGACCCCATCCCAAAGGGCGATCATCACCTGACAATTCCTCGCCACATAAGCCCCCACCCGCCAATAAGCCTCTTCCCGCCTCCCCTCGGCCGGCCCCACGACAAAAACCCGCTCGGCCCGCCCCAGCAACCTCTGAAACTCCGCCAGCGACCCATCCGCCCGGAAATCCCGCTCATACTCCGCAACGGGCAAGGGAAGGGGGGCAATCAACGTCGCCCCCTCCTCCAAAGCCACCTCCGCCACAAGCCGATCCGCCCCCTCGGCCAAAGGCGAAAGCACCACCAACGGAGTCGACGGCCCCGCAACCTGCAACTCGCGCAAGACCTCCCGCACCCGAGCCCGCAAACCCTCCAGATCCTCCTCGCGCAAATCCCGATGCCCCGTCACTCCCACCACCAACGGCAACGGCCTCGTCTCAAAAGCCCCCGATCCGCTTCCCATCATCGCCCAGCCTCCCCGTTGGCATCCGGCTCCAGCCCCACCACGAACTTGCGAAAATCCTCCCGCCCCCGCCCCCGCACCGCGTCCAGGTCCTCATTCTCCTTCAAAAGACGAACAGCCCCATCCTCCTGAAAATACCCCGCCTCCCGCGCCTTCCCCAGAAGCTCGACCGCCCTCGCCGCCAACTTTCCGGCCCGCGCCCTCATCTAGGTCCGCCCGACGCCGAGCCACAAGGTCCCGAGCCTCCGCCAACGGCTTCCCCTCCGGCAGCAACAGGTCATCCGGCTCCCCCTCCGCCTTCCAACGACCCCACGCATCCCCCGCCCGGTCCCTCGCCCGGAAAAACTCCCGATCCGTCGCCAGCAACGACGCCAACCGAGGCCAGGCCGTCAACAACGCCTCATGAGCCACCCCCACAACCGCCTCGCCATCGTCGGCCCGATCCGTCGCCAGCAACCTCGCCTCGGTCAACCCATCCACCAGTCGCCGACGCACCGGGTCCAATCGCAGCGGCTCCAACCGCACCCGCCGAGACACCGCCGGATCATCGGCCCCCCGGCCCACCGTCACCAACGCCCGCAAAACCCCCGGCAGCGCCTCCCGGGCCTCCGAGTCCAGCTTCGTGAACTCCTCCTCCGCCCGCTTCGCCAACGCCCCTTCCAGCCCGCCCAACTCGTCATACGCCGAGAACGTCAACACCCGCCCCTCGGCCCGCCGCCGAAACAGTTCATCCAGCGTGAATTGCAGCAATGGCAACCCCTTTGGGTCCTTCGCCGCCGCCTCCTGAACCACATCCGCCAGCGTCAAATCCGGAGAATCCCCCTTGCGACCCCACGACAGACCCGCATCCCGCGCCGGCAACCGAATCATCTGCCCGATCTCGGCGAACGTCGGCGGCAGCAGATCATACTGACCCCGGCCCGCCTTCAACGCCACCAACTCCGGCACCTCCGCGCACCGCGGATAAAAATCACTCCGCATCGTCGCCACCACCCACGCCAACCCGCTCCGAGCCAGCGCCCCGAGCGCCTCCATATAAGCCGCCCGCCGCTCCTCGCCAATCCCCTCGCGCGTAAAGACCTGCTCCAACTGATCCACCGCCACCACCAACCTCGCCTCAACAATTTCCTCACCACCCAACCGAACGCACTCCGCCTCCGCCGCCACCTTCAACGCCGGCCGAAGGATCAAATCCACATCCCCCGGGCTCTCCGCCAGAACCCTCGCCAATCGGGCCGAATCCATCCCCGTCGCCCGCAACTCCGGCAACGCCTCATCCCCAAACAAAGCCTGAGCCAACCCCTCCAGCGGATCACCACTCGCATCCCCGGGCCGAACCACGCAGCGCCGCCAGAGCCCGACCCCCGGCACATACCCCGGCACATCCTTCAGTTTCGGCAACAACCCCGCCCGAACCAACGACGACTTCCCGCAACCGCTCATCCCAAAAATCAGCAAAAACGCACAATCTCCCGCCGCCTGCTCAACCAACGCCGGGCGAACCGCCGCCAAGGCCCGCCCCCGCCCATGAAACACCGCCGGATCCTCAACCCCAAATGCCTCCAAACTCCGAAACGGGTTCCCCGCATAAATCAAGGGCCCCGCCACCAACCCCGCCCGCTCCACCCGCCGCTCGATCAACACCCGCGGATGGGCCGTTACACTCTTCTGAAACTCCTCCGGGTGCAGGAAATCCGTCAACCCCACCCGACACGAACGGTCCTCGTGAAAGAACCACCTCTTGATGAAGGTGGCTAGCGCCTCGAACTGCTCCAACCTCCGACGACCCTCTTCATCACGAACCGAGAATGGGAAGGGGCTGAGCTTGCGATAAACCAGCAAATCCGGCGTCCCATTCTCTCGATACCCCCGCGAAGCATCCTCCAGCTCATACTCGGTCCCCGACGCATAAACGCTCCCATCCTCCTTGACCAGATGCGCCGGCAACCGCGTGCCAATGCGGGCCCAAAGGATGCACACCACCACATCCATCCCCGAGGGCGCCTCAATCTGATCCTGAAACGTCGCCGTCGCGGCCTGCGGCTCATGCTCCCAGAAATAAGGCTCCAGCCTGGCCAGGTGGACGAACTCCTCTTGCAACCCCCGCACCGCCTCGGCCACGCGAAGCCGCTCCGCCTCCACGTCCCCCGGCGACGACACGAAGATCCGGACCTCCACCCGAGAATCCTGATCCATCGCCTCATCCCCCACCCATGAACATCCCACCCGCCCGGCCGATCTTAACCCACCCTCGGCGCCCCCCGCAATCATCCTCGCAAGCGCCGGACTTGTGATCCCTCAGCAATCCTCAGATACTGGTCCGAGCCTCCCCACACGAGAGCCCGGACCCACCCCACGATGGCCCACGACGTCTTCCTTAGCTACGCCGAAAAGGACAAAACCACCGCCCGAGCCGTCTGCGCGGCCCTGGAAGCGGCGGGAATCCCCTGCTGGATCGCCCCCCGAAACATCACCGCCGGCTCCTCCTGGCAAAAGGCCATCGCCCAGGCCATTCCCGCCGCGCGCCTCTTGATCCTCATCCTCTCCCCGAAGGCCCAAACCTCCCCCCACGTCCAGACCGAGCTGCGCGAAGCCTTCGACCTCAAGCGCCTCCCAATCCTCCCCTACCGCATCGAGCCCACCCCTCTAAATGACGAATTCCGCTACATGCTCGGCTCCTTCCAGATTCTCGACGCCAACGACCCCGGCCCCCCCGAACCCCTCGCCCGCCTGATCCGCGACACCCGCAGCCATCTCCACCCGCAAGCCACCGATCCCGTCCCCAACGAACCTCCAATACCCACCGAAACCCCACTCAAAATCGTCCTCTCCTACCGACGAGACACCCAGCCCGACGAAGCCCTCACCCACCGCATCGAGGCCAACTTCCTGGCCCGAGGCCACCAGGTCTTCGTCGATCGCCAGGCCAAGTTCAGCCTTGAATGGGCCCGAGCCATTGAGGACCGCCTCCGAGACGCCGACGTCCTGATCCCCCTCCTCTCCGCCGCCTCGGCCACCAGCGAAGTCCTCGAATGGGAGATCCGCACCGCCCACGAAGCCGCCCAAAGCCCCGGCGGCAAGCCCCGCCTCCTCCCCGTCCGTGTTGCCTTCGACGGCAAACCCTCTCCCGAGCTCGCTACCCTCCTCGACACCATCCCTCCCTTCCAGTGGCTCGGTCCCCAGGACGACCAAACCCTCCTCGGCGAACTCACCAGCGCCCTCCACGGACCCCGACCCATCCCACCCCCGCGACCATTGCCCGTCGGCGGACTCCCCCTCGACTCCGAAGCCTACGTCCGACGAGCTTCAGACCTCACCTTCCTCGCCGCCATCGACCGTCACGACAGCATCGTCCTGGTCCGAGGAGCCCGCCAGATCGGCAAAACCTCCCTCCTGGCCCGTGGCCTCGACCGCGCCGAGCGCGACGGGGCCCGCGTCGCCTTCTCTGACCTCCAGCGCCTCAACCGCGCCGACCTCGAAACCCCCGAAGCCTTCTACCTCGCCCTCGGCTCCGCCCTGGCCGACGACCTCGAACTCGACGTCCACCCCAAACACCACTGGGACCCCGACCGCTCCGCCAACGTCAACTTTGAAACCTTCCTCCGCACCCAGATCCTCGACGCCGAGGAAACCCCCCTGGTCTGGGGCCTCGACGAGGTGGACCGCCTCTTCACCTGCGGCTTCGGCACCGAGGTCTTCGCTCTCTTCCGCTCCTGGCACAACGCCCGCACCCGCAAACGCTCCAGCAGTTGGAAGCGTCTCACCCTGGCCATCGGCTACTCAACCGAGGCCCACCTCTTCATCACCGACCTGAACCAGTCCCCCTTCAACGTCGGAACCCAGGTCGGCCTCGACGACTTCACCCCCGAACAGGTCGCCGACCTCAACATCCGCTACGCAACACCGCTCAAAACTCCCAAGGATCTCAAAACCTTCACCGCTCTCCTCGACGGCCACCCCTACCTCACTAACCGAGCCCTCTTCGAGATGTCCGAAAACGGCCGGACCCTCAACGAGTTCGCCGCCCAGGCCGACCGAGAAGAGGGCCTCTTCGGCGACCACCTCCGCCGAATCCTGATCCTCCTGGCCCAGGACCCCGAACTCTGCGAAGTCGTCCGAGGCATCCTCCGAGGAAAATCCTGCCCCGACCCCGCCAGCTTCTACCGACTCCGAGCCGCCGGCCTCATCAAGGGCGAATCCATCGACACTGCCCGCCTACGCAACGCCCTCTACGCCAACTACCTCAAAAAACACCTCATCTGATTGCAGGCGAAGGCGGGAGAAACGCCGTGGACTCGCAACCCGAAACCTTCTACGTCACCGGCGGAACCGTCGGACCCGTCGCCCCCTCCTACGTCACTCGCAAGGCCGACGCCGACCTTCACGACGCCCTCACCCGAGGCGACTTCTGCTACGTCCTGACCTCCCGCCAGATGGGGAAGTCCTCTCTCGCCGTCCGAGCCACCGACCGCCTCATCGAAGACGGCGCCACTGTCGCAACGCTCGACCTCTCGATCATCGGCTCCAACAACGTCACCCCCGAACAGTGGTACAACAGCCTGCTGGCCCGGCTCGGCGAAGAACTGGACCTCGATGCCGAACTCACCCGGGCCTGGAAAGCCCACCCCGAACGCTCCCCGGTCCTCCGCTGGTGGCACGCCCTCAGAGACGTGGCGCTCGACCGAATTCCCGGCCGCCTCACCCTCTTCATTGACGAGATCGACGCCGTCCGAAGCCTTCCCTTCGCCACCGACGAGTTCTTCGCCGCCCTCCGAGCCTGCCACAACGAGCGCGCCCGAGACTCCCGCTGGGAGCGCTTGACCGTCTGCCTCCTGGGAGTCGCCAGCCCGTCCGACCTGATTCAGGACCCCCGCACCACCCCCTTCAACATCGGCCAACGCATCGAGCTCGCCGACTTCACCGCCGAGGAAGCCGCCCCCCTGGCCAACGGCCTCGGCCTCCGACGCGACCCCGACCGCGCTCGACGCCTCCTCGACCGCATCCTCCACTGGACCGCGGGCCACCCCTACCTCACCCAGCGCCTCTGCCGAGCCGTCGCCGAGGACCCCACCGCCCAGGGCTCCTCCGACGTCGACCGCCACTGCCGATCCCTCTTCCTCGACCCCCGCGCCCGAGAACGCGACGACAACCTCCTCTTCGTCCGGGACCGGCTGCTCCGCGCCACCGACCCCGACCAACCCGCCCACAACTCCGCCCTCGACCTCTACGACCGAGTCCGTCGCCGCCAACGAGTCCCCGACCGCGAGGCCGACCCCCGCGTCGAGGCCCTGCGCCTCTCCGGCGTCACCCGCGTCGACGACGGGCTCCTCCGCGTCCGCAACCGCATTTACGTCCACGTCTTCACCCCCGCATGGGTCGCCGCCCGAAGACCCCCCGACCTCCAACGCATCCGCCGCCGCGCCGCCGCCCGAGGCGCCTTCCTCGCCACCGCCCTGCTCGCGCCTCCCCTCGCCGCCGCCGCCTGGTACTGGGACCAGCGACTTCGACACGTCGAGCAATACTTCGCCCATATCGTTATGCGCGACGGGGCTCCCGAGGGCGTCTACCCCCTCACCTCCGCCCAGGTCCGCCGCCGCGCCGTCAGCCTCAAGCTCCTGCGTAATGGCCGCGCCGGCCCCGTCCGCGAACTCCAGGCCATCGACGCCCAGGGCCACCTCACCGCTCGCAACCCCCTGGGAAGCGCCTACCTCAGCGGCCTCGTCCCCAGCCGACAGAACTCCGGAATCACCCCCGAATGCCGCTGGCAGTACATCCGCGACTCCGACGGCCATGTTGTCTTCGAAAAAGCCTTCGACGTCCACGGCCGACTCGTCTGGAACTTCCTCTACACCCAATCCCCTCAACAAACCGCGACAGCCACCAACGACAACGGCAAGAACCAAGCGAAGGCCAACGCCGGCCCCCCCACCGTCGAGTTCACCGGCGTCCATATCGACGAACGGGGCTACGTCACCAAAGCCCCCGGCACCCGAGCCGCCTACGTCAAGTTCCAACGCTTCGCCTCCGGGCCCCAACGCGGCCGCGACCACATCGTCCGCTACTACGACGCCGAATCCCAACCCCAGCCCGACCACGACGGCGCCTACGGTGAGCTTCGCGACTTCGACGGACCTGGCCCTGTCACCCGAATCACCTACCTCGGACCCGACGGCCGACCCACCTGGCTCCCCGAGGGCGTCGCTGGCCAGACCTTCCAGCGCGACACTCGCGGCAACATCGACCGCACCACCTACTTCGGGCCCGACGGACGAGCCAGCCGCCACAACGACGGTTTCGTCGTCATCCAACGCACCTACGACGACCGCGACAACCCCCGAGAGTTCACCTACCTCGACGAGGCCGGCCGACTCACCCCCGACAACGACGGCTGCGCCCGCTGGACCGCCGACTACGACGACCTCGGCCGACGCATCGCCGTCGCCTTCTTCGCTCCCAACGGACGACGCATCGCCCACCCCGACGGCTACGCCGCCCTGCGCTCCACCTATGACGAACGCGGCAACAAGACCGCCGACGCCTACCTCGGCCCCGACGGACGACCCACCCGCCAGAAACGCGGATACGCCTCCGCCCGATACACCTGCGACCTCCGCGGCAACCAGATCAATGTCGCCTACTTCGACGAGGCCGGACACCCCACCCACGACGCCAACGGCATCGCCCGCTGGACCGCCGAGTACGACGACCACGACCGACGCACGCTCCTGACAACCTTCGACCTGGCGGGTCAACCCACACCCGACGCCAACGGACGCACCTCGACCCGATCCCGCTACGACGAACGCGGAAACCCAATCGAGGAAGCGTACCTCAACGAACACGGACGACACACACCCGACAACGATGGCGTCGCCCGCTGGACCGCCACCTACGACGACCTCGGCCAGCGCACTCTTCAGACATTCTTCGACGCCGCCGGCGCCCCCACCCTCGGCCCCGAGGGATCGGCCGCCATCGCCGACCGCCACGACGACCAGGGCCGTCTGTGTCCGTTCCGCGAACCACAAATGTCGTCGGATCGGGGCTCATCGGGGACATTCAACCTGCAACCGTTGTGCGACCGATCGCTCGTGGGGAGCGGGTGGCCGATCTCTTCAACGAGTTGAAGCAACGCACCTGGGAGAGCCGCACGGCGGACAGCCCCATCGGCCTGGAGCACGCCATCGTTTCCCGGGCCGATGGCACGCGCTGGCTGCTCCGCGGCGGCCAAGAAGGTATCGACTTCTCGCAATTCGACGATTACCGCCGCCTCCTCGTCCACACTCACGGTCGCCCGACGGGGCCGTCGTTCGATGCCGACATCCCGTTCCTCAAAGCCAATAAGCAGAAGCACAGCTACATCGTGGAACTGGGCAACCCGAACGCGATTCGCTTCAATCAGGATGGGTCCTACTTCGAATTTAAGGTAAGGTGACGGCATGGCTCTCTTGATGCGAGGCAACACGATCTGCCCAATCTGCGGCCAAGTAATCGCCGTCGATGACGACGTCTTTGCGACGCCGGCCTTTCTTCGGCCGACCCATCAGCTCGCCCGCTACAGCGACGCCGCGTTTCATCGGCGGTGTTTCGAGGGGGGAAGCGAGCGAGCGGAGGTCGATCGACTCCTCGCCCTGTTCTCGGAGAGGATGAAAGCGGCCCCCAAAACGCTCGAGGAGTACGAGTCCTGTGTCAAGGACTCGATGCCGGAACTCGAATAGCCGCCGTTTTTTGCTTCCAAACGTCCGGCAGAAACTGCTCCAACTCACCGAGTGGCGTGCTCGGGACCTTCGCCAGCACGCTTGTGAGATAGCGCTGCGGATCGACCGAGTGCCGCTCGGCCGAGGCGATCAACGAGTACAAGGTCGCGGCAGTCTGGCCGGCGCGGTCGTTGCCGGCGAACAGCCAGTTCTTCCGCCCGATCGCCACCCGCTTCAACGCCCGTTCGGCCGCGTTGTTGTCAATCGCCAGGAAGCCTTGGGTCGTGTAGACGCAGAGCGCGTCCCACTGGTTCAGCGCGTATCCGATCGCCCCGGCCATCGGGCTCCGCGGCAGCACGACCCGGCCCTCGTCGTCGAGCCACGCCTGGATCCGGGCGAGGATCGGCACGCTCTGCCGTTGGCGGAGTTCGAGGCGTGCCTCCTCGCTCAAATCCTTGGCCTGACGCTCCACGTCGTACAACTCGCCGACCATCGCCAGCATCAGCGTCGAGCGTCGGCCGTCGGTCGACTTGGCGTCGAAGAACTTGCGGCGAGCGTGGGCCCAGCACGCGACCTCGGTCACGTCCCCTTTGTGGTAGATCCCGTCGTAGCCGCCGTACGCGTCGGCCTGCAAATACCCCTTGTACCCGGCGAGCCAATTCGATGGCCCGGCGCGGGTGCGGTCGGGCGTATAGTCGTAAACGACGTACGGGTTTTGATGGTCGCCGATGTAGGTCCAGATCCGACCCTTGCGGCACTTTCCTTCGCCGGGGGCCTGCACCGGCACGACCGTCTCGTCGGTGTGGATCACCCGCGACCGCCGCACGCGGTCGCCCATCAGCCTGACGAGCGGTTGAACCAGCTCAGCGGCCGTCTGGAGCCAGGCGCACATCGTGCTGCGGGCGATCGAGACGTCCTGCCGTTCGAAGATGTGTTCGAGCCGGTAGAGCGGCAGGTGGTCGCCGAGCTTGCTGGTGATCACGTAGGCCAGCAGCCCCGGACCGGCCAGACCCTTGTCGATCGGCTGCGGCGGCTTCGCTGCGGTCGCGATCTGGGGGTCGACCGCCGTGGTCTCGCAGCGTTTGCAGGCGTAGGTGTGGCGGACGTGGCGCAGGACCTTGAACGACGCCGGCAGGTATTCGAGCTGCTCGCTCACCTCCCGGCCGATCCGGTGACGCATCTCGCCGCAGCACGGGCACGGCCTCTCGGCGTCGGCCAGGTCGTGCTCGACCTCGACCCGCGGGAGGTGGCCGGGGAGATGCTGCCGGCCGTGCTTGTGGCGGTTGCGGACGCGGCGGGTGGCGAGCGGCTCGCCGGCCTCCTCGGCGACGCTGGGCTCGTCGAGCGGCATCGCATCGACCTTCAGGCCGAACAGGAGCAACTGGCGGGGGTCGAACCGCTCCGACTTCGGGCCGTAAAAGCGACGCAGGATGGCGTCGATCTCGGCCTTCTTCTCGGCCTCGAGCCTCTGCCGCTGGGCCTCGAGCTGTTCGGTGGCCTCCTGCCTGATGCGGTCGATCAGCGCGTCGCGGTCGGCGATCAACCGCTTGAGCAGGGCCGGATCGTCGGGGAGTTCGGACACGCCGGGCATGCCAAATTTTGTACCCGACCACCCTGAATCGCGCCAGGCCGATCCCGCGAAGAAACCGCGGAATCTTCTCCTCAGCCGGTCCGCACCGCCACGACGGTCAGGCCCGAGAGCAACCTCAGGAGCTGACCGCTGTCGATCGCGACGGCCTTCTCGTCGCCGGCCGGGAACCGGAACGTCCCGCGCTCGAGACGCTTGTAGTAGATCGCCAGGCCGTCGCGGTCGTACCAGAGGACCTTCACGCGTTGCGCCGAGCGGTTTCGGAAGACGAACATGTTGCCCGAGAGCGGATCCCGCCCCAGGAACGTCCGCACGACCTCGGCCAGGCCGTCGAAGCCCTTCCTCATGTCGACCGGCTCGACGGCGACCCAGACCCGCACGCCATCGGTACTCAGGTTGGAGGCGATCACGCCGTCGCCTCCGCCGTTTCGAGGGCCCGGACCAGCTCGGCGACCCGCCTGGCCGGCGTCGAGCCGGGCAGCCGCAGGAGCCGACCGCCCCGCAGCTCGATCACGAGGTCCGCGTCCGCCGCCGCCGGTCGCTCGTCGCTGATGAGGACCGGGATGAACGCCGGCGCGGCCGCGGGTCGTCGGGTGTCTCGCTCCTGGTACGTCCGCCGCCGCTCATAGAACGACGGCTCGCTGAGCCGGTGCCGCCGGCAGAACTCCCGCACCGACAGCCCGCTTGTGGCCTGACGCCGGATCACGTCCCGCCAGAAGGCTTCCTTCGTCGCATCGCGTTGCGTGTTGGCCATCGCATCCCCCGTATGTGGCGATGGCCTCAGCTTGACGACTCACGCGGTCCTATTGAAGATGCACTTCGCGGAACGGACACGGCCGTCTCGTCATAACGACCTACCAGAATCCCGAGGGCGAACCGACCACCAACAAGGAAGGCCATGTCGCCCAAAACTTTGAGTACGACGACCGCGGCCGGCTCGTCACCCTCAGCTACATCGCCGCCTTCGGCCTCCCAACCGAGGGCCCCAACAACTACGCCCGCCTCCGGATGGAATACGACGACCGCGGCCGTCGCATCGCGGAATCCTTCCAGGACACACGCCACAACTTCACCAACCACCGCAACGGCTACGCCCGTGCCAGCATGACCTACGACGACCGCGGCCACCGCGTCGCCGTCGCCTATCTCGACGTGGGCTGCCAACCAACACCCGACAACAACGGCATCGCCCGATGGACTGCTTCCTACGACGATCGTGGCCGACGCATCGCCGAATCTTACTTCGCCGCCGATGGCCAACCCACCCGCGACGCCGACGGCTTCGCCTCGATCCGCTTCGGCTACGACGACCGCGGCAATAAGATCGATGAGATCCACCTCGACGAGGACGGGCGACCCACCCCCGACAAGAACGGCGTGGCCTCGATCCGTCGGACCTACGACGCCTGGGGCCGAAACCTCAACGAGTCGTGCCTCGGCCCCAGCGGCCAACCCGTCCGCCACGTTGACGGCTACGCCTCGATGCGCATGACCTATAACCACCGAGGCCACCTCCTCACCACCGCCTATTTCGACGAGGGCGGCCACCCCACACCCACCAAGGACGGCGTGGTCCGCTGGTCCGCCACCTACGACGATCGCGGCCGACGCATCACCGAAGCCTACTTCGACGCCAAAGGCCAACCCGCGCGCCGCACCGATGGCTTCGCCTCGATGCGCATGGCCTACGACGCTCGCGGCCATCGCGTCGAGGAGACCCACTTCGACGAGAACGGCCGACCCACCCCCGACGCCCAGGGCCGCGCCTCGATCCGCATGACCTACGACCCCGGCGGCCACCTCGTCGAGCAAGCGTTCCTCGACGTCGCCGGACGACCCACTCCCGACCCCGACGGCTGCGCCCGCTGGACCGCCGAATACGATGAGCGAAGCTACCGCACTCGCGAAGCCTACTTCGGCCCCGACGGTCGACCCGCCCCTTGCCGACGAGGCTTCGCCACCCTCCTCATCACAACCAACCACCTCGGCAACCGCGAAAAAGAGGCCTACTTCGACGTCAACGGCGACCCTATCCTCAACACCGAGGGCTACGCCGCCGCCTCCGCCCTGTACGACAAACGCAACCGCCGCGAATCCCAGGAGTTTTACGGCACCAACGGCCTCCCGATCCGCGGCGCCAGCGGCTACGCCTCCGCCTCCATGACCTATAACGACCGCGGCAACCTTGGCGAACAACAGTACTTCGACGAACACCGGAAATCCATCCGCCTTCCGGAAGGCTATTCGCGAATGACCCGCGAGTACGACCGCGCCGGCACACTCACCGCCGCGACCTTCTGGGACTACGACGGCTCCCTTGGCTTCACCCGAATGCTCACCCGCTACGACCCCCTTGGCAACCCCGTCGAGCAAACCTACCTCAACGACCAGGGCCAACCCACCCGCCGCGACACCGGCTACGCCCGTTCCCGCCATACCTTCGACGCCCACGGCGACCGGGTGGAGGTCGCCTACTTCGACGAGCAGGACCGCCCTACCCCCGACGCCGACGGTACCGCCCGCTGGACCGCCACCTACGACGACCACCACCACCGCCTCACCGAAACCTACTTCGACACCCAGGGCCAACCCGCCCGATTCCCCAACGGCCAATTCGCCATCCGCATGGCCTACGACGACCGCGACAACCTTGTCGAGAAAACCTACCTCGACGCCCAGGGCCAACCCACCCAAACCCGCCTCGGCTACGCCCAGATCCGCACCCATCGCGACGACCAGGGCCGCCTCGTCGAAACCGCCTACTTCGACGCCAAGGGCCAACCCACTCCCGACGCCGACGGCGCCGCCCGCTGGACAATCGCCTACGACGCCAAAGGCCACCGGACCGCCGAATCCTACTTTGGCCCCGACGGCCGACCCGCCCCCGACCCCGACGGCGTCGCCTCCGTCCACACCACCTACGACAAGGAAGGGGACGTCGCCGAGAAGACCCTCCTCGACGAGCAAGGCCGCCCCCTCACCCAACGCCCCGTGGTACAGGAAATCCCCCCTGGAACCCCCGCCACGCCTCTCCAGCCCGGCGACATCATCCTCAGCTACGCCGGCCAAACCGACCTCGACGCCGAATCCCTCCAGCAAGCCGCCACCACCAACCTCGGCACCGAACCCCGGGAACTCCGAATCCTCCGACAGGGCCAACCCATCACGCTGACTCTCCCACCCGGCCCCCTCCCCGCCCAGTTCCGCGACCGCCTTACCCCCCGAGAGCCCGGCACCCCAGCCCCCACGCCTTGAGCCCCGTTCGAAGCCAACCCCAGACCCCAACCGCCGTGACCTCGCGAACTTCGGCAACAGGGCCATTCCCAACGGCCCCAACCGAGCACGACCACGGCCACCACGCTTTCCGCAATCCGACCGCCACAACCGACCGCCCCCGCGGCCCCCGACTCCCTCGTCGACATCGTCCAGACCGCCGAGACCGGCCCCCAGGCCCCGGCAGCGTTCGGCACCCGGGATGCAAGGACAAACCTCTCCCGTCTCCACAACTGGCCACAAGCAATTCCGCTTGAGAGACGAGGTCATCCCCGGCGCCGCCCCCCCCGGTCTACCTGATCGCACCGAACCCCACGGAAGAAGAGGCATCCATGAAAGCGGTCTGCTGGCACGGCAAGGAAGACATGCGCGTCGACACGGTCCCCGACCCCAAAATCGAGGCCCCCACCGACGTCGTCCTGAAAATCACCTCCACCGCCATCTGCGGCTCCGACCTCCACCTCTACGACGGCTACATGCCCACGATGGAACCCGGCGACATCATCGGCCATGAGCCGATGGGCGAGGTCGTCGAGGTCGGCAAGAACATCCGCAACCTCAAGGTCGGCGACCGCGTTGTCGTCCCCTTCACCATCGCCTGCGGCTCCTGCTGGTTCTGCCAGCACACTCTTACGTCCCTCTGCGATGTCTCCAACCCCAACGCCGCAATCGCGAAAGAAGCGATGGGCCAGTCCCCCTCGGCCCTCTTCGGCTACTCCCACATGCTCGGCGGTATCCCCGGGGGCCAGGCCGAGTATCTCCGCGTCCCCTATGCCGATGTCGGACCGATCAAGATCTCCGAGGGCCTGCCCGACGAAAAGGTCCTGTTCCTCTCCGACATCTTCCCCACCGGATACATGGGCGCCGAAAACGCCCAGATCCAGCCGGGAGACACCGTCGCGGTCTGGGGTTGCGGGCCCGTCGGCCTTTTCGCGATCCTCAGCGCCTGGATGTTCGGAGCCGGCCGCGTCATCGCCATCGACCGAGTCCCCGAACGCCTCGCCCTCGCCAAGGACAAGTGCAAGGCTGAAACCATCGACTTCTCCCAGGACAACGTCTACGAAACCCTCATGGAGATGACCAAGGGACGTGGTCCCGACAGTTGCATCGACGCCGTCGGAGCCGAAGCCCACGGCCTGGGCACCGTCGATGCGGTCATGGACAAGGCCAAGGCCCTCGTCGGCCTCGCCACCGACCGGGCCCACGTCCTGCGAGAAGCGATCATGTGTTGCCGAAAGGCCGGGACCGTCTCGATCCCCGGGGTCTACGTCGGTTTCCCCGACAAGATCCCCTTCGGGGCCGCCATGAACAAGGGCCTGACCCTGAAGATGGGCCAGACCCACGTCCACCGCTACCTCCACCCCCTGCTCGAGAAGATCCAAACCGGAGCCATCGACCCCTCGTTCCTCATCACCCACCGCATCAAGATCGACGAAGCCCCCGAAATGTATCGAACCTTCCGCGACAAGAAGGACGGTTGCGTCAAGGTCGTCATCAACCCCTAAGGCAAGGCCCTCCCCAACTCGGGAGGGCGTGCCGACCCAACCCGCGGGAGACCGCAACACCCGGTCAATACGGCCGGGGCGGATGACAACTCGGGAGGGCGTGCCGACCCAACCCGCGGGAGACCCCTTTTCCAGACACCATCCCGACCGAAAGCGAGTTCAAACTTTCGCGAAATCCTCATTCGCGATCCCGTTCAAGCAATGACCTCGCGAACCACTCGCCCGTGGACGTCGGTGAGGCGGAAGTCCCTGCCGGCGTAGCGGAAGGTCAGGCGCTCATGGTCGAAGCCCAGCAGGTGCAGCATCGTGGCGTGCAGGTCGTGGACGCTGACGACGTCGGTCACGGCCTTGAAGCCGAAGTCGTCGGTGGCGCCGTGGACCGTGCCCCCCTTGATGCCGCCGCCGGCCATCCATACGCTGAACCCATAAGGGTTGTGGTCGCGCCCCAGCGCCGACTTACCGGCGCCGTCGAGCTCAACCGTCGGTGTCCGGCCGAACTCGCCGCCCCATATCACCAGCGTCTCCTCAAGCATCCCCAGGCGCTTCAGATCGGTCAGCAAGGCGGCGATCGGCCCATCCAGGTCGTTGGCCAGCTTGCGGTGGTTCTCCTCGATCTGAGAATGGTTGTCCCAGGGCTGCCCCTCGCCGTGCCATAACTGGACGTAGCGAACCCCACGCTCGGCCAACCGTCGGGCGATCAGGGTTTGCCGGCCGTGGACCGTGGAACCGTACAGGTCGCGGATCGCCCGCGGCTCGCGAGTCAGGTCGAAGGCGTCGGCGGCCTCGACTTGCATGCGGAAAGCCATCTCGAACGACTGGATGCGGGCGTCGAGCCTGGGGTCCTGGCGGGCGTCGCGGTGCTCGGCGTTGATCGTCCTCAGCAGGTCAAGCTGCCGTCGCTGGGCGCCTGGCGAGGCATGAGGGCTGCGAATGTTCTCGATCAGCCGGTCAATCTCGGTGTGATTCGTGTCGACATACGTCCCCTGGAAACAGCCGGGCAAGAACGCCGATTGCCAGTTCTCGGCATCCTTGACCGGCAGGCCGCCGGGGCACATCGCCACGAACCCAGGCAGGTTGCGGTTCTCGGCGCCCAGGCCATACATCACCCAGGAACCGACGCTGGGCCTCGGCAGCACGCCGTCTCCGCAGTTCATCAACATCAACGACGGTTCATGATTGGGAACCTGCGCCACCATTGAGCGGATCACGGCGATGTCGTCGATGTGGGCGGCGGTCTTGGCGAACAGGTCGCTGACCTCGATGCCGCTCTGGCCGTAGCGTTGAAAGCGGAAGGGGGACGGGAACGCGGCGCCGGTTTTGCGCTCGGTGGTCAGGCTCTCGGGGGCGGGCTGGCCGGCGTACTTTCGCAGGGCGGGCTTGGGGTCGAAGGTGTCAACCTGCGAAGGCCCGCCGTTGAGAAAGAAGTGAATGACCCGCTTCGCCTTGCCGGGGAAGTGCGGAGGACGAGCCCCCAGCGCGTCGGCCTCGGCGGGTGTCGCGACGTCGGCCGCTGGAGCCATCGACTCTCCCAGCAAGCCGGCCAGTCCCAGCGCCCCCAGGCCCAACGCCGAGCGTTGCAGCAACGACCGTCGAGAGAACGTATCCGCGGGGAAATTCGGGTCGGGGTGCATCGGTCGGAACCCCCTCGGGGCGGCGGCGGTCGGGCCTCAGTCGAGGAACATCAGCTCATTGGCCATCAACAGCACCTGGGCGAGTTGTTCCCAGGGAGACAGCGTCGGCGAGGGCGGGCCGGCGAAGTCGCGGGCGGCGTCCCACCGGGGACTTTCGGAGTCGGGCACGACGATCCTCGGGGCCCAAAGGTTCTGGTCGCTGGTCAGTTCGCCGAGAAAGTCGGTCACGAAGTCCAGGGTGTCGCCCGGTTGAATGGCGATCCCCTCGACGTTGAGCTCGGCCTTGCCGTTGCGAACCTCAACGGTTTTCAACACACCCAGCCGCGAGGAGATGACCCGGCAGCGGATGCCGTTGCCCTCGGCGGGTTCGTGGGTGACGGTGGAGCGGACCGAGACGACCGCCGGGGCGTCGGCCGGGGCGGTCCAGCGGCGAATCGTGGCGTGCTGGAGGTCAGCGCCGGGGTGGCCTCCCTCGGCGGTCAGGCGGGTCCAGCCCAGCGACGGGTCGGGCCAGTCGGGGCCGCCGCCCCAGGCCATGCCGTTGAAGTGGGGCAAGGGCTGGAACGATCCCACCCGTCCGGCGGAATCTTCCAGGGTGCCGTAGCCATAGCTCCACGCCAGGGTCTCGGCGGGGGCGACCGTCGCGGGCTCGTCGGGCGAGGCGTCCACGAAGGCGCGGGCCGCCGCAAGCTGGGCGGCGGTCGGCTCGCGTTGATACAAGGCGCGGTACAGCGAGCGGACCGACGATTCGACGTCGGGACCGGCGTGAGCGGTGGCCAGGGCGCGGGCTCGCTGGGCGAGGAACGGGTGGTTCATCGCAAACAGGGCCTGCTGAGGAACGGTCGTCTCGCCACGGGCGGGGGCGTGGAGATCGGGGCTGGCGAAGTCGAACGTGCGAAACGCCCCGGGCAGAAACTGGCGATCGACCGCGGCATACAGCGTTCGGCGGGACGACCCATCCCCCGCGAACAGGTCGCCGCCGCGACCCGCGGCCTTGCGATCCAGCCTCCCTGTGACGGCCAGCCAGGTGTCGCGGGCCTCCTCGAAGTCGAGCCGCCGCGGATTCATCCGCCACAGCAACCGATTGGAAGGGTCAACGCTCGTGGCCCGTTCGGTGCTGGTTCCGGACGTTTGTTGATAGGTCGCGGACAGCACGATCAAGCGATGCAGGACCTTGGTGCTCCAACCGCTTTCGACCAGGCGGCGGGCCAGCCAGTCGAGCAACTCTGGGTGGCTGGGCGGCTCGGAGCGGAGGCCGAAGTCGCTAGCGGTGCGGACCAGGCCAGCGCCGAAGTGGTGCTGCCAAACCCGGTTGACCCACACCCTGGCCGTCAGTGGGTTGGCCGGGTCGGCGATCGCTTGGGCCAGGTCCAACCGGCCGCTGCCCTGGGCAAATGGCTTGCGGTCGGGACCAGATAGCGCCGCCAGGAACCGCCGAGGCACCTCGTCGCCAGGGTTGGCCGGGCTACCCCTGCGGAAAATGCGGGGCTCGCGGATTTCCCGGCGGTCGACCATCGCCAGGGCATAGGGCGGTGCTTGCGGCGAGGCGATCAGGTAACGCTCGACCTCGCCCTGGAGGGCCCAGAGCTTGTTGACGTTCTCGGTGTCAAAGAACCACTCGCTGCTGACGATCGGCTCGTCGGGCACGACGCAGGGGGACGACTCCTCTCGCAGGAAGCGGCGGAGGTCCGTGGCCTCGGGGTCGTCGGCCGACGGAGCCTCCGCCTCGGCGAACAGGCGGGCGTAGCGGTCGGCGACCTCTCGGAGATTGGCCGGGGACGTGGCGAACGCCGCGGCGACCCGGGCGGGCAGAGTCTTGTCCGCGAGCCCTTTGGTGACTTCGGCCGAGCGGGCGGAAAAATCGGCGTCGGCGAGCGCGGCGAACTGGCGCCAGGGGCGGAAGGTCGGCTCGTCGGCCTTGGCCGAAGCGGCGAGGAAGTCTCTCCAGCGGCGGACCGAGGCGGGGTTGAGATCGTCTGGGGCCAGGACAACGTCGAACCCTTCCTGTGGGAAACTGGCCAGCGCCTTCTGGGCCATCAGGTAGTCGGCCAGGCGAGCGCGGACCCGTCGCGACGCCTCGTCTCGGGAGGCAAGCATCCCGACGCGCAGGGCCTCTTGCTGGGCGGCGAGCCCGGCGGCGAAGGCGGCCTCGGGCTGCTCCCGAGAGGCCGGCACCAGGCGTTCGGTCGAGTTGCGGAAGACGCCGTAAAGGGCGTAATAGTCGGCGGTGGGAATCGGGTCGAACTTGTGGTCGTGGCAGCGGGCGCAGGAGACGGTCAGGGCCATCGTGCCGCGGGTCACAACGTCGATGCGGTCGTCGATGATGTCGTGGGTCACGCCCAGGAACCGCCGTCCCAGGGTCAGGAAGCCCATCGCGGCCTGGGCCTCGGGCTGGCCCGGCTCGGCGACATCGGCGGCGATCTGGTCGACCAGGAACCGGTCATAGGGGAGGTCGGCATTGAAGGCGCGAACAACCCAGTCGCGATAGGCCGGGGCGTGGACGAAGTGACGCTCCTCTCGTCCGTAAACATAGCCTTTCGTGTCGGCGTAGCGGGCGACATCCAGCCAGTGGCGGGCCCAGCGCTCACCGTAGGCCGGCGAGCCGAGCAGGCGGTCGACCCGGCGCTCGTAGGCGTCGGGGGCGGGGTCGTTGACGAAGGCTTCGACGTCCTCGGGGCTGGGCGGCAGGCCGGTCAGGTCGTAGGTGACGCGACGGATCAGGGTGCGGCGGTCGGCCGTCGGTGACGGGGCCAGGCCGTTGGCGTCGAGCCGGGCCAGGACAAAGGCGTCGACCGGGTTGCGGGCCCGACGGGGGTCGGCCAGCGCGGGCGGGGCGGGGTCGGCGACGGGGCGGAAGGCCCAGTGGTCTCGCCAGGTGGGGCGTTTGGCGACGGAAGTGGATTCCGAGGTGGGCCAGGGGGCTCCAGCGGCAACCCATCGTTCCAGGGCAGCGACCTGCGTGGGAGTCAGCGGCTTGTCGGGGGGCATCTTGAGGTCGCCGCCGCGGCGGACGGCCTCGACCAGCAAGCTTTCCTCGGGCTTGCCGGGAACCACCGCCGGACCAGTGTTGCCTCCCTCGACCAGCGAAGCGAGCGAGTCGACCCGCAGGCCGCCCTTGGGCTGGTCCGGTCCGTGGCAGCGAAGGCACGCCTCGACCAGCAACGGACGGACCTGGGACTCGAACGCCTCGACATCGTCGGCGGGCGCGCCGAGGGCCGGGACCATCGGCGTGAGGAGGAAGCCGAGCGTGATGGCGGATCTCGCCAAGGCGTGCCGCATGGTCGGTTCGCCCCCAAGAAGGTTCACCCGGCCCTTGTCGGGCCAGCGTCTCGGATTGTAAACCGGCCGCTACGGAGTTGTCTCCCACTTTTCGGGACGATCGGTCGCCAACGGGGCCCGTGATTACCGGTTCGAGGTTCCCGACGTCCGAGGTCGGCGCGCAGACTGTTCGGGGGACGGATGCGAGCTCGAGACCGTTGCGTTATTGGAGTTGGGACGATGGGTGAGGACGGCGGCGGGGGCGGTTGGGGCGACCCGGTGGGGGCGCTGCGGCGTCGGTATTTGGGGACGTTGATCGGTGTGGCGGTCTTGCTGGTGGTCAACCAGTTGCTGGTGCAACCCCCCTTGTTGCGGCTGATGACCGATGCGCCGGTGATCAATCTGGCGGGTCGGCAGCGGATGCTCAGCCAGCGTTTGGCCAAGGCCGCGTTGAGCCTGGACCGCGCCGACAGCGATGCGTCGAGGCGTGGGCCGTTGGGCGAGTTGGCCGAGGTGATCCCGGCATGGTCGGCGACGCATCGGGGGTTGCAGGTGGGCGACCCGTCGCGGTCGCTGCCCGGGCGCAACGGGTCGGAGGTGTCGGCGGCGTTCATGGCGCTGGAGCCGGCGTTCTCCAGGATGCACGCGGCGGCCGAGCGGCTGGAACAGGGCGGCCGGGCCGACCCCGCAAGCGTGCGGGTGATCCTGGAGTCGGAGCGGGATTACCTCTTGCGGATGGACCGGATCGTCGGGATGTACGAGCGCGAGGCCAGAGCGCGGGTCGAGCATCTGCGGTGGACCGGCTGGGCACTGTCGGGGTTGAGCCTGGCGGCGCTGGCCGGCCTGGGTGGCTACGTGCTGGAGCCGGCGGCGCGGATCATCCGTCGGCAGTTCGCCGCGCTGCGGCAGGCCCGTGAGACGCTGGAAGACCGCGTCCGCGAGCGGACCGAGCAGTTAGAGCGGGCCGGGCGAGACCTGGACCGCGAGGCCCGCGAACGCTCGCTGGCCGAGGCCCGCCACCGAGTCCTGCTGGAACAGTTCAGCCACGTGGCGAGGACCGAGACCATCGGCCAGATGGCCAGCGGCCTGGCCCACGAGCTGAATCAGCCCCTCGGGGCCATCGCCAACTACGCCGAAGGGTGCCTGGTGACGCTGGAAGGGCCGAACCCGGCGCTGGGCGAGATCCGGGCGACTCTGGAAAAGATCCTGGACAGCAGCCTGCGGGCCGGCAAGATCATCCGCGGCATCCGGGCGTTTGTCACTCGCCACGGGCCGACCCTGGAGCCGTTCGCCGCCAACGTGGTCGTCGAGGAGGTCGAGGCGCTCTTTCGGGACGAGGCCAGACGGCTGGGGATCGACCTGCGGCGCACGCTGGCACCCGAGTTGCCTTGCCTCGTGGGCGACCCGGTCCAGATCCAGCAAGTGCTGGTCAACCTGGTCCGCAACGCCTTCGAGGCGCTGGGTGAGGCCGGAACTCCCGACGCTTCGGTGGTTTTGGAGACCCTGCCTGGCCCTGATGGCGGCGTCGGTTTCGCGGTCACGGACAACGGTGGCGGGATCGCACAGGAGCAGTCCGCCCAGATTTTCGACGCGTTCTTCAGCACCCGTGCCCGAGGCATGGGCATGGGTCTGGCCATCAGTCGGACCCTTGTGGAGGCCCATCACGGCCGCCTCGACGTTGAATGTGACCCCGGAACCCGCACCACGTTCCGCTTCAACTTACCCCCCGCCGCCGTTGGCGACGCCAATGCAGCAATCGACGGTTTACGTGGTGGATGACGACCCGGACATGCGGGACTCCCTGCGCTGGCTGTTGGGGGCGGTGGGCTTGAATGTCGAAACGTTCGCCTCGGCCGCGGCATTCCTTTGCGACTTCGCCCCGAACGGCCCAGGGTGCCTGGTCTTCGACGTGCGCATGCCCGGCACCAGCGGCCTGGATTTGTTCGAGCGGCTGGTCGTCCGCGGAGAGCGGATGCCGGTGATCTTCATCACCGCCTTCGCCGACGTGCCGATGGCCATCCGCGCGATGAAATCCGGAGCGGTGGAGTTCGTCGAAAAGCCGTTCAACCGTCAGACCTTGCTGGAAAAAGTGCAGCGAGCCATCCTCCAGGACCAGGAGCGTTGCCAGCAACTCGTCCAGGTCCAGTCACTACGGGCGCTGTTTCACGGGCTGACCGACAAGGAGCGTGAGGTCCTGGAAATGATCAAGGACGGTCGGCCCAACAAGGCGATCGCCGACCGCCTGGAAATCACCCCGCGGGCCGTGGAGATGCGTCGCTCGGGGTTGATGAAGAAGCTGGGGGTCCACTCGCTGGCCGAACTGATCCGCCTGGCGATTCGCCACGATGCGGCCGACGCGGGACCGGCGGGTTCTCCCTGATTCGCGGGCACCGAGACGCGAATTTTCCGGGCAACGCCGCCCGATCTCTCTACATATTGACGTGGATCGGGAGGAGTGGGGCGGTCGATTTCTTTCGGAAATCCGAAACGAGGATGGGCCAAACCGTCGTCGAAGGGTCGGGATGGGGTCGAAGCGTGAGGAGTGTCGGCCGGGCGGCATTGGCCGTGCGTCTGGGCATACGAGCCCAGGGCACGGCGCGCTGGGCGGTGGTGGACCGGGAGGATGCGGATGTTCGAGGCCGCGGCGGTCGCCACCGAGGCTGCCCTGGACCGGGAAACGCGGACCCATTGCCCCTACTGTGCCTTGCAGTGCGGGATGCGGGTGCGGGTCGACCCGGGGGACGGGTCCGTCGGCATCCGGCCCGACCCGGACTTCCCGGTCAACCTCGGGCAGATGTGCATCAAGGGGTTCACCTCCGGAGCCTTGCTGGGCCACGAACAGCGGTTGAGGACCCCGTTGATCCGCGAGGCGTCGGGAGGGTTCCGCGAGGCGTCGTGGGACGAGGCCCTCGATGAAGTCGCCGAGCGGCTACGAACGATCAAAGGTTGCTGGGGCGCCGACGCGCTAGGGGCGTTTGGCAGCGGGGCGTTGACCAACGAAAAGGCGTACCTGCTGGGGAAGTTCGCGAGGCTGGCGCTGGGCACGGCGAACCTCGACTACAACGGACGTTACTGCATGGCCTCGGCCGCGGCGGGCCAGAACCAGGCGTTCGGGATCGACCGAGGGATGCCGTTCCCGGTGGCCGACATCGCCAGGGCGCGGACGGTCTTGCTGTGGGGGTCGAACTGCGCCGACACCCTGCCGCCGATCATGCAGTGGTTCGACCGACAAAGGGAGGCCGGCGGAACCCTGATCGTGGCCGACCCTCGGCGGACCGAGACAGCCCGAGCAGCGCGGCTTCATCTGCAACTGACCCCTGGCAGCGACCTGGCCCTGGCCAACGGCCTGCTGTACCTGGCGATCGAGGAGGGGCTCATTGACGAAGCCTTCATCGAGACGCGGACGGTGGGGTTCTCGGCGGTGAGGGGGGCGGTCTCGCAGTACCATCCGGCGTATGTCGAACGCCTGACGGGAGTGACCTCGTCGGCCATGCGCCAGACGGTGAGGCTACTGGCCGATCCTGGCGGGGCGATGTTGCTATCAGGCCGCGGACCGGAGCAGCAGTCGAAGGGGTCGGACACGGTTCTGGCGTTCACGAACCTGATGCTGGCGCTCGGCCAGGTGGGGCGGATCGGCGGCGGGTATGGTTGCCTGACCGGACAGGGAAACGGGCAGGGGGGCCGCGAACATGGTCAAAAGGCCGACCAGTTGCCCGGATATCGGCTGATCACCGACCCAACCCATCGAGCGGCGATCGCCGAGGCCTGGGGGGTCGACCCCGACTCGCTGCCGGGCAAAGGACGAAGCGCCTTCGAACTGCTGGATTCGCTGGGTCCAGAGGGGGGCATCCGGGCGCTCCTGGTGTTCGGATCGAACGTGGTGGTGGCGTCTCCCCACTCTCGGCGGATCGAGGACAAGGTCAAGCAACTGGACTTACTGGTCGTCTGCGACGCCTTCCTCAACGAGACCGCTCAGTTGGCCCACGTCGTCCTGCCGGTCAAGCAGTGGGCCGAGGAGGACGGGACGATGACCAACCTGGAAGGGCGCGTCATCTTGCGGAGGCGGGCCGTCGATCCGCCCGAGGGAGTCAGGGATGACCTGACAATCCTGGGCGAACTGGCAGCGCGGCTGGGGGCGGGGCATCACTTCGCGTTCGAGTCGTCGGAGGAGGTCTTCACCGAGTTCGCCCGAGTCACCGCCGGGGGTAAGGCCGATTACAGCGGCCTCAGCCACGAACGGCTCGACCGGGAGGATGGGGTCTTCTGGCCCTGCCCGTCGCTGGAGCATCCCGGCACGCCTCGACTGTTCGCCGAGCGGTTCGCCCACCCCGACGGCCGGGCAAAATTCCTGCCGGTGGAACATCGCCCGGCCGGCGAGGAGCCCGATACTCAGTACCCACTGTGGTTCACCACCGGGCGCTACAAGGAGCACTACAACAGCGGGGCCCAGACGCGAATGGTCCCCAAGCTGCTCGACGCCCGGCCCGAGCCGAAGCTCCAGGTCCACCCCAGAGTGGCGGCGAGGCTGGGCTTGGTCTCCGACGGGACGGTCGTGGCCGAAAGTCGCCGAGGCCGGGTCGAGTTCCGCGTCGCCCTGTCGCCCGACATCCGCCCCGACACCGTGTTCGCCCCATTCCACTGGGGAGGCCGGCAGGCGGCCAATATCCTGACCAACCCGGCGCTCGACCCCACCAGCCGGATGCCCGAGTTCAAAATTTGCGCGGTGCGGCTGGTGGTGTCCAACGATTGAGTGATCCTCAAGAGAATCAGCCCCAGCCCCTTTTGAGAGTTCTCGGATCATGGCGAACAAGAAACCGCTGGCGATCATCGGCAACGGCATGGCCGCGAGCCGGTTGATTGATGACCTGATCCGCCGGGGGGCGACCGAGCGGTTTGCGATCACCGTCTTCGGCGAGGAGACCGGGGGTTGCTACAACCGGATCCTGCTGAGCAAGGTTCTGGCGGGGACGGCCTCCGACGCGATCATGCTCAAGCCCTCGGGCTGGTATGACGACAGCGAGATTCGTTTCGTCTCGGGCGTGCCAGTGACCCGGCTGGACACCGCGGCGCGGTTGATCTACACCGCCGACGACCAGGCCCATCGCTACACCCTGGCGGTTTTGGCCACCGGCAGCACCCCCGCGGTGCCAGGCATCGCCGGCCTGGCCAAGCCGGAGGGGGGCTGGAAGAACGGGATCTATGTGTATCGGACGCTGGAGGACTGCATTCGCATTCGCGCCCGCGCCCGGTCCGGCGACAGCGCGGCCGTGCTGGGCGGCGGACTGCTGGGGCTGGAAGCGGCCAAGGCACTCAGCGACCTGGGGATGCATGTCACGGTCATCGACCTTTCGCCCCACCTGATGGCGATGCAGTTGGACAAGCATGGCGCCGAGATGCTGCGTCGGCAGGTCGAGCGTTGCGGGATCTTCGTCCGCACGGGTCGGGCGACCAGGGAGGTTCTGGGGGGAGATTCGGTCGAGGGGGTGATCCTCGACGACGGCACGGCGCTGGCGGCCGACATGGTGGTTTTGGCGTGCGGCATTCGACCCCGGATCGAAGTGGCCAAGGCTTCGGACATCCCGGTCAACCGCGGGGTCCTGGTCAACGACACGCTGGCGACGCAGGTGCCGGCGGTTTATGCGGTGGGGGAGTGCGCCGAGCATGACGGGCGGGTTTATGGAATCGTCGCACCAATCTGGGAGCAGGCGACGGTGCTGGCCGACGTGCTGACCGGGGCCAACCCCCAGGCCCGTTATCGAGGGTCGAAACTGTACACGAGGCTAAAGGTCGCGGGGATCGAGGTCGCGTCGATGGGACTGCTGGAGCCGTCGCTGGAGACCGACGAGGTGGTGCAGGTGATCGAGGATCGCAAGAACACCTATCGCAAGCTCATTATCAGGGAGGGGAAGCTCGTCGGCGCGATGCTGGTGGGGGACGCGGCGGCGTCTCCCACGCTGGTGCAGATGTTCGACCGCGGCGACCCGATGCCGGCCAACCCCCTGGACCTGCTGTGCTCCCCAGAGGCGATCGGCAGCGGCCACGGCGCGGCCCAGGACCGGATCATCTGCAACTGCCACAGGGTCAGCGAGGCGACACTGGTCGAGGCGATCTCGGGCGGTTGCTGCTCGCTGGATGCCCTGGCCGGTTCGACCCAGGCGGGGACCGGGTGCGGGTCGTGCCGGGGCCAGTTGACCCAGTTGATCTTCCGCCACGGCGATTCCGCCAGGGCCCGGAAGGAAGTGCACGCGACACTCAACGGGACAGGGGCGCTGGCGGGGTCGGCTCATTGATTCTCGCCCACTTGCGCGGCAGCGACGCACTCTTGTTCAACAACTCGATCACTGGATGGGCGTGGGGAATGGACCGGCGCGATTCGGATAACCGAAACGGGGCGACGGAAGTCGAACGGATCGAGCCGCGATGGGCTGGTTTTGGGCCGGAAGACGGGCACGGGGGAGGATGCGGCATGGTCGATGCTTTTGCTTGATGAGCGCTGGAGCGAGCCCCGTTTTCCAACCTCGGGTGACCTACCGATGGACCAGACCGGCAAGGCGACTCGGATCGATCTGTTCAGCCTCAAGACGCCGCAGATGCGGGCGTTCCACATGTCGTGGTTCGCCTTCTTCCTGTGCTTCTTCTCGTGGTTCGGCATCGCGCCGTTGATGCAGGTCGTCAAGGACGAGATGAAGCTGACCGACTCGCAGGTGGGCTGGTGCATTATCGGATCGGTGGCGATCACGGTGGTCTCGCGGATGGCGATCGGGTGGGTCTGCGAGCGGATCGGCCCCCGCAAGGCATATACCTGGCTGCTGATCCTGGGTTCCTTGCCGGTGATGGGGATCGGCCTGGCGCACGACTACCCGACGTTCTTGCTGTTTCGGGTGCTGATCGGGGCGATCGGGGCGGCGTTCGTGATCACGCAGTATCACACCTCGGTAATGTTCGCATCCAACTGCGTGGGGACGGCCAACGCGACGACCGCCGGCTGGGGCAACCTGGGCGGCGGCGTGACCCAGATAGTGATGCCGCTGCTGTTCGGGCTATTCGCCACGACGCTGGGGCTGGGGGCGTTCTGGGGCTGGCGGGCGTGCATGCTGGCCGCGGGAGTTCTCTGCTTCCTGACCGGCATCGCCTACTACCTCGTCACCCAGGACACCCCCCGAGGCAACCTCGCCGACCTGCGAGCCCGTGGCGAGCTGCCGCCGGCTGGCCAGAGCAAGGGGAACTTCGGCGTCGCGGCGCGTGACCCTCGCGTGTGGGTGCTCTTCGTCCTGTATGCCGCGTGCTTCGGCATCGAGCTGACGATGGACAACATCCTGGCCCTCTACTACGGCAAGAAGTTCTTCGGGCTGAGCCTGGCGTCGGCGGGGTTCGCGGCGGGGTCCTTGGGATTGATGCACCTGTTCGCCAGGACATTGGGCGGGTATTTCAGCGACCGCCTGGGGGGCATATATGGGCTCCGGGGCCGGGTCCAGTGGCTGTTCGCGGTGCTGTTCATCGAGGGGCTGGGCCTGATGCTGTTCTCGCAAATGCGGACCTTGGCGTTCGCCGTGCCGACGATGATCCTGTTCGCCATCTTCATGAAGATGGCCGAGGGGGCCACCTACGCGGTGGTGCCGTTCGTCAACAAGAAGGCGCTGGGGTCGGTGGCGGGAATTGTCGGGGCCGGGGGCAACGCGGGGGCCGTGGCCGCCGGGTTTTTGTTCAAGGGGGGGATGGCCTGGCCCCAGGCCATCTTGCTGCTGGGCGTGCTGGTGACCTTGGCGTCATTTCTGGCGTTCGCGGTGCGGTTCAGCCCCGAGATCGAGGCCGAGACCACCCGCGACTTCGAGGCCGCCAACGCCCGCCGCGGGCAGAGGGCCGGCCTGGTCGGCGCGCCGGCGTGATCGGGATGGATGCGTGGGCAGGTCGTGGCGGGGTCGGGCGAATGCCGGCCCCGCCGATCGGTTCGTCGGGGGCGCGAGCGAGGGCGGGGGCTCATGGCGGAATCAAACGGGTTCAGCGGTGAGCAGAAGAATTTCCTCCAGGGCTTCGCGATGGGGGCGGACGTCGCCCGCGCGGTGCGGGGCCTGCCGATCGTCTCGGGCAGCGGCGGGTCGTTGGCAACGGTGGCTCCTGCCGCGGGGTTGCTCGCGAAGGCCGGCCCGAAGGCGGGGGCACCAGAGCCGTCGCCCAGACCCGAGCACTGGCAATTCATCGCCCAGGACGCGTTCGTCGCCTCGGGCAAGACGCTGTGCAAGGAAGAATTGGCCAAGCGGGCGAAGGATCCGCTCTGCCTGTGGGACGAGATGGTCGCCAACGCCGAGAAGGGCGTCTTCCCCAAGAATACCGATGTCTTGCTCTACAAGTATTCGGGGCTGTTCTACGTCGCCCCGAACCAGGACGCATTCATGACCAGGCTGAGGTTCCCCGGCGGAGTCCTGCCAACCTGGCAATTCCGCGGGGTGGCCGACCTGGCGAGGCGGTTCGGCGGCGGATACTCCGACGTGACCACCCGAGCCAACCTCCAGATTCGCGAGATCGGCGCGAGCGATGCCGTCAACGTGCTGATGGGCCTGGCGGAACTGGGGATCGTCAACCGGGGCGCCGGGGCCGACAACATCCGCAACATCACGGCCAATGCCACCAGCGGCATCGACCCCCAGGAGTGGGCCGAGACACTACCCCTGGCCCGCGAGATGCATCATTACATCCTCAACCACCGAGAGATGTACGGTCTCCCGCGCAAGTTCAACATCGCCTTCGAGGGGGGCGGCCGGGTCGCCAGCCTCGACGACACCAACGACATTGGCCTGCGGGTCGTCCAAGTCCCCGACTCCTCCGCCGGGCCCGACCTGCCGGCGGGGGTTTACTTCCAGTTGACTCTGGGAGGCATCACCGGACACAAGGATTTCGCCCGAGGAACCGGCGTGCTGGCGACACCCGAGGAATGCGTCCCCCTGGCGGCGGCGGTGGTGCGGGTCTTCCTCAAGAATGGCAACCGCGGCGATCGGAAAAACGCCCGGTTGAAGTATGTGCTGGACGACTGGGGGTTCGACAAGTTCCTGGCCGAGACCGAGGTGGAACTGGGCCGACCGCTGCGAAAGGTGGCCCAGGACCGCTACGAAAACCCCCCGGCCGATGACCGCTGGGCCCACGTCGGCGTCCACCCCCAGAAACAGGAAGGGCGGTTCTACCTCGGCGTGGTGCTGCCGGTGGGGCGAATGACCGTCGAGCAGATGGACGGGCTGGCCGACCTGGCCGATCGCCACGGCAGCCGGTCGTTCCGCCTGACGGTCTGGCAAAACCTGCTCATCCCCGACATCGCTGGAGAGAACCTCGACGCGGTCAAGGCGGGGGTCGAGGCGTTGGGTTTGGAGTGGGACGCATCGAGCTATCGGGCGGGCCTGGTCGCCTGCACGGGCAACGCGGGTTGCAAGTTCGCCGCGTCGAACACCAAGCGTCACGCGATGATCCTGGCGAGGTTCCTGGAAGAGCGGGTGCCGCTGGACCGGCCGATCAACTTGCACGTGACCGGGTGCAACAACTCTTGCGCCCAGCACTACATCGGCGACATCGGGCTGGAGGGGACGAAGGTTGAGGTGGGGGAGGAGATGGTCGAGGGATACCACGTCCATGTCGGCGGCGGGTATGGCCCCGAGCAGGTGACGGGGCGTCGCCTGTTCGAGCGTCTGGCCTTCGAGGAGATCCCGCCGATCCTGGAACGCCTCTTGAATCACTACCTGGAAGGGCGCCGCGGGCCGGAAGAGTCGTTCACCGCGTTCGCCAGCCGCCACTCCCTCGAAGAGTTGAAGGCCGCCGCCGCTCATCACGACCTGGCGATGGCTTGAGGCTCCGGTCCACTTTCCCGCGATTTCCCCGCCGGACGCGTCCGGACCCCGCCGCCGAGGGATTTTCCCATGAGCATCTCCCTGATCCCCGAATCGGCCCCGTTCACGCCCGACCAAAGGGCCTGGCTCAACGGGTTCCTCGCCGGCTGGATCGGCCTGCCCGGAATGGGCGGCGACGGCGACGAGGGCGTGACCAGCGCCGCCGGCCTGGCCACGGCGATCGCCCCAAGCGGAGCCTTGCCCGCGCCGGTGGTTGAGGCCGAGCCGAAAGCCGAGGATTACCCGTGGCATGACCCGGCCCTGAAACTCGACGACCGCTTGAAGCTCGCCGAAGGGAAGCCCCTGGACCTTCGCCTGATGGCGGCGATGGCCCAGTTGGATTGCGGGTCGTGCGGCTACCTGTGCAAAACGTACTCGTCGGCGATCGCCAGCGGCGAGGAAACCAGCCTGACGCTCTGCTCGCCGGGCGGTTCGGAGACATCCAGGGCGGTCAAGAAGCTGCTCAAGGAGCCGAGACCGGCGGCCGTTGGCAACGGCGTGGGGCATCGCAACGGCCATGAGACGATCGACGCGGCGGGCGAGAAGGCCAAGGTCGAGCCGGCGACGGTCGCGTGGTCTCGCAAGAATCCGTACGCGGCGAAACTCCTGCGCAGCGAGAACCTGAGCGGCGAGGGGTCGGACAAGGAAATCCGCCACGTCGAGATCGACCTGGGCGCCGACGGGCCATCCTACGAGGTGGGCGACTCCCTGGGGATCTTCCCGACGAACTGCCAGGAGCTGGCCGAGGCGATCATCCATTCGCTGGGGGGCCAGGGGGATGAGCTGGTGTCCTCGCTCGGCGGGAACGGCGCGACCACGACGTTGCTCGAGGCGCTGGTACATCAGCGATGCCTGACGGCGGTGCCCGAGGATGTGTTGCAAATTCTGGCCGACGCCGCGACCGACCCCGCCGAGGCGACGCAGATCCGGGCCTTGATCGACGACGACGCGGCGATCGACGGTTGCGACGCCTTCGACATCCTGCGACTGTTCCCCTCGGCCCGCCCCGCGCCGGCCGAGTTCGTCGGGGCTCTGGCCCATTTGAAACCGCGGCTGTATTCGATCTCCAGCTCACCAAAGCGTCACGTCGGGCAGGTGCATTTGACGGTACGCAAGGTGACGTACCCCTTCAAGGACCGCTCCCGCAAGGGGGTGGCCTCGACGATGCTGGCCGACCGGGTATCGGCCGGCGATCCGCTCCGGGTGTTCATCCAGAAGTCGCACGGATTCACGGTGCCGGCCGACCCGGACGCGCCAATAATCATGGTCGGCCCCGGCACAGGCATCGCCCCGTTCCGCGCGTTCCTCCACGAGCGTGACGCCACGCGAGCGAAGGGCCACAACTGGCTGTTCTTCGGCGACCAACGGGCGGCCGTCGATTTCCTCTACGAAGCGGAACTGAAAGACTTCCTGGCTCGTGGCCTCTTGACCCGCCTGGACCTCGCCTTCAGCCGCGACCAGAAGGAGAAGGTCTACGTCCAGGACCGGATGCGCGAAAACGGCCGGGAACTCTTCGACTGGCTGGAGCGCGGGGCCTCGGTGTACGTCTGCGGCGACGCCAAACGGATGGCCGCCGACGTCGATGAGGCCCTGCGCGAGATTGTCCGAGTCCACGGCCAGCGCGACGAGGCCGGCGCCAAGACGTATGTGGCGTCGCTGGCGTCGTCGGGGCGGTATCGGCGGGACGTGTACTGAAGGAAAGCCTAAGCGCTAGATTTCGCGTGAAGCCCGCGGGTTGTCTGTCGTGGAATGAACCGGGGAGATGGTGGAAATCAGGGGCGAGGAATGGGGGCGGATCCGATGCGAGTCATGTGCAAGCCGCGGATCGCCCTACTGGGCCCATGGCATTGACGGTCGACATCGGGGCGGAGTCGAATGAGCCGTGGGATTTCAAGATCGCGGCATCGCGAGGCTATGTGTTCCCTTGTTCGCAGATCAGGCCCGCTGACCCGTGTGACCCCCCATTCGAGAAGATGGGGGTCGCTTGCCAGCGATATTGGCACCTCTTCTCGGCGTTGAGCGCGTTCAGGCGAACAACCTCACTGCGAGCTTCTTCGGCGGTCGCCACGATCTCCTCGACCCTTACGTTCGAGGGCCCGGCGGCCGGAACCACAACGCCGCCGACGACGAATTCGCTCACTCGCGACGAGTGAACAGGCCCATCGTCGAAGCGAATGACCGCATAGCCCGTCAGATGGCGGGACTTGCCGTCGATGAGGTGGTCCCTCCGCCGCCTAACGAGAATTCGATGGATGCTACGAAAATGTACCGACTCTCGCCCATTGCGGACACGCTCGCCTGCCTCGGTCCCTCACCCCGGCAAAACACACTCCCGCAACATCCCAATTTCAACGCAACCCTCAATCCTTGCTGACGTTAACTAATTCTCAACGCTCCAAAACAGACCTAATGAGTTGTCAAGTCGGCCGGGAGTTTGTAAGACAAAAGTTGACGCATCCGGCCAGATCGCCTCATTTTGCGCAAACCCCCAGCGATCCGACGAGGGTGTTAGGCGGTGCCGGGAAACTCCATTTTGGGGGTCCGGCAGCCGATGAGTGAGAAGGTGGGATTAGCGGGGGTGATCGGATCTTGACGACTCGCGACGACCAAAGGCCGGTGATGACCCCCAACTTTCCTCGCGTCTGGGCCCTGGCACCATCCGGGCGATTGGACCCCGGTCCCGTCGTCGCGGCGGGGCGGGCCGGTGCGCTGGGGATTTTGGACCTGCCTCCGCATCCTGATCCGGGTGTGGTTCGGGGAGCCCTGGCGAGGGCGGCGAAGTTCGGGCCGGGGCCTTATGCACTGCGGCTGCGGGCCGATGATGCCGATTGCCGACTCTGGGATGAGGCCCCTCGGGCGTTGGAGGCTCTGATCCTCACCGAGCCGGCCGATGGCGACTGGACCGGGCCGATGGCCTTGGCTCGGGGGTCGGGGCGGGCGGTGGTGGCCGAGGTGACCACTCGCGGCTCCGCGCGGGCGGCGGCTCGGGCGGGGGCCGAAGCTCTTGTCGTCGCGGGGCATGAGGCCGGCGGGCGGGTTGGGGATGAGTCAACCTTCATCCTCCTTCAAGCGGTCCTGGCCGATGGGGGGCCTCCGATCTGGGCTCGGGGGGGGATTGGCCGGGGGTCAACGGCGGCCTGCGAGGCGGCGGGGGCGGCGGGAGTTGTGCTGGATGGAGCGTTGCTGCGGGCCCGGGAAGTGGTCTGGCCTCAATCCGCGGTGGCCGAGCGGTTGGGACGGCTCGATGGTGGGGAAACAGTGGTTGTTCGCGGTCCAGGGGGCGCGGGATATCGGTTGCTGGCTCCTCCGGGGAGTGCGGGGCTAGCCCGGTTGCGAGAGGCGGCCGAGGCGGGGTCTTCGGTCTGGGAGGCCGCTTGGGCTCGCGAGGTCGGTTGGGAACCAGGTCAGCTTTGGCCGATCGGGCAGGATGCGGCGTTCGCGGGGGAGTTGGCGCGACGATTCGTGACAGTTGGCGGGATCGTCCAGGAGATCGAGCGGGCGTTGGATGATGGGCCTCGTTTGGCGGCGGGGTTGAACCCGTTGACGGAGGGGTCGCCTTTAGCGGTGGCGTGGGGGACGCGTTACCCGATCGCCCAGGGGCCGATGACGCGGGTCAGTGATACCCCGGCGTTCGCGGCGGCGGTGGCCGAGGGGGGGGCGTTGCCCTTCCTGGCCCTGGCGTTATTGAAGGGGTCGGAAGTTCAGGCTTTGCTGGCGGATACGTCGAGCCGACTGGGCGGCAAACCCTGGGGGGTCGGGCTGCTGGGGTTCGCCCCCGCGGAGATGCGTCAGGAGCAGGTGGCGGCGATCGTCAAGGCCCGGCCTCCGTGGGCGTTGATCGCGGGGGGTCGGCCCGACCAGGCCCGGGAGCTGGAGGCGGCGGGGATCGCCACGTTCTTGCATGCTCCCTCGCCGGCCTTGCTGGCCCAGTACCTGCGAGATGGGGCGAGGCGGTTCGTGCTGGAGGGCCGGGAGTGCGGTGGGCATGTCGGACCTCGGTCGAGCTTCGTGCTCTGGGAGCAGGCGATTGGGGTCATCGAGGCGGCCGTGGATGGGGGAATCCCGGCGGCGGAGTTCCAGATCCTTTGCGCCGGGGGGGTGCATGATGCCCGGTCGGCCGCGATGGTCGCCGCTCAGATGGCCCCGTTGGCGGCTCGCGGGGTGAAGCTAGGGGTTCTGGCGGGGACGGCCTACCTGTTCACGAAAGAGGCGGTGCGGACCGGGGCGATCTTGCCCGGGTATCAAGCCGCGGCGGTGGTTTGCGAGCGGACCGTCTTGCTGGAGACCGGGCCGGGGCATGAGGTGCGGGTGAGCCCTTCGCCGTTCGCCACGGCGTTCGAGGCCGAGCGTCGGCGGTTGGTGGCCGGTGGGGGAACTCCCGAAGCGGTGCGCGAGGCGTTGGAGTCGCTCAACGCCGGGCGGCTGCGGCTGGCGGCGAAGGGGGTCGAGCGGCGAGCGGGGGCGGGAACGGCGCTGGTGTCCGTGGGGGATGAGGACCAGTACGCCCGCGGGACTTACATGCTGGGCCAGGCCGCGGCGCTTCGGGACCGGGTGACGACGATCCCCCAGTTGCATCGGGAGATCGCCGAGGGGTCGGCCCGCTGGCTGGAGGCGAGGAGTCAGGAGGTCGTCGCCGCCGAGCCTCGCCAGGAGCCCTCGGACATCGCCATCGTCGGCATGTCGGCGATCGTGCCGGGCGCGGGGGACGTGAAAACCTTCTGGGAAAACACCCTGAAGGGGGTCGACGCGATCACCGAGGTTCCGGCCGACCGCTGGGACTGGCGGACCTATTACGACCCAGACCCCAAGGCCCCCGACAAGATCACCTCGAAGTGGGGCGGATTCGTCCCCGACGTGCCATTCGACCCGTTGCGGTATGGGATGCCGCCGAACTCGTTGCCGTCGATCGAGCCGATGCAGTTGCTGATGCTGGAGGCGGTCCGCTCGGCCCTGGATGACGCGGGTTATCGAGATCGGCCGTTCCCCCGAGAGCGGACGGCGGTGGTCTTGGGGGCCGGCGGCGGAGCGGCGCAATTGGCGATGGGCTATGCCTTCCGGTCGTACCTGCCAATGCTGGGGGCCGACGCCGAGACGGCTGAGAACGCCCGCGCCTTGCTGCCGGAATGGACCGAGGACTCGTTCCCGGGGATCTTGCTGAATGTCGCCGCCGGGCGAGTGGCGAATCGGTTCGACCTGGGCGGGGCGAACTACACCGTCGACGCGGCCTGCGGGTCGAGCCTGGCCGCGGCGTCATTGGCCGTGCGAGAGCTGGAGACAGGCGCCGCCGACATGGTGGTCCTGGGCGGCGCGGACACGGTTCAGAATCCGTTCACCTATCTGGCGTTCAGCAAGACGCACGCGTTTTCACCGAGGGGACGCTGTCGGCCGTTCGATGCGTCGGCCGATGGGATCGTCATCAGCGAGGGAGTGGCGGTCCTGGTCTTGAAGCGTTTGGCGGATGCTCGGCGGGATGGGGATCGGGTTTACGCGGTCATCAAGGGGGTGGGGGCGTCCAGCGACGGCCGGGCGAAGGGTCTGACGGCGCCGAGGCCCGAGGGGCAGATTCGGGCCTTGGAACGGGCCTATGCCAAGGCCGGGATTGACCCGGCGACGGTGGGCTATGTCGAGGCTCATGGGACCGGGACCGCCGCGGGGGATGCCGCCGAGATCGAGACGTTGACCCAGGTGTTCTCCGAGGCGGGGGCGGCTCCGGGGTCCTGCGTGGTGGGCTCGGTGAAGTCGCAAATCGGCCATACCAAGTGCGCCGCGGGCCTGGCGGGGCTCATCAACGCGAGTCTGGCGCTGTATCACGGAGTGATCCCACCGACGATCGGAGTGACCCGGCCAAGCCCCCGGGCCGATTGGCCGTCCAGCCCGTTCCGCCTGAACACCGCGGCGAGGCCCTGGCTGCATGCCGAGACGGCGCGGCCTCGACGGGCCGGGGTGAGTGCCTTCGGGTTCGGCGGAACGAACTTCCACGCGGTTCTGGAGGCCCACGACCTCGACCCGAACCCACCGCTGGCGCCGTCTCGGGAGTGGCCGGCGGAGTTGCTGGTGTTGCGAGCCGTCGATGCCGAGGGGCTTCGTCGAGAGACCGAGCGCGCCGTCAAAAGCCTGGCCGGGCCGGATCGTCTTCCGCTGAGGGACTGGGTGGCGGCCGAGAATGCTCGGACGGCGGCGATTGGGGCGACCTTGGCGATCGTGGCGAATTCGGTGGACGACCTGCGGGCCAAGTTGGAGGAGGCGGGGCGGTCGCTGGCGGCGGGCAAGGGCGAGATTTACGACCCGAGGGGGATTTACGCGGCGGTTCGGCCAGCGTTCGCGGGGACCCCTTTGGCGTTTTTGTTTCCGGGACAGGGAGCGCAAACTCCCGAGATGCTGGCCGACCTGGCGGTGGCGTTTCCCGAGGTGCGTGGGGGGTTCGAGGCGTTCGACTCGGCTTTGCGGCGGTTGGGACGGCCTCCGGTGGGGCCTTTGGTGTTTGGGTCTCCGGTGTTCGCCGACGCCGACCGCGACCGCCGCAAAGCGGATCTGCTGCCGCCGGACGTCGCCCAGCCGGCCATTGGCGCCGCGTCGTTGGGACTGTTGGCGCTCTTGAAAACCCTGGGCGTCACTCCCGATGTGGTTGCCGGCCATAGCTATGGGGAACTCGTGGCGTTGCATGCGGCCGGTGCGTACTCGGCCGAGGCGTTGGCGGAACTTTCCGAGGCGCGGGGCCGGTTGATGCAGGCCGCCGCTGGGGATTCGCTCGGAGGGATGGCCGCGGTGGCGGTCGGGCCCGAGCGGATTGTCGAGGTTCTGGAGGGGATCGCCGGGGTTGAGGCGGTGAACTGGAACGGCCCGGCCCAGACGGTGATCTCTGGGCCGGCCGAGGCGGTGGACCGAGCCATCGAGCGGGCCAAGGGCTTGAACCTGCGGGCCCAGCGGTTGCCGGTAGCCGCGGCATTCCACTCGTCGCAGGTGGCTGGGGCCGCGGCGCCATTGGCGACCCTGGCCGCGTCGCTGGGTCCGGCGACGCCCGACAAGACGGTCTATTCCAACGTGACGGCTGCGCCATATTCGAACGACGCGGGGGCGATCCCGGCCTTGTTGGGCAGCCACGTCGCCCGCCCGGTGCGGTTCGCCGAGATGGTCGGCGCGATGCACGCGGCCGGGGCCCGGGTGTTCCTGGAAGTCGGACCCGGTGCGACGTTAACTCCCCTGGTCGACTCGATTTTGAACGATGCGCCCCATGTCTCGGTGGCCCTGGATCGACCCGGGCGGCCGGGGATTCCGACGTTGCTGCACGCCCTGGCCCGACTGGCGGTGGCGGGGGTTCCGCTGCGGCTGGAACGCTTGGCCGAGGGGCGTTTGACCGCCGAGGCACCCGAAGCGATTCCCGCCTCGGCGTGGTTGGTCAATGGGTCGCGGGCTCGTCCGTTGCATGCCCCCGAACCCTTGCGGTTTGGAGCGGCGGGGACGATGCCGGAAGTCTCGGCGGTTCGCCCTCCCTTGCCGGGTCGCAATGGGTCGAATACTTCGGTTGCGAACGGGACCGTGCGGAATGGCTCGCATCCGGCCGCGGCCCCGGCGGTTGCGGACGCTCGGCGGTTGGGGGATGTCCCGGTTGGGGGCGAGTCGGCGTTGAGGTCTCGCCCCCTGGATTCGTCGACGGCGGACCCGGGCGCGGGGCGGGTGGTCGAGGCGTTCCAGGAGACCATGAGAGCGTTCCTGGACGTACAGCGGTCGACGATGTTGGGGTATCTCGCGGGCCGAACGGGTTCGGCGCGGCCCTTGACGCCTCCGCCGATTTCTTCGGGAGCGAATGGGCGGGGGTCGTCGGCGGGGCCGGTGGGCATCCGACCCGAGGAGCCCTCGAAGGTTCCTTCCCAGGGAATTTCGCCTCGAACCTCGGGCGGGTCGCCTGGTTCGGACGTGACGGGTCCCGCGACGGTCGCCCGGGTCCATTCGTCGGAAGGACCTCGCGAGAATAGCCATTCGCATCCTTCGGGCAATGGTCACGGCAAGACGGCGGTCCTGGTCGCCGCCGCCGTCGCCGAGCCGGAGGGGCTGGACCGGGAGGCGATGGCCGGGAGGCTGTTGCAGATCGTCCGCGACCGGACCGGCTATCCGGCGGAGATGCTGCGGCTGGACCTGGACCTGGAAGGGGACCTCGGCATCGACTCGATCAAACGGGTCGAGATTCTGGGGAGCCTGCGGGATGCCTTGCCGTCGCTGGGGTTAGGGTCGGACGGGGCGACGATGGATGCGCTGGCCAGGGCCAAGACTCTGGGGGGGATCGTCGAGCGGCTGGCCCGTCCTCGCGGGGGTTCCGCCGGCCGCGAGGCGCGTTCCTCGACATCGACGGCGGTGGCCGAGGCGCCTCGGGGTGAGGTGGAAGTGGTCGTCGCCGACCCGGATGCGGGGGTGCGTCGGCTGTTGCTGGAGCGGGTCGAGGCGCCGTTGCCGGGTCGGGCGGCTCGGCTAGCCCCCGGCGGGGTCGTGCTGATTACCGATGATGGGCGAGGGATCGCGCGGGACGTGGCGGCGGACCTGCGTTCGTTGGGGCATCCGGTGGTGCGGGTGCGTCATGGCGTGAGCAGTGGGGAGATCGAGGGGGTCAACCTCGCGTCGGAGACGGCGGTGGAGGCGCTACTGGAGCGGGTGCGGCAGAAGGGGCCGATCGCCGGGTTGGTGCATGCCCTGCCGCTGCGGGAGATGGGTCCGTCGGGATTGGATTCCGGGGCGTGGACATCAAGGTTGGCGCCGGAGGTCCGTGGATTGTTCCTGCTGGCGAAGGGGGTGGCCGACGATCTGGGCCGTTCGTCGAGAGCCGGGGGGGCGTGTTTCATCGCCGCGACGGCAATGGGGGGCGCCTTCGCCTCGGCTGGTGAGGTTCCCAACGAGTTCTTCGCGGGGCAGGGGGGCGTGGCCGGGCTGGTCAAGACACTGGCACGCGAGTGGGCCGGCGTTCGCGCCCGGGTGGTGGACTTCGACCCCTCGGCCGACGTCGAGGTGGTGGCCGCCGACCTGGTGCAGGAAGTACGGGCCGACGACCCGGCGATCGAGGTCGGCTATCGACGAGGCCGGCGATTGGCGCTGCGGGCGGTCGCCTCGTCGCTGGACGTGTCGGGGTCGCCGTCGCTGGTGCTGGCTCCGGGCGATCCGGTGGTGATGACCGGCGGGGCGAGGGGGATCACCGCGGCCGTGGCCGCCGAGCTGGCCCGTCGCTGGCGGCCAACCTTGCTGCTGGTCGGGTCGAGTCCGTTGCCTCCGGAGGTTGAAGACCCGTCGACGGCGGCCTTGGAGTCGGTCCCCGAGTTGAAGGCGGCGCTCCATGCCCAGTTCCGCCGGGCGGGGCGGGAGGTCGGGCCGGCCGAGGTTGAGCGGGCGTACCAGTCGCTGCGGCGGGCTCGGGAGATCCGGGCGAACCTCCGGAAGCTGCGGGGGCTGGGGTCGCGAGTCGAGTATGCCCAGGCCGACGTGCGCGACGCCGAGGGGTTGGGTCGCGTCCTGAACGGCTGGCGGGGGGAGTTCGGGCCGGTCGCGGGGGTCGTCCATGGCGCGGGGGTGATTCAGGACAAGCTGCTGAGGGACAAGACGGCCGAGTCGTTCGACCAGGTGGTCGGAATCAAGGTCGAGGGAGCCTTGACCCTGTCGAGGCTGGTCCGGCCCGAGTCGTTGAAGTTCGCGGCCTTCTTCTCGTCGGTGGCGGGGCGGTTCGGCAACCGTGGTCAGGCGGATTACGCCGCGGCCAATGAAGCCCTCAGCAAGCTGGCGACCTGGCTGGATCGGCGTTGGCCGTCGAGGGTGGTCGCGACGATCTGGGGGCCGTGGTCGGGCGTCGGCATGGTGTCGGACCTGGAAGGGCATCTGGGCCGAAGAGGGTTGGGGCTGATCCCGCCGGCAGTGGGGGCCCGCATGTTTGTCGATGAGTTGGCGTTTGGGCGGAAGGGGGACGTGGAGGTCGTCCTTTCGGGCGAGATGGGGGCTCTGGAGCGCGGCGAGTAGTTGCGGACCCAGGATGGGGGAGGGCCGGGGATGCGGCATCAGCAGGTTCGGATTTGGGTCGTGAGGGCGCGGTCGTGAGGGCGCGCCAGCCGCTGGATGTGGCGATCATCGGCATGGCGTGCCGGTTCCCGGGCGCGGGGGACCTTTGCGCCTACTGGTCGAACATCCTGGAAGGGCGCGACGCGGTGGGTGAGGTTCCCGAGGGGCGATGGGACCCGGATGATCCGGATGGCGGATCGGTGGCGACGCATCGGGGCGGGTTCCTGGACGGGCCGATCCCGTTCGACCCGGCGGCTCATGGGATCATGCCCGGGGCCGTTGATGGAGGCGAGCCCGAGCAGTTCCTGGTGCTGGACGCGGCGAGGGCTGCCCTGGCCGACGCGGGGCTGGGCGGGGGCGTTCCGGATGGGCGTCGGGTGGAGGTGGTGGTTGGCCGGGGGAACTACTTCAACCGGGGCAACCTGACGCGGTTCCAGCATGGTCGCGGGGTGGCGCAGACGCTGGCGATCTTGCGGGCGTTGCATCCCGAGTGGACCGAGGCGGAGTTCTCGGCGATCCGCGACGACCTGCGGGCCAACCTGCCGCCGTTCGACGCGGCGACGATGCCCGGCCAGTTGACCAACGCCACGGCGGGGCGGGTGGCCAACCGGTTGGACTTCTCGGGGGCGAGCTTCGTGGTCGATGCGGCCAGCGCTTCGAGCCTGGTGGCGCTGGATCTGGGAGCGCGATCGCTGGTCGAACGGCGGGCCGATCTGGCGTTGGTGGGGGCGGTGTACCTGGCGGCGGATGCTGATTTCCCGATGGTGTTCAGCCGGTTGGGAGCGCTTTCGAGGTCCGGCGCGGCTCGCCCGTTCACTGGGGATGCCGATGGGACCTTGCCGGGTGAGGGGGTGGGGGTTTTGGTCCTGAAACGGCTGGCGGACGCGGAGGAGGCCGAGGACCGGATTTACGCGGTGGTGCGAGGGGTGGGGATCGCCAGCGATGGGAAGGGTCCGGGGCTGGCGACTCCGGACGCGAAGGGGCATGCTCGGGCGATGCGGCGAGCGTATCGGCGGGCGGGGGTTGAGCCGGGGACGGTGGGGTTGATCGAGGGGCATGGGTTGGGTGTGCCGGCGTCGGACCGGGCGGAGCTGCGGGCCTTGCGGGCGGTGTTCCCTCCGTCGGGGCGGCGGGCGATTGGGGCGGTGGCGTCGATGATTGGCCACGCGATGCCGGCGGCGGGGATGGCCGGCTTGATCAAGGCGGCTCTGGCGCTGCATCACCGGGTCTTGCCGCCGACCTTGCACTCGGGGGGTGAGCCGCATCCCTTGCTGGCGGATGGGCGGGCTCCGGGGGTTTTGAACGGGACGGCTCGGCCTTGGATTCATGGGGATGTGGCCGAGCCTCGACGCGCGGGGGTGAATGCGTTTGGGTTCTCGGGGATCAGCGCCCATGCGGTGTTGGAGGAGCATTCCGAGTCGGCCGATGCGCCGGATTCTCCGGGATGCCTGACGCATTGGGACAGCGAGGCGATCTTGCTGGGGGCCCCCGACCGCGAGACCTGGCTGGAACTGGCCAGGGCTTTGGAAGACTGGCTGGGGCGCGGGCCGGATGTGGCGTTGAAGGATCTGGCGGCGACGCTCAACGCCGGCCAGCCGTCGTATCCGTTTCGAGTCGGGCTGGTGGTGAGTTCCCTGGCCGACCTGCGGGGCCGGCTGGCGGAGGTCTCGGCGAAGCTGGCCGACCCCGGTCGCCGGTCGTTGCGGGAGACTCGCGGGACCTATTTCTGGGAAGAGGGGCTGGCGGGGCCGGGGCGGCTGGCGTTCTTGTTTCCGGGGGAGGGGTCGCAATATCCGGGGATGCTGGCGGACCTTTGCCCGCATTTTCCCGAAGTTCGTTCGCTGTTCGACACGGCCGACCGGCTGGCGATTGCCCACGGCAACGCGGTGTTGCCCAGCGATGCCCTGTTCGGATCAGCCGGAGAGGGGCTCTGGGGGGTGGGGACGGCCGTCAATGCGGTGCTGTCGTCGCAGTGGGCCTTGTTTCAACTGCTGAGCCGACTGGGGTTGAAGCCGGAGGCGGTGGGAGGGCACAGCAGCGGGGAGATTTTAGCTTTGGCGGCAGCCGGGGCGGCTCGGGTGGATTCTCGGTTCGAGGATCGGATTGGGGGGTTGGGGTCGGTGTTTGAGCGGTTGGAGGCGGGGGGCGACCTGCCGTCGGCGGTGTTGCTGGCGGCGGGCGGGGGCGTCGAGCGGGTTCGCTCGGTTTGCGCATCGGCGGGGTTGGCGGCTCCGGCGTTGGCGATGGACAACTGCCCTCATCAGGTGGTGTTGGCGGTGCATGTGGGGGAGGCTGGGGCGGTGGAGGCGGCGTTGAAGGGGGCGGGGGTCCTTTGCGAACGCTTGCCGTTCGGGCGGGCCTATCACACCCCGGCGTTCGCCTCGGCGTTGGGGCCGTTGCGAGAGTTCTTTGGCGATTTGACGCTGAGAGCGCCGAGGGTGGCGCTGTACTCGGCGGCGTCGGCGGCGCGGATGCCCGCTGAGGTGGAGACGGTACGCGACCTGGCCGTGGCTCAGTGGGCCCGGCCGGTGCGGTTCCGAGAGATGGTCTCGGCGATGCACGCCGACGGGGCGAGGGTGTTTGTCGAGGTCGGAGCGCGAGGCAGTCTGACCGGGTTCGTCGAGGACACCTTGCGGGGGCGTCCGTACTTCGCCGTGGCGGCCAACCTGCCGAGGCGGTCGGGACCGACGCAGTTGAACCACCTGGTCGCCTCGCTGTTCGCCCATGGAGTGCCGTTGCGGGCCGACCACCTGTACGCCCGCCGTCGTCCCGAGCGGATCGACCTGGCGGCCCCCGTCCCGAAGCCGGGCGGGACGTTGCCGTCGCTGGCCGTCGGGCCGCCGCGGTTGCGGTTGTCGGCCTCGCTGGTGGAATCTCTGCGGTCGCGGTCCCTTCAACCGGCCGAGGCGAACGGGCACCATCGCGCCACCGCGAATGGACATCCTAGGAATGGCCAGATTCCCGCGGCTTTTCCGGTCGGGGAGATTGGGGAAGACTCGGGCCAGGACCACTCCGACGCGGCGATGGCGGCGTATCTGCGGACCATGCGCGAGTTCCTGGAGACCCAGCGAGAGGTCATGGACGCCTACCTCGGGGGCGAGGTGGACGAGATCTGGGATCGCGCCCCAGAAATCACCGAGACGTATCCCGAGAACGGGATAGCGAATGGCTTGTGTAAATCCACGGTCGCCGAACCCGAACCTCGAGAAGTCCTGGACGTCGAGGCGGTCTTCCGGGAGCGGCTGGGGGCGCGGACCGGGTATCCGCTGGAGATGCTGGGGCCTGACCTGGACCTGGAGGGGGATCTGGGCATTGACTCGATCAAGCGGGTTGAGATTTTCGGCGACCTGCGGGACCGGGGCGTTGTGCCCGAGGGGTTCGACCCGGACCGATTGGCCAGGTGCCGGACGATCCGCCAGGTGGTGGCCGCCTTGTCGGTTGAGGCGGGGAGAGGGGCCGCGGAAGTTCCGACCGTTGGGCCGTGGCTGGGAGAGGTTCGGTCGTGGTCGGCGGGCCGGGAGTTGGTGACGGTCCGGCGGCTGGAGGTCGGGGGCGACCCGGTGGCCGAGCATCACACGCTGGGCGGGCGGCGGATCTCGGCGGTCGATCCCTCGTTGAAGGGTCTGCCGGTGGTGCCGTTCGCCGCGATGGCCGAGATGCTGGCGCAGGCTGGCTCGGTGTTGGTGGGGCCGGAGAGGGTGCTGCTAGCGCTGCGGGAGGTGCAGGCGCACCGTTGGATCAAGTATGAAGAGGAACCGGTCTCGTTGGAGATCCGGGCGCGGCGGGATGGCGAAGATACCGTGAGAGTGGAGGTGTTCAACCGAGGAACCGTGAGTCTTCCCCGGCCGGCGGATGGCCCGGTGGTGGCGGGGGTGGCGGTTTTCGGCGAGTCGCGTCCCGAGGCGCCCGCGCCTGCCCCATTCGCCCCGGCCGACGCGGGTCCCTGCCGGTTCACGGCCGAGAGCGTTTATGGAGAGCAGTGGCTGTTTCACGGGCCGGCGTTCCAGGCGATCACCCGAATGGGCCTGTCGGCGCCGAGGGGGATTGAGGGGACCTTGCGGGTGCCGGATCGCCGGGAATTGCTGAGTGCGGGGATGTCGGGGGCGATCTTGACGGATGTTGTGGTGCTGGATGCCTTCACGCAGCTTCTGGGGGCGTGGGGGCTGGACCAGATGCCCGAGGGGGATGTGATGTTCCCCTTAAAAATGGGGGAACTGACATGGTTCGGGCCGGGGGATGCGCCGGCGGGGGCATCGGTGGAGTGCCGGGTCACGGTCGGAACGGTTGAGCGACACAAGATTGGGGCTTCGGCGGAGGTCGTCGGACCGGACGGGCGGGTCTGGATGCGGATTTCGTGCTGGGAGGACTGGCGGTTTTACTGGCCGGGGCGGTATCGGGACCAGTTCCGCCAGCCGGACCGGTTCCTGGTCGGCGAACGGTTGGAGTTGGACGGTGAGGGAGCCGGGGACTGCCGAGCGGTCTGGCTGGAGCCTCCGGCGGACATGGGTCGGCCGGTCTGGCGGGACGTGCTGGAGTTCGACCAGTTGGGGCCGGCGGAACGGGCGGCGTGCCGAGCATTGCCGGGGAATGAGGCGCGGCGGACGTCGAGGCTCTGGGGGCGGGTCGCGGCCAAGGAGGCGGCTCGTCGGCTTTGGCTGGAAAACGGCGGCGGTGCGGTCTTCCCGGCGGATCTAGAAATCGTGCCCGACGAGAACGGGCGTCCGAGGTTGCGCTCTTTGGGCGGGATCGGCGGGGAACTGCCGTCGGTGTCGATCGCCCATGCCGAGGGGGTGGCGGTGGCGTTGGCGGCTCGGGATTCGGCGGCGGCGTTGGGAGTGGATGTGGCATTGATCGCCGAGCGGGGGGCGGGGTTCGAGTCCGTCGCGTTCTCGGAGGAGGAGCGGGCCTGGCTGGATGGGGTCGCGGCGGGCGAGCGGGCGGAGTGGGTGGCGCGGATGTGGTGTGCCAAGGAGGCGGCGGGCAAGGCGACGGGGCTCGGGTTGGTCGGCGGGCCGGGGAGCGTGGAGGTGGTTTCCGGGTCGGCGGGAGACGGGATCTTGTGGGTGGCGGCTGGGCCGGCGTTGCGAGCGGCGTGGCCGGTGGCGGGGGGTGGTCCGCTGCGGGTCGGCACGTCGAGGCGGGGGGAGTATGCTTGGGCATGGACCCGGGCGTGAGGATGGGAGCAAAAAGAGTGGGCCAGCCTGGCGGGGTGGGTCGATGGGTGTTGGAAGGCTCGCCCCTCGCGGTTCTCGGCGTGGGCGTTCTTGAGGAGGGTCTGGGTTGATGAGCGCGCCGTCCTCGGAGCAAATCCTGGCCGATGTCGCGGGCCTGCTGGGTGGCCTGCGGGGTGAGGAGCTGGGCGCTGTCTCGTTGGAGACCAAGTTCTTCGCGGACCTGGGCCTGGCCTCGATCGACGCGGTCGTGCTGGGCGAGGCGCTGGAGGGGCACTACGGCCGACCCCTGCCTTATGGCGAACTGATGGCCGAACTCGGCGGACGGGCCGACCGCGACATGACCCTGGGCGAACTGGTGGCGTTCCTGCAACGCAGTCTCTAATCTCGCCACGAGGAGGACGACGACGGCCATGCCCATCCTCGCGGTCCGCGACGGCCTCCGGCTTCATGTGCAGCAGTCGGGTTCGGGGCCGGACGTGGTCCTTCTCCACGGGGTCACGGGCGACCTTTCGATCTGGTTCCTTTGCCGGGCGATGCAGGAGTTGGGCAAGACTCGCCGGGTCACCGCGTTCGACCTTCGTGGGCATGGCTATAGCGACGCTCCGCCGACGGGATATACCTCGGCCGACCATGTCGAGGATTTGCGGGCGTTGATGGATCAACTCGGGATCGCCCATGCCGACCTGGTGGGGCATAGCTTCGGCGGAGTGATCGCGATGCATGCGGCGGCCGAGATGCCGGGGCGGGTCGATTCGGTGGTGCTATCCGACCCGTACTTCCCGGCGCTTCGGCACCTGGAGGACGTCAGCCGTTGGGGCCACTGGCAGAACTTCCGGCAGGAGGCGGCCGACGCGGGGGTGATGCTGTCGGATGAGCACTGGTACGACATCGGCCGGTTCTTCGATCAGGTCCGGCACCTGGATGGCGAGGCGCTGCTGAGGTTCCGCCAGGCCGTGGGTCTGCCGGCGCTGGGGCGGCTGCTGAGGCTGGGAAAAACAACCTGCGGAGAGGATAGCAAGGCGGTGGCCGGCTTGACCGCCGAGCGGATCGACGCGGTCGCGGTGCCGGTACTGGCCCTATTCGGGGAAGATTCGCCGTTCCTGGCCACGGCCGATTACCTGGTGGGTCGCCTGCCCGACTGTCGCAAGGCGTTGGTGCCCGGGGCCAAGCATCGGGCTCCCGAGGAGAGCCCCGAAGCGTTTTTGCGGCTTCTGGTCGCGTTTCTGGAGGAGCAACGGCCGGGGGTGGGCTCGTGAGCGGGGCGATGCGTCCGACCGTTTTGCTGACCGGGGCGGCTCATGGGATTGGCCGGGCGACGGCCCTGGCGTTGGCGGCGAAGGGGTCGCGGCTGCTGCTGGTGGACCGGGATGCGGAACCCCTGGCGGAGGTGGCCGCGGCGGCGAGGGAGGCGGGGTCGCCCCTGTTGGGGTTCTCGACGGCGGATGTTCGGGATCGCGAGGCGTTGCTGGCGGCGGTGGCCCGATTGTTGAAGGAGGTCGGGCCGATTGATGTTCTGGTGGCGTGCGCGGGGGTCGGGAATCTGTCGAACTCGCTGGAGCTGGATACCGCGGGGTTGCGGACGATCCTGGAGGTGAATGTCCTGGGGGTGGCCCACGCGATCGAGGCGGTCTTGCCGTCGATGTATGCGAGGGGTCGGGGGCATCTGGTGGGGATCGCCAGCGTGGCGGGGTATCGGGGGTTGCCGTGGATGCCTGCGTACACCGCGAGCAAGGCGGCGCTGGCGAACTACCTGGAGGGGCTGCGGCCGGGTTTGAAGCGCCGGGGGGTGACGATCACCACGGCGTATCCCGGGTTCGTCGCCACGGCGTTGACGGCCTCAACCCCGTTTACCCGGCCAGTGAAGATGCTGACGCCCGAGCAGGCAGCGGTTTATCTGGTGAGGGCAATCGAGCGTCGGCCGCGAGACTGCGTGTTTCCCCCTTCGGCGGCGATCGGGATGGGGATCTTGCGGAGACTGCCGGGACGGATGTTTGACCGGCTGATGGACCGGATCGGCCCGGAGGCGGTCCGCGGTGAGTTCTGAGGGATCGGAGAAGAGTCCATGGCTGACTCCGTCGCCGGAGTTCCTCGGGGGGATCGCCGAGGCGCTGGGCGGTCCCCTGGAGGGCTCGAATCGGGTCGCGTCGGCGTTCTATGACGGGCCAGGGTGGGCGCGGTTCCGCCCCTGGGAGCGGGCGTTCCTGGCGATGGTGGGGGGGGTGAAGGCTCGCCGGCAGATCCTTCGGCACCTGGGCGAGAGTGAGGGGGCTCGGGTGCTGGAGGTGGGGATCGGCGATGGGGAGAATGTCCCCTTGCTGCCGACGGGCTGGGAGGTTTACGGAGTCGACCTGGCCCGAAGTCGGTTGGAGGGAGCGTTGACGAGGTTCCCTACGCTGTTCGGCCGACTGGCGAGGGCCGAGGGGGAAGCCTTGCCGTTCGCCGATGGGTCGTTCGACTCGGCGTTTTCGGTGGGGGGGTTCAACTACTTTCGCGATCAGGCGGCGGCGCTTCGGGAAATGCGCAGGGTGACGCGGCCGGGAGGGGTGCTGGTCGTCGCCGATGAGCGGCCGGATTTGCATCGGTTTATGATCGGGCACTGGATCGGCGTGCCTTCGCTGAGTGCCTGGATCTTGCGGAGAACGGGGCTGGATCGGGAGTTTGTCGACCTGGTGCTGAACCACCGGTCGGACGCCGAGGGGGCCGCGGCTCGGGAGTGGCCGGGGTTCCATCGCGAGGCGATTTGGGCGGGGCTGGGCTATTGCCTGGTGGCGCGGGCATAATTCCTCAGTCCTCGGGGCTGGTGGAGCGAGGGAGGGAGGAAGGGACCTTTGAGCGAGGAGAGCCGAAGCATGGCGACCGCCACTACGCCGATCCCGGGCGCGGACCTCGACCGCTGGCGGTGCGTGGCCTGCCGGGGCGGACCGTTGGCCGAGGCTCCCGGGGGACTTGTCTGCCGGGCCTGTGGGCGAGCGTATCCGGTGCGCGATGGCGTGGTCGTGGTCAAGGATCAGGTCGACGCCAACAACAGGGTGGCCCAGGAGTTTTACGACGGTCCGCTGTGGCCCAAGTTCCGGTTCTGGGAGTGGTACACCTTCGTCCTCAACGGCGGCGAGCGGCGGTCCCGTGCCAAGATTCTCCGCCACCTGCCCGAGGTGGAGCATTTGAACCTGCTGGACGTGGCCGTGGGGGACGGAGTTTACCTTGACTGGCTGCCGAAGACCTGGGACGTGACGGGCCTCGACATCTCGACGGCGCAACTGGCGGCCTGCCGGCGGCGGCTGGCGGGTCGGGCGGTTCCTTTGATTCAGGGGGAGGCCGAGGACCTGCCGTTTCAGGACGGGGCGTTCGACTCGACCTTGAGCATCGGCGGGTTCAACTACTTCAACGACCCCGAGGCCGCCCTCCGCGAGATGGTGAGGGTCACGAAGCCCGGGGGGAAGGTCGTGGTGGCCGACGAGGTGCCCGACCTGACCGACCGGGTGGTCTTCGGACACGTCGGTTTGCCGGGGGTCGATCGGTGGTTCGCCCGGTTGGTGTTGAAGAACCTGGGGCCGGATTTCATCGCGGTGGTCGAGCGGTTGAAGCACCTGGATGTCGCCGAGATCGGCCGCCGAGTGCTGCCGAATAGTCGTTATGAGCTGGTCTGGAACAAGGTGGGATACGTCCTGGTGGGCGAGGTGCCGGGCTGATGCGGACCCGGACGTTGATCTTGAGGAACCTGGTGCATCGGCCGGTCAGGACCGCGTTGACGGTCGCCGGCCTGGCCGTTGGAATTGCCGCGGTGGTGGCCTTGCTGGGCATTGCCTGGGGGTTCGAGCGGTCGTTCCTGGAGATCTACGAGGCCAAGGGGATCGACCTGATCGTGGTGAGGGCGGGGGTCAGCGACCGCTTGTCGAGCAACCTCGACGCGACGTTGAAGCCGAAGCTGTTAACAATCGCCGGGGTGAAGGACGCGGCGGGGTCGTTGATGGACGTGGTGTCGTTCGAGCAGGCGAACCTGGTCAGCGTGCTGGTCAACGGCTGGGAGCCGGGCAGCCTGCTGTTCCGCGGCCTGCGGATGGTCGATGGCCGGCCGTTCCGCCCGGGGGAGGACGCCTCGGCCTTGCTGGGCCGCAACCTGGCGTTGAATCTGGGTAAGACGGTGGGAGATCGCGTCGAGGTGGCGGGCGAACCGTTCTCGGTGGTGGGGATTTTTCAGAGCGACAACCTCCTGGAGAATGGCGGGATGGTGATCCCCCTGAAGGCCCACCAGCGGATGATGGGACGAGAGGGGCAGGTCACCGGGTTCGTCGTGGCGGCCGAGGTTCCTGGGGAAAAGCGGGCCCTGGACGAACTGGCGAAACGGATCGAGCGGGCCCTGCCGGGGACGGCGGTTTCCCCCGCGCGCGATTATGTTCAGAGCGACACGCAATTGCGCCTGGTGAAGATGATGGCGTGGTCGACCTCGGCGATCGCATTGGTCTTGGGGGCGCTGGGGGTCTTGAACACGATGGTAATGGCGGTGTTCGAGCGGACGCGGGAGATCGGGGTGTTGCGGGCGCTGGGGTGGCGGCGACGACGGGTGCTGGGGCTGATCCTGGGGGAATCGCTAGCGCTGGGGCTGGTGGGGGCGATCCTGGGCGTGGGGTTGGCGGTGGCGGGCGTGCGGCTTTTGGCGGCGATCCCCTCGACGGGCGGATTCGTGTCGCCGTGGGTGCCGGGCGAGGCATTGGGGGTTGGGTTCGCTTTGGGGATTTCCTTGAGTTTGCTGGGCGGGTTCTATCCGGCGCTGCGGGGCGCGGGGCTGGAGCCGACCGAGGCGCTTCGGCATGAATGATCGAGACCCCTCATGGCGACCTTCCACGCGAGAGGTCGACGCCGCCAGCCTGCCGAATGTCCTGGCGAGTCATCGCATCGTCGCCCTGCATTTCTGGGCGGTATGGAATGGCGTCGATCGACGCTTCGATGAAACATTGCGAGGGCTGCGGGACGAGTTTGCCGATCGCATCTTCTTCGGCTGCTTCAACACCGACGACGTCGCGGACCGCGAGTTTATCCGCCAGTGCCAGGTCGGCAATCTGCCGGCGTTGGCCTGTTTCGTCGAGAGCCGCCGGATCGAGACCCTGATCGGCGCGGCTCCGATCGACGAGTTGCGGCTGATCTTCGCGAGTTGGCTGAGGGTCGCTGACGCATCCCACCTCGCGATGCCGAGGATTTCGGCCTCGAGGAGGATGGTTGGCCTTTTCCGTCGATGGCTCGGCAGGGCGGGCCGCTGAGACTTTTCAATGAACGGATCGAAGGTGCCATCCTTCGGATGATGCCGCCCCGCGTGTCGTCAGTGTGTCCCAAACGGGGTACAATGCCAACAACCCGAGGACCATCCCATGCCCAAGCTCCCCAAGACCCCCGCCCCCGAAGGCCCGAAGCCGACGAAGTCCGGCATGATCCGGGCCCGGGTGAATCCGGAACTCCAGGCGAGCACCGAACGGGTCCTCAGCCAGTTGGGCCTGAGCCCCAGCGACGCCATCCGCCTCTTTTACTCGCAAATCACCCTCCGGAACGGACTCCCGTTCGAGGTCAAGCTGCCCAACGCCGCCTCTCAGCGGGCCCTCCGCGAGATCGCCGAGGGCAAGCTCAAGCGGTACGAGAGTGTCGAAGCGATGCGGAAGGATCTGGGCTTCTGACATGGCCAAGGCCCGCCCGCCGAAACCGCTGTCCCCGGTCCCGTCATCGGAGTTCAGGCGGGACCTCAAGCGGCTGAAGAAGCAGGGCAAGGACCTGGAGAAGCTGGCCGCGATCCTCACGATCTTGTGTGCCCGGCAGGCCCTCGCGGTCCATCACCGTGACCACGCCCTGGTCGGCAATTGGGCGGGATGCCGCGAATGTCACGTCGAGGGGTACTGGTTGCTCATCTACGCAGTCGATGGCGACGACCTGGCCCTTGTCCGGTCCGGATCGCACGCGGAGCTCTTCGCCAAATACCCCACCTGGCCGATCGCCGAGACCGAACGCCAGGAGGAAATCCGGCGTGCGTTTGAGTTTTGAATCCAACTCTGGAGGCCAAATCCCGACCATGACCGCCCCCTCTCCGATCCTGAGCGTCCGGGACCTCGTCCGCACCTACCCCGATGGCGAGGTCCGGGCGTTGCGAGGCGTTTCGCTGGAGGTGGCCCGGGGCGAGTGGCTGGGGATCACCGGGCCCAGCGGCTGCGGCAAAAGCACCTTGCTGCACCTTCTGGGAGGGCTGGACCGGCCGACCAGCGGCGAGGTGGAGTTCGAGGGGACGCCCCTCGGCTCACTGGACCTGGACGCCTTTCGAGCCCGGAAGCTGGGGTTCGTGTTCCAGTCGTTCCACCTGCTGCCGACCCTGACGGCTTTGGAAAATGTGCAGGTGCCGATGTTCGAGGGGACCGTGCCGGCGTCGGAGCGGCCGGGGCGGGCCCTGTCGCTGTTGGAGGAAGTGGGATTGGGGCATCGCCGAGACCACCGGCCGTCGAAGCTGTCGGTGGGGGAGCGGCAGCGGGTGGCGATCGCCCGGGCGCTGGCCAATGATCCGGCGCTGCTGCTGGCCGACGAGCCGACGGGCAACCTCGACAGCCGGGGTCAGCGCGAGGTGCTGGACCTGCTGGCGAGACTACGGCACGATCGGGGGTTGACCTTGGTCGTCGTGACGCATGCCGCGGAGGTCACCGCCGCGGCGGACCGGGAGATCAAGTTGCGGGATGGGGTGATCGCGCGCTGAAGCGTTGGCGGGCCTTCCGGGAGACCTGGGGAGATCCGTTGCGAAATGATGGAGACTGGCGTGGAAGCCAACATCCTGATGTCGCGACTGGAACGCTTGTTGGCCGACTCGGGCGTGGACCTCACCTCGCTTACGCCGAGTCGGGGCCTCGATCTGATGATCCGTTTGTATGAGGCCGATCCTTCGGACAAGCACCTGAATTTCTATTGGGGTTGGGTCACCCGCTATGGCGCCGAGGAGATGGGTTTCACTTTTCAGTGCGAATTCGCCCCAGATCGTTTCCCGGTCGATGGGAGGGTGAACCTGCTCTTCAAGATCGGTTTCCGGCCCTTGGCGGGAGATTTCGGCAACGAGATGTTTTGGTGTGATGCTCTTGAGGACCTGGCGACCTTTCGGTCTTCCGTCGAGAGTTCACCATCTTTCAAGGTCTGGGGGAGGAAACCGGCCGCGGGCGTCGCACTCGACGATGGGGCACTTTGGCCGCCGAAACTCATCGACTGCTGGGGAGCCCGGGACCCGTCGCGGCCGATCGTGAGCATGACCGAGGAGGAGTGGCTCGTCTCCGACGACGTTTCCCGGATGCTGAGGTGGTTCCGGCAGGAGTGGCGCGGCGAGGAACGTGAGCGGGACTGGATCCTCACGCGCTACCACCTGGCGTGCGCCCGGAGGATCTGGAAGCTGTTGCCGTTGGCGGAAAGCCGGGCGGCCGTCGAGGTCGGGGAACGCAACGTGTCCGCCGGGGAGTCCCTCGGAGAAACCGGCGATACGGAGTGGGAGGCCGAGGGGGCGGCCTTTTTGTTCGATCCTGATTGCGGCGCCAGCGAATCCGAGAAGGTCGCACGGTGCTTGGCGGACGTCGCACGCATCCCACCCGCGGAAATCGCCGCGATGCTCCATCCCGGGCAGGCGGCCGAGGCTGACCTTTCCCCCCTCAACCTGCTGAGGCAGGCGGCCAATTTTGCCCATCTTGCGCTGTGTGGGGGCCTTTACCCTCCCGAGGGCATGGACCGATACCTCTTGTTCATGCCCGCGTCACTTCTCCGTGAGATCGTCGGCAACCCGTTCCGGGCGAATCAGGGACCGGGCGATCGCGATTAGCCCGGTCGACGGACCGGCTCAGCGTTCCTGCGGCGTCTTGAGCGGGTCCAGGGCGGGCGGCGGGTCCTTCAATTCGAGCGGCCCGGCCTTCCGGTCGTCGTTAGGGACCAGGGGCGGCAGGTCGACGGGGGTGGCCTTCACGTCGGCGGCGAACGCCTCGGCGCCAGCGCTGGCGATGGCCTTGTCCTGCTCGCCGTTGCCCCCGGCGGCGCCGATGGCCCCGACGACCTGGCCGTCGACCATCAGCGGGACGCCTCCCAGGAGGGTGGTGATCTTACCACCGGAGTCGGACGCGGCGGCCTGGAGCGCCAGGCCGGTGGCGAGCTGCTCGTCGGCGGGGCCGTTGGCGGGGATTGGGCCGGTGGGTTGGCGGAGCGTGGCCGCGGCGGTGGCCTTGGTGATTGCCGTGGAAATGCTGGCGGGGCGGGCTCCGTCGAGGCGGGCGAACGCCAGGAGGTGTCCGCCGTCGTCGACCACCGCGAGGTTCTCCTTGACGCCCATCTCGGTGGCCTTCGCCTCGGCCGCGGCGAGGGCTCGACGGGCTCCGGCCAGGGTCAGGCCGATGCGGTGGCGGTCGACCAAACTGACGGAGCCGCCCTCGGGCTTGGCGTTGGCGGCGGAGGGCTGACCCTCGGCGGGGTCGGGACCCTTGTCGGCGGTCTTAGCCACGATCGCGGCGATCGCCTCGGCGCCCCGGGCGAGGCCGTCGTCGAAGTGGTTCTTCTTGAACTCGTTGAGGAACGCCTCGCGGACGGCGTGGTGGTCGGCCTCAACGACGCGGGAGGCCAGGCGCCTGGGGACCTGGATGTCGGAGATTTTGTGCTCGCGCTTGGCCAAAGCGAGGTAGAAGGCGTTGGGCTCCTGCTCGTGGCGGCGGCCGGCGAGTTCGCCGATCGTCTGGCCATCCAGCGAGTCGACCGTCTCGATCACGACCCGGGGGGAACCGTCCCCCTTGATCGAGCGGGCCAGGCTCTCGCGGGCCGAGTCAACGGCGGAGCGGCTGAACATGTGGCCGGCGTCGTTGATGGTGACCCTGACGCTACCGAACTGGCCGAAGGCGGCGGGGGCCAGCAGCAGGGCGAAACCGGCGGCGATCGCCAGGGGGAGCAGGCGTCGGCGGCTGGGCATTGGGGGCGCGTCCTTCGGGGGCTTGGGCGGGGAGACGCTCAGGGCGATCCGCATTGGTTCACCGGGGGATCATACGCCAGGCAGGCTCGGATATCCTCGGGGGTCAGTTCCGGGAAGTCGTCCAGCAACTCCGGCACGCTCATCCCCCCGGCGAGGTATTCCAGGATGTCCTTCACGGTGATCCGCATCCCGCGAATACAGGCTTGGCCGCTCCGCTTACCCGGCTCGATGGTGATGAGGTTTGTGTAACCCATGACGCAAAGCCTATCGCTCCGGGTGGGGCGGGTCAACGCGACGGGGAGGTCATCCAGCGGGCGAGTTCGGGGTCGGAGTAGGCGCGGTCCCAACTGTTGTGGCCGACGCCTCGGTACTCGGTCGAGCGAGGGGAGCCTCCGGCGTTCTTCAACTCCAGGACGCGGGCGCGGTTGCCCTGGACGATCCCGGCGGAGTCGGCGTCGCCCAGGACGGTCCAGACCGGAATGCCCTTCAGGTGGGCCAGATCCTTGACCGGGCCGACGTCCTTGATGACCCCCGAGCCGCAGACCGGGACGACCGCCGCGAAGCGCTCGGGGTGGGCCGAGCCGATCGACCAGGCTCCGGTGCCTCCCATCGACAGGCCGGTCAGCGTGACTCGGGCGGGGTCGACCTTGAACGCCTTCGCCACGTCGTCCAGCGCCGCGAGGGCGGCCTTTGCGTCGGGGGAGTCGGCGTTCCAGGTTTCTCGGGCCTGGGGGAAGACGATCAAAGCGGGGAAGTCGGCCGGGCGGTTGCGGACGATCGCCCCCAGGCCCACCTGCGCCGGCCGGGCGCCGTCGTCGCCACGCTCTCCAGAGCCGTGCAGGAACAGGATGGTCGGGTAGGGCTTCGAGCCGTCGTATCCCTCGGGGACGAAGACCGTGTACTTGCGGTCGCCATCGGGGGACTTGAGAGTCCGCAGGTGGAAGCCGGGGGTGGTCGCGTCGGAAACGTCGGGGGTCGCCACCGGCTGGATCAGCAGGTCCTTGAACTCGACCTCCAGCGGGCCGCCGGCGTGGACCTGGAGGCCGATCTTGCCGTCTCGGGGGATGCTGGCATCGGTCTCTCGGTAGTCGACCGACGGCTGACCGTTGAGGGACAGTTCGATCCGGTCGCCCAGGGCGCGGATGGTGTAGTGGTTCCAGTCCCCTTTGCGAACGGTGGCGACAGCCTTGGGGTTGGCGTCGGCCAGAACCTTGTTGCGGCGGGACTCGTCGTAGAGCTTGCCGTACCAGCCCTGGGCGATATCGGCCTGGTAGCCGGACATCTCGTGGCCAGGGACGCGGACGCTGCGGAACTGGATGCCACTGTTGCTGGTGTCATCCCCCTTAAGGCGGAAGGAGACCTTGAGGACGAAGTCTCGATAGGTGGCGTTGGTGGCGAGGAAGTCGTTGTGCTTGAGCCCCTCGGCCGTCTTGCCGACGATCTTGCCGTCGCGGGCCGACCAGATGGCCGTGTCGCCCTCCCAGCCATCGAGGGTCTTGCCGTCGAACAGGGGGACGAATCCGGCGGTCTCGACGACCGGGGCGTCGCCTTCGAGTTCCCGGGCCCAGTTCAGGAGGATGGTGGCGGTGTAGGTGCCGGAGACGTCGGAGGTGAGTTCGGGGTTGGTCGCGTAGCCGCCGTCGGACTTGCGGCAGCGGGCGACGAATCCCCGGAGGCGCTGGAGGTCGGGGCGTTCGCCCATCATCTTGTAGGCACGCATGATCCGATAGGTCGTGTCGAGTTCGGAGGGCTCGTCAGCGCGGCCCCACCCGCCGTCGGGGCGCTGGCCGTCGTTGAGGACCTGGAGGATCTTGGCCCGGGGACCAGGATTGGCCCCCATCCTCAACAGGGCGACAACCGCCGAACCCGTGGCTCGGGGAGCGTTGCCCCCCTCGCCAAAGGTCCCCTCGGCGTTGCGGGTGGCTTCGACCGCCCTGGCCCAGGCCTCGGGAGCCGGCTTGTGAGCGGCTTCCAGGCCGGCGACGGCGATGCGAATCTCCTCGAACTCCCGGGGGTTGACGGCGCCGGTCAAGTAGGCGACGGCCTGGTCGATCATCGCTGGATCGTCAACATGCAGCTCATTCAAGGTCATCAAGGCCACGGCGGTCGATCGGGCGTCGGCCTTCCCTTTGGGAGCCGGGGCGAATCCGCCGGTGACGGGGTCTCGGCACGACAGAACGTAAGCGGTGGCGGCGGGAACGTCCTTGACCGATCCACCCACGTATTTGAGCGTCCGAACCGCTCCGGACGTCGATCCGAGAGCGGAAGGCATTCCATTGCGGTTGGGGAAGCCGCCATCGGGGTCCTGCAAGTCGGCGACGAACGCGGCGGTCCGAACTTGCTCGGGCGTTTGGGCGGTCGTGGCGGTGGGCGAGGCGAACAGGCCGGCGGCCGCCAGGGCGAGGGCGAGGGCGAATCGCCTCATGGTGAAATCCTCAAAAGAAGTGTGTTCTGACGCGGGTCCGGCCCGAGTTCGATCGAGGCCCAGTCTGCCAGGCGCCGGCGGGTGGGGCAACCGCCGCGGGACCTGGCCGTGATCCGCGCCGCCAGCACGTTGCCCGGGGACGAGCCCTGATCGGATCGGGGCCTGGGCGACGGCGACGGGGGATCGGCGAAACCGCGAGGGGCTCCCGCGGCACTTCTTCCCGTGAGACGATTGGGTTTCGCGGGGAGGAGGGACGTTCCCGATGACGACGACGACAAGGACGAGACGGGGCGGCGGGACGGGCTCGGCGTGGGAGACGCTATTCCGCCTGGGAGCCGCCGGGGCCCTGGGCGATGGCGAACTCCTGGACCGCTTCGTCCGAGGTGGCCCCGGCGGTGAGGCCGCCTTCGAGGCACTCGTCGCCCGCCACGGGCCGATGGTGTTGCGCGTCTGCCACATGACCCTGGCCGACCCCCATGACGCCCAGGATGCGTTCCAGGCCACATTCCTGGTTCTGGCCCGGAGGGCGGGGGCGATCCGCCGTCGCGAGTCGATCGGCGGTTGGTTGTTCGGGGTCGCCTCGCGGGTGTCGGCCCGGGCTCGGGTGGACGCGGCCCGCCGACGACGGTTGGAGCGTCATGTGGCGATCCTTTCCGACGCCTGGGCGATCCACCCCGGGCCGGATGAGCTCGGGCCGGTCGTCCGCCGGGAGGTGGCCGCGTTGCCGTCGAGGTATCGCGAGGTCGTGGTGTTGTGCTACCTCCAGGGACTGAGTTGCGAGGCCGCGGCGGCTCGGGTCGGCTGCCCGTTGGGGACGGTCAAGACCCGGCTGTCGAGGGCTCGGGGCCTTTTGAAGACGCGACTGGCTCGGCGGGGACTGGGACTGCCGGCGGGGTTGGTCGCGGCCGGGGCGGGGGTCCGGTCGGCGTCCGCGACCGCCTCCGCATTCACTCCGCTAGCCAACATTGCGGCGCGGGTGGCGTTGGGCGGCCTGGCCTCGAGGCGGGTTGAGGTGTTGGCAAGGGGGGTGCTTCGGGCCCTGTCCTGGACGCCGGGGACGTTCGTCGCGACGGCTTCGGTGGCGTTGCTGGGGCTGTTGGCGGCGGGGGTCGTGGCAACGGCGGGGCCTACCCGGGAAGGGGCGGAGGCGGCTGAGGCGCCGGCCCGGGTCTCGCGGGCGCCGGACCCTGAGGGGCGGGCGATCGGCCAGGCGTTGCGGGCCGTCGACGTCCTGGACGACCTTGAGGAGCGGGCCGAGGCCCTGTTCTCTCTGGGGCAAGCCCAGGCGCGTCGCGGAGACTGGGGGGCCGCCCGCGAGGCGTTCGCCCGGACGCTGGAGGTCGCTGCGGGGTTCCCTCCCCTCGGACCGCGCCGGTCCCCCCACGTGGCGATCCGCGTCGCCAACGCCCTGGCCGAGTGCGGCGACCGGAGTGGGGCCCATCGGGCGTTCGAGCGGGCCCGGGCCTTGATCCTGGACGAGGACGAGGAGGGGTGGCGGGGGAGGGACTGGGCCGATCTGGTCACCTGGCAGGTCGCGACCGAGGGGCGGGACGCGGCCAGGGTGACGTTGGAGTTGCATCGAGAGGAGGTCGAGCGGGAGCCGCATCCCAATGTGATCCACCGAGGCGTGTCCTGGGCCCGGGCCCGCGCCGGCGATTTTGATGGGGCCCTGCGGCGGCTGCGAGAAAAGCCCCGCAACCGTGCCGAGGAGTCATCGCTCGTGCGACTCTGGCTGAAGCTGGGTGTCGCCGAGGCGCTGAGGCCCGCCGACGCGGAGGTGGCCGGCCCGTTGTTGGAAGAAATCCGGGGCCTGATCGCGGCCGAGGAGGGTTTCGGCGTCCGGGCCCGGGAGTCGGCCCGGCTGGCCGGCGTGCTGGAGGGGCTCGGGACGCCCGACGAGGCGATCGCGGCCCTCGACGCCATCCCGATCCCGTCGGTCCCGCCGGACGCCCGGAACCTGGCGGCATGGCGGGCGGCGATCGACCGGGCCCGGGACTTTCGCGCCTACGGTTATGTCCAGGTCGGTCTGGCCCGAGCAAGGGCCGGCGACCGCGACCGGGCCCGTCGCTGCGCGTTCGCAGCACTCACCGACGTCGAGGCGATGGGCCCGGATGAGGCGGCCTGGTCCCGCTTCCTGGCGGCCTACTTCCTCCTGAAAGTCGACGAACCGGGCGAGGCGCACCAGCTCATCACCACCCTCGACCCGCCCCGTGGCGTGATCGCCCTCAACGCCCTGGCCAGCTACCAGGCCCGGGCGGGGGACGGGGCGGCGGCGAGGTTGACCGCCGGGGAGGCGGTGGGGGTCGCCGAGGACGCCCTCCGGGGCGCGAGGGCCGCGTCCGCCACGGACATGCAAGGGATCGACCAGGGGGTCGCCCTGACGATCGGGAGGGCCAAGGCCCGGCCTGGGGAGACGGCTGCGGAGGTCGCCTACCCGCAGTCCCTCTATGGCCTGGACCGGGACGGGTACGCCGCGTTAATCGCCCGGGTGGAGGCGCGCCACGGGTCGTCGGCCGCCGCTCGGTTGGCCGTCGGGCGGATCCGGGACGCTCGTCGACGGGCCGAGGCGCTGGGGGATGTCGCGGCGGGCCTGGCCTGGAGGGGCGACGTGGACGAGGCGGTCGCCCTGGCCGAGTCGCTGGAGACCCCTCGAGAGCGGGCCCTGGCCCTGATCCGCGTCGCCGCGGTTCGGCGAGAGTGGGACGAGCCGTGAGCCCGACCGAGGACTCAACCCTTGACGTTGGTCGTGGGCCTCGTCGTCGGGCCGGTCAGTTCGCGGCGGCGAGGGTCCGCTTGAGCCCTTCGGCGAAGTCGATGGTGGGCTCGTAGCCGAGGGTGGCGCGGATTCGGTCGAGGCTGGCGAGGGAGTTTCGGACGTCTCCCGGGCGGTCGGGGAGAAATTCGGGGGCGAGGTCCGTTCCCAGCAAGGTGTTCAGGGTCGCGACGAGGTCCAGCAGGCTGATTCGCTGGCCGGTGCCCACGTTCAGGGCCACGCCTCCGAGTGGGCCGGGGGCGTCCATCGCCAGGAGGTTCGCCGCGACGACGTTGGCGACGTAGGTGAAGTCTCGCGTTTGCTGTCCGTCGCCGTAGATTTTGGGGCGGCGGCCTTCCCTCATCAGGCGGGCGAACAGGGCGATGACCCCGCTGTACGGGGAGGAGGGGTCCTGCCGGGGACCGAAGACGTTGAAGTAACGCAGACTTACGCCGTCGAGACCCATGGTTCGGGCGTACACCGCGACGTAATGCTCGCCCGCGAGCTTCCCGGCCGCGTAAGGGCTGAGCGGGCTGGGGGGCATGCCTTCGTGCTTGGGGAGTTCGGGAGCGTCTCCGTAGGCGCTGCTGGAGGCGGCGAAGAGGAAGCGGCGGGCTCCGTTCTGGCGGGCCGCTTCCAGGAGGTTCAGCGTGGCGGTGGGGCCGCTGGCGTGCGATTGCAGGGGTTCGGCCACCGAGCGCGGAACGCTGGGGATGGCCGCCTGGTGGATGACCACTTCGGCCCCCTCGGCGGCGCGTTGGGCGACGGCGGGGTCGGCGAGATCGCCTTCGAGCCATTCGTAGGCGTCGCCCAGGTGCGCGAGGTTGGCCCGGTGACCGGTGGCCAGGTTGTCGACGACGCGGACGCGACGACCCCGCTTGAGTAGGGCCTCGACCAGGTGCGAGCCAATGAACCCCGCGCCTCCGCTGACCAGGACCAGGCCGTCGCCGCTTGGGTTCATGAGGCGTGCGCTCTGAGGCTCAGAAACCGGGGCAGCCGCTCGGCCGGGACCTCCCTCAGGCGGGGGGCTTCACGGTCCTTGGGCGAGAGCACGGGATTGTCGACCGGCCAGGGGATGTTCAGGTCGGGGTCGTCCCAGCGGAGGCTGGCCTCGCACCTGGGCTGGTAGTACTCAGTGCATTTGTACGAGACGATGGCATGGTCGCTCAGGACAACAAACCCGTGGGCATACCCCTCGGGGATGTAAAACTGGCGGCCGTTGTCGGCCGAGAGGGTGACGGCTTCGTAATGGCCGAAGGTGGGGGAGCCAACGCGGATGTCGACGGCCACGTCCCAGATTTCGCCCCGAAGCGCCTGGACGAGCTTCCCTTGAGGCGAGGGCTGCTGGTAGTGCAGGCCGCGCAGGACGCCCGGTCCAGAGGAGGAGACGTTGTCCTGCACGAACCTGGGCGGCAGGCCGGCCTCGGCGTAGCGGGATTGGTTCCAGGTTTCCAGGAAGTAGCCGCGGTCGTCTCGGAAGACGCGCGGTTCCAGGATCAGGACGCCGGGCAGGGGGGTTGTCAGAATATTCATGAGACCTTGGGCTCCTCCAGGATCGCGCGGAGGTAGTGGCCGTATTCATTCTTGAGCGCCGCCGCGTGCTCCGCGACCCGGGCGGCGTCGATGTATCCCATCCGGTAGGCGATCTCTTCCAGGCAGGCGACCTTGAGCCCCTGGCGCTGCTCGACGATCTGGATGAACGTCGAGGCCTGGTGAAGTGACTCGTGGGTGCCGGTGTCGAGCCAGGCCGAGCCGCGGCCCATCAGCTCGGTGCGCAGGGCGCCCAGCTTCAGGTACTCGCGGTTCAGGTCGGTGATCTCCAGCTCTCCGCGCTTGCTGGGCTTGAGGTTGCGGGCCAGCTCGACGACACGGCGGTCGTAGAAGTACAGGCCGGTGATGGCGTAGTTCGACTTGGGCGACTCGGGTTTTTCTTCCAGACCGAGGACCTTGCCTTCGCGGTCGAACTCGACGACGCCGTAGCGCTCGGGGTCGTCGACGTGGTAGGCGAAGATGGTGGCGCCGTCGTCTCGGGCGGCGGCCCTTTGGAGCGAGTCGGAAAGGCCGTGGCCGTAGAAGATGTTGTCGCCCAGCACCAAAGCCGAGGGGTCGTCCCCCACGAAGTCGGCGCCGATGAGGAACGCCTGGGCCAGCCCCTCGGGTTTGGGCTGCTCCTCGTAGGCGAGGGTCATCCCCCACTGGGAGCCGTCGCCCAGCAGGTCGCGGAAACGAGGCAAATCCGTCGGGGTGGAGATGATCAGGACGTCGCGGATGCCCGCCAGCATCAGGGTACTGAGCGGGTAATAAACCATCGGCTTGTCGTAGACCGGCAGCAGTTGCTTGCTGACGACGCGAGTCAGCGGGTAGAGCCGGGTGCCCGATCCGCCGGCCAGGACGATCCCCTTGCGACGACCGCTCATCGGCCCGCCCCCGCCGTGGCTTCGCAACCGACGTCCAGGCCGAGGCGCTCACCTCGGTAGGCTCCGGAGCGGACCCGGGCGCACCAGCCGGGGTTGTCCAGATACCACTGAACCGTCTGGCGGAGGCCCGTCTCGAAGGTCTCTCGGGGGGTCCAGCCGAGTTCCTGGCCGATCTTGGTTGGGTCGATCGCGTAGCGGGCGTCGTGACCGGGGCGGTCGCGGACGAAGGTGATGAGGTCGGCGTGGGGCGTGGCGGTCGCGTTGGGGGCGAGTTCGTCGAGCAACTCGCAGATGGCTCGCACGACCTGGATGTTGGTGCGCTCGTTGTGGCCGCCGATGTTGTAGGTCTCGCCGAGGCGGCCCCTGGCCAGCACGGTGCGGAGGGCGCGGGCGTGGTCGGCGACGAACAGCCAGTCGCGGACGTTTTCCCCCTTGCCGTAGATCGGCAGGGGCTTTCCCTCCAGGGCATTCAGGATGCACAGGGGGATGAGCTTTTCGGGGAAGTGGTAGGGGCCGTAGTTGTTGGAGCAGTTGGTGATGAGCGTGGGCAGGCCATAGGTGTGGTGCCAGGCGCGGACGAACAGGTCGGACGACGCCTTGCTGGCCGAGTAGGGGGAGTTGGGTTGATACGGGGTCGTCTCGGTAAAGAGGCCCTCGGCGCCGAGGGAGCCGTACACCTCGTCGGTGGAGACGTGGAGGAAGCGGAAGCGGGCGCGGGCTTCGGCGTCGAGGGCTCGCCAGTGGGCCAGCGAGGCGGCCAGGAGGGTGAAGGTGCCGACGACGTTGGTGCGGAGGAACTCGGCCGGGCCGTCGATCGAGCGGTCAACGTGCGACTCGGCGGCCAGGTGCATCACCGAGTCGGGCTGGTAGCGCTCGAAGATCCGTTGGACCTCCGACGCGTCGGCGATGTCGACCGGCTCGAACCGGAAGCGTGGGTCGTCGGCGACCTCGGCCAGCGATTCGAGGTTGCCGGCATAGGTCAAGCAATCGACGACGACGACTTCGTCGTCGGTCTCGCGGATCAGTTGCCGGACGACTTCCGAGCCAATGAACCCGGCGCCGCCGGTGACGAAAATGGTCATCGCGATCAACCTCCTTGCGGACGCCCCGGATCACCCGCCGGGTCGCGGGGCCTCCTGCCCGAATCTAGGATACATTTTCGGCCGGGGTCTTGACAGTCGAGAATCGGCGCGACCCTGAGCCCTTTTTCAAAGTCGATTGGACCGATCTTTCCCCGCAGATCCCCCAGGCTCCCGGTTTGCGAGGCGTTTGCGAATCATTGCCAGTGGACCTCGGCCGTTTTGGCGTCGGCTTCGAGGAACCGGAGGAGGTGCCGGCCCTCGTCGGCCAACTCATCGCGAGCGGGGCCGGGCATGGGGGCGAATGGGGTCAGGGCGAGTTGAGCTTTGGTTTTCGTCCGCGAGATGGCCCAGGTTCCTGCGACGAAGCCGTCGACGAGGAAGGTGGCGGGGACCCGGAGGTTCTTGGTGGCGAGGCGGGGGCGGTGCTCGTCGGGGACGATGCGGGCGCGGTCGTCGTGAGCGAGGATCGCGCTGTCGAAGTCGGGCAGGAACCGAACTGGCGAGGGAGTGTCGGCGGGGGGCCGGGGGGCGTCGGGTTGGTCGAAGAGTTCGCGCTTGCGGCTGTCCCGGAAGGTGACGAGTTGGGGCCGGAGGTCGTCGAGCACCGCCTTGATCCCTTTGAGGCCGGACCACGACTGGACGTCGGCGGCCGAGGCGGGCCCGAACGCGGACAGGTAGCGGAGGACCAGGGCGTGGGGGCGGTCGTCGGGGTCGGGGGCGCGGCCCAGCCAGGTGTCGGCCTCGACGAAGAGGGGGTCGGGGCTGGAACCCCAGGGGGAGGCGTCGGGGACGGCGACCAGGGGGAAGTTCATCCTAACGGCGTACCCCATCGCCCGCTCGTCGCCGCCGGGGAAGCGCTCGATCAGGGCGGCTCGCAGGGCGGCGAAGGTCCGGGGCGTGGCGCCGAAGGCGTCTCGGCTGGCCGACGCCAGGGCGGGGAGGTCCAGGCCCTCGGCCCGTTCGCGGAGGACGGCCCTGAGCCCCGCGTCCAGGACCGGGCCGATCGGACCGCGCCACGCCAGGTAGTCGTCGGCGGTGACCAGGTGCAGCGTCCCCCTCATCATTGTGGCGCGGACGACGGCCCGGTCGCGGAGAGGACGCAGGAGGCCTTCGGGGGTGAAGTCGGCCAGGCGGCTCCAGAGGCCAACGAACGGCGGGCGAGCCTGCTGGGCCTGGAGGCCCGCCAGGCGCTCGATGGCCCGGGCGGCCGGGACGGACTCGCGAGCCAGCAGCATCTGGCGGGCGAGGAGGGCGCGGTTCAGGTCGCGTGGAGAGAGGGTTTCGGCTCCCATCGTGGTGACCCTCGGAGCCGGGGGCACAAGGAACTCAGCGGGCCTGGCCGTTGAGTTCGGCGGGCGAGAGACTGATGTTCGCGGTTGGGCCGGTGTCGGCCAGGATCTTGGCGGCGATCGCCTCGTTGGCCGGGCCGAGGATCGAGAAGTGGTCGACGCCGGGGACCGGTACGAAGTGAATCTGGGAGTTGTGGGAAAGCCTTTGCATCGCCTGAAGATCTTCCAGACGGCCCTCCTGCATCGCCTCGATCACGAACAGGGGCCGTCGCACCGAGGAAAGCCAGAGCGCCGGGGAACGCAACCGCGCCTCCCGGGGGTCGCCGGGTCGGTAATAGACGAACTCGCCGCCGTAGCCGCCCATGTCGCTGGCCGGGCCGAAGGCGAACGTCGCGCGGAAGCGGTCGCTGATCTCGGCGACCAGCATGACCAGGGTACCCCCGGTGCTGTGGCCGCCCAGGTAGATGCGGTCGGGGTCGACATAGGGCTGGGCCGCCAGGTAATCGGCGGCGGCCAGGATGTCGTCAACCTCGCCATAGAATCCCTCGCGGCGTCCGGGGTTGTCGTTACCACCGCGCAGGGTTGGGGTCATCAGGACCAGGCCGTGCTGTCGAAACGCGGCGCCGGTCTGGTCGTTTTCTCGGGGCCTGGGCTCCCACATCTCGCCGAGCGAACTGGAGTCGCCGCCGGTGATCCAGACGACCGCCGGGTGCTTCTGGCCGTCGCCGGGGTCGGGCGTCACATAGGCCGCAAGGTCACCGACGGGGGAGTGATACTTGACCAGGCGGAACACCCCGGGAGGAGGCTGGGGCAGGGGCTCGGCCGCGGGCCGCGGCACGGACGGGTCGACCTGAGTGGCGAACCCTTGACGGGCCTCGGCCAGGGTGGGCGTCGTCTCGGCGGGAGTGCTGGGCGAGGAGCCGCCGCCGAGGGTGACCCCCTCGTCGGATTCGGGCCCGGGTCCGCAGCCAATGACCCCGGCCAGGAGGGCGATCATGAGGGCGATTCGACGAGTCATGGGCGGCTCGCGGGGAGGGGGTCACTTGGGAATCGCATTTGTAACCTAATCCACGGCGTGCCCCTCGGCCACCGTCCAGGACTCCAACCGTCGCAAGATCGACCGAATGATGGAAACCGAGGCGTGCGGGGCACGGCAGGGGAGGGCGGCCAGATCCTGTCGAGGTACAATCGAATCCCTCTCGTCGGGGCGCGGACCGGATTCGCGCTGCACTGGGTTGCCCAGAGAACGCGCAAACCCGGACTCCTCCGCAAAGCTCAACCTCGCTGGATCGCAAGGCGGATTTCCCATGTCGGATTCCATCCTCGACGAGATCGTGGCGACCAAGCATCGCGAGATCGCCGCGGCGCGGGCCCGGCTGCCCCTGGAGGAGCTGGAGGCCCAGGCCGCCGAGGCTCCCCCGGTCCGGGACTTTCGCGCGGCGCTGGCCGGGCCGGGGCCGATCCAGCTCATCGCCGAGGTCAAGAAGGCCAGCCCCTCGGCCGGGGTACTTCGCGAGGACTTCGACCCGATCGCCATCGCCCGGACGTATCAGGCCCACGGCGCCGCGTGCCTTAGCGTGTTGACCGACGTCTCCTATTTTCAGGGGCACCTGTCGTACCTGGCCCGCATCCGCGCCGCCGTGGTCATTCCGTTGCTCCGCAAGGATTTCCTGATCGACGAGTATCAGGTCGTCGAGGCCCGCATGGCCGGGGCCGACGCGATCCTGCTGATCGCCGAGATCCTGGACGACGCCCAGATGCGCCTTTTGCTGGCGAGGGCCCGGTCCTTGGGGATGGCGGCGTTGGTGGAACTGCATGACGAGGCGAACCTCGACCGGGTCTTGGCCGCCGGCGCTGACCTGGTGGGAATCAACAACCGCGACCTCGGCCGCTTCGTCACCGACCTGGATTTGACGCTGCGCCTACGCGACCGCGTCCCCGACGACGTGTTGCTGGTGGCCGAGAGCGGCATCCGCAACCGCTCCGATGTCGAGCGGCTGGAGAAGGCCGGGGTTTCGGCGATTTTGGTGGGGGAGACCTTGATGCGAGCGGACGATATTGGGCTGGCCGTCGAACAATTGCTGGGGCTGGCGACGGAAGGAGTGCGATCCGGCTGATCTCGGTCATCTGGCGGCCCCGGATCTGGAACGATCCCCGGCGCCTGAGCGGAGCGACTGGCGTGACGAACTCGGGATCGCGCGGCGACGGGTGGGTGTGGTCGACGCTGGGCTGGCTAGCCTTCCCGCTGGTGCCAGCATTGCTGGGGACGGTCTATCAGGGGACGCTGAACCTCAACTACCCCAGTTCGACCCACGGACCGGAGCCTCGCGATTGGGATTGGGTCCGGTGGGTCATCCTGATGGGGCCGCTGGCCGGCTATGGATTCCTGGCGGGGGCGACCCTTTCCCTGCCTGAGGAACCGACCCAGCGGGGCTGGTGGAGTTGGCTGGGGCGGCGCGCGACCTGGGTCGGGGTCGGGCCCTGGGTGGGGTTCCTTGCTTGGGCCGCGCTGCTGCTCACGATCTGGGCAATCGGCTGGGTGGCGGTTCGGGTGTATCCCCCAAGCCAGGACTGGGAACCGACGGGCGGTCAGCCAATCTTCCATGTCCTGGACCAGACCTGGGCCGGCTGGCTCTTTGGCCGGGCCCTGATGATCGTCGCGATCGGGACGCTGTCGTATGGGTGGCTCGGGTTGGCCTGGAGGGTGATTCGTCGCGAGGGACGATCCGGCCGCGCCCGCCGGGCCCTCGGTCGGGGGCTGGCGGTGGCCCTGGGATTCGTCGGGTCGCTGATCGGGACGTTCTGGGCGGTCACCTCGGCCTGTCGCGGCTTCTTTTTCGACCCGAGGATCATGCCGGCCCTCCTGGCCGCGGGCAGCACCTTTTTCCTTAGCGGCTGTGCCAACACCCTCAGTTATGGGGAAGTCCGGCGTCGCGACCTCTTCCAGGCGATGCTGACGGCCTGGCTGCTGGGCCTGGCCCTGCTTTGGCGTTGGTGGAGCCGGCCGCGACGCCCGGGGACGCCGGGTTGAGGCCGGAGGGACACGAATGCCTCGAGGTCGCTATGCTCGCCCGATCCGTCCCGAGTATGCCAATGGACCGGCCCGCACGTTCGAATTCGGCAAGGGGACCGTCGTCGATCCCCGCGATCCCCGAACGGCCGGCGCGATCAACCTTCGTGGCCCAGCCTTGGAGGTCATCGTGTCCTGGGAAAAAGGTTCGCTCGTTGTGTGGTTTGTGGGCTTTGGACTGCTGTTCGTCTGCTTCCATGCGGGTTACAAAGACGTCTACGCCGAACTTTTCCTGCCGTTCTTGTTGTGGGGTATGGGCTCGTTCGTCCGCTTCTGATGGTGGATCGCCCCCGCCGCCCTCCAAGTTTGGGCCGATGGGCACGGTTGGACGATCGTCGAGCGCAGATGGTTCGTCCCATTCGCGGCGTTGAGGATGAAGGCCAACAACACGCAACGCGTCTTCCGAATCACGATCCTCGACGCCTTGGGCCAGCCCCATGCCGGCCTGGTGAGGATCGGCGACGCCTCCTGGCCCTGTTCTACGGTCGCGAGTTGCCCGGTCGTGGCCCTTTGGGACGCGACCGAAACAGATGAGTCACCCGTGCCGGCGTCGAGCAAGCCGAAGCTCATCGACTGGCTTTGAAGGGGGTGAGGCGATGGGGGGGATTTACCAGCGACCCGGCGTGGTTGAGGATCGCCCTCGGCGGTTGGCCGGTAGCCAAACCTGCCCGGTCGCGGTAGAGTGACGTTGGAGGTGCCCATGAGATTCAAAGTCGCCCTCTACCGCTCCGCCGAGGGGGTCGCCGTCTGCGTGCCGAGCTTGCCGGGCTGCTGGTCGCAAGGCGAGACCGTGGAGGACGCCCTGAATAACATTGCCGAGGCGATCCGGGAGTATCTCGAAGCCGATGACGGGGAAGCCGTCGAAGGGGCCGAGTGGGGCGAGGTTGAGGTGGCCGTCTAGTCATGCCCAAGCTGCCGGGCATCAACCATCTCGACGCGGTGCGCGCCCTCGAGAAGGCCGGCTATCGGGTCTTGCGTCAGGGCAAGCATATCATCATGACGGATGGATCTCGGAAGGTCGTCATCCCTCGGCACAACCCGGTCAATGCGATCACGAGGGGAGGGATCGTCCGGGACGCCGGGCTTGGCGCCGAGGAGTTCCGAAGGCTGCTTTGATTTCGTAGGAATCTCGGCCTCCTGACCCTCGGACGGCTAAGTTCCTGCCTCGCCGGAATCTCGGCCGTTACGGGTCAAGAAGATGGGACGCCCGAACCCCGGGATGGGGCTCGGGTCGATCGAACCTTGTTGAGGGCACTGCGGCATCATGAGAGCCGGGATCGTCGGTTTGCCCAACGTCGGCAAGAGCACCTTGTTCAACGCCCTGACCAGTTCCAGGGCCGCCCAGAGCGCCAATTACCCGTTCTGCACGATCGAGCCGAACGAGGGGGTCGTCAGCGTCCCCGACGATCGCCTGGCCCGCATCAGCAAGTACATCGTCCCCAAGAAGCTGGTGCCGGCGGCCCTGCGGCTGGTGGACATCGCCGGCATCGTCAAGGGGGCCAGCGAGGGGGAGGGGCTGGGCAACAAGTTCCTCAGCCACATCCGCGAGGTCGACGCGATCCTCCAGGTCGTCCGCTGCTTCGAGGACCCCGACGTCGTCCACGTCGCCGGCATCGTCAACCCGGTCTCGGACATCGAGACGATCGAGATCGAGCTGATGCTGGCCGACCTTCAGACGTTGGAAAATGCCCTGCCCAGGGCCGAACGCGCCGCCAAGGGGGGGGACAAGGACGCCAAACTGCGGGTCGACGCGATCCGCAAGTCCCTGGCCCACCTCGGCCACGACGAACCTCTACGCAAACTGACGCTGGACCCGACCGAGGCCGAGGCCATCTCCAGCTTCGGCCTGATGACCGCCAAGCCAATCCTGTACGTCGCCAACGTCGATGAGAGCGACCTGGCAGGCGAGGGGCCCCTGGTCCAAAAGGTACGCGAGTTCGCCGCCAAGGTGGGGGCGTCGGTCGTGCCGGTCTGCGCCAAGCTCGAAGCCGAGATCGCCGAACTGGACGAGGCCGACCGGGCCGAGATGCTCGAATCCTCGGGGCTGGCCGAGGCCGCCCTGCCGGTTTTGGCCCGCGAGGCGTACCGCGTCCTGGGGTTGCAGAGCTATTTCACCGCCGGGGAGATGGAAGTCCGCGCCTGGACGATCCCCATCGGCGCCACCGCTCCCCAGGGGGCCGGGGTGATCCATACCGACTTCGAGAAGGGGTTCATCCGGGCCGAGGTCTACTCCCTGGCCGACCTGGAAACGTTCAAGAGCGAGAAGGACATCCGCGCCGCGGGCAAGCTCCGCGTCGAGGGGAAAAACTACGTCATGCAGGACGGCGACATCTGCCACTTCCTGTTCAGTTCTTGAGCGGGACCGGGGCTTCCTGGTGAGCCATCGTCGAGGGGTGGGCCGTGTGGGGTCCGCGAGCCGCCTCTCGATGACGGGCCTTCGCCGCGCGCCGCTTGCCCTTGCTCACCAGCATCAGGTTGCGGATGTAGATGAACACGCCCAGGGCCTGGCCGAAGATGATGACCGGATCCTCCCGGTGGACCGCGTAGCAGAGCAGGGTCAGGCCGCCGGCCATGCTCAGCCACCAGAAGGCGACCGGCACGACCGAGTCGCGCTTCCGCTCCGAGGCCAGCCACTGGACCAGAAACCGGGCCGTGAAGATCAACTGGCCCGCGAAGCCGATGATCAGCCAGGCATTCAGGTGGGCCGCCAGCCACGCCCAGGTCGAGCCCGGGGCCGATGCGTTGGCCGTCGCGGCGGCGTTGAGGAAGAATCCGGGAATCATACCCGCGTCTCCTGAGCGGCGACCGAGCGAACCGAGGCCGTCGGGGCCTGCTGGGACGCCGCTTCCTCGCCGACCACCTCGAACCGGATCGGCCGCCTCAGCAGCCAGGCGACGCCCAGCAGGTCGACCACGACCTTGATCGAGCGGTTGCGGAAGTTGTAATGAGATTCCCCGTGAGGCCGGGGCCGGTGGGTCACGGGCACCTGAACAACACGGCAGCCCTCTCTCAACAGCAGGGGGCCAAAGAACCGGTGGGCGCCCTGGAACATTGGCAGCCTCAACGCCAACGCCCGGGGGAAGATCCGAACCGAGCAGCCGGTGTCACGGATCGACTGGCCCAGCACCTTGTTGCGCACGCGGTTGGCCCAGCGGCTGATGACCCGCTTGGACCAGACATCCTCCCGCTTGATCCGCCAGCCCAGTGCCACGTCATGGCCGGGCAGGGCGTCCCACAGGCGGGCCAGGTCGGCCGGGTCGTTCTGGAGGTCAGCGTCGAGCATCGCCACCCACTCGCCCCGGGCCGCGCGGAAGCCGGCGGCCGAGGCCCCGGACTGCCCCACGTTGCTTGCCAGCCGGATCGGCTGAAGTTCCGGATAATCCGCCGCCAGGGCCGTCAGGGTCGCCGGGGTGGCGTCGGTCGAGCCGTCGTCGACGACGATCACCTCGAACCCGCCCAGCTTCCCCGAAGCCACCCGCGGCCGGAACGCCCGGGCAATCTCCTCGACGAGTTGCGGCAGGCTGGCCGCCTCGTTCTTGGCCGGAACAATGATCGACAGCCGTGCCCCCGCCTCGCCGGCGGTCGACGACGACGCCAGGCCGGCCGGCCTGGACCTCTGGGACCGATCGTGCCTCATGGTCGTCATGGCCGTCGGCCTCCTTGCCCGCTCCGCACCGCCCCAGGTCGCGAACCCTCGGGCCATCCTTGGCCCGCGCCGCATTCTCCACACCACCCCCAGGGCGCCTACCCCAATGCCCTTTCTTCGGCATTCCACTCGCGACCCATTCAATTATTCTTCTCGGAAGAATTTGACTGGGCTTTCTTTCCGCTTCTATCCGTTTCCATACGCTTAATGCTTGCTTGTATTCGCGGGATGCCTTGGCACAAAACCGCGCTGGACATACCTAACGTCGGTTTGCTACCTTTGCGGACGCCGCCAATGGATTGGCCCTGAGGTCGAGGTCAAGGACGCCCAACATGTCGACCACCCTCGCCCCTCCCCCATCGACCACGACCCGCCTCCTGCCGACCCGGGCTCTTCGCCCCAACCCCTTTAGCCTCGGTCTTTATGGCGACCCTGAGGCCGAGACCGATGGCCTGTTGGAAAGCGTCCGCGACGAGGGAATCCTCGTTCCGCTCGTCGTCGTCCGGGACGCGGACGGCTGGCAACTCCTTTCGGGTCATCGACGCCTGGCCTGTGCCCGGATCTTGAATCTGCGAGAGATACCCTGCCAGGTCCGCGAAATCGACCCAGGACCCAACCGCGACCACGCCGTGCTGGACTACAACCGTCAGCGGCGCAAGTCGTTCGGTCAAACGATGCGCGAAGCCGACGCCCTCGAATCGCTGCTGGCCAACGATGCCTACCAACGTCAGGTCATCCACCTTCGACGGGGCAACTCTGAACGGACCGAGACCGCCGATCGTCGGAATTCCGACGATCGGGCCGGTCGCACCGATTCGGCCGTGGCCCGGGCAGTTGGCCTGGGCGGCAAGGACCTTTATCGCCAGGCCCGAACCCTGTGGCGGGCCGCCAACAACGACGATCCCCGCGCCCTCGCCGCCGTTGCCCAACTCAACGCGGGCACCAAGACCATCCACGCCGCCTACAAGGACCTCCGCCGCCGGGACCGCTTCACCTCCGGATTCCGCCCCACCCCTTACGACGTCTGGGCCTTTCGCCACGACCGGGCGTTTGGAGTTCCCCACCCCGGTTCGATCCCGCCGGCCATCATCGCCCATACGCTCCACTACTTCACCACCCCCGACGCCCTCGTTGTCGACCCGATGGCCGGCGGCGGAACCACTCTGGACGTCTGTCAGGCGATGGGACGCCGATGTCTCGCGTATGACATTGCTCCCGTACGTCGCGAAATAGCGAATTGGGACGTAAATCAGGGGTTTCCGCCAGAAGCCAGCGAATGTGACCTGATCTTTTGCGATCCGCCGTATCATACCATGCTGGCCGCTCGGTATGCCGGTCCTGGAGTGGGTGACGCCCCATTCTCCTCGTGGTCACGCTTCCTCGACACATTCGCTCGGTCCGCGTTCCAGACGCTGGCCCCCGGCGGATACATTGCCCTCCTCCTGGCCAACCAGACCGAGAAAGACTTGCCACCCGGCCAGGGATATCTTGATCACGCCTTTCTGGGCTACCAGGCGATTATCGCCGGCGGCTTCCTGCCTCAACGGCGGATCAGTTGCCCGATGGACGGGGCCTACCTCCCCCAGCAGGTTCGACGCGCCCGGACCGACGGCCGGATGCTTGGCCAGGTCCGTGACCTGCTCGTCGCCCGCAAGCCACTCACTTAATCCCGCGGCTCGCCACCCGCAAGCTCGTAAACCTTACTTCTGACGAACGGGTTGGAGAGGGTGGGATTGCGGCGGACAATCGGTTGGGGAAGGGCAGCAACCGCCTTATCCACAAGGATTTGCATCTCTTCGGGGCCGAGACTGCTGAGCATCAGATCCATTGCCTCCTCCTCGGCCGCCCGCTCCGACTCCTGCCTTCGCTGGTCTCGACGAGCCTCGATCGCCTTGACCTGCGTCTCCAATTCGCGGCGCCGGGCTTCCAAACGGGCTGCCACCTGGGGCAGCAATTCGTACCCCTCTTCCAGCCCCGCCCGGATATACCCCGGTCCATTCTGAAGTTTTCCCTGGCTTTGGAGATAGAACGCATTAAGGAGGACCTTCGCCACGTCCTCCGGGTTGTTTCGCGACGCGATCCGCTCGGCCGAGCGGGCGGGAATTCCCTGCTCCTTCAGTAAGACTTGCAAATCCGCAACAACAAGGAGCCGTCCCGTTACCGAGAGGCGAAAGGGCGTCCCCGGGATCGGTACGCTCGGGCTGTCTTCTTTCGTTCCTGGCTCTCGTTTGGGCCCAGCCGTGGGGCCTCCGGGGCCGAAGAATTGGGCCACGGCGCCAAAAGAATTTGGGACAGCCTTGGGGGTATCCTCGAAGGTTTCTGGTACAGTTCCGCCAGTCACCCCAAAAGATTCTGGGACAGTCAAATCCCCTCCACGGGGGACCTTGCCTCGCGTTCCTGTTGGTCGCTGGGGAGCCTGGCGAATGATCTTGTAAGCCGTCGATTTTCCCTGTGCCTTGCTCGTGGCCACCAGCCCGACCTTTGCCAACTCGCCAATGGCGTCCAAAACCGTCTGACGACTCATCCCGCCTTGTTTGGCGATCGTGCGGATGCTTGGGTAGGCCCAGCCTGTGCCAAAGTCAGAGTAAAGGCCAATCGTCAGGTAAACTTTGATCGCTGACCCGCCGAGGGCCTTGAACGAGTCGGAACGCAGCAGGTCATGTTCGACCCGGAAGAAAAATGCGTCCATGGCCGGCGGCCACCCCTTCCCCGCGAACGGGCCGACGCGAGGAACCCGCGTCCGGCGTCTCCGACTTCCCCGTTGACGCAATCCTGTCGAGGACTCAAGAACCCGTTTCGAGGTCCGCCACCGCCTCGGGGTCGGAGATCGAGTAGGTCTTGACCCTCCCCGGCCCAGGCGACGTCGCGGCGACCAGCCCGAGTCGCTCCAGCCGGAGGAGGCACTCGATAACCGTGGGGGACGAAAGCCGTGTCCTGTCCATGAGTTGCGACAGGCTCATGGTGACGTCCCGCCCTGGCTCGCCTCCGCAAGCGGCGAGTACGGAGAGGTAGACCTTGATCGTCTCCCCCTTCATCCGGGCCAGGTAGCCTCGGCGGAAGAGGACCCCCTTCAGCCAATCCGCTTCCACGGGAGTTGCCACGGCCACGGCCCACCCTCCCTTTTTGAGAATCCCGACCCCCGTCGGTGGCGGTCGATCCCGGACAATCCCTTGTTTTCTCCGGCTCCCTTTTATCGGCGCAAGACTCACCATTCCCCCAAGAAAACCAACCCGAACCGGGAGTTTGGACCCTTTCCTCGCCGGAAGTTCTTCAAAAATTCTCGGCAGGGTGTTGACCCGGGGCGATACACCGTTAGGATAACCCCTGTCCCGTCGCCAAACGCTGTCATGCGGACGCCGCGGGACGCTGAGCTTGGAAGGTTGTGCCTGCCCGTCGCCTTGCGACTCGGACGGACTGTCTTCGGGGTCAGAACAAAGGCCGGTGTGATCCCCCTGGAAACAGGGAGCGGTCGCCCCGGCCGCGGTTGTCGGTTCTTTGACAAATCGGTCGATCGTCCGCGAGAGAGGTCCCTTGAGGGACAGCCCGCCGAGGCCCTCGGTGTGGACTTTTGGGAGAGGCTGGGTCTTCGGGCCTGGTCGTTCACTTGGGTTCACATCGGCGGTACAGCAGCGACATCAGCATTTCCTCGCCCTGACGAGGAGGCGATGCGGGCTGGAGGCTCTTTCGGCAACGAAGGTTCTTTCAGTTCCTCAAAGCCCATTTCGAAGGGTTTGATCCTGGCTCAGAATGAACGTTGGCGGCGTGGATTAGGCATGCAAGTCGGACGCTCCGCAAGGGGCGTGGCGCAAGGGTGAGTAAGGCGACGGTAACCAACCTCGGGGTCGGGTCTAGCCGCGGGAAACCGCGGGTAATCCCCGGTAACGTGACGCTCTTGGCATCAAGGGTTCACCAGAGGTGCAATTCCGCCCCGAGACGGGCCGTCGTGGTATTAGCTTGTTGGCGGGGTGACGGCCCACCAAGGCTGCGATGCCTACCGGGCGTGCGAGCGTGGCCCGGCACACTGGGACTGAGACACTGCCCAGACTCCTACGGGAGGCTGCAGTCGAGAATCTTCGGCAATGGGCGCAAGCCTGACCGAGCGACGCCGCGTGGAGGACGAAGGCCTTCGGGTTGTAAACTCCTGTCGAGGGGGAACAAGGGCCGGTGCAGAATCGGCCTTGAGTGATCCCTGGAGGAAGCACGGGCTAAGTTCGTGCCAGCAGCCGCGGTAAGACGAACCGTGCGAACGTTATTCGGAATCACTGGGCTTAAAGCGCGTGTAGGCGGACCGGCACGTCGACTGTTGAAAGGCCTCGGCTTAACCGGGGCAGTGGCATCGATACGACCGGTCTGGAGGGGAGTAGGGGGGTCGGGAACTTCCGGTGGAGCGGTGAAATGCGTTGAGATCGGAAGGAACGCCCGTGGCGAAAGCGCGGCCCTGGACTCTTTCTGACGCTGAGACGCGAAAGCCAGGGGAGCGAACGGGATTAGATACCCCGGTAGTCCTGGCCGTAAACGATGAGCACTGGGTAGGGGGCTCGCCGATGGGCTCCCTGCCGTAGGGAAACCGTGAAGTGCTCCGCCTGGGGAGTATGGTCGCAAGGCTGAAACTCAAAGGAATTGACGGGGGCTCACACAAGCGGTGGAGCATGTGGCTTAATTCGAGGCTACGCGCAGAACCTTATCCCGGGCTTGACATGCACGGATTAGCCGGCGGAAACGTCGGTGAGGCCGCAAGGTACAACGTGCACAGGTGCTGCATGGCTGTCGTCAGCTCGTGCCGTGAGGTGTTGGGTTAAGTCCCGTAACGAGCGAAACCCCTGTCCCTAGTTGCCAGCGAGTGAAGTCGGGGACTCTAGGGAGACCGCCGGCGTTAAGCCGGAGGAAGGCGGGGATGACGTCAAGTCCTCATGGCCCTTATGCCCGGGGCTGCACACGTGCTACAATGGACCGGACAAAGCGTTGCCAGGCCGCAAGGTCGCGCTAATCGCCCAAACCGGTCCCCAGTTCGGATCGCGGGCTGCAACCCGCCCGCGTGAAGCCGGAATCGCTAGTAATCGCGGATCAGCATGCCGCGGTGAATGGGTTCCTGAGCCTTGTACACACCGCCCGTCAAGCCACCAAAGCGGGGGGCACCCGAAGTCGCCGACGCCGCGAGGCGGGCGCCGAAGGTGAATCCCGTGATGGGGACTAAGTCGTAACAAGGTAACCGTAGGGGAACCTGCGGTTGGATCACCTCCTTTCTAAGGATGATTCGGGGTCGGCGATCCTTCGGGGTCGGGACCCCCAGGCTCGAAGATCACTCGGTGGCTTGCCACCGGAGACTCTTCGGCCGCATCGGCCCGCCTGAGTCTTTCGAGACCCAAGGGCTTCGCAGGCTGTTTTTCGAGGGACCTCTCCCGCGGATGGTGGACCGATCCAAACGATGACCCGCCGGGTGCGGGCCTGGTTCGTTGCCCTTTTGCTTTTTTGGCGAGGGAGACGAGTTGAGCCCCTGGCCGGCGGCCAGCCGTTCGCATTTTGCGCCTGCGTGGCCGACCTTTCGGGGTGGGGCTCGTGGGCGTGGGTGGACGGGGATCTTTGACAATCCGGTGACGGTGACGTAGAGCAATGCTCCGCCAGAATCGTGCGGGGTCGTCGTTTCGCCTCGGCGGGATGGGGGCCTCGCGTTGAGACTGGCGGGGAGATTGATCCGATAGTTTTGGCCCTTCGAGAGCGATCGTTACTCGAACTTCAGGCGGCCGCCGCGTCGAGAGACGCCGCGGGCCGTCGCAGGGCGGGGCGGTGGCCAGGGCCGGTTCGGTCGTCCAGGGGACGTTGTTTTTTTCGAGAAACGACGTACCGGCGACGCCGGGTCGGCGTGGTCAAGCCCCCAAGGGCACGGGGCGGATGCCTAGGCGTCATCAGGAATGTGGGCGTGGAAGGCTGCGAAATGCGTGGGGGAGCTGCCCAACGAGCGTCGATCCCGCGATACCCACTGAAGACCCGGGGAACTGAAACATCTCAGTACCCGGAGGAAAAGAAAGCAACCGCGATTCCCTCAGTAGCGGCGAGCGAACGGGGACCAGCCTAAACCGGTGGGGACACCCACCGGGGTCGTGGGGTCAGAGTCATGAGATCCGTGAGTCCGAGCCGAAGCGACCTGGAAAGGTCCGCCATAGCGGGTGAAAGCCCCGTAGGCCAAGGACAAGCGGCTCTATCTGATACCCGAGTAGGGTCGGGCACGAGAAACCCGGCCTGAATCGGCGGGGACCATCCCGCAAGGCTAAAGACTCGATGACGACCGATAGCGAACCCAGTAGGGCGACCGAACGGTGGGAAGAACCCCGACAAGGGGAGGACACTGAACCTGAAACCCCGTGCCTACGAGCGGTGGGAGCGCGGTTCCATTTTTGGACGCGTGACCGCGTGCCTTTTGCATAATGATCCGGCGAGTTATGGTGGTCGGCAGGGTTAACCCCTTCAGGGGGGGAGCCACAGGGAAACCGAGTCCGAACAGGGCGACTGAGGTCGGCCGCCATAGACGCGAAACCGAGTGACCTACCCATGGGCAGGTTGAAGCGGCCGTAACAGGCCGTGGAGGACCGAACCCACCAATGTTGAAAAATTGGGGGAGGACCCGTGGGGAGGAGTCAAAGTCTCATCAAACTCGGAGATAGCTCGTTCTCTCCGAAATGGCTTTAGGGCCAGCCTCAGGCCACTCCCACGCGGGGGTAGAGCGACGGAATTCGGTCGGGGGGCTTCCCGCCTACCCGCCGAAACCCAACTCCGAATACCGCGTGGCGTTACCCTGGGAGTCAGAGCGCGGGGGATAAGCTTCGCGCTCCAGAGGGAAAGAACCCAGACCGCCGACCAAGGCCCCCAAGTCGACGCTCAGTGGCAAAGGAAGTGGGATCGCGGTGACAGCCGGGATGTTGGCTTAGAAGCAGCCACCATTTCAAAAGTGCGTAACAGCTTACCGGTCGAGCCATCCCGCGCCGAAAATGACGGGGACTCAAGCGTCGCGCCGCAGTCGCGGAATTCGTAAGAATTGGTAGGAGAGCGTCGTGGAACGCGTTGAAGCCGCACCGGCAAGGAGCGGTGGAGCATCCACGAGTGCGTATGCCGGAACGAGTAACGATAAGAGGGGTGGGAAGCCCCTCCGCCGAAAGCACAAGGTTTCCTGGGGAAGGTCAATCCGCCCAGGGTCAGTCGGGACCTAAGACGAGGCCCAAGGGCGTAGTCGATGGGCACGCGGTTAATATTCCGCGACCCGAGGGGGAGGTTGAAACGGGCAGGACGCCGGGGCAAGACGGATCGGGGAGTTAGATTTCCCCGTCCCGCAAGGGCGACGGCACTTCGATCCGGAAGTTCGTCGACCCCCGGCCACGAAAAGCCGCCCGTGGACAAACCCTCGGCCCGTACCGCAATCCGACACAGGTGTGCTAGGCGAGCATCCGAAGGCGTTCGGGAGAACCCTCGTGAAGGAACTCGGCAAAATGGCCCCGTACCTTCGGTACAAGGGGCGCTGAGGGGGCAACCCCGCAGCCGCAGTGAATCGGCTCTGGCGACTGTTTACCAAAAACACAGGACTCTGCCAACGCGCAAGCGGACGTATAGAGTCTGACGCCTGCTCGGTGTCGGTAGGTTGAGGGAGCCAGTCAGCGCAAGCGAAGCCGGCGACCGAAGCCCCGATAAACGGCGGCCGTAACTATGACGGTCCTAAGGTAGCGAAGTTCCTTGTCGGGTAAGTTCCGACCTGCATGAATGGCGTAACGACCGGAGCGCTGTCTCCACGAGGGACCCGGTGAAACTGTAGTCGTGGTGAAGATGCCACGTTCCCGCGGTCAGACGGAAAGACCCCGTGAACCTTTACTGCAGGTTGGCACTGGCCGGCCGCGGTTTCTGTGTAGCATAGCTGGGAGGCTGCGAGGCGGGGGCGCCAGCCCTCGCGGAGCCACCGGTGAAATACCAGCCTGAACCCGCGTCCGTCCTCACCGGCTGTCACAACAGTCGGGACCGTGCTCATCGGGCAGTTTGACTGGGGCGGTCTCCTCCCAAACGGTAACGGAGGAGTGCCATGGTACCCTCGGCCCGGTCGGCAATCGGGCAACACGAGCGCAAACGTAGAAGGGTGCCTGACTGCGAGAGCCACCGCTCGAGCAGGGACGAAAGTCGGCGTTAGTGATCCGGCGGTCCCGCATGGAAGGGCCGTCGCTCAACGGATAAAAGGTACTCCGGGGATAACAGGCTGATCTCCCCCGAGCGTCCACAGCGGCGGGGAGGTTTGGCACCTCGATGTCGGCTCATCGCATCCTGGGGCTGGAGAAGGTCCCAAGGGTTTGGCTGTTCGCCAATGAAAGCGGTACGCGAGCTGGGTTCAGACCGTCGTGAGACAGGTCGGTCCCTATCTGCCGCGGGCGTGGGAAGCTTGAGGAGCGTCTCCCCTAGTACGAGAGGATTGGGGAGGACCGACCGCTGGTGTGCCGGCTGTCCCGCTCGGGGCATCGCCGGGTAGCCAGGTCGGGACCGGATAAGCGCTGAAGGCATCTAAGCGCGAAGCCCCCTCCAAGACCAGGCTTCCGTCAGCACTTTTGCTGTGAAGGCTCCTGGAAGATCACCAGGTCGATAGGCCGGGAGTGCAAGGCGAGCGATCGCCGCAGCCGACCGGTCCTAACAGCCAAGCGGCTTGACCACCCCGACCCGCCGCCGCGGAACACCCACTCCGCGACGACCGGGCCGGCCCTGTCCCCCGCAACGAATCGAAAATTCAACCCGCCTTGAACGCGAGGATCGACGCAACGATCGCTCGCTCGCAAGGGCCTCAGGTTGTCGAGTTGTCTCCCGCAACGCTCCACGTCACCGCCCACCGAACCGTCCCCCGCGACCGTCGAGGCTCCCCCGCCCGACGGCCGCTTGCCCGGCGACCATACTGGCGGGGTCACACCCGTTCCCATCCCGAACACGGCCGTTAAGCCCGCCAGGCCCATGATAGTGCCTCTGGCGCGAAAGTCGGTTATCGCCGGGCTCCTCCAATGCCCTCGACTGAAATACCCCCGCCCCGCTCGCCAACCACTGGTGAGCGGGGCGGGGGTGATTTGTTTCGGAGAGGCCATTTCGTCCGATCGGGCATGATGGTGTTCCGTCGGCCGTCAAGATCTGGTTCATCCTCCAATATGCTGCGTCCTTGGCCGTTGGAGAGAGATGACCATGTCGCAACTCCGAGACGAGGCCGAAGTCTTTGCCAGGGCGTTGGAGATCGGTGTTTGTGATGTCGCAGAGGTGATCGCGTGGTCCGATGCGCAATTGCTTCGAGACGAATTGCCCTTCGCCGTTCTCTGCGAGGTCTCGCTCGCGCATGACCGCTATCCTCTAGACGTGGCGGGCCTGCTACGGCAACTGCCCGGTGCTCCAGCGAGTCCGCGAGTCGGCCGACTCATTGCTTCCATGATCGCTGCCAAGATGCTAAGCGATCCCAGCCGGGCCTATCAGATCGCCGCAGGTCTTTTCGAGTTATATCTCGTCGATGAGGTCGAACCCCCGCGACTGAAGAAGATCGCTGGGTGGGCCTGGGATGCCCTCGACCTGGCGGAGGCGGGCCATATTGAGGAGACTCGCAAGCAGGTTATCGACCAGATGTCGGCCGTCTTGCATGATGCGGCCCTCGGAGCCGACGCGGCTTGGTCAGTCGGCGTTGGTTCGTCGGACGCTGCGTAACCTGACGCCGTGGCAGACCCCGGCTGGGCGGCATGTTGGGAGCGCGGAGCCTGGCGTGGTCCGGGCCCGCTGAACTTGGCCCTTGGGCGGAGTTCGCGGATGTGGGGAAGGATCGCCTTTGCCTTGATTGCGGCCGGCTGGGCGGCCCGTATTGGCACCGAGGTTCTTCGTTCGGTCGTGCATCGCCGTCGAGAGCGAGTGCATGGGCCCGGTGGGGGTACGCAGGACATCGCGTTGTGGGGCACGCTCGCCGCCGGTGAGTGCATCCTTGGAGCGATCCTTTTTGGCGGGCTGTGGTTCTGGCGCTTTTGATGCCTTGCCTTTCGCGGTAGCGGGTTCCGAAGTCGAGCGTCCTGGTCTGGACGGATCGGAGCGGCTGTGGCATAGTCCGGCGGCAACCGACCGTGGCGGGGCGTTCTCCCCGCGCGCACCTCGGACGTGACTCGGCCTCGGACTCGGACCTGAGGGCCGGAGGTGGCGTGTTGGCGGACAGACGACGGTTCCGGGGCGGGTCGGCCTGGTGCCTGGCCCTGGCGTGCCTTGGTAGTAGCCTGACCGGCTGTGAGACAATGAGGGGTCTGGGGCTGCGTCCCCATCAGGATTCGGTCTCCAAGGTGCCGACTGGCTCCGAGGAGATCGAAGACGCTGGCGTTTCCAATCGGCAGTTCTTCAAACCCAGCCGGCGGCCCGCCGCCATGAGTTCCGAAGCCCGAGAGGTTGAGAACAGCCTGGGCCTCGGCGGCCTCTGACCAGCCGGACGCACAGTCGGGCGAGGGCCTTCGCCGTGAATCCGATCCTGAAGGCCCTCGCCTCAAGACTGCTGGGGGACCGCGGCGAACGCGAGGCGCTGCGGTTTCTCCGGAAGCGAGGCCTGCGGTTTCTGCGTAGGGGATACCGGACAACGCAAGGGGAAGTCGACCTGATCGTCCGCGATGGCCCCACAGTGGTCTTCGTTGAGGTCAAGACGCGGCGGAAGGGGACGCCAGCCGAGGCGGTTACCGCCGAAAAGCAGAGGCGGCTGACCCTCGCGGCCTTGCACTTTCTCAAGCGTTATCAACTTTTGGAACAGCCCTGCCGCTTCGACGTGGTCGCCATCGTCTGGCCCGAGGGCCGCGCCCGACCCGAGGTTGAACACCTCGCCGACGCCTTCGAGGCGGTTGGTCGTGGGCAGTTCTTTCGCTGATTCCCCAGGTTTTTGGCACCCGTTTTCCCATCCGGGGCTCGCGAGTCTGCGCAGAGGAACTCGTGCGCTGGTCGTCTCGTGTGAAATGACGTCGATGCGGTAACCCTGGTAATCTTACTGGCCGTTGGGCGAGCGTCGATGGCCTGGGAAGGCGATCTGGAGTCGCGGGAGTCGCGATGGCACCGTCGTTGCATTGGATTGGGCCCGACGTCGACGGGCGGGTTGGCGGAATCAAGCAGGATTCGGCTCGAAGGTTCGCCCGTCGGGATGAGTTCCAGGATTCGATCCGGGTCACACCGGAAGGACGGACTTGATGCGAAACTTCATGACTCGCGGAATGACGGCGGCCTTCGGACTGGCGACGGTTCTCGGTGGCGCGGCGAATGCCCAGCAGGAGGCCAATCCGGCGGTCTCTCGCGCTCTGGACAACAACGACGTCCCGGGCCCGATCGACAGCCTTCAGGACCTGCAAGACACCGGCAAGATCGCCTTCAAGATGGCCGACACCAACAACGACAACCAGATTTCGCAGAAGGAAGCGATTGACGCCGGCAACCTGCTGGTTGGTGGCTTCTTCTTCCGGGCCGATGCCGACGGTGACGGCTCGATCAGCCCCGAGGAGGCCAAGGCGGCTCGCGACTCCCTGCTCCAGCAGAAGCCTTTGCTGAGGTTCGTTCTGGAGCGGGCCAAGGCCGCCAACCCGAACGAGGCCGCCCAGGGGACCAACGCCGCCAAGGGGCTGGCGAACCTGCTGGACACCAACAATAACAAGAAGATCGAGGCGACCGAACTGCGCCAGGCCGTCCAAACGGGCGTGCAGGGGCTCTACGCCACGGCCGACACCAACCGCGACGGCCAGATGAGCCCCGCCGAGGTCAACGCCGCGATCCTGGGCGCCGCCAACGCCATGGCCACCGCCGCCTTCCAGGCCGCCGACGCCGACAAGGACGGGGGCTTGAGCAAGGAAGAGTTCATGAAGGCCGCTCAGGCGCCGGTGAACGCCGCCTTCGCCGTGTTCGACGCCAATGGCGACGGCAAGATCACTCCCCAAGAGGCGGACAACGCTCGGCGAATTGTCACCGCCCAGTTCAAGCAGTTGATGGTCCCCGAGCCGGGCAACTCGGCCCGCAACCTGATCGAGACAGGCCGCCCGGCCAACACCGTCGCCCCGATCCCGGCCTCGCCCCGCCAGCAGTGAGAATCGGCGAGCAAGAACCGTTGTAAGACAGGTGGGAAAAATGCCCCGGCCCATCGAACCTGCCTGGTTCGACGGGCCGGGGTCGTTGTGTTCCTGGGTTCCCGCGGGGGGTTGCGATCAGCCGCCGGCCCGCGGCCGGCGGGTGGGCTTCTCGTTGACGGGCAGGGCGGGCGGGGATGCGTTGCGGGCGGTGGGTTTGGGCTTGGCCTTGGCCCCGGCGCCGGCCTTGGCCCGGGGGTGGGGCTTCGAGGGGAACAGGTGGGGGACGACGTCGTCGAGGGTGTCGATCGTGTGAAAGGTGACGTCGGCCTTGACCTCGGTGGGCAGTTCGATCAGATCCTTTTCGTTGTGGCGGGGGATCAGGACCGAGGTGATGCCAGCGCGACGGGCGGCCAGCACCTTTTCGCGGACGCCCCCGACGGGCAGGACCCGGCCGGTCAGGGTGACCTCGCCAGTCATGGCCAGGTTCTGGTGGATCGCCTCGCGACGGAAGAGACTCATCAAGGCCGCGGCGATCGCCACTCCGGCCGAGGGTCCGTCCTTGGGCACGGCGCCGGCGGGGACGTGGATGTGCAGGTCGGTTTCGGCGAACGGCGGAGTTCCCGAGGCCAGCAAGCCCGGGTGGCCTCTCATGTAAGAGAGAGCCGCGTGGGCGCTCTCACGCATCGACTCGCCCAGCAGGCCGGTCAGAGTCAAGGCCCCCTTGCCCGGCACGGCGCTGGCCTCGATGAACAGGATCTCGCCGCCGGTGGGGGTCCAGGCCAGGCCGGTGGCGATGCCGGGGGTGCCCGTGCGGTCGGCGACCTCTCGGAAATGCCGGGGCGGCCCCAGCGCCTTGGGAACGTCGGTGGCTTCGACGACCTTGGTGGCGCGATCCCCCTCGGCGTGACGTCGGGCGGCCTTGCGACAGATCGCGGCGATCTCCCGCTCCAGGTTCCGCAGGCCGGCTTCCCGGGTGTAGTCGGCGATCACCCGTCGCACCGCCTCGTCGGCGAACGCAAGGTCCTTGGGCGTCAGCCCGTGCGTTTCCAACTGCTTGGGGATGATGAACTTCTGGGCGATGAGGGTCTTTTCTTCCTCGCTGTAGCCGGGCAGTTCCAGCACCTCCATGCGGTCGAGCAGGGGGGGCGGGATCGTCTCCAGCATGTTCGCGGTGGCGATGAACATGACCCGGGAAAGGTCGAAGTCAACGTCAAGGTAGTGGTCGCGGAAGGCGGCGTTCTGCTCGGGGTCCAGCACTTCCAGCAGAGCGGCCGAGGGGTCGCCGCGGAAGTCGCTGCCGAGCTTGTCGACCTCGTCGAGCATGAACACGGGGTTATTCGTCCCAGCGCGACGTATCCCCTGGACGATCCGGCCGGGCATCGCCGCGACGTAGGTCCGCCGGTGGCCGCGGATCTCGGCCTCGTCGTGAACGCCTCCCAGGCTGATCCGGACGAACTGGCGGTTCAGGGCCTTGGCGATGCTCTTGCCCAGCGACGTTTTGCCCGTCCCCGGAGGCCCGGCCAGGCAGAGGATCGGCCCCTTCATGTCCTTCTTCAACTTGCGCACGGCCAGGTATTCGAGGATACGCTCCTTGATCTTCTCCAGGTCGTAATGGTCCTCATCGAGGATCTTGCGGGCCCTTTTCAGGTCCAGGCGGTCCCGGCCCGACCTGGCCCAGGGCAGCGAGGCCAGCCAATCAAGGTAGGTGCGGATGATCGAGTATTCGGCCGAGCTGGGGTGCATGCCGCCGAGGCGCTGGACCTCTCGACGGGCCTCGGTCATCGCGGCCTCGGGCAGCTTGGCCTTGACCAGCCGGCGGTCGAGTTCGGCCAGTTCAGGGTTGTCCGACTCCCCCTCGCCGAGTTCTTCCTGGATCGCCTTGATCTGCTGGCGGAGGAAGTGGTCGCGCTGGGCCTTGGTGATCTCCGAGCCGACCTGGGCCTGAATCTTGCTGGAAAGCTCCATCACCGCAAGTTGTCGGGCCAGGAACTGGCTGAGCTTCTCCAGGCGGACGCGGACGTCGACCTCGGCCAGCAGTTCCTGCTTTTCCTCGACGGGCAGGGGGAGGCTCGAGCCCAGCAGGTCGGCCAGTCGGCCGGGCTCCCGCGTGTTCATCGCGGCGACTTGCAGTTCCTCGGGCACCTGGCCGCTCTGCTCGACCATCTTGTTGAACAGGCCGTTGACCAGGTGGACCAGGGCGTCGAGCTCAACCCCCTCGCGGACGACGTCCTCGATCGGTTCGAGCTTGCCCAGCAGGTAGGCGCCATCGGGCCGGATGCCGAGGATGCGGGCGCGGGCGATCCCCTGGCAGACGACCCGGGTCGAGCCGTCGGGGAACTTGAGCATCTTGAGGACCGAGCCGACGCAGGCGGTGGGGTACAGGTCGTCGGCCTCGGGATCGTCAATTTCGGGGTCGCGCTGGGTGACCAGGGCCAACAGCTTGTCGCCGTCCAGGACGTCATCGATGAGGCGGATGCCGGCGGGCCGGTTGACGACCAGGGGGACGACGGTCTGGGGGTAAACGACGTCGGTGCGCAGGGGCAGGACGGGCAGGGTATCGGGCAGGGCTTCGCCGTCGGCCTCGGAGTTGTCTCGGCCGTCAGCCTCGGCCCGGGTCCGCCGGGCCGGGAGGGACGGGGACCGGCCGTCGCGGTCCCCATCGCCGGGGGCTTCGGGACGGTTCCTGGTCTTGCGCTTGCTCATGGTGGGTCGGAAGGGGTTCGCGGGGCGAGGGGCGCCGGCGGGCTCGGGGCGGGCGGGCCGGGGATGCGGCCCAGGGGATTTTCGTCGATTGCCTCACCGAAGGGAAGGGGCCACCCCGGGGCATTCCCGCGAGGAGATCCCGGCTGGCCAGGCTTCATTCCGGGAGAAACCGATTGGGCAGAAAAGGGTTGTGGCGTCCTCTCGGTCTCCCCAGGGCTTCGGCCTCGCCGGGTCCTTATTGGCTTCGCCGCGTGGGTCGGGCGGACGTCGAGATCCAGCCCAAGGGCGGTCGCCTCGAAACGTTTCTCGTGGCCGACGGCCTCATCGGTCGCTATCCTAAGGACCCACTCCCCTCAGCAAGTCCCGTCCCCCGACCCGTGCTGGGTGATCGACGATGTTTGACTGGCTCATGAGGCGATTTCGCCCCTGGACCGACCACGGCGCCCAGGCCGAATTCTTCGCAAAGATCGACGCCCTCAACGCCCAGGGTCAGGGCGGCGAACCGTTGCTGGTCCGTCGGGTCCTCGGGCGGCTGGCGGTCCCCTCGGGCGTGCTGGTCCTGGGGGACCCGCAGTACGTCCCCGGGTTCAGCTCGGTCGAGCTGGAGGGTGTCGGAGCGGAGGTCGTGATTGCCGCAGCCTTGAAGCAGTACCCCTCGGGGTCCGAAACGGTGATGGCCCTGGACCTGGACTTCGACCTCCCGGACAGCGGACCGGAGTCGCGGCGACTGCTGGGAGAGGTCGGCATCGACACAGCCAAGCTCCTGGTCGCCGACAAGGTGGACCTGAAGGACCACCGGGCCGAGGTCGGGCCGGACCGCATCGGGGTGATCCCCCTCCCCGGGCGGGGCAAGATCGCACGCCGGTTGATGAAGCGATTTGGGATCAAGCTCGTGTTGGTCGGGACGTACGACATCCAGGTCGTCGGGCCGGTCTCCGAGGCCCTCGAAGGCGAAATCATGGCCTACCTGGAAACGATCCCGGAATGTTCCAAATATCCGTTCATGTATTTTTCGGTAAGGACCAACAACACGTTCGACCGCGCGAATCGGATGGATGCAGCCTGGGATTTTCTACCTATCGGCAACACCCCGGAACCGTTGATGTTTGTTTGCGGCACCGGCCGGGGCGATGGGCGTTACGAGGTCTGGGGCCGGTTCCGGGGTGACAGGCCCGGCGGGTTGTCGATCGACTTCGGCGTCGAGGACAATTCGGAGGACGGGGGCTGAGCGGGTCGCCCCGGTCCCCGCCGAGAGGGTGAAACCTTGGCGAGGACCGGGGCCGCCGGATCGTTCCGGGGCCCGCGTCTTGAGGCGGTCATCACGTCGTCGGGGCTGTGGGTCGGCGATGGCGGCGGAGTTTGACGCCCAGCAGCCCCAGGCCCGCGATCCCAGCCAGGGTCAACGTGGAGGGCTCGGGCACGACCGGGCCGACGGGCGTGCCGGGGATCGGGTCGGGCACGGTGGCCAGGAAGCTGTGGTTATCGGTCTCGAACCCCGTGCCGGACGAATCGCTGTTGGAGAAGACGATCCGGTCGAACATCGTCCCCTCGGTGCCGATCACGTTGACGTAGGCGAACGGCTCGCCGGGGTCCTGGCCGCGGTCGTTGGGGTTGCCGTAGTACTGCTGGGCGTCGGGCCGGGCATTGATGAAGCTGATGAGGCTGCCGACGTCGAAGGTGCCCAGCAGGTTGCTGCCGGAATAGAACTGGATGACGTTGTTGCTGTCGCCGGCCAGCCACTCGAAGCCGAAGTAGGCCTGCGGGGCGTTGAGGGTCAGCGTCATCGTGTTCGACTCGCTTTGCGCGCCGATGGAGACGTACGGGGTGTCGAACGACCCTCCGTAGGTATCGTGCGGGACGATGGCCAGGCCGTAAGGGTCGGACGAATAAGTGCCGATGGAGGAAAGCAAAGTGCCGGAGGCCACCTTGCCGGGGGCAAAGGTGTCAAACGTCTCAGTCGCGGCGCCCGAGACGGTGGTCGCCTGGACGCCCGGGTCTTCCAGGGTGACCAGCAACCCGGCGTCGGCCCGTCCGGCCAGGCCCAGCGCGCACACCAACGTGGCCAGCGCCGTCAGGCGCGGGCGGATCACACGGATCATGAACAAGCTCCCAGATGTCGAGGCGTGGCCGTCCCCTCGCGCCCGGAAGAGTCCGGGGCGGGTCCCCGATGGTCTTGGCCCGCCTCCGCCCTGGAAGCGTCCCTCGGGGTGTCGGCCCTTGTGTCCGACTTCTACGCCTCGAGGGGCGTTTCCGTGTCGTTGATGTTGCCGATTTTTGCGGGAGAATTCGCGAGGGCCTCGCGGCCGGTGGGGGCCTCGGGCGTCTCGATCCCGGGCAGTCTCGGTCCCCAGCCTCGGCGAATCCACAACGACAGCAACTCGGCCCGGCCTCGGACGTGGAAGTGGCGGAACAGGGCCTTGGTGTACTGGTTGACGGTGTGCTCGCCGATGCCCAGGCGGGCGGCCACCTGCTTGTCGCCGTCTCCCTCCAGCACGCAGGCCAGCACCTGGCGGACGCGAGGGGGGAGGCCGGCCGGGGAGGGATCGGCGAACCGGGCCAGTCGCGGGCCGACTATTGGCGCCAGGGCCTCGCAGGCCAGCCGGACCCGCAATCGCGAACGCCCGTCGAAGTCCGGACGGCCCCGTTGGCGGAACAGGATCAGCCCCAGGCTCTCGTCGGCCCCGGGCGTGGCGACGGGCAGCGGGCGGAAGCACCAGAGGCGTTCGTCCAGGCCGAACAGGTCGGCCACCCAGGCGAAGTCCGGCGAGGCTTGCCAGGTCCGGTCGTCGATGAAGTCGCGACGGGTCAGGCAGACGCCGCCTTCGGACAGGTTGCGTCGGTGGTATTCCCGCTGCGAGAACCAGTGCCGAGGCTCGCGGACGAACTCGGCGACCTCGGGGTCCAGTTCGTCGAACCTCGGCCCCTCGGCCCTCCAGGCGGCAACGACGCCGAGGTCTCGGGGCTCCAGGGCCCGGCAGCCGGCCATCTCGCCGGTGAAGCCCCCTTCGGCGTCGACCAGCGCCGAGAGACCCAGGACCAGGTGCTCTCGCCAGGCGACGGTGTCGACGCCCAGGTCCCGACACTCGCCGACGAGCTTCAGCAGGGCCGTGACATCTCGGGCCCGCAGGCTGCTGGACTTGGACATCGCCGCCGGCCCGCCGTCGCCCGTCTGGGTGGTTCTCCCTCTTGTTATGCCTGACCGGCCGCCAGCCGTCGACTCACCCCCGCCAGCGACGGTAATCGTCGTCGTCGTCGCGACGGCCCCAGCCGCTGACCTGGTTGGCCTGCATCCCCTGGAAGTTGGCGAAGGCGAAATAGGCGAACAGGAAGGTGTTGTACCCCATGTCGATGCGCAACAGCAGCAGGACGATCAGGGTCGCCAGAACGAGTCCCACGACGTGCGTCCAGTACTGGCCCCTCCAGGGCATTAGCCGCTGCAAGATCGCCCCCAGCGCCTGGCCTCCGTCCATCGGCCAGATCGGCAGGAGGTTCAGGATGTTCCAGACCAGGTTGATCAACAGCAGGTCGCCGTAGGCCTCGATCAGCAGCAGCCCCGGGCCGTGGCCCTCGATCGGCCCCGCCGGCACGACCCTGGCCAGCAAGGGGGAGCCGGCCAGGTACACCAGGCCGAACAAGAGGAAGCCCGCCCCCGGCCCGGCCAGAATGACCGCCAGGCGACGTCCCAGAGTGCCTTGCCCCTCGGACGAGCAAAGCCCGCCCATCCCGTACAGGGCGATCCAGGGCGACCCGCCGAAGGCCCGTCCCATCAGGCCGTGGCCCAGCTCGTGGACCAAAATCGAGACGAACACGCAGGCCACCCAGACCAGCAACGAGGCCGGGGGTCGGCCCTCGTAGCCCAAAATGGCCGTGACCAGCCAGAACATCGGGTGAACCTGGACGGGGATGCCCAGGACACGGAAATTCAGGTCGTAGGGCGTGCGGTTGGGCATCGCCAGCATGGGAATCGTCTCGGTCGGCGGTCGGTTGGGCTGGGGAATCAGCCAAGGGCGCGGGAGGGGCCGTCCCCGTCTCAAGGGTAAGCGGGGGCGGGGCCTTGGGGCAAGTCTCCGCGAAGGGCCGGGGGGTTTGGCCGGCGCTTGGCCGTCGGGTAGACTGGGCCTCCGTCGCGGGCCTCGGGCCCGCGCCCCGAATCCGGGGACAACCCGTCCGCAGACCCCGATCCCGTCCAGGAGTGCTGATCCGATGAAGCCCGCAACCGCCGTCGCGCTGGGCCTGGCGCTGCTGGCCGCCCCCACGTCCCGGGGCGCCGACGAACCCCCCACCGCCGCCCCGGCCGCCGCCGCCGGCGCGCTGAAGGACACCAAGCAGAAGGCCAGCTACGCCATCGGTCTGAACATCGGCAAGGACATGAAGCGCCAGGGGGCCGACCTCGACCCGGAACTCGTCGCCCGAGGCATGCGCGACGCCATGTCTGGCGGCAAGACCCTGATGACCGACGCCGAGATCACCGAGGCCATGACCGCCTTCCGCAACATGATGGTGGCCAAGCAGCAAGAACTGGCCAAGACGCTGCCGGCCAAGAACAAGGCCGAGGGAGACGCCTTTCTCGCGGCCAATGCCAGGAAGGAGGGGGTCAAGGTCCTGCCCGACGGCCTCCAGTACAAGGTGCTGAAGGCCGGCAACGGCAAGAGCCCCGCCGCCACCGACACCGTCTCGGTCCACTACCAGGGGACCTTGATCGACGGCACGGTCTTCGATAGCTCGATCCAGAAGGGCGAGCCAGCGACCTTCGGCGTCAACCAGGTCATCAAGGGGTGGACCGAGGCTCTCCAGAAGATGAAGGTCGGCGATAAGTGGCAGTTGGTCATCCCCTCGAACCTCGCCTACGGAGAGCGCGGAACTCCTGGTGGCCCGATCGGCCCCAACGCCACGCTCCTCTTCGACGTCGAGCTGCTGGGCATCGAGTGACCGGAACTCTTTCTTTAGGACAAGACGCCCGAGGGACCGCCGACGGTCCCTCGGCGCAAGGTTTGCCTTCCTGACCTGTCCCCGGCGCCCGCCCCGTCGGTGGAAGTCCTTCAACCGGACGACACCCAGGAGAGGCACGATGACCCGAAAGCAATTCGCGGGGATGGCAGCGCTTTGCGTGGCGGGGCTCGCCCCGATCGGCACGGCCCACGCGCAGAGGGGCGCCTCGCCGATCAATGACAAACTCTTCGCCGCCGCGGCCGCCGGCGCCGGCATGTCGGAGGTCGCCCTGGCCCAGATGGCAGAGCAGCGCGGGGCCGACGCCGAGACCAAGATGTTCGCCAAGCACATGGTCGCCGACCACGGCAAGGCGAACCAGGAACTGATGGCCCTGGCCGCGACCAAGGGAATCCCGCTGCCCAGCGGCCTGGCCGTCGCCGACCAGATCACCGCCGAGATCCTGGGCGGTTTGCGGGGTGAGGAATTCGACCGCGAGTACGCCAAGCAGCAACTCGCCGCCCACCTTTGCGCCGTGACCCTGTTCCACGCCGAGGCGACCCGGGGTCAGGATCCCGAGCTCAAGGCCTTCGCCGCCAGGACCTTGCCGCACCTTCGGAAGCATCTGGAGGCGATCCACAAGATCGCCAAGATGGAGATGGACAAGTCGGCCGAGGATCACAAGTAAAGGAAGTCGGTCGTCGAGGCCGCGGGACTGGACCCTTCCAAACGGTCCAGCCGTCGGCCGTCGGCGCCGGAGGACCTGTTGACGACCGAATCGCAATCCCCCCAGGTCCCGCTCGACCCAACCGAGGTGAAGGCCGCCCTGGCGGATCCGGCCCAGCCCAATCCGGAGGGTCGTCGCCTGGGGGACTTTCGTTTGATCCGCGAGGTCGGCCGGGGCGGGATGGGCGTCGTCTTCGAGGCGTGTCAGGTTTCCCTCAATCGTCGAGTGGCCGTGAAGATCCTGCCCTCGGCGGCGGCCTGCGACCCCCGCCGCCTGCGACGCTTCGGTTTGGAGGCCCAGGCCGCCGCCAGCCTCCAGCATCCCCACATCGTCCCGATTCTGACCGTCGGCGACGAGGAAGGGGTTCCTTACTACGCGATGCCGTTCATCGAGGGCCGGGACCTCGGCCGCATCCTGCGAGGTCATCGACGCCCCGAGGGGCCAACCACCAACCTGGACGACGATCCCGAGCCGACCCCCCCCGACGGACCCCGACTGTGGGGGTTGGCGTCCCCCTCGACCTGGGCGGACGATCCGTCGGCCGAGCTACCAATGACGGCCGAGCCGGAGCCGGGGAGGTCGGCCGACGAGCCCTTGACGGATTGGGACCCCGCGATGGCCTCGGGTCGGGGCCTGGAGACGTTCCGCGAAGTCGCCCGCCTGGGACGTCAGGCCGCCGACGCCCTGGCGCACGCCCACGAGGTCGGCATCGTTCACCGGGACATTAAACCGGCCAACCTCCTGGTCGACCGCCGAGGCCACCTGTGGGTCACCGACTTCGGCCTGGCGAGGTTGCAGGCCGAGGGAGACCTGACGGCCACCGGAGACCTGGTGGGCACCCTTCGCTACATGAGCCCCGAGCAACTGCGAGGCGGACGGACCCCGGCCGATCACCGAACCGACGTGTACGCCCTGGGGGCTACCCTCTACGAACTCGCGACCCTGGAGCCGGCCTTCCCCGAGACCGATCGCTCGGAGTTGCTGAGGAAGATCCTCCACGAGTCGCCCCGCCCTCCTCGACAGGTTTGCCCCTCGGTCCCCCGGGACCTGGAGCGGGTCATCCTCAAGGCGATGGCCCGAGAGCCGTCTGATCGCTACGTCTCGGCCGGCGAACTGGCCGACGACCTGGGCCGCTTCCTGGACGGCGAACCTGTCCGGGCCCGCCCCGTCGGCCCTCTGGGACGGTTGGGACACTGGGCGACCCAGCCCCGCCGCGTGCGTGATGCCGGCTGGTTCGTGGTCGTGTACGGCTACCTTTACCTGTTCCGCTCGTCGCTGGGTCTGGCGCTGGTGGCCTCGGGCATGGCGCCGGCCCCGCCCCGCCCCTGGGAATTCTACCGGGACGTGGCGGGAACGGCCTTGCTGGACACCCTGCCGACGGCCTGGGTCGCCTGGCAAATGATGAGGGGGCGTCGCTGGGCGATCGGGGTGGGCCTGGTCCTGGCCGTCCACCGGATCATCCTCCAGGGGCTCATCCTCTCGGGACGGGTGCTAAAGTACGGCGGGTTCTTCGACGACCCAGCCGTCCGGATGTCAACGTTCCTGGTCAACCTGGGGATCTCGACGCTGGTGCTAGGCGCCTTCCTGGTGGCCCTGGCGGCCGACCGAAGGAACCATGCGCCGATTTTGATGGACACGACTGGACCTGACTCGAACCCATGAGCAGGGAACCGAAGCCGTCGGGATTTGCTTCGCCGGTCCGGCCGCTTTACGATCGAGCGGATCAGTCAGTCGGGCGGGCGAGCGGGCGGGGAAAGGAACGGGGCGGATGTTCGGCAACCTGTTCGGCGGTAAGAAGAAAGACGCGGCCCCGGCGGGAATGCCCGGCGCCAGGCCCAAGGCGCCCGTCCCGGCGGCGCCCGCGGCTTACCGCCCGGCGAAGCTGCGTCGCGAGAGCCTCCGCCGGTTCCAGATCCTCTCCGAGACCGGCCGCGGCAGTATGTCCCGGGTGTACAAGGCCCTGGACAGCAAGTCCAGCCGCGTCGTCTGCCTGAAGGTCCAGGACAGCGCCAAGACCGCCGAGGCCGTCGCCCGGGCCGCCCAGGTCGCGCGCCCCACCGAGGGAGAAATTGGCGCCCTGCTGAACCATCCCCACGTCGTCAGGACGTATGAGTTCGGCCTCTCCACCCGTCGCGAATATTACATTGTCATGGAGTTCGTCGAGGGGATCAGCCTCCAGGAGTACCGCCAGTCTCGGGTCTTCGACCTGGCCACCCGCGTCGAACTGCTGGCCCAGGCGGCCGAGGCCCTGGCCGCGGTCCACGCCAAGGGGTTCATTCACCGGGACATGGGCCCCAAGAATCTTTTGATCGAGACCGGCGACCGCCTGAAGCTGATCGACTTCGGCCTGACGGTCCCCAACACCCCGGCCTTCCGCCGCCCCGGCAACCGCACCGGGACGATCAACTACATGGCCCCGGAACTGTTAAGGCGCGAGCCCACCGACGAGCGCATCGACATCTTCGCCTTCGGCGCCACGGCGTTTGAGTTCCTGACCAACCGCTTGCCGATGGACTCGGTCACGTCGATGAGCGACATGATGCAGCGGATCAACCAGCCGCCGATGGACCCGGCCAAGATCAACCCTCGACTGCCGGCGCCAGTCTGCGACATCCTCCGCTCGACCCTGGAGCGCAAGCCCGGCGACCGCTGGCCCAAGATGGCCACGCTGCCGGCGGCCCTCCGCGCCGCCGCGGGGCTGGACTGATTGAGGGGTGGAGAGGGGATGGGCGCCCGAGAGCGAGACCGAGGCCGCCCACCAAGCCGAGGGCGATCGCGCTAGGTTTGGGCACGGCGGAGGGCCCAGCGACCCGGCGATTCTCCGGGCTGCCCCGGCTGTCCGTCCAGGTGCCGCGCCGCTTTGACTCGGGCCCCGGCCACGAGGTAGATTAGGAGGCCGGGCCTCGGCCGCGGGGGGATGCGCCCGCCTCGTCCCGACCCGGCCCGTCGAGGAGGCCGCCCGCGATGTCCAACCCTGCCCGATCCCAGGTCCGGACGCTGGCGTTACTGCTGGCTGGCCTTGGGCTGGGCGTCGCGCTGGACCGCGGGGCCCTGCCGCTGGAGGTCCGGCCGGCTCGTCTCAAGGCCGCGGCCGTCGCCTCGGAACCGCCCGGGTCAACGCCCACCCCGGCCCCGGCCGCCGAGGTTGACCCGCCCCCGGCCGCCCGAGGGGGCGAGGATGCCGTCTACGAAGACCTGGCCCGCCAGTACGATCGATTCGCCCAGGTCAACCGCACGTTTGAACTCGTGGCCAAGGCGGTTTCGCCCGCCGTCGTCCACATCGTCGCCGGCAAGGACGGCAAGCGCCGGGACGGCGACGCGGCGCGATTCGAGGAGACCGGCTCGGGCGTCGTCGTTCGCGGAGAGCGTGGGCGGTCCCTGTACGTACTGACGAATCACCACGTTGTCGAGGGGGCCGCTACCGCCGACGTCCACATCTTCCTCCAAGACGGCCGGTCCTTGAAGCCCGAGCGGGTCTGGTCCGACGCCAAGGCCGATGTCGCGGTCCTGCGACTGGGCCGCGACGACCTCCCCGCGGCCCGGCTGGGCGACAGCGACGCCGCGTCGGTGGGAACCTGGGTCCTGGCCCTGGGCAGCCCCTTTGGCCTGACCCACTCGGTCACCCAGGGGATCATCAGCGCCCGGGGCCGCCACGAGGACGATTTGTGGGAAGACGGGGTCGAGAACCAGGACTTCCTCCAGACCGACGCGGCGATCAACCCGGGCAACTCCGGGGGGCCGTTGGTCAACCTCAAGGGGGAGGTCATCGGCCTGAACACGGCGATCGCCTCCAACGGCGGCGGCAGCGAGGGGGTTGGCTTCAGCATCCCGATCAACCTGGCCCGCTGGATCATGGGGCAACTGATCGGCTCGGGGCGAGTGGCCCGAGGGGCGATGGGGGTGGACCTCGACGTCCTCAAGGCCGAGCAGGCCGATCGCCTGGGCTTGCCCGTTCCCCGAGGCGCCCGCGTCAGCAAGGTGCAGGACGGCAGCCCCGCGGCCAAGGCCGGATTGAAGGCCGAGGACGTCGTCCTGCGGTTCAACGGCGTGGCCGTCTCCGACCTGAACCACCTGATCAACCTTGTGTCGATGGCTCCCATCGGCAAGCCGGCCGAGGTTGTCGTCTGGCGGGACGGCCGAGAGCAAGCTCGATCCGTCACCGTGGCCGACCGAGAGCTGATCCAGGCCGCCCAGACCGAGCCCGCCCCCCATCCACCGGTTCCGTCTCGACGCACGATCCCGCCCCCAACGCCCGCCGGCCAGGGCCTGGAGTTGATTACCCTCGACGCCGAAACCGCTCGGAGCATGCATCTGCCCGAAAGCCAACGAGGCGTCGCTGTCGCCAAGGTGGACGCCTCGGCACCTTTGGCCGAGCAGGTCCGGCCCCTGGACGTCATCGTCCAGGTCGACAACGCCCCGGTCCGCACCGCCGAGGACGTCTTCCGCGCCCTGAACCACCGAGACGGCCGCCACCCCGTCGAACTCGTCCTCCAACGTCAGGTCAACGGCGTCGGCAAGCGGTTCCTCGTCCGGGTGCCGTGACCCTCCGCGACCGACCTTTTGATCCTCAACGTCTCTCGGGAATTTTCGCCATGACCCCGTTCCCGCTGGCCGAGGCCCTGGGGCGGCTCGGCAACGGTCACCCACTGGGTGAGGCCGGAGCCTTTGACGCGGTCTCGGCCATCATGGACGGCGGCGTGCCCGAGGCGGCCCTCGCCGCGTTCCTGACAGCCCTGCGAGTCCGCGGAGAGTCGGCCGACGACCTGGCCGGCGCCGTCCGCGCTGTCCGCGAGCGGATGACGCCCCTGGACCGTGAACCCGGCGCCCCGCCCGTGACCGACACCTGCGGCACCGGCGGCGACGGGGCCCACACCGTCAATGTATCGACGGCCGCGGCCCTGGTCGCGGCGGCCTGTGGAGTGCCGGTGGCCAAGCACGGCAACCGTTCGGCCTCGGGCAACTCCGGCAGCGCCGAGGTCCTGACCGAACTGGGCGTGGCCGTCGAGGCCGAGGCCCCGGCTTTGCGTCGCTGCCTGGACGAGTTGGGAATCACCTTCCTGTTCGCCCCCCGCTTCCACCCCGCGTTGCGCCACGCCGGGCCAGTCCGCCGTCAGTTGCCCTTCCGCACCCTGTTCAACCTGGTCGGACCGCTGGCCAACCCCGCGAGGCCCGAATTTCAACTCGTGGGAGCCCCAGGCGCCGCGGCGGCGGTGCTGCTGGCCGAGTCGCTGGCAAGACTGGGCACCACGACACGCGCGGCGGTCGTCACCGGCGGCGATGGGCTGGACGAGGTGACCCTCGACGGCCCGACGCATGTCCTGCTGGTCGAGGGGCCGGAGATCACCCCTTTGACATGGCAGCCCGCCGACTTCGGCCTACCGACCACGCACGCGGCCGACCTGCGCGTCCACGGCCCGGCCGAAAGCGCCCAGCGACTACGCTTGCTGCTGGCCGGCGAGCCCGGAGCCGTCCGCCAGGTGGTGCTGGCCAACACCGCCGCGGCCCTGTGGGTCGCCGGCCGCGCCGAGTCGCTGGCCGATGGGGTCACGCGAGCCGCCGAGGCGATCGACTCCGGAGCCGCCGCCTCGCTCCTGAGGCGCTGGGCTTACCTGAGCCACGGAGGCTGATCGCGATGGTCCACGCCGAGCGTTTTACCGTCGAGACCCGCGGCCGTCGCACCTACGAGATCACCGACCGCGTCGCCCAGGTCGTCGCCTCGTCGGGAGTGGCGACGGGCCTCTGCCACGTTTTCGTCCACCACACCAGCGCTTCATTGATCGTCAGCGAGAACGCCGACCCCGAGGTCCGCCGAGACCTGGAGCGTTTCTTCGCCCGGTTGGTCCCCGACGGCGACCCCCTCTTCGAGCACGTCGACGAAGGGCCCGACGACATGCCCGCGCACATCCGCGCCCTGCTGACCGAGACCTCGATGACGATCCCCGTGCGCGACGGCTCGTGCGACCTGGGCACCTGGCAAGGCATCTTCCTCTGGGAGCACCGCGCCGCCCCACACCGCCGCAAGGTCACGGTGACGGTCCTGGGCTGAAGAGAGGGGAGTTTCCTCCGAAATGTGGCAAGCACCGGGCGAACCCGGAGCGTCGACGGGGTGTCGGAACCCCAGTCGCAACCACACGGAGGCATCCATGAGCGGCATTGGGTTGTTGGAAGGAAAATTCGCGAAGATCGGCGCCCGTCTTGGCCTCGGGCTGATGTCGGGGAGCCGTCTGCCCCTGGCGCTGGACGTCCGTCGGGACCGCGAGGGGGAGTATTTCACGATCACCGGCGGGCTCGGGCTCGGCGACGACCAAGGCTCTCGGGTCGAGGTGCTGGACGTCCAGCCGGCCGACCGCCACCTGCTGTTGATGGTCCGCCAGGGAAGAGCCAAGCACAAGTTCCTCTGCGGCCATGACGAGCGCCACTGGTTCGTCGCGGCCGTGCCCGAGGCGGCCCCGGTGGGCACCGTCCGAGCCGCCAAGGAGGCGTTGAAGCCAGCGGAGGTCGTGGCCGCCCGCGCCCGAGCCGGTTTGAGCGAGGCGGCCGGCAACCGTCGCAAGAACGCCGCCTATCGTCGTCAAGGGGAGTGGTTCTTCATTCCCGAACCGAGGTTCCGCGTCGACCCGGCCCACGTCCTGCGCGACGAGCCGATCCGCCGGAGCAACCAGGGCAAGCCGCACCTGCTGGAGTTCTGCCACCGCTCCGGCGGCGAGGTCGTCTACACCTGCGGCCAGCACCCCAACGGGCTGGGCGAAGCGGCCTATCGACAACTGATCAAGACCCGGCCCGAGGCCCGCCGCTGGGGATGGCGGTTCCAGCGGCGCAACCCCGAAGTCCACGCCCGCGGGCGGGTCCGCCACGCCGACCACGCCACCATTACCCTGCACGGCTGGCACCGGATCGTCATGAACACCGAGACCCGAGCCGTTGCCATGCGACACGTCGCCTTTCTGGACTGACGCGGTGCAAGCTCAATCACCGAGGGACAGGAACGGCCGGGGGCGGCCTGGGGATGGAAATTCCCGGGCCGCCCCTTTTCGTCTTCCGTTCAAGCCGCCTCAACGGCCCGCGTCACTCCTCCGGCTCCTCGACCTGCGGTGTGTGCGAGTGCTCCTGATAGGTCTCGCCCGGGGTATCGGCCGGTTCCAGCGACGGCTTCTTGCCCGGCTGGGGCGTTTCGGCGGCGCCTGGCAGGACCGGTTCGTGGTGCTTCTTCTTCTCGTCAATGACCTTTTTGTCGTGGGCGATGTTGCGGGGGTCGGCCATCGCGGTCGCTCCGGGGATTCGATGTTTGGGCGTAGGGAACCTCAACATCGCCCCACCAACGCAGGTCTCGTGCCGCGGACGCACCCCGATTGGGCTCGCTCGGCGATCGGCCGGCGAGGCAGCGTTGCCCGCGACGTAGGCAACTCCCTCAGGATCAACGAGGGGCGTCGACGACCCTTAGCCACCCCAAACAGGGCGGTTGCGGGTCGATCTCCGGGCGACTGACGAACGCTCAACTCAGGCGGAGAGGGCCTCGGCGGTTTGCCATTCCTGCTGGACCCGCTCTTGCTTGACCATCGGGTCGGCAATCGCGTGGCAGTCTCGGCAAAGGAACGTCACGTTGAGGGGCTCGGTGTAGTCCCAGTGGTGGCGCTGTAGGCGGGCCCGTCGGTGGCACCAGGTACATCCCCTGGGGCGTTCGATCAGGCCCAGTTGCTCGGCCAGGGCCGCGGCGTAGCGGGCCGAGCGGGTGCGGAAACGGCGGGGTCGGGTCGGGTCGAGACAGACCTCCAGGTGACGACGAAGGCGAGCGAACTTGGCGTGCTGCAGGTTCCGTCGGCCTTTTTTCATGGTCGTGACCCACGTCGGGACGGTTGACAAGACCTCCACGGCGACGCGACGACGGCGGTTCCCCTCCTGGCGGAGCCCGCGAGCGGGCCTTCCGACCGTCACTCCTGGACACGGACCCGACACACACAGTCTACGGCAAGTTCAGTGCCGCGTCCATTCTCGACGGGCGCTTTGATGTTCATTCCGTTTTTGCCGATTTTCCTCAACGTAACGGCCTTGCCGAGGATTCCGACGACCGGGCCGACGCGGCGGTCACGGCAATTAGCGCGAGAGCCCCGCGGTTGCCGTTGGCGCCGGGCTGAAGCGTCAGCGACCGCAGCGGGACATCGGGCCGGGGGTTGTTCCATGGTTGGGCATAGGCGACGGCCGAGAACTCGGTGCCGGGATACGGCCGGGTCCATGCGACCTGAGAACCGGGCAGGGCGGCGGGCGTGACCTGCTTCGCGTCGTCGACGTCAAGCTCGGCTCGAACGGGAATTTCCGCGGTCCGGCCGTCCTCATAGGTCACGACGTAGCGGGCCAATTCGGACGCGGTGCCGGCCTTGACCTCCTCGGCCGAGCGTCGGGCGTCGACCCTCGCGGCCTGAAGGAAGAACAGAGCATCCGCCTTGCCACTCAGCGGGATCGGCTTCAAATCGCCCCCCGGCGCCCCCTTGCCGGTGAGGATCACCGTGGGGACCGGCGAGGTGGGGAAGTCGTACACCTCGAACGGCACCCCGGCGAAGGTTTGGCGGCCGGCGGGCAGGTCCGCGAACGTGAATTTCGGGTCGCCGAACCAGCCGCGATCGGTCCGGTAGCCGTTGAAGCGGCCCGACAGGTCGACCGGCCGGTAATCCAGGGACGACCCCGCCACGACCGCCCCGCCGCCACCGAACGGGGCCTTGAGGTTGCGCAGGATTGCCGCCAGGATCGCCCGCTTCTTGCCGGTGTTTTCAGGAACCTCCTCGCTGTCCTTGAACAGCAAGTTGGCCAGCACGATCCCCCCGCGGCCTCGGGGATACTCCACCAAAGCGCCGATGTTGAGCAGCGGCCGAACCTTTTTGGAGAAAGCAGCCGGACGCCTGGCCAGCAACCGGATGTTGTCCAACCCGGTGACCTGCTGCTTGCCGGGGATCTTGTCCCAGGCCGCCAGCCTCAAGGTAAGGTCGGTCCCCGATCGCGGTGGGTCGACTCGGAAGGTTTGCGGGTCGTTGGTCGGTTTGACGTCGAAGCTGACGGCCTGTTTCCCGTCAAAGAGGAGCTCGAAGCGGGTCACCGGATAGTAGAACGTGTTGCCGACCCACTCGACCCCGGCGATCTCCTGGGGTTTGGGGAATTTCAGGGCGAAGTCCAGCGGGGGCGAGTCGGGCGCCGGGACGTTGACGATGTATTTCCAGGCGTCGGCCGACACGAAGCCGTTGACCATGTTCCTCAGGAAATCATTCGGGAACTGGGCGAACGGGGCGACGTCGTCGAGGTCCACCACATACGAAAATTCGTCGGAAGCGGTGAAGTTGCCGGCGGTCCACGGGAAAATTCGCTCGGACGAGTACATGGCGATCTCATTCCCCGTCAGACCGGCGGTCAGCGGGTGCCTCAAGGGGGGGAAGGTCACGCGCTCTCGACCGAACGGGCGGATCATGTGGTCGAACCCGACCAGGCGGTTGAAGTCGGCCAGTCCCTCGGGAGTCAGGCCGTTGAGGATCAAACGCCCGCCGCCCTCCACGAACTTGTCGACGACCGCCTGCCCGCCGGCCAGGGCCCGCAGATGGTTCGGCGTCGCCGAAACGATGGCGATGCCTTGGGCGTTTTCCAGAGCCGCCAGAGGGTTGCTCACCGACGCATATTTGAGTCCCAGGCCGTCCAGGGCCGCGGCCAGTGGCGAGCTTCCCTCGACGCAGGCAAGGACCGGTCGCGTTTCGAACCGGTACGACGCCGCGGCCCCCAAAAGGTTGGCGAACAGGCGGCGGGCCGGGGCGACCTCGGCCAGCTTCCGGCCGACGGTCAACTGACTGAGCAGCAAGACCCCCTTGCCGACGGGCACCTCGACCAGCCCCGAATTTTGCAACATCTCGCCGCACTGCACCAACGACTTCGCCCCTCGTGTCGGCTTGAGGTAGGCATCCCGATAGACAACCTCATCCGGCCCCCAGGTGAAGAAGTCCCGAGATTCGAGGCCCTTCAAGGCGGGATGTTCAGAGTCCTCAACAAACGCCGTGCGCCCCTCGTTGCTGGCGGCCTCCATCGCCGTGGGCAGAGCCTGATATTTCAAAGGGTGCTTCTGTTCCAGGACGACCACGCCATGTCCGTCGGCCGCATACGCCGCCAACCGGCTGGAAGCCCCCTCGGCCGCATCCAAAGCGTCGCGACCCACCACCAGCACCTTCGCGTCGGCAGGCAGGGTTTTCAGGTCGTGCAAGGGCGTGAACGGTTGGCGATGCTCCTGGAAGAACTCCCCAACCTCGCCCGAGGGGTCGAACACCAGCAAGGCCCCCTTCAATGGCGAATGCGCATCCTCCAGCACCGACAGCGGCTTGACGTCCTCGAACACCGTCCGCCCGCCAGCCGAGAGTTTCAACGCCCACGTCCCCTCGACCCGCCCACGCAGGTTCCGGGGGATCGCCAGCGTCAAATCCAGCTCCTCGCGACCTCCCGGCGGAACGCGATGCTCGGTTTCCTCCTTCGCCACGGTGGCGCCGCCAATGGTCAACACCTTGGAAAACCGCAAAGGCGTGGCGTCGTGGGTGTCGTTGAACAGGGCGACGCGCCGGCGGACGGACTGGCCGGGGCCAAAGGTCCAGTCCCACTGCCGGCAAAGCGCGGCGCGGTCGGCATAGGACCGCAAATGCTGGCCATCGGTGTCCGCCAGCCCCAGCCAGAACTGCCAGGCGCCGAAGTCGGCCCAGCGATACCCTTCCTGAAGCATCCGCAGGGCCAGCCCCGTCGCCGGCCCGGTCCCCTGCTTGCCCAGGAACGCCGCCTCGCCGCCGAAGTACGACAGTTCGGGGTGATTTCCGGTCATGAAGAAGTCCTCACCCACGAACCGAGGCCGTTTTTGATCCCAGATCCACCGGCCTCGGCCGCCCCCCTCAATGTTGGTCTCATACGCCAGCGTCGGATATCTCGGGAACGGGCCAACCACGTAGTGGCTACCGTGGACCGGCATCGACTGGTCCTTGTTGGCACCACCCCCGTCGGTCATCGTCGACCGCGTCGGGTCGGCCGCGTGAACTGTTTCGGACGTCTTCCTCACCTCGGACTCAAACCCGTCCATCAGGTTTCCGTAAAGATTAATGCAGTTGATATATAGCCACTCATTTTCAATTGACCACAGCATTACTGACGGATGGTTGCGCTCTCCCTTGACCTGGGCGACCATCTGGTCCCGCCAGTTGGCCATCAGGTCAAGTTTGATCTCGCTGCCAAGCCGCTTGCGGGCCGCCTCGTTGGGCTCAACCGCGAAGTAGCCGATTGCCTCGCCGTCGAGCATCCCCGACCGTCGCACGACCACGCCCGATCGGTCGAAGAACTCCAGGGCCGCCTCGGTAGCCAGCCCCTTCCACGACGTCCCCCAGAACCGCATCATCTTTTGATTCTCGGCCCGGTAGTGGCCCAACCACTCGTCGGGCGTCCCCGAGTCGTCCCCCCCGCCGGCCCACCCGTGGAACGGAACGCCGTTGAGCGTGAACCGTTTGCCATCGACGCCCCACTCGCGGAACCCAAACGGCGTTTCCCGCACGTCCAACGCGTTACCATCCACGCGTACGGTCGTCCGCAACCGATAAAGTCTCGGGCGGTCGGGCCACCAAAGCGTCGCGTCGGCCCAACCGCCCGAAGCCGTAACCAACGCCGAACCGCCGGCCTCCACCGAGAACTCCCGAGCCTCCAGCCGCTTCACCACCCGCCCCCGCTCGTCGATCGCCTCGCAAACCAACTCGCCCTTCGCCGGTCGAGCCCCCGGGTTGGCGACCGTCACGTCCACGTCGAGCGTCTTGCGAGCCACCGACGGCTTGCAAAATACGTCGGCGGCATAGGCCGGACCCACGCACGACAGCAAAGGCGTCGCCAAGATCCCCGACTGCGGAGCGCCCCAGATCGGGTAAGCCAGGTCCTGAAATCCGTCGCTGAAGAACTTGAGCGGCAGGTTGAACGTCTTGCGCAGGCGCAACGGGTCGTCCGGGTCGGCTGACCGCCCATACCAGGCGTCTCGGATACCAACCCAAATTTCATTCGTGCCCGGACGAATTCCCTTCGTCACGTCGATCGCCGCCGCCGCGAACGGATTTTTGGAGAACCCGCAAGGCACGCCATTGACGACCACCGTGGTATTCAGGCTGTTCTGGGGAAACTCCAGCACGAACGACCGCCCCGAGGCCCCCGTCGGCACGTCCACCCGCGTCCGATACCAAAGGCGATGGGCGAAGACCAGGTCGGGCCGGGCCGTGTTCTTGTCCCCCGGTACGCGGATGCCCCGCCAGCGGGGATGCTCGGGCCGCCCCCCGATCGGCTCGGCCACCGGCCCCGGCGTCTGCTCGTCAAATCGGCAAACCTCCCACAACCCAGACAGCGACACCGAGGAACGCGCCCCCTCGGGCCCCGGCTCCGGCAGCCGGAACACCTGAGCCTCGGCCTTGCGGTCGACCTCGTCGCGGTGGTCCTCCCCCGGCTTGAACTTCGAGAACGGCACGAACGGCCCTTTGTGCAGGCAAACCGCATCGAGGGCAAACAGCACGCGGGCCGTCTTCCCCTCCCCCCCCTTGAGCTTCGGCAGCCGCACTTCCAAAGCATGTTTTCCCCCGCCCAGCGACCGCTCCCCCAGCTTCAGCCAGGCGACCTCGCAAAAGAAGTCGATCTCCATCAGGTCGGTCGTCAACTCGCTCGGCTCGACCCGCGTCCAGGGCCCATCATCCAGCCGCCAGTCGAACGGCGAGCGGGCGAATTCGAACCCGATTCGCGCCCAGGCTTCATAACTCCCCGCTTCGGGCAATTCCATCTCATAAAGGAACAACGCCCCCTCGGCGGGCACCTCCGCCTCGACCTTCTCGGCGTCGACGCTCAAATGCAGCCACTTCTCGCCCGAGAGGAACGACTTGTTGCCCCAGCCGGCCAGGTTCGCCTTCACGTTCGCCCGAGTCGGCGTCTCCCCCTCGACCCAGGCGAACGAGTCACCCCTCGCCAACTCAGGACCAACCAGCAGCAGCCACAAAAGCGCGACGAGGCCGACCGGCGGGCGACTCATGACGGGACCTCTCGGTTGGCGAGACAGCGAACGGCGAAGGGGACGAGGGGATCGCGCGGATTGTAGGGCCGCGCCCACCGCCGAGCAACCGCCCGCCGTGGTGACACACCGGTGGCGATCGGGGTAAACTCGCGGAAGGTTTTCGGAGGGGGACGATTCCATGGCGACCGGGTATGCCGCGGCGATCGCCCGCGACGGATATGCGATCGTCCCAGGCGTGCTGGGTTCCGACGTGCTGGCGGCCTTGACCGAAGCGCTCGAACGACCGACCCCCGAGGGCGACACCCCCGCGTGTCGAACCCGAAACGGCGTCGTCTACGCGGTCCGCTCCCTGCTGGAGCGATCCCCCGAAGTCCGGCGGGTGGCCGATTCCGCCCAGGTCCGCTCGCTGGTCGAGCCAATCCTGGGCCCCGGAGCGTTCCCGGTCCGTGGCCTGCTGTTCGACAAAACCCCCGGCGCCAACTGGGCCGTTCCCTGGCATCGCGACCGGACCATCGCCGTCCGCGAACGCGTGGACGCTCCCGGCTTCGGCCCCTGGACGCTCAAGGCTGGCGTAACGCACGTCCAGCCTCCTTTATCCGTGCTTCAACGCATGCTGGCCGTGCGTCTCCATCTTGACCCTTGCCCGGCCACCAACGGTCCCCTGCGAGTCATCCCCGGCTCTCACGACGATGAACCGCCGGACCCGGAGACCGAGACCGTCGCCAACCGCCGAGAGGGCGTCACCTGCTCGGCCGACGCGGGCGACGCCCTGGTGATGCGCCCCTTGATCCTCCACGCCTCGCCCGCCTCGGCCGAGCCGAGGCGCCGACGAGTCGTCCACCTGGAGTTCGCGGCCGACCCCCTGCCCGGGGGCCTGGAGTGGTTCGAGGCCGAAGGGCCAAACTGAGTTGATTTCGAGGGTCCGATGGCTCTGAATTTCACCAAGATGCACGGCACCGGTAACGATTACGTCTACGTCGACACCTTCCGTGACCCCACGCCGGCCGACCCCTCGGCCCTGGCCGTGGCCGTCAGCGACCGCCACAAGGGCATCGGCTCCGACGGCCTGATTTTGATCGGTCCCTCAACCCTCGCCCACGCCAGGATGCGCATGTTCAACGCCGATGGGTCCGAGTCCGAGATGTGCGGCAACGGCGTGCGCTGCGTGGCCAAGTACGTCCACGACCACGGCCACGCCCCCGGCACTCGCCTCACCATCGAGACCGGCCGAGGCGTCTTGACGCTGGACCTCGAAATCACCGACGGCCAGGCCCGCCGGGTCCGCGTCGACATGGGCCCGCCGATCCTGGAAGCGTCGCGAATCCCGACGACCCTCTCCGGAGACCCGCCCGTCAACGTCCCCATGGTCGTCGAGGGATACGAACTCGCCGTCACGGCCGTCTCGATGGGCAACCCCCACGCGGTCCTCTACGTCGAGGACGTCGACGACTTCCCCGTCGAGGAGGTCGGCCCGACCCTGGAGCACCACGAAACGTTCCCCCGACGGGTCAACGTCCACTTCGTGCAGGTTCTGGGCCCCAACGAGGTGCGCATGAGAAGCTGGGAGCGCGGCTCGGGCGAGACCCTGGCCTGCGGAACGGGAGCCTGCGCCGTCTGCGTCGCGGGAGTCCTCACCGGAGCCACCGGCCGCACCCTGCTGGCCCACCTCCCCGGCGGAGACCTCGAACTGGAATGGGCCGCCGACAACGCCCCGGTCTTCATGACCGGCCCGGCCGTCGAGGTCTTTTCCGGAACCTGGCCGGGTTGAACGAAGGGCTCCGCCGGCCAGGGCTCCGCGGGTCGATCTTCCCCCAAACGGCCGGAGCCCGAGCCATCGACCGGCCTCAGGGAGACGGGTCGCCCGCGACCACCACCGAGCCGATCTTCGAGTATGTGCCGTCCCAGACCGCGTTGTCGATCGCCACAGGGACGAGTCGGGTCGGCAGGCCCCGGCTGATCACCGTGACATGGTAGGCAATCCGGTTTACCTCGGAGTTCTGCGACTCCAACCGGGCCGACAGGACCGGAACCAGAACCTTCTTCGCCGGCTGGGACGGAGCCAGGTCCACCATCCGCAGGTCCACCACCGCGGAGTTCACCTCGCAGATGTCCTGGCTGCCCTTGCCCAGGGTCGCCGACAGCGCAGCGGTCGCCACGGCCGACGCGAACAGGCTCGCAATCGGGTACGTCAGCAGTGATTGCGTCCCGTCCACCAACGGGAAAAGGATGTCCAACGACGTTTTCGAATGCCCAGCCCCGTGGCCGGCGAAGAACGAGCCAGTGAACACCGTCACCAGGACCGGCGGGGGAGGGGTCGCCGACGAGGTCGTATCCCCCCCGAAATACATAAGACTTTGGGGCTTGAAGGTCTGGGTCGCCGCGATCAACTTCGCCGCCATGGGAGGAACTCCGCAACGCCGCTCGGGAAGGGTGAGCAACACCAGGGACCAATGCGATCGGTCGAGCCGTCGGAACGATGCTCAGGCGCATCGACACCCCGATCGTCCCATCGCCCAGACCGCGACTCGGTCAGAAGTCAGAGGTTCTGATCAATCCGGGGCTTGAAAGAGTGAGTGACGATAGGATTTTATGATCCGAAGGGGTTGTATCCGAAGAGATGCCCGTTTTGATCCTGCTTGGTAAAAATGACCAACAAAAAAGAATGAGGGTCCACAATAGGCGAAGGTTGGACCCTCGGCGAACAGCTTCGCCCCCCCCCCGCGATGGCCCAACCACCGATGGGGCACGACCGCCAACCCCCGGATCAGGGCAACAGGCCCACCGATTTCGGCCTGGCCCGGGTGCCGCGAATCGGCCGTTCTTGGAACTTTCCAACCATCGGATGGTCGTCGATCGGGGAATGTTCGTAGATGTACGACCGCAAGCCGGCATGCTCGGGGCCCGGCCGATAGTGCCGCAACTCCGAGCAACCCGTAAGTAACCCCATCAGGCCGACCACCAGCGCCATCCTGGCACGCATCCCTTGCCTCCGATTTCTGGGGCATCGGTAGGGCAGGGCCCGTCCTTTAGATGTTTTTCCGGGTCGCATTGCTCTCCGTCACGCCGCGAACGTCCCGCGGACCTCGCAACGTCGCGGTGGCGCACGCGTCCCCGAACGATCGCCGACCGATTGGCTCCATTTCTTCCTCCCGCGTCTCGCCTCGACCATCGGCGACCTAGAGATTTCTGATAGACTGATCCCTCGCGATCTTCCCCGATCGACACGGCACCAACCCCAGGCCACCTCTCCCATGAGCCCCGACCGGACCCCGAACCGCCGCGCCGTCCCGACGTTGGAGCATTGCGAGGACCGATCGCTGATGACCCTGGTCTTCGTGCTCAACGGCGCGAGTTTCAACGCCGCCAAGCCCGACGGACTGACCGCCGGCGCGGCGTCGGTGCTGCAACACGCGGGGGACCGGGTGGTGCAACTGGCTAATCCCCGCGTCAACACCCCCGCCGGTGTGGCGGCCCTGGCGCACCGGGTCGCCGTGCTTGCCCACGGCCAGAGCGTCGGCCTGGTCGGCTTCAGCGCCGGAGGCGCCCTGGCCCTGCGCGTCGCCGCGACCCCTGGCCTGCACGTCTCGGCCGTGCTGGACTACTACGGAGTGCCCGACGTCCGCGCCTTCCTCAACCGTCACGCCGCCGACCACTTCGTCCGCCCGATCTCCGGCCTGGCCCCCTTTCGGGCCAACACCGTTGCCGCCTTCAGCGGCCCTTTGAACACCTCGGCGCACGTCGTCGCCGCCTTCGGCCAGTCCGACCCCAACGTCCGGGCCGACACCAGCGCCGCCGACCTCCTGGCCGACCACCCCGGCGCCGCCGTCTACACCTATCCCGGCGGCCACGGAGCCTCGATCACCGCGAGCCGCCCAGCCCTGGAAGACTTCCTCGCCCACCTCGGTTGATCCAAGGCGAGCCAGGAAGGGGCCGTCCTGCGCCGGGGTCGGTTGGCCTCAACTCTCGACGGCGGTTGGCGTGGTGACCAGCATCGCCGAATACACTCGCTGGCTCGCCGAGGAACTCAGGGCGATCGTCCCCGCGCCAGCGTCCAGGGAGAAGGTTTCGCCCAGGGACAGGCTCGACAAACCACCACTCACGTCGGTCGTCAGCCAGGGTCCGACGCTGCTGGTGGTCGCATACGGAATGCTGCCGGCGGCGGGGGTGAAGGTGAACCCGCCGTTGCCGTTGCTCACCACCGACCCATCATAGAAACCGAAGACCGAATTCGTCCCCAGCGCCGTCGTCCCCTCCTGGGCGAAGAACGGCACGCCCACCGTCTTCTTGGTGTTGATCCTCGCCGAAGCGCCCACGGCCGTCAGCGTATAGACGTCGGTCGACGTGTCATAACTGAAGAGCAGGGGGGTGACGTTCTTGCCGCCCGAGCCGTCGTAGTAGTCGAAGCTCGTCGCGGTCCCCGCCGCTCCCGCCTGCGACGTGTCGATGTGGACCTGCCCCACGGTCGTGTCGATGTTCGGCTGGGGCACCAACTGCGAAAGGTCGCCGATCGACGGCGCTGGCGGCGCCGTCACGCCGATCGAGTTGATCGTGTACATCGGGTGCGACCACGTCCCCGCCCCGTTCGAGTTGGGGATCTGCGTCGTGAAGTACGAATACGGCATGTAGGCGAACCCGTTGATTCCCCAATCGCTGCCCCACGAGTTGCGCACAATGAACGCCTGCTTGGAATCGTCGTACCCCACGCACAGCATGAAGTGGCCATCGTCGGGCGTGGGGGTCTTGTCCGGCGGTGCGGGGAGCGTCGGCGTCACGCCCGGTTTGAAGCCCGGCCAGTCCTGGTTATTGTCGGGGAAGTACTCGCAGTTGGTCCAGAAGGTGAAGACCTGTTTGGTGGCCAGCACTTGCTTCAACTGGTCGACCGACGCGGTCTCATCCAGCGCCGTCGAACTCGTGATGGTGTAAAGCGCCCCGGTCAGGGCGTTGGCAGCGCCGGGGTTGACCTGGTACTGGTCGGTGGAGGAGGTGGGATAGGTCCAGACATCGCCGGTGCTGTCGCTGACGACCGACCCCTCGGAGGTGAACCCCTGGTTGGTGGCCACCGCGACGGCGTCGCTCTGATAGGTGCCGGTGTCGGAGAACGGGTCGCCCTCAATGAACCGGGTGTTGTAGTACAGGAACAGCCGCGACGGCTCGAAGCTCTCAACGTCGAGCGTGGACAGGCTCGGCTGGGTGGCGATCAGGTAGTCGATCGCCCCGGCCAGTGAGTTGACGCTGCAATCCTCATACTGCTGGTCGAACGGCGTGGCGAACGTCGGGTCATCCAGGAACGCCGGCCGAAGGTCGACGACCGAGGGCAGCGTCGACGAACCCGATGAGGTCGTGGAAGCGTCGGGGGCGGCGACCTGCGCCCGGACGGTGCCCCCGGTCGTTGTCGCGGTCGTAACGGCCTTCGCCGATTCGTTGATCCCGCCCCGGGGATGAAGGTGCTGGACCCCTGAGACCACCGGCGCCGGCTGGCCCGTCAAAGCGGCGAGGTCTCTCGACAGGACGCCCCTCAAGGCCGTCGAGATCGGGTTCGGAACCGCCGACCCCTGTGTCTCGATCAACTGAAACGTCCGCTGAACCGCGGCGACCGCGGCGGTCTTCAGCCGGGGTCGGGCCACCAGCGACGCGTCCCTCTGAAGCTGCCGGAAGACCAGGTTCGCCAACGGCCGAGAGGGAATCGCCTCGACCAGCGCCCGGCGGTCCAGCGCCGCGGAGGACGCCCCGGCCGAACGCACCGCCCGCCCGGCGACGGCCGCCGACACCACCCGACCCAACTCGGCCGCCTGAGGACCGCCCAGCGAGGGGGCCACCTTCCTCAGATACTCCAGCTCCAGGCCCGAGAGTCCACGAGCCACCGACGAGGCGTCATGATAGGTCGGCGAGACCGCGCCCTCGCTGACCACGGCGAACGCCGTCGGCGCCCCGGAAAGGCG